>CAVWMM010000010.1:0-626029 GCA_963756105.1 uncultured Solirubrobacterales bacterium
CCAGCGATCGCGAACGACGTCGTGAAGCCCGAGCTTCTCGAGCTCGGCGAGGGCAGCGCGCTCCGGAGGCGTGACGTGGGTCTGGCCGACATAGGCATCGGGATTGAAGACGTCCTCGTCGGTTGGTGCGATGTTCATGTCGCCACAGACGACGCTCGCCTGCGGGCCGGCGGCGACCATCTCACGCAACGAAGCCAGCCACGCGAGCTTGTACCGATAGTGCTCGGAATCCGGCACTCGCCCGTTGGGCACGTAGACCGAGATCACGCGGATCCCACCACAAGTCGCGGCCACCGCCCGGGCCTCCGGCGTTGGGAAGCCCGGCTCCCCGGAATGCCCCTCGCGACGTCCTCGAGGCCCAAGCGGGACAGGATCGCCACCCCGTTCCACGTCGCCTCACCGTGGACGGCAACCGCATAGTCCCGCTCCGCGAGCGCGTCGCCGAGGAGCTCTAGGAAGGCATCGTTTGTCAGCTTTGTCTCCTGAAGGCAGACCACGTCGGGCTGTCGCTCGTCGAGCCACGGCAGCAGCCGCGGCAGGCGTTGCTTGACCGAGTTGACGTTCCAGGTCGCGATCCGCACCAACCCGCACGGTAGCGGCCGGACCGTTTTGCGAGCTGGATCGCGCTCTTATGTGACGCGGGTGATATTCATCTGCTGGTGCACGACACAAGCGGACGAACGTGAGTCTCGGCGGCTACACCGCCCCGCTCTCTCCTGACGGGCGGGCGGGCATCGTTCCCCCGCCGCCTTGGCACTACTCGGGCGACTTCCTGATCGCCGAGTATAGGACCGACCCCGAGGCCGTCGCGGCGTTGCTGCCCGACGAGCTCGAGCCGGCAGAGGATCCGGGAGCTGTCGCCGCCATCTTCGCCGACTGGCAATCCTGCTCGGCTGATTTCCACGAGCTCGTGGACCCCATCCAGTCGCAGTACCACGAGTTCTTCATCGTGGTCGGGCGCACGCTTCAACGGCGAGCCGGTCAGCCGGTGCGTATATATCTGGGTCGACAAGGACTTCTCCATGTACCGCGGGTGGATCCAGGGGTTCCCGAAGAAGCTCGGCGTCGATTCACATCACGCGTGTCTTCGCCGTCGGTAAGGCGACGCCGCAGGTCGGAGCCAGGGGCGCGTTTCGGCGCGACCTGCTCCGCCAACGATCGGCAGATCGCGCGTATGGTGGTGACGCTCGAGCAGCTCAGCGAGACGGGCCCTCGCGTCAACGACCCACCGATGCACAACACGCGCCACTTCCCCGCGGCATCGGGCGCACGTTCCGGCGGTGTTCGAGTTGGTTCGCGCCGGCGGACGCGACCGGGAGGTCACCCCGATCTGGGAGGGGAGTGCCGAGCTCCGCTTCTACGACGACACCCTCGAGGATCTGAAGGCGATCGCCCCGCGGGAGATGCTGCGGGGGTACCGGTTCTCGTTTGGCTACACCGTCGACGGAGTCGAGGTCGTCGCTGAGCACCGCTATCCGCAGAGGGGCCGGGAGACGCCCGTGAAGCACGGACGCATCGTTCACGACGGTCGCGGCCGTGGAGGGCGCACTGGACGACGGTACGGTTCGCGCCGGTGGGCTCGAGCTCCCGGTCGCGGAGGTGCAGCGGTGGCTGCCGCCGGTCCTCCCGGGCAAGATCGTCGCCACGCACCTCACCTACCGATCGCGCGCGCGAGGAGTACCGCATGGCGCAGCTTCCCCAGGTTCCCTCCTATTTCCTCAAGCCGACCACTTCGCTGTCTGCCCACCTCGCCCCGGTGGTGCGGCCGGCGGGCTGCCGCTTTCTCAACTACGAGGGCGAGGTAGCAGTCGTCATCGGCCGCCGCTGCCGCGGGGTGGACATCGGCGAGGCGCTCGATTACGTCCGCGGCTACACGGTGGCGAATGACTGGGGGGTCCACGACTTCCGCCACGCGGACCGCGGTTCCATGCTGCGCGTCAAGGGCCAGGACGGTTTTTGCCCGCTTGGCCCGGCGCTGGTGGACGCGAGCGACGTCGACCCGGAGGACCTCACGCTGCGCACCTTCGTGGACGGCGCCGAGGTGCAGCGCGGGCACACGGGCAGCGACCTGATGTTCTCTTTCGCGTATCAGATCGCCGACATCGCCAGGCTGATCACGCTCGAGCCCGGCGACGTGCTGCTGACCGGCACCCCGGCGAACTCGCGGCCGGTTGAGCCCGGGGCGGTTGTCGCCGTCGAGGTCGAAGGGATCGGGCGGTTTGGAGAACACGGTCGCAGAGTCGGCACGCGCTCCCGGAGAGGTCGGAGTGCAGCCCGCGGTGACCGCGCAGACCTTGCACGTCGCGCTGGCGATCCCCGAGGAGGAGGCCGAGCAGAGGGTCGGAGCGGCCCCGTGAGCGTCGAGCGCAGTCCGGGCACACGACTAGAGATCGCGAGCGTCGTCGACCAGGTCTACACCGCGATCCGGCAGCGGATCGCGGACGGTTCCCTTCCCCGCGGGGCGAGGGTGCACCAGGAGGGTCTCGCCGAGGAGCTCGGCGTGTCGCGCACGCCGGTGCGCGAGGCCCTGCGGAGGCTGGCGGCCGAGGGCCTCGTGGAGATGCGGACCAACCGCGGGGCCAAGGTCCTCGACATCGACCGTGTAGGGATGCGCGCGGCCTACGAGGCGCGGGTCGTGATCGAACCCGGGGCGGCGCGGCTCGCCGCCAAGCTCGGAGATAGGCGAGCACTCGCGCGGATGGCCTCCGCTGTCGCACAGCAGCGCCGGTCGCTACGGAGCGTCGCGGCGCAGCTTCGACGCCAACCGCGCCTTCCATCTGGCCCTCGTCGCCGCGAGCGGCAACGAGTTTCTGGTCCGCTTCTCCGAGCAACTATGGGTGGCGCGGATCGGCGCGGCGATCTACGAGCGCCAGCTTAAGGTCCAGGAGCGGCTGCTGCTCGACATCGCCGAGCACGAGCAGATCCTCGCCGCCGTCGAGAACGGCGACGGCCGGCGCGCAGAGTCGCTCACGCGTCGCCACCTCGTGGAGGCCATGCGGCTCTCGACCGACATCCTCGCGGACGCCGAGGCGGACCAAAAGGCCGCGGACGGGCCGGGCTAACTCTCCATCCGGACGCCGTTCGTGAGCGTGCCCACCGCTGAAACGTGGACCTCGACGACGTCGCCCTCCCGCAGATAGCGCGGCGGCCGGCGCGAGTCGCCCACTCCTCCCGGAGTACCGGTGGCGATCACGTCGCCCGGCTCGAGCGTGACGCCCGCCGAGAGGTACGCGACCAGATCCTCGACCGAGAAGATGAGGTCGGAGGTGTTGGCGCTCTGCATCACCTCGCCCGACAC
Source organism: uncultured Solirubrobacterales bacterium (assembly GCA_963756105.1). Taxonomy (GTDB): domain Bacteria; phylum Actinomycetota; class Thermoleophilia; order Solirubrobacterales; family Solirubrobacteraceae; genus Palsa-465. Next base: position 3,299 of record CAVWMM010000010.1, read on the forward strand.
CGTCGTGCCCACGTCGAGGTCGGCGAGGTCGATCCCGTCGAGCGGGGCGATGCACGGCCCGAGCGGCGCGAAGGTGTCGAAGCTCTTGCCGAGCGTGAACTGCCGCAGCGGGGTCTCCAGCTGTGCGCGGCGGCCCGAGACGTCGTTCATCGCCGAGATGCCGCCGACGGCCTCGCGGGCCGTCGAGCCCTGCGCGCGGTATGTGCGGCGTCCGATCACGACGGCGAGCTCGCCCTCGAAGTCCGGCCGCGTCTCCTCGCGCGGGACCACGATCTCCTCGCCGTCACCGATCAGCGCCGAGGGCAGCTTTGCGAAGACCACCGGGACCGAGGGCACGCTGAAGCTCGGACTCCTCGGCGTGCGAGCGGTAGTTGAGGCCGATGGCGAGGATCTGCCGTGGCACGACGGGGTGCTGCAGCCTCACCTCGGAGCGCTCGTAGGTGGGCCCCGCCGCCGCACTGAGCATCTCCCAGGCGTCATCGGTGGGCACGAATCCTCGTCTCTCCCGCCGGGCCGGCGTCGCGGATGGCTCCTCCTTCAGTCAGCGCCCGATGCGGCTCTCGCCACCTGGATCGACGAACCGCACTGCCTTCACTTCGAAACCTCCTGTTCGGAGCGCAGGACCTTGATCGCGTTTACGGCGCGGGGAATGCCGGCATACGGCGTGATCTGGAGGATCGCCTCCTCGATCTGCTCCCACGGCACCCCCAAGGCGCGTAGCGCGCGGATGTGCGCCGCCACCTGGGGGTCGCTCGATCCGAGCGTGGCCAGGATGGCGACGATGATGAGCTCCCGTTCGCGCGCATCGAGCCCCGGCCGGGTGTGGACGTCGCCGAAGGCGAAGTCGACGATCCAGTCGCCCAGCGGGCCCATGCGCGCCAGAAATTGCTCGCCGCCAGGTTCGTCCGCCAGTTCGGCGAGCCGCGCAAGCGCGCGCTCCCTCCGAGCTGGTCGGGAGGTTGACGCGATTGCGCCGCAGCCTCCCTCCCGGCGCCCCCTCCGGAGCGGGCTCTGCTTGACCGGATTGCACCGTCCGGATATTGTATCCATTTAGCTGATGCTCTCGTCGCGAGGCATTCACCACGCGGCCCTTCGCGTCGTTGACGTCGAGGAGGCGGCGTAGCGGTGGTCGATTCAGTTCGGCCTGACCGTGCGGGAGATCCGGCCAGATCGCGCTCTTGCTGGCATGCGCCTACGAGCCTTATTCGCTCGAGCTGATCGCGGCCGCGCGGCCAGCGGACAGCGATGCCGGGGAGCCGGCAGCGGTCGCCGACCTGGACCACGACCACACGGGTTACGAGCTCGCGCCCGGGCTCTCGCTCGAGGAAGCGGCCGAGCGGCTGGAAGCTGCGGCGTGGAGCATCGTCGCGAAAACGGAGCAATCCGCGCGACTGATCCCGATGGTCACGGGGTCGAGCTCGTCGCCATTCGTGCCCGCGGACGAACCGTGGCCCGCGATCGCCCGCTCCACCGCGACCCTTCAGGCCTTCCATCCGCGCAAACTCGGCCACGTCAATTCGCTCACGGGCAACCTCGCCGAGATGACTCGCTTCTACTGCGACGTGCTGGGGATGCGCGTCACCGACCGCCTCGGCAGCGAGGGGGTGTGGTTGCACACCGGCGGCGACCACCACGCCCTGGCTCTGATCGAGAAGGGGTACGCCCACCTGCACCATGTGGCGTTCGAACTCACCGACTGGGGGGAGGTGCGCGTGGCCCTCGACCACCTCGCCCAGCACGGCCGCTGGCTCGGGTGGGGACCCGTGCGCCACGGCGTCGGCCAGAACCTCTCCGCGTACGTGCGGATTCCCGGAGGAGGAGTGCTTCGTCGAGTTGTTCTGCGACATGGAGCAGCTCAGACCCGACCACCAGCCGCGCGACTGGCCGGACGACGTCCACTCCTCCAACACGTGGGGCATCCTTCCTCCCCGCTCCTACTTCCGGTTCGACCCGATCGCCGTGGAGGCCGAGCGCCAGGGGCTCGAGGCGCAGGGGCGGCCGCTGCCGCCACCTGAGAATGCCACCCGGGAAGACCGCGGAGCCGATAACGGCAGGTGATCGCTGATGGCACGAGACCGAACTGCGAACCGCGACCGGCGCGCGAACCGGCGAGCAGTTTCTCGAAGGACTCGGGCAGGGTGGGCGTGAGATCTGGCTGCGCGGCGAGCGCATCACCCATCCGCTCGACAGTCCCGAGCTCCGGGCGGCGGCGCGCTCACTGGCGAAGCGTCTTCGACCTCCAGCACGAGCACGCCGAGGAGATGCTCGCGCCCTCGCCCGAAGACCCCTCGTTGCGCATCAACGTCACCCACCTGATCCCGCGCACGCGGGAGGACCTGGAGCGCCGGCGCCGCGCGTTCGAGCTCGTGGCCGCCCTTTCCGGCGGTGTGATGGGACGGACACCCGATTACCTCAACGTCACCTTCGCGTGCTTCGCGGGCCGCTCGGACGTGTGGGCGCGGCGCGGAAACGAGCGCGGCGCCGCCAACCTCGTTGCCTACCAGGCGCTGATGCGCGACCACGACCTCTCCACCACCCACGCTCTGATGAATCCCCAGGTCGACCGCACCAAGCCCGAGGCCGAACAGGCCATGGGTCAGGTGGCCCTGCACAAGGTCAGCGAGACCGACGACGCGATCGTCGTGCGCGGCGCGCGGATGCTGGCGACGCTCGCGCCGTTCGCCGACGAGTCTATTGATCTACCCCGGGTCCGACATCAGGCCCCAAGACGGTCGGTACGCCCTCTCGTTCGCCGTCCCCATCGCGACGCCCGAGACTGCGCTTCATCTGCCGAGACAGCTACTCCAAGCAGCGCGACGCCTTCGACTATCCGCTTTCGTCCCGCTTTGACGAGATGGACGCCGTGGTCATCTTCGACGACGTCGAGGTCCCCAAGGAACGGGTCTTCCTCGACGGGGACACGGTCGGGTACAGCGAGGTGATCACCGACACCGGGTGGCGTGGGCACATCATGCACCAGGCCTTCACAAGGGCCTGGGTGAAGCTCTGCTTCGCGCTGGGCATCGGTCACGTGATGGCCAACACCACGGGCGTGGTGCGCTTCGATCACATCCAGGAGAAGCTCGGCCAGATCTGGGCGATGAGCGAGTTCGCGCGCTCTGCGATCGTCGCCGCCGAGGCTGGCGGCGAGCCCGACGAGGGCGGCGTGATGTATCCCGACGACCGGCCCTTCATCGCATTGCGCGGGGAGATGCCCAAGTGGCTTCCGCGCGCCAACGAGTTCCTGCAGCTGATCGGTGGTGGCGGGTTCATGGCGACGCCCTCGAGGGCCGATCTCGACGGGGCCGCTGCGCGAGCAGATCGACCTCTACTTCCAGGCCGCCGGCGCTGACGCCGAACGCCGCATCAGGCTCTTCCGCCTGGCGTGGGATTTCCTGGGGTCCGAGCTCGGAGGGCCGCGGGGAGCTCTACGAGCGCTTCTACCTCTCCGACTCCTGGCGGATGACCGCGCTCGCCTACAACATCGCCGACAAGTCCTTTCCGGAATCGCTCGTCGAGCAGTTCCTGCGCGACTGACGCCCGTGCCTCAAACCGTCTTGATCACCGGCGGAGGCTCGGGGATCGGGGCGGCAATCGCCAGACGCATGGCCGCACAGGGGTTCGGCGTCTGCGTGTTGGGCCGCAGACGCGAGCCGCTCGAGGCCGTCGCGGCGGAGGTCGGCGGGATCGCCGTCGCGGGCGACGTGACCGACCCGGAGGGCGCCCGCGGGGCGGTGGACAAGTGCCTTGAGCGCTTTGGGCACCTGGACGCGCTGGCCATCTCGGCGGGAACCGGCGCGTCCGGCGCAGTCGCCGACCAGACGCTGGAACGCTGGAACGCCGTGCTTGAAACCAATCTGACTGGCGCCTTTTTTGACCTGCCGCGCAGCGCTGCCGCACCTGTACAGGCACGTGGCGCGCTGGTGACGGTCTCCTCGCTCGCGGGCCTGCGCGCCGATCCAGAATCGGCCGCCTACTGCGCCTCGAAGGCCGGGCTGATCATGCTCACGAAGTGCATCGCCCTCGACTACGGACCCCGCGGTGTGCGCGCCAACTGCGTCTGTCCCGGCTGGATCCGTACGGCGATGGCAGACGGCGAGATGGACGCGCTGGCGCGGCGGCGGGGCCTTGACCGAGACGGCGCCTACGCGGTCGCGGTCGGGGAGGTCCCAGCGCGGCGCCCCGGAGACGCGTCCGAGGTGGCCGAGGTCGTCGCCTGGCTGCTGGGCCCAGCCCGCGGCCTACGTCAACGGTGCGACCCTGACGGTCGACGGTGGCGCCGCGATCGTCGACGTGGGTACGCTCGCATTCGGATCGCAAGCCTGATGCGAGAGCCGAAGTGAGAGAGAGGAGTCCCCGATGAACGAAGAGGTCGCCACCGCTCAGGCGGCTGACGCTCACCCCGCGCTGGCCAAACTGAGCGAGCTCGGCGTGCGCGCCGTCCGCCTCCAGTACGCCGACCTCCACGGGATCTGCCGCGGCAAGGAGATCCCCATCGGCACCTTCCCGCACGCCGCGCACGAGGGCATCGGCTTCGTCGCGGCGATCATGACCGTCGACCTCGCGCACAACGTCGTCGCGGGCTTCGAACAGGGCTTCCCAGACGTGCTCGCGCGTCCCGATCTCGAGACGCTCGTGGCCCTGCCGTGGGAGCCAGACGTCGCCGCGTGCATCGCGGACCTGGAGGATCCGGCCACGCATGAGTCCCTACGCGATCGACTCGCGCGGTGCGCTCAAGCGCGTGCTGACGCGCTTCGACGCGCTTGGCCTCGTCCCGGTGGTGGGCCCCGAGCTCGAGTTCTATCTGTGCGAGCCCGACCCGGCCTCGCCGCGGGGTTACCGCCCCTACGCCCGTCAGGACAGCGGCGTCTACACGGTGGGCGGCGTGGCCGACCCGAAAGGGGTGCTGGCGCGCATGCTCGATGCAGCGGTCGCACTGAAGCTGGGGGCGATCGCAGCCGCGCACGAATACGGCCGCAGCCAGTTCGAGATCAACCTTCGCCATTCGACGGCACTTGACTCCGCCGATCGCGCCTTCCGCTACAAGGCGATGGTCAAGGAGATGGCGGCGCGCGACGGATTGCTCGCCACCTTCATGGGCAAGCCATTCAATGACGACGAGGGCTCGGGGTTTCACCTGCACATCTCGCTGTGCGATGGTTCCGGCGCGAACATCGGGGAGGACGGGGTCGTCGCCGCACGGGCTCGCCGCTCCGGTGCGCCACTTCATCGCCGGCGTGCTGGCGCACGGACCGGCGATGATGCCGCTGTTCAACCCAACCGTGAACGCGTACCGGCGCATCAACCCCGAGGCGCTCGTCCCCACGCGGTGCTGCTGGGGCCACGATCATCGGATGGCGCTGGTGCGCGTCCCCAACGAGCGCGGCGAGGCAACTCGGCTGGAGCTTCGTCTCGGCGACGGCACCGCCAACCCCTACCTCGCCTACACGATCGCCCTCGCCGCGGGCTTGGATGGGATCAATCGCGAGCTCGAGCCGCCTGAGCCGGTCGCGGGAATGATCTACGACCTGGCCGACGAGCAGCTCGGCCGGGCGCTGCCGGCAGACCTTCGAAGAGGCGTTGGCGGAGCTCGACCGGGATCCGGTGATAGTCGAAGCGCTCGGCTCGCAGCTCGTCGAGACGTTCCGGACGATCAAGTCACCGGAGCTCGAGCGGTTCCGCGGCCTGGGTGACCGATTGGGAGTTTTCTGAGTACGCCCAGCGCCTGTGACTCCGGCCACCGCACCTGCCATCCCTCTCGCATCTATCGCGACTGCGCCGGCGAATTCGCCACCGGCGTGACGGTCGTCATGGCCGAGTGAGATGGCGAGCCGCAGGGGATGACGCTCAACGCGTTCACGTCGATCTCGCTCGATCCGCTGCTGGTCGTCGTCGCTCTCGGCCGCGGCTCGCGCACGCTGTCGGCCGTTCGGGCCTCGGGACGGTTCTCCATCAGCGTCCTGAGCCGCGAGCAACGCGAGGTGGCGGTCGACTTCGCGACTCCGGGCGGGCTGTTCCCCACGAGACACACGAAGCGCACGGCCGACGACTTTCCTCGTGGTCGCCGGGGCCAGCGCGACTCACCAGTGCGTGGTGCAGGCGACTCACTCCCGTCGGCGACCACGAGCTCGTGCTGGGGCTCGTGGTGGGACTCACCCACGGCGGTGGCGAGCCGCTGGTCTTCTACCGCGGCCGATTCGGCGGGAGTGAACGCCGACGCATTTGTGCCCCCCGGGCACCCGATCGCGCTGTACGAGGGCGCGGGCTGGTAGCCCGGCTGCGGAGGGCTCCGGCCCGTGAACCCAGGCTGCTCGAGAGGGTGCGGGCCGGTGAAGATCGACGTCTTCGCCCATATTCAGCCGCCGATCTACAGCGATCGGGTGCAGGCCGCGCTCGAACGCAAGCACGGCGACCCGCTCCTGAAGGAATGGGAGCTGATGGTCGCGGAGGATCCCGCGCTCGTGGACCTCGACGCCCGCTGGCACAGCATGGACCGCTTCGAGGACTACCGCCAGGTGCTGGTCCCGGCGCTCCGCCGATCGAGGCGCTCGGGGATCCCCACGAGGTCGCCGAGTTGGCGCGCGATCTGAACGATGAGTTGGCCGACCTCGTGGCGCGGTTTCCTGATCGGTTCTTCGGCTTCGCCGCCGCGCTGCCCGATGACCAGCGTCGAAGAAGCCGATCGCGGAGATGCGCAGGGCGACCGGTGAAGCTCGGCGCGCTGGGCGCGCAGGTCTACACGAACGTGCTGGGAAAGCCGCTCGATTTGCCCGAGTTCGACAGGCGTCTTCGCAGAAGCGGAGAGGCTCGGGACGACCCTGTGGCTACACCCATACAGAGGCGTGCAGTGGGCGGATTATCCCTTCGGTGGCGAGGCCGAGTCTCGGTACAACATCTACTGGACCTTTGGGTGGCCGTACGAGACGGCGACGGCGATGGCCCGGCTCGTCTATTCAGGGGTAATGGAGCGCCATCCGGGGTTGAAGGTGATCACCCACCACGGGGGTGGGCTCGATTCCGCACATGCGCGGAAGGCTACGGGAGCGTCCGTGGGGCAAGGACGCGGAGACGATCCTCGGCTGCCGCAGCGTCCGGTGGACGTACTTGCGCCGGTTCTACGCGGACACCGCGATGATGGGCGCCAGCCATGCCCTGCGCTGCGCGATCGAGTTCTTCGGCATCGACCACGTGCTGTTCGGGAGCGACTTCGGCTTCGGCAACGACTACCTGGCTCGAACGGTGATCGACATCACCGAGCTGGCGACTCGACGAGCGCGAGCCACGATGATCTACGAGGAGAATGCCCGCCGGCTGCTTTTGCTCAATGGCGAAGGCTCCGCCTGAGGGGCGCGCGGCCTGCAGCACTACATCGTCCCCTCGGGCTCGGGCTGGAAGTTGAGCGTCTCGTCCATCGCCGGGACACCCTCGTGCTCGACGGCGTGGCGGGCGGCTAGCTTCACCTGCGTCGGGGCGCGTGAACTGCAGCACGCCGTACCACACGGCGGAGGCGACGATCGCAGCCGATCGCTATCCATACCGCGATGTCGGCCGGGAACGTCGGGAACGGGTCGAGCGAGCCCTTGAATGCGAGCACCGGGCGCGGCGAGGCCGACCAGCACCGCGATCACCTTCCACCATAGGCCGCGCTCGTCGTGGCGGCTTTGCCAGAGCAGCTTGAGCGCAAAAACTGCCAGGAACACGTAGACGAGCTCGACGAGGTAGCTGCCCGCGGAACTGGTGATGTTGAAGAACTCGTTGGGGTTGGGCAGCTTGGCGTACTTCCCGTAGGTGGTGAGCCCCGCCCAGATCAGGAGGGCCGATGCTCCAGGCCACGACGAGGAGGTTGCCGACGACCGGCGTGTTGTACCGCGAGGTCCGCGCCGCGAACTTCGGCAAAAGCCCGTCTCGGCCGAACGCGAAAATGATCCGCGACGCGGTAATCATGATCGCGATCGCGAGCGACGTCGCGTCGAAGATGATCACGAGATCGATCAGCACGCTGAGCCAGTTGCCCACGTAGGTGGTCGCGAGGTTCCCCATGGGGCTCGCCGCCGCGAACCAGGCGTCGTTGGCCAGCGCGGCCTTGCCGTAGCCGATGGTTGCGGCGTAGCCGACGAATACGTACAGGATCCCGGTCATCGCGACCGCGCCGACGACGGCGATCGGGATCGACTTGCGCGGGTTGTGCGTCTCCTCAGCGATCGAGGCGGCCGCCTCGAAGCCGACAAACAGCAGGATCGCGAACAGGATGCCATTGAAGACCGCGGTCCACGAGGTCGAAGCTGGGCGAGAAGACCGTCAGCGTGTTGCCGCCGACGCCGCCCTTGGCGATGATGACGATCGCCAGGAGCAGAAACGGGATCGCGGAGAAGCACGCCAGGATGAGCACCCCTCGGATCGCGAGCCGGACGCCGAAATGGTTGAGCGTAAAGGCGAGCGCCAGCACAACTGCGCCGCCCAGCCACCAGGGAATGGTGGTGTGCAGATGAACCGCGAAGAATCCCTGGATCAGGAAGCCGAGGCCGATGTAGATCCCGCCCGCGCCCAGGAACAACGCGCCCAGCAGGTACACCCCGGCCGAGAAGATCCCGAAGGAGTTGTGCACGGCGTGTGAGAGGTACTCGTAGATCGCACCGGCGCCCGCGTAGCGACGCGCGTAGATCGCGATCACATATGCGATACCGATGCATCCGATCGAGCCGAGCAGGATGGAGAGCGGAGTTGAGTAGCCCGCGACGTTGGCGACCAGGCCGCTGACGAGGCCGATCGAGAAGATGGGCCCGATCGCGAGCGCCTGGCCGATGGCGTGGATCGTGGTCAGACGGCGCGGCCCCAGATCGGTCGAGCGCGGTGCCGCTCGACCCCGTCCCGGTGGAGACAGCCTCGGTAGCCATTTCCCTCTCCTTCTCTCGCCTCACACGCCCGCGGCGCTGGTACGCTTTCGTATACATTACCCAGTCTGGAGGGCTAGTCAAGTGCCAGTCGAGACCACCGACGCGCGCCTGCGTAGCGTCGATCTTTTCGACTACGACCTCTTCGCCGATCACGAGCCGTGGGAAGTCTTCGACTTGCTGCAGCGGCATGCCCCCGTGTTCTTCCATCGCGAGCCGGAGGGGCGGGGCTTCTGGGCGGTGACCAAGTACGACGACGTGCTGGCGGTAGTGCGCAATTCCAAGACCTTCTCCTCGGAGGTGGGCGGCGCCGCCACGATCGCCGATGTCCCCGAAGACGTGCTCGCCGCGCGACGCAACTTTCTCGAGTTCGACCCTCCCAAGCACGGCCAGTACCGCAGGCTGATGTCGACCAGCTTCACTCCCGGAGCCGTGGGCCGCTACGAGCAGTGGCTGCGCGGACTGGTCGAGCACCGCCTCGAGCGCGCGCTTGCCAGGCGCGACATCGACCTCGTCGAGGAGCTGGCGGCGCCCATCCCGATCCGCGTGCTCGCCCACATTCTCGGCCTGCCCGAGAAGGACCTGCCCCGCCTGATCGAGCTGGGCGACAAGCTCCTGGTCGACACCGACCCGGCGATCGTCGGCGACTTGGCCTTCGCCGGCGAGCGCGAGGCCGACCGCTACAAGCCGTTTGGCTCGCCGTGGGCCGATGAGCTGTGCGCGATCGGGCGCGCGTATTACGCCGACCGGCGCAGCTCCCCGCGGGACGACGTCCTCACTCGCATCGCGTGCGCGGAGATTGACGGCCGGCCCCTCTCCGAGCAGGAACTCGACAACATGTTCGCGCTGATGATCGTCGCTGGAAACGAGACGACCAGGCAGGCGATCGCGCTGGGAACGCTGGCGCTCGCCCAGAACCCCGACCAGTATGGGCTCCTACGTGCGCAGCCCGATCTGGCGAGCTCGGCGTCCGAGGAGCTCCTGCGCTTCTCCTCGCCGGTGTGGTATTTCCGCCGTACGGCCAAGGCCCCGGCTGAGATCCGCGGAGTCCAAATCGCTGCGGGCGACAAAGTCGTGGTGTGGTTCGCCGCCGCGAACCGCGACCCCGACCACTACCCCGACCCTCATCGCCTGGACGTGACCCGCAACCCGGCCGACAACCTCACGTTCGGCCGAGGCGGGCCGCATCACTGTCTCGGCGCCCACCTGGCCCGGCTGGAGCTGCGCGTGTATCTCGAGGAGCTCGTCGCTCGCGCCGCTCGCCTCGAGTTGGCGGGAGAACCCGTTCGGCTGCGTTCCAACTTCACCAACGGGGTCAAGCGGCTGCCGATGCGCCTCACGCCGAGTTGAGCACCGCGCCGGCACCGCGACAGCCCACCCGCGCCGACAGCGCCAAGTCCCACCGTGGGCCGGCATCGCCTCGGCTCGTGATGGTGTTGAGCGAGAACTGGACCATGTTCTCGCCGCGCGAGCATGCGCGGGCTCGTTCGAGCAGCCCAGGAGGCCGAGGCGGAGGGAATCGACGGCGTGATGCTCTCCGAGCACCTCGTGCTCGGGGGCAGCGCGGACGCGAATGGGCGGCCGCTCAATCCGCGCGATTACGCGGCTCCCGGCAACCAGGACCCAGCCACGCCGTGGCCCGACTCGATCGTGCTGCTGTCGGCGATCGCCGCCGCGACCACGAGCCTGCGGCTGATCGCGGCGGCGATCATCGCCCCGCTGCGCCACCCGGTCTTGCTGGCGCACCAGCTCGCTGCGCTCGATCTGCTCTGCGAGGGGCGACTCGTCGTGCAGCCGACAGTGAGCTGGCACCGCGAGGAGTACGCCGCCCTCGGCGTGCCTTTCGAAGAGCGCGGCGAACGGCTCGACGAGCACCTTGCCGCATGGCGAGAGCTCTGGACGCGCACGCCGGCCAGCTTCAGCGGGCGCCATTACCACTTCGAGGAGTCTACCTGGAGCCAAAGCCGTAGCGGCCCGAGGGACCGCGCCTGTGGTTCGGCGGCTCGGCGCTGGGCCCTGGATCGTGCGCAGGCTGGTGGACTACGGCTCCGGCTTCCATCCGTTCGGCCAGCCGTCGGCAGCAGAGCTCGACGACTGGGCGATACGCTGCGTGCCGCCGGTCGCGACCCCGCCGAGATCGAATTGGTGGGCGGGATCCGGGGTGACCTGGGCGGCGAGGGCGTCGCCGACCTCGGAGAGGCGCGGCCGCGGCGATCCCCGAGCAGCTCGATGCCGGCTACACGACGATCTGCTTCAAGCCGTCACAGTTCATCGATGACCCCGCCGAGCTTGCGTAGGCTGTGCAGGCGGCTGGTCGGGACGGCGAGGCTTGATCGATAACTCGGCCGGAGTCGGAGGAGACCCGTGACACCGCCTCGACGACGATCGCGCTCGCGAGCTGGCCAGCGCTTCCCGCTGGGCGCGAGTCTCAGGCTCGCGGAGCTGGAGCGCTTCGACAACAGCGCCCTGCTGGCACCGGTTGCGCGAGAACGAACCCGTGAGCTGGTTCGCCGAGCAGGGCGTATGGCTGGTGACGCCCAAGGCGCTCGTGCACGAGGTCCACAGATCGCCCGACCGGTTCGGGGTTGACGTGCCTTCAACCCCAGCGCGTCGTGCTGGGCGACATGATGCTCGTCGTCGACGGCGAGGAGCACCAACGCCATCGCGCGCCGTTTCGCGGCCCATTCAAGCTCAATGCCGTGCGCGCCCAGTTCACCGACGTCATCGCCGAGAACGTGGACCGCCTCCTGGCGGCCATCGAGCACGACGGCCATGCGGAATTGGCTGCCGCGTTCACGAACCCGTTCGCGGTCACCGTGGCCAGCGACGTCCTCCACCTCGGGTTCGAGCATGCCGACGAGGTCCACGAGATCTACGGCGAGTTCGCGACGGGCCTCGTCGGATACAGGGATCCCCAAGCCGTTGGTCGCGCGCGGGAGGCGAGCGCGTCGACTCCAACGCTTCTTGATGGCAGAGCATCGATCGCCTGCGGGCCGACTCCCGACGAGTCGATGCTCTCCGTCGTGGTGAACGCCCAGGGCGACGAGCGGCTCAGCGAAGACCAGCTGTTCGCGAACCTGAGGGTGATCCTGTTCGGCGCGATCGAGACGGTCGAGTCGATGATCCTCAACACGACGTGGGCACTGCTCCACCATCCCGATCAGCAGCCGCGCGCTGCTCGAGGACCCCGGACTCTGGCCGGCCGCCGTCCAGGAGGGCCTGCGGTGGATCCCACCCGTGGGCTACTCCGATCGCTGGGCGAGGTTCGACACGCAATTGGGCGGCGTGCAGATCGCGCGTGGCGATTACCTGCTGCCGATCTTCCACGCGGCCAACCGTGACCCGGCCGCGTTCGCGGACCCCGAGCGGTTCGACATCCACCGGGGCACCGACCGCATGAACCTCTCGTTCGGGAGGGGCATCCACATGTGCCTCGGCGTCAACCTCGCGCGGCTGGAGGGCCAGATGGCGTTGCGCGCGCTGTTCGAGCGCCTACCCAACCTGCGCCTCGATCCCGAGTGCCCGTCGGAGCCCGAGGGCTTCAATTTCCGCCGGCCGTCACACCTCCACGTCCACTGGGGGGCGCCGGCCGATGGGTAACCCCGGCTCAGCGCTTGAGCGTTATCGGATCAGGCTCGCGAGCGCGTCGCCGAAGGCCTCGGGCCGCTGGAACATCATCATGTGGCCGACGCCGGGGAGCTCGGTGTAGCTGCTGGCAGCCCGCAGCGCCCAATCCGGGACGTTCCAGTCCGCCCGCGACATCTCCCCTGAGACGAGATGGACCGGCATCCTGTCGAAGACGTCCCGGACCAGCGGTTCCCACGTCGAGGCCCCGGTGACGGCGACGACGCTCGCGGCCGTCGCCCGCAGCGTGCTTGCGGGCTGGAACGCCAGCGTGGCACGGGCGCTTTCGATCTCGTACGGGTCCGTGGTCCCGTCGAACCAGGCGGCTAGGTCAGCGCGGTATCCCTCGAGCAGGGCCTCGGCCTCGGCCGCGGGCTTCTTTGCGAGCTCGGCGGACCAGAAGGCATCGGCGAGCGTGAAATTACCCTCCACGTTGATCAGGCCCAAGACCTCCCGCGAGTAGCGGTGCGCGTAAAGGGTGGCGATCACACCCCCGACGGAGTGTCCGACGACGTACACCGACCTGGGACCGATCAGGTCGCGCAGGTGTGCGACTTGGAAATCGAGCGTGACCGGCAGCGTCGTGGCCGCGTGCTCGCCGTAACTCAGCAGGTCTGGCACGAGGACTTCGTGCCCCACCAGCCGCGACCACGTGCGCTCGTCGCCGAACGCACCGAGTAGGCCGTGCACCAGCACTACCGTCGCCATCAGTATTCAGCGACGGGGTGATCGCTCGTGCCGGGGCCGCTTCCTCATTGCGCTTTCGGCTCCGCCGGATCGAACAGCGCCGTGCGCTCCACCACGGTCTTCACATCGCAGTAGAACTCGAACGAGTGCATGCCTCCCTCGCGTCCGATCCCCGAGCTGCGCGCGCCTCCGAACGGCGTCTCCAGGTCGCGTACGTAGAAGCAGTTGACCCACACGGTCCCGGCCACGACCGCCGCGCTCAGGCGCTCGGCACGCGCCTCGGAGCCGGTGTAGATGGTCGCCGCCAGGCCGTAGTCGGTGCCGTTGGCTAGCTCTACCGCCTCGGCCTCGTCGTCGAAGCTCTGCAGCGTCAGCACGGGGCCGAAGACCTCCTGGGTGAGGATCTCGGCGCCGGGCGGCAGATCGACGAACAGGGTCGGCGCGTAGTAGAGGCCGCCCAGCGAGTGCCCTCCGAATCGCGGCCTCGCGCCCGCGGCGATCGCGCGCTCGACGTAGCCCGTGACGCGCTCACGGGCTATGGGGTGAATCAGAGGGCCCGTACGTGGTTGCGGGGTCGCGCGGGTCGCCGACCTTGATCTCGTTGACGCGGGCCTCGAATCGCGCGAGGAAATCCTCGCGCGCCGAGCGCTCGACGAGCAACCGCGTGCCCGCCAGGCAGACCTGGCCGGAGTTGTCGTACTGGTAGGCCGCGGTCGCGGCGGCCGCATCGAGGTCGGCGTCGGCGAAGACGATGAACGGCGACTTGCCGCCGAGCTCGAACGAGACGGGCGTGAGGTTCGCGGCCGCGTCGCGATAGACGGTCGTCGCGGTTCGCGGCGAGCCGGTGAAGGCGACCCGGTCCACGCCGGGATGGCCGGTCAGGGGCGCCCCGGCGGCTCCTCCCGAGCCGTGCACGATGTTCAGCACGCCGGCGGGCAGCCCCGCCTCGTCGGCGAGCTCGCCGAGCATCGAGCACGTGAGCGGCGCCCACTCCGGAGGCTTGAGCACGACCGTGTCGCCGGCGGCGAGCGCCGGGCCCACCCTCCAGGTGGCGAGCATCAGCGGCGCGTTCCACGGCGTGGAGACAGCCACCACCCCGGCGGGGTCGTAGCGCACGCGGTTGCGCTCGCCACCGGGCAGCTTCCCGCGGTGCCGGCGGAGAGCCGCTCGCGCGCGAAATCTGCGAAGAAGCGGAAGTTGGCGCCGGCGCGCGGGAGCACCCGTAACCGCATCGCCTCGAGCAGGGAGCCGTTGTCGGCGCACTCCACGCGCGCGAGCTCGGGTACAGCCCGCTCGAGAGCGTCGGCCAGACGCGCGAGCGGTGCCCAACGGCCTTCGGGGCCGAGTGCTGCCCAGGCCGGGAAGGCCCGCCGCGCCGCGGCGACCGCGGATCGACCTCGGCTCGGCCCCCCGCCGAAACCTCGGCGAGCTTCCAGCTCTCCCAGTCGATGGGACTGCGGACCTCAAAGCGCTCGTGCGAGGCGACCCGTCGGCCGTCGATGTAGTGGTCGACCGGAACGGCACGCCTTCGACCTCGACGCTCCGAGACCCGGCCTCTCGCACGCTCATCGCATGCCCGCCCGTGCGTCGCTCACTGCCCGAACAGTTAGAGTCGGGCGCAAGGTGAGGTCAACGCCACGCAACTCCCGGCCGCGCCCGGGCTCGTCCTCCAACACGGCAAGGACGGTCCCCCCGCGCGCCTCGCCGAGTGGCTGCGGGAGCGCGAGATTCCTTTGTCGTGCACCCGGCATCGGAGGAGCCGCCGCCCGATCCCGCGGAGTTCTCATTTGTGGCTCGCTCGGCTCGGAGCAGTCCTCGGCGGCTGCACGAGCCGTCCTGGGTACCGGCCGAGGAGATCGCGACCCTGCGCTGCGCAGTGAGCGAAGAGGTGCCGGTGCTGGGGCTGTGCTTCGGCGGCCAGGCACTGTCGGTCGCACTCGGGGGCGGCAGCGAGCCACTCCAGCGGCCAGAGATCGGTTGGCTTGCAGTCGAGAGCGCCGACGGTTGCGTTCCACCGGGCCATGGTTCACTATCACTTCGAGCTGATGCGGGTGCCGCCTGGGGCGCGTCGAGCTCGCGCGCAGCCCTGCCGGCATCGCTGCCTTCGCCCACGGTCCACATCTGGGCGTCCAATTCCACCCTGAGGTCGACGCGCAGATCGTCGAGCGCTGGGCGCGAACCGATCCCAAGCTGCCGACCGTGGGGTCACCGCAGAGGGGCTCGCCGCCGATTCGGCTCGCCACGCTCCCGGCGCGCGCGAGCAGGCCTTCCGGCTATTCGACGGCTGGCTCGCCGCGGCCGCGAGCTGATCAGGGCAAGCCCTCGAAGGAAGTCGCCGAGAACCGCATTGAACCGGTCCGGTTCTTCCAAGAACGGAGCGTGGCTCGAGGCCCCAAAGAGCTCCAGCCTCGCCCCCGGGATGCGGTCGGCGATGTAGGCGCCGGCGTCCGGCGAGCTGAGCTTTGGATCCGTGCCAAATGCGACCAGCGTCGGCACCCGGATCTCCGCCAGGAACGCCCTGTAGTCCTTGAGCGTCTGGCTGACCAGGATCGTCGCCGCGATCGCCTCGGGCACCTTCCGCATCTCTGCGCGCATCCATTCGAGCTCATGCCGCCGCCGGGATCATGGAGCATCAGGCCCGCGAGCATCTCGATCAGCGCCTCGGGGTTGGTCTGGAACTCCTCGAGCGTCTGGTCGAGAACCTCGGGGGTAAAGAAACCGAACTCGTAGTCGGGCCAGGCGAAGTCCGACGGGGGCTGGTCGACGATCACAAGGCCGGCGAGCGAGTCGCCCCCGTGGCGTTTGAGGAGCTCGTAGGCGATCATCGAGCCCATCGACCACCCGACCATCGCCGGGCGCTCCAGCTCCAAGGCCGCGAACAACGCATGCATGTCCTCCGCGTAGGCGGCGACGGTGTGGCCGTTGGAAGGTTTGTCCGATTCGCCGTGGCCCCGTAGGTCCGGGAACGACCACGCGGAAACGGTCGGCGAAGTGGTCGACCTGGCGGGTGAAGAAGAGCCCGCTGCACATCAGGCCATGGATGAACACGACGGGCCTGCCCTGGCCGCGGTCGAGCACCTCGAGAGCGGTTCCGTTGGCGGTGATGCGGCTCATCGAAACGCGCGGGTTTCGGCGCTTCGGTCGGGCGTCATCGTGGCGCGCCAGCCTACGCTTGCCCGCGGCGCCGTGTCAAGCGCGCCTCGTCGCTCCGCCAGGCTTCGCCGGCCCGTCCGCGCTCACGCGCGCTCACGACGAGATCCCAGAGCCGCTCGACGTGCTCGCGGCCGGTTCGTCTGGCCGATCGAGACGCGGATGAAGCGGGTGCCGTTTACGACGGATGGCGTGAGATAGACATCGCCGGGGGCGTTGATCGCGCGCAGCAGCGCGTCGGTGGCGGAATCGCCATCGCGGTGGCGGAAGGACACCAGCGCAAACGAGACGGGCGCGATCAGCTCCAGCTTCGGGTGACGCTCGCACCCGCTCGCCGAAGCATCTCCGCGAGGCGCATGTGTTCACGCATGTGGTCGCGGAGACCGCCGGCGCCGTAGCTGCGGAGCACCCACCACAGCTTCAGAGCGCGAAAACGCCGTCCAAGCGCCACCTGCCAGTCGCGAAAGTCGACGACGTGGCCGGCCGCCGAGGCCTCGTTCTGGAGGTAAGGGGGAAGGACGGACGTCGCCCGGAGCAAGGGAGCTCGGTCGGCGACCCAGAGGACGCTGCAGTCGAAGTTCGTGAGCATGCCCTTGTGGGGGTTGCACACATAGCTGTCGGCCAGCTCGGCGCCCCGCTGCCGCGGGCGTAACTCAGGGCACATCATGTTCGAGCCCGCCGTACGCCGCGTCGACGTGGTGCCAGAGCCCGTGGTCGCGCGCGATGCGTGCGACTTCGGAGATCGGATCAACGGCCGCCGTCCCGGTCGTCCCCAGCGCGCTTGTCACGATTGCGGGCTCTAACCCGGCGGCGCGGTCCTGCTCGACGGCCCGCTCGAGCGATTCGGGGCGGAGCGCGAAACGCTCGTCCACTTCGAGCAGACGGACGTGGCGGAAGCCGGCGATCCGCGCGCCCTTCTCGATCGAGGAGTGCGCCTCGACCGATGCATATGCGACGACGTCATCGACGGCGGCGCCGAGCTCCGTCGCGAGCGTGGCGGGCGATCACGTGGGCGAGATGGGTCGAGTCCGACGCGCTCGTCTGAATGACGCCGCCGCCCGGGCCGACGGAGTGCTTCCAGCTCTCCGGGAGCCCCAGCAGTTCGACCAGCCAGTCGAGCACGCGCATCTCGATCTCGGTGCAAGCTGGGCTAGTGGCCCAGAGCATGCCCTGGCACCCCAGACCCGCCGCGGCGAGCTCGCCCAGCACCGACGGAGGCGAGGCGTTGGCGGGGAAGTACGCGAACCACCCGGGCGACTGCCAGTGCGTGATCCCCGGCAACACGATCTCGTCGAGGTCGGCGAGCAGCGCTTCAAATGGCTCGGGCTCCTCGGGCGCGGAGTTCGGGAGCCTCGCGAGGGTCTCTCCCGGCGTTAAGCGCAGACTGGACGGGCAGCGCCGCGACGCGCTCCATGTAGTCGGCGACCCATTCGACCACCTGGTGACCGCTTGTCGCCGGAACTGTTCCGGGCTGATGTCGACTCCGGGCGCCTGTTCGACTGGCGTCGTGTGGTGGTCCTGGTGTGCGGGCTCGATCTGGGTCATGGAGTTATTTAGGAAGCGATCTAAACGGATTTTGCTCCTCCAAGGCGCGCGGCTCGCTACACGGTGCCACACCAGTCGATCACAAAGCCCGCCAGCACCTGCGCGCACGCGTGCATTGAGGCCAGCGAGACGCGCTCATCGATGCCGTGGTAGGCCTCCCCCCTCGGTCCAAAGCAGACGGTCGGAATGCCGGAACGGACGAAGTGCCGCGCGTCTGTCGTGGCGGTGGTCGGCCGCAGGTCCGGCGGCCGCCCGTGGACGCCCGCGTACGCCTCGCTCAGCGCGGCCACGAGGGGCTCCCCCTCGTCGACGGTGCACCCCTCGCAGACGAAGCCGTCGTAACGGACGCGAGGTGGATTGCCACGTAGGAACGGGTGCTGCTGCGCCGCCTCGGCGACGGCCGCCTCGACCCGTGCCTGCAGCTCGCTGGGCTCCGTCCCGGGGTACGTCGCCAGGCGACAGGAAAGCGTGCACCGGGCGGGCACGGTGGAAGGCCAGTCCCCGCCGCTTACGACGCCGGGGTTGAGGTTGATCGGGTGCTCGACGCGGTCAAAGGGCGGCGGCGGGCTTGCGTTCAGCTCGGCCTCGAGCGCCCGCAGCGACTCCAGGACCGCGTATGCCGCGTCGATGGCGTTGTGACCGGTGCCGGCGTAAGCGGCGTGCACCGGCATCCCGGCGACCTCTACGTGGAACCACAGCACCCCGACCTGCGCGATTGTCAGATGATCGGGATGGGGCTCGGCGATCACGCAGCCGTCCGCCCGCGCGCCATCCATCAGGCACTGCAACGCGCCATTACCGGTGCATTCCTCTTCTACCACGGATTGGAGTTGAACGTCGCCGGCGAGCTCGATGCCGGCCTCCCGCAGGCCCCTGATCGCACCGACGATGGAGACGAGACCCGCCTTCATGTCGCCCACCCCGCGGCCATAGAGCCAGTCGCCATCGCGGCGGGGCTGATACGGAGGCGATGTCCAGAGCTCGGCCGCCGCCGGCGGCACCACGTCGATATGGCCGTTAAGGATCAGTGAGCGGCCCGCGCCTCCCGCGGCCGGCCACACTGCCACCACGTCGCGCTTGTCCCCGACGTCCCACGAGAAGGGAGACGAATGCGGCTGCGCGCGGAGTGCTTCCGCGTCGAGCCACACATCGCGCGGCTGCAGACCACACGCCGCGAAGGCGTCGCTCATGACGACCTGGCCGGGCTCCTCGTGGCCCAGCTCCGTCGGCAGCCGAGCGAGCTGCACGAGTAGGTCCTCCATCCAGCCGGCCTGGGCGGCGACCGCGTCCTTGACGCGAGCCTGCGTGGCTTGAGACATACCGCTCCCATCCCTCCGCGACTCTCCCATCCTCCACGACGTGCGGGCAGCATAGAGCGAGGACCCTCATCGCGCCGCGGGCGGTGCGACGCAAATTCCCCACACCCCCGCCCGAGCGCCAGGCTGTGGGGAAAAAGCGTCGCCAGGCGACGCAATTCCCCCAGACCCCTCAAGCAAACCGCGGGGTCTGGGGATTTTGCGTCTTCCCCACCAGCCGGAAGGGGCTCGCGCTGGTGCTTTTAGCCCCGGAGCGGCAGTCTCAGCGCAAGAGCTGTTTTACGTCTTGACGGTGTGCGAGGTGGTGGTCTTCCTGGTGCTACCGGCTTGGTGGCTGTCACCGTGCACTTGTACACCCCGCACGCGACGCCGTGATCGTCCTGGCATGGCCCCGGCACCAGCGGCAGCCCTCCGCGTGGGACCGTCCGGTCCGCCGCTACCGCGGCGACCTCGCCGACGGCACTGAATACGAATTGGATGAGCTTGTCTGGGTCGATCTCAACGGGTTGCTTGGTAGTCGTCACACTCTCACACGGTCCCACCGCGACCTGAAGCCCTGAGGCAACTCCGCGCCGCCCATCACTGGCATTGCTCCGCGCCGGGCAGCGGCTGGTGGCTTGCCTCAAGTGGCGCAGATCGCGTATGAGGTCAACGTGGTGCCGGCGGCGGTGTCGTTGTTCTCCCCGGACTTCCAGCCAGTTCCGCTGGCCGGGAACGGCTGAGTGGCCTTCATTCCGATCCGGAGATTGGTGGTGTTGGACGACTTGTTGCCACCACCGAGGACCACGGCCGGAGCCTTGCAATCTTTGACGATGCCTTTTTGCACGCCCGCCGGATCGCTAGCTGACTTGGACGGTATCGCGTAGTGCGGGAAGGGCGAGCCGCAGACTGCGGTCGCCTCAAATGCATTGTCCGTCGTGGAGAAGTTGCTCACCGCGGCCGTCCACGAGCCCGAGGTGGCCGGGTAGGAACTGGACGCGCCGACCGAGAACGAATGATCATCGGACAAAACCCCGCCGCCGAAGACCACATCCCCGGCGGGACAGTCCTCGGTTGCGCTGTCCTGGTCGCCAGCAGGGTTGCTGACGACACTACCCATCCGCTGCTCGTAGCCCTTCGGGCGCTTGGCGCATACCGCGTACACGTTGAATGTCGTGGCGGCGCCGCTGAAATTGTTGGCAATCGCCTCCCATTTCCTTAGATCTGCCGCAAAGGAAGTGTTGATATCCGTCCTCACGCTGGTCGACGCGATGTACGCGCCCCCGCTCAGCACGACCTTGCCCTTTGGACACGTTGCCACTCCGACCTTCCCATCGTTGTTCGGCAGGCTTATGCCCGAATGGGTCTTGATGACGTACCCGGGCGGCGCGTGGGTCGCGACCCGGGGAGCCGATAGTCCCGTTCTCGCCGCGGCGGCCGTAGTAGAGGCCAGCACCAGCACGGTGCAAACAAGCCCTGAATACAGCAAGATCCTGTTTCTCATGGACACGACAACCTCACCTTCTCTGAGTGGATGAGCGATTCCCCAGCGCACCGCTTGTAGCGCGATGATTCACCATCGTTTACGACGTAGACGCTCTTGCCATCGGGGCTGACCGCCACCCCTTCCGGGCCGCTTGCGGCGGCCACGGTCGCCGGCGACAGGGGGTTGAGCGCCTCAAAGCTCGCCAGCGGGGCGTTGACCGGGAGACACTGGCCTCGCCTAGTTTGGGGCGTACACCAACGGCGGCGCCGCCGCCGGCGCCGTCCCAGCCAGCCCGACCACGACCACCACCACCGTCAACGACCACACACGCCCCCGCCCGCATGCCAAACACCGACCCGACCCCACGCGCCCACACAAACAACAACGACATCACCACCGATGACAGACCGCGCCCCCCGCCGCCTCAACGACGACCGCCACCCTACCTCACCCACGCGGCGTTAAGCGAGCAACATAACGCGCCAGCTTAACGTTGGCGCTCCGATCGAAAAGCGACGGCGGCCCAATCCCTAGCTTTACCGCTGGCTGATACCCACTAGCCGGAAAGGGCGCGCAGTGCTTTTGGCCGACCGCTGTCGCGTAAACCTCTCGCGGGGGCGTTGAGTTAGCAAGAGTTGATAACGGTCGCGGCTCCAACGGCGCTTTGACCGGCGCGGTGACTGCCGTTCGCTGGCCCGAGCGGGTTTTAGCGACGTGCGGCACTGTTCGATGTCGATTTGCTTCCAACTGTCGGAAGCAAATCGACATCGTTCGCGCGGGGTGTCGCACCGACCCCGCCAGCCGGTCAGCAAAGTCGCACAACCCGCCAGGTTGACGCGACGGCCTTAGTCCGAAGCAGCCAGGCGAGGCCCTTCGCCGGTGATTTCGGGATTCACTCGGACTCCTCGGCAGGCGCACTCGATGGCCAGTGAGCGGGCACCCAGTCACCCGTTGGGTCGGTGGTTTGCCCCACTTCGATCAGATGACCGTCGGGATCGCGGATGTAACAACGTATCTCGTACTGGTGCTGTTTCGGAGGCGTCAGGAAATTCGCACCCCTGGCGCTCCATTCGGCGTACACGGCCTCGATGTCTTTGACCCGGATATTGAGGAAGCTGCTGACCCGGTCGGGATCGGGTGGCGCCTCCAGGGTGACCGCCGGCTTGTCGTCCGTCGGTCCACCGCCCACGCTGATGACGATCCAGCTGTTGGATAGTGCGACATTGGTCGGCTCTCCAGACGGCTCTCCGGAGAACACGACCCTGCCGCCGAGTACTTCGGTGTAGAAGCGCCGAGAGCGCTCGACATCCTGTGAGACGATGAAGTGGGTCAACACGATCCCCTCGGGGGGCGGTGGGAGCTCGGCCATCTAGTACCTCCACTGGTTGGGTCTGGTACCCCGCCTGCGACGGGGTCTGCAGCCGATGTTGTGATGAGCGGGCCAGCAATCCGACTTCGAACCGCAGGTGACAGCAGCGAGACCAACCAGCTGAACGGCGCGTATGTGCGCGACCGCCTCCGCTTGCCAGACCGTCGGCGACATCACGAACAGCGGCGAGAGGCTCAGCCAGGCGCTCGGGCGGAACGGGAAGAAGTGGTCGTCGGGGTAGGCGCCGAGCTCGTCTAGCCCACCTTCACCTTCGCCTTGACCACGTCTTCGCGTGTGGGCGCGCCGACCGAGGTCGCGGTCACCTTGCAGGTGTCGACCTTGCCCGCTGTGGCCGTGGATGAGACCGCGATCTTCAGTTTGAGCACTTGGCTTGCGCCCGCGGCGAGTTTGCCGGTCTTATACATGTCCGCGGTCACGGTGGTCGTGACGTCGGTAGTGCCCTTGAGGTATTTGACCGTGAAGCCGCTTGAGCTCTTGCACCCCTTGACCGCGATCGCGTCGGAGTGGGTTCCGGCGTTGACGAATCTCAGGTCGAAGGTCGCGCTCTTTCCCCGTGCGGTGGTGGTACTCCGGGTCTGGCCCGCGCCGGTGGTGTTGACGATCCCCACCCCCAGGTAGCTGGTATCGCTCGCCAGCTTGATCTGGGCATCAGGCTGGTAGGCCGGTGGCGTGCTGTAAGTGATCGTGGCCTGACCGTTGCCAGAAGCACCCGGGACGCTCACGCCGGTGGCGAACAAGACGCCGGATGCCGCCGAAGCAGCGTAGCTCGAGCCCCCGCCGCCGCCGGCACGGCCACCCGTCAGAGCGCAGACATCGTGCGCGGGGCTGCCGCCGCCGCCGCCACCGACGAATCCGCCGCCACCACCACCGGCGCCCGTAGCGCCGTTGCCACCGGTTGAACCGGTCGCCGAGCCTCCCTGATCACCGCCGATAAAGCCAGGAGATGAGCCACATAGACTGATGGCGGTGCCGTCGGGTTCCCCGGCCGCGCCACCAGCACCTGGGACTAGGGGGGATTGGTCGCCGCCAGCGTCGCCGCCGCCGCCGAGGGTCTCGGTCGAGCAGGTGAACGTGCCGCCCGGGTTGCCGTCGACCCCGAACTGACCGCCCGCGCCGCCTGCGCCACTCGTCGTGGTCACGGGCCCAGTGCAGTAGTTGCCCGTGACATCCTCAGCCCCGCCGCCGCCACCGCCTGCAACAAGCTCGACGGTCGATCCGAGGTTGACCGAGCTAGAACCACCGCCTCCGCCGGCACCATCGCCACCGCCGCTGCCGCCGCCGTTGAACCCGCTCACGGAACCTGTCCCGCCGACCTCGATCGTGAACACCTGTCCCGCGCTCAAAGCCCCCAATGTCGCCGAGACCTGCCCACCGTCGCCACCGGCCTCACTGCCATCTGCACTTGCGCCGCCCGATGCCCCGTCGACCACGAACGAGGCCAAACTGACTCCCGACGGGACCGTCCATGACTGCGACCCGCCCGTCTCAGAAAACGTGCACGTCACCGTGCTCCCGGACTGCACACACCCCGGCGGCAGCGCTGCCGCGGCCGAACCCGCCAGCGCGACCGCCCACAACCCACACACGGCGACCACCGCGGCCAAGACCCCGACGGCACGAACACCTAGCGCCAACAGACCTAAAGGGACGCTACGCGCCCCGCTGAAAATCATCCCTGATCACCCCCGCATCATCTTGCGTGCGGCCCCGGCCGCCTCAATAACAACCACGAACCTACCAGAGCAGACCAGGTCAGACCAACAACAACGCGCCAGCTAACGCTGTCCACAGCGTCGCCTCAACGCTGGCGCAATGATCGAACCGTTTATCGCGATCGGCGATCGGCGTAGTCAAATCCAGCGGCGTGGGTGCTCATAATCAGCGATGTCGTTCGACACCAAGCCTCTTGACGTGACCACTTGGTCTGACTTCGCGCGACTTGCCGAAGATCACCACGGGGTCTGGGAAGGGTGCTGGTGCCTGGGCTTCCACGATGAGGGCCGCCCGCACGTCCACACGCCAGAGCAGCGAAGGGCTCTGAAGGAGGGGCGGGTACGCGACGGCCGGGCCCACGCCGCGCTCGTGTTCGATGGGGGGCAGTGTGTCGGGTGGTGCCAGTTTGGCCCGACCGAGGAGCTGCCGGCAATCAAGCACCAGAAGGCGTATCGGGACGGACTTCGAGAGCTACCCGACTGGCGTATCACATGCTTCTTCGTCGGGCGGACTCATCGCCATCACGGCGTGGCCGACGCCGCGCTCGCCGGCGCGCTGGCGCAGATCGCCGGGCTCGGTGGCGGCACCGTCTTGGAGACTCTGAAGCTGATCGAGGTCCCGGAGTGCTCGACCGTGCCGCTGCAGGTCTTGCCCTTCTCGGGCTTGGCTGCGACGGCCGCCTGTGCGCTCCCCGCGATGGTCAGGCTGGCCATCACCACGAGCGCGCCACCACCCGGCCGCGTCCGACACCGATAGACAGATCCTCATAAGGCTGCCATTTCTGTCGTCCTCTCCCCGAAGAGCACAGAACCTATTCGCCCGACGTCAATCCACGATGGTACCTCGCTGGCCGAGGGCCCCGACTCGCGTTACCTGAGGGTAATCACGCCGCGCCCATCGCTTCGACCTCGGGGCTCGCGGCGGAGGCGAGGCGCGGCGTACCCCCTCGCAGCAGCGCTCCCGTGACGACGGCGCCAACGGCGAAGATCCCAGCGGCCCACAAAAACGACGTCGTGTAGCCGTGAACCGCGGCGTGGGCCAGCACCAGCGCGGTGGGCTGCCGGACGGCGACGTAGCTGCTTGCCGCAGTTGCGCTGATCGTGCTGAGCAGGGCGGTCCCAAGCGAGCCGCCGACCTGGCTCGTCGTGTTGACCAGCGCGGAGGCGACGCCGGCGTCCGCCTCGTCCACCCCTAGCGTGGCCACGTTCGTCGCGGGCGGGAACACGAGACCGAGCCCCGCGCCCATGGCAACCAAGCCCGGGAGCACCTGTGTCGCATAGGTGGCGTGGACACCGAGCTGCGCCAGAAGCGCCAGGCCTGCGGCTGAGAGCACCATTCCGGCCGCGATCACCGGCCGAGGACCCGTACGCGGCAGCAAGCGAGCGCTGGTTACGCCGGCCGAGATCACGAGCGCGGCCGTCAGCGGCAGGAACGCGACGCCGGTCTTCAGCGGCGAATACCCGAGCGTCAGCTGCAGGTAGTAGGTGAGGAACACGAAGACGCCGAACATGCCGGCGCCGATGACGCCCAGCGCCAAGAACGAACCGCCGCGGTTGCGGTCCAGCACCACGCGCAGGGGCAGGAGCGGATGGGCGGCGCGCATCTGGATCGCGACGAAGCAAACCAGCAGCACCACGCCGGCGATGAGGAAGGCGACCGTCTCGGTTGACCCCCAGCCGTGGGTCTGAGCGTGGGCGAACGCGTAGACGAGCGAGAACAGTCCGCCCGTCGCGGTCAGCGTGCCCGGTACGTCGATGCGGGGCCTCGCCGCGCGTACGTCCGACCGCAGTAGGGCGAGCGCGCCGAGCGCGGCGGGGACGGCGAAGATCAGATTGACAAACAGGGTGAAGCGCCACGAAAGCGATTGCGTCAGCGCCCCGCCGAGGAGCAATCCGAGAGCACCGGACCCTCCAGCGATCGCTCCCCAAATCGCGAACGCCCGACCCCGCTCCGAGGGGTCGCTGAAAGTCGTGGTCAGGAGGGACAGCGCGGCCGGAGCCAGCAGCGCGGCGAAGGCGCCCTGCAGCGCACGCGCCGCCACAAGTACGTCGAAGCTGGGCGCGGCGCCACCGATGGCCGAGGCCAGCGCGAACCCGATCGCGCCGCCGATGAACGTCCGCTTGCGGCCGAACAGGTCGCCGATCCTGCCGCCCACCAGGAGCAAGCTGCCGAACGCGAGGGCGTAGGCGGTCACGATCCACTGGCGGCTTGCGTTCGAGAAATGCAGGGCATGTTGCGCAGACGGCAGCGCGATCGTCACCACGGTGACGTCGAGCACCACCATGAGCTGGGCAATCCCCAGTACGGCAAGGATCCACCACCGCCGGGAATGATCGCGCTCGTCCGCGACCGATACCGCGTGCGCTGTGCCCTCCGAGGCGGCCGGGAGTACTTCACCCGATGATCTCGTCTGATCCCGCATGGCTTGGCTCCTGTTCTCGTCTTGTCGTGCGCGTCGAAATTTCAAACGCCCTTGTTTCTTCATGAGACATAGGTGTATCATTCTCGAACGCCCATGTCAAGACATCATTGTCACGTTATGAGACATCGCCGCCGAAAACGATCTAGAATGGGTTCGAGATGAGCGCGACTGCAGACCTAGCGAACGCCCCCGATTTCGATCGCACCGCGGTCGCGTTGCTCGACGCCGCGGCGCACGTGTTCTCGCAGGACGGCGCCGGGGCTAACCTCGCCGCGGTCGCGGCCGCGGCCGGCGTCAGCCGAGCCACGCTCTATCGCTACTTCCCCAACCGCGAGGCGCTCCTGGAAGCCCTGGTCGTGCATGCACTCTCCCAGGCCAGTGATCGCCTCGCCGACGCGGGTCTCGAGCGCGCGACCGTCGAAGAAGCGATCGAGCGGATCGCGCGTGCGCTCGTTTCGGTCGGCGACCGCTACGCGGTCGTCGCGAGCGAGCAGCTCAAGTGCGACCCCGCGATCCCGGAACGTCTAATCGGCGCGCCCATCCGCGCCGTCATCGAACGCGGGGTTCAGGAGGGCCAGATCCGGCAGGACATTCCCTGCGATACGCTGGCTGCGCTCTTCGGCGGCTCGATCATGGCGGCGATCAAGCTGACGCGAGTCCATGGGCTCGGCCACGAAGATGCCAGCGCGGCGGCTGCCACGCTGTTCCTCGACGGCGCTCGAGCGCGCTGAGGACGCACCGACCGGTCGCCGTCTGGGGTGCGACGGTCCAGCGCCGTACCAGCGCTTGCTGAACCGCAGGACTAGCAGACACACCGCGGGCGCCGCGGTCAGCGCGATCAAGGCGATGAACCAGTGCTGCCCCGCGTCGGTGCCTTCGGTGAACGTATGTACGAGAGCGCCGATCCACGCCAGCACCGTCAAGCGGTGGATGAGCTTCCAGCGCCGATGGCCGATCCAACGCCTGAGGTAGTAGGAGAGCCCCAAGAACACCAGGCTCCACGCGGCGACGATCCCGATCGTGGTCGGCAGCGTCTTGTAGGAGAAGGCGAACGGAACAGTCACGTCGAGCACGCTGGGATGCAGATAGGTATCCCCGAGCAGCGTCAGCCCGTGCACCGCGACGGCGACGAGGACGGGGAGCGAGAGCGTCTGGTGGATCGCGATGCGATCGGGTCCCCGCCCGAACCGGAGCTTGCTGCCCATCGCCAGACCGACGGCAACGGAGGCGCTCGCCAGCATCATCGCGGTCGTGCCGGCGGCGCGGCTCGTGATCCACATTAGGTACGGCGAGGGGTCGGTCATCCCCAGGGCTCCGCTGGTGAGACGACGTCGAGGCTCCCGTCGTCGTAAACGATGAGCCCTCCGTGGCGAAGCCACGAGGCGCCGCGTTGCGCTCCGGTTAGCAGCGCGGCCTTGCTGAGCGTCTCGGCCTCGACCCCCGTGGGCGCCAGTGCAGTCGCTTGAACAACCCCGGTGTACGCGGGCGTGCCCGTCGCCGGGTCGAGGAGGTGGTGGGCGGGGCGGCCCGACGTGTCGATCCAACTCCGCTTGGAGATGCCACTCGTCGCCGCGGCACCGCTCGCCAGCTCAAACACGTGGAGGATCTCAGCGGCGAAGGGGCTTTCGACCTCAACAGGCCGTCGCAAACCTTCCGACCCGCCGAAGCGCACGTCGCCGGCGGCGGCGAGCGCGAAGGTTCGATGGAGGCCGAGGACCGGCGCGAGGATGTCCCCGAAGAGCCCCTTGGCGATCCCGCCACTGTCAAGCCGGACCCCGGGGGGACGGGTCACCGTGCCGGCTTTGCGGTCAACCGCGATCTGGCGCCAGCGCGCCTCGGGGTCGGGCCCGGCGGGTGCTCCAACGGGACCCTCTTGTAGCGGCGCCGCATCCGGTTGGCGCCCGAACGTCGCGCTCGCGGCGTAGCCGGCGGCTTCGAGCTCGTCGACCAGGGTGGGGTCCACGAGTCCTTCGGTCATCGCTGCCGCCGTGAGCGCCGCTTCAACGAAGCGGGCCATCACGGGACTGACGGGAACGGTGGCCCGGGGGTCGCGGTTGAGGGTCGAGAGCTCGCTGTCGGGCTCAAACCGAGAGAACTGTTGGTGCCAATGCTCGAGCCGCCGGCGTACGCGAGCGGCGGCGGCGGTCGGTGGACCGACGGGGCCGACCCCCTGGATCGAGATCACGCAGGTTCCGCCGAAGCACGGAAATAGCTCGGTCGTCTCGCTGGGGGGGGCCAGCACCGGCATCACGACTGGCTAGTGGTGGATGGACTCGCGCTAGCTGGGCTGCTTGCTTGCGAGGTCGTGGAACCGGAGCCGGTCGAATCCGAGGAGGTGCTCGCGCGGTTCTTGCCGTGAGCGAGCGCGGGGTCGTGCCCCGAGACGAGTTGCACGAAGATCACCCCCCACGCCAACGCAAAGATGGAGGCGCCCGTCGCTGTGATGCGCCTGCGGATCAGCCTCACGCGCTGGCGCCGCGCTCGGAGTCGCTCGGCGACGAGCTCGCGGGAGTCCGGCACCTGGCCGCCCGAGGGGCGACTGCGGGATTCGAAATTCGGCTCGTCGTAACTCATGCCAACCAGATTCGTGTGCTCGGATCAGAGCGGCGTGTGACCGCCCTAAGGAGGTCGTATGAGACCTCCCAAGGGCGGTACGCGCGGGCTACTTGCAACTAGCCGATCGGAAACGGCCCATAGGCGTAGCCGCCGGGGTAGCCCCCGTAGGCGTAGCCGCCGGGGTAGCCCGGATAGCCGGTGCCCGGGAACTGACTACTTCCCGGGGATTGAGAGCTGCTCGGCTCGCTTGAGCCGCTGCTGGGCGACTGCCACGTGACCGAGAAGCTGTCGCCTGACAGCGTCGAGGTGTCGGCCGCCGATGTCGATTGCGAGATCGTCTGCGAACTGGAGGCGAAGCCGGGGAACCCGCCGCCGGGCGTGAACGAGCTGCCGCCAGATTGGAGCTCGATCCGCGTCCCGGACCAGTCCGGATCGGAGATCCCTCCAGTGTGTCCGCCCGCCGAGGCGGTAGCGTTGGTGAAAGTCACCTTGCCAAAATCGCTGAGGGGCAGAATCTGATCGCTGCCGTCGGGGCCCTGGCTCGCCGGAGCCTCCGCGATCCACTCGGCGCTGGATGTATCTGGGTTACTCATCTGGAGCGTCTTGGTGACGGACTTTCCAGTCGCCTGATCAGTTAGTGAGACCGTGACGGATGTCCCGTTTACGGTCGTCTTGGCCGACATTTTGTCCCCAGGATGAACTGCGAGGTTGAGCCTCTGTTGTCCTGCGGGGACCAGCTCGTACCACGCGTAGTACTGGGCGTGGCCGTCAACGTAGTCCGAGGCCGTTCCCACCTGCTCGAGCGAGCTCGAACTGGAGGCGGTGCCTCCGAGGCCGACCCAGAAGGCCGAATAGCTCTGGGACGAAGTGGGGTTCGCGCTCGCCTGCGGCTGGGTCCATGTGCCGGAGACGCTCGAGAACTGCCGACCGGTGACGTCGTAACCAGCCCAGTTCTCACTTGCTGCTTGTTGGAGAGTAGATGCCTTGGCCGCCGAGACGGTGCTGGCACCGTTTGTGGCGAACGAAGCGATTAGCGCCATGACCGCCAGCGCGACGGCTGACAGCACGACGCGACGAATTAATCTAGTGATATTCATGGCGAAAAAGCTTTCTTGAAAGGTTGCTGTGGGTTAATCCCACCCTGTCACTAAGGATGGATCACCAAAGGGAGCAAACCCTTCGAACTCGCTGAGAGACTCCTGTGAGAGGAAGAGAGCGCCCGGAGCCCTCCGACATGCCGCGCTCTCGCGCCTCGGCTGGCGCCAAAACGAGGACCTGAGCCGGCCCTACGTCTGCGAGGCGGGTCCCCAGCCGACCTTCCCGGCCTGGCCATCCCCGATGCGGCGGTGCGGTTCCAGCCGACTGCGCTAAGCAGCTCGGCGTGGTTCATGGCACGAGCGACGTCGGACGGGGTCAGGATCCCCACGAGGTGTCCGCCGTCGGTGACGAGCGCGCGGCGGTCGACGGAGGCCTGCATGCGGGCGGCGACCTCGGCAAGGGGCTCGTCCTGACCGCACCACACGATCTCCGCAAGCGTCGCGGCGCCGCTCGTCACTGGCGTCGTCGTCCAGCTCGCGCGGGGCAGCCGGGCCATCCGCGCGACGGTGGTCAGGCCCACGATGCGGCCGTCGAGGCCGCCGATCGGGAACGAGGAGAACCTGGCGTTGCGGATGTGGCGCTCAATGATCTGCGCGACGGTGGAGCTTGCGGGAATGACCACGGGGTTGGCGGTCATCGCGTCGGCCACGCGCAGGTCGGCGGCGTTGGCGTGCAGCTCGACCTGGTCGCGCTGCTGGCGCGCCGCGGTCGCGATGAACCAGCCGATCAACGCCAACCACAGGCCGCTGAGCGCGCCGCCTCCGGCGACGAACTCAAGTATCCCGACGCCGACCAGGACAAAGCCTGCGACGGTCCCAACCCTGGCCGCGGCGTTGGTAGCCCGAACCCGGTCGCCCCACCGCCTCCACAACAGCGCGCGAAGGATCCTGCCACCGTCGAGCGGGAAGGCGGGCAGGAGATTGAAGACGGCCAGAAGCACGTTGATGCCGGCCAGCCACGCCAGCGATTCGACGAGCAGCGAGCTAACGCCCAGCTGGGCCAGTATCCAGGCCGTCGCCGCCGAGGTGGCGGCGATGCCCAGGCTCGCGGCGGGACCCGCGGCCGCAACCTCGAGCTCCGCGCGCGCCGTGGGCGTGTCACTCTGGAGCTGTGCCACGCCCCCAAAGAGCCACAACACGATGCTCTTGACGGCGACGCCGTGTCTCCGAGCGATCAGCGCGTGGGACAGTTCGTGAGCTAGCAGGCACGCGTAGAAGGCGGCGGTGGTGAGAATGCCGAACAACCAGTAGCCCCATGCGGCGTAACCGGGAGCCGCCGCCGGCAGCAGTGTCACCGCCAGCGTCCAAGCGATCAGCAAGAAGATCGGAAGCAGGCTCCAGTTGACGCCGATCCGGATGCCGCTGACGCGGCCGAGGTGCAGGCTCTCCTTCATCGGGCGAGCCCCGGGGCGCCGTGCACGAGCTGGGAGTCCACGTACCGGAGCGCGCGGCCACGCGCGCCCGGACCACGGAATCGCGCAAGCTCGCGACCGTCGCTCAGGCACACGGCCCACCCGCCAAGAATCGGCTTGAAGATGATCGAGTAGACGGTCGTCATGCAGGGTCGATTTTGGGCCTGCGTCGCGAAGAGGACATTGAGAGATTTCCAAGAGGATCCTGAGAGCCGCTCGCGGCGCTCGACTCTGGGTCGCTCCGAAGCCGCTCGCGGCGGCGGTCGATTCCAAGCGGCGGACGGGCCTTGGCTCCGTCGATTGACAGCTGCGACTCTGGGTCGATTCGCGCCGTGTTCTTACGCCGCTCCCAGAAACTGTTGCTGCAATCGCGACTACCCCCAATAAATACGGCGGAATGGTCAGCCCGCACTCATGTGGTTGATCAGATCCGCCGCTCCTGCCACCTGAACAAGGCGGCATGTCCTCCGACCACCGGCGCCCGCCTCCAGGCGGGCGCCGCCCGGTCAAGCCCTAACCGAATTCCGACACCACCCCCAACCTTGAGCCCGCGGCTCCTCGCCTCGAACTAGATAGTGGCTTCGCGCAGAGAGCAAAAAGAGCAGGCACGTAACCGCCGTCTGGCGGAAGAACGGGCACTGCGAGAGCGCACCCAGCGCCGGCAACGCTTTCGAGCGCTCGGGGGCGTCGGCCTTGTTGCCGCTGCCGTAGTCGCGGTGGCCATCGCCGTGTCGAGCGGCGCCAGCGGCGCTCCCCCCAAGCCCCAAGGAACCGCGGCGCGGAACGCGGCGGCGACCGTCGACAAGATGCTGGCGGGCATTCCAGAGTCCGGCAACACGCTCGGCTCATCGAAAGCCAAGGTCACGCTGACCGAGTTCGGCGACCTCAAGTGCCCGATCTGCCGAGCCTTCGCGCTCGGCGCCGAGCAGCAGCTGATCTCCAGAGATGTCCGGGCTGGGCGAGTGAAGATCGCCTACCGCTCGCTCTGCACGGCCACGTGTGCGGGACCACAGCCCGGAGTCTTCTCATCGCAGCAGGCCGCCGCGCTCGCCGCCGGCCGCCAGAATCGTGCCTGGTACTACATTGAGCTCTTCTACCACTTGCAGGGAGACGAGGAAACGAGCTACGTGACCCCGGCTTTCCTGCAGGGTCTAGCGAAGCTCGTCCCCGGGTTGAACTACGACAAATGGCAGTCCGCTCGAACCTCGTCGACGTTGACGAGACGCGTGAGCATGGATCAGAGCGCTGCCCAGGCCGCGGGCTTCAGCGGCACGCCTTCGGTGATCGTCCAGGGACCGAAGGGGGTGCGCAAGATCACCTCCCTCGGTGACTACGCAACCTACGAGGCGGCCATCAAAGCGGTGCAGTGAGCTCGAGACTGCGAGTCGCGATGGTCCTGCTCGCGGTGCTCGGGGTGGGGATCGCGTCGTATCTGACCTACGTCCACTACTCGGGCACGCCGCCCGCGTGCACCGCAGGTCAGTCGTGCATCAAGGTTCAAACCTCGCAGTGGTCCAAGCTCGATGGCGTACCGGTCGCGCTGCTTGGGCTGATCGGCTACGTCGCGATCGTGGCGACGCTGCTCGCGCCCGATCGCGAGCAGCTTCGCCTTACGACCCTCGCCTTCACCCTGATTGGTTTTGGGTTCAGCGCTTACCTGACCTACCGCGAGCTGTTCTCGATTCACGCGATCTGCGAGTGGTGCGTCTCGAGCGCCGTGATCATGACGGTGCTGCTCGTCGCCGCCGCGGCTCGCTTCGTGCTCGCGGATGACCCAGTGCTCGCGGACGACCCAGCTGTCGGCGGCGGAGAGGCGACCGTCACGCCGTCGCCGCACTCGGCAGCCAGCTGAAGCGCCGAGCCGCAATTGCGGCTGCGCCCAGTCCCCAGATCGCCAGTACCAGCAGGTCTTTCGGCGCCAGCGCTGCGCTGAGGCTGGAATGAACCGAGGCGAGATGCAGCGACGCTGCGAGGTGTTCGACCGGGAACACGGAGGCGATCGACTGCAGCGTGTGGCTCAGGTTCGCGTTCGGGATCCAGATGCCGGAGATGAAGTACAGCGGCATCACGGTCGCCTGCACGATCGGCTGGGCGGCGTCGACCGACCCGATCAGGCCGGCGACGGCGTAGGCGATGCACGCGAACGAGAGCGTCCCGACGACCACGGTGCACGCCATCGCCACGAGCGCGCCCGGGGCCACCGAGAACCCGTAGGCGAACCGACCGATCAGCAAAAGGACGGCGGTCATGGTCGCCGTGGTCGCGAGCGTCGCGAGCGCCTGGCCGCCGATCAGGATCGGCGGCGATACCGGGGTGGCGCGACGCCGCTTGAGCACGCCGGTCTCGCGTGCGGTCGCGATCGACACGACGAGGGTCGCGTAGGCGCTCGTGATGATCGAGAGGGCCAGGATGCCGGGCACATAGAAGTGCGAGAGCTTCACGTGCACGCCGTCGACGACCGTGGTGCCGTGGCCGAACACGCCGGCCAGGATGACCAGCAGGACGATCGGGAAGATGATCGTGAAGAACCGCGCGCGGGGGTTGCGGAAGCTCGCCAGCAGGTCGAAGCGGACCTGATGCGCGAGTAGCGCCAGGGGGCGACCGCCGGCGGGCGTCCGGCGTGCCGAGCGTGACTTCGAGCCGGCGATGATGCTCGCCGGAGCGGGGATCACCGCGGCGTCGCCGGCTTCCGCCGACGCCACGGCATTGCGCTCCCGCCAGGCGCGGAACAGACGCGTGAGAATCAGGATCATGGTTAGCTCCTCGCGGTTTCAGTAGCGGTATCGGTGCGGGTGAGCGACAGGTAGACGTCTTCGAGCGTGGGGCGCGTGACGTCGAGGTCGTCGAGATCGAAACCCCGTGCCAGCGCCCACCCCGAGAGGGCGTGCAGATCGGCGGCGACCGTATGGCTCTCTATGAGGACGCGGCGAGCGCCCTGGTCCTGAGAGCGCTCGGCCAGCGGCTCGGGAAGCTCCCGAGCGTGCGTGCCGTCCGGGAGCGTGAAGGAGATGCGGGCGGCAGAATGATTTCGGTCGCCCAGCGTCTTCGGCGCCCCGGAGGCGACGATCCGGCCGGCGGCGATGATCGCGATCCGGTCGGCGAGCCGCTCGGCCTCGTCCATGTAATGGGTCGTGAGGAAGACGGTCTTGCCGATCTCCCGTAGGCCCGCGATGACTTCCCAGGCGTGCCGTCGCGCCGAGGGGTCAAATCCTGTGGTGGGCTCGTCGAGGAAGATCAGCTCGGGGTCGCCGGCGAGCGCAAGGGCGACATCGAGGCGGCGGCGCTGGCCCCCGGACAACGCGGTCGCGCGCTGGCCGGCCTGCTCGCGCAGCCCCACGAGCGCGAGCGTCTCGTCGACAGGCCGCGGTGCGCGGTAGTAGCCGCTGTAGAGCTGCAGGCATTCGCGCACGGTGAGCCCGGGCTCGGCCTGGGACTCCTGCAGGACGACTCCAATCCGCTCCCGCCATTCGGCTGGCGCCCGCGCCGGGTCGACGCCGAGGACCTTGACGGTGCCGTTGGTCGCGGTGCGGAAGCCCTCGAGGATCTCGACGGTGGTCGTCTTGCCGGCGCCGTTCGGCCCCAGGAAGGCGAAGATCTCCCCGCGACGGACCTCGAGATCGATCCCGCGTACCGCCTCATCGCTCGCCGTAGCGCTTGCGCAGTCCCCGGACGGTGATGACTGCTTCGTTTGGTGTGTGAGTCGCCTGGCGCTCGGCCATGGCGACTTCGAGTGAATTCGTGAGCATGGCTGCCACGGTAAGCGCGGCGCGCCGGTTCGTCATCGGCGTGCGGGCCTAACTTGTCGCTCCACCCCCGGGTGGAGGACGATCCACCCGCTGGCCGATGACCGTCGAGCGCCGCGGGCTTATCGTTACCGGTCGCAGATGGTCAGGGCTCTCACCAGCTGGTTGACGCGTAGCCACTTCGGTCCCGACGCAAATGCGCGTGCCCCGGTGGAGGTGCTCATCCTGCGCTCGCTCGGCCTCGTGTACCTGGCGCTGTTCATCGTCGGGACCGCGACAACCAAGCCGTATCCCGGCGTCCGGGGCAACCACCTGGCGGTGCTGGTCGCGAGCATCGTGCTGGTGATTGCGGCGGTCGCGGCCGTGCGAACGCGCCAGGGCGTAGCGGACGTGGCGCCCCGTCGCGGCGCTGCTGGCCGTCACCGCGGCCTCGGCGGTGCTCGCGTACCTGCAGCCGAAGGGCATTTGGCAGGCGGGGCCCTACTTCGTGGGAATTGTCGCGGCGATGCGCCTGAAGCGCGGCCCCGGAGTCCTGGTGCTCGCGGTGTCACTGGCGGCCACCGGCGGTGTCGCGACGGCCGCGGGCCACGGCGGGGCCGCGCTGTCGATAATCCTCGGCGCGGTTCCTTGGTTCTTGGTGATGCGGATGATGCGGAGGTTGCGCGACCAGCACCTGGTGCTCGAGGCGTCGCAGGCGGCCGAGGCGCGCGCCGCCGCGGCCGCGGAGCGCGGCCGTCTCGCCCGCGAGATGCACGACGTCCTCGCACACACGCTGTCGGCGCTGGCGCTGCAGCTCGAGAGCTCGCGCCTGCTCGCGCGCGACCGGGGCGCCGACCCCGAGGTCCAGCGCGCGCTCGACCGCGCGCACCACCTGGCGGCCGGTGGCCTCGATGAAGCACGGCGGGCGATCGCGGCCGCGCGGGGAGAGGAGCTCCCGGGACCGGAGCGCCTGGACGCGCTGACCGAGGCGTTCGGCGAGCAGAGCGGGATCCCCGTGCGGTTGGCCGTGGGCGGCTCGCCGCGCGAGCTGGCACCCGACATGCGGCTGGCGATCTACCGCACCGCACAGGAAGCGCTGACCAACATCAGGCGGCACGCGACGCCCATCGAGGTCGAGGTGGTGCTCACCTATGGCGACGATGAGACCGTGCTCGTCGTGGAGGACCGCGGCGGCGCGAATGCGCTTCCACCGCCTTCGGCACCCACCGCGGGCGGTTACGGCCTCACCGGTATGCGCGAGCGCGCCGAGCTGCTCGGCGGGCGCCTGCTGGCGGAACCGACCGCGACGGGATTTCGGGTCGAGCTGGCGCTGCCGGCCGCGACCCCAGCTCGCGCCGCCACTCCACGATGAGCGGCACGGTCTCTGTCCTGCTCGCAGACGACCAGCGCCTCGTGCGCGAGAGCCTCGCGACGATGCTCGGGCTGCTCGATGGGATCGAGCTCGTGGGGACCGCGTCAAACGGCGAGGAGGCGTGTGAGCTCGCGGTGCAATGTGGGCCGCAGGTGGTGCTGATGGATCTGCGCATGCCGCGCGTCGACGGAATCGAGGCGACGCGGCGGCTGCGCGAGCGCGAGCCCGACGTGCGCGTGATCGCGCTGACGACCTACGCCGACGACGAGAGCGTGCTCGAGGCCCTGCGGGCCGGGGCACGCGGGTATCTGACCAAGGACGCGAGCGCCGAGGACATCCGGGCCGCGATCTTCAGCGTCGCCGCCGGCGAGGCGGCACTCGACCCCGCCGTCCAGCACCACGTGGTGGCGGCCGTCGCCGGCGACGGAGCGCCGGGCGCACAGGAGCGCCGGGAGGACGGAGAGGAGGAGTTACCCGACGGGCTCACCCCGCGCGAGGCCGAGGTGCTCGCGCTGATCGCAGAGGGGCTGACCAACGCCGAGATCGCAGAGCGCCTCGTGGTCAGCCCCACGACCGTCAAATCCCACATCAACCACCTCTTTGGAAAGGCCGGCCTGCGAGACCGGGCGCAGGCGGTGCGCTACGCCTACAGCCACCGCCTCGCCCGGCCGCCGGAGTGACGTGCGCCCCAACGAAGTGAGGCTCGCTCGGCGCGCTGCAGGACGCCGATGAGTTTGCGCGCCCCGTCCTGTCTCATCGCATGTACACCCCAACCGCTAGGAGGAAGTTGTGTCAAGCACCGGCACGAACAAGATCAGCACGGTGGTCGTTCCGGTCGCCGATCAGGACACCGCGATCGACTTCTACACGGAGAAGCTCGGCTTCACCAAGCGCGTCGATACCCCCTTCGGCGGCCAGTACCGATGGGTCGAAGTTGCGCCCGGCGACACCGTGACGACGATCGCGCTCGCGCCGCCCCCGCCCGGCGGCTCGAGCGGCAACCGCGAGACGGGAATCAGCCTGCAGACCGACGACATCGATGCGTATCACGCCGAGTTGAAGGCAAAGGGCGTCGACGTCGATGCCGAGGTCAGCCGCATGGGCGATCCCGTCCCGCCCCTGTTCTGGCTGCGCGACCCGGAAGGCAACTCACTGATGGTGGTGCAGTAGGTGGCGGCCACGAGCTTCGGGCCTCGTGTCTGTAATCGAGGCCCGAAGCCGCCGTGCTATCCCACCCACCCCGGCCGCACGAGTCCGGTCTCGTACGCCAGCACCACGAGCTGGGCGCGGTCGCGCACGCCGAGCTTGACCATCGCCCGGCTGACGTGAGTCTTCGCGGTCGCCGAGCTGACCACCAGGCGCTGCGCGATCTCCTCGTTCGATAGGCCGGTCGCCGCTAGCGCCATCACCTCGCGCTCGCGCTCGGTGAGCTCGGCGAGCGCCTCGGCGCGCGGCGGCTCCTTCGCGCGGAGCCGCGAACTCCCCGATCAGCCGCCGCGTCACCGAAGGAGAGAGCAGGGCCTCGCCGCCGGCGACGACGCGCACCGCTTCAATCAGCTCGGCTGGCTTGGTGTCCTTGACCAGAAAGCCGGCCGCTCCCGCCCGGATCGCCTCGAACACGTACTCGTCGAGCTCAAAGGTCGTGAGGATCACAATGCGCACCTCTGCCGAGGCGGTCATCGGCTGCGATCTCACGGGTCGCGGCGAGCCCGTCGAGCACGGGCATGCGGATATCCATGAGGACGACGTCGGGATCGAAGCTCTCTCGCCTGCACGACCGCCTGGCGCCCATCGTCGGCTTCGCCCACGACCTCCAGGTCGGGCTGCGAATCGACCAGCGCGTGGAAGCCGGCGCGCACGAGCTCCTGATCGTCCGCGATCAGCACACGAATCATGCGTCGTCCTTGATCGGAAGCCTCGCACGCACGCGGAACCCGCCTTCGGGAACCGGCTCCTGCCTGTAGATCCCCTCCGAGCGCCGCCGCGCGCTCGCGCATGCCGGGGATGCCGCTACCGCCGTCGCCGTCCAGGTTCACGGCCCCACCGTTGCCGTCATCGTCGATTTGCACGGTGAGCGCGTCGGAGCCATAGTCGATCTGCACGCTGACGGTTCCCGCCCCGGCGTGGCGTACCACGTTGGTCAGCGATTCCTGCACGATCCGGAACGCCGCCAGGTCGACGCTGGTGGGCAGCGGCCGCCGATCGCCGTCCACCTGGAGCGAGACCGCGAGGCCCGCGGTGCGGGCGCGCGAGACCAGGTCGTCGATGGAGGCCAGCCCCGCGGTCGGCGCCCGTGGCGGCTGCTCGCCGTCTCCCCGCAGCACTCCGAGGACCGAGCGCACCTCCCTCAAGGCGTCTGCGCTCGCCTCGTTGATCGCGGACAGCGCGCTTCGGGCCTGTTCAGGGTGTTCCTCGAGCAGGTGCAGGGCCACCCCCGACTGGACGTTGATCAATGAGATGTTGTGGGCGAGGACGTCGTGCAGCTCGCGCGCGATCCGCAGTCGTTCCTCGTCGGCGCGGCGGCGCGCCTGCAATTCTCGCCTGCGCTTGTCCTCGACCATCCGTTCGCGCCGGCCCCGCACCGCTTCGCAGACCACCAACAGGACCAGCAACCAAGCGGCCAGCGCGAGCGCGTCGAGGAGCGACCGAGCCCGGGCCGCGCCGACCGCCGGCGGCAGCCACAGAAACAGGGCCCAACCGACGACGATCGAGCCCCGCGTGAGTGCTCGGTAGCCGGCGAGCACGGCAGCCGCGAACGCGATCACCAGCGACAGGTACACGGGGCCCTGCTGGTAGCCCAACGTGA
Source organism: uncultured Solirubrobacterales bacterium (assembly GCA_963756105.1). GTDB lineage: Bacteria > Actinomycetota > Thermoleophilia > Solirubrobacterales > Solirubrobacteraceae > Palsa-465. Next base: position 42,467 of record CAVWMM010000010.1, read on the forward strand.
CGTAGAGCAGCGTGACCGCGAAGACGAACACGAAGACCGCTCGCGGGTAGCGACGCCTCACGATCAGCGCGAGCGGTCCGCACGCCAAAAGAACGAACGCGGCTGGACCGAGATGTCTCGGCAGGGTGCACGACGCTGCCCACCAGCAACCTTGATGCCGCTGCCCGTGTTGATGCGAGGCGGCGGCGACCGTTGCACCGATCTGGATAGCCAAGACCACGGCCGCCAGACGGAGATCTCGCCAGCGGACAGCCCGCGGTAGCGCCCGAAGCGATCGCAGGCTCAGGCCAGGCGCGTCCACGACGTCACGATAGCCCCGCGTGGGGCCATATTCATCGGCCCTAAGGAGCGGTCTGGACTACTCCACGCGTAGTACACGGCGGGGCGCGCCCGAGCCCACAGCCGCAGCGCAGAAGCCTCCGCCGGTGCGACGACAAGCGCTCGCTTTCCGGTCAGGATGCGAGCCATGACTACAACCGCAATGAACCAAAGGCGCCGGCGCCGGCTCGCGGCCACGATGGCCCTGGAGGCCGCCACGCTCGCGGTGATGGCCCTTTTGCACCTGACCGGTTCTCTCGGCGCCGGCTTGACCTCATTTTCCGCCCCCGCCGCAGGGATCGCAGAAGCGGTCATCTGCGTCGTGCTGACGTACGGCGCGTCTCGGCTCATGCGGGGCGGGCCGCGGGCGAGGGCCGCCGCGATCGCGAGCACGACGTTCGCGATCGCCGGCTTCGCGATCGGGTTGAGTGCGACGGTCGGGGGCGGGGACGCACTCGACATCGCCTACCACGTGACGATGCTCCCACTGCTCGTGCTCACACTGTGGGCGCTCCTGCGCCGCGCCCCTCGGACCGTAAACACCCGTGCAAACCACTTGGAGAGGAGCCTGACATGACCAACCAGTCCTTCTGGAACCTTGGCTTCGGCCGCGACCCGAACCTGCGGGCGTCCGACGCCGATCGGGAAGCAGCCGCCGAACGCATTCGGCGCAGTCACGCCGAGGGCCGCCTCGACACGACCGAGCTCCAACAGAGACTCGAGCTCTGCTACGAGGCCAAGAGGCTCGGCGAGCTCGACGACCTCGTCAACGACCTGCCGACCGATGATGTCCCACAACCAAAATCACCACTGCGGCATTGGCGCTGGCGCCTCGCGCCGCTCGTCCCCATCCTGATCGCGTTGCTCGCGGTCTGTGCCGTGACCGGACGGCACGGCTTCTGGCTCGTGATCCCGCTCGTGTTCCTGTTCTACAGACTGTGCTGGCGGCGCTGGCGTCCGTACCGGATGGTTCGCGGCAGAGGCCCCGGCATGTGGGTCTAGTTGACGAGGCGGGTCCTACTTCGAGGACCACCTCTTGCCGTTCCAGTGAAGCGCCTGGTTGAGGGTGTCGCCGGCGCTGTTCTGCACCGAGCCGACGGCCCAGCAGTCGGAGCTCGTGACGCAAGTGTCCCAGTAGAGCGCGTTCCTGTCGCCCGTCACCGTGCCGCCCGGGTTGGGCGTCGAGACCTTGGTCCACTTCTTGCCGTTCCAGCGCAGCGCCTCGTTGAAGTCGACCTCTGTCTTCGTGCTGTACTCGCCAACGGCCCAGCAGCGCGAGCTCGAGGTACATGCAACCCCGCCGAGGTAGCTCAAGAAGCTTGGCTCAGGTGTCGAGACCTGCGACCACTTCTTCCCGTTCCAGTGGAAGGCCTGGCCCTGGGGCGGGTGACTAAAACCGTTTTCAGCGTAACCGACGCTCCAGCAATCGGACGCTGACTCGCACGCAACCGTATAGAGGTAGTCCTCGGAGCCGGGCTCGTTTCCGTCCTTGGGCAGCTGCGGGGTGGAGACCCTTCGCCAATTTTTTCCATTCCAGGTCAGCGCCTCGTTCTCGCTGGCAACCGGGTTTTCGAGTCTGCCAACCCCCCAGCAGGCGGACTTCGACGTGCAGGTGACTCCTTCTATCTCATTGAAATCGCCGTCGGCCATCCCGGCGGGGTTCGGGGTCTTGACCAGCGACCACTGCTTCCCATTCCACCGCAGTGCTTCGTTTAGAAGGCCTCCGTTGCTTTTTGTGTAGTACCCGACCGCCCAGCAGTCGGACGCCGCCGCGCAGGTCACCGCGTAGAGTTCGTTCTGAACACCACCGGGCGAGGAACGACCGGGATCCGGCGTCTTTACCTGCTTCCACTTCCTCCCGCCCCAGTGCAGCGCCTGGTTCTCGGTAGCCCCAGCTGTATTCGTGTAGTAGCCGACAGCCCAACAGTCGGAGGCGGAGACACACGTCGCCGTGAAGAGCTCGCTTTCCGCCTTGGCAGCCCTGCCGCCAGGATCCGGGGTCGACGCTCTTGACCACTTCTTTCCGTCCCAGCGGAACGCCTCGTTCACATACGCAGTCGAGGGCTTCTGAAAATCGCCCACAGCCCAACAGTTCGAGGCCGACGCACACGTCACCGCATTAAGAGAACTGTTGTTGGAAGGGCTTGGGACCGCCGAGTGCGCCGGATTCGTCCGAAGCGCAGCGATCGGCGCGCGCGTTGGCTGCCCCTTGAACGCCACGCGTACCTGGCTGCCGGGACCCGCAACCGCCGGTGCTCCGGCCATGAGTGCGGCGATTGCGGCCATTAGTCCGGCGGCCGAGGCCAACCCCAACCTGGAGCCTCCCGACCGCCCCCTCCGTGCCAACTTCTGCATCTCGCCCTCCGTGTCGCCCGGCTGAAAGCCCCGGTCTCGCCCGACGGTAGTCCCGCGCCCCCGTTGCGTCAAGCCTCGGCGTACGCCCCTTCGGGAAGGATCTCACCCGGGGCGGTGTCTCTGTTGACGACCCGCTCGATATGGCGGGTCCACGAAAACTCAAATGTGGGAGCCACGATTATGAGAAGGACCAGGTTGTACGCAAGCGCAGTTCTGGCGATCGCTGTCGCACTGGTTGTGGCCGCGTGCGGCAGCAGCAGCTCGAGCTCAACGTCCTCCAAGCACGCCGCAAGCTCCACGCCGGCCTCGACGAACGCGTCGGCCACAAGCGTGATGGTGAAGACGGCGCACAGCTCGCTGGGCACCATTCTGGTCGGCCCGAACGGCAAGACGCTGTATCTCTTTGAGCTCGATAAGCAGGGCAAGTCCAACTGCTCGGGCGCGTGCGCCCAGATCTGGCCGCCGCTGACTACGACCGGCAAGCCGGGTGCATCGGGCGGCGCGATGGCTGCCGATCTCGGCACGATCACCCGCTCCGATGGCACCAAGCAGGTCACCTACAAGGGTCACCCGCTGTACTACTACGCCGCCGATAGCAGCCCCGGCAAGACCACCGGGCAGGGCATCAACGGCTTCGGCGCCAAGTGGTGGGTGGTCGCCCCATCGGGCACCGCGATCATGAAGAGCTCGTCGGCAAAGAGCTCGTCCGGCGGCTACTCGAGCAGCTACTGATCGGTTCGCCGAGTACTTTTTCCAGCAGCCGAAGCAGACGGTGCCCGCCTCATCGCGGGCACCGAGCTGCTGGAAACCGCCCGCGACGCCCCCGCGTTCAAACTCGCGAGTAGTCCCCCGACCGCGGCGTCGAAGCGGTCGGGCTCGCCGTAGGGGCGCGCCACCAGCATCGCTCCCTCCAACGCGCTGACGACTAGCTGCGCCACCTCTCGCGCGGGCGCGTTCAGGCGCAGGGTGCCCTCGGCCGATCCCTGGTCGAGCACCCGCTCAAGCCAAGCCTCGTTGTAGTCGAAGAACCCCACCAGCCCCTCCCGGATCGGCTGCGGGAGCGTGGCGTACTCCGCCGCGAGCATGCCGCAAAGACACATCCGGCGGCCTCGAAGCACCTCCGCATAGAGCGCTGCGTACGCATCGAGTCTCGCGGGCGCTTCGCTCACGTCCCGCTCGATTCGCTGCAGCGCGGCCGAGAAGCGCTCCGCATAGCGCGTGATGAGGGCCTCACCAAGCTCGGTCTTGCCCGCGAAGTGATAGTGGAGGCTGGCCTTCGTGATTCCTAGCTCCCCCGCCACGTCGGCGTAGCTGAAGCCGTTGTAGCCACGCGCTTGGACCAGTCGCTCGGCGCTGTCGAGGATTCGCGTCGCCGTCTGCCCGCTGCGGCTGCGCCGCCCTGGCCCCGTGTCGATGTCGCTGCTCTTGGCTGCCATGAAAGACCCTTGACTTCTACCTACTAGTAGGTAAGACTACCGTTTCAGACGGCTTCCACGCGCGGGAGCTGCAGGGACCGGAAGATGGAGGGCCGGACGTGTCCGAGAGCGATATGAGCCGGGAGGCCGGGCGATGAGCGTGACCCTGGCCCACCGGGACGACTGCGAGCGCAACGGCGACTGGCGACTCGTGCGGCGCAGCCTCGACGTGAAGTCCTTCGGCGTCAACCTCGTGGAGATCCCGCCCGGCGAGCAGATCCCCGAGCACGACGAGACTCAACGCGACCAGGAGGAGCTCTTCTTCGTCCTGAGTGGCAGCCCCACGCTCGTCATCGACGGAGCCGACAACCCGGCGCGCAGTGGAAGCTTCGCGCGCATCGACCCCGAACACTCGCGCACGGTCCGCAACGACGGCGACGAACCAGCGAGCGTGCTCATGGTCTCGGCGCCGCGGTCGAGTGGATTCGTGCCGATGGAGTGGGCGTGACCACCTACGGCGCTTCATTGCATGAGGTGATCGACGCCTACAACGAGGCGTGGAACGCGCATGACCTCGAGCGGATACGGTCGCTTCACGCCCCCGACATGGTCTTCGAGAACCACACCGCCGGCGAGCGCGCGGAGGGCGAGCAGGCGATCGAGCACATCGCGGGCATCTTCGAGTCCTGGCCCGACATCGAGTTCAGAACCCGCCGGCTCTACGTGCGCGACGACCTAGTCGTGCAGGAGTGGACCGCCACCGCTACGCACTCACGGCCGCTCAAGCGCGGCGAGATCGTGGCCGAGCCGTCGGGGCGCCGCATCGAATGGGAGGGCATGGACATCATTCCCTTCGAGGACGGCAAGGTCAGGCGTAAGGACGTCTATTCGGACTCCGTCTCGATCCTGCGCCAGGTCGGGCTTTTATAGGCAGGCCGTTCGCGGTCAGCGCGCCGCGTCGAGCGCCGCCGAGAGGTCGGCTCGCAAATCCTCGGCGTCCTCGATTCCAGCGCTCAGGCGGATGAGCCCCTCGGGCACGTCGTCGGTTCCCCACCTGGCCCGCCTCTCGGCCGTGGTGTGCAGACCGCCGAAGCTGGTCGCCTCGATTACGAGCTCCGCGCGGTCAAAGAACCGCTGCACACAGCCGACATCGGCCAGGGCGAAGCTCACCACCGAGCCAAACACGCGCATCTGCCGGCGCGCGAGCGCGTGCGACGGGTCTGTCGCGAGTCCCGGGTAGCGCACCAGCGAGACCTCCGGGCGACCGGCGAGCAGTTCGGCGAGCACGGCGGCGTTTGCGCACTGACGCGCAAGGCGGACGTCCAGGGTGGCGAGCGAGCGATGCGCTAGCCAGGCTTCGAAGGGCCCGGGGATAGCTCCGGACAGGGTGCGCCAGTCGTGGAGCTGCTCGACGTGCGCGGGATCCTTTGCGGCCACGTACCCGAGGACCAGATCGGAGTGTCCGCTCAGGTGCTTGGAGCCGCTCGCGACCACGAGGTCCGCCCCCAGCCGCAGCGGCGTTTGCCCGAGCGGGGTCGCCAGGGTGTTGTCGACCACGAGCAGCGCACCGGCGCCGTGCGCCGCCTGCGCGAGCTCCGCGATGTCGACGACGTCCAGGCGCGGGTTGGAGGGCGTCTCCACCCACACGAGGCGCGCGCCGGGCAGCGCCTCGAGGATCTCCTGCTGCCGCGTGGCGACGAGCGCAACGCCCACTCCGCGGGCAGCGAGGTGCTCCCGTGCGATCGCGCGCACCGCCGGATATCCGTCGCCGGGGACGACCACGTGGCGGCCGGGTTCGCTGAGCGCGAGCAGGACCGCCGCAGCGGCCGCCATGCCCGAGGCGAAGCACAGCGCCCGCCCGCCTTCGAGCTCCCCGATCGCCGCCTCGAGCCTTCTCCAGGTCGGGTTGTCGTAGCGGCCGTAGGTGTCGGTGTGCTCGGCGGGATCGCCCCGAAGGTGGTAGGGAGCGGCGAAGGTGGGCCCGGCAGGAACGGCGTCTCGTCGCGGGCCTCGGGCTGGCCCGCGCGAACCGCCCGGGTGCTCGGGCCGTACGGGCGACACGATCGCTGATTCTCGCGTACCGACCGCCGGCGTCAAACAGTCCGAATCGAACCCGGCGTGCGACACTCCCCATCCGTGGGCGCGCTTGAACTGAAGACCAAGCTGGCCGCGCGCGGCCCCGCCGCCGCGGTCGTCCTCGACGACGAGCAGGTGGCCGCGATCGGCGAGGGCTCCAAGCGCTTTCCGGTCCGGGCGACCGTGAACGGATTCACCTGGCGCACCACCGTGACCCGGATGCGCGGCGAATTCCTCCTCGGCCTCAACCGCGATGTCCGCGAATCGGCCGGCGTCGAGGCCGGGGATACCGTCGAGATGACGATCTCGCTCGATACCGAACCGCGCGAGGTCGACATTCCCGCGGCCCTGGCCGACGCGTTGGCCACCGACCCCGACGCGCGGGCAGCGTTCGAGCGCCTCGCCTTCACCCACCGCAAGGAGTACGCGCGGTGGATAGCCGAGGCCAAGCGCGAGGAGACTCGCGACCGTCGCGTGGCGCGAGCGCTCGAGATGCTGCGCGCGCGCCAGACGCTCAGCTGAAGCGCCTCAGCGGCGAGCGGTCCCCCACCGACCAGTTGTGGCCGAAGGGGTCGCGGAAGCCTCCCTGGCGGTGCTTACCCCAAGGCACGTCGTGGTCCACGATCTTCGAACCCGGGGTCGCGCCGGCCGCGATCGCGCGCTGCACGAAGGCGTCCGGGTCATCGACGAAGACCTCGATGCGCGTGCTGGTACCACCGATGGCATCCGGAGCGTCCTCAGTGCTGGGTTGCGCGGATTTGACTCGTGCAGGAAGAACGGGGCGCCGCCCACCTCGAGCCCCGCGACGCCGCATAGGTCCCACAGCTCTCGCGCCCCGAGGGCCTCCCTGTACCAGACGACGGCGGCGTCCGCGTCGGGCACGATCAGCATCACCGAGATCGCCGGGTCGCGCTCGAGGGCCGGCCCCGAGGTGCCGCCCCACTCCTCGGGCGTCGACGTCGGCGATCGACTGGGAGAAGTTCCACCGGTGGCCGCCGAGGTCCTCGGCCGTGTACTGACGTTCGCCGTAGGGAAAGTCGCGGGGCTCGTCGACGATCTTCGCCCCGCGCTCGCGAGCGCGCGCGAAGTGGGCGTCGACGTCCTGCACGCGCACCATCACCGACTGGTGACCCGGCAAGGGCCTTCGACGTGCGCGGCTCGGTGACGACGATGGTGCCGCCGTCGAAGGAGAGCTGGGCCCGGTGGTCGCCCGCGTGCCAGCGCTCTCTGAACCCGAACTTGTCGCACAGCCACCCGATCGCCTCGCCGACGTCGTCGTAGACGAGCTGCGGGATCACCGTGCACGGGGGCATGGTGCGGTTATCGTGGCTCGGTGGTTCGGTCACGGCGATGATTATTCGCAGACGGAGCGGTCTGAAGGCTACGTGAGCACCAGAGCGACCGACATAGCGCGCCGGCTCTACCTCGCGTTCGCCGCCGGCGACCGCGAGTTCGTGGAGCGCGTCCTGGCCGACAACTTCACCTTCTCGAGCCCGGCGGACGTGGGGCTGGACCGCGCGGGCTATTTCGCGCGCTGCTGGCCCGGGGCCGGCCAGGGCCAGGAGTTCGACTTCGTGCGACTGATCGAGGCCGGCGACGAGGTGATCGTCACCTATGAGATGACGCGCCCGGACGGGGGCCGGGGCCGCAACACCGAGGTCCTCACCTTCGACGGCGACCGGATCGCGCGCGCCGAGGTCTACTTCGGCTGGAACCTCGACTGAGGGCCCGTTAGAGCGCCCACCAGGGACCCGACCCATCGGGGCCTCCCGACGTCGGGTCCGTGGTGGGCGTATAGCGACCATGAGGGACCCAACCTCCTGGGCGGGCGGCGGGTGGGGTCCCGCATGGGCGTTCGGGAAGGTTCGCGGGCCGTCGGGCGTCTCACCCTCCAGGAGGCGCTCGCTCGGGCGCCAAGACCGATTGGAGGGTCAGGTGAAGAAGAACAGACTCGCTGGAATGGTCGTCGTCGCGACGACACTCGCCGCCGCAGTGGTCGCCTCGGCAGCCATCGCATCGGTGAGCAAGCCAAAGGCCTTCATCGGCCGCTTTCACACGATCACCCACCTCGCGAGCATGGTCCCGACGAAGGGCCCCGCGAAGGGCGACCAAAACCCCTATGGCGTCGCCGTCGTGAAGCGCTCGGTGGGCAAGCTCGTCAAGGGCGACGTGCTCGTCTCGAACTTCAACAACGTCAAAGAACCTGCAGGGGACCGGCAAGAGCATCATGGAGGTTTCCCCCAGCGGTCACGCGCACGTGTTCGCGATCGTCCCGCAGCCCACTTCGACCAAGGCGGTCGGGTCTGACCACGGCGCTGGTCGAGCTTCCCAGCGGGTTCGTCGTCGTGGGTAGCCTCCCGGCTCCGGGCGGCAACTCGGCCAAGATGACCGCCGGGGCGCTGACGGTCCTGAACTCCAAGGGCAAGGTGGTAAAGACGCTGAAGCGCGAAGGACATCAACGGTCCCTGGGACATGACGGCCGTCACGCAAGGAACACGGCGACGCTGTTCGTGACCAACGTCCTCAACGGCACCGTCAAGGCCGCCGGCAAGACCGTCCACAAGGGCACGGTCATCCGCATCGGGCTCAAGCTCTCGAGCTCGACCGCCACGATGACCTCGAAGAAGGTGATCGCCACCGGCTTCGGCGAGCACACCGACCCAGCGCCCTCGTGGTAGGCCCGACGGGGGTGGGCCTCGGCCCCAAGCGGCACCCTGTACGTGGCCGACGCCGTCGCCAACCGGATCGCCGCGATCCCCTCCGCCATGACCCGCATGTCGAAGCTCGGGCACGGAGGCATGACGGTCTCGACGGGTCACTTCCTCAACGACCCGCTGGGCCTCGCGATTGCTCCGGGCGGAGACATCGTTTCGATGAACGGCGGCAACGGCAGGGCCGTTGAGACGACGCACCGCGGGCAAGCAGTTCGCCAAGACGCTCATCAAGAAGGGCGCCGGCGACCTGTTCGGCCTCGCCATCGCCCCCAAGGGCGCGGGCGTCTACTTCGTCAACGACGCCGGCTCGGGCCCGGCGGCCAACTCGCTCGAACTACTGCACTGAGACTGGGGCGGGAGGCGCTTGCAGCTCCGTGAGCGCCTCCCGCAACCACTCCGCCAGCGACCACAGGTCGGGCATCTGCTCGCGGTCGGCGACGATCCCGAAGTCGAGGTGGCCGCAGTAGCTCATGACCGTGATGTTGAGGCCCATGCCGTCGGTGACGACCGAGATCGGGTAATGAGCCTCGAGCCGCGCGCCCGCCATGTAGAGCGGGAACTGAGGGCCGGGCACGTTGGAGACGACGAGGTTCCACGCCGGCCGGCCGCGCTTGCTCGCGCTGATCGAGAAGGTGAGCCGCGCGCGCGAGAAGAGCGCCGGCGGGATGAACTGGTTGGCGTCCTTGAGCAGCTCAGCGGGCAGCGCGCGGTGGCGCTCCTTCATCTCCGCGAGCGCCTCGTGAGTCTGCTCCAGCCGGGCGATGGGGTCGTAGATGTTGGTGTACAGGGGGGCGGTCATGAGCAGGATGTGGTTGCCGTAGGTGCGTATTGCTGCTGACGCCTGACCGATACCGGGATCTGTGCGACCAGCGGCTCCTCGGGCAACTCCTGGTGCTTGGTCAGCCAGCGGCGCACGGCGCCCGCGCAGATCGAGACGATCACGTCGTTGACGGTGACGCCGTGCCTGTTCTTGATCTCCTTGACCTCGTCGAGCGAGAGCTGGCAGAAGACGAAGCGCCGGTGTGGAGAGACGCGCACGTTGAAGGAGGTGCGCGGCGGGACGAGGTCGACGCTCCCGACCACGCGCCGGCGCCCCACCAGGCGCTCCGCCGAAGCCGCCAGGCGGCCGGCCGCCTTGACCCCGGGGACCGTGCTCAGCGTGGGGACGTCGTCGAGGTTGGGCAGGGCGCGCGGGATCGAGGAGAGCAGGCGCAGCGGATATCGCGGCACGCCCAAGAGCCCGCGCGCGAGCAGCTCGAGCTCTCCCGGCGGCGCGTCCGGGGCCGCTTGCGGGGCGGGCGGCGGTTCGCGACCCTCGGGAACGAGATCCAGGAGGGCGCCCATGATCTCGCCGCCCGACAAGCCGTCGATCACCGCGTGGTGGATCTTGGTCATCACCGCCACCCTGCCCTCGGGAAGGCCGTGGATCAGGTAGAGCTCCCACAGCGGCCGCGCGCGGTCGAGCGGACGCGAGAAGATCCTCGCGACCTGGTCCGCCAACTGCTCGTCGGTGCCGGGCGGGGCCAGAGCGATCTCCCTCACGTGAAACTCCAAGTCGAAGTGGGGATCGTCGATCCAATAGCCGTAATCGAGGTTGAGCGGCACCTCGGCCAGCCGCCAGCGGAAGGGCGGCACCAGCGGCAGCCGCTCCGCGATCAGTTCTGCATGTCGAGCAGCGTCAGCGACGCCCCTGCGGGGCGGTGAGTCGGATCGAGGATCGCCAGGCCGCCCACATGGCCGTAGTGGCGCGCGTCCTCGAGCGCGAGGAACTGCTGATCGAGGGCGGTCAGCTGGCGCATGTGTCGTATGTATTTACGTTTCTGGGGCCGCGCATGTGCCGACCCCACCGGCGGCGCATGCGCCGCCGGGGCCGGCGCACATGTGCGCCGGCCACAATATTTACAACTGCAGCGCCTTGACGGTCAGGAACTCCTCGAGGCCGAAGCGGCCGAGCTCGCGGCCGTGGCCCGACTGCTTGTAGCCGCCGAAGGGGGCCAGCGGGTTGAACGCGCCGCCGTTGATCTCCACCTGGCCGGTGCGGATACTGCGCGCGACTCGCTTGGCGCGCTCCTCGTCGCCCGACCACACGCCCCGGCCAGGCCGTAGTCGCTCGAGTTGGCGATCCGCACCGCGTCCTCCTCGTCCTCGTAGGGCATGAGCGCGAGCACCGGGCCGAAGATCTCCTCGCGGGCGATGGTCATCTCCGGGCCTGACCTCGGAGAACACCGTCGGCGCCACGAAGTAGCCGTGGTCCAGGCCCTCGGGGAGCTCGGGGCCGCCCGTGACGAGCTTGGCTCCCTCCTCGAGGCCCTTGCGGATGTAGCCGCGCACGCGCTCGAGCTGGGTCTCGGAGACCAGCGGGCCGAGCCTGGTCTCGGCCGCGAACGGGTCGCCAGGGACGTGAAGCGCTGCGCGGCCGCTGCCGCGATCTCCTCGGCCTCGGCAGCTGCGCCCGCGGCACCAGCATCCGCGTGAGCGCGCTGCACGTCTGGCCCGAGTTCAGGAAGCACTTCGCGACCCCGTCGGCCACCGCCTTCTCGAGGTCGGCGTCCTCGAGGATCACGTTCGGCGACTTGCCCCCGAGCTCGAGCGCGACCTTCTTGACCGTTGCGGCGGCGACCTCCGATACCCGCCGCCCGGCCCGCGTCGAGCCGGTGAAGGAGATCATGTCGACTGTCGGGGTGGGCAGCGAGCGCCTCCCCGACCACCGGGCCGTAGCCGGTGACGAGGTTGAACGCGCCGGCGGGAAGCCCGACCTCGTCGATGATCTCCGCCAGCACGAAGGCGTTGAGCGGAGTCACCTCCGAGGGCTTGACCACCACCGTGCAGCCGGCGGCCAGCGCCGGCGCCACCTTGGCGGCGATCTGGTGCAGGGGGTAGTTCCACGGCGTGATCGCGCCGACCACGCCGACCGGCTCGCGCACGACCAGCGAGTTGCCGATCTCCTCTTCCCAGGGCGTCTGCGCCATGACCTGCGGCATGGAGGCGAAGTCAGTGCGCGGCAGCCCCGCCTGGATCATCGTCGCGAGCTTGACCGGCATCCCCACCTCCTGGGCGATCAGCGCGGCGATCTCGTCCATGCGCTCCCCGATCGCGTCCGCGATCGCTCCGAGGGCCTCGGCGCGCCGCTTGACCGGCGTCTGCGGACCAGCTCGAAAGGCCTCCTGGGCCGCCGTTGACCGCCCGCTCGACGTCCTGCGCGGTGCCCTCGGGCACGGAACCGAGCCGCTCCTCGGTGGTCGGGTTGACACCTCGATCGTGCCGCTGCCAGCGGGCTTGACCCATTCGCCGCCGATGTAGAGCTTGTCGCGGGTCAGGGTGGTTGTGCACATCGCGTTCCTTGTATCAAACGGCGGGTAGAGTTCGTCCATGGCGGTGAAGTGTCCAGGCAGGCGGGGCTCTCGGCGCTCGCGAGCCTACCGTTGAGGGCTGCGCGGGCGGTGGTCGGTGGTCCCGTCCGGGCCGTCAAGGACGGCATCACCGCCGCCATCCCGCCGGGCGACCTCGACGCCCGCGACACGGACTACATCCGCGAGACACTCCCCGGCCTATGGCTGCTGGCGAGCCGCTACTTCCGGGCCGACGTGACGGTCTCCATCACGTACCACCGGAGGGGCCGGTGCTGCTGGTCGGCAACCACTCGGGAGGGGTCGTGGCGCCCGATCTGTTCGTGTTCGTGCTCGCGTTCAGCACCTACTTCGGCGTGGAACGACCCTTCTACCAGCTCGCCCACAACCTGGTGGTGGCCGGGCCGACGGGCCAGCTCGTGCGCGGGTACGGGACCGTGGCGGCGAGCTCTCGCAACGCCGAGCTCGCGCTGGAGGCGGGGGCGGCCGTGCTCGTCTACCCGGGCGGCGATCACGAAGTCTTCCGACCCGAGCTGGCAGCAGGAGGAGGTCGACTTCGGCGGGCGCATGGGTTACGTGCGCACCGCGCTCAAGCTCGGCGTGCCGATCCAGCCCGTCGTCTCGATCGGCAGCCAGGAGACCGCGCTGTTCCTGACTCGGGGCGAGCGGCTGGCCAGGTTGACGCGCGCCGACCGTGTGCTGCGGCTGAAGACGCTCCCGTTCCTGGTGGGACTGCCGTTCGGCATTGCGCCCGCGCTGATCGGACATGTGCCCCTTCCGGCCAAGATCACCGTGCGCCTGCTGCCGCCGATCGACCCGCGCGAGCGCTACGGAAGGGACCCCGATGTTGCCGAGATCGATCGCGACGTCCGCGCGACAGATGCAGGACGTGCTGACCTCGCTCGCTGAGGACCGGCGGCTGCCCGTGATTGGATGACGTGCCACCGGGAAGGAGAGAGCCAGCCATGAGGGTCGAGAGCAGACGCTGGCGCAGGCCTCGCGCCGGCGGGTTTGGGAGGTGGTCTGTGACCCGAGCCGCTACCCGAGGCTGCTCGAGGGCCTCACCGCGTGCGACCCCGAGGACCCCGAGCGTGAACCGGGCCCGCGGGCGCGCTATCGCATCCGCTACCGCGTCGGTGCGACCGAGGTCGCGACCGAGGTGGAGATCGTCGAGTACGACCCCGAGCGGGACATCTCGTGGACCTCGATCAGCGGGATCGAGCAGCGCGTGCACCTGCGCCTGCGCGATGGTGGCTCGGGACGTACCCGCGTCCAACTGCGCCTCTCCTACGGTGCGCCGGGGACGTTGTTGGGGACGCTCGCGGAGCTGGCCTCGCGGGGCGAGGTCTCGGGGCTCGCTGACAGGTGGCTTCAGTGTGTGAAGGCCGCCGTCGAGGGCAATCCGCCGCCCAGTCCGGGACGACCGGTGGCCTAGTCGGCCGGGTGCTGCACGAGGCGGGGAATGTGTGGGTGCTGACTCGAGCAGGGCTCGTGGCGCCTATGCGGCCGGACAAGGTCGCGCGGATCGGGCTGGCGGCGGTGCGCTTCGGCGCGTCGCTCGCGACCGGCCTGGTGGCAGGCGCAATCCGTCATCCGCAGCGTCCCATGCTGATCGACGAGATGGGGATGCTCAGCTACGAGGAGGTCGACTGGCGCACCAACGCGATCGCCCACGGGCTGCTCGAGGCGGGCGTGGCCGCGGGCGACCGCGTCGGGCTGATGTGCCGCGACCACCGGGGCTTCGTCGAGGCGGCGGTCGCGGTGGGCAAGATCGGCGCCGACGTCCTGCTGCTCAACACCTCCTTCGCGGGGCCTCAGCTGACGGAGGTAGCCAAGCGCGAGCACGCGGCGGCGCTCGATCTATGACGAAGAGTTCTCCGAGCTCGTTCACGAGGCGGGGCGTCGTCGGCGCCGCTTCATCGGCTGGTACGACTCCGACGACCCCGCCGATCCCCGGCTCGAGGATCTCGCTTCCGGCGGGCGTACCTCGGCGCCGCCGCGACCGGAGCGCACGGGCCGGTTGACGATCCTCACCTCGGGGACGACGGGCACCCCCAAGGGCGCGTCGCGTGAGCACACCCCGCTGACGCTCGACCCGCCGGCCTCGCTGCTCGAGCGGATCCCCATGCACGAGGGTCAGCGGGTGCGGATCGCGGCGCCGCTGTTCCACGCCTGGGGGCTGTCCAACTTCGCGCTGGGTCTGGCGCTGGGGTCGACCTTCGTGCTGCGCCGCAAGTTCGATCCCGCGCAGTGCCTGGAGGACATCGGTGAGCACCGTGCGAGGTGCTCGTGGTCGTGCCGGTGATGCTGCAGCGCATCCTGGCCCTCCCCGAGCCAGAGCGCGAGCGCTACGACACCAGCTCGCTGCGCGCGGTCTGTGCCAGCGGCTCGGCGCTGTCGGGCGAAATCGCCAGGCAGTGGATGGACGAGTTCGGCGACAACCTCTACAACATGTACGGCTCGACCGAGGTCGCGGCGGCGACGCTCGCGCGTCCGCGTGACCTGCGCGCCGCGCCGGGGACCGCCGGCAAGCCCACCCGCGGCACGATCGTGCGGTTGTATGACGAGGAGGGGCGCCCGGTGCCCCAGGGGGAGACGGGCCGGATCTTCGTGGGCAACGCGATGCTGTTCGAGGGCTACACCGGCGGCGGCGACAAGGACCGCATCGACGGCCTGATGGCCACCGGGGACATCGGCTACTTCGACCCCGGCGGGGCGCCTGTTCGTCCAGGGCCGGGACGACGAGATGATCGTTTCCGGCGGTGAGAACGTCTTCCCCAAGGAGGTCGAGGAGGTGCTCGCCGACCATCCGGCCGTGGCGCGAGGCCGCCTGCATCGGCGTCGAGGACGAGCAGTTCGGCCAGCGGCTGCGCGCGTTTGTGGTGACCAGCGACGGCAAGGACGTCTCCGAGGACGAGCTCAAGGACCACGTGAAATCGAACCTCGCGCGCTACAAGGTCCCCCGCGACGTGGTGTTCCTGGATGAGCTTCCGCGCAACCCCACGGGGAAGGTGCTGAAGCGCGAGTTGGCCGAAATGGCGTCCTCCGAAGCAGGAAAAGGAGGAGGCAAAGGCATGACCAACTTCGCGCAGCAGCTGGCGGTCGCCGCCTCTGAGCATCCCGACCATCCCGCGATCAAGCTCGACGACCTGGTACTCAACTACCAGCTGCTCGACGAGGCGACCGCTCGGGCCGCCGGCCTGCTGCGCAGCAAGGGCGTCGAGGAAGGCGACCGCGTCGGCATGCAGCTGCCCAACGTCCCCTACTTCCCGGTCCTCTACTTCGGGGCGCTGCGGCTGGGCGCCGTCGTGGTGCCGATGAACCCGCTTTTGAAGGAGCGCGAGGTCGCCTACCACCTCTCAGATTCGGGCGCGGGCCTGATCCTCGGCTGGCACCAGTTTGCCGATGCTTGCAACGCGGGCGCTTCGGAGGCGGGGCCCAGTGCGTGTTGGTCAAGCCGGGAGAGTTCGAGCAACTGCTGGCTTGCGCCGAACCAGTGCGCGAGACCGCGCGACCGATCTGACAGCGACCCGGCAGTGATCATCTACACATCGGGCACCACCGGGACCCCCAAAGGGGCCACGCTGACTCACGCGAACTTGGCGGCCGGCGCGGAGGTCGGCCGCGACCTGGTCGATGCTGGCCCTCACTCGGTGACCGTGGCGACGCTGCCGCTCTTCCACGTGTTCGGGATGAGCGCGATCATGAACGTCACGATCCGCGCGCACGGGCTGCTGACGTTGGTTCCACGCTTCGACCCGGCGAAGGTGCTCGAGGTGATAGAGCGCGATCGAGCCACCACCTTCGGCGGCGTGCCGACCATGTACGCGGCGCTGCTGCACCACCCCGAGCGCGAGCGCCACGACGTCCGAGCCTCGACCTGTGCGTATCGGGCGGCGCTCCCATGCCGGTCGAGGTGCTGCGCGGGTTCGACGAGGCCTTCGGCGCCAAAGTGCTCGAGGGGTACGGGCTGTCCGAGACGTGCGGCATGGGCACCTTCAACACTCCCGACCGCGAGCGCAAGCCGGGCTCGATCGGGGTGCCGATCGGCGGCACCGAGGTCAGGCTCGTCGACGACTCGGGTGAGGACGTTCCCCGCGGGGAGCCGGGGGAGCTGGTGATGCGCGGCCCGTTCGTGATGAGCGGCTACTGGAACCGTCCCGAGGCGACCGAGGAGGTGATGCGCGACGGCTTGTTCCACACGGGCGACATCGCGACCGTCGACGAGGACGGCTACTACTTCATCGTCGACCGCAAGAAGGACCTGATCATCCGCGGCGGCTACAACGTCTACCCGCGCGAGGTCGAGGAGGTCGTCTACACCCATCCCGCGGTGCGCGAGGCGGCGGTGCTCGGTGTCCCCCACCCGTCGTTGGGTGAGGAGGTGGGGGCGGCTGTGGCGTTGAAGGACGGCTCCGACGCCGATCCGCCGAGGAGTTGCGCGAGTACCTCAAGCAGCGCGTGGCCGCCTACAAGTACCCCCGCGTGATCTGGATCGTGGACGAGCTGCCCAAGGGCCCCACGGGCAAGATACTCAAGCGCGAGATCGAGATTCCGGAGAGGGTCAGGGCGGAGGCCGATTAGGCGAGCGCTTCGGCGAGCGCGCGTTTTCCGTGTGCGAGCACAGGCTCGCCATGCGAGACCAGCACGTACTCGATCGGCAGCTCGAGCAGCGGCCGTAGCTGTTGTTTGAGGGTCGCTCGCGTCGTCCCGGGGCCGAGATAGCGCAGCCAGGAGTCGGGGCAGAGCCGCAGGCCGCCGTTCGGATCGCCCAGGATGCGGTCGCCGGGGATGAGGGCCCGGGGCTCCGGCAGCCAGAAGACGGTCTCGCCGGCGCGGCGCAGGATGAACGATTCGACTCCCTCTGGCAGGCTGGGCTTGGCCCGTGAGGTCGAGGCGCCGTAGCGCTCGGCGAACGCGTCGCGGCTGCGGCGGTGCCATTTGAGCGTGGTGAGCACGGCGACGGGGCGGTCTCCGACCTTGCGATCCGCCCAGCTCCAAAACTCGGTCGGGTCGGGCGGCAGCTGCGGGTCGATGAACACGGCGCTTTCGCGGTTGGCGTAGAGAACCGAGCCGACGATCTCCGGCCAGTAGCTTGGGCTGTCGGGAGGGGCCTTGGCGGGCCAGTCCGGGTGGGGCGCCGTCCAGCGCCAGAGGTCGTTGGGCAATCTCGCTTGATGTCGGTCGGCATTGGGCGGTCAAATGCTTCCCGACTCGTGGCTGGGGGAGAGCGGGACCAAAATCTCCCCGAGCTGGCACGATGTTCGCCGCGCCGCGAAGACTTTGCCGCTGTCCGGCAAACATTCGTCCCAGGGACCCGGCACGGGAGCGGCCGCGACGATTCTTGTCCGCCACAACCCTAGTCGCCGCCGACCCCGCGAGCTCCTCGAGCGGGACGTCGGGGCTCGCAAGGGCCGCGCGTCGACCTCGCGCCGCGAGCGGATCAGCGCCTGCACCTGTTCGTTGACGTCCCAGACGTTGACGTTCATGCCCGCGATCACGCGGCCCTCCTCGAGCCAGAAGGCGACGAACTCGCCGCCCTCGCGGTCGCCGCGGAACACCACCTCGTCCCAGCTCGGCGCGTGCCCGGAGTACTCCATGCCGACGTCGTACTGGTCGGAGAAGAAGTAGGGGATGCGGTCGTAGCTGACGTCCTCGCCGAGCATCGCGCGCGCCGCGGCGGGACCCTGGTTCAGCGCGTTGGCCCAGTGCTCGACGCGGATGCGCTGGCTCGAAGAAGGGATGCCAGGCGTTGGCGACGTCGCCCGCGGCGAACACGTTGGGCGCCGAAGTTGTGCAGACGTGGCGTCGACGACGACGCCGTTATCGATCTCGAGGCCGGCGCTCGCGGCGAGCTCCGACGCGCGGCACCACGCCGATGCCGACGACGGCGAAGTCGCACTCGACGATCTCTCCCGCCGGTGGTGCGGACGCGCTCGAGCCGTGCCCTCGCCCTCGAACGCCTCGACGCCCTGCCCCAAGCAGCAGCTTGACCCCGTGGCTGGCGTGGACGTCGCGGTAGAACGCGCCGATCTCCTCTCCGAGGATGGTCTCGTAGGGCACGCTCATCGGGTCGATCAGCGTCACCTCGAGCCCTTTCTGGCGCGCCGAGGCGGCGACCTCACTGCCGATCCAGCCCGCACCCACCACGGCGACACGCGCGCCGCTCGTGCAGCCGCTCGCGCAGCGCGTCGCAGTCGGCCATCGTGCGCAGGTAGTGGATCCCCTCGAGCTCGGCGCCCGGCAACGGGGATGCGGCGCGGCTCGCGCGCCGGTGGTGAGCAGCAGTCTGTCGAACGCGAGCTCCTCGCCGCCCGCCGAGCGTGACCACGCCGGCGCCTGGGTCGATCGCGGTCACCTCGGTGCTCGGTCCGCAGCTCGATCTCGTGCTCGCGGTAGAAGCCCTCCGGGTGGACGTAGGCCTTCTCGCGCTCGGACTCGCCGCGCAGGTAGTCCTTGCTCAGCGGGCGGGCGCTCGTAGGGCCGCTCGGGCTCGGCGCCGACCAGGACCACGTCGTCCGTCGAAGCCGCGCTCGCGCAGCTCAGCGGCGGCTCTGCCTCCAGCGAGGGCCGCGCCCGACGATCACGAATGTCTGGTTGCTCATCGCTTCCTCCTCATCACGGTGGTCCGTAAGCCTTGCAGACGGCCCGCGGACGAAGCGAGCGGCCGCGTGACGGTTAGCGAGCCAGGAACCGCAGCAGCCCCAGCGCGGCGACCGCGGCAGCCATCCCCGCAACGGTGAGCCCGACCGAACGACCCACGGCGACGGTCGCGGCGAGCAGAACGACCGCCGCGACGGCGGCTGCCGCGAGGGCCACGCCGGCGAGCCAGCCCGGGTCGCGGCGCGGGCCGGCGAGCGCCTCCGCGCACACCACCAGCGCCGCGGCGATCACGGGGACAAGGAAGGTCGCGGTCATGCCGCCACGGGCCTCCGCAGCCGACGCGCCGTCTGCGCCATGGTCGCGAGCGGCACCTGAAGCGGCTGGTCGTCGCTCCAGCGCGCCACCGGGACACCGAGCTCTTGCAGGCGCGTCCGCAGCGCCTCGCGCTGGAGCAGCCAAAGCCGGTGCGCCAGCGCTCCCGACCGGCCGGGACGGGGTGACGCGAACTGCTCCGGTGAGACCTCGACCACGGCGAGGTCGAAACCCCGAGCGCGCAGGTCGAGCAGCGCGCCGATGTAGCGGTCGTCGAGCAGGGGTGAGAGGCCGATCACGAGCGCCTTTGGCGGCAGCATCCGCCGCGGCACGAACGACACATCCTTCTGCGCGTAGGAGAAGACGACCTCGCTCCCCAGCAGCGCGTCGATGATCCGATAGAGCTGGGCCGGGCCGAGGTGGGGCCGCACCCCGGTGAGCATTCCGCCGAAGCCCACGAGGCCGACGCGATCCTTGCGCGCGAGGTAGGCGGCGGCGAGCGACGTCGCCGCCCTGACGGCGCGGGCGAGCGTGCCTCCGCCTCCGGCGCCGCCGGCCTCGGCGAAGGTGTCGAGGAACAGGATCACGTCCGCGTTGCGTTCGGGATGACGCTCGGAGACGTATGGAGTTCCCCGCCTCGCCGTGAGCCGCCAGTTGATGCGTCGCAGCCGGTCGCCCGGCATGAACTCGCGGTTCTCCGCGAACTCGATGCCCTCGCCGCGGTCGCGTGCGGCGCGGCTGCCGGTGGTCGCCTGTAATTCGAGCGGCGCGAGCAGGGCGCGGAGCGTGTCGCGGCGGGGAAGTGTGCGCAGCGGGCCGAGTGGGACCCCCGCGAGCTCGTAGCCGAGCAATCCGAACGGGTCGCGCGCCCGCGCCCGGATGAAGCCGAGGTCGTAGGCGCCCCAGCGACCCGCGCGCAGCTCGAGCTGCACGGGGACCCGTTCGCCCGCTTCAAGTCGTCGTGGCCAGGGCGGCTCCGCGCCCGCCAGCTCGACTCCCGCGCCCGGCACCAGCTCCAGGTCGAGCCCCTCGACCGCCGACCGCGCGACGAGCTCCACCGTGACGGAAATGTCCTCCTCCTCCAGGCCCCTCCGGCGCGGAACGATCGCGTCGATCGTGAGCTGCGGCTTACGCGCCAGTACCAGCCCGACCGCGACATAGGCGGCGAACGGAGCGCCGAGCGCCACCAGCTGCGGCAACCCGAGGGCCAGCCCCGCCACCGCCCCGAGCGCGGCGACCGCGACGTAGAGCTGCAGTTTCCGTGTAGGCACGGTTCACCGCCTCGGTTCGGTCGGTGGTGTGGGGACGGATTCGAGGCATTCGCAGACGATGTCTTGTGCGTCTATTTGTTGGACCCAGAGTTCGGGTCGCAGCGTGAGGCGGTGCGCGAGGGCGGGTACGGCGAGGGCTTTGATGTCGTCGGGGACGACGAAGTCGCGCCCGTCGAGTACCGCCCACGCGCGCGCGAGCTTTAGCAGCGCGAGCGTCCCGCGGGGGCTCGCTCCGACCTGCACGCTCGGGCTGGTGCGCGTCGCGGCGACGACCGAGACGATGTAGCGGCCCACGCTCTCAGACACATACACGCGCTCGATCGCGGCCTGCATCGCCAAAAGCCGCTCGCGGCTGACGACCGCGCGCAACACCGGCTCGTCCGCTTGGCGCTCCAAGCGCCGCTTGAGAATCGTCCACTCATCCTCCGCCGAGGGATACCCCACCCGCAAGCGAACCAGAAACCGGTCAAGCTGCGCCTCGGGCAACGGATAGGTCCCCTCATACTCGATCGGGTTTTGCGTCGCTAACACCAAAAACGGGCGCTCCAAACGCCGCGTGCGCTCCTCCACGGTCACCTGACGCTCCGCCATCGCCTCCAACAACGCCGCCTGCGTCTTGGGCGGCGCGCGATTGATCTCATCCGCCAACAACACATTCGTAAACACCGGCCCCGCGCGAAACTCAAACTCCCCCGAACGCTGATTAAAAACAGACGAACCCGTCACATCCGACGGCATCAAATCCGGCGTGAACTGCACCCGCGCAAACCCCGCGCTAATCACCGCCGCAAACGACCGCGCCATCAACGTCTTCGCCAACCCCGGAAAATCCTCCACCAACACATGCCCATCAGCCAACAACGCCGCCAACGCCAACTCCAACACCCCCCGCTTACCCACCACCGCCCGCTCCACCTCATCCAACACCCCACCCGCACACACCCCAACCTCGTCAAGCCCAAGCGTCTCCACCGACTCGCTCACAATCGCTCCAACCGCTGCACGAGTTGCTCCAGCTCCGATAGCTCAAGGCCCCGGTCGCGCCGCTCCCGGGGTGGCGGCCGGTCGGGGCGGACGACCTCCCACAACTCCTCGCCCAGCAGTGCGCGCGCTCGCGCGGGCTCGGCGTCCAGACGCACGCCGTGGCGGCGCAGAAGCGGGCCCGCGATCTCGCGCAGAAGCGGCCTCACCCGCACGTGAACGTCTCCGGCCGTTTGGTGACCGGCCTCGACCACGCGCTCGATCCGTTCAAGCGACCCGGGCCGAGCGACCGTAGGGCGAACACGCCCGCCGCGCGCCCGCGCGGGAACGCGCGGCAACAGCGCCAACAGCAGCAGCGCCCCCACGACGAGCGCCACCAGCTCGGCCACCAAGCTCACGCCGGCACCTCCCCGCCGACCTCGCCGAGCTCTTCGCGCAGCTCGACCAGCGCCGCGATCGCCCGCTCGCGCACCCGCTCGTCGACCACCCCCACGCCGAACCGCGCCCGCTCGAACAAGGCCGTAAGCGTCTCCAACGGCCCCGCGCTCAGCTCGAGATGATTTTCAACCCGACCCGCGTACTCGCGCGGAGCCTCCCAGTCCCGCCGCGGCAACCCCGCCTGCGACAGCGTGCCCTCCATCCTGCGATACGCCGCGATCACGGCTCGGCGCGGATCTGGCTCGCTGCGGAGATCCTCAAGCGACTGCTGCACCGCCTCCCCCAACGCCGCGTCGACGCCGAACACAGGCCGAAGCTCGTAGCGCTCGCCGACGCGACGCCGCCACGCAACCAAAAGCAACACCGCACCGGCGCCCCCCAAAACCACCCCCACCGCGACCGGCACGATCCACCCCGGCGCGTTATAGGAAGTGAACTGACGCGGCTTGGGCGCCTTCCCCGCGCGCGGCAATATGCTCCCGCTAGGCGGCCGGATCGGCGTCCGCGCACGGGACCCCTCGATCGCCGCGACCACCAACACCGCGCCCAGCGCAAACGGAACCAGCAAAGCCACCAGCTTCGCCGCGAGCGGGATCTGGAACACCCTGCTCGGTGCCTCTTCATCGCGCTCGTGCCGGCGCGGGACCTGCCAGCGGATCGCGATCAGCACCCCGCACAGCGCGACGCCGAGGCCGACCGCCACGAGCGCGAGCGACCACGGAGGAGCGTTGATCTGTGACCGGCCCGCGCCCGGAGCCGTCACCGTCTGCCCCTCGCCGCTGAGCGGCCTGCGGCTCGCGATCGCGGTCACCAACAGCAGCCCGACCACGGTCGCAGCCGCAGCCGAGCGCCGCGGCCGATCCGGACGCCCTCGATCTCATTCCCGTGAGCGACAACCGCGTCGGCCTCACGCCGACGTTCCTGAGCGCGTCGACCACCGCGCTCTTCGCCGCCTCGAGCGCCTGGGGGATGACCCGCGTGTCGGCGAGCACGGGCATGAAGTTGTTGTCGCCCTGCCAGCGCGGGACCACGTGGAGGTGGAGGTGGTCCGCGATTCCGGCGCCGGCGACCTCTCCCAGGTTGAGCCCCACGTTGAACCCGTGCGGCGACATCGCCGCGCGCAGGGCGACGACGGCACGGCGCGCGAGCGCCATCAGCTCGGCTGTCTCGCCGTCGTCAAGCTCCTCCAGCTCGGCCACGTGGCGCAGGGGCGCGACCATCAGATGACCCGGCGCATACGGGAACGTGTTCAGAATCGTGAAGCAGCGTTTCTCCGCGCTCGACGACCCACTTCGCCTGCTCTGGCACCCCTTCTGCGGCGGCGCAGAAGATGCAGCCGGACCCCTTGTCAGAAACTATGTATTCGATCCGCCACGGCGCCCAAAGAGGTCGTTCTGGCATAGAGTCGAGTCTATGGGGCAGCCATACACCATGGCCGAGGAGCGAACGAGCGGGTACGTCGACGCGCTGGCGGAGCTTGCGGTGCGCTTCGGCGCCAACGTCCAGCCGGGCCAGATCGTCGCGATCTCCTCCGAGCCCGGCAAGGAGGCAGTGGCGCGCGCGGTCGCCGAGGAGGCGTACCGGGCCGGGGCGCAGATTCGTCGACTTGCGCGTGTTCGACCCCTACTTCAAGCGGGCCCGCGCGCGGTACGCGGAGTCCGTCGACGTCTGCGCTTCGTGCCGCCCTGGTACGGCCAGCGCACGCTCGCCCTCGGCGAGTACCAGGCCGCGCGGATCATGCTCTCCGGCCCCGTCTCGCCAAGGCTCATGGAGGACATCGACCCGGCGCTGGCCGCCAAGGACATGCTGCCCGCCATCCGCGGAGTCGATAGAGGTCGTCAATCAGCAAACCACCAACTGGTCGATCGTCCCCTGCCCCACGCCCGATTGGGCGGCTGCTGGTCCATCCCGACCTCGACCCCGAGGCCGCACTGCGCGCCTCTGGGACGAGGTCGCGCACATATGTCGACTCGACGAGCCCGATCCCCCGGCGGCGTGGCGGTCGCGGCTCGCGCGGCTCGCCGAGATCGCCCGAGGCTGGATGAACTGCACCTTGACTCACTCAAGTACACCGGCCCGGCACCGAGCTGACGATCGGGCTGTTGCGCTCCGAGCCGCTGGGTCTCCGGGCAGATGGAGACGGTCGGCGGCATCCGCCACTGCCCGAACCTGCCCACCGAGGAGATATTCACCACGCCCGACCCGGAGCGGGTCGACGGCGTCGTGCGGTCGACCAAGCCGCTGTTTACTTCGAGCCGGCTGATCACCGGACTCAGCGTCCGCTTCGAGGGCGGACGGGCGGTCTCGATGGACGCCGATCAGGGCGCCGAGACGCTGCGCGGCCTAGCGGAGCGCGACGAGGGCGCGGCGCGGCTGGGCGAGGTGTCGCTGGTTGACCGCGAGAGCCGGATCGCGGCGATGGGCACGGTCTTCTACGACACGCTCATCGACGAGAACGCCGCGAGCCACATCGCCCTCGGACAGGCGATCATGGAGGCGGTCCGCGACCAGGGCGACCTTGAGCGCGTAAACCGCTCCGAGATCCACATCGACTTCATGATCGGCTCGGACGAGGTCGCGGTGACCGGCGTGACGGACGACGGGCGCGAGGTGCCGCTGCTGCGCGACGGGAGCTGGCAGATCTAGACGGCTGTCAGCGCCTGTAAGCGCGCAGCAGATACCCGCTTCGGCCCGGGCTCCTGATCTCCACCGGCGCAGAAGCCGCTTGTCCCGAACAGCTGCTCGAGCTGGTCGCGGCTGTAGTTGAAGATCGGGCAATTCGCCGATCCACTCGTAGCGGACCTTGCGTACCGGCCCCTTGAGCAGCGAGAAGGTGGGAAACGATCCGACCACGCATCCGCCCGATGCGCACAGCGAGAACATGCGCCCGGCGAAGCGCTCGGGGTCGGGCAGGTAGTCGAAGAGGCCGAGCCCGAGGATCACGTCGAACGGGCCCCTCGAGCGAGGCTTTCAGGAAGTCCTCGGTCAGCAGCTCCACTCGATCGACGAACCGCGCGAGGCGGGCGCGGGCGAGCTCGATCATCGGCTCGGAGAAGTCGACGCCGACGTAGTGGCTCGCGCCGGCCTCGAGCACGAACTCGCCGATCCGTCCCGAGCCGCAGCCGACGTCCAGCACGCGCGGCGCGTGGTACCCGCGCACCGTCTCGACGGCCAGGCTGCGGCGGCGCAGGAGCCCCGGTCGCAGCAGCCTGACGAGCGAACGCTCGTCCTCGTAGAGGTCGTCGAACGCCTGGGCCCGCTCCCGGAAGCGCTGGCGGACGCGCTCGGGGGCGGCCTCTGTCGTCGCGCTAGACGCCCGCGAGCCTCGCATGCGCCTCACCATAGGGGATCAGCTCGAAGCGCTCTGCGATCGTCCGCAGCACCGCCGGCGCCCGGCGGCGGGCGCTGTTTCGCTGGGCGGCTCGGGCGCCGGCTTGCAGCCGCGCGCGCGGAGCGGCGTCCGGCTCAAGGCTCGGTCGCAGCGGCCGCGGGTCGAGCTCGTGGGGGTGCAGGTAAAGGCCCGCGAGCGGGCCCGCGCGCTCGAGCCCGTGGAGCACCAGCGCCCGCGGGAGCAGCGCCCAGTAGGAGGCGCCGCCGATCGGAATCGCGCCCGGCCCGCGTGTGCCAGACCGCGACCGGGAACTCCCACAGCGCTCGTCCGTCGCGACAGCTCGAGCGGATGAGGCGCGCCTGCGGCGGTTTCGGGGCGGTCGCGCAGCGCCGGAGCTGTCGTGGGCGCTCGCGTCGTAGGCGAACCCCTCCGCCGCGAGCACTTCATAGGCCCAGCCGCTGGCGCGCGTGATCGAGAAACGCCGGAGCCCTGTAGCCGATCAGGTACTGCGTCCGGTGAGCTGCTCGATCGTCTGCCTGGCCGGCCGCAGATCGGCCTCGAATTCATCGGGCGTCTGCGCGTGGACGGGCAGGTGGCCGTCGCCGTGGCAGCCGATCTCGTGGCCGCGCGCGGCGAGCCCCTCGACGAGCTCGGGGTAGGCGCGCGCGGCCATGCCGAGGATGAAGAAGGTGGCTTTGAGACCGAGCTCCTCGAGCAGCTCGAGCAGCGCCTCGGTCTGCCGCGCGCAGCGCCGGACCCCGGCCGCTCCCAGTCGCTCGCGCCCACGCGCCGGCGGACGAGCTGGTGCCAGTCCTCGAAGTCGACGCTGAGCAGAGGGGGCGGAGTGCGCTCGCCGGGGCCCCTCGTTGGCTGCGTCACCGCTACGCTTGCTTCGACCCCGGAGAGGTGCCGGAGTGGTTGAACGGGCGCGACTGGAAATCGCGTAGCGGGGGTTGACCTCGTTCGGGGGTTCGAATCCCCCCCTCTCCGCTGGGGTTTGCAGGGGTCTTGTGGGCGCGTGACCCCCTTGCGTGACCCCTTTCGGCCCCACGTCCGCTCCGAGGTAGGTGTCTAGGCGGGCGGCGTCCTCTGCGTCGCGGTCGGGCGGCACGTGCAGGTAGCGCTGGCTCTGGCGGATGTCGGAGTGCCCGGCCGCGTGGTGCAGCCTGCCGATGTCCCACACCCGCCCCCAGTGCGTGAGGCAGTGATGGCGGGCATCGTGCAGCCCCGGCGCCGCCATCCCGCTCGCCTCCCACTCGGCGGTCAGCCCCGCAGCCTTCCACGCCTGCTTGGTGTGGCGATGAAGCGTCTGCGGAACGAAAGCCCACTTACCGTCCTCGCCGAACACGAGGTCGTCGCCATGGCGACCCGACCGCCGCTGCAGCTCGCGCAGCTCGCGCCGCACCAGCATCGACATCGGCACGCGCCGGCGGCCCGCGCGGCTCTTGGGCGCGATCGGGCCGACCTGGGGGTCCCAGGAGCGCTCGACGCAGATCACGCCACCGTCGAAGTCGACGTCCGACCAGCGGAGCGCCTGTAGCTCACCGAGGCGCAGGCCGGAGTAGAAGGCGACCGTCCACGGCCCCCGCTCCGCATCGGGGAGCGCGGCGAGCGCGCGGGCGATCCGCTCGGGCCGGTCGACCCAGTCGCGGTGGCCGTCCGCCGCTCTGAGCTCGAGGCCCACGGTCGGGTTGACCGCGATCAGCTGCTCGCGCATCGCGCGTGCGAAGATCTTACGCACCGGGTCGAACGTGTTCCTCACGCTCGAGGCAGAGAGCCCCGAGGCGAGCAGCTCGTTAGCGGCGTCCTGCAGGTGGTGAAGCTCGATCGCGGAGAGGCGCATCGAGCCGATCGCCGGGTACAAGCGCTCGATGTGCTTGCTGTAGGACCTGACCGTCCATGGCTTATAGGCCGAGAGGTCGCGCGTCAGGTTGACGCCCGTGCGCGCACCCGCGAGCCACTGCTCCGCGTACTGGCGGAACGTGGTCGACGTCGGAGCGGCCACGGCGCGGTTGCGGACGCCTACGCGGAGGCGGTCTCGCCACTGGACCGCATCCTCGCGCTTGTGGAAGCTCTTGCGCAGTTTCCGCCCATCCTTCGTCTTCACGACCGCCTCGTACGAGGGCTTGCAGTCACAGCTCCCGCCACTGTTCTTCGCGCACTTCCGGCCGTGCCTGTATCGGATCCCTTCCGGGAGCGCCATCAGGACGCCAGCCGCGGTTGGGTCCGCGGTGTAGGGTGCTTGGTGCTCATGGAGCTAGTTCCTCCTTGCGCCAGAGCGCCGGGGGTTCACGCACCGCGGCGCCGCTACGTTCTCGGTGCCGAGCATCCTACGCTGCGCTGACCTCCACGACCGCGCTCTCGGCCAGGAACCGCTCGAGCTCGGCGCGCGGGTAGAGGGTGATGGTCCCGACATGGACCGTGGCCAGGTGCGGCCGGATGTGCTCGTCGAAGGTCTCCAGTGACACGCCGCACGCCGCGGCCGCGGATGCTCGCCGCAGCGCGAGCGCTGGCACCGCCACCTCGACGCGCGGGCGGCTCATGCCAGGTCCGGGGGCTCCCCAGCCGGCTGGGGTTCATCAGTCAGGGTCGAGTCTCCTCTCCTGTTCGTGGTGAGACGTGCCCCAGCAGAGTTCGCGGCGCCGCTCCGCGCTGCTGCGCGCCGCCAGCCTGGGTGGCCCGGGAAGGGTCTTGAGGACTCGATCGCCGTGGCGGCGCTTGACATGTCACCTCGGCTCCGCTGTTTGGCTCCGGGCAGGGCCCGGACCTTGGGGATGTGGAGGCCATCGACGAACTGGCCCCTCACGGTCGGCTCGATGACCGTCTTCCCGACGGTGTCCCATAACGCAATGCAACCCACTGGGCTGGGACGCCGCAACCACCGATCGGGGACACTTCGCGGACGCTCGCGACCACCATGCGTCCCGCCCACGTCCCGAGCTTCCTGTACGCCGTCGGATCTACCCACGGGCCGAGCGGGAGCTGGCCGTAGCGATTTCAGCAGATCAGAGCCGAGCCGGCCCTGCGTCCCCAGCCGGTCCCGCGACTACGAGCTCGATCAGTGCGACCTGGTTCCAATTTTCTTTACTTAAATCAAGGCGGCCGTCGGCGCGCTGCGCGCGCCGCGGCCGCGGTCGTTCGGTACGGAATCGTCGCACGCCTGGACACCTCCGCAAGCCCGGCGCCGGAGGAGTTCGCGCCTGCTTTCCGTTGACAGGGGGCGTCCGGCGTTGGGAGCGAAGCGAGCGTCTGGAGCAAGAAAGCAAGCGTGCGGTTGGTCGGGGGTGCTGCTGGAAACGCCACCTAGGGCATAGTCGACAATGACCCGAGGGCGATTGCGGCCGCGGCCGCGGGCTCGAGCTCCGCGCCCGCACGCCACGCTTCCTCGAAGCGATCGCCAAGGGCGGCAGTTGCTGCGGTCAGCGTTTCGTCGAGCCGGCGCCGCGTCCACGGATCGAGCGCGAAACCGTGCGAGTTGCAGAGAGCTGTGGTTGCGGCAGCGAGACGTGCGCTCGTCGAGGCGTCACCACGCGCGAGAAGGGCGGTAGCACCGACGGCGATTGCCTCGGCGAGATGGTGTGTGTTGCCAATCGCGGCGTAGAGCTTCAGGCTCTCTCGAAGCGTTGGGGTGGCTTCGTCAAGCGCGCCTGTTTCCAGTGCGAGTTGGGCCAGGTCGACAAGGCAGCCCGCGATCATGTGGTCGTCGCCGAGGATGCGGCTGGCGGCGAGGGCCTCCTTCACCAACTCGCGGGCTCGCTCGTATTCGCCTCGGTTGCGGAGGTCCCAGGCGAGGTTCACCCTTACGACTGCCGCACCGCGCACGTCGCCATTCTCGAGAGCGATCTCGAGCGCCTCTTGGTTGAGCTCTTCACCACGAGCCGAATCTCCGAGCTCGCCGTAGGCCCCTGCCAGGTGCGTGAGTGCAAGGATGAGCCACCGCGTCTCGCCAACCTGGCGGAGCCGGTCTGCCGCCTCCGCGAATTGCGCCTTCGCGAGCTCGGCGTCGCCGCGTGACTCCGCCAAGTGCGCTGCGCCGAAGGTCGCGCGGGCGAGCGCCAGCTCGGACGCGTCTCCCGCAACCGCGAAAGCGCGCGCGTACCAATGCGCCGGCTCGCCAACCGGAGCGCGACTCCACCAGAACCGCCAGATCGTTCCCGCGATCATCAGCGCACGCTCCCGATCGCCGCTGGCGCAAGCGTACGTCAGCGCCTCGCGCACGTTGGCCTGCTCGCTGGCAAGCCGCTCGTACCACTCGCGCTGATTTGGCCCAGTCAACTCGGGCTCGGCCTGCTCGACCAGCGCGACTACAAAGTCCACGTGGCGGCGACGGACCTCGACGACATCGGCACTGGCGTCCAGGAGCTCACGCGCGTACTCCCGGATCGTCTCCAGCATCAGGAAGCGTCCCTCGCCGATCGGGTTCAGCAGGCTCCAGTCAACGAGCGCCGCAAGCTCGTCGAGCTCGACCCGCGCGACCTGATCGGCGGCGTCGAGCGAGAAGCTTCCGGCGAAGACGGCGAGCCTGCGGAACGCCGCTTGCAGCCGCTCCTCGAGCAGCAGGTAGCTCCACTCGATCGTTGCGCGGAGAGTCTGCTGTCGCTCGGGCACGTCTCGCCCGCCGCCGGTCAGGACGGGAAGGCGCTGGCCAAGCCGCTCTAACAGCAGCGGCGGATCGAGCACCTTCACGCGAGACGCGGCAAGCTCGAGCGCGAGGGGGAGGCCATCGAGCCGCCGGCAGATCTCGCCGACAGCTGGATCACCACGCACCTCGCGCCTCATGGCACGTGCCCGCTGGACGAAGAACTCGGCGGCCTCGTCGTCTCCGAACGGCTCGAGCGGATATTCGATCTCGGCGGACACGTTCAGCCGAACGCGGCTCGTCACGAGCAGCTTCACGTGCGCGCTCGCCGCCAGCAGGGCACCGAATTCGGTTGCCGCCGACAGGAGATGCTCGAGGTTGTCGAGGACCAGGAGCACTTCCAGCTCATGCAGTTCCTCGACCGCGCGAACCCCGGCCGCCTGCGCGACCATCGAGCTGACCAGCGCGGCGTCCTGCACCGGTGCCAGCGAAACGAAGAACACACCATCGCCGAAGTCGTCCGCAAGCTCGGCCGCGACCTGTAAGGCGAGACGCGTTTTGCCGCTTCCCCCGGCTCCCGTGATCGTAACCAGCCGGGAGTCGCCACACAGCTCGCCGAGCTCTTCGAGTTCTCGTCGCCTCCCGACGAGCGGAGTCGCCGCGACCGGCAGGTTAGTCCGGTCCAGGGTTTTCAGGGGAGGGAACGCGCTGTCACCGAGTTGGTAGATGCGTTCGGGAGCAGTGAGGTCTTTCAAGCGGTGACTGCCAAGGTCGCGCAGCTGCTCAGATGGGACCAGGTCGCGGGTCGACCGCGACACCAGCGTTTGTCCGCCGTGACCGGCCGCAGCGATGCGCGCCGCCCGGTGAACGTCGATCCCGACGTACCCCTCCTCGGTGAGCAAGGGCTCGCCAGTGTGTAGCCCCACTCGAATGCGGATTGGTCCCTCCCGCAGCGCCTCGTGCGCATCGGCCGCGGCCGCGAGTGCGCCACTGGCCCGCGAGAACGCAACGAAGAACGAATCTCCCTCCGTACCGACTTCGACGCCCCCATGCCTCGCGAAGGCCTCCCGAAGGCGACGATGGTGCTCCGCGAGCAAGTCGGCGTAGGCGTCCCCGACCTCCCGCAACAGCCGCGTCGAGCCTTCGATGTCGCTGAACAGGAAAGTGACCGTGCCGCTCGGCAGCTCGCGCATGCGGCCATCATCCTCCGGTTTGCGCGTCTACGTCACGGGCGCGTCGGGTCCGCCGACTCGCACAGCGCGCAAAACCAAGCGTCACGTTCCCCCTGCCGTCGCGACCAACAAGCAGGAAACCTCCGATCCCGCCGTCGCGCCATTGTCGCTGGCCGCGCGAGCGGAAAGCACCGACACGCTCGTCCAACGCCAAACCACGGGAAGCAGGACGCTCCCTTTCGTCTCGCCGACGGCCATGAAGCGGGCCCCTGGTTTGCGACGTAGGCAGTCGCGGCCAACGTCACCGCGCCTCTTGCGGCGAATAGGAGGGCTTGGTCACTGAGCGTGAGTCCTGCTGTTAGACCTCCTCGGATGCTGCGCGCTGCTCGGTACCGAGGCTTTTCGTGCCCCGAGATGTGCGCCTGAGAAGGACCAGCGTTGCCGCGCTTCCGGCCCGCCTGTCAGCCGGGCCGGAAGCGCGAACGACGGGGGCATCACCAGCCGTGAAATCAGCTGTTACCGGAATTACCTGAGTTGCCCCTGGTGGCCCGGTGGGGAGGGGTGCCTTCGAGAGGGATGCCGTTCGCCGGCAGCTGCCGGCACGTGCCGCTGCCGCTACCGCTATTCCCTGAGGTTCCGGAATTGCCGGCATTGCCGCTAGTGCCGGCGCGAACTGTGCGCATCGGCGCGAGGTCGATCTTGTTGCCGTCAGCCCGCCAGGCCGCGATCGTCAGCGTCCCTCCGGGCGGAATCTTGCGCGGATCGATACGGGCCTGCGGAAGTGCGCCGGTCGGCCCAGGCGCGCCCTGTATCGGTGCCGTGGGACAAGCGACCTGCACGACTCTTGCTCGGACGTGAAGCGCGGACAGTCTCGCGTTCGCGCCGGCGATCCCTGCGCTCCGGATGATCCTGACCGTGACCGTGCCGTCGCGGTTGGGTGTGACCGCGAACGCGGGCGAGGTGCTCGCCGCACCGAGCACGAGCGCCAGCGCGGTTCCCATCCCGGCCAGACCGAGCGTGGAGCCGGCGAGCACGCCCGGCCGCGCGCGCGTGTGCTTGGCCGCCGGTCGCCCGAGCGAGCGGCGGCGGTGATCGGCGTGTGGGCGCGGGCTTTCATGGTGCTGGTCGGCGGTGATCGCGGCCAGCAGCGCCTCGCGCTCCTGGTCATCGACCAGCGCGCGGGTGTTACGGGCGGCTTGTGGACGCGCTGCTCGGAGCCGCTCGAGTTCAGGGGCAAGTCGGGTCATCGGTCCTCCAGGTTGATCGTGTATCGCATTGCCATCGTGGTTTCGCTCGGGCCGCCAGGTCCGGATCCGGGCTCCGCGAGAGCGGCCAGCGCGGCTCGCAAGCGCTGGCGCGCTCGATGCAGACGAACACCGACGACCAGTCTCGAGCAGCCCAACACGACAGCGATCTCGGTGTTAGTCAAGCCCTCCCAGGCGACGAGCCGCAGCAGCTCCCGGTCTGCCGGGCGCAGCGTCGCGAGCGCGCTCAGCACCGCGTCTTGCCCCTCGAGGTCCTTGCCTGGATCCGGCCTCGGTTCGAAGCTCTCGCGTTGGGCAGCGAGCTTGCGAATCAGCGACGCGTAACGCTCGGCGGCGCGCCGCTCGTCCGCGAGCGCCCGGCGGCACACCCCCAAGAGCCATCCACGCGGCTGCTCGGGCAGCTCCTCCCGCCGCCGCCACGCCACCAGAAACGTGGCCGCGGCCGCGTCCCGCGCCGCTTCCGTGCCAGCGCGCGATAGCGCGTAGGCCAGCACATCGTCGTAGTGGTCGCGAAACGCAGCCTCGAACCGCATCCGGGACTCCTTGTCCGTCACACGCTGCTCCCAGGTCATCGGCGCCTCTGGACGTCTCTATAAGTTGATAGTGGCCAGCACGCCCCCTCCGATTACACCTCGCGCCGATCTTCCATCCGCGGCGGCGCCACCGAGCCGGCCACTATGCCCAGTTTCGCTCTGCGCGGCGCCCGCGATCTTGATTCCTCAGGGGCTGGTGGCGGCAGGCGGCCCGGCGCCGGCCGGACCCCAGCCTGCGCTTAAGGCCCTCCCGAGGTGTCTCTGCGTGACCCCCGCGTGACCCCTTTCGCCCGAAAACCGGGGGACGGTGGAGGACGCTAGGGGGCGCCGACCCCTATGTTTGCGGGCATTGGGACGCTGGGCGATGCTGGGGGACGCTAGCGGCGGGGTTCGAATCCCCCCCTCTCCGCTGGTCGGTGTGTCACGACGCCAAGATACGCGCCCGGCGGTTCGCGGAGGGCCTCGCTCGGACGACCAGGTGTACGGTCGCACGATCGGGCCAGGTCATCAAAAGGGGGCATCTCGCGTATTCGATTGATTTCCTCGGCCGTCGCCGCGGCTCTGGTGGCTGCAATCGCGGTCAGCTGACCGCGGGGCAGCACCTCGGGCGCCCCGTAGCGCCCCAGCACCGCCGGCAGCGCCACCGACCCGTCCTCGCGCTGCCCGTTCTCGAGCAGCGCGATGATCGTGCGCGAGTTCGTGACCGCCGTGCCGTTCAGCGTGTGCACGTGGGCGGGCCGCCCGTCGGGCGCCGTCCGGTAGCGGATGTCCAGGCGCCTCGCCTGGTAGTCGGTCGTGTTCGAGCACGAGGTCAGCTCCCGGTAGCGGCCCTGCCCGGGGAGCCACGCCTCGATGTCGTACTTCTTGGCGGCCGAGGCGCCCAGATCATCGACCGCGATGTTGACGACCCGGTAGGGAATTCCGAACTCCTGGCAGATCTCCTCCTCGATCGAGAGCAGCCACTCGTGCTCCTCGACGCTGCGCTCTGGCTCAACGAAGCTGAACATCTCGACCTTGTCGAACTGGTGCAGGCGGAAGATCCCGCGCGTGTCCTTCCCTGCCGCTCCCGCCTCCCGCCGGAAGCAGCTCGAGAAGCCGCGTAACGCAGCGGCAGCGCCCCTCGCGCGAGGATCTCGTCCTGGTGCAGGGCCGCGAGCCCACCTCCGAGGTGCCGGTCAGGTACAGGTCGTCATCGGCAGGCGGTAGATCTGCTGCTCGGTGTCGGGCAGAAAGCCCGTGCCGAACAGGGCCCGCTCGCGCACCAGCACCGGGTGGGATCACGGGCTCGAAGCCCTTGCCGGATAGCTTGGAGATCGCGTAGGAGACGAGCGCGAACTCCAGCGTGACCAGGTCGCCGCGCAGGTAGGCGAAGCGCGACCCGGACAGCGCGCGGCGCGCCCCATGTCGATGCGGTCGCCCGCGAGCTCCAGGTGGTCGCGCCCTATGGCGCCCGCGTCGCCGACCTCGCGCACGGATCTGCTACTCGTCGGGCGCGTCGGGCGCGGGGAGGTTGGGCAGCGACGCGAGCGCGGCGTCGCGTCTGGCTCTGACAGCCGCCTCCTCGTCGGCGAGGTCGCGCCGCCGGGCCGCGAACTGCGCCAGCTGCGCGCGCTCCTCCTCGCTCGGGGCGCCCTTGCGGCCTCGGCTGGCCCGGTTCTGTTCGGCGCGCACGTCCTCGAGCTCGGCTGTGAGCGCCCGCCAGCGCTCGTCGAGCTCGAGCACGCTGTCGAGCGTGCCGCGGGCGCGTCCCCGCGGCGCCGGAGTCCAGCCCGGACGCCGTCCGGATCCGCGCGGATCAGCCTGATGTCGAGCACGGCGGCTCTAGGAGTGCCGCTTCTTGGAGCTGTGCTTGTCGCGCTGTGCGTTGAAGCCTCGTGCCGCTCGTTGGGCGTCGTATCGTAGATGTGGTCGCTGGCCGACGAGGGCGAGGGGATCGAGCCGATGGCCTTCTGCTGGCACCGAGCTTGGCCGGGGATCTGCGGCGCTTGCCGTCCCGAATAGGTCGCCACGAACTTCGCCACGTCGATGGCGTCCTTGCCGACCACGATGTTCGCGGGCATGATCGCGCCGGAGAAGCCGCCGTTCTCGATCGCGTAGAGCACCCGGATAGCGGGCCGCTCGCAGCGGACGTTGAAGTTGGGGCCGTTGTTGAACTCGGCCGTGAACACGTTGGCCGCCGAACCGAAGGTCGCGGCGTACGAGAGCGAGTGACACCCCGAACACCGCTGCTGGAACGAACTCGGCCCCCGCGTGGAGGGCGGGCTTGCTGGTGGGAACGCCGATCCGCTGCGTGCCGCACGCCGCCCGCCGAGCGCCGCCGCGACCGTCGCGCCCAACGCGCAGAGGACCCTCACCGGTCGTCTCATGGGCCGCGGATCATAGAGTCTTTCGGCCCCGCGCGGGCGCCGGGAAGGAGGACGGGCCCGCCGGCATGGAAAGACAAATGGCATCCCCGGCGTCGGCTGGAGACGTTCGCCTCCCACGCCAGCGCGATCGTCTTCCGACGGCGGCAACCAGAGGTCGGCGCCGGGGCTTCCCTCTTGGTCGTCCCAGACCGTGCTTGCGGCGGCGGCCCGGTCTGCATTCCGGCCGGCGGGGTCGGCACATGTGCCGACCCGGGCCGCGATGCGCGGCCCCATATAAAAACTGTCATGGCCTCCATCACCGGAGCTGTTTCGCGAGGTGTTCGGAAGGTTTGCCACCGGCGTGGCCGTGATCACCGGTTCGGGGCCCGCGGGGGCAGGCGGCATGACCGCAAACGCGGTCTGCTCGCTGTCGCTCGACCCGCTTCTGGCACTGGTCTGCTTCGAGAACGAGGCGCGGACGCTGCCGATCGTGCGGGAGGCGAGGCGATTCGCGCGTCAACGTTCTCAGCGCCGAGCAGCGCGAGCTCGCCGGGGTGTTCGCCTCAAAGCTCCCCGAGCGCGAGAAGCTCGATGGCGTCGGGTACCGCCTCGAGCGCGGCGCTCCGGTGATAGAGGGCGCGCTCGCGTGGGCCGTATGCGAGCTGCGCGAGCTGATCGCGGGGGGCGATCACACGATCGCAATCGGCGAGGTGGTCGCGCTCGGGCTCGGCGGGCGACCCGCTGCTGTGGTACACGGGCCGCTATCACGCCTTCCACGCGGACGGACAGACGTTCGCGCCAGACTCGTTGGTGGCGTCGCGGGGAGCGCCCCCACCCGCGAGCCGGCAGGCGGTCAAACGACCGCACCCCCCGGTATCCGACGGGGCGCGGTCCGTTTTGCTCGGGTGGCGAGCGATTCTGACCGCACCCTGGCCCGCGCTGGTGCGGTCCGTTTTGCTCGGGTGCGGTCCGTTTTGCTCGGCCGGTGCGGTCCGTTTTGCTCGGCCCCGGTCCGTGTTGCTCGGGCTGGGCTTGTCTTGCGATCCCCTAGCCCGTGGTGGCGGCGCGTGCGAGCAGGCCGACGATGACCAGCGCCGAGAGCGTCATCACCCCGATCTCCCGCCGCAGGATCTCGATCACCACGGCCCGCTGTTCGTCCGCCGGCAGCTTTCCGACCTCCTGGGCGGATGCGTGCCCGTGCTTGTCGAGCACGAGCTGGGCGGAGCTGGCGCGCAGGCCCTCGGCGATGAACGAGACGGCGATCGGCAGCACGCCGTAGAGCAGGTGCAGCGATGGCGAGTGGCGGTGGATCAGGTAGAAGATCCCGCCGGCCACGATCTCGACCACGATGGCCAGCTGGGCCACGCGCAGCACCCGCCAGAAAGACTTGCTCGGCTCAGCTCGCCACCACGCCCACGCGCCCCAGCAGGCGGCCAGCGCGTTGAGCGCGAGAGCGGCGACCCCGCAGACGATGTGGACCTCGTTCATGGTCGGCGTTGGCGGAGCTCAGATTTGTGGCGCGAAGCACTAAGTAACATCGTGTTACAAGCTACGAGGTTGCAGTGATATAACGGGAAACGGTGCTGCGCTACTACCTTCCCGCGATCGTGTTCGTCGTTCTGGGTGGCTTGGTTGGCATCGCCTTCGCGGCGCTGAACATGTTCTTCGGCTGGCGTGGCCGCCAGCGGGCCGACCCGGAGCCGTACGAGTGCGGGCTGCCGTCGGACATCGAGCGCGGTTTCCGCTTCGGGATCAGCTTCTACCTCATCGGGATGCTGTTCATCCTCTTCGACATCGAGGTCATCTTCCTGTATCCGATCGCGGTCGAGTTGCGCCACTTCGGGCTGTTCGCGATGTCGGAGACAATCGTGTTCGTGGTGCTCTTGATGATCGCCCTCGTCTACGTGTGGCGACGGGGAGCGCTCGAGTGGAGATAAAGCGCGAGTCGCTCGACGACTTCCGCATCCGCCAGCTCCAGGCCCGCGACATGCTGCGGGGAGACCTCGAAGGAGAGGCGCTCGAGCAATACGTGCAAGAGCGGATCATCACGACCACCGTCGAGAAGGCCGTCAGCTGGGCGCGAGGGAATTCGTTCTTCCCCCTCACGTTCGGACTCGCGTGCTGCGCGATCGAGCAGATCACGGCTGTGGGCCCGCGAATGGACATGGCGCGCTTTGGCTGGGAGGCGTTCCGGGGCTCGCCGCGCCAGTCGGATCTGATCATCCTCTCCGGGAGAGTGTCGATCAAGATGGCGCCGGTCATCCGCCGCATCTACGACCAGATGCTCGACCCCAAGTACGCGGTCTCGATGGGGGCGTGCTGCTCGTCGATGGGCGTGTTCAACAACTACGCGCTCGTACCCGCCGACAAGTTCATGCCGGTCGACGTCCACGTCCCCGGATGCCCCCCGCGTCCGGAGGCGCTGATGCACGGCATCCTGTTGCTCCGCGACAAGGTCCAGGGACACGAGAGGGCCGGGTGGCGCGACCGCTATGCGGCGCACGGGACGGAGGAAGTTCTCCCCGGCGACGATCGGGGTGGCGAGAGCGCCGCGATCAACGTCTACCAGGCTGGAGACACCGCAGGTGCCTGACGCGACCGGCCTCGAGCTCACCGCCCAGGAGCTCCAAGAGGCCATCCCTGAATCGATCTCGGCACCGAGTTCCACCGCGGCCGGGCCGTGCTGGTCGCCGATGCCGACAAGGCGCACGACGTGCTTGCGCGGCTTCGCTCCAACGGCTACACGTGTCTCGCGAGCCTGCACGGCGTCGACTACTACCCCGAGGAGCCTCGGCTCGGCGTCCTCTATGAGCTGCTCGACATGAAGAACGTCGACCGCGTCTCGGTAAAGACGAGGGTCTCGACCGAGGAGCCCAAGGTGCGCTCGGTCGTGGACATCTGGGCCGGCGCAAATTTTCCCGAGCGCGAGGTCTACGACATGTTTGGGGTGGTCTTCGAGGGGCATCCGGACCTGCGGCGGATCCTGATGCCCGAGGACTACGAGGGCTTCCCGCAGCGACGCGACTTCCCCGTCGGAGGCGAGCCGGTCCTGTTCACCTACAACGAAGAGAAGTCCTACGGGAAGTGGCAGTGAGTAGCGGGACCACGCAGTCCAGCGAGTATCGCAGGCGCGAGGAGTCGGTCACGCTCTCCGGCGAGCCCGTGGCCGTCGGGGAGACCCACGAGCTGATGACGCTCAACATCGGGCCGCACCACCCGGCGACGCACGGCGTGCTGAGGCTGCTGGCGACACTCGAGGGCGAGGTGGTGCGCGACGTTCAGCCGATCATCGGCTACGTCCACACGGGGATCGAGAAGACCGCCGAGGACAAGGCCTACTGGAAGGTGATCCCGGTCGTCGAGCGGATGGATTACCTCGCTTACTACTTCAACGCGATGGCGTTCTGCGGCGCCGTGGAGACGTTGCTCGGCCTCGAGGTGCCCCCGCGCGCCAAGTACCTGCGCGTGATCCACCTCGAGCTGAACCGGATCGGTTCACACCTCTTCTGGCTCGCGACGAGCGCGGTCGACCTCGGCGCGGTGTCTGTGTTCTGGTACGCGCTGCGCGAGCGGGAGAAGATCCTCGACCTGTTCGAGATGTCCTCCGGCCAACGAATGCACACCCGCTACTTCCAGGTGGGCGGGGTCATGGAGGACATCCCGCGGGGGTTCCCCCGGAAGCTGCGCGAGTTCCTGAAGATCATGCCCATGCGGGCGGATCAGTACGCTCGACCTGCTCGAGAAGAACCAGATCCTGCTCGAGCGGCTGCGCGGGACCGGAGTGGTCGATGAGCGGACGCTGCTCGAACTGAGCGTCACCGGCCCTCTGCTGCGCGCCGCCGGCAACCCCTGGGACCTGCGCAAGGCTGCACCCTACTCGAGCTACGACCACTTCGAGTTCAAGATCCCGGTGGGCACGGTCGGCGACAACTACGATCGCTTTCGCGTGCGCATGGCCGAGATCTACGAGTCGGTCAACATCATCAGCCAGGCGCTCGAGGGGCTTCCCGAAGGGCCGTTCATCACCCCCGACCGCAAGGTCGCGTTGCCACCTCGGCACGAGCTCGCCACCTCGATGGAGGCGCTGATCCATCACTTCAAGCTCGTCACCGAGGGGTTCCGCGTGCCGCCCGGCGAGGCCTACTACCCGATCGAGGGACCGCGCGGCGAGCTGGGCTGCTTCGTGCGCTCGGACGGGTCCGCGAAGCCGGCGCGCGTTCACATGCGCGACTCGAGCTTCAGCAACCTCCAGGCGTTCGCGCCAATGGTCAGGGACGGCTACATCGCCGACCTGATCGCGACGGTCGCGATGCTCGACCCGATCCTCGGGGGCGTCGACAGGTGAGTCCGGGCATTCGCCGCGCGCCAGACGGTGATCGTCCGGTGGGCGAGCAGATGCGCGTCCCCCGCTTCGGTCACGGCTCCCGTGTCCCCGGCTGGGACGAGGCGGTGGACCTGGAAAAGCCGCCCGCCGAGATCCCAGATCCCGCGAACGATCGAGGTCCCCAGCGAGCTCCGTCGCGAGATCGAGGAGGCCATGGCCCGCTACCCCGACCGCCACTCGGCGGCGATCCCCGCTCTGCACGCGGCCCAGAAGCTCCACGGCTGGTGCTCGCCGGAGGCGATCGACCAGGTGGCTGCCGTCATGGAGGTAACCCCCGCCTACGTGAGTTCGGTGGCGACCTTCTACGACATGCTCGAGACGCGCCCCTCGCCCCCCCGCGACGTCTTCGTGTGCACCAACATCTCGTGCTCGCTGCGCGGCGCGGACGACGTCTACGCTGCGCTGCTCGCGGCTGCCGATCCCTCGAAGGTGAGCGTGCGCTCGTTCGAGTGCCTCGGTGGGTGCGACCTCGCGCCGATGGCTTCGGTAGACGGGGATTACATCGGTCCGCTCGAGCCCGACGACACGCAGGCGATGCTCGACGACATCGCGGCCGGGCGGCCCGTGCTGCCGGAAAAGCAGCTGCGCATCAGGCCCTGCGCCGACCCCATCGCGCACGAGGAGGTTCCGGGCCGCCACAAGCCGATTTTGTTCGACCGCATCGACGAGCCGGGGCTGAACACGCTGGAGGTATACGAGCGCCGCGGTGGCTATCAGTCGCTGCGCAAGGCGCTCGGGATGACCCCGGACGACGTGCTCAAGCAGATCACCGAGTCGAGCATCCGCGGCCGCGGCGGAGCGGGATTCCCGATGGGTCGCAAGGCTTCGTTCCTGCCCCACGGGGAGTTGACGAAGTACCTCGTCTGCAACGCCGACGAGTCCGAGCCGGGGACGTTCAAGGACCGAGAGATCATGCAGAAGACCCCCCACTCGGTGATCGAGGGGATCGTGATCGCTACGTGGGCGGCCGAGATCGACACCGCGTTCATGTACGTACGCGGCGAATACAGCTACCAGGCCGACATCCTCGAGGCGGCGATCGCCGAGGCCTATGAGGCGGGCTACCTCGGCGAGCGGATCCTCGGCTCCGACCACACGCTGTCGCTCGTGCTCCACCGCGGGGCCGGGGCCTACATCTGCGGCGAGGAAACCGGACTGCTCGACTCGCTCGAGGGCAAGCGCGGAAACCCGCGCCTGAAGCCGCCATTCCCCGCGATCGAGGGCCTCTACGACGGCCCGACGCTGATCAACAACGTCGAGACGCTCGCGACCGTCCCCCACATCATCGCGATCGGCGGCTCGGAGTACGCGCACATCGGCACCGAGACCTCCACCGGCACGAAGCTCGTCTCGGTATCGGGCGACGTCCAGCGACCGGGCAACTACGAGATCGAGCTCGGCATGCCCTCGCGGGAGCTCATCTACGGGCTTGCTGGCGGACCGTTTGAAGGCCGCGAAATCAAGCTCTGGTTTCCCGGAGGATCGAGCGCGCCGGTGATGACCAAGGACGACCTCGACATCCCCTACGACTTCGACTCCATGGCCAAGGCCGGCTCGATGATCGGGTCGGGGGCGGTCATCATCATCGATGACTCCCACTCCGTGCTCGAGGTCGCGCTCAAGGTGGCCAAGTTCTACGCCCACGAGTCCTGCGGGAAGTGCGTCCCCTGCCGGGAGGGCACCAACTGGACGGTGAAGATGCTGCAGCGGATCGAGTCTGGCGAGGCGACGCCGATGGACCTCGACATCATGGCCTCGGTCCAGGAGGAGATCATCGGCAACTGCCTGTGCGTGCTCGGCGACTCGATGGCCATGCCGATCGGCGCGATGATCGAGAAGTTCCGGCCCGAGCTCGAGGCCGAGATCGAGGCTGCCCGCGAGCGTTTCGAGACCGGCGCGCTCGAGGACGTGGTGCCCCTCGGCGTCGCCGACGAGCACGCCGGCCCCTTGCCCGTGCACTGACACGCTCGGACGCCCCGAGCCGGATGCCCCGCCCCGAAACTGAACATCATCCAGCTGACGATCGACGGCCGCGAGGTACGCGCCATCGAGAACTCCATGCTGGTCGACGCGGCGAAGTTCGGGGACGTCGAGATCCCCTACTTCTGCTATCAGCCCAAGCTCGGCAAGCCGGTCGGCGCGTGCCGTATGTGCATGGTCGAGATCGAGGGCATGCCCAAGCTCCAGACCTCGTGCTCGACGGCGGTCAAGGACGGGATGGTCGTGCACACACAGACCGACCGCGTGCGCCACGCCCAGCACGCCGTAGTCGAGTTCCTGCTCGTCAACCACCCGCTCGATTGCCCGGTGTGCGACAAGGGCGGCGAGTGCCCGCTCCAGGACATCTCGTTCGGCTGGGGCCTGGGCCGCTCTCGTTTCATCGAGCCCAAACGCCACTTCGTCAAGCCGCTGGAGCTCTCGCCGCTGGTCGCGATCGATCGCGAGCGGTGCATCCTGTGTTACCGCTGCGTGCGCTTCTCGCAGGAGATCTCCGAGGACTACCAGCTGATCTTCGCCGAGCGCGGCGCCGACAGCTTCGTCGCGACCTACGACGGCCACCCCTACGCGGCGCCATTCTCGGGCAATATCACCGAGCTGTGCCCGGTCGGGGCGCTGACGTCGGTGCCCTACCGGTTCCGCGCGCGGCCCTGGGACGTGGAGGGTGCGGGTGGCATCTGCACGCTCTGCCCGGCGCAGTGCAACGTCGACTTCACCGTCCGCGACGAGCGGGTCCTTCGCGTGCTCGCACGCGACCACCCCGACGTTGACGACGGCTGGCTGTGCGACAAGGGCCGCTTCGCCTACCAGGCGATCCACGCCGATGAGCGGATAGTTCGGCCACTCGTGCGCGACGGGGGGCAGCTTGCGCGAGGTCTCGTGGGATCGCGCGCTCTCGGTGGCCGCCGGCCTGGTGCGCCATCGCGGCCGGGTCGGGGCGCTCGTGGGCGGCCAGGCTTCGTGCGAGGAGGGGTTCCTGCTCCAGTCGGTGATGCGGTCGGGCTTGAAATCAGGCGATGTCGATTCGCGCGCGGGGGGGTCAGGTGCAACCGGAGCTCGCGCGCTCGCTGGCGGCGCCAGCGTTTCAGGCGAG
Source organism: uncultured Solirubrobacterales bacterium (assembly GCA_963756105.1). GTDB lineage: Bacteria > Actinomycetota > Thermoleophilia > Solirubrobacterales > Solirubrobacteraceae > Palsa-465. The sequence continues at coordinate 84,997 of CAVWMM010000010.1, forward strand.
CGTGCCGGACGTGGAGTTCGCCTCAGCGGTGCTCGTGGTGGGGTGCGAGCCGCTGGATGAGATGCCCATCTTGGATTTGAGGATCAGGAAGGGCGTGCGGCGAAATGGGGTCAAGGTGGCCGTGGCGAGCGCCCGCCCGAGCGCGCTCGACCGCGGCGCGCGACTGACGATCCGCTACGCACCCGGCGAGGAGGCGGCGCTGCTGTCCGCTTTGGATTCAGCGCTCGCGGGGGGCGAGCCGAGCCCGGCTCCAGAGGCAGGCTTTTCGGCCGAGAGCGTGCGGGCGCTGGTCGACTTCCTGCGCGCCGGCGAGGACGTGGTGATCGTCTGGGGCGAGCGCATGGACGCGGCGGCCCTACCCCACCTTTTGAGCGTCGCGCGCCGGCTGGGTATCGCGGACCGCTCTGGCGCTGGCCTGCTCGAAATCCCTGCGGGCTGCAATGGTCGCGGGTTGCGCGAGGCGGGGGTACTGCCCGACGCGGGCCCCGGGTACTCCTCGCTTTCGGATCGAGGTCGCGGCGCCTCCGACATCGCCCGCGCGGCTGTCGGCGGCGAGCTCACCGCGCTGTGGCTGTTCGAGACCGACCCCGTGCGCGAACGTCCAGACCGCCAGCTCTGGAACGACGCGCTTGAACACGCCGCGCTGGTGGTCGCCCACGCCTCCGTTCTCACCGACGGTCTGCGCGAGCACGCCAACGTCATCTTCCCGGCCGAGTCCTACGCGGAGAAGGAGGGCACGCTCGTCCACCCCGACGGACGCGTCCAGCGGTTGCGCTCGGCGATCGCGCACCCCGGCGACGTGCGGGCCGGTTGGTGGATCGTGGCCGAGCTCTCGCGGCGAGCCGGGCTGGACACCGGCGTCCTGACGAGCGGCATGGCGTTCGCGGACTTGGTGCAGGCAGTTCCCTTCTACCGCGGGTTGACCTTGGACGGCCTGGGCGGCCGCGGGGTGCGCTGGCCCGAGCGCGAGGAGGCCTCGGAGTTTCCGGGTGTCTCGGACGCGTCGGTGAGCGTCGTGGGCGCCGGTGCGCAGCGCGGGGAAGCTTCTCGCGACGGCGAGCTTCTTCTGGGAACCTATCGACCGATCTGGGCCGCGCCCGAGGTCGAGGTCTCCCCCACCTTGCATTACACGATCGCCCGCCAGCTGCTCGAGCTCTCGCCCGAGGATGCGCGGCGGCTGGGTTTGACGGGCGGCGAGAGGGTCGTCGTGTCTCAGAACGGCGCGCGGCTCGACGCGACCGCCCACGTCCGCACGGGGGTTCCCGCGGGCATCGCGTTCCTCGCTGAGGGAATAGCTTCCGACTCTGCCAATGCTCTTACGGGACCGACGATCGCGGTGTCCAAGGCGGAGGGTGTCCGCGGGGGATCCGCATGAGGCTGTTCGCCGATCCCTTCTACTACGAGGTTTGGTGGATCCAGATCCTCAAGGCCCTCGTGATCTTCGCGGTCGCCTTCGCCATCCTGCCCGTGCTGACGATCTACGAGCGCAAGCTGATGGGGCGGATGCAGGCCCGCTACGGGCCCAATCGCGTGGGCCCCTTCGGGTTGCTCCAACCCGTGGCGGAGATCATCAAGTTCGCGACAAAGGAGGCGCTGAGGCCCACCACCTCCGTCGGCGTGATCTTTCGCGTTGCGCCCGTGATCGCGATCCTCACGGCGGTCGCCGGGTTGGCGATCATCCCCTTCGGCGACGTCCAGCACATCTTCGGCGCGCGGGTTGGCCTCTACGGGATCGACGTCTCGATCGGACCGCTGTACGTGTTCGCCTTCTCCGGGATCTCTTTCTACGGCGTGATGCTCGGCGGCTGGTCCTCAGGGTCGAAGTACTCATTCCTCGGCTCGATGCGCGCCGCCGCCCAGCTGATCTCGTACGAGGTCGCGCAGGGGCTCGCGCTGGTGGGCGTGGTGATCACGGCGGGGAGCTTGTCGCTGACCAAGATCGTCCACGCGCAGGTGGGCATGTGGTACATCGTCCCGCAACTCATGGGCTTTCTGATCTTCCTGGTGGCCTCCTTCGCGGAGACCAACCGCGCGCCGTTCGACCTCGTGGAGGCAGACGCAGAGCTCGTGCAGGGCTACTCGACCGAGTACGGCGGCACCCCGTTCGTCGCCTACCTCTTCGCCGAGTACATGAACATGGCCGTGGTCTCGGGCATCGCGGTGACCGCCTTTTTGGGAGGCTGGCTGATCCCGGGTAACCCGCACGTGCCAGGGTGGGTCGACCCGATCGTGGTGATCGTGAAGATCATGCTGTTCATCACCCTCTTCATCTGGGTCCGCGCGACGCTGCCGCGTCTGCGCTACGACCAGCTGATGTCCTTCGGCTGGAAGATCCTGCTGCCGCTCGCAACCCTCAACCTGCTCGTGACCGCGATCGTGGTGGCCACGTGAGCCCGTACGAGCCCTCGGACGACATCATCAAGGTGGTCCGAGAACCGATGCCCGGGCCGCTGGGGAGCACCTACCGCGTGTTCGGGGAGACGCTGCGCGGACTCAAGACGACCTTCGCCCGGATCTTCGAGGGGCCGGTAACGTTGCAGTACCCCGAGGAGAAGACGCCGGTCTACCCCCGCTTCCGCGGCCGTCACCGGCTGCATCGCTTCGAGGACACCGGACTGGAGAAGTGTGTGGGCTGCTCGCTGTGCGCCGCCGCCTGCCCCGCCGACTGCATCCGCGTCGTCGCGGCCGAGAACACGCCGGAGAACCGCATCTCAGCTGGAGAGCGATACGCGCGGTCTATGAGATCAACATGAGCCGCTGCATCTTCTGCGGTTACTGCGAGGTGGCGTGCCCGTTCGATGCGATCACCATGGGCCACGACTACGAGCTGTCCGACTACACCCGGTCGGACCTCATCTTCACCAAGGAGATGTTGCTCGCCGACGCGGTCGAGCGCACGCCCCTGCGCAAGGAGGGGGAGTGACCCGGAGGCCGAGTGAACGCCACCGCCGCGCTCTTCTTCGTCGCCGCCATCTGCGCGCTGGCCGGGGCCATCGGCGTGGTTACCCTGCGCAATCCGTTCTACAGCGTGCTCTCGCTCGTCTTCCACCTGATCTCGCTGGCGGCGCTGTTCCTGCTGCTGCGCGCGGAGTTCGTTGCCGCCGCGCAGGTGATCGTCTACGCGGGCGCGGTCATGGTCCTCTACGTGTTCGTGGTCGCCTACATCGGCGGCGGCGAGGAGCCGCTCGCGATCGGCGGCGCGACGCTGAAGTTCATAAGCCCGCTGTTCGCGATCGCGCTCGCAACCGAGCTGTGCATAGCGCTGCTGGGGACGGCGTTGAAAGGCATATCGGGAAAGGGCGCGCCCTACGTGCTCGGCTTCGGGACTCCCGCCCAGATCGGCCGGCTGTTTTTGACCAAGTACCTGTTCCCATTTGAGATCGCCTCGATCCTGCTGCTCGTCTCCGCCGTGGGCGCGGTGGTGCTGGCCCGGCGCCGAAGGGGCCTCGAGCCCGACATCGAGCTCGAGCGGCGCGTCCACATCCCACGGCCGGCCTTCACGGGCACGATGGCGGAGGCGGCTGGTACCCGCCACGCCGAGCCCGGGCTGCCCGAACTCCCGTCCGCGGGGGAGGCCGAGCTCGAGCCGACCGGAGCCGCGGCCGGTCCGAGAGCCGCAGGACGCGGGCGTTCGCGCCCGCCGTACGAGGGAGGCTGGTGACGCATGTGGATCGGCGGCTATCTCGTGGTCTCGGCGCTGATTTTCTGCATCGGCGCCGCGGGCGTGCTGATCAGGCGCAACCCGCTCGTCATCCTGCTCTGCCTCGAGCTGATGCTCAATGGGGCAAACCTCGCACTGGTCGCGTTCGCGCGGATGTGGGGAGGCGAGGACGGCCAGATCTTCGCGCTGATCGTGATGGTCGTGGCGGCGTGCGAGGTCACTGTGGGACTGGGGCTGATCGTCGCGATCCATCGTCGCCGGCTGCCCGTGGACGTGGACGAGCTGCGGGAGCTGCAGGGGTGAGGACGCGGCGGCGGACGTGCACGAGCCGCGGGAGCTACAGCGATGAGCGCGGCCGGCTGCGCCCACCCCATCGGCTGCGCTCTCCCCACGCCGCGCGCGACGCCCGCGGGGGCACCGCATGATGGCGCTCACCACCTTCGCGTGGCTCGTGGTGCTGTGCCCGCTGGTCGGCGCGGTTGCGATCGCGCTTGGCTTCAGGAGACTCGGCGGCCGCCCGGCGGGCTGGCTCGGGACGGCGATGATCGCGCTCGTCGTTCGCGTTCGCGGTGGCGACGCTCGTGCTGATGATGTCCCATAGCCCGGACCACCGCCAGTTCGTCCACGCTCTGGAGCTACGACACAGCGCCGGAATCGATGCCAAGGTCCAGATCCTCGTCGACCCCCTCTCGGTGTTCATGATCCTGGTGGTCTCCGGGGTCTCGGCGCTGATCCACCTCTATTCGGTCGCGTACCTCACCTCGGACCGCGGCTACGCCCGTTACTTCTCGTACCTGAACTTCTTCGTGTTCTCGATGTTGCTGCTGGTGCTCGCGGGCAACTTCATCATCCTGATCGTCGGTTGGGCATTCGTCGGCTTTGCCTCCTACGCGCTGATCTCGTTCTGGTACAGGCGGCGTACGGCCACGGGGGCCGGGATCAAAGCGTTCGTGATCAACACCGTCGGCGACGTGGGGCTGGTCCTGGGGACCTTCATCATCTTCCAGCACGCCCATTCGGTCCAGTTCCTGAAGGTCTTTCACCGGACCCATCACGTCTTCGCCCATAACAGCCCACCCTGGTGGTCGCGTGCCTGCTGCTCGGGGCGGGCGCGTTCGCGAAATCGGCTCAAATCCCGCTCCACACCTGGCTCCCGGACGCGATGGAGGGTCCCACCCCGGTGTCGGCGCTGATCCACGCCGCGACGATGGTGACCGCCGGCGTCTACCTGATCGCCCGCATGCACGTGCTGTTCAACTACGCCCCGACAGCGGGTGACGTGACAGCGGCCGGTGGCTGTCTGACGCTGGTGATCGCGGCCACGATCGCTCTCGCCATAAGCGACATCAAACGCGTCATCGCTTACTCGACCATGTCCCAGATCGGATACATGATCATGGCAGTCTCGGTCGGGGCCTACTCCGCGGGGCTCGTTCCATCTCATGACCCACGCCTTCTTCAAGGCGCTTCTGTTCATGGCGGCGGGTCGCTGATCAGCGCGATGGCCGGCAAGCAGTCGCTCAACCGCATGGGCGGCTTCCGCAAGGCCATGCCTTTCACGTTCGTCTGCTTCTTTGTTGGCGGGCTCGCGCTCGCGGGGTTGCCGCCGTTCTCGGGGTGGCTATCGAAGGACGACATCCTCGGCTTCCTGGTCCACCGCCGCGGCGGCTTCCTGGTGCTGGGGATCTTCGGCTACATCGGCGCGTTTCTGACCGCCTGTACACGTTCCGGATGATCTTCCGGGCCTTCTTCGGTGCGCCGGTCGAGGAGGCGCTCGAGCTCGAGCATGGCCATCTCGCCCACGCCGAGGAGCCGACCAATCCGCAGACCGCGAGGAAGAGGACACCGACGTCGGCTTCCCCGGCCCCGAGCACCACATCGCCGAGACGGGACATGCCGATGAAGGTGGCGATGGCAATGCTGGCGGTGCTTGCGGTGATCGGCGGCATCGTCCAGATTCCGGGGGTAGACGCGGGCATCGAGCGCTTCCTGTCGCCGACCTTCGCCAACTCGGCGGTCGCGCGCGTCGCTGCCCTCGGCGGGTGCGATTGGGCGGGCTTGGCGATCGGCGCCGCGGTAGCGATCGTGGGCATCGCGACCGCCTACTGGGTCTGGTACCTCAAGCCCAGACCGACGCCGGCGAATCCTGCGGCGCCGTTTGCCCGGCTGTACACCCTGTTCGTCAACAAGTGGTACTTCGACGAGCTGATCGACCGGTCGTGGTCAGGCCGGTGCTCATGCTCGGGCGCCTCGGAGAGTCGGTGCTCGAGCGCAACGTCGTAGAGCGGGGAGTGACCGAGGTGCCGTGGGGACGGTGCGAGCCGGGTCTGCGGCCGTGCGGCGATCCCAGACGGGCTTCGTCCGCTACTACGCCGCGGGCATGGTGCTGTTCCTCGCCGCGGTGACTCTCTACTTCCTCATCTCGAGCACGTGACGGCGACCGCATGACGCTCTCGATCCTGATCTGGCTGCCGGTGGCGATCGCGCTCGTCGCGGCCGCGCTCCCGCCTCGCTGGGTGGGCCGTTTGCCGCCGTCCTCAGCCTCGTCCCGCTGGGGATCGCGATTTCCTATATCGCTCGCTTCAAGACCGGTCACGCGGGCCTGCAGTTCGTAACCGACCAGACCTGGATCGGAGCCCTGGGGATCCATTACAAGCTCGGGCTCGATGGCCTCAACGTCTCGCTCGTGCTGCTCACGTGCGTGCTCTTCAGCGCCTCGCTGGTGTGGGCGGCTTTTCGCGAGTGGCCTCGCCCACGCAGCTTCTACTTCTTCTTCGGCGTGGCCCAGAGCGGTGTGCTTGGCGCGTTCTGCGCTCAAGACCTCGCCCTGTTCGTTGCCTTCTTCGACCTGATGCTGATCCCGTTCTACTTCCTGGTCGGGATGTGGGGCACGGGCGATCGCGTACGCGCGACGACCAAGCTCGTCGTTTACACGCTGGTGGGCTCCTTCTTCATGCTCGCGGCTGCGATCGCGACCGGGGTCGTGGCCTCAAACGAGCACGGCGTCCCGATCACATTCGCGCTCTCGGCCCTGCATCACCTGCCTCTGTCGCACAGCACGCAGGAGTGGGTCTTCCTCGGCTTCGCAGCCGCCTTCCTGGTCAAGATGCCGCTCGTCCCGTTCCACGGGTGGCTCGCCGACGGCTACAAGGCGATGCCGATCCCGGCCCTGGCAGTGTTCTCCGGCGTCCTGTCCAAGGTCGCCGCCTACGGCTTTTTGCGCATCGTCCTGCCCCTGTTCCCGTACGCGTCGGTCCACTACCAGACGCTCATGCTGCTGATCGCGCTCGTCTCGATCCTGTGGGGAACCTCGCTTGCCTTCACCACGAATGACGCACGCCTGGTGGTGGCCTACTCGAGCGTCGCCCAGCTGGGCTTTATCACGCTGGGCATCTTTTCCCTGCGGCCGCAGGGAAGCCAGGGCGCGCTTTTGCAGATGGTCAACCATGGGCTCGTCGTTGCGCCACTGTTCTTCATCGTCGCCGCGCTGGCGCTCCGGGCGGGCGGCTCTGAAGACCTCCGAGAGATGGGCGGCATCGCCTTCCGCGCCCCCGTGCTCGCCGCGCTGTTTTTGATCGTCGCGCTCGCGACCCTGGCCATGCCCGGGTCGGCCAACTTCATCGGCGAGTTCATGATCCTGCTGGGCGTCTTCAAGGCGAAGGTCGTGATCGCCGTGGTGGCCTTCCTCGGCGTCGTCGGCGCTGCGTACTACGCCCTACGGATGTATGTCTCCTCGATGCACAACCGAGTGAAGCCAGACGTCACGTCGTTCGACATCGGCGTCCGCGACCTCACGACGCTCGCCCCCCTCGTGGTCGTGATCATCGCGCTGGCCTTCTATCCCCAGTTCGTGCTCTCGCGCTCGCAGTCGAGCGTCAGGAGCACGGTCTCGGCGCCTCAGGCCCCGATCAAGGTGGCGGCGAGATGATCCACGGTCCCCACATCGACTATGCGGGGCTCTCTCCTTTCATTGCCCTGGCGACCGGCGGACTCGTGGTGCTGCTCGTGGGCCTTTTGCGCCCGGCGGTCGTGCGAGCCCGGGTGGTCCCGGCGCTCACGGTGCTGACGCTGGGCGCCGCACTGGGGCTCGAGATCGGATACTTCCACCACCACGCGGCGATCATCTCGGGGGCGCTCAAGGTCGATTACCTCGCGCTGGTCCTCGACATGATCTTCGCGGTAGCGGCGCTGGCCGCGGTGCTCCTATCGTGGGGCTCTCGCGCGCCGGAGCAGTCGGGCCACGGCGAGTACCACTCCCTCCTGATCTTCAGCGTGCTGGGAATGGCGGTGCTCGTTTCGGCGCAGAACCTGGTGACGCTGTTTTTGGGCATCGAGCTCCTCTCGATTCCGCTTTACATCCTGTGTGCGTCCGAGTACCGCCGCGAGGGCTCACTCGAGTCAGGGCTGAAGTACCTCATCATCGGGTCGGTCGGCTCGGCGACACTCGTGTACGGGCTGGCGCTCGTCTACGGCGCGACCGGCGCGACCGACTTCGCCCGTATCGCGACTGCGGTTTCGCGGAGCCACCTCCACGGCGGCGTGCTCGGCGACCCGATGGTCCTCGCCGGCATCGGCTTGGTGATCGTGGGGTTCGCCTTCAAGGCCTCGGTGGCGCCATTTCACCAGTGGACCCCAGACGTGTACGAGGGCGCCCCCACCGCCATCACCGCGTTCATGGCCACGGCGACAAAGGCGGCCGCGCTAGGCGCGTTTCTGCGCTTCTTCGACGTCGCGGTGCTCGGCGAGCGCACCGTGTGGGCGCCGTCGCTCGCCGTCCTCGCGGCCGTCACGATCGTGATCGGCAACGTCGGCGCTCTCGGCCAGTCCTCGCTGAAGCGCATGCTCGGCTACTCGGGCGTCGCTCAAGCGGGGTACATGCTGGGCGGGGTGGTGGTGGCGAGCCGCCTGGGAGTGGATGCGACCGTGCTCTACATCGCGATCTACCTGGGGATGAACCTGGCGGCGTTTGCCGTCGTCGCGGCCGTGGAGCGCGATGACCCGCGCGGTGATGACATCGCCGCGCTCGACGGCCTCGCTGCGCGACGGCCGTGGCTGGCCTGGCCGATGACGATTGCCATGCTGTCGCTCGCGGGGATCCCGGGCACGGCCGGCTTCATCGGCAAGTTCCAGTTGATCCACGCGCTCGTCAACGGCGACTACCTGTGGCTGGCGATCGTGCTCGTGGTCGGCTCGATGATCTCGCTCGGGTACTACCTCCGCGTGGTCGCGGCGATGTGGATGGGCTCCTACAGCCCCGTGGGCGCGCAGGTCGCGACGGAGGGCGGGCTGCCGCCGATCGCGGGCGGCTCGCAGGAGGCCGACGAATCGCAGGAGGCCGACCGCTCGCAGGACGCGGCTCCGATCGAGCACCAGCGCGGACCAGCCTGGCTTCCCGACTACCCCGGGCTCGTCCTCGTCGCGGTCGTGTTCGCCGCGGCGACGATCTTCTTCGGCATCGTCCCCCAGCCGCTCTTCTACCTCGCCCATCACGCGGGGCAGGCACTGGCCGGACTGCCATAAGGGAGACCCCGGTTGACCGCCCGTTGTTACCGGTCCACTAAGGCAATTGTGAGCGGTCGCCGCGGCCTGTATAGTCCGCCGCCGTCCCTCACACTTAGGACGAGGCAAGGAGAAGTCGGGGGCGGTTCTGGGGCTGGTGGTGGATTGACTAGCCGGGGCGCAAACGAGCGATGACGCCTTACCTTTACGGGCTGGCGCACTTCTGCACGCGGCGGCGCTGGTGGGTGGTTGCCTTCTGGCTCGCGGTGACGATCGCGGTGTTTGCGATCTCGCACGGGCTGGGAGTCAACACCAGCGACGATCTGTCCCTGCCCGGCACGGGCAGCGAACACGCCAAGGACACACTGCAGAAGTCTTTCCCCGTGCAGGCCTACGGCACCAGCCCGATCGTCTTGCATACCAAGAGCGGGAAGTTGACGGATTCGAAGTACAAGAGCGCGGTCAATGATGCGGCGGCTGATGTGGCGAAGGCTCCGTATGTCGCGTCGGTGGTGAATCCGTTGACGTCGCAAGGTGCTTCGGCGCTTTCGCAAGGATCAGAAGACGGGGTATTTGACGGTGGGGCTGAAGGTGTCTCCGGGGTCTTTGTCGCAGAGCCAGGCGCAGACGATCATCAACGCCGCTGCTAAACCTGCTCAGTCAGCGGGCTTGGAGGTGCAGACCGGCGGACAGCTGGGTTTGAAGGTCTCAAAGCCATCGACGGAGTCGAGCGAGCTCATCGGGATCATCGCCGCGATGTTCATCCTTGCCTTCACCTTCGGGACGATTACCGCGATGATCTTGCCGATCCTTACGGCGATCTTCGCCCTGGTCACGACCCTGTCGATCGTCCAGATGTTCGAGCACGTGATAACCGTGCCGACGGTATCTCCGACGCTCGCCACGATGATCGGCCTGGGCGTTGGGATCGACTACGCGCTGTTCATCGTGACCCGGCACATACGCGGTCTCCAGGGCGGCTTACCCATGCACGAGTCGATCGCCCGGTCGGTGGCGACCTCGGGCGGCGCGGTGTTCTTTGCAGGCTGCACGGTCACGATCGCGCTCGTCTCGCTCGCGGTAGCCGGCATTCCGCTGGTGACGACGATGGGATTGATGGCGGCTGTCGCCGTCGTCGTCGCGGTCTGCGCCGCGCTGACACTCTTGCCTGCCTTTTTGTCGATCCTCGATCGACACATCAACTCGCTTCGCATCCACCATCCGCCGACCGACGAGGAGGCCAGGAAGGGCGTGTGGGCAAAGTGGGCGCACGATATCTCCAAGCAGCCCATCGTGTGCGGGCTGGCGGCGCTGGCGATCCTGATCCCGCTGGCGATCCCGCTGCTATCGCTGACACTGGGCCAGCAGGACGTGGCGGCTTACTCCACCTCGACCACGGTGCGTCAGGCCTACGATCTGACGGCCAAGAACTTCGGCCCCGGGGTCAACGGCCCCCTGCTCATCGCCGTCCATCTCGGGTCCCCGGCCCAACCCGCGTCGTCGTCCAGCTCGTCCAGTTCCAAGAGCGGCTCTAGCTCCTCAAGCTCCAAGAGCTCCTCGAGCTCGTCGAGCTCCAAGGCAGCTCGAGCTCGTCGAATGGCTCGTCCAGCAGCTCCTCGTCGAGCAGTTCCTCGAGTTCCTCTAGCGACTCCAGGGCAACCGATCCGCGTCTGACGACGCTGCAGAAGAATGTCTCCAAGACCAAGGGGGTCGCAAGCGTTTCAGCGATCCAGATCGATAAGGCGGGGACCACGGCCTATTTCAGCGCGATCTCGAAGTACAACCCCGCCTCCACCAACACCACCACGATCGTGCACTCGCTGCGCAACACCGCGATCCCCGACGCCGAGAAGGGCACCAACATGAAGGCGTACGTGGGCGGGACCACGGCCTCCTACGAGGACCTGGCCTCGAAGATCTCGAGCAAGCTGCCCCTTCAGATACTGGTGGTGATCGCGCTCAGCTTCGTCCTGTTGATCGTGGCGTTCCGCACGGCCGTCGTCCCCGCCCAGGCGGCGGTGATGAACCTGCTTTCAATCGGCGCCTCCTACGGGGTGCTGACCGCGATCTTCCAGTACGGGTGGCTGAGCAGCATCATGGGCCTAAGCGGCGGAATCCCGATCGTCTCGTACGTGCCGTTATTCATGTTTGCGATCCTGTTCGGGCTCTCGATGGACTACGAAGTCTTTCTTGTCAGCCAAATCGAAGAACACGTCCACGCCGGCGAGGACAATCGCAACTCGGTGAGCCTGGGGCTGGTGACCAGCGCGCGGGTCATCACCGCCGCGGCCGCGATCATGGTGTTCGTGTTCGGCAGCTTCCTACTCAACGGCAACCCCACCGTCAAGCAGTTCGGCGTGGGCCTCGCCGTCGCGGTCATTCTCGACGCGACCGTCGTGCGGTGCCTGCTGGTCCCATCAGTCATGACCCTGATGGGCAAAATCAACTGGTGGATGCCACGCTGGCTCGACCGCATCGTCCCCGAGTTCAGCATCGAAGGCGCCGAGTTCTTCGCCGAACGAGATGCGGCGGCCGGGGGTGGGCCCAAACCGGTGCCGGTAGGCGCGGGTGCCGAGCACACTGACTGACCTCAGCGCTTTGGCCGGGCTCGGCCGCTGCTGATCACAGCTATCCGGTGGTCCTCGGTTCGTTACCAAGCGAACTTGGGATTCGATCGGGTACACGCACGATCTCGTGCCCGAATGGAGTCAACGAAATCGGGATCAGCTTGAAGCTCGCGAGCCCGAGCGGAATGCCGATGATCGTGATGCAGAGCGCGATCCCGGTCACAAGGTGACCGAGGGCCAGCCACCAGCCGCACAGCAGAATCCAAATCGCGTTGGCAATCATCGAGCCGCCTCCGGCCCCCGGTTTGCGCACGATCGTTCGGCCAAAGGGCCACAGCGTGTACCCGGCAATGCGCAACGCGGCGACCCCGAACGGAATCGTGATGATCAAGACGAAGCAGATCACGGCCGCGAGCACGTATCCGAGCGCCATCCAGATTCCGGCCAAGAGCAACCAGATGATGTTGAGCAGGAAGCGCATCACGGCTGTACTTAGGGCCGAGTATCTGAGCCTCGCGATGAGAGTCATCACCCAGACCGGGTGAACGCCGACAAGCCGTACGTCAGCTCTCGGACTCCCACTCGGACGATCATCCAATTCGGATGCCGTTTGAGCGGAGAGCACTCACATCATGCGGATTGGGTGATGGCCCTAAGAGCCTGCATCACGCGCTCGCAGGTCACCTCGGGTTCGGGCGCGACATCGACCGCCGCGTTCGCCAGTCGCGCATACCCCGATTCGCGTTCTTTGCCGAGGTGCTCGAGCATCGCCCTCGCATCGCTCGGGAGGGGTCGATGGTGCTGGCCGCTGCGCGCGATGTTCGAGACCTCAGCGGCTGGGCCGATGCGTAGCCAGATCGTCAGCGCGTCGCGCAGGAGCTCCGGGCGGAGCACGACGCTTCCGGCGGCGGCGTACACCATTTGCGTAGGCGCGCGGAGCGCCTCTCGCAACAGGCGGTTCTCCGTTTCGTGTAGCGCGGCGCGGCCCCCTTGTGCCTGGAGTTGGGCCGCGGTCTCTGCAGTCGCTTTCTGCAGTGCCTCGTCGTTGTCCCAGAACTCCCAACCCAGCCGCGCGGCGAGCAGCCGGCCGACCGTCGTTTTGCCAGCCCCCATCATTCCGACCAGGACAACGTGTTGATTTGCGATCTGCATCTGATCCAGTGGACGAGGCTAGGCGCCCGCCCGCCCGCTGGGCTCATCCCAAGTGGGTGATGCAGTATGCCTCGGACGCAATAGCTTTGGGTGGGTGAGATCCGGCGAGACCTGGCATGTCCAGCTCTGCCTCGCCGCCGTCTAGGAGGCCAACGTTCGCCCGGAGCAGCCGGCGGTCGCGGGAGTCTCGTGCTGCCGGATACCGCTACGGAGTGGTGTTCCTCCTCAACCTTTTTGCGGTCGTCTTCGTGATTGTTGCTCCCGACGGCGCAGGCACGCGGGCGGTGACATTTGCGGTAGTGGGCGCCGCCGTGATCGTCGTCGCCGGCACTTCCCGAGAACGCACCACAGTCGTCCGGCGCAGAACTGCGATCGCCAGCATAATGGTGCTGGGAGTCACCGTTGCGATCGCCGCCGGCGCCCTCGGCGCAGATGCGACGTTCCTGCTCAGCGCGGCGATGGTCATCGCGGTTCCAGTTAGCCTGGCCCGTGGTCTACTACGGCTTGTTCGCGAGCATGGGGCCACGACTCAAGCCGTGGCCGGGGGGCTCGCCATCTATCTCTCGATCGGACTCGCCTTCGCCTTCGCGATCGGCTTCGTCGCCGCGGTTGGCTCGGCTCACTACTTCGCCCAAGGGACAAGCGGGTCCACGAGCGACCGCGTCTACTACTCCTTCACGGTGCTGACGACGACTGGCTTCGGGGACCTCACGGCCGCACACGGCGTCGGCCGTGCGCTCGCCGTGATCGAGATGCTTTCGGGCCAGCTGTATCTCGTTACGGTTCTCGGGATCCTCGTGGGCCTTCGTGTCGTGCGACGTAACTAGTGAAGCGTCGCGCCGACCGCGGCGACGTACGCGGCATTGGTACCGCAGGCCGTGGCGAGCACACTCGACAGGGCCGTGCCGAGTCGGCCCGACCTCGCTAGCTGCGTACAGGTTGAGAGGGGACCGACTTCAGCTGCTCCCTCGACAGGTCGAGGTCGATAGCGTCGGTGGTTATCCTCGCGATGTTTGCCGCCGGGACTGTGAGCTCATGGCGTCGCCAGAGGTGGCCGCGCAGGAGCACGAGGTGGGTGATCTGAGGGCCCTCCACCAGGAACCCCTTCATGCTGCCGGCGTCGCCGCCGTCCGCCGTTCGCGCGAGGCTCGCTTTTCGCAGTTCAATCTCGCCCTTCGGCACACGGTCGTACTCGATCATGATGTCCGCGTCCTCCACGGCGGTGCCCGCCCCGTAGCTCGGCATGGGGAGTGCCTGCCTGATGCCAACATCCCATTCGTTGCTGTCCGAAGGGGGTCCTTCGCCTCCCAGGTCGGCCACCTCGTGAACCGGCCTCAATTTGCGCGCTTGATCCACGGTGCAGCGGAGCTGCACAACTCCTTCACTTCCAACATTGGCCGCGAGCTCGACCGGAACTAGACGCGCCTGGCCCGGACCATTCACGGGCTCCACTACGAGGTGCATCACCCGCAGCGACCTGGGCTCGACGAGGACGTCCTCGAGCTCGCCGAACGCGCCGTCGACGCAGTTGACGGGCTTCCCAAATTCAAGTCGAGAGTGCGCCTGGATATCGGCCATCAAGATTGGGAGTTGGTTCGCTCGCCTCCAAGGGACAGGAGGATAGCTCTGGCCCGGGCGCCGAGGTCCTGGCTTTCGGTCAGCTCGAGCTTGGCGCCTCGCCGCTCAGCCGTGCGTGTGGAAGGGCGGCTGGCGTACTCGCCGAACTGGCGCTCAAACTCTGGCCACCAGTCGGGATCTTCGCTGGGCCTTGGAGAGGGAGAGCTTGGACCCATGAGCCCGCCTCCCCCCGCGTCGTCCTCGTCGTCGCCGCCGGAGTGCCGCGACCGAATCGTCCTCACGAACAGCCACAGGTCGACGCCGCCCGCGGCCAGCGACAAACCGATCACGAACGCGTAGGACCACGGTGAAGGGGAGGACGGGTGAGCCTCGGGTGCGATCGCGCTCAAGAGGCTAACTGCAGTCGCAGATTGCACGACCCCCATGATTCTCCTGACCGGCCGAGAGTCATCACCCCATAGGGGTGATCGCCCGTTGGCGACACGACCACCTGCGGGAGGCGCGCCCCGCGTTCGTTCGGCAAGCTGCTCCACGCTTACAATCCGAGCAGCGCCATACCGTGGTGGGATTCGAGTGCGCACCCGCCCTTAGGAGAGAGAAATGAGTCCTGCCAGCGACGGCAGCGAGGCGGAAGAGAGACCGTCAAGGAAGCACCGGGGGACTGCGTGGCTGAGCGTCCGCGCCAAGAAGAGCTAGGGCAGCCAACGAGGAGCGGCCACGAGAGACCCTCTTCCCGCGCGCCGCGCGGCGCCCCGACCACTGACGGCGCCACCGCTCGTCGACGGGAGGAGCCGATTCGCGTGGCGGTAGCCGAAGACGCTTATATCGTGCGCGAATTTCTCGCTGCGACCCTCAGTTCCGCGCCCGGAATCGAGCTCGTCGCGGTCTGTTCCGATGGCAACGAGCTCCGGTCAGCCATCGCCAGATGGCACCCCCACGTGATCGTGACCGATATCCGCATGCCACCGTCAGGCGGCGAGGAGGGCGTGCGCGTCGCCGTGCAACTCCATGATTCCAACCCCGAAATGGGCGTCGTGGTGCTTAGCGAGTATGCGGAACCGACGTATGCGCTCGCTCTCCTGGGTGCGGGTACGGGCAAACGCGCCTATCTCCTCAAGGAGCGGATCCGCGATCGAGACGAGCTGCTCAATGCGATCAAGAAAGTCGCGGACGGCGGTTCCGTGATTGACCCGATGATCGTGGACGTTCTCATCCAGGCCCGCGCCCGCGCCGTCCACTCTCAACTCTCGGAGCTGACCGCGCGCGAGCGCGAGCTTCTCGCGGAGATCGCCACCGGCAAGAGCAATGCGGCGATCGCCGAGTCGCTCTTCCTCACCAAGCGAGCCGTCGAGAAGCACGTCAACTCGATCTTTTCCAAGCTCGGGCTACCCGAGACGCAGGACGTCAGCCGGCGCGTGAAGGCTACGCTCATCTACCTCTCAGAAGAGGGAACCGAAGGCCGACTCTGAGCCTGGGGCGCGCTTGCGCACGGAGCCGTGACCGCTCCCGATGACAAGCGCCGTCCACCAAGGCCAGGCGGTTTTGGGTCGCCCAGGATGACGGCTCGCAACGGGCCGAGCACGTCGGCGATGCGCAACTGAGCGCCTGGTGGGCGGGGCGCCGACCGTCTTCGTCGTCTACCGGGACACGGGCGCCGGCGAAGCCGTCGAGATGGACCGGGTCACCCCCGAGGACGCCTGGCTCTCTATCGCCGAGACGCCGACTCTCAGTCGTGTGCGCGATGCATCACCACCTGTGTCGGGTTATGCATTCTCGGTGGAAAGATGCGAGGATCGCACCATCGTCAGGGTGGCTGAAACCACGAGTGGGCCGGTGGCGCACCTCACGGTGGCAGAGGAGGTCGCGCGCGGCAAGGCGGCCCGCTCGGAGGTTCCTCGCCGCAGTCACGCAATGTTTGAGCCGCTGGCAACGCGCCCTGACCCGGTGGAGTTGCTCGAGCGTCAGGCCGCCACGCGGGTCCCCGAGCTGATCCCGATCCGTTACGGCCGCATGCTCGTCTCGCCGTTCACGTTCTACCGGGGTGCAGCGGTGGTCATGGCCCAGGACCTGGTCGCCACGCCGCGCTCGGGGTTCAACGTCCAGTGCTGCGGAGACGCGCACCTGTCGAACTTTGGATTCTTCGCCTCTCCCGAGCGTCGGCTCGTGTTCGACATCAACGACTTCGACGAGACCTTGCCGGGCCCGTGGGAGTGGGATGTCAAGCGGTTGGCGGTGAGCATGCTGATAGCGGCGCGCGACAACGGGTTCCGGCCCCGCGACCAGGAACGCGCCGTGCTCGACACAGTGGGGCAGTATCGGGTTGCTTTACGGAGCTTCGCGGCGATGAACAACCTCGACGTCTGGTACGCACACCTCGAGATCGAATCGCTTCTGCAAGAGCGCGCCGCGGACCTGAAGCCGGCGCAGGTCAAGCGAACCCAGAAGACACTCGCCAAGGCGCACGCTCGCGACAGCATGTCCTCGTTCTCCAAGTTGACGCAGACCGTGAATGGACAGGCGCGAATCCTCGATCAGTCGCCACTGATCGTCCCCCTCGAGATGCTCGAGGACCAGAACGGCCGCGAGGAGTTGCTTGAGATGCTCCGCGGCCTCGCACACGCCTACCGCGAGAGCCTCGGGGTCGATCGCCGGCTCCTGCTCGATCAGTTCGAGCTGATCGACTTCGCTCGCAAGGTCGTGGGCGTGGGCAGCGTCGGGACGCGTGCCTGGATCGCGTTGTTGGTCGGCCGAGACGATCACGACCCACTGTTTCTTCAGTTCAAGGAGGCCGAGGCATCGGTGCTCGAGGAGTTTCTGGGGCCTAGCGAGTTCCCAAACCACGGACAGAGGGTCGTCACCGGACAGCGCCTCATGCAGGCTTCAAGCGACATCTTCCTGGGCTGGCTCCAGGTCACCTCCCCAATCGACCAGCAGCCACGGGACTTCTATGGCCGCCAGCTCAAGGACTGGAAGGGCTCGGCCGAGATCGACCAGCTGCGGCCGGAGGGAATGCCCGTGTACGGCAGGCTTTGCGGCTGGACGCTGGCGCGTGCGCACGCTCGTAGCGGCGACCGCATCGCGATCGCGTCCTATCTCGGCGGCGGCACGGGCTTCGACCGCGCCATCCTCGAGTTCTCGCAGGCGTACGCAGAGCAGAACGAGCGCGACTACGGGCGGTTGCGCGATGCCGTCAAGTCGGGACGAATCGGCGCGCTGTCGGGGCTCTAAAGAACTACTCCACCGCCGGCCGTGGGCGCTTGCGGCTCTCGCCGCCGTGTTCGTCTCCGTGGGGCTCGCGGTTGCCCTAGCCGTTTGCGCTTCGGAACGCTCCTGGACTCGTGCTGGCCGGAGATCACCACCGGTGCGCTCGAGGGCCGGCTCGGGGCGCCGGCTCGCGTCAACGACAGGCTGGGCTTGGCCTGCCCGCGCCGGGAACGAGACCGGGACTGATCATCCCGGGACGCGGCGCGATCGCTCGCGCTGCGATCGCCTGCGCGCGTTGGACCGCGTCTCGGACCCGGCCCCCTTGACCACGAAGGCGAGTGCGATCGTGCCAAGACCGCTGACGATGAGCCAGATGCCGGCGAGGACGGCGAGCGTGGTGTAGCCGATATGCGGGTCGGAAACGACCACGATGCCTATCACGATCTCGAGCACTGAAAGCGCAAAGCGCCCAGCACGGCCCTCGGGGAGGGCGAGTGCTCGAAGCAGCCGCAGGACACCGGCACACACGAGCCAGATCCCGAGGAGCAGGCCGATCGCGGACACGGCGTGGGTCGGATGGCGCACCAGAAGCAGACCGACGATGAGCGTCAGTAATCCGACGATCGTCGCGAGCGTGCGATTTTCGGGGTCGCCCCGGAACGCCATCACCAGTTCCGCAATTCCGTCCAAGAGCACGAAGATCCCCAGGACGACGGCCAGCGTAGCCAGGCTGTGACTAGGCCGCGTGACGAGGATTGCGCCGGCGATCACGCCGGCTCCTCCGACCAACAAAAGCAGCCACCAAAACGGGCCCAGCGCCACGGTCTGGTCGGTGGAAAGCCTAGATGCGCGCATGTCCTTACTCCTCGGCGTCGAGGTCGTATCCAATCGCCGCCGCCAGCTTCGGGGCGGTCGAGACAACCCGGGCGAGTCCGACTGCCGGTGCGACAGCGACGAGCACGCCCACGATCTCCGTTTCCGTGGCTCCAGCAGCCCGCGCGCCCTCGACGGTCGTGCGGATTGACGTGGTTGCTGCGCCGAGTGCCACCAAGGCGCCAAGTCTCACCAGCAGGTCGACCTTGGGCCGCAGCGCCTCCGGGTCACCGTAGCCAGTGAGCACCATCTCCACTGATTTCTCGTCGTTTAGCGCCAGACGTCGCAGCATCCGCTCCACCTCGTCCATGGTGGCGCGACATTAGGACCTTCAAGCGCCAAGGCCATCCTCCAAACAGGGTGAAAGGGCGCTTCTTCGTCGTTCCCACATTCGCCGGGCGGTGGCGCAGGCAGTGGTCAGCGCACACAGGTCAGAGGTGAGTACCTGGTCCTCATCCCCTTTGGGTGAGGCGAATCGGGCCATCCTCGTCGATCGTGTGGCTGCCGATCAAGGAAACGAGCTCAATCATGGGAACAACAAGCGCCCGCCCTCGCCAGAGCCGCGATCCCAAGCAGATCACTGCCTGGGTCATCGTCGTGCTCGCGGCCGCTTGGCTCATCGCCTTCATAGTCTCCAATTCCCAGGACGTCAGGGTCTCGTTCGTCTTCGGTCACGTCACGCTGTCGCTCATCTGGGTGATGGTCATCTGCGCCGTCATCGGCGCGCTGCTGGCTATCCTCGTTCCTCGACTCCGCCGTCGGCGGTAAAGCGAACGCTCCGTGCCCTCCAAGCAGACAAGGCGCCGCAACGTCGAGCGCCTCCGCAACCCCCCGAGCGTCACCGTGCCGGGCACTGAGACGGCGGTCAACCTGCCGGACCGCACGGCGTTGGCGTGGTACGCCGGCCTGGCTGCCATGGCCACTCTGGAGTTGATCGAGTGGCCCTTCGCATTGGCTGTTGCGGGCACGCATCTTCTGGCCAACCACGCTCAGCGCCGGGACGTCCAAGAGCTGTGCGAAGGGATCGAAGCGGGCATCTAGGGGCGGGGATCACGAGATCAGCTGGACGACGCCAAGCACCAGCACGCCGATCCCGAACGCGCCGGTGAGCGGTCCCACGATCTCGGGCCAATGCGCGGATAGCCAGTCACCCGCGGGTTGGAGCGAGCGCTCGGCGCGATCCCCCATCAGCGCGACCACGGCCGCGATCACGATCAGCGGCAGCGTGTACACGACGCAGTACAGCGCGATCAAGAACAGCTTGGAAGCGTTGGAGACGCCGGAGCCGACGATCATCGCGATCGCCGCGAAGTAGGGTAGAGCTGTCAGCAGCTCCAGTCCGGCGATCCCGGCCCCGATCAGAGCCGATGATCCTTGCGACCCGCGCGTGCCGTGCGCCGCCTCCGCTTTCGCGAGCGTGCGCCGGCGGATCCAGATCAACGTACCTCCGATCACGAGCACGAGCCCGGCGGCCGCGATCAGCGAGTACTTGACAGTCGCTCCCGGCTTCGGCACGAACGACAGGATCAGGTCCCCTAACCCCAGCGCCATCGCCACGCCGAACGCGAACGTGACCGTCCATGCCGCGGCCGCGAAGCCGGCCGTGCGCGACCGCGGGCGCGGTCCGGTCGCAACGAACAGTTCGCCGCCGATCAACGTCGGGTTGATGGCATCGGGCAGCGCGATAGCCACAACCGCGATCGTGAGCTTTAACACGGTGATGTGGACATGGCCGAGCGGCGCCCCACCCGAACGGGGACCGGACTCTGGAGAACCCTAGGAGCGCGCGAAACCCCAGCATCACTCGTTTCGGGTGAAGTCCGGCCAGCGCGTCCACCGTAGGGCCGCCTCCCCCGCCGCTACGATCGGCCGCCCGTGGAGTACCCGGTCGAGAGCTTCACCCAAGCAGAGCGCGAACGGCTCGCTCCCCATTTCACGAACCTCGACCGGCCCGTCTTCGCGCTTGTGAACCTCCCCGAGACGGTCAAGGGCGCCCTGTTTGCGCGCTATTCCCGCTATCCGGGCACGCTGCGGCGGCTGTTCCTCGAGGAGTTCTCGCAGGACCTGCCCGAGCCGCGCGAATCCTGGGATGCGGGGGAGGGCGCGCGCGCGGCCACGCTGTACGACAGGATCTTCGTCGGCTACGGCGATGACTCGGTGGCCCAGCTCGGCGGCGCGCATCTCGCCTGCGAGTGGGTCTCGAACGTGCTCACCAAGATCCTCCAGCGACCCCGGCTCGGGGCCTACCTCGAGCAGTCGACCCGCTACATCGCCTACGACGCGCCGCTGCCCCAGCCCCCGGGCGGCTACCGCTACTACCGCGACCCCGAGTTGGGAGCCCGGTATGAGGCCGCCATGGACGAGCTCTTCTCGATCTACGCGGAGTCGCTGCCGCGCGTGCGCGCGTGGGCGGCAGGCGAGTTTCCGGCCGCCGAGGGAGAGCCTCCGGCCGCCCACGCGCGCGCGGTCAAGGCCAAGGCGCTCGACCTGCTGCGGGGGCTCTTGCCCGCCGCCTCGCTCTCGCACATGGGGATCTTCGCCACGGGCCAGACCTACGAGCAGCTGATCATGCACCTGCTCGGCCATCCCCTGCCCGAGGCGCACAGCTTCGGGACGATGATGCTGGAGGAGCTTCAGGCGGTGATCCCCAGCTTCCTCGCCCGCATCGAGCGCCCCGAGCGGGGCGGTCGCTGGATCTCCTACCTCGAGCGCCGCCGGCAGGCCGGCGAGCATTGGGCGCGGCGGCTGGGCCTCGATCGCGATCGTGAAGAAATCGCCGAGGGCGGGGCGTCCGTCAGGCTGCTGCGCGTCCACGGGAGCGAGGAGGACCTCCTGGCGGCGCTGCTGTTCGAGTCAAGCGGCTGCTCGGAGCTCGCGATCCGCGACGCGCTCGAGCGGCTCGACGCGCAGCAGCGAGCGCAGCTCCTTCGAGAGCTCGTCGGCGAGCGATCCAACCGCCGCCACCGCCCGGGGCGCGGCTTCGAGGCCGTCGGCTATCGCTTCGAGATCGTCGCCGACTACGGCGCCTTCCGCGACCTCCAGCGCCACCGCATGCTCAGCGTGCAGTGGCAGGCGCTCACTCCCGACCTGGGCGCCGAGGTCCCCGAGCAGGTCGAGCTCGCCGGGTGCGGCGACGAGTACCGCCGCGCGCTCGAGCTCTCCCGGGAGGAGCACGAGCGGCTCGCCGAGAGCGGACTCGGGCTCGCTGCGACGTATGCGCTGTGTCTCGGGTTCAGGATCCGCTTCATCCTCGACCTCAACGCGCGCGAGGCGATGCAGCTCATCGAGCTGCGCTCGGGCCGCGAGGGCCACCCGAGCTACCGCGCCGTCGCGCACGAAATGCACGCGCAGATCGAGTCGGTCCATCCGGAGGTCGCGCGCGCGATGACGCACGTCGACCGCGAGACGGAGCCCCGCCTCGAGCGGATCCTGGCGGAACTGCGCAATTCATAAGGTCCGGGGCCGCACATGTGCGGCCCCGCCGGGCCGATCATGATCGGCCCGGGGCCGGGGCGCATGCGCCCCGGCCATACCCCGATTATTGGACCGTCAGGCCGCCGCTGAACTCGTCGGTCTGCTCGATGTGCGCGGTGGGAAGGCCGCGCGCGTCACCGCTGAGCGGGCAGATCTCGCCGGTGAGCGCGACTCCCTTGGCCACCGAGCCCGCTGACTTGTTGGTCGGGGTCCTTGCTCAGCGGGGGCCCGTAGTAGTCGCCCGCCTGGCAGCTACCGCCCGAGGCCGTCTTGGCGTGGCCCTTGACGATGACGTGCAGGTGCGCGACATGCAGTCGGGTGAGCACGCGCGAGCCGTTCGAGAGCGCGACCACGTCGCCTCCCTTGACCGCCAGGCGCCCGGAGACGATGCCCTTGGCGTTGGCCTTGCCAGAGGCGTGCTTGGCGCCGTCGGTCAGCTTGTAGCTCGCGCCTGGCACGAGTCCGGCGCAGCTCACGCGCTTGCGCGAGAGGAACGCCGTGCAGGTGGGGAAACCGCCCTCCTTGAAGAACTGGGCGAGCACCTTGGGGTTCGAGAACAGCGAAACCGAGCCAGGCTCCCCGACGCCCACGGTCAGGTTGACGAGGCCGCCACGCTGGTTCGGTGCGGGACCGCCCTTGGACGGCGCGAACGCGCGGTTGTCGTTGGAGCTCCAGGTCACGGCCTGACTTGGCCCCAGCGGCGTTTTCAGGTGCACGGTCGCCACGCCGGTCTTGGTGCTGCAGAACTTGGTGGACGAGCCGGCCGCCCTCTTGCCGCCGATCGCGTAGTGCTCGACACCCGTCTGGAAGCAGGGACCGAACTTGAGCGAGTGAGTCGACGCGCGGGAGCCGTTGTCCACGCCCGTCCAACCCGTCCACCCCGACTCGGTGTACGGGTTGCCTCCGTTGCCGGTCAGAATCGACTGCCGGTGCGGCGAGGGCGCCCCAGAACCCGAGTACGCGACGATGATCTCGTCGCGGTCGTCGCCCACGGCGTGATGCCCGAGCGACAGCGACCAACCGCCGTTGGACTTGGTGGTGCCCGAACCACTTGCCACGGCGACGCGCTTGTGGTCCGCGCCTGAGCGGTACAGCGTCACCTTGACGTGCACGCCTGCCTTGTTGCGTTCGGTGTTGCCCGTGATCCGCGGCGAGAACTGCGTCAGGTTGACCTGCGACAGCGGCAGCGGATTGCTCGTCGCGGTTGTGCGCTGGACGCAGCCCCGCTTGTCGTTTGACCACATCTCCTGGAAGAGGTACTCGTGGCCGTTGATGAGCTGGTTGTACGGAGCGCCGTCGTGCGCGTGCCCGAGCGGCTTGCCGAGCACCGGCCGTTCGCACTTGTCGGCCACCTCGAAGCCGTTGGGGTCCATCCAGCCGACGCCCTCTGGATCGGTCATGGCCTCCTCGGTCTCGTGTGCGGCGGTGTCGATCGTGTCCTCGGCCTCGGGATTGCCCTCAGGGTCCTGGTTCTTGGGAACGGGCCCCTCGATCAGCGGGTCGATCGCGATCGCGTAGATCATCGCGCCGTGGCCCAGGTCGCCGACAGAGTGGTAGCCGAGGAAAGCATTGGTGCCGCAGCTTCGCCCTTGCTGATGCACTCGTCGACCTTCGGCGGCGGAATACGAACCACAGCTGGGTCAGCCCGCGCTTGCCGTGGAGTGCGCACGATCAGCCTGTTGATCTCGCGCTGCACCTGCGTGTCGGTCACGCAGTTGTGGATGCTCTGTTTTGGGGACGTGCACCGTCCCTTGGACGGGTAAGGGTTCGTGTCGATCACGTTGTCGGCGCTCTTCGAATAGGAGATCGCGTACTTGCCCGGCGTGATCGCCCCGGGTCTCGTGCCTTCCGCGTATTGGATCAGCGTCGAGTAGACGTTCGACTTGACGCCCGCTGTCGTGCGCGACGTCGGTGAAGAACTGCTCGATCAGGGCCTCGTAGCCGAGCACGCCAGCCTTGGGCGAGCCGTGAAAGGCGCTGGTGGGCCCCCAGAAAATCGTGTGCACGGTGATCCCGTGCGCCATCACCTGGGCGCCGTGGTAGGTGACCTGGTCGTGCGCATCGAGCGCCTGCGGCGCGTCCGAGGACGCCATTGCTGATGTTGTTCGGCGGGATGAGTCCGAGCGCGTTGTCGATCCGCGGCCTGAACACGGGCCCCGCGGCCAGCGCGCTGGGCGCGAATGCGATGCAGGCGGCGCACACCAGCGCGCCCGCCAGGCTTCCCCTGAGCAGTCTCATCTTCACCCCTTGCGGGTCGAGGTCAATGGCCGGCTCTGCCGGACGGAGCATGTTCGCACACGATCCGTCTCGCGGCGCCAAGTACCCCTCTGTGGTGGGAATTTGCGCGCGCCCGGGAAGGAGTGCGGGGTTCTGGAGTCCTATCGGTAGACCTCTGTCCGCAACGTCGCTCAAAGGAGACCGCATGAGGCGCATCAAGATCCTGCTGGCTGCGACCGCGGGGGCGGCGCTGGTGCGACTGCGGCGACCGCCGTGACCGCCGTCGCCGCTCCGTTTAGCTCGTCGACTCCCACGATCAAGCTCATGCAGACACGAACAAGGGCAAGATCCTCTCGAGCAGCGGGTTTGTGCTCTACATGTTCACCCGCGACACGAAGAACCACAACGCCTGCGTCTCGATCAAGGGGTGCAAGTCGGATCTGGCCGGCGTTGACGACAACCGGCAAGCCGAAGGCCGGCCCAGGGGTCAACAAGTCCTTGCTGGGGACGATCACGATCAAGGGCGGTAAGCACCAGGTCACCTATGACGGCAATGCCCTCTACGACTACGCGTTCGGCTCCAAGGGCTCGACTTCGTACGTCGGGGCTTCCGAGTTCGGGGGCTTTTGGTACGCGCTGAACGCGGCGGGCAAAGCAGTCAAATAGCGTCGGGAGCGCGTGCTCACGCACAGAGCCTCACGCTCCCGCAGTTCGATGCGGCGGATCTTGCCCGTGAGCGTCTTCGGCAGGTCGGGCACGAACTCGATCAGCCGCGGGTACGCGTAGGCCGAGTGGTGCTCGCGCACGAAGGACATGATCTCCTCGGCGAGCCGGTCGGAGGGCTCGTACCCCGCGGCCGCCACGACGAAGGCTTTGACCACGTTGCCGCGCCGCTCATCCGGCGCGGCAACGGCGGCGGCCTCGGCTACCGCGGGGTGCTCGAGGCAGGCCGACTCGACCTCGAACGGACCGATCCGGTAGCCGGCGGAGATGATGACGTCGTCGGCGCGGCCCTCGTACCAGAAGTAACCGTCTTCGTCGGTCGCGCGCCGCGTCCTTGGTGTGAAACCACTCGCCGCCGAAGGCCTCCTCGGTGTCTCCGTGCGGGACGGTTCCAGTAGCCCAACGGGTAGTGGGGGTTAGAGCGCGCCTTCAGGCAGATCTCGCCGCGCTCCCCCGAGGCCACCGGGCGCTCGTCCTCGTCGAGGATCGCGACCTCCCAGCCGGGCATGGGCTTGCCCATCGACCCCTCGCGCACCTGCATGAACGGGTAGTTCGCGCACAGGGGATAAGACTCCGTCAGCCCGTAGTAGTCGAGCACGGTAATCCCGTACTGCTCGCGGAACCCATCTGATCGCCTCCGGGTTCAGCGGCTCGCCAGCCGAGCACACGATCCGAAAGCGCTGCGGATAGCGCGTCTTGGCGTCGGCTATTCCCATCATCGAGCGGATCGCCGTGGGCGTCCCGAACACGTTCGTGACCTCGTGGCGGTGACAGGAAATCGAGCTGCCGTTCGGGGTCGAACCCTCCCTTGCGCTGGAGCACGGCCTGGACCGCCCCCAGCCGCCACGGTCCGAGCAGCGGGCAGATCCCGGCGGCCCAGGCCCATTCGCCCATCCCGTGGAAGAGCTCGCCGTCGCGCACGTCGTGGCAGTAGAGGAACTCTTCGTGGGCGAGGATGTAGCGATGGGCGTGGAGGATGCCCTTCGCCAGTCCCGTAGTGCCAGAGGAGTAGTAGAGCTGCGCGGGGTCATCGGCGGCCGTCTGCACGCGCGCGAAGTGGTTCGATCCCTCGGTCGAGCAACTGCCGTCGAGGATCAGCACCTCCTCGACGAGCCCGCAGGTCGATCCGGTCGGCATTCGGCGCGTCGGTGACGAGCACCTTCGCCGCCGGAGTCCGTCAGTCGATGGCGAATGCCCTCATCGCCGTACAGCACCGACATCGAGAGCAGGATCGCCCCCGACCTTCCAGGCGCCAAAGAACGCCGCCGCGGTCTCGGGCGTCGGCGGCAGCAGCATCGCCACGCGGTCGCCCTTGCGCCACGCCGCGCGCGGTGAGTACGTTGCGCGAATCTGTTCGAGTCGTCCTGCAGCTCGCCCCAGGTGACGCGCCTCACCGCGCCGTCGAGGATGCTCGTGGACCATCGCGAGCTTGTCGTTAGGGTGGCGATCGCAGACGTCCGCGGCGATGTTGTAGCGGTCCGGGACCGACCAACGATGGCGGCGTACGCTTCTTCGTAGGAGGAGATTGTTCTTGTCGCGCTCATGGGCCCATCAGTCGCCGGGCGTTAAGCTGATCCTAAAGCCATGACCGTCGCTTTTGGGGTTGTCCTGGCGATAGCGTTGGCCATTGTTGCCGCGCTGGTTGTGGTCGGCCTTCGTTACCTGCGCGCGCCGCGCGCCGCGCGCACCCCCGAGGCAGCGGGCATGCAGTACGCGCTCCACGCCGCGACCTCGACGCTTCCGTACCTGCGCCGCGGCTCTGACCGCCCACACGGCCGAGGAGGCGGTGCCCCACCTCCGGGCGCTCACGGGAGCCGCGGCCGTGGCGCTCGCGGACACACGCGCGGTGCTGGCGATCGATGGTGAAGGGCGTGAACAGGTGCGTCCCGGCGACCTCTTGTCGAGGCTGCTCGAGCGGGCGGGAGACGACCGCGTGCACGTGGAGCCGCAGCTCGTCTCCTCGGATCCCGAATGCCCGCTGCACTCGGCGGTCATGGCACCGCTGCTCGTCCAGGGCAAGCGTGCGGGGACGCTCATCACCTTCTACCGCAACGTCGGACGGCCGCGGCGGAGCGTCCTGCGCGTCGTCCACGAGGCGGCGAGCCTGCTCTCGGCCCAGCTCGAGCTCTCGGTGGTGGCCGAGCAGGAGGAGCGCCTGGCGCGCGCAGAACTGCGCGCACTGCGCGCACAGATCTCGCCCCACTTCATCTACAACGCGCTCGCGGCCGTCGCCGGCGAGATCCACGGCCGGCCCGACGAGGCCAGGGAGCTGCTGATCGACTTCGCGGAGTTCACCCGGTACCTGTTCCGCGACGGCCGCTCCTACGTCTCGCTCGCGGAGGAGCTGGATCACGTCCAGCGATACCTGCGTCTCGAGCGGGCGAGGTTTCGCGACCTGCGCGTGAGCGTCGACGTCCCGCCGGACGCGCTCGATGCCGTGGTGCCCGCGATGTCGCTCCAGCCGCTGGTCGAGAACGCCGTCCGCCACGGCGTCGAGCAGCGCGCCGGCACCGGACGCATCGAGATCGCGGGCCGGGCCGTCAACGGGGACGTCGAGCTGAACGTGGTCGACGACGGCGCCGGCATCGAGCCCGAACTCGTGCCGGGCGTGCTCTCGGGCGTGGGCGGCGGAATCGGGCTCTCGAACGTCGACGCCCGGCTTCGTGCCACCTTCGGCGAGGATTACGCGCTGCGGATCGAGTCGCGACCTGGGAGCGGCACACCGTGACGATGACGGTCCCGAACTTGGCGCGGTCGGCGCACAGCCCGCGGCTGTCGGTGGCGGAACGCCGGCCCGCGGGCCGTCTCCTCTGCCGCTGCCGGGCTCGCCGCGACGGTCGCCGAAGCGGTGGCGCCGAGCACGGTCCGCCGCGCGCTTCAAGGTGAGCGAATGAGCCCGCTCGGACTCAAGCCGATGACCTCGCGCGGACTCACGATCCTCGCGGTGGACGACGAGCAGACGCAGCTCGAGGACCTGGCGCGGCTGCTCAGGGGCTTCCCCTCGGTGGAGGACGTCGAGTGCGCCGCGGGCGGGCAGGACGCGCTGGTCAAGGCGTCGGGGCAGCCCTACGACGCGATCTTCCTCGACGTGCGCATGCCCGACCTCGACGGCCTCAAGCTCGCGCGCGTGCTCAAGCGGTTCTCGAACCCCCCGCAGATCGTGTTCGTCAGCGCCTACGACACCGCCGCGGTCGACGTGTTCGAGCTGCGCGCGGTGGACTACCTGCGCAAGCCCGTCAGCCGCAGGCGCGTCGAGGAGGCGCTCGAGCGCATCGCCGTGGCGCGCGAGCAGACGGACGGAGGATGAAGGCGGCGGGGAGGAAGGCTTGGGCGAACGCGCGACCTCTGAGCACGACATGGTCGCGGCGCTGAGCTCGCGCAACGGCTCGATCAGGCTCGTTCCCCGCAGCGAGATCTTCTACGCCCAGCCCCACGGCGACTTCGTCAGGATCGTGACGGGCGAGGGGCGCTACCTGCTGCGCGCGACGCTCCTCGAACTCGAGCAGCGCTGGGAGCCGTTCGGGTTCGTCCGCGTCCACCGCGGGTACGTCGCAAACCTCAAGCAGGCGATCGAGCTGCGCCCCCTCTTGGGTGGCACCGCCGAGCTCGTGCTCCCGGGCGAGGAGACCGTCCCGGTTGCGCGGAGCCACGTGGCTGAACTGAAGGCGCGCTTGAGCGTGTGAGCGGGGTCCCGCCTCGGTCGCGCCACTGGGGCTCCGCCCCGAGCGCGCCCGACGCGGGATCCCCGCTCACCAGCCTGCGCCGCGTCTAAGCGATGTGCTGCGCGCAAGCTTCTTCTTCGCCCGGTCCGCTCACCCCCAACGATGGCTTGTGGGCATGGGCGTGAGGTCCCCTCCTGGTGCACTCGGGTCGAACCCAGTGGTGCGCCGGGAGGGAGACTTCACGCCATGACCTACTCCGAGTCCGCGCCGTACGTCGCGATCTCTTCCTTCTCCTTGGCGGAGAGTCCTTCGGCGCCTCGCCCTTCTCTCGCTTCGCGCTCTGGACCTGCTCGCGGATCTCCTCGACCACGTCGGGGTTGGCGAGCGTCGAGATGTCGCCAACGTCGGTGAAGTTGGAGATCCCGGCGATCACGCGCCGCATGATCTTCCCCGAGCGGGTCTTGGGCATGTCCGGCACGACCCACACGTTCTTGGGCCGCGCGATCGCGCCGATGTCCTTGACGATCTGCTGGGAGACCTTCTTCGGCGATATCGCCCGCCTCCTGACCGGGCTTGACCGACACATACATCTCGACGATCTTGCCGCGGGTCTCGTCGACCACCGGCACGGCGGCGGCCTCGGCGATCTCCTCGACCTCGATCGCGGCCGACTCGAGCTCCTTGGTCCCGAGCCGGTGGCCCGCGACGTTGATCACGTCGTCGATGCGGCCCGAGGATCCGGTAGTAGCCGTCGTCGGCCTCCACGGCGCCGTCGCCGCACATGAAGGGCCAGTCGCGCCAGTCCTTGCTGTTCGGGTCCTTGTTGAAGCGCTTGTAGTAGGTATCGATGAAGCGCTCGTCCTGACCCCACACCGTGAGCATGCGCCCCGGCCAAGGGTTGCGCACGCAGATGTAGCCCGCGTTGCCCGAGCCCTTGGGGATCTCGTTGCGGTCCTCGTCGTAGATCACCAGCTGGATCCCGAGCGCGGACGGCCCGCAGCTTCCCGGCTTCATCGGCTGGAGCCCCGGCAGCGTCGAGCCGATGAAGCCACCGGTCTCGGTCAGCCACCAGGTGTCGGTGATGGCCGCCTCCTCTTTGCCGACGACCTTGTAGTACCAGCGCCACACGTCGGGCTCGATCGGCTCGCCCACCGTGGTCATGCACTTGAAGTGGTAGTCGTACTTGGCGGGCTCGTCCGGGCCGAGCTTGCGCAACATCCTGACGGTCGTCGGCGCCGTGTGGAAGATGTCGACGTCCAGCTTCTGAGGCGATTCGCCAGGGTCGGCCGGCGTCCGGATAAGTGGGCAAGCCCTCGTACATCACGCTGGTCGTGCCCAGCGCGAGCGGGCCGTAGACGATGTATGAGTGACCGGTGATCCAGCCGATGTCGGCGAAGCACCAGTACATGTCGTCGGGGTGGATGTCCTGGTAGTACTTCGAGGTGCCCGGTCACGTAGCTGAGGTAGCCGCCGATCGGAGTGCTGGGCGCCCTTGGGCCGGCCGGTGGTGCCGCTCGTGTACATCAAGAACAGCGTGTCGTTGGCAGGCATCGACTCGGGCTCGACCTCCTGGCCCTCGTAGTCGCCGAGCAGCTCGTCGATGAAGAAGTCGCGTCCCTGCACCATCTCCGACTCCGAGTGGTATTCGCCGGGGATGCGCCGCCAGACGAGGATCTTGTCGACCTCGATGCCGTCCTTGCGCGCGGCCTCGACGGCCTCGTCGGCCTTGACCTTGTGGTCGATCAGATCGCCGCCCCGGTAGTAGGAGTCCATCGTGACGAGGATCGTGCTCTTGGCGTCCGCCATGCGCTGACCGCACGCGGTGCCGCTGAAGCCGCCGAACACCTGCGAGTGGATCACGCCGAGTCGCGCGCAGGCGAGCATCGATACCGGCAGCTCGGGGGTCATCGGCAGGTGGAAGGTGACCCGGTCCTGCGGCTTGACGCCGCAGAAGTCGCGCAGCAGCGCGGCGAACTCGTTGACGCGGCGGTGGAGCTCGGAGTAGGTGATGTACTGCGTCTCGTCCTCTTCGAGCTCCGGCACCCAGACCAGCGCATTCTTGTCGCCCCGGCTCTCCAGATGGCGGTCGACGCAGTTGGTGCACGCGTTCAGCCGACCCCCAACCCACCACTTGAAGAACGGTGGATTGCTCGAGTCGAGCACCTGATCCCACTTCTTGTCCCAGGTGAGCATCTCGGCGTACTCGACGAAGCTGTCCGGGAAGTTCTCTGGGGCGAACCGATCAAGGATGGCCTTGTCGTTGGCGTTTGCCTGCTTGGCCATCGCCTCCGGCGGCGGGTAGTACTCCTCCTCGCGCCAGTGAACGGCGATCTGGGACTCGGAGTACTCGCGCTCCTCCGCTCCGGTCCCCTGTGCCGCTTCAGCCATGAACCCTCTCCTTTCGTCGGGATCACCCAAGGGCCCGGGCGCCGGCTGCGCCGGCGCCCGATGCCTTCAGGTTTCCCGCTATGCGGTCTTTTTCTGGGTCCTTTTTACTACTTCCGGCGTGAGTTCCGCTAGGGCCTCCCCGCCAGCGGGACCAGCGGTAGTACTACCCGCCCCCAGGTCGAGTTCACGACCTGCGCGAACGACGCGTAGAACGCCGCGGCAGCGGTCACGATCCCCACATACCCGCCGGCGTGGGTGATGCTGGGGTGGCCGGAGCCCATGTCGCCGATCCCGAGCAGGACGAACGTGATCGCCAGCAGAAGGAATACGAGCGCGATCGCTCCCGTCGTGCGCAGCGAGGCAATGAACATGTAGGCCGTGAAGCCTCCCCACGTCCACAGGTACAGCGACAACGCGTGTGGTGTCACTAACGCGACCGGCACGACCTTGAGGATGAAGTAGAACGACAGCCAGAAACAGCCGAACGACGTGAACGCAGTGGCCCCGAAGGTGTTGCCGGTGCGGAACTCCCAGACGCCGGCGATCAGCTGCGCCAGGGCGCCGTAGGCGATTGCGAGCCCCAGGACGACCCCGATGCCCCTCGCGCTGAGCAGGTTCGCGTTTATCGCGCTCAGCACGAGCGTGGTCGCGGCGAATCCCGCAAGGCCGAGTGGCGCAGGGTTGGCGGGCTCCCAGAGCCCCGTGGGCCTGACCGCCGTGGGAGCGACGGGGGGAGCCGGCGCGACGTCGGCCTCGCGAGCCCCTCCGGCACCTGGTCCATAACTGCTGGCTTCCATATGACCTCCTCAAAGATCGGTTATTGAATGGAGTTCAGCCGCGAAAATTGCACGCGCAATCAACCCCGCAAGCGCAGATCGGCGAACGGTCCTGTGAGATGTCTGAGCGGTTGGTAAACAGCGTCGAGCGGTATCCGCTCATCGCGGCTGACGGCATCCGGTGAGGCTCTGGATGGCTGGAATGCGCTAGGAGCGCCCCAGCCTTCTACCGACGGCGCTTACGCTTCCGCTTCGCGCTCGAACGACTGCCACTCGAGCGGGCGCCGTTCGTGGTGCCTTCCTGGGGCGCCACCGCCTCCGGCGCCGACCGGCTCGGGGACGGCATCGCGGGTCAGGGCGGGCGCGCGACCGCCGGCCTTGCCGCGGGCCCGAGCCTGCTGCTGGCGGGCCTCCTGGGCGGAGGGCCAGCGCTCGACCTGCCCCGTCCGCCACGACGGCGGGACACCGCTCGGCCACCGACCCGAGAGCAGGTAGGCGAGCGCGGCCAGCCAATAGAACTGCACGATCGGGACGGGGGTGATCACGAACAGGGTCAGGACGCCGCCGATGATTCCCAGAAAGCCCAGGAACCGTGTGAGCAGCCCTACCCGCATGGCATTGAGCGAGATCATCACGAAGGAGACCGCGAGCAGCAGCTCGCCAAGGTAGTCGGCGATCTGGAAGACGCTGAGCGTCGGCGTGCTCATCAGGTGGTTGGCCTGGGGATAGGTCTGGGCACCGTGGGTGACGAACTGCTGGGCCACGATTCCGTAGCTGACGACGTAGCCGATGATCCCGATCGCCGCCAGCGGAGCGCCAATCAGCGCGAGCGCACCGATGAAGGGCTGGAGCCGCTGCTCGCGCGCTCGGACGCAGCCGAACAAGAACCACAAGACCGACGCGAGCGCCACCCAACCGGCGGCCTGAAGCACGGCGCCGACCAGGTCGAGCGCGAAGCGCTTGTGCTCGAAGATCAGCCCCAGCGTCACCTCGTTGACGCTCGTGTGCGGTCCCACGAGCTGGACGACCGAGGAGACGATCAGCAGGACCGCGGCGACTCCCGCGATGATCGCCTGTCGCGGGCGCACCCTAGCTTCGTACTGCAGCCGGTCGTCGACCGACATCGACGCGGTGCTCCGTGAGAACGCGGCCACGGAGTCAGTGTAGGGTGAAGACGCGTCCAGGTAGGATTCAGTTATGGAAGGCGGCAATCTCGGCGATCTTTTTGGCGACCCGGAGGAATTCCAGCGTCGGCTCGGAGAGTTTGCCGAACAGATGCAGGGCGCCCAGAGGCTCGCGTGGGCGGATAACGCGATCAAGCTGGCGGTCGATCTGACCGTCGCGGCCATCAATCGCGCGAACATTCAGGGCACCACCGATCAGCAGGCAGAGCAGCTGCGCACGGTGATGGCGACGATCTTCCCCGAGGCCGTCACGCTCGTGCGCGAGGCCCGCTCGGGTCTTCAGTAGACCGCCGGCCGGTTCGCGAGGCTCGAGGGCCCTCGGTGTCGGTCCTCGTGGGCTCCCCGAGCGACGCAAAATCCCCAAACCCCCGCCCGTCGGGCGAGGAGTGGGGAAAGAGCGTCGCCTAGCGACGCAGAATCCCCACACCCCGGGAATGACCTGGGGGTGAGGGAAGTTTGCGTCGTTTCAGCGCGGTCGGGCCGACCGCAGCGCGCCCCGGGCGGACCAACCCAGCCGCAGGCCCGGCCGACCACCCCTTAACCCTCGGCCAGCGCCCCCAGCACGAGGTCGTCGTGTGCGGCCGGCTTGACCCGCCTCAAAACATCGCGGATCACTCCATCGGGGCCAATGATGAACGTCGTCCGCTCGACCCCCATGTACTTGCGCCCGTACCTCGACTTCTCGCCCCACACTCCGTAGGCCTCCGCCACGGCGTGATCGGAGTCGGCAAGCAGGGGAAACGCTAGCCCGTACTTGTCGTCGAACGCCTTGACCGCCCGCACGGGGTCGGGAGAGATGCCAAGAATGACCGCGCCCGCCTGCTCGTAGTCCAGGCGGTGGTCCCGTACGCCGCACGCCTGGGTCGTGCACCCCGGGGTGTCGGCCTTGGGATAGAAGTAGAGCACCACCGTCTGGCCCCGCAGCGAGGACAGCGAGACGGGCTCGCCGTGCTGGTCGGGGAGAGTGAAGTCGGGAGCGAGGTCGCCGGCGTCGGGAGCCATGGCCCTATTTCAGCAGCCGCGACAGGCGGCGGTCTTTCATCAGCCGGCCTCCGGTCTGGCACGCCGGGCAGTAGCACATCACGTAGTCCTCGTAGTAGACGGCCTCGATCTCCTCGCCGCAGCGCGGACACGGCTCCCCTCGGCGGCCATGGACCGTGAGCGGCATCGGCAGCTTGTCCGGGATCGGTAGGGCGAGGGTGCGCTCGTAGTGCTCGATCGCACTCGACAGCCGCGCAACGGTCTCGGCCCGCAGCCGTTCGAGCTCCGCGGAGTCGAGCTCAGAGCCGCGCGCGAACGGCGATAGCTCCGCGCCGTGGAGGATCTCATCGACCCAGGACCGCCCGATTCCGGCGATCACGTGCTGGTCGCGCAACAGCGCGTAGAGGGGGCGCGGCGCGTCGAGTAGCTCCTGGAAGGGCGGCGGCGCGGGCCAGGCGTCAGGTCCAAGCGCGGCAATCGTCTCCTCCTCGCCCACGCCCTGCGTCGGGACGACCTTCGCCCAGGCGCGTTGCTTGGTCCCGAACTCCCTCAGGCGCAGCTCCCGGTCGTCGTCGAGGCGCAGCAACACGCGCGAGGTGCGGTCGCGCAGCGAGGCCCGACGGTCATAGAGCTGAAACCGCCCCGCCGACATCAGATGGATGACCACGGTGAGCTCGTCTTCGAGCTCGACCAGGAGCAGCTTGCCGCGCCGCCCGATCCGCTCGATCGCGCGCCCCTCGAGCGCCTGCAGCGGCGGGTCGAAGGTCTTGAGCGCGTTCACTCCGGGCGCGAGCGCCGAGTTGACGCGCGCGCCGGCTGTAGCGTCGCCCAGCAGCCGCGTGGTGATCTCGACTTCGGGTAGCTCTGGCATCTGTGGAGTCGAGGGTAGGGCAGAAAACGCGCCCCGACCCAGGCACGCCGACCACCCACTACGCTGCCGCCACAATGGCAGTCGCGCTCGCTCCCGACGACATCGTGCGCACCCACGAGCAGGCCGCCGACAACGCGCGCGAACCGCTGCTGGTGATCGAACCGCTGCTCGAGTTTCTGGCGGCCAGCGGCCTGGAAGCCCCCTCCGAGCTGGGGGCCGCACCGATCGGAGACGGTCACTCCAACGTGACGTTCTCTCTGTCGACCGGCGTGGTGCTGCGCCGTCCACCCCGCGGCCCGCTGCCGCCGAGCGCCCACGACGTGCTGCGCGAAGCGCGTCTGCTGCAAGGCGCTCGAGCGGACTCCGGTGCGGGCGCCCAGAGTCCTGGCGGTCTGCGAGGACCCTGCCCCGATCGGCGCGCCCTTCTACGTAATGGAACGCGTCGAGGGCGTCGTGGTCACCGACTCGCTGCCCCAGCCGCTCGACAACCCCGAGCAGCGCAGCGCGAATCGCCGACGAGCTGATCGACGTCACTAGTCGAGTTCCACGCCGTCGACTGGCGCGCGGTCGGGCTCGAGGGCTTCGGCAAGCCAACCGGGTATCTGGAGCGCCAGCTGCGTCGCTTCAGCGGGCTGTGGGAGCACAACCGCACGCGCGACCTGCCCGAGGTCGAGCGCGTCTACGCATGGCTCGCCGACCATCTCCCAGAATCTCCGCCCGCCACGATCGTGCACGGCGACTACAGGCTCGGCAACACGATGCTGGCGACCGAGGCGCCCGCGCGGCTGGTCGCGATCTTCGACTGGGAGATGGCGACGATCGGGGATCCGCTCGCCGACCTGGGCTACCTGATGATCCACTGGCTCGAGCCGTCGGACCGCCCCATCGGCTCGTTCAACCTCCAGAGCGTGACGCCGGCTGCCCGGCTTTCCGACGCGCGCGGCAGCTGATCGCGCGCTACGAGGAGCGCTCGGGCCGCTCGATGCACGCGCTCAACTGGTACGTGACGCTCGCGCTGTGGAAGGCGGTCGTGTTCATGGAGGGCAACTACAAGCGGTCGCTCGAAGGCTCGACCGACGACCCCTTCCTGAAGCCTTCGGCGAAGGTGTGGCTCAGCTCGCTCGCCGGGCGGTCGAAGTCACCGAGCATGGCTTCTGAGCCGGGCGGCTATCGGGGGCTGCTCGTCGACTGGGGCGGCGTGCTCACCACCAGCCCGTTTGACTCCTTCGCGCGACTTCTGCGCTCGGAGGGCTCGAGCCGAGAGACCGTGGCACGCGCTCTGCGCGGCGACCGCCGTTGCCGAGAGCTGCTGATCGGGCTCGAGACCGGGCGGCTGCGCCGACGAAGAGTTCGAGTCGCAGCCTGGCGCCGATCCTGGGCGTCGAGCGCCGGGCCTGATAGCGCGGATGTTCGCGGGCTCCGCGACCCGATCCGTCATGGTCACGGCGGTCAGGGCCGCGCGCCGGGCGGCGTCCGCACCGGGCTGGTCTCCAACTCGTGGGGCACGCAGCGCTACGACCGCGCGCTCCTCGAGGAGCTGTTCGACGCGGTCGTGATCTCCGGCGAGGTTGGCATCCGCAAGCCCGCCCCCGAGATTTACGCGCTCGCCGCCGAACGTATCGGCGTCGAGCCGCGAGGAATGCGTGTTCGTGGACGACCTCGCCTTCAATCTCGCTCCGGCCGCCGAGCTCGGGATGGCGACCGTCCACCACGTCCGCGCCGAGCAGACGGTCGCGCGAGCTCGAGCGACTGCTCGCGGTGGACCTGCGCCACGCGGCTCGCTGAGTGGCAGCCCCGCTCCAATCGAGCCGGCGGGGTCCACCCGCCGGTCGTTGTCGTTGCGCCTACTCCCCTTCCAGCTCGATCGACTCGATCACCGGTGGATCGAGCGGGCGGTCGTTGGCGCCCGTGGGAAGCGCCTCGATCGCGTCGACCGCGTCCATCCCGTCCGTCACCTGGCCGAAGACCGTGTGCTTGCCGTCTAGCCACGGGGCCGAATCGGCCGTGAGGATGAAGAACTGCGATCCGTTGGTATCGGGCCCGGCGTTGGCCATGGCCAGCGTCCCGCGCACGAGCTTGTGATCGTTGATCTCGTCCTCAAAGGTGTAGCCGGGGCCGCCGGTTCCGGTCCCCTGCGGGCACCCACCCTGGATCATGAAGTCACGGATCACCCGGTGGAAGATGATGCCGTCGTAGAAGTGGTCGCCGGCGAGCTTGCGGAAGTTCTCGACTGTCTTGGGAGCGTCTTGGTCAAAGAGCTCGAGCGCGATCGTGCCGCGCGTGGTGTTGATCTTGGTTTGGCTCATCGGCCGTGAAGGCTAACCGGAAACGGCGGGCGACTAAACGCCGGTCACTGTCGGGTCAGCTCTACCCGCAGGGGTTGCCCCGCCACCTCGATCCGGTCGCTCAGCTCCGCGACCCGATCCGCCTCTGAAGCTGGCACCTCCACGAACGCGAAGCGCTCGAGCACGCGCACGTTGCGCACCGCCTCTCCGTCGAGGCCGGTGGCCGCGGTGATCGCGTGAATGATGTCCGAGGGCTCGAGTCCGGCGGCACGGCCGCCCGCGAGGATCAGCTTGCGCACGGGGCCGTCGGCGGTCTGCCCGACGTGGGGCTTGGAGTGCCTTCGCGGCGGCGTCGTGACGGGCAGCGGCGCGACGTGGGCGCCCTTGACCCAGGGCGCGAGCTTGACGCCCGCGTGGCGCTCGATCGCCTCGACCTCCCGCCGCTGGCGGGGTTCGTAGATCGTGATGGCGCGTCCGCTGCGCCCCACGCGGGCGGTGCGACCGACGCGGTGCACGTAGACATCTGGAGAGACCGGGACGTCGAAGTTGATCACGTGCGAGATCCCCGAGATGTCCAGGCCGCGCGCGGCGACGTCGGTGGCCACCAGCAGTGGCAGGCGGCCCTCCTTGAAGGAGATCATGACCCCGTCGCGGGCGCCCTGGGTCATGTCGCCGTGCAGAGCCTTGACGTTTAGCCCGCGGTCGCGCAGAGTCCTATAGAGCTGCTCGGCGCGGATCTTGGTGCGCACGAACACCAGCGCCTGCTCGGGCCGCTCGGCCTCGAGCACACGCACCAGAGCATCTGCCTTCTCGCGCGCGCGCACCTCGAGTCCAAACTGCTCGACGGTGTCGACCGTCAGCGTCGGGGCGTCCACGCGCACGGTGACGGGGTCGTACAGGTACTGGTTCGCGAGCCGCCTGATCGCGGGCGGCATCGTCGCCGAGAAGAGCGCGGTCTGGCGGCTCGCCGGCATCAGCGCGAGGATCCGCTCGACGTCCTCGAGGAAGCCCAGGTCGAGCATCTCATCGGCCTCGTCGAGCACCACCCAGCGGCACCGTGGCAGCAGCAGCGAGTGCCGCGAGATCAGGTCCTTTACCCGTCCCACCGTACCCACGACCACGTGGCCGCCCGCGCGGAGCTGGGCCTGCTGCGAGCGGATCGGCGCCCCCCCGAACACGGCCACCACGTCCACGCCCTTGCGCGCGCCGTAGGCGCGCAGCGCCTGCGTGACCTGGATGCACAGCTCGCGCGTGGGGGTGAGCACGAGCGCCTGGACGTCGACCTCCGAGGGGTCGACGTATTGGAGCATCGGCAACCCAAAGGCGGCGGTCTTGCCCGACCCCGTCTGGGCCTGCCCGATCACGTCGAGACCCTCGAGCAGCGGGGGGATGGCCTGCTCCTGGATGGGGGTGGGGCGCTCGTAGCCGACGTCCTTGAGCGCCTCCAGCAGCTCGGGAGCGAGGCCCAGGTCAGCGAAAGTGGTCACGCGCCCAAGATAGGGCTCAACCGAACTTCACGCTGCCAGCCAGGTGGGGCGTCAGTTTGCGCGCGTCGCGAACCCCGAAGCGCACGCCTCCGTCGGACCACGCCTCGCCGAAGGCGACCGTCGCGGGCAGCACGATCGGGCGGCGGAAAGAGACCTCCACGCCGAAGGCGTCGGGCAGTCGCCCCTCGAGTGCCGCCAGGCAGCGAGCCTTCGTCCACATCCCGTGGGCGATGGCCGACTGAAAGCCGAACAGCTTCGCGCTCAATTGATGCATGTGGATGGGGTTCATGTCGCCCGAGACCGCGGCGTAGCGGCGGCCGAGGTCGCCGCGCAAGCGCCACGTTGCCGCGGCCGGGAGCTCCTCGTCGCTCGCGGAGGCTCGCGGCGCGGAACCGCCGCCCTCCGCAGGGGAACCTCGTTTGAGGATCGTCGAGATCTCCTCCCACACCACCTCGTCGCCCACCCGTGCCTCGGTTCGCAGCGAGAACTGGCGGCCGCGCGCGTGCGGCTCAAGCGGCGTCGGCGAGACCCGCAGCGAGAGCTCCTCTCCGGCCTCGACGGGGCGGCGCTGGGAGATCTCGTTGGCGATGTGTACGAGCCCGATCGCCGGGAAAGGGAAGCTCGGGTCGCTCATCAGCGCGAGGTGGAGCGGGAAGGCGACGATGTGGATGTAGGTCGGCGGCAGCGTGTCTGAGAGGGAGAAGCCGCACACCCGGTCATAGGCGGCGAGCCGCTCGCGGTCGACCGTCACCGACGGCAACGCCAGGGTCACCTCGGGGATCTCGCCACCGCCGGCGCGGCCGATGAACGGCAGCCGCGAGGAGCCGGGAATCAGAGCGGCGGCCGAGCGCGCGAACAGCGGCAGCAGCGCGGGGGGCGAATCGAGTGTTCGCTCGGAGGACGCCACCCTCCTCAAGCGCCCCATCATGCTCTGGCCACAGACGCGGACCACGTTGCCGTTGACGCCACCCGACCCCGGGTTCGCGAACCAAGCGACGGTCTCGGCGACGTCCACGGGCAGCCCACCCTGGGAGAGGCTGTTCATGCGCCGCCCCACCTCGCGCGGGCCGATCGGCATCGCGGCGGTCATGCGCGTCTCGATGAAGCCCGGCGCGACCGCGTTGATCGTCGCCTTGCCCTTCGCGACCTTCGGGGCGAGCGCCTCCACCATGCCGATCACCCCCGCCTTGGACGTCGAGTAGTTCGTCTGACCCGCGTTGCCGGCGATGCCGCTCATCGACGAGACGCAGCAGATGCGCCCGTTCTCGCGGATGGCGTCGCGGCGCAGCAGCTCCTCGTTGATCAGCTCCTGCGCGGTCAAATTGATCGCGATCACCGTGCTCCACTGCTCCTCGGTCATACGTCCGAGCGTCTTGTCGCGCGTCACGCCCGCGTTGTGAATGACGACGTCGACACCGCCGTGCTCGCCCAGCAGGTGCGAGGCGATGCGGTCAGGCGCGTCCTGTTCGGTGATGTCGAGCGTCAGCGAAGAGCCGCCGAGCCGCCCCGTGACCGATGCGAGCTCACCTCCTAGCGCGGGTACATCGAGGCCCACGACGTGGGCTCCGTCGCGCGCGAGCACCTCCGCGATGGCCTCCCCGATCCCGCGGGCGGCGCCCGTCACGAGCGCCACCTTGCCCTCGAGCGGACGCGACCAGTCGATCCCATCGACGGAGGCGACCGCCTCGCCGACGCGCACCACCTGGCCCGAGACGTAGGCCGACTTGGGCGAGAGCAAGAAGCGCAGCGTCGAGGCGATCTCGGCCTCGGCCTTGCGCGCGACGTAGACCAGCTGCGCGGTGGCGCCCCGCCTGACCTCCTTGCCCATCGAGCGCACGAGGCCCTCCAGCGCGCGCTGCGCGGTGGCCTTACGCCACGAACGGCAGCCCTCCGGAGGCGACCCGAGCACGAGCACGCGCCCCGATTCGCGTACCCGGCGGATCACCGGTCCGAAGAAGCTCCACGCCTCGCGCAGCTGTTCGCTCGAGCCGATGCCACTCGCGTCGAAGACGAGCGCCTTGAAGGTCTGCTCGCCGGTCGGGGGACCCGCGATCACCTCCGCGCCCACGTCGCCGAGCACGCGCTCGATCGAGTCCTGGAGTCGCCCCCCGTCAGCGCCGCCCAGCAGTACCGGCCCCGAGATCACGGGCTGCCCGGGCTCGAAGCGCTCGAGCGAGACGGGCGCGGGCAGGCCGACCTGCTTCGAGACGATCTTCCCGATCGGCGTGTTGATCAGCTGTTGGTAACGGTCAGCCATTTATGCGGCCTCCATGATCGCAGTGACACCCAGACCGCCGGCCGCGCAGATCGAGATCGCGCCCTGACCGGAGCCGTTCTCGTGCAGCATCTTGGCGAGCCCCGAGACGATCCGCCGCACCAGTGGCGCCGAAGGGGTGGCCCGCGCCCAGCGAGCCGCCGTGGACGTTGATCTTCTCGCGGTCGATCTCGCCGAGAGGTTGCTCGAGACCCAGCCGCTCGCGGCAGAAGCGCTCGTCCGTCCAGGCCTTGAGCGTGCACAGCATCTGGGCGGCGAAAGCCTCGTGGATCTCGTAGAAGTCGAAGTCTGAAAGGTTTTTGCCGGCCCGCGCGAGCATCCTCGGCATCGCGTACGCGGGCGCCATCAACAACCCCTCGCGCTTGTGCACGTAGTCGACGCCCGCGGTCTGCGCGTCGACGAGGTAGGCCAGCACCGGGATCCTGTGCGCCGCCGCCCACTCCTCGCTCGCCAGCAGCACAGCCGAGGCGCCGTCCGAAAGCGGCGTCGAGTTGCCCGCGGTCATGGTTCCATCGGGCCCGCCGAAGACGGGCTTGAGCTTTGAGAGCTTCTCCATCGTGGAGTCGGGGCGCAGGTTCTGGTCGCGCTCGAGCCCCAGGAAGGGGACCACGAGGTCATCCATCCAGCCCGACTCGTACGCGGCGGCGAGGTTGCGGTGGCTGCGGACCGCGACCTCGTCCTGCTCCGAGCGCGTGATCCCCCACTCGTCCGCCATCAGCGCGCAGTGCTCGCCCATCGAGAGCCCGGTGCGGGGCTCCGCGTTGCGGGGAATCTCCGGCATGAGCTGCTGAGGTCTGAACTTGGTCAGCGCGCGCAGCTTGCCGGCGCTCGATCTCGCGCGGTTGGCCTCGAGCAGCACCTCGCGCAGGTCCTCGTTCACCGCCAGCGGGGCGTCGGAGGTCGTGTCGACGCCGCCCGCTAGGCCCGAGTCGATCTGCCCGAGCGCGATCTTGTTCGCGACCAGGATCGTCGCCTCGAGCCCCGTCCCACAGGCCTGCTGGACGTCATACGCGGGGGTCTCGGGTGCGAGTCTCGAGCCCAGGACGCTCTCGCGCGTCAAATTGAAGTCACGGCTGTGCTTGAGCACGGCGCCCGCGGCCACCTCCCCCATGGTCTCCCCCTCGAGCCCGAACTTCTCCACGACGGCGTTCAACACGGCGGTCAGCATGTCCTGGTTCGAGGCCTGCGCATAGGGTCCGTTCTGGCGGGCGAAGGGAATTCGGCTGCCGCCGAGCACGGCCACACGGCGGACTGATGAGTTCATCTCTGCGTCTACTCCTAAATTTGTTTACACGTGGTGTAGGTTAGTGGCCCGCGCCCGTGGCGGTCGTGAACGCCCCGCCAGCGGTGGCGCGTCGCACGACTCCGGGAAGCAGCACCCGTGCCGCGGCGGCGAGCCAATAGAAGCGCGGCACGTAGCGCTGGGCCGAGCCGCCCGGCCCGACGGCCATGATCGCCTCCGCGACGTCCTGGGGCGTCCCCAGCAGCCTGCGGGTGAGAGACCGCGCGCGCAGCTCGGTGGCCGGAAAGCCCTCCGTGGGCACGAACCCGGGCAGGACCAGTCCAACGTGGACGCCGCGGGGCAGCTCCTCGAGCGCGAGCGCGTCGCTCCACGAGGCGAACGCGGCCTTGCTGGCCGAGTAGCCGCCCGTCGCCCGGCCGCGACACGCGCCCCGCGGTCGAGGCGATGTTGACGAGCGAGACCCGCCGCTGCGGGCGCGAGGCCGCGGTCCGCCGCAGCAGCGGCAGCAGCGTCTCGGTCAACCGCAACGGCGCCGCGAAGTTGACCTCCATGTGCCGCTCCACGTTGGCCCATCCCGTCTCATCGAAGCGCCCCCGCCACGAGGCGCCCGCGTTGTTGACGAGTAGATGGAGCTCGCCGTGCTCGCGCTCGACGGACTCGCGTACCGCGGCCGGCGCTTCCGCGGAGGTCAGATCGGTCGCGACGACCGTCGCGCCGCCGAGCTCGGACGCCAGTTGCTCGAGTCGCTCACGCCGCCTCGCGACGAGGACCAGACGGGTATCGGGCTCGCGCGCGAACCGGCGGGCCGTCGCCTCGCCGATGCCGCTCGAGGCGCCGGTGATCACCGCTACGAATGGCATGAGACCGCGGCTCAAGGTAGCGGCCACGCTCGGGTACCGTTGCGCGTGCCGTGAGCGGCCACAGCCTGATCGCGCTGATCACAGTCCCGTTCTTCACGGGGGCGATCGGCTACCTCACGAACTGGACCGGAGTCCTGATGCTGTTCTACCCGGTCCACTTCCGCGGGCTGCGAGTCGAGACGTTGCGGAAGATCGTGCGCGTTTTTCCGCGCAAGGTCAGGCAGGTCCCCGGGCTGATGGTGGGAGGCATCGGCTGGCAGGGAATCGTGCCCTCGCGCGCCGCGAAGATGGGCAGCCTGGCCGTTGACGTTGGCATCGCCAAGCTCGGCACCCCGTCGGAATTTTGGGACCAGCTCGAGCCCAAGAAGATGGCCCAGCAGATCGTCGATGTCACCCGCGGCGACATGCGCGAGACCGTCGACCGAATCATGAACCGAGAGCATCCGCGGCTGT
Source organism: uncultured Solirubrobacterales bacterium (assembly GCA_963756105.1). GTDB lineage: Bacteria > Actinomycetota > Thermoleophilia > Solirubrobacterales > Solirubrobacteraceae > Palsa-465. The sequence goes on from CAVWMM010000010.1 coordinate 128,410, forward strand.
GGGCGCGACGTCCCGCCCCAGGCGCGAGAGGTCGTCTACGCCAGGGTGCTCGAGCAGCTCCCCGCGATCGTCCGGGAGCTGACCGACCAGATCGGCTCGAACCTCGACCAGCTGCTCGACATCAAGCTGATGGTCATCAAGCGCTTCGCAGGAGCAGCCCGACCTGGCCAACCGCGTGTTCCTCGACATGGGCGGGCGCGAGCTGAGATTCATCAAGAACTTCGGCTTCTACTTCGGCTTTTTGCTCGGCATCCCCGTCGCCGCGCTGACCCACTTCGTCACCTACTGGTGGCTTTTGCCGATCCTCGGCGTGATCGTCGGCTACGTCACCAACTGGGTCGCACTGTGGATGATCTACGAGCCACGCGAGCCCCACAAGGTCGGCCCGCTCAAGGTCCAGGGGCTTTTCATCCGCCGCCAGCCGGAGGTCTCGGACGTCTACGCGCGCATCGTCGCCGACGAGATCCTGACGATGCGCAACTTCGGGCGCGAGCTGCTCGAGGGGCCCCGTGGCGACCGCACGAGAACGCTGATCGAGACGGGCGATGCTGCCCGCGGTCGACCGCGCCGCCGGTCGCGCGCGCCTGCCGCTGCGGGTGGCAGTCGGCTCGCGCGAGTACGACCGCATTTCGCACGAGTTCGCGGTCGAGCCCGTCGAGCAGCTGATGACGCCGCTCGAGGACCCCGAGTTCAGCGCGACCCAGTCGAAGACCATGAAGAAGTTGATTGCCGAGCGGATGCGGGAACTGCCGCCGCAGGACTTCGGCGAGATGCTGCGGGCGGCGACGAGGCAGGACGAATGGCTGCTGCTCCTGCACGGCGCGGTGCTCGGACTCGCCGGCGGCCTCATCCACCTCGGGATCTTCGGATGACCGACGACGTGCAGCGCGTCACCGGGGAGCTCGTCGAGACCGCGCCGTGGCGCGCGAGGCTCTCCGGGCTCCGTGGCGACTCCCCGGTGCAGGAGGTGCTCGAGCTCGTGCCGGCGATCGGGCGGCTGACCGCGGCGGCGTGGTTTCGAAGCGCCGTCTGGGGGGCCGAGGTCGGCTTGCGGATCGGCACCCGCGCAGCGCGCGTGGTCGTTCCGGCAGAGGCGTTCGAGCTCGGCGAAGAGCTCGGCTCCGCGCTGCGCTCCTACGCGCAGGAGCTGCTTGGCATCAAGGAGATCGACGAGCGCGTCCGCGAGCTGATGCCCGCGGAAAGCACGAGCGCGTCGTTGCGGGCCCGCGGCGCCGAGCTCCTGCGCCAGTCGGCCGACGTCGGCGAGGACGACGGCGCCCACCCCGCCTACGCGCGCATCCTCACCGAGCTCTCCCCGGACGAGGCACGCATCCTGCGCCTGCTCGCGCGCGACGGCCCCCAGCCGACACTCGACGTCCGCGCCGCCAACCTGATCGGCATGGGCTCGCAGCTAGTCGCGCAGGGGCTCAGCATGATGGGAACCGAAGCGGGCTGCCGTCACCCCGAGCGCGTGCCCGCCTACCTCAACAACCTCCAGCGCCTCGGTCTGATCCGCACCTCGCAGGAGGCGCTCGACGACCCCGGCCGCTACCAGGTGCTCGAGGCGCAGCCCGAGGCGACGGAGGCGATCAAGCGCGCCGGCCGCGCGCGCACGTCCTACCACACGGTGCGACTGACGGCGTTCGGGGAGGACTTCTGCGAGGTCTGCCTGCCCTTCGATGAACAGCTCGTTTGATTTGGCCGGCGCACATGTGCGCCGGCCCCGGCGGCGCATGCGCCGCCGGCGGCGGGGCGCATGCGCCCCGCCGGTCCTATCGCAACACGCGCTGAAGCCGGATAGCCAGCTCGAGCTCGAAGCGCCCGTCGGCGCGCTCGAGCGCCCGCCGAGCAGCTCGCGTAGCTTGGCCAGGCGGTAGCGGACCGTCTGAGGATGCACGTGTAGTTGGGCCGCGACGCCGGGAGTGTGGCGTTGGTGGTTGAGCCACGCCTCGAGCGTGTCCAGCAGCCGCTGCCTGTCGGCCGCGGCCAGCGCGTCCAGCGGCTCGAGCCGCGCGGCGACGAATGCCCGCGCGACGTCCTCGTCGGCGAGCATCAGGATCGTCGCGAGGTGGTCTCGGGTGCGCGTGGGATGCTCGGAGGGCAGGGTCCCGCGCGCCACCAGCGCGAGCGCCATGCGCGCCCAGCGCAGCGACGTGTGGGCCTCGCGGGGCGCGACCGTCGGGCCAAGCGCCGCGTCGGCGGCCGCGACGGCGCGCGCGACGCGGCCTCGTTGCCGGGGCCCGTCCGGATCGGGGACCACGATGAAGGCGCCCTCCCGATCCGAGCCCGAGAGCGCCTCGACGCCGAGCCCGCGGGCAACGGGCCCGGGCTCATCTCCGGGCAGAGCCAGCACGGCGAGCGTCGTGGGCAGCCGCCAACGGGCGAGCTCCGCGGCACGCGCGACCGTCTCGGGGTCGTGACGCTCTTCGTCGAGCAGCAGCGAGGCCAGCCGGCGGCGCCGGCGCTCGCGCTCGGAGGCCTCGTCTGACTGCATCCGCAGGTAGCCCTCGAAGACGCCGTCGCGAGCTCGTCGGTGTAGACGAAGATCGCCTCGGCGAGCGCGATCACCGCGGGGGTGGAGATCCCCGCCTCGCCCGCGATCGTCGGCGGCCCCGCGCCACGCCGCGCGGGTCCCGGTCCGCCACGCGGCCCGCAGTGCCTCGAGCCCGCGGCCCGCCTGGAACTCGGCCTCGCCGAGCTCGCGCCAGATCTCGCCCGCCTCGCCGCCGGGACGCTCGCCTCGCTGGGCCGCGTCGAGGAAGGCCTTGATGGCCTGCTCGATCCCGAGCCTGATGCCGACGCCCTCCGGTTCCTCGAGCACCCCCGCGTAGATCGCGTTCTCGGCCCGGACCGCTGAGAGGATCCCCTCGGCCAGGCGCTCCGTTTGACCCCGCACCGCGGCGACGGTCTCGGGGGGTATGAGCGCGCTGGGCGGCCATTGTCACAAATTTATAAACGGCGCTGCGCAGTTACGTTGCGTCCGGCCCGAGAACGCCTTCCTACACCGGCGTAGCCTGCGCATTCGGCATGCAGCCGCCGGAGCATCACCGAGACCCACGAGCGGATCGCCCAGCTCGGCTGGGAGCCCTCCTACCACGAGCCGGTCGTCCGCTACCCGACGCGCTACCGCTTCCCGCACAAGGCCAAGGACCCGATGAAGCACATCATGCGGGAGTACCTGCCGATGGAGCTCGAAAAGGACGAGCGCGTCTACGGCGGCCACGAGGCGGCGGTGCGGGCCGAGATGCCCGTCAAAGCGCACGAGCGCTGGCTGGAGATCCTCAAGCCGTTCATCAACGTCACCAACTACGCCGAGGTCGGCGCCGGGCGCTGCATGTCGATGCTGATGGCGCCGTGCCCAACAGACGAGCTGCGCAACGGCTACCACGTCCAGTTCGTCGACGAGATCCGCCACACGGGCATGCAGATGTCGCTCGCCCGCTGGTACGCCAAGCACGTCCCCGACCCCGCGGGCTGGCACCTGGGACCCAAGGCGCTGTCGGGCTCGGTGCTGTCCAACCCCGCGCTCAACATGCTCTCGCACTTCATCGTCGGAGACCCGATCCAGTGCGCGTTCACGCTCCAGGTCGTCGCCGAGACCGCGTTCACCAACGTGGTCTTCGTGGCCACGCCCGACGTCGCCGCGCGCAACGGCGACTTCACGCTGCCCACCACTTACTCTATCGGTCCAGTCAGACGAGGCCCGCCACATCTCAAACGGCTACGCGACGCTCTGACCGTCTTGCAGGACGACCACAACGCGCCCCTGATCGAGTCGGACCTGCAGCAGGCGTTCTGGATCAACCACGCCTTCATCGACATCTTCGCCGGGATCGTCATCGAGTACTTCTCGCGCGACCGCTCCGACCCCGAGTCATACCTCGACAAGTGGGACCGCTGGGTGCGCGACGACTGGCACCGCGCGTACATGATGAAGCTCGGCAAGCTCGGGCTGGACATCCCGCCGGACATGTTCGAGCGGGCGCGGGAAAGGATCGTGGAGGGCGTCCATCATCGCCACGCCATGCTCGCGTTCGCCGCCTGGCCGCTGTCCTACTGGCGCTTTGACCCCCTCGACGAGCGCGACTTCGAGTGGTTCGAGATCGAAGTACCCTGGGTGGTACTCGCAGCTACGGCGCGTTCTGGGAGGCGTTCCGCCACGGCGCCGACCCCGGAGCGGGTTTTTGCCGCTCGATCTTGATCAACATGGCGCCGCCCTCTGCTGGACGTGCCAGGGGTTGTGCGTACTCGAGGGGGATCGGCGGCATCGCGTGGTCGACGGACGCACCCGCTTCTACTGCTCCTCGGAGTGCCTGTGGCTCGACGAGTCAAACCCCGGCCGCTACACCGGTGACCGCAACTACTCGACCGCTACCACGGCTGGGAGGCCTCGGAGGTCGTCGAGCGACCTCGGCTTCGTGCGCGCCGACGGCGAGACGCTGATCGGGCAGCCACACTTGGGCGTCGGAGCGGCGCTGGACGCTGGAGGATCATCCGCGCCCACGACTGCAAGATCGTCTCGCCCGAACATCCGGGTGGCCGCGAGCTCGGGCTGCCAGCGGGATGGGCGGCGTGCCGTCCGGGGACGGGGCGGTCCGCTCGAGCTGGCCGACCGTGACCGTCGCTGGTGAGGGTCCGCTTCGAGCCGATCGGCGAGGAGATCGAGTGCGGCGCGCAGGAGACGGTCCTCGACGCCGCGTTTCGCAGCGGCTACAACCTCGCCTACGGCTGCCGCGAGGGCCAGTGCTCGGCGTGCAAGTGCTTCCTGCTCGAGGGGGAGGTCGCGCTCAGGCCCTACTCGAACTTCGCGCTGTCGGACTCAGAGCGCGAGGGCGGGTACGCGCTCATGTGCCGCGCGATGCCCGAGCAGGACCTCGTCGTCGAGCTGGTGCACTACGACCCCGACGGGTACCGGCTCGCGCACGCGATTCGAGACGGGGTCGGCGTCGTCGAGGCGGTGCGGCCGCTGACGGACGAGATCACGCTTGCTCGCGCTCGCGGCGCCCGGGTTTGAGTTCACGCCCGGCCAGTACGTCGACGTCCACGTCGACGGAGGGCGTCGCTCGTTCTCGATGGCCAACGTCGACCCCGGCCGGCTTGAGTTGATCGTCAGGCGCTACCCCGGCGGGCGGCTTCTCGGGGAAGCTCGACGGCGGACTCGACCCGGCGACGAGTTCGCTTCACCGGGCCCTACGGCACGCTTCGGATACGCGACGGCGACGGCCCGATCGTGATGATCGCCGGCGGGTCGGGGATCGCGCCGATCCTGTCGCTGCTGCGGCAGCTCGCTGCGCAGCGGTGTGAGCGACCGGTGCGGTTCTTCTTCGCCGCGCGCGCGACGCCCTGTTCTCACCGACGAGGTGCGCGAGCTGGGGCTTGCGGATTTCCGGTTGGTGCCGGTGGCCGGTCGGCGCTTGCCCAATCTGGTGAACGAGTTTCTCGGATCGGGTGAGGTCGAGGAGCCTCCCGACGTCTACATGTGCGGGCCGCCGCCGATGCTCGAGGCTGCGAGGCGATGCTGACGCGCGCCGGGGACTCGACGAGCGGCGGATCTTCCAGGACAGGTTCACGATCGGCCGGCAGATGCGGATCCGCGGCCGCCGCAGGCTGGCCCGTCGCGACCGACTCCGAGCGCGAGTTCGGCTGGTTTAGGCGCGCGGGCGGCGCGCGACCGTGTACGAGGACGTCACGATCGATACCCAGCCCTCGGTCCATCGCCACCTGACGCGCGGGTGGCCGCTCAGCTTCGCCGACGGCCGCGGCACCTGGGACGAGCGCTCGACGCGCCTGAACTCGAGCGACTGGTACGCCTTCCGCGACCCCGGCGAGCAGTGGGAGCGGCCCTTCTACCAGCTGGGGACGGCGGTCGAGCAACAGATCGAGGGGGCGATCCGCTGCGCCGTTGACGAGGGGTTGATCGGAGACTTCTCCGCCGAGTGGGTCGAGTTCCTGCGCGGTTATCTGCAGGTCCCCGCGTTCGTCGAGCAGGGCTGTGGTTTGCGCTGGCCACCGCCGCGCGCGACTGCCTGTCGGACTCGGTCGCCACGTGCGTTTGCTTCCAGGCCGCGATGAAGCAGCGGTCGGCGCAGGCGCTCGTGCTCTACGCGATGGATCTCGAGCCACACCTCGGTCCGTTCCCGATCGAGGCCGCCCGCGACGCCTTTTTGAAGGAGGAGCCGTGGCAGCCGGTGCGGCGTTTGTTGGAGCGGCTCGCGGCCACGCGCGACTGGGGCGAGGTGATCGTGGCCGCGAATCTGTGCTTTGAGCCCGTGGTGGGAATGCTGCTGCGGAGGGAGCTCGGGATCCGGGCCGCGGCCGCCAACGGCGACACGGTGACGCCGACACTCGCGCGGGCCGCTTCATCGGAGTGGTCCTGGGTGCGGGGTTGGACGGCCGAGTTCGTGCAATTCCTCGCGCACGACAGTCGCTATGGGTCCTCGAACCGTTCGGTGGTTGCGGGTTGGGTGGACGAGTGGCTGCCGCGCGCGCGGCGGGCGGCCCTGGCCCTGGCGCCGGTCGCCAACTCCGTGGGGGTCGACGTCGAGAGGGCCCTGGTCCAGATGCCCAGCTACGCCACGGCGACGCCACCGCGCGCGCCGGCCTCGGCCCGCCCCGAGGTAGCCGCCTCGCGTCAACTTCCGCCACCGTCGGATGGTTCCTTCAACTGCGTTGGCATCGTGATGGCCAAGAGCGCGGAGGGTGACGCCGTCGCGGGGATCCTGGGCCGCCGCGAGGGGGTGGTCGTGCGCGAGCAGCCGGCCTTCTGGGATATCCGCGCGCACGAGCGGCTCGTGGTTGCATACGACGAGGTCTCGTGCGAGCTCGGCTACGAAATCGACGCGTATTCGATCCAGCACGAGATGTCCACCCACTACGGCCGCTTGGTGGCCACAGACGAGGCGCTGATGCTGTTCTCCGATCCGACTGAGGCGATGGAGCACCTGATGGCATGACCGCGCTGCGAACGACCGTCGCGCGCGGTGGCGCCGCCGTGGCGCGCCTGGAGCACCGTCGGGGGCTCTATCGGGCGGTGGTGCGAGCGATCCCGTTAGTGATCCCGCGCCGTTTCGATCCGGAGGCGGCCGGCGATCTGGAGGCGAGGCTCGAGCTGCGCATCCGCGACCCTGGGGGCGGCGAACCGGCCCGCTTCGAGATCCGTATCCACGACGGCCGCTGCGAGGTGCGCCGCGGCGGGGCAGGCGACGGAGTCACGGCGGTGACCGTCAGCGCCGGCGATTTGGTGCGGCTCGCGTCGGCCGCGACCGGCTGGCCGGAGCTGCTCTCCGGCGGGCGCCTCGAGCTCAGCGGCAACCCCTTCGAGGCGCTCCGCTTCCCGGCGCTGTTCAAGCTTCCGACGGCCCCGGCCGCCGGGGCTGGCAGCGAGCCCTAGGCGGGCTAACCCAGACCGGTGGCGAACACCGCGTTTGACTCGTGGCCCGCGAACGTGACGCTTCTGGTCACGGGCAGCCACAGCTTCACGATCACGCAGTAGCTCTGCGCGCGGTTGGCGGTCGTGGCGCAGCTTCGGTACATGCGGCCGGCCTCGATCGCGAGTGTGTTGAGGCGCGCCGCGTCGCGCCGAAAAGCGGCCGGCGCGCGTGTCCCGATCCACGCCTCGGCGCGGACCGAGGCGGCGCGCATGTCGGTTGAGTGCTGGAGGATCGTCGGGCGGTGGGCGAGCCCCACGCCGAGCAGTGCTGCGGTGACGGCCACGACCACGAACGTGCCCGCGTAGTCGCGCGCGACCACCGCGGGTAGGTCGGGACGGACGCGCCTGATCGCGAGGCTGATCGGCCAGGAGAGCAGGACCACCCCGAGCAGGTTCAGCGCCCCGCCCAGCAGCGCGGCCGCGAAGACCCTCTGGGTGTCGCCTGCGGGAGGAAGCTCGTGGCCGATGAACGCGTCGGCCACCGTCAGCACGATGAAGGTCGGCCATAGCCACGCACCCCGCCGCCGCCAGCGAACACGAGCGACCCAGGCCTCCATGCCCCCAGGGTAAACCGCCTCGGGCGCTCCGGTCGATGCGTGCAATAAACTCGCGTTGTCCCCCGACGTGGGGCCGCCGGAGACCCCGGAAGGCCTGTGAAGGTGGCTCAGACGGAGATCCCGCATCTGGCCACGGATAAGGGAGAAGAGATGGCAACGCAAACAGCTCAGGCGACCGCCCAGACGGGCGGTGCGGTGGGCCACCTTCAGATCGAGGATCGCATCTGGCTGCTCCGCGCCATGCTGCTGATGCGCGGGATCGAGGAGCGCGCGATGACGCTCTACCGCCAGGGCAAGGTGCCGGGTTCCTTCTATGACGGGTTCGGGCAGGAGGCCGTGTCGGCGGGCGCGGCGTTCGCGATGGCCCCCGAGGATCGCCTCTGCATCCTGCACCGCGACCTCGCGGCCCACATCGTGCGAGGAGTGACGCCCGCGCGGATCTTCGCCCAGTACATGGGCCGCGAGACCGGAGTCACGGCGGGCCGCGAGGGCAACGTCCACTTCGGCGACTACCGCCTGGGCTGCGTCGGCATGGTCTCGATGCTCCCCGACATGATGCTCGTGGCGACGGGCATGGCGATGGCCTTCAAGCTCCGCGGCGAGCGGCGCTGCGCGCTGACGTGGTTCGGGGACGGCTCGACCTCGCGCGGCGACTTCCACGAGGCCATGAACTGGGCCGGCGTGCAGCGGCTGCCCGTGATCTTCGTGCTCGAGAACAACCAGTACGCGTACTCGACGCCGGTCAACAAGCAGTTCGCGGTCGATCCCGTCGAGCGCGCGGCGGGGTACGGCTTCGTCGGCGTCACCGTCGACGGCAACGACGCCGAGGCGATGTTCGAGGCGACCTACGAGGCGCGCCAGCGGGCGCTGGCCGGCGAGGGGCCGACGATGATCGAGGCCGTGACGATGCGCATGCACGGTCACGCCGCCCACGACGACATGAAGTACGTGCCCAAGGAGCTCGTCGAGGAGTGGCGCAAGCGCGACCCGATCGAGCAGCAGGAAGCGCGGCTGCGCGAAGCGGGCGTCGACGTCGACGCGTTGAGGGCCGAGATCGCGGCCGAGATCAACGCGGCGGCACAGGAGGCACTCGAAGCGCCGATGCCCGATCCCGCGACCGCGGTGCAAGGCATCTTCTGCGAGGGCGAGGCCGAGCTTCTGGGAGACGGCCAGGCCCCGTGGAGCGGGTTCTCCGGCGAGGGGGACTGATGGCGCCAATCACGTATCTGCAGGCCATCTCGGCGGCCCTGCGCGACGAACTGCGCGCCGACGAGCGCGTGCTCATGATGGGCGAGGACATCGGCGAGTTTGGCGGGGCGTTCAAGGTGACCGACGGCTTCGTCGCCGAGTTCGGAGCCGAGCGGGTGATGGATACGCCGCTGGCCGAGTCGGGCATCATCGGCACCGCGATCGGGGCCGCCGTCGTGGGGATGCGACCGGTATGCGAGATGCAGTTCTCCGACTTCATCTCGTGCGGCTTCGACCAGCTCGTCAACGTCGCGGGCAAGATGCACTACCGCCAGGGCCTGGCGGTCCCGATCACCGTGCGCCTCCCCTCGGGCGGCGGCTTCTCGGGAGGGCCGTTTCACTCCCAGAACCCCGAGGGCTGGTTCATGCACGCCCCGGGGATCAAGATCGTCGCGCCTTCGACCGCCGAGGACGCCAAGGGCCTTCTCCACACCGCGATCCGGGACCCCAACCCCGTCTGCTACATGGAGCACAAGCACCTCTACCGCCGCATCAAGGGCGAGGTTCCCGAGGGCGTGTTCGAGACGCCGCTGACGGCGCGCGTGGCGCGCGAGGGATCTGACCTGGTGGTGATCGCCTACGGCGCGATGGTGCACACGGCGCTCGAGGCGACCGAGGACCTGGACGGCGCCTCGATCGAGGTGCTCGACCTGCGCTCGCTCGTGCCGCTGGACGAGGACGCGATCCTCGATTCCGTGGCGCGTTGCTCGAAGGTCGTCATCGTCGACGAGGCCAACGCCACGTGCGCGGCCGGCGCTCAGGTCGCGGCGATAATCGCCGAGCGGGCGTTCGAGGATCTGGACGGCCCCGTCGTTCGCGTGGCTACGCCCGACGTCCCGATCCCCTTCTCGCCGCCGCTGGAGCAGGCCGTGCTGCCGAGCGTCGAGCGCGTCAAGGAGGCATGCCGTGAGCTCCTCGAGTACTGAGACCGCCCAAATCGTCGACGTCACGATGCCCCAGATGGGCGTCTCGGTGGCCGAGGGCACCGTGGTCGCCTGGCGGGTCGAGGTCGGCGACCACATCGAGGCTGACCAGACGATCTGCGAGATCTCGACCGACAAGATCGATACCGAGGTCCCGGCGCCCGTGAGCGGCATCGTCACCGAGATCGTCGTGCCCGTGGAGACGACGGTCGCCGTGGGCGAGGTGATGGCACGGATCGCGACGGGCGACGGAGCGCCGCCGCCTAGTTCAGGCGATTTAGCGCCGGTTGCTTCCGCCGATTCTGGGCCTTCCGAGGCGGCTCCGGAGCCGGTCCGTGAGCACGCTCCCGCCCCCGACGGCGACGGCCGCGCCGATCGCCGCCGCTACTCCCCCGTCGTGCAGCGGGTCGCGTCCGAGCACGGCGTGGACCTGGCGCAGGTTCCGGGGACGGGCCGGGGAGGTCGCGTGCGCAAGCAGGACGTGTTCGCGTTCCTCGAGCGCGGCGGCCACCCCGCGGACGCCGCGGCCACCGTCAGCGACGAGGAGCCGCCGCTGCACATCGAGAGCCCGTACCGGCCCGAGCCATCGCCCCCCAGACCGCCCGCGCCACCGGCGCCTGGCGGCCCGCCCACCGCCGCCCCCGCTCCCGGCCAGCTCTCCCGCATGCGCCGCCAGATCGGCGAGCACATGAAGCGCTCGCTCGAGACCGCCGCCACGTGCACGACCTGGATCGAGGCCGACATGGGCCGGATCGAGGCGGCGCGCCAGCAACTTGGCCTGACCGCGCTGCCGTTCGTCGCGCGGGCCACGATCGCAGCGCTGCGCGAGCACCCCGACCTCAACGCGTGGCTGGAGGGCGAGCGCTACACCCGGCATCAGGCCGTCCACCTGGGGATCGCCGTGTCGCTCGGGGACAACGGGCTGATCGTGCCCGTGGTTCACGACGCGCACGAGCTCTCGGTCGAGGGACTTGGCGCCCGCATCAAGGACCTCGCGCGCCGCGCCCGGCAGGGAGGCCTCAACCCCGACGAGGTGCGAGGCGGGACCTTCACGATCACCAACCCCGGCCAGTTCGGCTCGATCATGGCCACCCCCATCATCAACCAGCCGCAGGTCGCGATCCTCGACCTAGAAGCGGTGATCAAGCGACCCGTGGTCGTCGCCGACGCCGACGGGAATGACTCGATCGCGATCCGCCCGATGACGATCCTGGGGCTGAGCTGGGACCACCGCGCGCTCGACGGGGCCATCGCGGCCCAGTTCCTCGCGACCCTCAAGCGCCACCTCGAGGGCTGGACCGGGGCCTAGCAGGCGATGAGTGCCAACGGCGGGCTGCCGGAGCTCTGGGTCTGCCACCTCGGGACGGTCGAGTACCGCGAGACGCTCGCCTTGCAGGAGCGGATCCGCGCCGCCCGCCTCCAGGACCTGGTGCCCGACGTGATGCTCACGCTCGAGCACTGGCCCGTCTACACCCGCGGCCGCCGCTCGGCGCCCGGAGAGCTGCCCATGGGCGAGGAGTGGTACCTGGCCCAGGGTATCGACGTCGTGCAGACCGATCGGGGGGGCAAGGTGACCTATCACGGCCCGGGACAGCTCGTCGGGTACCCGATCGTGCGCGTCGACGACGTGGTCGCCTACGTGAGGCTGCTGGAACGCGCACTCGTGGCGGCGCTCGCGCAGGAGGGCGTGGTCGCCCGCGCCCGGCCCGAGGACGGCCCCGACTACACGGGGGTCTGGGTCGAGGATCGTAAGATCGCATCGATCGGCGTCCACGTCGCGCGCGGTGTCACCACCCACGGCTTCGCCGTCAACGTCGAAAACGATCTTCAGCCGTTCAACTGGGTCGTCCCGTGCGGGCTCGAGGGCGTGCGGATGACCTCGCTGATCAAGGAGACCGGCAGGTTGCAGGGCCAGATGCCGTGTTTCAGACGCCGGGCGGCCTTTGAGCTCGCGCGGGCGCTGGGACGGCGCCAGCGGTTGGTGTCGCGGGCGCGGCTGCAGGCGGCCTACGAGAACAGCACGGCTCTGAGCGTGGCCTCGAGCTCCGCGGGCCGGTAGAAGAGCCGCGCGGCCCCGTCCGCATCGCGCATCCCGCGAGTGTAGGCGCTGGGGCCCGACGTCATCCCATGGTGGACTCGTTTGGCGCTAACGCGAGACATAGGGTGACGGTCATTTGGCAGTCTCATACTGGGGGGCTGATCGCGTTGGGGCGGGGGGCCCGGGATGATCGCGCTGCTGCAGCGGGTCAAGGTGGTCGCATAAACCTCTGCAGCGGTGTCGAGTCAGCAAGAGTTGATAATGGTCGCGGCTGCAGCGGCGCTTTGCCCGGCGCGGTAACTGCCGTTCGCTGGCCCGAGCGGGTTTTAGCGACGTGCCGACACTGAACGATGTCGATTTGCTCCCGCTATTCGGGACGGGATCGACATCGTTCGAGCGTAGTCGCGGCATCGACGAGCTAGCCGGTTTGTCAGATTTTCACAACCGGCCGGGTTTATGCGACAGCGTCCCGGGCGGCCTGCCGCCACCCCTGAGGAATGAAGATCGCGGGCTATTTTCAGGACAGCCTCTGGACGGGAGCGATGCTGACGCCAGACAACCGAGCCGGCGCTCGCTTCACGGCGACGGTGCGGAGGCGGTCGTTCATTAGCACGACGCACGAGGGTTAAACGACTACCCCTACGGCGAGGCCGGGTCTCATTAAGGTCCGCACATGGCCAGGAAGGGGCCATGGTTTGTCGGTTTTGCAACGAGCGTCGCGACGGCGATTGTGTTCCTGTTTGCTCTGGGAACAAGTGCCGCCGCCAAGAGCGCGGCGACTACTGCGCTCCAGACAGGCTCCAAGGCCAGCTCTGCAGTCACCCGGGCAGCTGCGCAGACCACCGCCCCGGCCACGCCGTCGCTTCCCAGCACGCCGTCGGTCCCTAGCACGACCCCGCCGGCCACGCCGTCGCTTCCCAGCACGCCGTCGGTCCCTAGCACGACCCCGCCGGCCACGCCGTCGCTACCCAGCACGCCGTCGGTCCCTAGCACGACCCCGCCGGCCACGCCGTCGCTACCCAGCACGCCGTCGGTGCCAAGCACGACCCCGCCGGCCACGCCGTCGCTACCCAGCACGCCGTCGGTCCCAAGCACGACCCCGCCGGCCACGCCGTCGCTACCCAGCACGCCGTCGGTCCCTAGCACGACCCCGCCGGCCACGCCGTCGCTACCCAGCACGCCGTCGGTCCCTAGCACGACCCCGCCGGCCACGCCGTCGCTACCCAGCACGCCGTCGGTCCCTAGCACGACCCCGCCGGCCACGCCGTCGCTACCCAGCACGCCGTCGGTCCCTAGCACGACCCCGCCGGCCACGCCGTCGCTACCCAGCACGCCGTCGGTCCCTAGCACGACCCCGCCGGCCACGCCGTCGCTTCCCAGCACGCTCCCGTCGCTTCCCAGCACGCTCCCGTCGCTTCCCAGCACGCTCCCGTCCCTTCCTGCCACGCTCCCGTCCCTTCCCGCCACGATCCCCTCGCTTCCCAAGGCCATCGCACCGGTCACGCGGACGGTCACGCGGCTGGTCGCGCCGGTCACGCGGACGGTCACGCGGCTGGTCGCGCCGGTCACGCGGACGGTCACGCGGCTGGTCGCGCCGGTCACTAGGACGGTCACGCGGCTGGTCGCACCGGTCACTAGGACGGTCACGCGGCTGATCGCGCCGGTAACGCGGCTGATCGCGCCGGTAACGCGGCTGATCGCGCCGGTCACGCGGCTGATCGCGCCGGTCACTCGGCTGATCGGACCGGTGACCAAGCCCGTCCCCAAGCTCCCAACGAGCCCCGTCCCCGTCACTCCCAGCGTTGGTTTGCTTCCGGGACACTCGTCGCCGGCGCCCAAGCCGGGCATCCCGACTGTCGTGCCCACCGTGCCCTCGCCGCCGCGTTCGATTGGCACGGGTCAGTCGACGATCGCACCCTCGTCGCGGCCGGCTTTGCCGGGTGCGACCTCCCCAGAGGCGTCGGCCCGGTTGCCTGGCTTTATGAAAGGGGCGACGGTTGCGACCGGAGTCGCCCGTCGGGCTTTCGTTGGATCCGCCCCGCGGTGGGCCGCTGCCTCGGCTGGATGGTCGCCGTCGGCGCCCGCGAGTGCCTCGGTCGCGCCGGCGTCCTCAGGGGCCAACGCTCCGACGCTGCCGGGTTGGGCGCCGCCCCCGTCCAGTCAGGGGTTCGACGGCGCCCCCAGCGGATCTGGATTCTTTTTCTTTGGCCTGGCGTCACTTTTGGCGCTGCTCGGTCTATGCATGCCGCGATTGAGCCGGTCGCTGTGCATGATCACGCGCCTGATCCCGCCGGGTCCAGTGCTCGCGCTGCCTGCTCGCCCCGGCTAGGCAAGCAAGGCGACTCTAGCTCGTCGCATGCTGGCCGCTGAGCCGGCGTGCGTTCCGCAGCAAGGTAAAGCACTAGAGCACTAGGAGGGATCCTGATGTCACGCTCGTTGAGGGCGTTGGCGGAGGGCTGCGCGTGGACCGTGTCCGCCGTGCGCGGGCTCGGCAGCCGGGCCAGGGACAGACAAGCTTCCCGAGGTTCGGATCGCATCGGCGCAGGTACTTCGTTTAGACGCCTGAAGTGGATGGCGGTAATAGGTGTGGTCGCGCTGGCCTTCGCTCCGGCGACCGCGCTGGCCAAGACACCGCATCGCCAGCCTTCCACCGCCCAACCAAAAACTCAAGACGCTGCTGCGCCGGCGCCCCGCAGCCCGATATTGGCGTTCGGTGCGGGCTACGCCGATGCCCACGGCTCGGCATCGGTGCGAGCGCTGCAGCGCAGACTCACCGCGGCCGGATACGCCCCCGGGCCGATCGACGGCCTCTACGGCCCCCGAACCGAACACGCCGTAATCGACTTCCAGGCCGCCCACGGCCTCCAGGTCGACGGCATCGCCGGCCCCCACACGCTGGCGGCGCTGACGCAGCCAATCCTGTATCCCGATGCGGGCTACGCCGATACCCACGGCTCGGCATCGGTGCGAGCGCTGCAGCGCAGACTCACCGCGGCGGGATACGCCCCCGGGCCGGTCGACGGCCTCTACGGCCCCCGTACCGAACACGCCGTAATCGACTTCCAGGCTGCCCACAGCCTGCGGGTCGACGGCATCGCCGGCCAGCATACTTTGGTCGCCCTACGAGTGGCGCGACCCAATGCGACTACCCGCTCCGCGCGGATGGTCGCCCATTCGAGAACGGCTACCAAACGCGGGCGCACGGCTCCCGCTGGGGGGCGACGGCCCCTCCGCACAGCGCCCGCCGTTGCGCCGACCGCCGGGTCCGCTCGGGGCGCAAACAGGAGCGCCCATCGCACACCCGGCTCAACCATGCCGCTGGGCTGGCTCGTGCTGATCTACGCCCTGGGCGCCGCCGCGCTGCTGGCCGTCGTCAGAACCCGTTGGCGGAAGCGACGGCGAGCCACCGCGATACCCATGCCACCCCCGGATCGTAACCACCCCCCGCCACTCCGCGGGTATCGGGTGCTCGAGCTGCGGATCCTCCCGGACTCGCCGGCGCGGGGGCGTCGGCTCGCAGACATCGACTGGCCGCCCGGCTCAACCGTCGCCGCGGTCACCCAAGGCCGGAAGATTCGCTTCGCGCGCCCCGAGCTCAAGCTGCAGGCCGGCGACCGAGCGATCGTCCTCGTGCCATCCCCAGAGAAAGACCAGCATCGGCTCGGGGGCGCGTCGCGATGACCATGACACCACGACCCCATACCACCACACCAACCACACCCAACACCCCAAGACCGCCCCTAACCCCAACGCCCTCCCCAAGGAGCAAGCCAACCTCAACAGCATCCAGCCGGCCCGCCAACGCCTCAACACACGCCGGCGCGCCATCCACGCGACCAACTACCGCAACCCTCTCAATCGCCGGAGGAACCAGACCACGACGCACCCGGCCCACCAGCGAACAGCGTCGATCGGAGCGGCGAAGATGAGATCCGTCGAGGCCGCGGCGGAAGCGCGGGGACCGCCCCGACACGGTTACCGCGATTGAGAGCCCGAGATCGCGCAGCTACGCCGGTGTGAATACCCCTGCTGGCTGCGCACAAGCTGCGCGATCTCGAGATCCCACGAAGGGTGGTCAATTGAGCGACGCTGGGCGTCGCTTATCTGACCACCCTCGGGCATGCAGCTATCGTGGACGCCCAAGCGTGACGAATGGCTGGCGCGGTGTGACAATTCGGCAACGAGAAACCCGATCCCGCTCGCACCCAGGGGGGCTCGGCGATCCCATCAAGGTTCTCGGGCCCGAGGTGCAGCCCTACCGGGGCCGCAAGCCCCCGTGGTTCAAGGTCCCGGCGCCCGGCGGCCCCAAGTACCGGGAGCTCCACAACCTGATCGAGGCCGAGAACCTCCACACGGTCTGCCAGGAGGCCGCGTGCCCCAACATCGGCGAGTGCTGGCAGCGGGGCACGGCCACGTTCATGATCCTCGGGGTCGTGTGCACGCGCCGGTGCGGGTTCTGCAACGTCAAGACCGGGACCCCAACCTGGAACGACCCGCTCGAGCCGGCTCGCGTCGGGCGCAGCGTCGCCAGGATGGGGCTTCGGCACGCCGTGATAACGAGCGTCGACAGGGACGACCTCCCCGACTACGGAGCGTCCGCGTTCGTCGGCGTCATCCGGCAAATCCGGCGCCAGGCGCCCAGGTGCAAGGTCGAGGTGCTCACTCCCGACTTCCGCGGCGAGGAGATGCCGCTGGCAAAAGTGATCGCCGAGCGGCCCGACGTCTTCAACCACAACGTCGAGGTCGTCCCGCGGCTCTACCCACTGGCCCGCAGGGGATCGCAGTTCGAGCGTTCGTGTCGCGTACTGCGCAACGCCAAGGAGCTGGCCGGCGACGAGGTCGTGACCAAGTCGGGGCTGATGGTCGGGCTGGGCGAGAGCTTCGAGGAGATGGTCGACGCGCTCGGGACGCTGCGCGCGCACCAGGTCCAGGTGCTCACGATCGGCCAGTACCTGCGTCCCACCAAGGACCACCTGCCGATCGTGCGCTACTGGCACCCGGAAGAGTTCAGCGCCCTGGAGCGGGCCGCATACGGGCTCGGCTTCGAGCACGTGGCCGCGGGGCCGCTGGTCCGCTCCAGCTACCACGCCGACGAGCACGTGCCACAGGAGGCGCCCGGGAGCGGTCCCGTAGCGGCCGCGATGACCCCATAGCTGGTTCAGCCAAGAACCAGTGATCCCGCTCAAGGACAACGTCGCGACCGACCGGTTCCCGCTGGTCACGATCGCGCTGATCGTCGCCAACTTCGTCGTCTACTTCCTCGCAATCCGCCACGGCGGGTCGTTCATCAGCGGCCCGACGGCTCCGGAGGAGATCAAATACGGCGCGATTCCATTCGCGCTCACGCACCCTGGAGTGCACTGTGCGGAGGTCGTCAGGCACACCGCGTCGGGCCCGTCAGCGCCGCAGATGCTGTGCAACACGCGCCTGCTGAACGCGAGCCACAACCCGGCCGAGAACCTCCTTCCGAGCTGGAAGACGATCTTCAGCGGGATGTTCATGCACGCCTCGATCATCCACATTGGCGGCAACATGCTCTTCCTATGGATCTTCGGCAACAACGTCGAAGACGCCCTAGGTCACGTCAAGTACCTCGGCTTCTACCTGCTTGGAGGAATCGCGGCCCTCGCGCTCCAGGTGGCGGTCGCGCCAAATTCGACGGCGCCGACGCTGGGTGCCTCGGGAGCGATTGCCGCCGTGCTCGGGGCCTACATCGTGCTGTACCCCCGGGCCCGCGTGCTTACGCTTGTGATCATCATCTTCTTCTTCACCGTGATCGAGATCCCGGCATGGGTGATGCTCGGCATTTGGTTCGCCGAGCAGGCTGTTTTCGGGGCCGTGGGCTTCACGACTCCCACGGGGTCGAGCGGCGGCGTGGCGTATTTCGCCCACATCGGTGGATTCGTCTTCGGCCTGTTGGTGATCCGCCTGCTCGTGAGGCGACGAAAATCCGACCCCGCCGCTCCACCCGGTCTACTCGTGCCCGGCTCGGGAGCACGGTGATGCGACAGGTCGTGTTGCTGGTTGTGCTGCTGTTCATCGGTCTGCTCGTCTATCTGACGGCGTCCGAGATCAAAAGCAACGGCCTCGACGTTGGCACGATCCTCGCCATCATCGTGATCGCGCTGTTCTCGATCGGCATCGTGGGCTCTCTGCTCCGAAATCCACGGGAGTAACGAACGAGCATGACCGCGCTGCGCAGCTTTGACGGCGGGAGACACCGGCGCGGTCTCCGGGGGTCGCGCATCCTGCGCTCGCTGGTCGAGCTGGCGCTCGGGGTCGTCGTCTGCCTGGCCGTGCTGCTCGGCCTGCTCGCCGCGACCGCTTCTGGGCCCGCCGTCCCCGCCCACCTCAAGGTCGCCGCTCGGCACACGCCCTCCACCTCGAGCTACGGAACGGCGCCTGCACCCCAGCGGGTGCACGTGCGCTTCGCCTAGCCATTGCGCAGTGGGCTGCTCTTCAACGTGCGCACGGGTCAAGTCCTGTGGTCACGCCACCCACGGGTCAGGGTGCCCATCGCGAGTCTGACCAAGATGATGACCGCGCTGCTCGTCGTCTCGCACCTCCGCCCCACGGACAAAGCGCTGATCACTCCAAGCGTGGTGCACTTCACCGGCTCAGGCATGGGTGTGCTCCCGCTGCACAAGCGGGTCCTCGTCAAGACCCTCCTCTATGGGCTGCTGCTCCCGTCTGGCAACGACGCGGCGATCGCGCTCGCGCAGCGTGTCGCCGGCAGCGTCGACCGCTTCATCGCGATGATGAACGTCCGCGCGCGCGCGATGGGGCTGACGTGCACGCACTACACGACGGTCTCGGGCATCGTGGACCGCGACAACTACTCCTGCACCCGGGACCTGGCGATACTGGCCCATGCCATGCTCGAGCAGCCCCTGCTGGCGAAGATCGTCAGCACGTACTACGCGGTCGAGCCGCTCCCAGTCAAGTCCCACCACGTCTGGCTCTACAACAACAATCCGCTCCTGGTCGAGCACTATCCCGGAACCGACGGAGTGAAGACGGGCTACACACACGCCGCCGGCCAGTGCCTCGTCGCCGCCGCGCGCCGCGGGCACACCTGGCTCGGCATCGTGCTGCTGAACGGCTACACCCCGGTCGAGGGGCCAAAGCTACTCAACGCCGGTTTCGCGGCAATGGCGCCGCCTCGGCCGCGCACAGGCCATAAGCACTAGGCGCCGCTCGGCGCTGCGCGCTCAGCCGCTCAGGCCGAGCTCCGGGTCCTCCCACTCGAGCCGGCCACGGCAGATGACCGCCGCGATCAGTGGGACGCCAGGACGGTAGACGAGGTGCGTGTAGGACGGCGCTCCCAGGACGCGGCGTCGGCCCGCGCGCCGGGCGTCAGCCGCCCCAGGTCCGTTCGACGCAGCGCCTGCGCCCCCCCGAGTGTCGCCGCGTGGAGAGCCTCCTCCGCGCTCATGCCGAGCTCGCGCACCGCGAGCGCGATGCAGAAGCTCATCGAGGTCGTGTTGCTCGAGCCCGGATTGCAGTTGGTGGCGAGCGCGGCCGTCGCGCCGGCGTCCAACAGCCGGCGCGCGTCCGGATACGGCTGCCGGGTGGAGAAGTCGGTCGCGGGCAGGAGCGTGGCCACGGTGCTCCCGCCCGCGAGCGCCTCGACATCGGCGTCGGTCAGGTACGTGCAGTGGTCGGCAGAGGCGGCCCCCAGCTCGACGCCGAGTTGGACCCCGGGGCCGGGACCAAGCTGGTTGGCGTGGATCCGCAGCCCCAGGCCGGCGTCGGAGCCCGCCTCGAGCACGGCGCGCGCCTGATCTTCGTCGAACGCGCCGCGCTCACAGAACGCGTCGATCCAGCGGACGTGTGGGGCACAGCGCTCGAGCATCTCTCCGCACACGAGCTCGACGTACTCATCCGGCCTGTCCTCATATTCGCGCGGGACGAGGTGGGCTCCGAGGAAGGTCGCGTCGTCGGTCAGCTCCGCGGCGAGCGCGCACAGCCGCTCCTCGCCGCCGACGTCGAGCGCGTAGCCGGATTTGACCTCGAGATGGGTGATGCCCGCGCGCAGCGCCTCGCGCCGCCGCCGTTCCGCGAGGGAGCGAAGCTCCGCGTCGCTGGCCTCGCGTGTGCTCGTGACGGTGCTCCAGATGCCGCCCGGGGCGTAGGAAGCGCCAGCCATCCTCGCCGCGAACTCCTCGGCGCGGTCTCCGGCGAAGACGAGGTGGGTGTGGCTATCGACGAACCCCGGGATCACGCACCGCCCCGCGACGTCGAGGCGGTCGTCGGCGGCAGCGCCCGCGGGATCAACGGCCTTACGCGGTCCCCCTCGAAGACGAGTGCGGCACCACGGACGAGTCCCAGCGGCCCCTCCCCGAGCGCAGGGTCGTTCGTCACGAGCAGCGCGATGTTGTCGAGCGCAAGCGTGCTCACCACGCGACCCCCGCGACCGCGGTATCGAGCTCCCGTGAGACGTCGAGGGCGACGTGCCTCCCGTCGCGCACGACGAACCTCCCCCCCATCATCACGTCCGTGACGTCGGCCGCCGCGCCCGCGAAGACAACTGACTCGATCGCGTGATCCACCGGCGTTCCGGCAAGACGCACGCCGTCGAGTCGGACCGCGACGAGGTCGGCGAGGGCGCCCGCTTCGATGACGCCGCCCTCGTGCCAGCCCAGGCTCTCGTAGCCCCCTCGGGTGGCCGCACTGAGCAGCTCCGGCGGCGAGTGGCTGCCGCGGACACCCGTCACCAACCGCTCGTCGAGCTCGAGCGCCCTCGCCTCCTCAAACGGCTCGATGATCGCGTTCGAGTCGCTGCCGAGCGCGAGCCCGACGCCGGCGTCGCGCAACGCCCGCGCCGGACCCACACCGTCCGCGAGGTCGCGCTCGGTGGTCGGGCACAGGCAGCAACACGCCCCGGCCGCCCCGAGGCGCACGAGGTCCGCCGCCGAGACGTGGGTCGCGTGCACGGCGGTGAAGCTCGGCGAGAGCGCTCCCGCGCGCCGCAGTACCTCGGTCGGCGAGGCGCCATAGGCCTGCACGCAGGCTTCGTTCTCGGCCGGCTGCTCCGAGACGTGGGCGTGGAGGGGCGCTCCCCGATCGGCCGCCCACGCCGCGACGTGCTCGGCGGAGGCCGGGTCTACCGCGCGCACGCTGTGGATGGCGGCAGCCAGCCGTACGCGCCCGCGGCTCGCTGAACTCTCGATGGCATCGGCGAGCCGGTCGACGCGCCGCGCCAGTCATCGGCGTCGGCGTCGCAGAAACGAAGCTGGGGACCCTCCGCGGCGACGTCGATGCCCCCATGCAGGTAGCACGCGTCGAGCAGCGTGATCCGGACGCCAGCTTCGCGGGCCGCCCGGAGCACGGCGATTCCCATGGCGTTTGGGTCTTCGTAGCGGGTTCCTCCGGGGCCATGGTGGAGGTAGTGAAACTCCCCCACCAGCGTGATCCCGGCGAGCGCCATCTCGGCGAATGTGGCGAGGGTCAGCTCGAGCACGGCATCCGGGCGTGAGCGACCGGCGAGCGCGTACATGCGCTCCCGCCAGGTCCAGAAGGGCCCGGGAGACCGCCGCGGGGGGGCGGGAGTCCGTGCGTGCGCCCGCGCAGCGCGCGCTGGAAAGCGTGCGAGTGGGCGTTGGCGAGGCCTGGGATCACCAGCCCGTTCAACCGCTCCGCTCCAAGCGGTGGGTCTGTGACCCCGCGCGTAAGCCGTGCTATACGTCCATCGGCGACCTCAGCCAGGACGCCCCTCTCCGCCCGCTGGCCCCCGAGCCAGGCGAGGTCACACCAGAGCTTCACGGCTGCTCGAGCATGGGAATGCGCACTCCGCGCTGCACCGCGATCTCCGCGGCGCGATCGTAGCCCGCGTCGGCGTGGCGGGCGACCCCCGTCCCGGGGTCTGTCGTCAGGACGCGATCGAGCTTCTCTGTGGCGAGCGACGAACCGTCCGCCACGCACACCATCCCAGCGTGGATGGAGCGCCCGATTCCGACCCCACCGCCGTGGTGAATCGACACCCAGCTCGCGCCCGCGGAAGTATTGACGAGGGCGTTGAGCAGCGGCCAGTCGGCGATCGCGTCCGATTCGTCGGCCATGCCCTCGGTCTCCCGATACGGAGACGCGACCGACCCCGAGTCGAGATGGTCGCGGCCGATCACGATCGGCGCCCGTAGCTCGCCGGAGCGAACCATCTCGTTGAACCGCA
Source organism: uncultured Solirubrobacterales bacterium (assembly GCA_963756105.1). Lineage (GTDB taxonomy): Bacteria > Actinomycetota > Thermoleophilia > Solirubrobacterales > Solirubrobacteraceae > Palsa-465. The sequence continues at coordinate 150,776 of CAVWMM010000010.1, forward strand.
GCCCGAGACGCCGGCGCTCGCCGTACCCGAGCCAGCAGATGCGCGCGGGCAGTCCCTGGAACGCGATCCGCTCCGAGGCGTGGTGGATCCAGCGCGCGAGCGGCTCGTCGTCGGGAAATTCCTCGAGCACCGCGCGGTCGGTGGCCGCGATGTCCTGTGGGTCGCCAGACAGCGCGACCCACCGGAACGGGCCCCTGCCCTCGCAGAACAGCGGCCGGACGTACGCCGGGACGAAGCCCGGATAGGCGAAGGCGCGCTCGAAGCCGCCGAGCCGCGCCTCGGCGCGGAGACTGTTGCCGTAGTCGAAGACCTCGCTGCCCGCGTCCATGAAGCCGACCATCGCGGCGCAGTGGGCCGCGATCGCGGCGCGGGAGCGGCGGACGTACTCTTCGGGATCGTGCTCGCGCAGCTCGCTGCGCCTCCGCCACCGACATGCGGTTCGGTACGTAGCCGTTCAGGGGGTCGTGGGCGCTCGTCTGGTCGGTGACGATGTCGGCCTCGAAGCCTTGCTGGAGCAGGGCGGGAACCACGTCGGCCGCGTTGCCTTGAAGACCGACACTGAGCGCCCGGCCCTCGCGCTTGGCACGGGTGCAGCGAGCGACGGCGTCATCGAGCGAGTCCGCGACCTCGTCCAGGTAGCGCGTCTGGAGCCGCCGCTCGATGCGATGGGGGTCGATCTCGACGCATAGGACGGCTCCGCCGTTCATCGTCACCGCAAGTGGCTGGGCGCCGCCCATGCCGCCCAGCCCCGCGGTCAAGGTGATGGTGCCGTCGAGCGAGCCGCCGAAGCGCCGCCGCGCGATCTCGGCGAAGCACTCGTAGGTGCCCTGAACGATCCCCTGGGTGCCGATATAGATCCAGGAGCCAGCGGTCATCTGGCCGTACATCGTCAGCCCGAGCGCCTCGAGGCGGCGGAACTCGTCCCAGGTCGCCCATTCGGGCACGAGGTTCGAGTTTGCGAGCAGCACGCGCGGCGCCCACTGGTGCGTCCTGAAGACGCCGACCGGCTTGCCCGACTGGACGAGCAGCGTCTCATCGGCTCCGAGCGTCCTCAGCGTGCGCACGATCGCGTCGAAGGCCTCCCACGAGCGCGCGGCCCGGCCGGTGCCGCCGTAGACCACGAGGTTCTGGGGATCCTCCGCGACCTCGGGATCGAGGTTGTTCATCAGCATCCGCAGCGCCGCCTCCTGCTGCCAGCCGCGGCAGGAGAGCTCGGTTCCGCGTGGTGCGCGGACCGTCCGGGGCTGGCCGGCGGCGCGAAGTCATCGCAGCCTCCCGACCGCGGCGAGTCGACCGCCTCGAGCAGGTGCTCCCGGAGTGACCAGTTGCTCGACCGCCGCGAGCTCCGGAGCCATGAAGCGGTCCGGGTCCGGGCCCGGGAATCGTGCTTCTGACCACGGCGAGCGCCGCCGCTGTCCCCGGCGCCGGCCGCAACGGGGCACGCAGATCGAGCGCGCGGGCGGCAGCCGTCACCTCCACCGCAAGGATGCGACCTGAGATTACGCGATCGCGGCGCGCAGCTTGCGGGCGGCGCCCCATCCCATCGAGACGTGATCTTCCTGCATCGCGCTGGTCGGCAGCGAGTCGACGCTCGCGGGCGCGGCGAGGCGGCGGTTCTCGGCGACCATCGCCGCCTGCGAGTAGTGGGCGAGCATCAGCCCAGAGTTGACGCCCGCGTCCTGCGCCAGGAACGCGGGCAGCCCCTGCGAGCGGGTCGCGTCCAGAAGCCGATCGGTACGCCGTTCTGCGATCGCGCCGAGCTCCGCGGCGGCGACGGCGAGGAAATCGCACGCCATGCCCACCGGCGCGCCGTGGAAGTTGCCGCACGACTCGACGCGCCCGTCGGGCAGGACCATCGGGTTATCGATCGCCGACGCGAGCTCGGCATCGGCGACGCGTCGGGCGTAGGCGAGCGTATCGCGCGCGGCGCCCGCAACCTGGGGCGCGCATCGCAGCGAGTAGGCATCCTGGACACGAGGGTCGCCGTAACGGTGGCTCGCGACGATCTCGGAGCCATCGAGCAGCGTCCGTAGATTGGCGGCGCTGTCGGCCTGGCCGGGCTGCGGCCGGAGCGAGATCAGGTCCTCGGCAAAGGCCCGGTCGGTCCCGAGCAAGGCCTCGACCGACATCGCCGCGCCAATGTCGGCAACCCGCACAAGTGCTCCAGGTCGCGGCGCGAGCACCAGCATGGCGAGGATTCCGTCGGTCCCATTGATGAGCGCAAGTCCTTCCTTGGGCCCAAGCGCGATCGGCTCGATCCCTGCGCTCTGCAAACGCCTCGGCGGCCGGGCGGCGAGCTCCGTCCGGGCAGTCGACCTCGCCCTCTCCGATCAGCGCGAGCGCGCAGTGGGCGAGGGGAGCGAGATCCCCACTCGCCCCCAGCGAACCGTGCTCGGGCACGACCGGGCGTGAGCCCCGCGTTGAGCAGAGCGAGCAGCTGCTCGGCGACAGCCGGACGGGCGCCCGACAGTCCCATGGCCAGGGACCGTGCGCGGAGCAGCATCATCGCGCGTACGACCTCACGTTCCACCGGTGCGCCCATGCCCGCCGCATGCGAGCGGACCAGCGCTCGCTGGAGCTCCTCCCGCACGCTGGGCCGGGATGGGACGAGCGCGAGCGAGCCAAAACCGGTCGAGACGCCGTACGTGGGTTCGGCCGAGTCGCCGAGCGCCGCCACCACCGCGGCGCTGCGCTCCATCGTGGTCCGGGCACCCGCGCCAAGCGCGACCGACCGTCGTCGCGTGCGACCCAACCACCTCGGCCGCATCCAGGCCGCTTGCAGTGAGCTCTACCTCGCCCACCAACCGATCAGCTCACGGTGATAGGGGTGGGCCGGATCGGCAAAGGGCGCACCCGGCGAGCTTATGATGCACGCGCGTGTCGGGCAAGGTTGCGGATGGTCGATGCGCGACGGAGCGGTCGCGGTCAGGGACGTGGGCACCGACGTGGATCTGGCGATTGACAAGTCCGATCATGATCACGCCACACGATCCGCCGGCTTCGGAGAGCACCGCGCCGGGAGCGAAGGGACCGGGGATCAGATCTACCGCCGGTAGCGCCACCTCCGCCGCCTGGTGGCGCTCGTCGCTCGGGCATTAGGCGCAGGAAATCTGGATCGAGGTCGCTCAGCCGGACCTAGCTCTGCGCGCCGCGGTGTTGTCGTCCACGACGGACACGCCGTCACCGTAGCGCTTGAGAACCGGCTGGCAAAGCACTTGCGTGGCTTTCGCCGCGGACACCATCCGTTTGTTCTTCGGGCTGCTCTTCGTCTGTGTAGTGGTAGTGGCCACCGCGCAGCAGGGACGCGGCCGCGGCTAGCAGGCAAGCGATGATCGAGAAGACGAAGGTCTCGTGGAGGCCGTGCTTGAACGGGCCCGCGATCAGCCGAGGGAAGAACGAGCGTCCTAGTACCACCGCGCGCGTGTGGGCGCTCAGGTGGGCGATCGCGTGGGCTCCGAGCAGATGTTGCATCGGGTTGTACCCGAGGAAAGCGGCGAACAGGACCGAGATCGCCGGCAGATGGGCGACGTGTGCGGCGGTCGCTGCGTCGACGCCGTGCGCGCGTAGCCCGCTCGTGATCGCCGCGGGGAGCGTCGGCGACAGGCCGGCGATCATCAACGTGAAGAAGACGCCGACCGAGACGACCTGGGCGGAGTTCTGAAAGGTCTGGTTCATGCCTCCGCCGGCGCCCCGGTCGCGGCGCGGCAGGCTGTTCATGACGCCGGCGCGGTTGGGCGAGGCGAACATGCCCATGGAGATCCCGTTGAACGCCAGTATCAGCGCGAAGAGGGGGTAGGGGAAGTCGATCGGCAAAAGCGCGAGCAACAGCGAAGCTGATCGCGACCCCAACCATCCCGCCGCTCGCAAACGGCCGGGCGCCGAAGCGGTCGGACAGAACGCCGGAGATTGGCCCGGCGAAGAGCATCCCGATCGTCAGAGGGAGTATGTAGATGCCCGCCCATAGCGGCGTGTCCGCGAAGGCGTAGCCGTGCTCGGGCAGCCAGATCCCCTGCAGCCAGATGATCAACATGAACATCAGGCCACCTCGGGCAACCGCGGACAAGAAGGTGGAAGCGGTGCCGTACGTAAAAGCACGAATGCGAAAGAGCGGCAGGCGGAACAGCGGGTCCTTGACACTTCGCTCGACGGCGACGAACGCGACGAGGAAAGCCACCCCGCCGGCTAGCAGCGCGATCACCAGTGGGCTGCCCCAGCCCGTCGCGTGACCGTCGTACGGCCGGATTCCGTAGGTGACGGCCACCATCAACAGCACGAGCCCGACGGCGAATGTGGGGTTTCCCCACCAATCGATCCGGGCGCGCTGGTGGTGGCCCACCTCCCTGAGCTTGAGGTACGCCCACACGGTGCCGAACAGGCCCACCGGTACCGAGATCAGGAACACGAGGCGCCAGTTGATCGGCGCGAGCAGGCCGCCCAGCACGAGCCCGATGAACATCCCGCTGACGCCGACGATGTTGTTGATTCCCAGCGCCATGCCGCGTTGGTTGGACGGAAACGCGTCAGTGATGATCGCCGCCGCGTTGGCCATCAGGCAGGCACCGCCGATTCCCTGCACGATCCGTAGGACGATGAGGTAGTCGGCCGCGGCCGGGCCGGTCAGCCAGTCGATGGTCAGCGCCAGCGACGCCGCCGTGTAGATCACGAAGCCGAGGTTGTAGATCTTGACGCGGCCGTAGATGTCGCCCAGCCGGCCGAGGCTCACGATCAGGACGCTGCCCACGATCAGGTAGCCGAGGATCATCCACAGCAGGTAGAAGCTGTTGGATGGGACCAGTGGGTCGAGGTGGATGCCACGGAAGATGTCGGGCATCGCAATGATCGTGATTGAGACGTCGAGCGTCGCGAGCAACACGGCGAGCGTCGTGTTGGAGAGCGCGATCCACTTGTAGTTGTCGTCGTTCGTGCGCCGGTCGCCGTTCGTGTGCTGCGCGCTTGCTCCCGTGCCATTCGTTCGGTGCTGCGCGCCTGCTCCCTCGGCGTTGCTCCCGGGTTTTACGCCTTCTCCCATCGTACGAATTATACAGGCAACCTGTACAAGTTACCTGTCGATCGCTATAGTTCCCGTCCCGATGCCGGCGAAAAATCCGCGCTGATTTCTTGGTGCCCCGATGCCTGCCACATCGATCAAAACCGACTCGGCGCGAGTCGCGAGCGACCTCCGGACGGTCCTCGGCCATCTGATGCGGCGCCTCCGCGCCGAGCACGGGTTTCCGCTCTCGCAGGGCGCCGTGCTCGGACGGCTCGACCGCGGCGGCGCCCAGAGCGTTTCCGATCTGGCCCACGCCGAGCGCGTGCGACCCCAATCGATGGCTCAGACCGTCGGCGAGCTCGAGGCGGACGGCCTCGTGGTGCGCCATCCCGACCCCGCCGACCGGCGGCGAGCGCTGGTCGAGCTCACCGAGACCGGCCGGGAGACGCTCTCCCGCGACCGCAGCCGCCGCGAGGGGTGGCTTGCGCAGGCGATCGAGAGCCGCCTTTCGCCGGAGGAACAGGCAGTGCTGCGCGACGCGGTCACGCTCTTGCGCCGAGTGGCGGAGGTCTAGGGAGCGAGCGCTTCGCTGGTTTCGCGCGTTTCGCGGGGTTTCGCGCGGATGCTCTCGCGGCCGGGGCCCGGAAGCGGTGCGCTCCCGGGCCCCGCGCTGGACTACTACCTCACGAGAAGGCCTGGCTGCTCGCGACCCCTCCGCGGGCGGTGCTGAACATGGACCGAACGAGGCTTCGACGAGTCCACCCGGCCTGGCGTACAGGGGCCGCCGCGGCAGGGCTGGGCGCGAGCCGCAGGCGCTCGCTTGTGACCTGTTCGTGGTGGGACTTCGCGATGGCTTGGAGATGGAGCGCGACGATGCCGGATAGGACGAGAGCCGAGAAAACGGCGTTCAAGACGATGACGAGGATCACGGTGCCTCCTTGAATTGACTGTGCGCTCCAGGGTCTCGGGCAGCGCGAAGAGAGGCGTGGCATCGCCCTATGAGAGTGATAAGAGGCGGCTGCGACGGCGCCGCGGCGACGGGAAGCGTCGGGTTCGAGCGCTCAGGCGCTTTTCACGCGCGGAGCGCTGTGTGACGGGGCGTCCGCGATCCGGCCCTCGCGGATCCAGATACGGCCCGAGCCGCGAGCGGCGACTGCGCTGTCATGCGTGACCACGACCAGCGTCTGCTCGCGGGCTTCCCACAGGGCGCTGAGCAAGTCCATGATCTCCTCGCGCATGACCTCGTCGAGATTGCCGGTCGGCTCATCGGCGAGGATGACCTCCGGCCTGCGGACCAGCGCCCGGGCGATGGCCACCCGCTGCTGTTCCCCTCCCGAAAGCTCCGAGGGCAGGTGGCGTGCGCGTGCCGAGAGCCCTACCTCGCCGAGCGCGGCGGCGGCCTTGCTGCGGCGCTCCTCGGAGCTCACCTTCAACGGAACCAAAGCGGCCTCGACGTTCTCCTGCGCACTCAGCGTGGGAATCAGGTTGAAGGTCTGAAACACGAATCCGAACGCCCGGCCCCGCAGTCCCGCCAGCGCGTCCTCTCGCATCCTCGCCAGGTCGTCGCCCTCGAACAGAATCGATCCCGATGTGGGGCGGTCGAGCGCGCCAAGCATCTGCAGCAGGGTGGTCTTGCCGTGACCCGTGGGCCCCTGAATCACCACGAACTCTCCCCGCGCGATGTCGAGGTCCACGTCCTCGAGCGCGGTAACCGTCGCACGGCCGTTTTGGAATCGCTTGGTGACTGATCTCAGCTCGTACAACGGGGCTCCTTACTTGTGCAGGGGCCTTGCGTCAAGCGCAGGGTCCGGGGTTGTCGGGGTAGTACTGCTGCGGGTAGGGGACGCGCGGGCGCGGTCGACGGTGCGGGTGTTGTGCGCGCGGGCGCCCAGCCTTACTTCGGTCCGCGACCCGGGTTGGTTCCGGGCCGGCGACATGATGTTTGATGGGGTGATCCCGCTGGGGGAAGCGTTGCGGCCGCTCGGTCTTTCGAGGCCGTCCACGAGGAGGTGGCGGCGGGAGCCTGTCGGGAGCCGGCCGCGGCGCATCGGTGTGACGAAGGGCTTGGCGCGCACCGGGAAGGTCATGCGGGTGCCAGCGCCTCCTCGCCGAGCTCGCGCAGCGTGTGGTAGCTCCGCTTGAGGAGCTTGCGCGCGACCGACAGGCACGCCCGGTTGCCACCGATCCGCTCCGCTGCTTGGGTGTAGTAGTCGCGGTCCGGCGAGCCGAGGCGCCGCGCGACCTGGGCCGCCTCATACAGCGCCCAGCGCAGCGCCGGTGGTCCCTGACGAGACAAATGCCCGGGCGCGCGGTGTTGATCTGACTGGTACACGGTGATATCCATCCCGGCGTAGCGGACCGCCTGTCGGGAGGAGGAGAACCGGGTGCAGTCACCCAGCTCGGCGAGGATCGTGACCGCGGTCAGCTCTCCGATCCCGTAGTGGGCCATCAGCGCCTTGCACCCCGTCTGGCGGCGCGCATACGCCCGCAGCTCCTTCTCCAGCGGAGCGATCTGCACCTCGAGCGCGTCGATCATCGCCAGCGCGACCGTCACCCGCTCACGCGCGGCGGCCGGCAGCGGCTGGGCGGCGAGCCACTCACGCCCATCCCCGACCATCAACGAGCGGCGCTGCGGACAGCCGTGGTGATACAGCGTCGCCTGGATCCGCTGCTGCCACTCCGAGCGCTGCTCACCCAGCTCGTGACGCAACCTCACCCGCGCGCGGAGATCCAAGATGTGATCAGGTGGGATCCACGACTCCGGCAACCGCTTGATCATCAACAACTCCCGCAGATGCCGCGCATCGGCACGGTCGTTCTTCGCCCGTTTCTTGTTTCCCCGCCGCGCGGCCGTCTCTGCCGGCTCGGCCAGATGCACTACCGCGCCCACCCGACGCAACTCCTCGACCACGAACCGCCACCCCGTCGTCGCCTCCAACGCCACCTCCAACTCCTGGCCGCGGAAACGCTCCAGGAACCGGCGCACGCCAGCACGGTCCGCCGGCGCTACCCGCGAGCGCTTCACCTCGCCCGTCTCAGTCTCCAGCCAGTCGGCGGTGATCTGCGCTCGATGCTGATCAAGTCCCATTACGATGCTCACAAGGGGCCTCCTCAAGCTCCACGGTTTGAACGCCTGCGCGGACACGCTCCGCGCTTGAGCTGAGGAGGTCCCTACACGTCGGAGTGGACAGACTGCTCATGACATCTTTCGGGGGGACCGGAGGACTGCGTCGCTTCCGTTCAGTCCACGCGCCGCATCGCGGCCGCGGGGCGCAACCGTGCCGCTCGCCAGCCGCCCAACGACCCGGCGATCACGCCCCCCGCCAGGGCCAGGCCGATGGCCAGCGCAAAGATATCTCCGTGAAGCGGCGCTGAGAGGTGCACAGTCACCGCGTGGGACGCTGCGTTGGCGGCGCGGGCGCGGGCGAACGGTCCCCCTCCGCCGCCGGGTCCGAACCCGCCGCCGGGTCCAGCGCCGCCGGTTGCCCCGCCGCCCGAGACGGGTCGAGTAAGCGAGGCACTGAGGCTCGGGACGAGCGACGCAACCAGCTTGGAGCCGCCCACGCCGAGCGCCACGCCCACGATCCCGCCGACGACGCCCATCGTCACCGTCTCGCCCATGACTTGACCCAACACACGGCGGCTCCGCCAGCCGAGTGCCTTCAGAGTTCCGAACTCACGCACCCGGCGCGAGACCGCAGACAGCGTGAGAAGGCTCGCGAGCGCAAACGCGGCGATCAGGACGACAACGGCGAGCCACTTACCAAGAGATCCCGCGAGGCTGGAGGCGCTCGAAAGCGAGCCCGTGACCTGCGAGGCCAGCGAAGACGCCGTGGTCACCGTCGCGCCGGGTTCGATCTTCTTGATCTCGGCCTGAACGGCCGAGACGTTCGACGCGCTGTCGGTCTTCACGTAGACCGTGCTCACTAGGTTCGACATCCCGGCGACGCTCTGGGCCCGCGCCAGAGGCACGTATACATCACTCGACGCGCTGGCGGCCGAGGCGATGCCGATCACCTTGTAGTTGCTACCGCCAATATCGATCGTCGAGCCAACCGAGAGGCTCTTCTGCCGGGCGTAACCGGAGCTGAGGATCGCCACGTTCGAATCCGTCTCAGAGCCATCAAAGAAGCGCCCGCGGGTGACGTCGGACGCGGTCAGTGGCCCCACCCCGTTGGAATGGACGCTCAGCCCTTCGACCGTGTACTGATTCAGGTTGAAGCTCGAGGCTCCGACCCGGCCCGGCGCGCCCCCGCTGCCCCCGCCGGGGAAGCCGCCGGCCCCGCCGCCCCCGCCATTCCGGAACGTGGGCAGCGTGCCCGCGAAGTGAATCCCGGATAGGGAGAGCCCCGCGGAAGTGGCGCTCACGTGGGAAAGGCTCGCGATCCTGGTAGCGGTGGAGGAGGAAAACCTGCCTTCTCCCGGCGAAGCGAAAATGCGGTCGCGCGAGAAGCGCCGTCCCGAGCTCGTGTTGGGACGAGGACCGACGCCGAAGCGGAACGGCGTCCCCGAACCGGCGGTGGGCGACTTGGTCACGGTGACGTCCGTTCCCACCCCGTAGAGGCGATGCAGCACGCGCGATTGTGCGTCCTGAACTCCCGACGACAGCGAGCTCACCACGATCACCAGCGCGATCCCGACCGCCAGGCCGGTCGCGACCACGATCGCTTGGCGCCGCCTCCGCCTTATCTCGTTAAAAGGTAGGTCCAGAAAAACATGGGCCGTTCTCCCGCCGGTCGATGAGCCGCACGGAATAGAAACGGGCCAAGTTCTTAATTGCCCGAGAAAACGGTTATGGCTTGATCAGGGCTCCTAGCGCTCCGCGCCCGCCTGGGCCCGAACCTCCGTCCGCTTGAGCGGCCGACCAAAGCTCACGCTCACGAGCGCGCCCCCGCCGGGCGCGTTCCCCGCGGTCGCGTTTCCGCCGTGCGCGAGCGCGGTTTGGCGGACGATCGCGAGTCCCAGTCCCGAGCCGGGCAGGCGGCGCGCGTGTGCGGCGCGATAGAAGCGGTCGAAGACGTGAGGGAGGTCCCGCTCATCGAAACCGGGGCCGTGGTCGCGGACCGAGAGCATCCCGTCGCGGAGCCGCACCTCGATGGTTCCTTCCGGCGGGCTCCATTTACGCGCGTTGTCGACCACGTTGGTCACGGCGCGGCCGATCCGGTCGGCAACTCCTTCGACAACTGTCGGCTCCAGGTCCACGTCGAACTCGACCTGCAGGGCGCGCCGCTGGGCGCGGTCGACGGCGTCGTAGACGAGCGAGTCGAGCTCGACGGGCTCGCGGTGCGCTCCGGGCCCGGAGCCGCGCGCCAGCTCGACGACGTTTGCCACTACCTGGGTCAGCTCGTCGAGCTCGGCGATGATGGATTGCTGTAGCGCCTCGCGTTCCTGCGAGGGCAGGCGCTCTGACTCCAGAAAGATCTGGATGTTGCTGCGCAGCGCGGCGATCGGGGTCCGCAGTTCGTGCGAGGCATCGGCGACGAGATTGCGTTGCGCCTCGATGGACCGTTGCAGTGCGTCGAGCGTCTGGTTGAAGCTGGCGGCCAGCCGCCGGATCTCGCTGGCACCGGTCTCTTCGAGATGGCCGGGTTGCTCGAGCTCGCTCGTGACGTCTTCGGTGCGACGCAGGAAGCGCTCGATCGGCGCCAACGCCGTCCGCGAGATTGTCAAGCCGAGGAGGCCCGCAAACAGGACCCCGCCGGCGATCAGAAGGCCATAGGACAGCAGCAGACCATTCAGGACGGAGTCGACGCTCGTCAGCGGCAGCGCCACTTGAACCGCCCAGTGGTCGTAAGGGTCGCCGACGGTCAGGATTTCCAGGTGCACCCCACGCACCGTCGCGGTCATGAAGAAGCTCCCGTGCGCCTGCTTGGCGATCTCGACCGCGCGCGGATCGACCGGGAGGGCCACGGTCTCGCTTGACGTGCGCGAAGCAGAGCCATCGGGGTGTACGACCTGGAAATATCCGCGGGCGGCGCCGAATCCCGGCGGCTGCGAAGCGTGGAATCCTCCCTGGTCGGGACCGCCGTGGTCGAAATCTCCTCCGCCGGCGCCGTGCGGAGCGGGCGTTTGACCATTCCCAGGTCCCTGCTGGCCGCTTGCCTGTGAACGATGGGGTTGGAGGTACGGTGCCGCGAGCCCGTGTAGCTGGCTCTTGAGCTGCCCCACGAGGTGCGAGCGGGTGCTCACGTAGCCGATCACGCTGATCGCCACCGCGACCGCGGCGACCGCGAGCGCCGCCGCCACCGCGATCCGCCGCCGAAGGCTCACAGCCCAGACACCCGAGAACTAGCTTTCAGGGCTCACGCAGGACGTAGCCCACGCCGTGGACCGTCTGGATCAGCCGACGCTCGCCGCCTGCCTCGAGCTTGCGGCGCAGGTATCCGATGTACACCCGCAGCGCATTGCCAGACGGGCCGAAGTCGTAGCCCCAGACCCGGTCGTAGATCAACTCCGAGCCCAGGACACGGCGCGGGTTGAGCATGAACAGCTCGAGCAGCTGAAACTCCGTCCGCGTCAGCTCGACTTCTCGATCCCCCACTCTCGCTGCGTGCGCATCGGGATCGAGCTCGAGGTCCGCGAATCGCAGTACGCGGCCGTCCACGCCATCGATGTGGCGGCGCATGATCGACTTCAGGCGGGCCTGCAGCTCGCGTACGTCGTACGGCTTGACGAGGTAGTCGTCCGCTCCTGCTTCGAGTCCGTCCACGCGGTCCTCGACTGCGTCCCGCGCGGTAAGCATCAAGATCGGCGTTCGGTTACCCGCGCCACGCAGTGTTTCGCATACGCGCATGCCGTCGATGTCGGGCAGGCCGAGGTCGAGCACGATCGCGTCGGGCACGTCGCTCTGGGCCCGCAGCAGACCCTCCTGCCCCGTCGGGGCTTGGATGATCTCGTAGCCGGCGAGGAGCAGGGCGCGCCGGATGGCCGCCCTCACCGCATCGTCATCCTCGATCACCAAGATCCGCATCAAACCTCGCCGAAAGTATCGCGCCGCCTTGCGCTGGAACCATCTCCGCGGACGGACCGCTTGCTCGTCGTAGAGTGCAAGGAGCTCCTAAGACGTTGCTGTGCATTTTCGAAGCTGGGTGTAAGAGGTCGTCATGCCGGGAGTGGCTATGTTCGGGCCGTGGTTGGGATAGACGAGATACGGACGGCGGCCGCGCGCCTGGAGGGCATCGCGCACCGCACCCCGGTCGTCGGATCAATGGCGCTCGAGCGGCGGCTGGGCGCGACTGCCGCATTGAAGGTGGAGTCGCTTCAGCGCACTGGCTCCTTCAAGTTCCGCGGCGCCTACAACAAGATCGCATCGATTCCGTCTCTGACCCGGAAGCGCGGAGTGCTGGCGTTCTCATCCGGCAACCACGCGCAGGCGGTCGCGCTCGCCGCTTCGCTGCTCGACGCGCCCGCGACGATCGTGATGCCGGCAGACGCCCCCAGGGTGAAGCTCGATGGAACACGTCGCTACGGCGCCGAGGTAGTGACCTACGACCGCTACTCCGAAGATCGCGAGCAGATCGGTTTGGCGATCGCCGCTCGGCGCGACCTCACCATCGTGCGCCCCTTCGACGACCCGCTCGTGATCGCGGGACAGGCGACGACCGCGCTCGAACTGGTAGAGCAAGCGGGAGCGGTCGAGATGCTGCTCGCACCCGTGAGCGGGGGCGGGTTGATCGCGGGCTGCGCGCTCGCGGTCAAGGCGTCTCGTCCCACCACGCAAGTGTTAGGCGTCGAGCCCGAGTCCGCCGATGACTACCGCCGCTCATTGGCGGCCGGCCACCGGGTCGCAATCGGCGTTCCCACCACGATCGCGGACGCGCTGCAGGTCACAAGTCCGGGCGAACTCACGTTTGAGATCAACCGGAAGCTGCTCGACGGAATCGTCACCGTGACCGACGCCGAGCTCGTCGCCGCCATGCGGTTCGCCTTCGAGGAACTGAAGCTCGTGTTGGAGCCGAGTGGCGCGGCCGCGCTCGCGGCGCTCCTGGCCGACAAGATCGCGCCGAAGGAGCGAACCCGCGTCGGGATCATTCTCTCTGGCGGGAACGTCGATCCGGCACGCTTTTGCGAGCTCCTGGGTCCCGCGGCAACACGTGATACCTGAGCTACCGACGGGCCCGATTGCTTATGGGACTCACAGCGAAAAGTTGCCGACGATTTAGAAGACGCGTAGACCATTGACGGGGATGTACTACTCACGTCACCAATGCGAGCGCCTCGCCGATGCTTCGGACTCCGTGGCGGTCGCAGGCTCGCACCTCACGCTCAGGACCACGGCCGACGGCTGCTCCCTGATCGGGCCGGAGGGTGAGGTGGTGTTCCGGGCCGACGGGCTCGACGGCAGGCGCGCATGTCTGGAGTTCGCCCGCCGGCATGGTGTGCTCGCGCTTTCAAGCTGACACCCACCCACCGGTTTCCTCGCTTCTAACCGTAGGATCGGTCGATGCTGATTCTCTCGCGCGACGAGGTCCGGGCGCTCTTGGATCGAGACGCGCTGGTCGATGCACTCGCCGTGGCGATGGCCGACCTGAGCGCCGGACGCGCCTCTTCCCCGGACCGGATCGCGGCGATGGTCCCCGCACGAGATGGGTTGGTCGCGGCGATGCCGGGATACGTTCCCACACAACAAGCTCTCGTCTCAAAGCTCGTCAGTCTGTTCCCTCTGAATGCGGGGAGCTCGATCCCGACGCATCAGGCGGTGATCGTTGTATTCGATCCCCAGACCGGCGTGCCGCTCGCGTTGCTTGATGGAAACGAGATCACGGCCGCGCGGACCGCCGCGGCCTCCGCGCTGTCCGTGCGGCTGCTCGCCCGAGAGGACGCTTCCGTGCTCGCGATCCTCGGGACCGGGGTACAAGCTCGCTCGCACGCGCTCGCGGTCGTGAGGGTGCGGCCGATCACCGAGGTCAGGGTCGCCGGGCGCGACCCGCGCAAGGCGCAGGTGCTGGCGGCCCAGCTCCGCGCCGAGCTCGAGCTCTCCGTCGAGGCCGCCGGCTCCTTCGAGGAGGCGATCGCTGGGGCGGACATCGTCTCGGCGACGACGCATGCGGATGAGCCCGTGGTGCGCCGCCGGTGGATGGCCCCCGGCACGCACGTGACATCGGTCGGTATGAATGCCGCAGGCGCCGAGCTCGATGACGAGACAGTCATCGATTCGCTCGTTTGCGTTGAGTCGCGACGGGTCGCCCTCGCGCCCTTCCCAACCGGGAGTAACGATCTCATCCAACCGATAGCCGCGGGCAAGATCGGACCGGATCACATCCACGCAGAGCTCGGGGAGCTCGTCTCGGGCACGAAGCCGGGGCGGACCTCAGCGGAGCAGATCACCCTGTACAAGTCAGTCGGCGTCGCGGTCCAGGACGCGGCGGCGGCGGCGCTGGTCCTCGCGGCCGCGCTGAAGGCCGGCGCGGGGCGTGAAGTCACGGTCTGAGTCTTGAGCCCATACCGGTGTCGTGCGGCCCAGGTATAGTGCCTTTCGATGAGTGATCGCTCCTTGGGGCAAGGAGACGGGGGGGTCCGCATCCGGCGTCGAGGCTTCATCGGCGCGGGCCTGGCCGGCGCAGGAGCCGCGCTTGTCGCGCGCCCGAGCGCCGCGGTGGCCCGCTCGGCGCCACAGACTCGCGCCCCCCAATCCGCCTCGTCGAACGGTAAAGCAGCCGCGAGCGACATTTTCTTTCTGCCGACGCGCTCCCTTTACCCCAACCTTCCCGGCATCCCGGTCGACCTCGTGGGAATGGTGGAGACGCTCGTGCGGCTGGCGATCCGTCAGGCACAGGTCACCCAGGCCAAGCAGAGCTTGACGAACGAATACGCGATTCAGGGGCTGACAGATGTGGGGTACGGGTTCCTCTTCGGCGACGAACAGACGGCCGCCAAGAGCAAGCCCCGGGACGACATCAAGACGCTGCTCGACCAGGACGCGCAGCAGGTCGTCAATGACTATTTGGAGAAGCCTCTGCGCACCGGTCAAGTACACAAGGAGCCTCCGGAACTTGGGGCTCCCAAGCCGCTCTCACTCGACGCACCCGACCAGTTTTCGATCTCCTGGGCCACTTCCCAAACGTGTACCAGTCGGGCCTCAGCCATTTGCCGGCTTGGTCGGCGGCCCTGACCGATGCGAATTCTGCGACGAAGCAGTTCTGGCCGATGATCGCGCAGCACGGTTTCGCCTACAACCTGATAATTCCCGAGAAGGTGACCGGCGCCAAGCTCGCCGCGGTCAAGCGACACTTCAACGCCGTCTGGACCAGCGCGCATGACGCCTTGGCGGCGTCGGGAAGCCTTTATGTCATCGACATGAGCCGCTTCCAGTCACTCCAACCACAGTCGGCTGGAGGCGCCACGCGGTTCACTCCGGCCACCATCACGCTGCTCGAGCAGGACACCCGCACGAAGGCGCTCACCCCGATCGCCATAACCGGCTCGGGTCATAACGGGCAAAACCGCCAGATGTACACCCGGGCGAATTCGAGCGATGGCGCGTGGCTCTACGCGCTCGAGGCGGCCAGGGCCTCCATCACCGTCTTCGGGGTCTGGCTCGGGCACGTCTACCACTGGCATCTCGTGACCACGGCCATGCAGGGAACGATGCTCAAGACGTTCTCCACGGACCATCCGATCTATCAGCTGCTGGCGCCACAGTCGAATTGGGCGATTCCCTTCGACGACGTGTTGCTGCTGCTATGGCCGTTCATCGCCCCTCCCACCTCGCTGACTGACTTCCTCCAGTTCCTGAGCCTGTCCAACGACTACACGGCAGGCAGGTCGTATTTCGATGACGACCCCAAAGTGACGTTGAAGAGCCTCGGCCTTAAGCAGTCCGATTTCACAGTCAAGCGCCCCTGGGACCAGTACCCAGTAGTGCAACGGTTGCTGGCCGTGTGGGATCTAGTCGAGCCCTACGCCAAGGCTTTCGTCCAAGCGACCTACTCGTCCGACGCCGCGGTCGCCGCCGACAGCGCGCTCCAGTCGTGGATGAATGCGGCCTCCCCCAGCGGCGACGGGAATATCAGCGGCCTGCCGAAAATGAACAGCAGAGCCGCGCTGCAACGCGTTCTCACGAGCTTGCTGTACCGGATCACTGCACACGGGATCTCCCGCCTGAACACGACCGCGAATCCGGCCCTGACGTTCGTGGCGAACTTCCCTCACTGCCTCCAGCGTTCCGACATTCCCAAGCCGAGAACGACAATCGACACCGGGACGTTGCTGACCTACCTGCCGACTACCGAAACCATAGGTGAAGCCGTCAACTTCTACTTCATCTTCATCAACTCGCCCCCCTATACGCCATTCATCCCGCTGGACGGCGTCGACACAAACCTCTTCTTCCCAGGGGGCACGAGCGACTCGCGCAATCAGGCGCTGATTCAGTTCCGCAACGGCCTGGCGTCATTCATCAACGATTATTCACCGGATACGCCACAGCGCTTCCAGTCGCCGCTCAACATCGAGACGTAGGCTGGCGACGCACGCGAATCGCGAGACGGCGGCGCCTCGCCTAATCGCATATGTTGGGAGTCGATCGTGGCCGCTGTCGAGCCCCAGCCGATCCTGAGTCTTCCGACTGAGGCAGCCATCTTCCTCGTCGTGACGGCCCCTCCCGGCTCCGAGGCTGAGCTTGCGGAGGCCCTCGCCGATGTTGCCGGGATCAAGCGTTCGGTGGGATTCCGAGTGCCCGAAGGGGAGCTGACTTGTGTGGTGGGAATTGGCGCCGTTTTATGGGATCGGCTGACCGGCGCCCGACGTCCGGCTGGGCTACACCCTTTTCGAGAACTCGTAGGTCCGCATACCGCAGTTGCGACGCCGGGCGATCTGCTGTTCCACATCCGGGCTCACCGGTTCGATCTATGTTTCGAGCTTGCCCAGCGACTGACCGAGCGGCTACGCGGCATGGTCGAGATCGTCGACGAGGTGCACGGCTTTCGCTCATTCGACGAACGCGACGTGCTCGGCTTCGTCGATGGAACCGAGAATCCTGAAGGGGCGGCAGCCGCGGAGGCCGTGCTGATCGGCGATGAAGATCCCGCCTTTGCGGGCGGTAGCTACGTGATAGTCCAGAAGTACGTCCACGACCTCCAGGCCTGGGACGCTCTGTCGACCGAGGAGCAGGAGTTGATCATCGGCCGCACCAAGCTGAGCGATATCGAGTTCCCGGACGACGTCAAGCCTCCAGACTCACACTTGGCGCTGAACGTGATCACCGGACCCGACGGTGAGGAGCGTCAGATCATGCGTTTCAACATGCCCTTCGGCCGCGTCAGTGCACCGGAGTTCGGGACCTACTACATCGCTTACGCGCGCACGAGCGAGCTGATAGAGCAGATGCTCCGCAACATGTTCATTGGCGATCCCCCTGGCAACACAGACCGCATCCTCGAATTCTCGACGGCCATCACCGGCACGCTGTTCTTCGCCCCTACGGCCGATCTCCTGGAGGATCTGACCTCCGCCGGCGCCCCCGACGGTGACGACGCTCCCGCACCCTCTCCGTCTGGCGAGTCCGACAGCGAATCGCTCGGCATCGGCGATCTGCGCGAACAGCCACCTACGAGGGGCTCGTAACGCCCCACGCCAACGGTCCGCAAGCTAACCGGAGTCGGTGGTCGACGGCGTTCACCTGGCGGACCTGAGCAGCGACGCGAGGTCGCCGGTTGGCCCGAGGTGAGTCAGCTTGTCGGGGTTGAGGACCGACTTAATGCTTTTGATCTGGCCGTCTGCGATCTCGAGGGCCACCACGCCGATCAGCCGCTCTTGCGCGTCGAGATAGAGCGCTCCGGGCCCGCCGTTGACCTCGACGGGCCGCAACGACACGCCGGGCCCATGGATGGCCCGGCGGACCCAGTTGGTCACAGCGCGCGCAACCCGGTCGCGCCCGCGCAGCGATCTGGCGAGCGCCGGGACCTTGCCGCCGCCGTCAGCGGTGAGCTGGACATCGTGAGCCAGCAATGCCTCCAGGCCCGCCAGGTCGCCTTGCTCGGCGGCGGCGAAGAAACGTTGTGTCAGCTCATCGCGCTGCTCGCGGGTGGTTTGGAAGCGTGGACGGCGCTGCTCGACGTGGCGCCTGGCGCGAGTGGCAAGCTGGCGCACGTTGGGCTCGCTCTTGCCGACGATCCCCGCGATCTCCCGATAGCCGTAGTCGAACACGTCGTGAAGCAACAGCACCGCCCGCTGCTCAGGGGAGAGGCTTTCCAGCAGGACCAGCATCGCCAGCGATAGAGAATTCGCCATCTCCGCGTGCTTCGCGGGGTCATCTCGGCCGTCGGTGATGATCGGCTCTGGCAACCACTCGCCGAAGTAGCGCTCGCGACGGGCGCGCGCGGAGCGCAGCTCGTTGATCGCCAGCCGGGTGGTCACGGTCGCTAGGAACGCGCGCGGCGACGCGATCCGCTCACCGCCCTCGAGCGCCTGATGAAGCCGCAGCAGCGCCTCCTGTACCACGTCCTCGGCCTCTGACACGCTGCCGAGCATCCGGTAGGCGATCGCGAAGGCCACCGGCCGCAGTTCGTCGAGCAGTCGCTCGCGATCCGTCATGCCGCCGCGAATCCCTGCCGCCAGCTCGGGTGCACCGGTCGCCACTGGAGCTCGCGCTTGGCCTTGGCGTTCGACGCGCCGCGGACTTCGGTCATCATCACGACCCCGGCCTCGCCGGCGAATAACCGCCCGACGAACCGGGGCACGCGCATCGGCTTTTTGGCGCCCAGCGTCTGCGCCAGCGCCGGCAGCCACTCGGCGACGGGTGCTGGATCATCGTCGACCACGTTATAGGCGCCGCGCTGACCTCGCTCGACCGCCGCCACCGTCGCGTCAGCCGCGTCGGCGACGTGGATCAAGGACCAGACGCCGCCACCGTCGCCGACGAGCGGGAACTTGCGCTTGCGGACGAGCTCGAACTGCTCCTCGCCCGGCGCCATCGAGGTGCCAGGCCCGTAGAACGCGCCGTAGCGCAGGACGATCCCCTCGGTCCACTGCGCGCCGAGCACCGCATCCTCGAGATGGCGGATCGCGGCCGCCGTCTCGCGCATCGCGTCGGCGGGCGTCGGATCGAACGGGTCCTCCTCGCTCTTAACGGGCCCACCGGTGCGCGCGTACGCGAAATAACTCCCCACCCCCTGGGCGACGAAGCGCCGCACGCCGACCGCCTGCCCGGCCGAGAGCAGGTGATCCGTTCCCTCGGTCCGCAGACGGTTGGTGAGCGCGAACGAGGTATCGAAATGACGCATGTCGATTGCGCCGATCGCGGTTAGCTGGTGGACAATCACGTCCGGCCTCGCCCGACCGACCGCTTCCGCGACCTGATCGGGATCAAGAGCGTCCGCGACCACCGGCACGGCGCCTAGGTCTTCGAGCATCGCGCGCTTTGAATCGCTCCGCGTCATCCCATGAACCTCATGACCCTCGGCGACGAGACGCGGCACCAGCTGCTTCCCGATCGCTCCGGTCGCACCTGCCACAAACACTCTCATCATGAACTCCTTGATCGAGGTTCGCCTATACCCGATGAGACAGGACGGGAGCCCGGTCTGTGACACCGCGAGATCGTGGCTGCCGAGCGTGCGCGTGCATCCAATCTCGGAGACGTCACTATCCCCGACGATGGATGCGACCAAGCTTCGAGGACACTGCCTCGGATTCACCGGCTCGACCGAGACGTTCCCTTTCGGCCCTGAGACCTCGGTCTTCAAGGTCGCTGGCAAGATCTTCGCGATCTCCCACCTTGCTCGCGAACCGCTCGAGGTCAGCCTGAAATGCGAGCCCTCGCTCGCCGAGCGGCTGCGCGATGCTCACGGGGCGGTGAGACCCGGATACCACCTCAATAAGCGGCACTGGAACACCGTCACTGTCGACGGCTCGATCGCGGACCGTGTGCTCGAGGACATGATCGAAGACTCCTACGACCTCATCGTGAGCCAGCTCTCGCTGTCCCGTCGCCGCGCCTTGGGCTGGAGAGCGGAGCCGTAATCCTTCTCGGCCGGAGCGTGTGACGGGGGCGCGGCCGGACGAGAGCGCAGCCGGACGCGCGCGGTTCACCCGCCACGGCCCACT
The DNA here is from genome assembly GCA_963756105.1 of uncultured Solirubrobacterales bacterium. Lineage (GTDB taxonomy): Bacteria > Actinomycetota > Thermoleophilia > Solirubrobacterales > Solirubrobacteraceae > Palsa-465. Next base: position 170,811 of record CAVWMM010000010.1, read on the forward strand.
ATCACGTCATCGACGATCGCGGGTGCGAACAGTCCGTGCCCCACGACTCCCGGCGTTCGATCGAGCGCTGAGGCAAGCCCCGCTGGATCTTCGATTGGCCCATGGTAGTCAGCCAACACGCCGCCATCGGGCGTGCGCGGCGCGCCGGCCCGGAGCTTCGCGACTCGCAGCGCCGTCAGGGTCGCCGGGAGGCCAAACGCCACCAGCTCCAGCGGCACCGGTGGGTGGACGGCGTCGACGAGCTTGTCGGGCGTCACGATGACCACGAACCGATCCGCCGCCACGGCGACGATCTTCTCGCGCAGGTGCGCGCCATGACCACCCTTTACGGCCCAGCGATCGGGGCTCACCTGGTCGGCGCCATCGATCGCGATGTCCAGGCGGTCGAGATGATCAAACGGCTCCACCGGAATGCCAAGCGCACGAGCGGCCCGTTCGGTATCCGGCGAGGTCGCCACGCATCGCAGCCGCGGCACTCCTCGCTGGGCGAGTGCGGGCAATAGCCACGCGACAGTCCGCCCCGTACCCAGGCCAACCCGCATCCCCGGCTCGATAAGGGCCGCGGCGGCGGCGCCCGCGTCGCGCATCTGCTCATCCAATCGGGCCATGTCGTCCCCGAGATCGTTTCACGTCGTGCAGCGCACCGCGATCAGCTCACGAGAAACCCAGGAGTCCGACGTGGTGCGCGATGCTTTTACTCGATGGGCGACTTTCCCACTGAGGGCATGGAGCTGACACACATCCTCGTGGTCGCTGACGTCAACCTGTCACGGGCCTGGTACCAAGACGTTCTCGGGGCGAGCTTGTATCGGGAGTACGGAGGCGATTCTGCGGTCCTCCAGTTCCTGGGGACCTGGCTGCTGCTCGTGACCGGCGCGGGCCCGACCGAGGACAAGCCCGACGTGACCATGGCGGTACCGCATGACGAAACCGTCGTCGATCACTCCTTCACGATCCGCGTGCCCGACTGCCGCCAGGCCTATGAAGCCCTCCTGGCCCGCGGAACCACTTTCTTGACGCCTCCCCATCAACGAGGCCAGGAGATCCGCTGCTTCTTTCGCGATCCCGACGGGCACCTGTTCGAGATCAGCGAGCTCGGATGATCTGGCGCCGCGCACACTCTCTGAGTCGGTGGGCGCGAACCCGCACTACTCTCCAAGCCGATGCGAGATCCCTATGAGGTCCTCGGAGTGAGCCCTACTGCCTCCGAGACCGAGTTGCGCGTTGCCTACCGCAAGCTCGTGCAGCGCCACCATCCCGACCACAACGATGGCTCGCCGGAGTCGGCACGAAAGTTCGAGGAGGTTCAGGAGGCGTACGCGAGGGTGCGAGAGCTGCGCGCCGCGGGCGCGATCCGCAGGGCAGGTATGAATGCGGCCGGACGAGGCGCGCCCGACGCAAGCGCGGCCGGCGAGCCCGGCGGTGAGGGCCTCGAAGCCCGGCTGGCGGATCTCGAGATGCAGGTACGCGAGGCGCAGGCCGCGCGCGCGAAGGCGGAGGCGGCCGCCGCCGATGCGCGGCGACGTGCACGGGCCGCCGCGAGCGGTGCTCCGGAGCGTGCGGGCCGCCCCTCCGACGAGGAACTCGGCTACGTGACGACCGATGACAGCTTCTCGAAGATCCTCGACGACGCGGCGTCCAGGCTCGGGACCTGGCTATCAGAAGCCGAGTCCGAAGTAAGCGATCGAGTGACGGACGCACAGCGGTCACCCGCGCGCAACCGCGTGGCGGACCTGATGCAGGAGCTCGAGCGAAGGCTCAGGCGCGAGCCGCCGCGCTGAACCCCCGTCCCCGAGGCCTACGCAACATCCGACCCACGTGGCTCGCGTGCCCTGGGCGCTCACGCCGACCCTGCCGATCCAACGCACCTCCGTCGCAGCAGCCGATTTCAGGCCAGCGAGGGGCCCCCACTATCATTGATGCCTCAACTAAGAAGGATTCACGATGAAAGCTCTTTGGATGATGATCAGACCAATTCGCCACGGCTGGGCCGTCCAGCTCAGCGATGGACGTGAACTGGCGCGGTTCCTCGGACCCGGCGCCAGGTGGCGTGCGACGCGCTACCTCCAGCGTGCCGCAGACGCGCTGAAGAACTCCGGCGCGACGCCGGACGCCGCCACCGGCGCGATCTAGTATCCCCGCGCGCCGTCGGCATCCCTTGCGGAGGCCGACGGCGCGCGGAAGGCTGGCTCGCGCCGTGCGCTCGGCCTCACGGGTCGCTTGGACTTTCTTAGCGGGATGAGGCGACAGCTCTCGACCGCATGAGGTTGCCGCCGCGCGCCCGGGCTACCAGTCGAGTAAGCAGCGACTCAGTCGTTTGCAGTATTTGCACGCGAGAACCGCAACCTCATCGTCTTCGCGGCGTTCCTATGGCGTTGTCCAGGTACTGATATCGAAGGAGCAGTGCATGTCACGGATCGGTCCCAGGGCGCCCATGACGAGAGAACAGGCCACACAAGTCAAGGTCGGCGACGTCATTCTCGTCGGGTTGCGCAAGGACCAACCAGCGATGGTGAAGGCGATCTACGGGCGCGGGATCGCGCCGCCGTACTTCGCCACTACCGTCGAGTCGGGTTTCACGAGCTGGCGGCTGGCGGCGCTCCCGCGGGAGTCCGCCTGCGAAGACGCCGGATAGGCCCGCCGCCACAAGCGTGCCCGGAGCGCGGACGTGTGGACGCCCCCATCCCGCGTCGAACCGCGACAATGCGCCCTCTCGTCGCGAGGCTCTCCGGGCACACCCCTGTGGCGGTAGGTCTGAGGCGATGAGGTGATGTGATCAAGACGGTGGACGCCAACCTCTGGCCAGTGTCGTTTGGCCCACCTCGATCAGGTAGCCGTCGGGATCACGGATATAGCACCGCATCTCGGTCGCGTGCTTCTTCGGCGGCGTTAGGAATTGCGCGCCACGCTCGCTCCACTCCGCGTACACCGCTTGGATGTCCGCGACCCGGATGTTGAGGAAGCTGTTCACGCGATCTGGGTCGGGCGGCGTCTCGAGCGTGACGGTCGGCTTGTCGTCGGTGGGACCTCCTCCTACGTTGATGATGATCCAGCTGTTGGCTAGCGCCACGTACGTCACCTCGTCATCCCCCTCGCCTGAGACGACGGCCCTGCCGCCAAGTACGTCGGTGTAGAAGCGGCGGGAACGCTCGACATCAGCTGAAACGATGAAATGGGCCAAGACCATCTGCTGCTCGATGGCGCTCATGCGGACCTCCGTTGTTGGAACTGATTCCACGCCCCAGCCCGTGCGGGAGCAACAGCGACCTTATAGCCGCACAGGTGCTTGATACGTGAACCACCCGCGACCGGCTTGAAACCGCTAGATAAGGAGAGACCATGCCGCGCGCTACGCGCTCGCCAGTCGCTCCGCGGGCGGGACGCTGCACATTTCGGCCGGAGGGCCAGCCGACCGATGCCTCGGTTAGCGCACCTTTTGGCTCGAAGCTGGGTCTGACCGGCGCTGGCCGTCGTACAGGTGCCAGATCTCGTCGTAGATCTCGTGAGCAGCCATGAAGGGCACCAGCTCGCGGTCATCGCCCCAGCCGTAGCCGTCAAGCATTCGCCGGACGGCCTGCACCGTCGCTCCGCTCCGCTGGACGCTAATGACGTAGCCAGCGAGGTCCCAGTGGACCGGTCCGCGGAAGGTGTCTTCGAAATCGTTCCAAATCAGTCGCTTCGGGGTTCGCAGCAGATTGCTCAGCGATGCGTCCCCGTGCAGCGCCTGGGTAAGCAGCGGCGAGCTGAACACGGTGCCCTCGAGCGCAGCCAGTCGCGCACGCAGCGACGAAATCGTGCTCGCATCCAGGACCTCGCTGGGCCGAAGCAGGCCATGCAGGCGTTTGATGTCGTCAAACAGATCGTTCATGTTCCCCAGCTCACCGTCGAACGTCAGTAGCTCGTCGTGCAGGGACCTCAGCGCCTGACCGAGCCGAACGGCGTCGGCGGGGCGGTTTCGTTGCTCGACGTCGGGGAGCCATTCCACGAAGGTCATCCACAGGCCGTCGCACTGATGTGGGCCGGGCGCTATCAGAGAACTTGGCGCGACGGCGATCCTGGAGGGCGCCAGAAACTCGAGAACCGAAACCTCACGCTCGAGCCACCTCCGGGGATCGTCGTGCAGCACCACAGTGCCCGTCATCACCCGCGCGACCACTGGCGCCGGACGGAGATGGACGAGCACGTTGCTCCCGGAGTACATGACAATGGCTCTCTCAAACGCCAGACCGTTAGCAGCTGCAACTGCGCTGACGGCGCTCCGCGCGCGCCGATCGAGGTCGCTCTCCATCGCAGACAATCTCGCAGAGCGCGATAGACGGCGGTGGCGGGCGCGATCGAGACTGCCTCAGTCACGAAAAGCCTACCCTCGGCTGTCAGCCCTATCGAAGCCGGTGAGCAGACCGGGCGCCACCGACCGAGACGGCCTCACGCCTATCGCCGGCGCCGCGACGCACCCTCGCCAAACGCACGAGCGCATCCACGCCGACTGCGAACATGTCGTGGCTGTCCATCCGGATCCACGATTCGTCGATAGCCCCCGCAACTACAGCTCCTCCTAGGTGATGGAGCTAGCCGGACTCGAACCGGCGACCTCCTGGGTGCGATCCAACGATGCTGCGGCGAAATCTGGCTTCAGAAGTGGTGAGGCATGAAGATCGCCGCCGGCGACGGCTGGTCACAGGCCAGTCTCGCCTCGTATCCGATTAGCTTGGCTGTCGCTTGTTTATTGAGCGACGAAGATTGTGTAGCTGAGTCGGCCGGAGGTGATCTGGGTGCGGGCTTGTTTGGCGGCCTCGATTGCGTCGTCGATTCCGAGCGGTGAGCCTGGTGGTGGTGTGATGCCGAGGACGCGCGCGCCTCTGAGCCGGTCTTCGATGCGCTGGGCGAATGTCTCGGCGTCGTGGGGGCGGGGTTCGCTTCGTTGGAGTGTGAGCCCAGCCTCGTGTAGGAGTTGTCGGTAGCCGCTCGAGGAGCGCGCCCCACCGATGCAGGCGATCGTCGCGATCGCTTCGGTCAGTGCTGCGGGCGGGGATCCGCTGTTCACGACGACATCTGAGAGGGCCAGCCGGCCGCCGGGGCGCAGCACACGGCGGAATTCGGCGACGGCGCGCCGCTGGTCGGGAAACGTGCATAGCGCGCACTCGCACAGAACGACGTCGAACTGGTCGTCACCTACTGGCAGTCTCTCGGCGTCGCCGTGGAGGAAGCGCGCGTGCTCGGCGTGTCCGGCCGCGGACGCGTCCGCGCGGGCTGCGCGGACTGCGTCGTGTCCGTACTCGACGCCCGTCGCGTCGGCGCCGAATTCGCTCGCGGCCAGCAGGGCCGACGTCCCCGCTCCGCAGGCGACGTCGAGCAGTCGCTCGCCGGCTCGCAGCTCGGCGAGCTCAAACGTCCGGCGCGTCAGGACGACACCCCCGGGATGAAGCTCGTCGCCGAGCAGCCAGCGAACCGCGGGGTTCGCGTACGCCGCGGCGCAGCACAGCTTGAGGTCCTCACCGGACAGCCCGTCGGCGGCGAGAAGAGTCGCCGGATCGCTCGCCCGGATGTGCTGGCTCATCGGCTCACCGCGCCGGCCGCGGCGAGGTCACGGCGGACCTGCTCCCGGTAGCCGACCGAGTTATAGGCGCAGAAGGGAATCAGTCGGCCGTCGGGGACGATCTCCGAGACGCAGCACTTGCGCAGCTTCTGGAGGTCGAGGGTGTAGGGGTCCTGGAAGTCTTGGATCACGATCATGAACCCGCGGGCCACGATCTCGCGGAGCTCCGCGGGCATCGCCGTAGCGCACGCGATGCAGTCGAGGCGCTCGGCGACCGGCCCGCTGCCGCCGGCGGCCTTCGCCGACCAAAGGCCCTCAAGCGCCGCGCGCACGTCCAGGTCGGGCACGGCACGGTTGGTGACATAGTCGAGGTACCGCTCCACATCGACGAGCCGCGGGAGGGGAACCAGATCAGAACCGTCGTACAGCGCGAACGTCGCCGAGCGGCAGCTCGGCGAACAGCACGGGACTGGCACGAAGTCCTCGGTGCGAAACCATTCCGGGAGCTGAGTCGCGATCGCCGCGATCACGTCGGAGTTGGTGAGCTTCTGGAGGGGATCGGTGTCGGCGCGGAATCGTCCCGAGTGGGTGACCGGCTGCAAGAAGACTCCTGTGACCGCGGGATGCTCGACGCCGAAGCGGATGATCGCGCCAATCTCCTGCTCGTTGATGCCGCGCTCGACGGCGGCGGCGAGCGAGACGCTCACACCTGACTCGGCGCATCGCTCAAGCGCTCGCAGCTTGATCTCGGTGAGGTCCCGGCCGCGGATCGCTGCCTGGGTCGCGGGCTCGAAGCCGTCGAACTGGAGGTAGACGTGGATCCCGATCTCTGCCAGCGCCGGGGCGAGGTGGCGGTCGCGGGCGAGACGGATCCCGTTGGTGTTCAGCATCACAAGGGGGATGCCGCGAGCTTTGGCGGCAGCGAGTATCTCGAGGATCTCCGGGTGGATCGAGGGCTCGCCGCCGGAGATCTGGACCGACTCTGGCTCGCCCTCAGCGTTGACGAGCGCGTCGAGCATCGATTCGATCTGCTCGAGGCTCAGCGAGAAGCCGTGCCGTTGATGGCCGGTGCCCGAGTCGGCGAAGCAGATCGGGCAGTCGAGGTTGCACGCGGAGTTCACCTCGATGATCCCGAGGCAGGTGTGCTGCGCGTGCTCCGGGCAGATGCCGCAGTCATGCGGGCAGCCGTCGGCGGTCCCGGTCTGCCGCGACCGGGGGCTCTCGCCGGGCTTGTTGAAGCGCTGGATCTCGGCGTAGCGTCGAGCGTCGCCGTAGACTACGGCGTCGAAGCGGCCGTGCTCTGGACAGGTGCGCGACAGCACCACGCGTCCATGGCGCTCGCGAAGCTCAGCCTCCAACACCCGCTTACAGCGCGGGCAGATCGACTGGGTCTGACCCAGAGCGCTCATCCGCGCCTCTCCGTCACGACGACCAGAGACGGATACCCGCGGCCCGTGCGGACAGCCGTGCGCACGCAGAAACCGCGTTCGGTCAGCTCACCACGTGGATGGAGCACGCGCAATCCCGCCATGATGCCAGGAGGCCGCCGCGCGATCGCGCACACCAGCCGCCAAGCATTCGGCAACTCCCAAGCCGCGGCGAGCATCGAGGCAGAGCGATCGACGCCAACCGCCTCGCGGGGGGCATCGGCGCGGGCGGCAAGCCGGCGCAGCAGCGCCCCGGTCCCGGTACCGAGATCGAGCACTCGGGCACCCGGCCGAATCGCCGCCAGCTCGAGCAACGACTGAAAGTCATACAGCCGGGCGGCGCGGTCCGACCGGGTCACGGTGAAGCCGCTCGGCCCCGTGCGGCGCGCCGCTCGACCTCCATCACGATCTGCTCGAGCGACTCCGCGACCGCACGCTCCCAGCGCGGCGCTACCTGGCTTGCCACGAGGCGGCCTACCGCCCACAAGTCAGTGCCCAGCTCGCCCGAGTAGACCAATTTCGTCCCATCACCGACCTCGCGGAGCTCATAGCTCTCCACGACATGCGGAACCGGTCCCCGCACGAGGCGAAAGCTGATCCGCTGCGGCCGCTCAAACCGCACAACCTCCAAGGTCGACGCCGTAAGCGGCCCGAGCTTCGTGAGATGCTCGGCCAACACCATATCCTCGCCCCGCTCCCACACACGCAGCTTGCCCGCCATCGCTCGCGGCGTCCGCGCGTAGGGACCCTCGATCACGTCGAAGACGACCTCCGGGGGCGCGGCAACCCACAGCTCGATCGGCCCCAGCCGCCGCGTCCGCCGACCAACACCGAGATCGAGAGTGAGTCTCCCGCGCACCACCAGCACACCGACTCCCCCTACCCCAGCCGCCCGCACCGCCATACGCACGATCCACGAACGCGACATCACCCACCGCGCTCACGCCCGGGGCGGACTCGACGAGAACGAGTCACTGCCTCACAACGCGGGTCATCATTCGGGACTTCGCCTTGGCCCGCATAGTGGTTCCAAGCAAAGCACGCCACAACAGAGCGACGCTCACACTTCCGGCCCAGACCCACGCTCTAGCCGAGATCGCCAAGACTCTCATCAACCCCCTCGGCGACCGGAGGAACCTGCTTGCAGCGTCGTACCGGCATGTCATCGACCGGCGTCTCGGATCCTGTTCCGCGTGGACACCACGTCGCGGAGGCCAATAGCTGGGAGTTAGGCCGTCGACTTGATTGGACAGCGCTCCGGGCTCGATCGAACCCACCGAAGGGCCGACATCTAGCTCGGGCCGGTGGGGGTGGCTGAGAGATGGACGCTTAGTTAGACGCAGGGCCGCTTCGACTGGAGCGGCTTCATCTCCCGCCCGTCAAGCAGCAGCCAGAAGCCTCCGTTGCACAGATCGTTGGGCTCATTGCCGATTCTACGTTTGCTTGCTGGGAGCGTTCGCCCCAGCAGCGGCCAGGATCGCTCCTGTGGCTAGCGCTTCGATACCTTCCCGGCGTGCTGTCCGACCCTCGTGCAGCCGCCCTCCACAGCGAGCCGTTACTTCGCTGGCCGGCCAACGAGGAGTCCTAGCTGCTGGGCGCCAGGCAGCGCGGCTTGTCCCTCGGAGGCACGCCTCGGGGTCGCTATCGAGTGCGCCTCTGGGTACGGCGCTTGAGAGGATTAGCGTGTGGATCGTGATCGCGAACGGCTGATGGCCGACAACGAGGCGCTTGCTCGCCGGGTCAATGAAGCGATCGAGCGTGGGCAATGGCCGGGCGAGGAGGATAAGCGCGCGGCCTACCGCTGCGAGTGCGCGTGGTCAGACTGCAATCGCCTCGTCGAGCTAACGCCCGCGGAGTATGAGCGGGTTCGCGCTCGCCCACGACGGTTTGTGGTGTGCCCCGGGCATGAGCATCCCGAGGTCGAGAGCGTGATCCAGGCGACGCCGGCCTATGTGGTTGTCGCAAAGCGCGGGGAGGCGGGCGCCGTCGCCGAGGCCACCGACCCGCGTAACTGACGGTCGCTCGCCCGGCACTGGCCAGGTCTCGCTCCGGCATCCGGGTTGACGCCCCGGGCGAGTTTGAAGCGGATGTGTAGCTCGAGCCCGCCTGAGGAGCGCTTTGCGATTGTGAGTCCGTCGCTGAGCAGCGCGATGAGCGCGAGTCCCAGCCCGTGACCGGCGCTTGACCGCTCGGCGCGCAGGCCACAGCCGTCGTCGGCGACGAGCAGCCACAGTTCCTCGGAGGCGATCGCGGCGCTGACCTCGACACGACCGTGGGGGCCCGGGTAGGCGTGCTTGACGGCGTTGGTGACGGCCTCTGAGACCGCCAGGCGAACCGCGTCGAGCTCCTCGCCGCTGGCACCGGCCGCGGCGGCGAACGCGGTCACGGCGCGGCGCGCGCGTGGCACCGAACCCGGGACCGCCGGGTAGGACTCGCTCAAGGTGTCAGCATCGTTTCCCATCTTCGGGCTGAAAATACCCCTCCTCGCAGGGCCGCAACCCCGGCCAGTGCGCGAGCCGCCGTCCGACCCAGCGCGCCACGAAGGTTGCGTCAAGGATCTTCCCGCGACAGCGACCACGCGGTCGGCGCCCCTGGTTTGATGCTGCGACGAGCATCCCCGCATAGTCCGCTACGCAGCTGCTCGGCCGCGGAGGCTGGCACTCCGAGTCGTGACATCGCCCACCAGGTGCTTGAACACACCCTAGGGACCCCGCACGATCGCGCCCGAAGCGACGTCGTACAGCGCGCCGTGCCATGAGCACTGCAGGCATCCATCATCGGTCACCCGCCCCTTGCCCAGCGAGGCGAACAGGTGGCGACAGCGGTTAGAGACCGCAAATGGCTTGCCCGCGCTGACGCCAACCGCAGAGAGCACCGTGCGGTGTCTTCTCCACGACGACGACCTGCGAGGCACCCATGTCATCGACGGCAACCGGGCGGGTGGCAGGCTGCCCGAAGGCGGTCACCCGCCCACTATCTAACACGAGCCGTGGGCGCCTGGGCGTAGCACCGCCCCGATCACAAGGGTCGAGGCCCTTCAAGCGTCGCCGGCTCGAGGGCCGCTTATTCCCTATCCGTGGCTCGACGCGAGCGTGCGCCACGAGGCGCTGTTGGTTCGGGCGGGGTGCGAGACCCCGCCGCTGGGTTGTCACAGCAACCTGGTGAAGCTGAGGGCAGCCTGCCCCTGGAGCTGCGGGGATTAGGTGGGAGCAGCCCTGACAACGACGCGGCGTGCGGGGACTGTCGGACCGTGCGTGCGCGGCTAGCGAGATGGATCGGCGTAATGCAGGTGAACCAGTGATGGAACCCCCTCAAGCGAGAGACCCCGGCTCAAACCCGACGGATATGGGCCGGCCAGGCGGTGCGCGGGGACCCGTTCTTAGCCGGGAACCCGGCCCCGGGCGTGTGATAGCGCGCGCTCCCGGGGAGCGCGGCGAGTGTCTGTGTGATCGTCGCGACAGGCCCGCAGGGGAAAAGCTGGGCGCCACCCCCATCGACCGAACAGCAGTGAACGTGGGAACTCGCCCGGTGGGCGCCTCGCCCCTCGGGGCAGGCAAGGCCCAGCGTCGGCTGATGCCGCCGGGCGGGGGCGGAGCCTCCGTACTAGTCCGAGCCGGGGAAAGCCCGGTACATGGCGAAGGGAGGCAGCGGGCTTGCCTGAGCTCAACCGGTCGTCGCAACGCGGTGTGTCCGGTGACTCTAAAGGGCCGGCAGTGACGAGTCGGTTCTCCTGGGTGATGCGGCTGTCGTCGTGGAGGCTCGCCCGGAGGGCGGGCCGGAGCGGCGATAGCCGCGCGCGACCATCCGGACACCCCATGGCAGCCAGGGATGCCGCAGTCCGGCAGGTGACGCGCGTTGGACGCTGCAGGCGGCGGTCAGGCCGCAGCGCTGAGGTACTCGGTGAGCACCTCAGCGGGTGTCCTCCACCCGAGTGTCTTGCGTGGTCGGCCGTTCAGCGCCGCCGCGACGGCTGCGAGGTCCTCGGCGCTGTGGCGGGCGAGGTCTGTGCCTCTGGGGAAGTACTGGCGCAACAGCCCGTTGGTGTTCTCGTTGGTGGCGCGCTGCCAGGGGCTTCGTGGATCACAGAAGTAGATCTGCAGACCGCTGTCGAGCCGGAGCTGGACGTGCTGGGCCATCTCGATCCCCTGGTCCCAGGTCAAGGACCGGCGAAGCGCTTCGGGGAGCGTCGTGATCGTGTCAGCGATCGCGTACCGAACGGCGCCGGCCCCGGCACCCGTGATCGGCGGGCCGGTCTTCGTTCTGGGGCTGTTGTGACCTTCGATCGGCGGGAGATGCAGCAGCATCGTGAACCGGCTTGAGCGCTCGACCAAAGTCCCGATCGCGGAGCGGTCGACACCGAGGATCAGATCGCCTTCCCAGTGCCCGGGGACAGCCCGGTCATCAACCTCTGCAGGCCGTTCGCTGATCAACAGCTCGTCGCTCACAAAGCCGCGGTTGCCTCTCGATGTCCTGTTCCTGGGGACCCGCAGCGCCCGCCCTGTCCGCAGGCAAGCGGTCAGCTCCCGGCGCAGCGCTCCGCGGCCCTGCACATACAGCGACTGATAGATCGCCTCGTGAGATACCCGCATCGACTCATCATCGGGGAAGTCAACGCGCAGGCGACCGGAGATCTGCTCCGGACTCCAACACCGCCCCCAGCGCCGGTCCTTGCGCGGCCCGTGACGCCGCCCGCGCCAGCCGACCCGCGGACCCGCAACGCTCCCGTCGGGCCGCTGCACAGCCCCGCAAAGCCGGGCTTGCACATAGGCCCGCAGCTCCGGGTTGACCGCGAGCCTGGCCAGCTTGGGTCGACGCGCGCGCCGGTCGGCATGCGTCTGGGCAGTCGAGGCTCGATATTCCGGCCGGCCGCTGCGGACCGCTGCGTTGCGTTGCAGCTCCCGAGAGACAGTCGACGGCGCGCGACCGAGCTGACGCGCGATCTCTCGCACCCCACAACCACCGGCGAGCAGCACCGCGATCTCCTCCCGCTCGGTGAAGGACAGATAGCGCCCAGACACCGGCGCGAGCGTGAGAGGCGGCATCCCGCCACCCTTGCGAAACCACCGGACACCAATGCTCGGCAAGACACCCGCCTCCACCGCAGCGTGCTCGCTTGATGCACCTCGAGCGATCGCCTCCCAAAACCTGACCCGATGTTCCCTCCGTCCCGCGGGCGGACGACCAACACCGCGCCTCCCCGCCGCAGCAGCACGAACCAAAGCACGGTTTCTTCTCGGCATCGCAACTCCTCAACGTCGAGCGTTGCGACCACCAGTTGAATCCACCTTGCAGCGCCCGACTGGAATGCGAGGAGGATCGCCGGTGAATACCGGCGCGTCGTGGCCGACGCTCGAGAGGGCGGAGGCGCGGGTACTCGGGATCCAGCGCAAGCTGCACAAGTGGGCAACCACCGATCAGGACCGGAGGTTCACCGACCTCCGCAACCTCGTCTGTGATCCGGCCACGCTGTTGGTGGCGTGGCGGAGGGTCAGGGGTAATCGAGGGTCACGCTCGGCGGGCGTGGATGGCCGCACGGCCTACCACGTCGAGCAGGTGATGGGCGTGCAGCAGTTCCTCGCTGGACTGCGTGAGCAGCTCAAGAGTGGGAACTACCGGCCGGTTGCGGTCAGGGAGCGGTCGATCCCCAAGCGCGGCGGCAAACGTCGTCGGCTCGGGATCCCCACGCTGTCTGATCGCGTGGTGCAGGCCGCCCTCAAGCTAGTGCTGGAGCCGATCTTCGAGGCCGACTTTCAGCCATGCTCATACGGGTTCCGGCCAGGACGCCGGGCGCAGGACGCGATCGCCGAGGTGCAATACCTCACCACCCGCACCTACGAGTGGGTGGTCGAGGCCGACATCGAGGCGTGCTTTGACCGGATCGACCACACGGCCCTGATGGACCGGGTGTGCGACCGGATCAAAGACAAGCGCGTGCTGGCGCTCATTAAGGCGTTCCTCAAGGCCGGGATCCTGGCCGAGCACGGCGGCTTCGAGCGGTCGGTCACTGGCACCCCGCAAGGCGGGATCCTCTCCCCGCTGCTGGCCAACATCGCACTGTCCGCGCTGGACGAGCACTTCGCCCAGGCGTGGCAAGCGATGGGAGCCAACGCGGGACAACGCCAGACCCGTCGACGCCGAGGTGAGGCGACCTATCGACTCGTCCGTTATGCCGACGATTTCGTGATCGTCGTCGCGGGCGAGCGCAGTCACGCCGAAGCGCTCGTCGTGGAAACCGGGCAGGTGCTCGCACCGCTCGGGCTGACGTTGTCGCAGGAGAAGACCCGTATCACCCACATCGACGAGGGGATCGAGTTTCTCGGCTTCCGCATCCAGCGAAAGCCGGGGAGACACGGCCACCGCTACGTCTATACCTACCCCTCCAGGCCGTCGCTTCGGGCGGTCATGCGAAGGGTCAGGGAGATCACGCGAGAGGCTCATGATCAAACGCTCGGCCAGCTGCTGCACCGGCTCAACCCGGTGCTCCGCGGCTGGTGCGCCTACTTCCGCCACGGAACCTCCAAGCAGACGTTCAGCTACCTGCGCGCCTTTGCCTGGCGTCGGGTCGTGCAATGGCTGCGACGGAAGTACCCCAAAGCGAATTGGCGCTGGCTCAGAAGCCACCACCTACCCGGCTGGTGGCCCACCCACGAGGGCATCGAGCTCTTCAATCCCGGCGGCGTCGCGGTCACCCGCTACCGCTACCGCGGCAAGAAGGTCCCGGTCCCGTGGGAAGGCGACGACCGAGAGGCCGCCGTCGGCCTCGAGCAACTACAACTCCTGATCGCCGGATGACCACCGGCATGCTCGTGGAGAGCCGGATGCGCGGCAACGTGCACGTCCGGTTCGGCGGGAGGCTCGGGGAAACGGACCGGCTCGAAAGACCGGCACCGCGCCCCGGGCCCACCTAACGTCGAGAAGGTCCGCGCCGGCGGGGTTTGTACGCGAGCGCCTTGTGGTCGCGCACGCCGTGCACGAGACCCGGCGCAGCGAGGTAATCCGCCTCGACGTCGGCGAGCCGGCCACCAAGGCGTTCTGGACCGCGTTCGTCCGCGGCGACGTCGCTCGCGGCCGCGTCGGCGTGCAGCTCGCGATCTCCGACGCCAGAGCGGCCAGCGGTACGGCTCCCGCGCTGGCGAGCGCGCAGGAGAGCTTGCCGAGGATCGTGAGGTCAGCGTGTCGCCGGACTCAATTCAGACCACGCACGGGCAGCGGCGCCCGACTCGACTACATCTCGGGATACCATTCCTCACAAGAGCGGCCGACGTAGCGCACGCAGTCGCCGCGCGGGTCGCACGAAAGCGCGGGTCCCGCCAAGCGTCGCTGCTCGATCTCGAACTCCCCGCTCTGGGAGGAGGAAGCACTTGTCTCGTATTCAGCAGGTCATAGACACACTCGAGGCTGAGCGCGCCGAAGTCCAGAAGCATCTGGCCTGGCTCGAGCAGCAGATCAGCGAGTTTCACGCCCACAACGATCGCTCAGCTGCGACCGCTCCGGCTCGCTCGGTGCGCCGTGCGACTGCGCGGCGCGCGAGCAATCGGCGTGCAACCGCGCGCACCCGTCAAGGCGACACCAAGGCGAGCATCATCGACTTCCTCGCCCAGCACCCTGGGAGCACCGCTGGTGATCTCGCTAAGGGCCTGAACCTCAATCGCGGAACTGTCTCAACCCGCCTGACCCAGCTCGCGAAGGCCGGCGAGATCAAAAAGGCATCACACGGCTAGAGCGCGAAGTAGACGGCGCGACTCCGCAGGCCCCAGCGCCCACCTGTCGCTCACACTGAGCCAGCCTGGACTCGAGGAGGCCCCGAACCGCACGAGGCCGACTGCTCCCTTGCGCCGACTCGAGCAGTGTCGCGCCGCCGTCCGCGGCCCGCGAGTCTTCCGTCACTGTCAGAGTTGCCGGGGCCCTGCTCCGCGCGGGAGATCTCCGGCGCGGACCGGTGGCGGCTGACAGCCGCCCCGGCTGGTCAAGCGGTGGCGAGCACGATCTGGTGCTTGTGGAAGATTCCCGCATTCGCGCGACCCTGTCGTTGATCGACGAGATCGATCGCAGGCTCGTGCGAAGGGGCTAACGTGAGTCCCACGATGATGACTGAGAAGCCAATGATTGCTCGTGGCGCCCACTACGCGGCGCTGCTCGACACGGTCGATCGCCAGGGAGCCACCAAACTGCACGCCAGGGAGCGGGAGCAGCTGCTGGAGGCCGCGGATGTCTTGCTGTTCGGCGAGCCTGACAGCGAGCGGACGGTCCGCTGGGCCGAGGTTCTGATCGAGGACTTGGAGACCAGTAAGCGGTGGTCAGCGGAGAGCTGTGGTCAACTGCGCGAGCACCTATACGGCTGCGCTGCTCCGACCGGGGCGTCGTAAGAACCGAGCGCTCGGCCCGGCGAGCCTCGAAGGGGGCAGGACCTGCCCGTGGGCGCGGTCGCTGGGGCTGTCGGCGCCGGGCGCGTTGTGCGTCGGCTTCAGACGGGGGACGCCAGCGCCCGCTGATCAGCGCGAAGCGCAACCACCGTCCGATAGGTGGTCTCGTAAGCGTTACTCCCGACGATCAGTCCAAGGACCCGTCCACCATTCGGCGATCGTCGGCGGGGGCTATCGCTCGCTCGCGGAGGGCGGGAAGGTTTCCTACGAGGCTGAGGCCGGGCAGAACGGGTCCCAGGGCCGTCAACGTCCAGTTGGTCTAGCGATCCCGCTCGCGTGCCGACCTAATCGCCGAAGAGGCGAAACGAGCCGATCTCACACAGCTACGCGAGCTCCCCGACGGCGGTTCGGCCTGCCAGCGGTGGTCAGTGCTGTGCACGGGAACTCGAGGGACTCGCCACGCGATCTCGACGCCCAGGCCGGGGTAGCCCGAGGGCGTACGGGTCAGACGCCGTTGGCGAGCGTCCCACAACCGCCGCTGGTAGGCCCGGAGGAGGCGAGCGGCGCGGCGGGCTTCGGCGGGCTCGTCGCTCACGTCGAGGCCCGCTTGGCTCACGGCGAGTGCGCTCCCGGAACGCGGGCGGTGGCGTGGCGAAGAACTCGTGGTAGGCGACCGCTTCGTCCCCGCCCCGTGGCGTTGGCCGCCCCTACTTCTTCGCGGCCTCGAAGTAGGGGTTTGTGCCGCTCTGATGGTCGGTCACATCCCTTACGCTCGTGATCTCCGGCACGGCCTGGATGATGGCCCTCTCGATCCCTTGGCTGAGCGTGACGGTGGCCATCGCGCAGCCCTGACAGCCGCCACCCAGCCTGAGGTAGGCGGTTCCCTGCTCGACCGCCACGAGCTCGGCGCGGCCGCCGTGCGCGGCGATCGTCGGGTTCACCTGCTCGTCAAGCACCTGGATCACGCGCTGGGCCACGTCGCCGCTCAGGTCGGCGGGCGGCGGCGCGCCGATCGCTGGGCTCGGCGTGTTGGGGTTGTCTACGCGCAGGCCGCTGGTGCCGAACGGGTCGTCCAGCCAGTCGAGCCGCGCGCACTTGAACGCCGCGCTCGCACACCACGTCGTCTCCGGCCAGGGACACATTCTAGATATAGATATCTAGAAATTCTATGCTAGAGTTCCGAGTCTAGTCTACAGATAGGAGAATTCCAATGGGAACTGCTGACATCACCCACGTACTCGAGCGGGAGACGGCAGCCTGGAACGCACACGACGCTGATGGCGTCGCTGCCTGCTACTCCCAGGACGCCGTGCTGTACGACGTCGGGGTACCTGAGCCGTTGCGGGGCCGCGCGGCGATCCGCGCCTCGGTGGCGGGCTATCTCGCCGCCTTCTCGGATTTTCACGCCGAAGCGGGCGAGCCGATCGTCTCGGGCAACCGGGCGGCCCAGGAGTGGAAGGTCACGGGGACGAACGACGGCGAGCTCATGGGCATAGCGGCGACCGGCAAGAGCGCCACCACGTTCGGTTGTGGGACGGCCGAATTCGGCGAGGACGGGCTGATTCACCGCGGTGGCAACTACTGGAACGCCGCCGCGCTAATGCAGCAGCTCGGGGTTGTGCCTGAAACGGCTGGTGCAACGGCCTAGCCGAACGTTGGATCGGGGCGCTTGGCCCGGCACGCCGGAGCGAGCGCCCCGACGGCGTCCGGCCGCGACGGACCCGGGTCGCGCTCCGACGCTAAGTTTCGAGCAACGACGACTGGCGCTGCCTGGCGCGGCTTGTCAACGGCGTTCGTCCTCAACGAACGGGTCGCGCGTCTGCCATGTACTTAGGGTCAACCGACCTTGACAGCGGCGCGGGCCTGCCGTCTGCGTCGCTCCGGCGGCAAACGATCACGATCGTCGGGATCAGAATCACGAGGATCCAGGCACCGGCGGCGAACTTGGTAACGGCGGTGGCGACGCGCCCCTTCCCCCAAGAAGCTCCTCTGAGGGCCGTCATGCGGCCTCCGGTGCTGAGCCACAACCGACAGACGCTTGCTCGTGCCCGCCCAAAACGGCGGGCGCCGGTCGGCGGCGGCTGAGGTGCCGTCTGCGCGTCGAGACTAGACAACTCTTCGCCGCGACAGACCGGCACGAGACTCGAGGCGGCGACGCGGCTGGATCTGGTGCTGAGAGGCAGCGGCCGCCGCGCATCGGGAACGCTCCGCCGCTGAAGCGGGCACGGCGGATCGGTTCGGAATCAGCTAACCCGCCGTCAGGTCCGAGGCAAGAAGCGTCTCTGGCGGGTGTTCGTCTCAATCGACCCGGACAACTCGGTGATCTACTGGCTGTTCGGTCGACGCTGACCACGCGCCTTCCACCGCTCAGGCTTCAGGCTGCCACCCGTGTGAGGACAGCCACAACGCCACAGCTCCGCTCCTGCTTGAACCCACGACGGGCATCACGGCCGTACCGTCCCGCCCCACCACGCGCGGAACTCGAGACCGCGGACGCCGGTCTACTTTCGACGATTTGCTGCCCGGCGGGGCGTTCGATAGGGGAGCTCGCGTCGCAGATATTCGTCGAAGCGCGGGGCGGTGAAGCTGCCCGATCAGCCAAATTGGTCGGTTATACGCGTTGAGAAGGAGTACTGTCGTTGTTGGGGCCGTTATCGGCCGCTGTGCTCGATTCTCTCGCGCAGGCCCCGGCGGGCAAACCTGGCTCTCGCTGACCTCACGGGCCGTTTCGTCCAAAGCGACAGAAACGCCGTTCACTGGCAGGACCCGCCCTAATTTGCGGGGGTCTCGGTAGGAGTTCAGTCATGACGATCCGGCAAAAGATGACGATCCGGCAAAAGCCGCTAGAGAGCGGCGATAGACACGTCCCAAGGGGCTGGCCTTGGTTCGGCCATCGCGGTCAAGCTGTGCGGTACACCGAGGCCTGGGAGCACGAAACCTTTGAGGAGGAACAGGCGCGATGGGAACGAAGCGATCCAGAGTACGCTCGGGTTTGTGAACAGGTCCGACAAGCAGAGGGGAAGGATGAGGAAGCTTGGCGGCGCGCTGATGAAGCCAAGGCGGAATGGGACGCTAACGCTGCTACGCAGCTTCAGGCGAACGATGCCGCCCAGAGAGCGCACGATGTGAGCCGCGATGGCGAAGCTCACCACCACATCCACGCCACCTTCGCGGTCGAGTCCAATGACTCGCCGGCTCCCGGGATCATGCCCGGGCCGGTCCGCGTCCACGGTCAACCCGCCGGGAGGACCTTTCGGCACAGCGAGCAGGCCGCGCGACTCCGCTTTGGTGGCCCGGCCATCCGAAACCCGGTGAGCAACGAGCCAAACAAGCTGGAGGTGGAGTAGTGGCTACTCCCGAGGCAACCATCCTGACCGAGAACGAGCAGCTTTCGGGGATCAATGCCGACTACGAGCAGCGCTACGGGTTCCACGACGCCGAGCACTATCTATACAAGGCGCCCAAGGGGCTGAGCCGGGAGATCGTCGAGAAGATCTCGGAGTTCAAGTCAGAGCCGCAGTGGATGCGCGACTTCCGGCTGAAGGCGCTCGAGCACTTCCTCGCGCGGCCGCAGCCGACCTGGGGCTCCCCGCTGCTGGCCGAGCTCGACTACGACGACATTCGGTACTTCGTGCGCGCCTCCGAGACGCCCAGCCGGTCTTGGGAGGACGTGCCCGAGGACGTCAAGCGAACTTTTGATCGCTTGGGCATTCCCGAGGCGGAGCGGAAGTTCCTCTCCGGCGTCGGCGCGCAGTATGAGTCAGAGGTCGTCTACCACCAGATTCACGAGGATCTCGTGAAGCAGGGCGTGGTCTTCACGGACATGGACACGGCGCTGCGCGAGCACGAGGAAATCGTGCGCGAGTACTTCGCGACGATCATCCCGCCGAACGACAACAAGCTCGCGGCGCTGAACTCTGCGGTGTGGTCCGGCGGATCGTTCGTGTACGTGCCCGAAGGCGTTCACGTCGAGATGCCGCTGCAGGCGTACTTCCGGATCAACACCGAGAACATGGGACAGTTCGAGCGGACGCTGATCATCGCCGAGCCCGGCTCGTATGTTCACTACGTTGAGGGTTGCACCGCTCCAACCTACAGCTCTGACTCACTTCATTCCGCGGTGGTGGAGCTGATCGCCCTCCCGGGCGCACGCATCCGTTACACGACCGTCCAGAACTGGTCGACGAACGTCTACAACCTGGTCACCAAGCGCGCGGTCGCGTACGCCGATGCCACGGTCGAGTGGGTTGATTGCAATCTCGGGTCCAAGCTGACGATGAAATACCCGAGCATCTACCTGCTCGGAGAGCGAGCTCATGGCGAGGTCCTGTCGATCGCGTTCGCCGGCGCCGGCCAGCACCAGGACGCGGGCGCCAAGATCATTCATGCCGCGCCCAACACGACCTCGAACATCTTCGCCAAGTCGATCTCCAAGGACGGCGGCCGCGGGTCCTACCGGGGCCTGCTCGAGATCGCGAAGGGCGCCCACGGCTCCCGGTCTAAGGTTGTCTGCGACGCGTTGCTGCTCGACGAGCACTCGCGCTCGGACACCTACCCAACGATCCGGATCAGCGACGACGACGTCAACGTCGGTCACGAGGCGACCGTCTCGAAGGTCGGCGACGAGCAGCTGTTCTACCTGATGTCGCACGGCATCGCCGAGGACGAGGCCTCGAAGCTAATCGTCAACGGGTTCATCGAGCCGGTCGTCAAGGAACTCCCGATGGAGTACGCGGTCGAGATGAACCGGCTGATCGAGCTGCAGATGGAGGGCTCGGTCGGCTAGCGCGGCAACTGCCGAGCCCCACTTCCCGGAGGCGCGCCGTGAGCGCCCCGCCCGCCTGTGGAAACGCCGTCGCGCTGTCGCAGTTCAAGGTCAAGCCGTGCTGCACGACTGAGCAAAGGGTTCTGGACTATTGCGGGTATCCGCCCAGGGTTGGCTGCGGGAAACGCTTCCAGCGCCCGATGTGGATCGCCGCGATCTCCACAAGCACGGCCACCGGCCAGCGCCATTCCGATCGCAGCGGCGAAGATCTCATCTCACTCGAAGTCGAAGGCCGTGCGACGGGCAGTCGATGTAGGGGTGTGACGGCCGCGCGGAGCCCCGAACCGCGCGGCCATCGATGCCGTCGGCCAGCTACTTGACGACCTTGATCAGGCGCTCCATCCCGAGCTGGGTGTGGTAGCGGCCGTCCTCGGTTGTCATGAGACACGCCTCGACGTAGTAGCCGGGCTTGGTCTTCAGGATCATCTGCTGGGTGGCGCCGTGCGAGACGGGCTCGAATAGCGAGAAGGACCCATGGCCGGTGAGACCGAAGGCCTTCTTGGTCTTGCCCTGTCTGAGCAGCGCGATCACCTTCTTGCCGGTCTTGGCGTTCTTGACGCTCTGGAAGTCGTTCATGTGCACCAGCCAGCCGTCGTTGTAGCCGCGCACCATCGTTCCGTCCTTGAACGTGGTGGGTCCGCGGAAGCCGAACTCGATCGCGGTCGCGGTCACCGCGGCCTTCGGCAGCTTCGCCGGCGAAGGGGACTTGGTGACGGTGAACTCGGCCACGCGCGGCGTCTTCCCCGTTTTGTCGAGCGCTACGTAGCGGTCGGGTTCGAGCAGCGTCTGCACGTTGCTCGTGCCCGGAGCGGCATCGGCGTCGAACGCGATCGCGCCCACGAGCTGCACCACGTTGGGGTCTCCGCTGGCAGTCTTCAAGACCTTGAAGAAGTGCGCGTAGCTGACGCCCTTGTTCAAGCGGACCAGGATCGGTTCGCCGGCTTTCTCCTTGCTCACCGTGGAGCGGATGGTGACGGCGCCCGAGACGGTCTGCCCGCCGACCTTTATGGATTTGCCGTTCATCTTGAGCGTGAGCACGGGCAGGCTCTTGCGCCGCTCGCGGCCGCCGGGCTCGATGTCAGAGCGAGCGTGGCCGCGGCTGCTAGCGGGGCGCCTGCCGCCAGAAGGACGCAGACGAACTTTTTAGATATGGACATGGGATGAACCTCCGACTGGTTTGGTTGGCCGGTCGCTAGCGCGACTCCGGCAAAGCTGATCCGTCCGGGATGAAGTCGAGCGTCACACACGGCTCCTCGCCGATCACCCACGCGTCGTGCCCCGGACCGACCACCTGCGCGTCACCAGGACCGAGGTCGAGCTCGCGGCCGTCGTCCATGCGGAGGTGAAAACGACCGGAAAGGATTAGGAGATATGGTGCATCTGGCAGGACTCGGTCCCCACGTGCGGCTTGAAATCGGTCGACCAGCGCCAACCGGGGTTGAACTCCGCTCTGCCGATCGTCGCACCCGGCAGCTTGACCAGCCGCACCTCGCCGCGCTCGAAGCTGCGCTGCTCGTCCGGCTGATCGATGTTCCTGGCCTCGAGGGTCACGCCCAGATCTCCTGTCAGCTCGCTCGAATAACCCCCGCAAAACAGTGGAGGACCAGCGCGGGAGCGCGCAATGGGCAAAACTACGTACGTGCCGGAATCGAGTCGACGTGCCTGGGTCCGGAGTCTCAAAGCGCAGACCTTGACACCCTCGTCGGCGCCGCTGACTCGCTGGCCGTCCTTGACTCGCTCGATCAGCTTCGCCAACGAGCGGTCGACGTAGTCGGAGAGCTAGTCAAGGCGACGATGGTGGCCTGGAACGAGGTGGACCTCGACGGCCGTCAGATCGACGCCGTGATCTCACCGCCCCTCGCCCCCGCAATAGCCGTCAACCATGAGGGCTGGGCAAGGCATTCCTCGCGCACGTCGCCGACCACCCCGTCATCGCCCACTACCAGCGCACCGGCGACAGCCGCCCGTACGTCATCTCCGACTTTCTCAGCGCTCACGCGTTCCACGAAACCGGCATCCACCGCCACTTCTACCGCCACCTTGGAGCCGAGGACCAGCTCAGCTTCGTGCTGCCCTACCCCACCCTGGTCATCGGGATCGCGCTGAACCGCAAACGACGCTGGTTCTCCGCCCGCGACCGCTCAAATCTGCAACCTGCTGCGGCCCCACCTGCTCCAGACCTACCGCAACGTCGAGGCCTCCACGCGCATGACGCGGCTGAGCTCGACCTTCGAACGTGCGGCATCGGAACACGGCCTCGGCTTCATTCGCCTCATGACGGCGGTAACCCTCGCGAGGCCGGCCTGAGAGCTAGCAGCATCCCGCCGGCCAGGAGACCTCAAGCTAGAGTACGCACGCGAGGACTTTGGCGGGCGGCGGGAGGGGTGGCAGGATACGAGTTGATCAACCCGACGCGCCCAAAGATCATGCTCGTCCAGGAGGTAGCGCGGCCGAAGCTCGACTAGGACTACGTGCCCCCGGCCCTCCAGAAGCCGAGCCTCCGACGCCGACCCCTCGAAGAAGCGCGCAGCCGCCCGACCCCCTCAACGCCCCGCAAGCTTAAACGCGTGATCACCCGACCAGAGACGGCCGCCCTGCCGGCTGGCCCCGAGACGCGACTTGTGCTTCCCGCTGAGGCGAACACTCTCGCCGTGAACGCCGGACGTAAAGCCGACGAGATCGATCTCCGTATGCCCGTGGCGAGACAAGAACAGCACGCGTACCCGCTGACAGCATGCTCCGCTCGTCGCCATAACCGGGCGGGCGGCGCATTGCGAACAGCTCGCTCCCAACAGCGTTCGAGCGCTCGCTGACACCACCCCGGCGCGGCAAGCACTTAAGCAATCACGGCAGGGTCTACACCAGCACTGCCGCTTGAGGCGTGAAGCGATGACTGCGGGCCGGCGACAACGGCGATCCGCTGCTCTTGCTCTGATCGTTCCGACCGCCACCGTCGCGCTCGTGCATCGCCGTGGAGGAAGCGTCGGCGCGCCGCTCAGGCCGGACGCCCCGAACCGCCCGTCACCGGTGATCCTCACTCCTTCATCCGATGCGGTTGACATGGATCGGCGCGACCTCGTAGCTAGTCCCGTCCGTGGTGCACTGCTTCGATGTTGTGTCCGTCTGGATCGAGCACGAACGCACCGTAGTAGCCGTCCGAATACTCGGGCCGCAGGCCTGGAGGTCCGTTGTCAAGCCCTCCAGCCTCGAGCGCAGCTGCGTAAAAAGCATCGACCTGCTCACGTCGGTCCGCCGCGAAAGCGACGTGAACCGACGGGCCGGCCCCATACGCAGCCGAAATCGCGAAGTCGTTCGCCTCCTCCAGGCCGAACGCAACCTCCTCACCGCCGTCTTGCCACGGCCCGATCTCGGCAAACCCGAGCGGAGTGAGCGCGCGACGGTAGAACTCACGGCTCCGGGCAAGATTGCTCACGCCAACACTGACATGGTCGATCACTACACGGCGCCTCGGCACATTGCGGACTCTAAGCGACCTGGCCCCGTCTTGGCCTCGGTCAACTGAGGATCGCCGCGACGTCGCCGACGCCGTCGAGGATGTTGACGACAAGGTTCGAGTAGAAGTGTTCATCCTCGACTGACACGACGGCGGCACCGAGCTTGGCCGACGGTGGCATCCGCCGAGGGAGGCGGGGACGTCGCCGTGTTCTTCTGTCTCCATTCTCGGAGCGCATCGCCACCCCCCGCGAGGATGCTGGCGCGTAACGCGGCTCCTCGTTTCGGCTGGGCTAGGCGTCGCGTTGTCGGAACAGCACGAGCGTGCCGGCGACGATGACCGCTGCGTACAGGATCAGCAGCAACAGCGCGCGTGAGTAGGAGGTGGAGCTTGTGCCGCCGTGCGCTAGCGCGCTCAGCAGCTGGCCGGGCAGCCAGCGGTTCCCATTGCTCCAGATCGCGGTGATGATCCCCTCGGCCGGGAGCACCCAGGCGACGCCAAGGGCAATCGCGAGCCCGGGTGAGCGCAGCACGATCGCCAGCGCGGTGCCGAGCACCCCGTAGCCGATGCACGTCAGGAAGATGTGCAGGTACGCCTGCCCGAGGTCGCTCAGCCCGGTGCTGCTCGTCCATGCCGCGGTATGGATGCCCCTGCCCGGCCCGAGCGCGAACGCCACGCCCGAGGCGACCAGGATCGCGAGTGCGACACCGAGCCCGATGAACAGGACCAACGCGAGGAACTTGCCGGCCAGCAGCTGCGATCGCCGCGGCTGGCGGACGAGCAGGTTGCGCATCGTCCCCTGGCTGTATTCGCTCGCGGTCGCCCCCGCGAACAGGCACAGCGCGACGATCCCGACCAGGTTGCTGACGTCGACGACGCCGTGGACGAGCCCAGCGGGCCGCGACAGCTGCGCGATCGTGACAGGAAAGCCGTGACCGTGGAATCCGACCAGCGTCTTCTGCGCCCGCTCGATCGTGAATACCGTCGCAAGCACGCTGAACACCAGCGCCCCGCCCACACCCCACAGCAGGACGGCCCGGCGCCGCAGCTTGACCTATTCACTCGAGAACGCGCCGGCCATCAGCCCTCATCGCCTTCGTTCGCGTCAGCTCGATCGGTGATCGCGAAAAACGCCTCCTCCAGCGAGGCCCGGGTGCTCTCAAGACCCCTCAGCGTGATCCCGGCCGCCATCGCCCGGCGGTTAAGCTCCGCAGCCCACTCGCCGGGGGCCTGCACGCGGACGCCATCACCGTCCACGTGCGCCGGATGACCGGCCTGCACCGACAGCGCCGCGAGCCCGGCGAGATCGCGACCGTGCTCGGGCACCGCGAACAGCTCGGATTGCTGCGCCGCGAGCAGCTCCCCGATCCCTCCCTGGAACCCGATCCGCCCTTTGTCGATCAACACGAGGTGATCACAGATCGCCTCGATCTCGGCCAGCAGGTGGCTCGAGACGAACACCGTGATGCCGCGGTCCGCCAGGCTCCGCAGCAATGCCCGGATCTCGCGGATACCCGCCGGGTCGAGCCCGTTCGTCGGCTCGTCGAGGATCATCAGCTCCGGGTTGGGCAACAGCGCCGCGGCCACCCCAAGCCGCTGCTTCATCCCGAGCGAGTACGAGCGCACGAGATCGTTCGCGCGATCCGACAGCTCGACGAGCTCGAGCACCTCGGCGATCCGTGCCCGATCGAGCCGCCCGAGCCGCGTCAGCACCTCGAGGTTGCGCCGGCCCGACAACGTCGGATAAAAGGAAGGCGCCTCGATCAGCGCCCCCACGCGAGACAGGTAAGCGGCCGGCTCCTCGATCGAGTGGCCGAGAACCCGAGCGCTCCCGCTCGTCGGACGGATCAACCCGAGCAGCATTCCAATCGTGGTCGTCTTGCCCGCCCCGTTTGGCCCCACAAAACCGCTCACGACGCCGGCCGGAAGCTCGATCCCGATCCGATCGACGGCGACACGATCGCCGAACCGTTTGGTCAACTCGTGAGTGACCACAGCCGGGCGCCCACCCGAGCGCTCAGCAACGGTGCGTCCGCCTCGGAACTCCGCGGCGTCGGTTGGAGGCGCCTCGGTCGCGGCTGGATCACTGTCGCTCATGGTCTGATCTCGGGCCACCCACGCGGCGCGTACACGTACATGCCAACCACGCTAGAAGGCTCGCAGTAAGACGAGCCTAAGACCCGATTCAGGGCGGACGAATCGCCGGGCGCGGATTCTGACCGTGTCGCCCACGCCAGCTAAGGCCCGGCATGCTTCCGACGCACACTCAAGGCGACGCTCAACCTATGTCCGTCGCCCGCGCGGCGTGGTTGGCCTACCCCGAGGCCACGCCGCCCACACGACCAGCCAGCCGGCGCCTACCCGCGCGCCGTCACCGACCCGACCCCCGGATCGAGACAGATAATTAGGCTGCGCGGGAGTGAGCGCGACGGTGATCCTCGAGCCCTGGGGCAGCGGCGACCTGCCGCTGCTCGAACGGCTGATGGGGGACGCGCGCATGAGCAACGACTGGCCCCTGGAACTGCGCGCCCCTGAACCGGATCAATCCCAACCCTCAGGTGGCCTTGTTTTCGACCCGCGTGGGTGGCCTACTTTTCGACCGGCTGTGTAATTTTCGCTTCGGCTCGTGACCTCTGCTGGGTCGGATGAGCCGGCGGCCGCGGAGCGGAGCCCGTAGGGCGTAGCGACACGGCTGCCGGGCGTGGCGTCCGACGGCCCCTTGAGGGTGTGGGCGGCGGCGGGATGACTCACCAACCGGCTGGCCGATCAGTGCCCTGTCAAGGATCTGTCTCCCGCCGTCGTCCACGGATGCCGCCGTGACTTCATAGAAGCCTGGACATCACTCGACACAGCTCTGTCCGGCGGCCTCCACATCACCCACAACAGCAGACGATGAGGAGGATGGATGATCGCAGTCGGGGTTGACACCCACAAGGACCGCCACTACGCGATGGCGCTTGATCACCTCGGCCAGCTACTCGCCGAGCACGAGTTCACGGCAACCGCGGCCGGCTATGAACAGCTGGGACGGTGGGCTGAAGGTCTCAGCGACGGGCAAGCCCTCGTGTTCGGGATCGAGGGTGCCGGCAGCTGGGGCGCAGGCCTGTGCCAGCACCTGCAACACGCTGAGCATGCTGTCGTCGAGGTCGAGCGCCCGCGTCGACGCGACCGGCGCGCGGGCAAATCCGATCGCATCGACGCGCTGACCGCTGCCAAGCGGGTCCTTGAAGGCGAGAACACTTCGACGCCACGACGTCGCGGGATCCTCAGCGCCGTGCGGGCGCTGTTGATCGCCCGACGCTCTGCCGTCAGCGAACGCACCCGCGTGCTCAATCAGCTCCTCGCGCTGAATGCCACCGCGTCGATCGGCCTGCGAGAGCGCATCGGCGAGGGCACTGGCAAACAGCTCGAGCGACGGATCCTCTCGATGCGCGCACGCCCCAGCGCCGGCATCGAGGAACGCGTCGCGTTCGCCGTGATGCGCGACCTCGCAGCCCGCTCACGTGCGCTGGCAGCCGACGCCCGCCGCTACCAACACGAGCTCGCCGAACTCGTGCGCTCCCTCGACGAGACGCTGCTCGACGAACCCGGGATCGGACCGATCTCCGCAGCCAAGCTGCTCGCCTGTGACCCTGCACGCTTCAAGAACGAGGCCGCGTTCGCCCGCTGCAACGGAACCGCTCCGATCCCAGCCTCCTCCGGCAAGACGATCCGCTACCGCCTCAACCGCGGTGGCGACCGCCAGGCCAACAACGCGATCCACACCATCGCGATCATCCGCGCCAAGCACCAACCCGCGACCCGCGCCTACCTAGAGCGCCGCATCACCGAAGGCAAGACCAAACGCGAATCGCTCCGCTCACTCAAACGACACATCTCGCGCGAGCTCTACCAACGCCTCACAGCCGTCCCCTTGACTTCATAGAAGCATCCTTGACACCGTCTCAGATCCGGCGCGGGCGCGTCTAAAGCCAGTGTCGGGCGGTGGAACCGGGGCGCGGCCCGTTGTGGCAGATGACTGACCGGCAGTGTGCTCGGATAGCGCGTACGATGAGCGGTAACTATGGCCTTTGCAGTCGGCGAACGCGTCGTTGCCGAGTCTGAGTCGACGGATCGCCGACCCCGTCCGGGTGTCATTGAGGAGGTCCTTCGCGGCGACCCGTCGCCCCGCTATCGCATCCGCTGGGACGACGGCCACGAGACGATCTACACGCCCGCGAGCGGCGCCCTCCGTGCCGAACCACGCCCCAAGCGGACGCGAAAAGCGCCACCACAGAAACGCTAACCCAACCCTGAGACGTGACGATCCACCGACCAGGCACCGACCCAGCTCCACCTCCGCCGCCCGCAACCCGAGTGCCCGTGGGTGGCGCAACTGCGGTAGACGGGCCGGTCGGATTCAGGTAGGAGGCTCTGGCGAAACACCAGGGGGCAGCCGCTCTCTCGTCGTTTCCGCAGATCCGGCGAAGGGCTCGACTGCCCGATCGGTCAGGGGTTACCCCACGCTGGACCCTATTCCCTGCGGGCGGCCGGGGCAATAGGAGCCCTGGCGAAAGTCAGCGTTTAGGCGGACGCGGACGGATCGGTCTCACTCTCGCCGACGAGGTGATCTGGGTGATCTCTGAAGCCCAGATCGGGACTGCCGCATTCGTTCCCGGGCGCTACGGAGAGCAGGCCCAACCGACTGGCCGAGTTGACGCCGATTCCTGAAATGGCCGATCAGGCGGGGAATGTAGCTCAGCCACCACCCGATCTCTCGCCGTAGCCGTTCCATGGTTGCCCCCGAGCCTACCGCCGCGCCACGGGCAGTATGAGCCCGAGGGTCAAACTGACCCACTACCGCCACGGACTGAGCCTGTCGCGTAGACCTCCGGTCCGATCTGGTTGCACGGCGCTGGTGGTAGCGCCGTTGATGGTGTGCGGGTGGTGCCCGAGGGTGTGTGACCGCCTGGGGCCCGGTTCAGGCGCGTCCGTCGTAGACGACGCACAGCGGCCGTCCGGAGCCGTCGACGACGCTACTACAAGCCCTGAGTTCCTCGTGCCGCGGTGCTCGGCGCCGCTCCCGCCCGAGCCCTGCCCTTGCCCGGACCCGTGGCGCTGCGGGCTTGCTGGAGTGAGCGCGTGGAGCGGCCAGCGGGCGGGTATGGAGCCGAGTTCGTTTAGCGCTTGACCGCGGACCGCTTCGAGCGCGTTCCTCGACGTAGATCCAAGGCGACATCGCGGCACGGGGGCTGCACCGCCTCGGGGCGAGCTATCCCGCTCGACGATCAGTTCGAGCGGTGCCGGAGTCGCTGCCCGGCGTGCCGCGCCTTCCCTCGGGCGTCCGGGGCGGGGGTGGGCAATGACGCCGACGAGGTCGGTATGGCTGGGCGAGGCAGGGGCACAGCCCGCCCAGGCGGTGAGCTTCGGTTGGGTCCCGGCGACTCGGTCTGGATGAGTCGGCCAGTTCAGGACGCGAGGCGGAGCGCCTCGCTGCCGGCGAGGGTGGCGCGTAGCTCTGCTGGGGTGTCGCTGGTGATTGCGTCGGGCCCCAGCGGCAGCAGGCTCGGGAGCAGCGCGGGGTGGTTGACCGTGCCGGTGGTGACGCTGAGCCCGAACGCTCGCAGGGTGCCGACCAGTCGGGGCGATAAGAGGAAGTGCTCGACACAGACGCCGTGTAGCCCGACGCGTCTCGCCCAGGCGGCGAGCGCGTCTGGGCGGTAGTCGGCGATGACGATCAGGCGTGTTAGGAACCCCAGGTCGGCGGCGAGTTCGCACGCGCTGGTGTGGAAGCTGAGGATCTCGCTGTGCGCCCGCGCGGGGTGGTGGGCGAGTCGGTCGCAGATCGCACGGGTGGTGTGCTGCGCGAGCAACGAGTCGGCGTGTGCCTTGACCTCTAGCCGCAGCGTCGCGTCCGGGGGGGGCGAGCTCGAGCAGCTCGTCGAGCAGCAGCACACGCTCCTCGCTGGGAGTGCCGTCGCGGTGGCGCAGCCTGCCGTTCGTGATCTGCGCCGCGGTGCGCTGGTACGCCCAGCCTGTGAGCGTTGTGCCGAGTTCGAGCAGCGGGTCATGCAGCAGCACCAGTTCGCCGTCGGCGGTCAGGCAGCAGTCGGTCTCGAGCCCGTCGACGCACGCCTCGAGTGAATGGTCAAGCGCCGCGCGGGAGGAGTCGGGGCCATAGCCGCCGCCGAGACGGTGCGCGTAGATCGCCGGAGGCACGATCATCAATCTGGCTGACTGCGCGCGCCCGCGGGTAACCAGTCTGCAACGAGGACGTGAAGAAGTGGTCAGCCGCGGTCAGGCGATGAGCCGTCCGATGATCCGCGGGTGGCCGGCGACCTGGACGCGGTCCACTGCGCCGACCGCGGAGAAGCCGGCGATCCTGGCGAGCCGCTCCAGGCCGGCGGCCCCGAACGCCCAGTACACGAACTCGTCGCGCGCGTACACGGCTCCCGGCTGGGATGCTCGGATCGCGGGCCCGTTCTGCTGCTCGGTGCCGAGCCCGTAGGTCTCGACCAGGACGCTGCCGCCGCTGACCGTCCGCCCGCGCAGCACCCGCAATAGCGCCAGCGGTCTCTCCACCCGGTGCAGGAGCCCGCAGCAGTACACGAAGTCAAAGCGCTCATCGAGACCGTACAGCGCAAACGCGTCCATCCGCCGATACTCGACCTTCGAGTCCAGCAGCCGATGGATCGCGCGAAAGCCCTCCCCACCTTCCAACGCGATTCCCCAGCGCGAGGCGACCCACAGCCGGTACTGCTCGTTGTCGACGGCCAGCACCCGGTCGGCCCCGCGGTGCTCGGCCAGGAACGCGTAGAAGCCA
This sequence comes from uncultured Solirubrobacterales bacterium, assembly GCA_963756105.1. Lineage (GTDB taxonomy): Bacteria > Actinomycetota > Thermoleophilia > Solirubrobacterales > Solirubrobacteraceae > Palsa-465. The sequence continues at coordinate 201,218 of CAVWMM010000010.1, forward strand.
TCGAACGCTCCGACGTCAAGCACGCGTGCACCGGCAAGGTCGACCGGCAGCATCGCCACGCGGTAGCGGTGATCGCGCGCGGCGCCAGGCGTGTAGATGTCCTCGGCGCGATTCAGCGCGAAGGTGTGAAACCAGAACGGCACCGCCTCAAGAGTCGCGCGCGCGAGCTCCGGGGCGACCTCGATCGGCAGCAGGTCGGCCACCTCCCGCTCGGCCTCGGTGACGACAAACCGCCGAGTGCCGCGCTCCCCCGAACCGGCTGACTCCATACCGCCACCTCCTCTTGCGCATCGGTTGCTCGGTTCCGCACGCCGCGGCGATCCCGGCCCCCCGGAGACGGCCGCGAACGTCGTGCAGGCAAGGTACCTGGTGTCGCTCGTCGCTCTCCGAGTCGGTTCTTCGGGGAGGTCCGCGGTCCGCAGCGCGTGGTCGCGGTTGACAACGAGCAGTACGTCGACTCGGTGCGTGCTCGCTTCGGCATGACACTGCTCGGGTCGCGGGTCGAGTACCGACGCATGGACGCGCTGAGCGCTTCGACGTTGTGTGGGTGGCGAGATCGTGCTCGAGACCTACGGTTCGCCCCTGGCCGACGCCGCGGCGATCGAGGTTCAGGAGCCGGGCGACGTGTACGCGCGCGATGACTTCGTCCACTGGGGCTTCTCGCCGCGAATCGTCGGCGTCGACGAGGTCAGGGTCGTCGACGAGCTGGAGATCGACGGCGACCCGCGGATCCTCGCGCTGCTACGAGCGGTTGGCTGACCGCGCTCCGCAATCCGGAGACGGGCCATTGCTGGGAGAAATCAGCCGACGCGGACGCGTCCGAGCAAATTCTTGAGGCCCGGTTCCCATAAACGTCTGGCGATAGGAGTACAGTCAAACATGAGCTGGCCCTGCGGCCAGGATTCTCACCCCAAAGCCCGAATGCCACCAACGGCGCGACCTGCGCCACGAGGCGTGAGGCCTGGGTGACTGGTTTTTGACTGCGGGGCCGGTGCCTTACTCCTATGGGCGTTACCCCACCGGCCCGGTGGTCGCGTCCCAATCTGATTGAACGCGCGGGGGTTCTAGCCCTCTTCCTTCCGCACGACCCCGATAGAGGGATGGGAAGGCTTGCAAATTATGACGCGGACGGAACACAATTCGGCAGCGCGTAGGCGAGGCGAGTTGGGTCGCGATCGCGGGTCGCGGCGGGTCTCGTCGGCGATCGATGCCCGACGACGCCTGAACACCCGGCGAGCGGACAGCACCTGGGCCAAGGCACCCCCGGTCGGTCCGAGCGACGCCCGCCACGCGTACCTGACGCGATCGTACGACTAGCCTGCGGGTGCCGCATTTCAAATGTCTGGCGTGAAAGACGCGTGCGCGGCGGGTCCTCCGAGCTCTCGACGCGGGGCGTCGCCGGTGTTAACGGCCCGCGAGGCGAAGTTCGCGCTTCGTCCTTCCGCGGCAGGCCGCGCAGTGAAGTGAGCCCGCTTGAGCGGGGAGGCTGAATGCGAAATGAGGTCAGATGTCAGTAGCGGAGCTTCGGGAGCTTGAGGAGGTCAAGGGTCTGATCACACGCGGCCAGCGGGTCGGCGTCCTCACATACGCTGAGATCGCGACCGCCACGGGCGAGGTGGGCCTCGACGAAACCGACATCGAGGAGTTGCACGGCCTGTTCGAGCGCTGTGAGATCGAGCTGGTCGAGGAGATCGACCCAGCCACCGCGGCGAGCGTCAGCATCGAGCGCGCGCCCGAGATGCGCGGCCGGCGTAAGCCCAAGACCGCGCTTGATCTCAGGCCGGACATGACGACCGACGCGCTGCAACTGCTCCTGAAGGACATCGGCAAGGTGCGGCTGCTGACGGCTCGGGAGGAGGTTGATCTCGCCAAGCGGATCGAGCGCGGGTCATTCGAGGCGAAGCAGAAGATGGTCGAGTCGAACCTGCGGCTTGTGGTCTCGATCGCGAAGAACTACCGCAACCAGGGGCTGCCGTTCCTGGACCTGATCCAGGAGGGCACGCTCGGCCTCGTGCGTGCGGCGGAGAAGTTCGACTATCGCAAGGGATTCAAGTTCTCCACCTATGCGACCTGGTGGATCCGCCAGGCGGTCGCCCGTGCGCTTGCGGACAAGGCGCGCACGATCCGGATCCCCGTTCACGTCGTCGAGAAGCTCAATAAGATCGGCCGGGCGGAGCGCAAGCTGGTGACCGGTCTGGGCCGCGAGCCGACGGCCGAGGAGATCGCCGAGGTGATCGGCATCGATCCCGATGAGGTCGAGTCGATCAAGCGCTCCGCGCAGGCGCCGATCTCGCTCGAGAAGCCGGTGGGTGACGACGAGCAGGCCGAGTTCGGCCAGTTCATCGCCGACGCACAAGCCGACTCGCCGTACGAGCAGGCGGTCGAGATCCTCACCAAGGAAGCCCTTCGAGACGCGCTCGAGAACCTCTCCTACCGCGAGCGTCGCGTGCTCGAGCTTCGCTACGGGCTCGGCGGCGAGCACCCGCGCACGCTGGTCGAGGTCGGGCGCACGTTCAACGTCACGCGCGAGCGCATCCGCCAACTCGAGAACCAGTCGCTCAAGAAGCTCCAGGACCTCGCCGAAGCCCAGCAGCTGCACGACGACGTCGAGACCGCTTCAGGCTATACGTCGCGCAGGCTCGGGCACCGCACCTAGTGTCGTGAGTCAATAGTTCGTCTGGAGCTGGTTTTAGACTTGGTGGATGCCAAGTCCGATAGCGGTCAAGGTCGTTCTCAGCGGTGCGGAGCGGGAGCAGTTGGAGTCGTGGGCGCGGCGCGGGAAGAGCGCGCAGGCGCTCGCGCAGCGCTCTCGGATCGTGCTTGCTGCTGGTGAGGGTTTGAAGAACACGGAGATCGCGGAGCGGCTCTCGCTCGACCACGCGACCGTTCGTAAATGGCGCAACCGGTTTGCGTCCGATCGGCTGGATGGGCTGCTCGATGAGCCCCGTCCTGGCCGGCCGCGGACGGTCACTGACGCGCGGGTTGAAGAGGTGATCGTCAAGACGCTGGAGTCCACCCCGATAGACGCGACGCACTGGTCGACCCGGTCGATGGCGGCCGAGGTCGGGCTCTCGCAGTCGGCGGTGTCGCGGATCTGGAGGGCGTTTGGTCTGCAGCCGCACCGTCAGGAGACGTGGAAGCTCTCCAAGGACCCGCAGTTCATCGACAAGGTCCGTGACCTGGTCGGTCTGTACCTCGATCCGCCTGAGCGGGCGGTGGTTCTGTGCGTGGATGAGAAGAGCCAGATCCAGGCGCTCGACCGGACCGCGCCGATCCTGCCGATGCTCCCGGGAACACCACAGCGCGCGACGCACGACTACAAGCGCTCGGGCACGTCGAGCCTCTACGCCGCGCTGGACATCACGACCGGCAAGGTGATCGGATCGCTGCACTCCCGTCACCGCGCGATTGAGTTCAAGAAGTTTTTGACCACGCTTGATCGGGAGGTTCCGCCGAACCTCGACGTGCACCTGATCCTCGACAACGCCTCGACCCACAAGACGCCTGCGATCCAGAAATGGCTTGCCGCCCACCCGCGGTTCGTTCTGCACTTCCCCCCCACCAGCTCCTCGTGGCTGAACCTCGTCGAGCGCTGGTTCGCAGAGCTGACCAATAAGAAGCTCAAACGCGGCGCCCACCGCTCGGTCCGTCAGCTCAACGACGACATCCGCACCTGGATCGAAACCTGGAACGAGAACCCACGACCCTACGTCTGGACCAAGACCACCGACCAAATACTCGAATCCATCACCCGCTACTGCGGACGGATTAACGACTCACGACACTAGACGCGGTCAGCCTGACCCCCGGATCTCGAGCCCCGCCGTCGCTGCGCCGAGGCAGGACCGCGGCTCAGCCAGCTATTCAGACCGCGCCGTCGGCGGGCCTCGACCGGGAATGTCTTTAGCGATCGGGCGCCGGTCGTCGCCTTCACGGCGCCCGCCAGCGGCTTGAATGCGCCCTGCGGACCCCGCACCATCGCGCCGGTGCCGACGTCGTACAGCGCGCCGTGCCATGAGCACTGCAGGCATCCATCATCGGTCACCCGCCCCTTGCCCAGCGAGGCGAACAGGTGGCGACAGCGGTTAGAGACCGCAAATGGCTTGCCCGCGCTGACGCCAACCGCAGAGAGCACCGTGCGGTGTCTTCTCCACGACGACGACCTGCGAGGCACCCATGTCATCGACGGCAACCGGGCGGGTGGCAGGCTGCCCGAAGGCGGTCACCCGCCCACTATCTAACACGAGCCGTGGGCGCCTGGGCGTAGCACCGCCCCGATCACAAGGGTCGAGGCCCTTCAAGCGTCGCCGGCTCGAGGGCCGCTTATTCCCTATCCGTGGCTCGACGCGAGCGTCGAGAAGGTCCGCGCCGGCGGGGTTTGTACGCGAGCGCCTTGTGGTCGCGCACGCCGTGCACGAGACCCGGCGCAGCGAGGTAATCCGCCTCGACGTCGGCGAGCCGGCCACCAAGGCGTTCTGGACCGCGTTCGTCCGCGGCGACGTCGCTCGCGGCCGCGTCGGCGTGCAGCTCGCGATCTCCGACGCCAGAGCGGCCAGCGGTACGGCTCCCGCGCTGGCGAGCGCGCAGGAGAGCTTGCCGAGGATCGTGAGGTCAGCGTGTCGCCGGACTCAATTCAGACCACGCACGGGCAGCGGCGCCCGACTCGACTACATCTCGGGATACCATTCCTCACAAGAGCGGCCGACGTAGCGCACGCAGTCGCCGCGCGGGTCGCACGAAAGCGCGGGTCCCGCCAAGCGTCGCTGCTCGATCTCGAACTCCCCGCTCTGGGAGGAGGAAGCACTTGTCTCGTATTCAGCAGGTCATAGACACACTCGAGGCTGAGCGCGCCGAAGTCCAGAAGCATCTGGCCTGGCTCGAGCAGCAGATCAGCGAGTTTCACGCCCACAACGATCGCTCAGCTGCGACCGCTCCGGCTCGCTCGGTGCGCCGTGCGACTGCGCGGCGCGCGAGCAATCGGCGTGCAACCGCGCGCACCCGTCAAGGCGACACCAAGGCGAGCATCATCGACTTCCTCGCCCAGCACCCTGGGAGCACCGCTGGTGATCTCGCTAAGGGCCTGAACCTCAATCGCGGAACTGTCTCAACCCGCCTGACCCAGCTCGCGAAGGCCGGCGAGATCAAAAAGGCATCACACGGCTACAGCGCGAAGTAGACGGCGCGACTCCGCAGGCCCCAGCGCCCACCTGTCGCTCACACTGAGCCAGCCTGGACTCGAGGAGGCCCCGAACCGCACGAGGCCGACTGCTCCCTTGCGCCGACTCGAGCAGTGTCGCGCCGCCGTCCGCGGCCCGCGAGTCTTCCGTCACTGTCAGAGTTGCCGGGGCCCTGCTCCGCGCGGGAGATCTCCGGCGCGGACCGGTGGCGGCTGACAGCCGCCCCGGCTGGTCAAGCGGTGGCGAGCACGATCTGGTGCTTGTGGAAGATTCCCGCATTCGCGCGACCCTGTCGTTGATCGACGAGATCGATCGCAGGCTCGTGCGAAGGGGCTAACGTGAGTCCCACGATGATGACTGAGAAGCCAATGATTGCTCGTGGCGCCCACTACGCGGCGCTGCTCGACACGGTCGATCGCCAGGGAGCCACCAAACTGCACGCCAGGGAGCGGGAGCAGCTGCTGGAGGCCGCGGATGTCTTGCTGTTCGGCGAGCCTGACAGCGAGCGGACGGTCCGCTGGGCCGAGGTTCTGATCGAGGACTTGGAGACCAGTAAGCGGTGGTCAGCGGAGAGCTGTGGTCAACTGCGCGAGCACCTATACGGCTGTGCTGCTCCGACCGGGGCGTCGTAAGAACCGAGCGCTCGGCCCGGCGAGCCTCGAAGGGGGCAGGACCTGCCCGTGGGCGCGGTCGCTGGGGCTGTCGGCGCCGGGCGCGTTGTGCGTCGGCTTCAGACGGGGGACGCCAGCGCCCGCTGATCAGCGCGAAGCGCAACCACCGTCCGATAGGTGGTCTCGTAAGCGTTACTCCCGACGATCAGTCCAAGGACCCGTCCACCATTCGGCGATCGTCGGCGGGGGCTATCGCTCGCTCGCGGAGGGCGGGAAGGTTTCCTACGAGGCTGAGGCCGGGCAGAACGGGTCCCAGGGCCGTCAACGTCCAGTTGGTCTAGCGATCCCGCTCGCGTGCCGACCTAATCGCCGAAGAGGCGAAACGAGCCGATCTCACGAAGCTACGCGAGCTCGACCGCCGCTACGCGTTCGCCGAACCCACGCTCCGCCAGCTCGACGCTCGTCGCACGCGACGAGCTCGGCAGGCAAGTCGCCGCCGGGTCGCGGCAGCCGCCATCGGCTTGTCCTACGCGCGGTTCACCACGTGCGCGAGGCCGCCGCTTGGTCGGCGGTGCCGGGGCCATGGGAGAATGATCGTGATGACGGTCACCGACGCGCTGGCCCGGCCGCTGCGCGATCTGCGGATCTCGGTCACCGATCGTTGCAATTTCCGCTGCGTCTACTGCATGCCCCGCGAGGTCTTCGGGCGCGACTACGAGTTCCTCGAGCGCGCCGAGCTTCTGACGTTTGAGGAGATCGAACGGCTTGCGCGGATCTTCGTCGGCGACCATGGAGTGAGCAAGATCCGCCTGACCGGCGGCGAGCCGCTCGTGCGCCGCGAGGTGGAGCGGCTTGTCGAGATGCTCGCGCGGATCCCCCGGCTCGCGGACCTGGCGATGACCTCCAACGGCTCGGCGCTGGCGCGCAAGGCGTGGGCGCTCAGGAACGCCGGGCTGCGCCGGATCACGGTCAGCCTCGACAGCCTCGACAACGAGGTGTTCGCCGGCGTCAACGATGTCGGCTTCCCGGTCGAGCGCGTGCTGGCGGGGATCGAGGCCGCCGCCGCGGCGGGGCTCGGGCCGATCAAGATCAACGTGGTCGTCAAGCGCGACGTCAACGAGGACAGCGTGGTGCCGATGGCCCGCCACTTCCGCGGCGGCGGCCACATCGTGCGCTTCATCGAGTACATGGACGTCGGCCACAGCAACGGCTGGCGGATGGACGACGTTGTGCCGGCGGCGGAGATCGTCGCGATGATCGACGCCGAGATGCCGCTCGAGCCGGTCGCGCCGAACTACCCCGGGGAGGTCGTCGAGCGCTGGCGCTATAGCGACGGCCGCGGCGAAATCGGCGTGATCGCCTCGGTGACCCGGCCGTTCTGCGGCGGCTGCACGCGCGCCCGGCTGTCGGCCGACGGCAAGCTCTTCACCTGCCTGTTCGCCATCAAGGGTCACGACCTGCGCGCGCTGCTGCGCGACGGCGCCTCCGACGCGGAGATCTCCGCGGCGATCGGAAGGATCTGGCGCGTGCGGGAGGACCGCTACTCGGAGCTGCGCACGGCCGCGACAGCCGGCCTGCCCAAGGTCGAGATGTCCTACATCGGCGGGTAGGCCCCTCGGCCGGGTCCTGCGCCGACTCCGGCATGCGCGACGCATCGCCGCGAAGCCCTCCCGGGATAGACGTCGCGCGGAAGCGCGCGCTCGAGGCGCTCAGTCCGGACCCGCTCCGGCCCGCGGTCCACGAGCTCCCCGACGGCGGTTCGGCCTGCCAGCGGTGGTCAGTGCTGTGCACGGGAACTCGAGGGACTCGCCACGCGATCTCGACGCCCAGGCCGGGGTAGCCCGAGGGCGTACGGGTCAGACGCCGTTGGCGAGCGTCCCACAACCGCCGCTGGTAGGCCCGGAGGAGGCGAGCGGCGCGGCGGGCTTCGGCGGGCTCGTCGCTCACGTCGAGGCCCGCTTGGCTCACGGCGAGTGCGCTCCCGGAACGCGGGCGGTGGCGTGGCGAAGAACTCGTGGTAGGCGACCGCTTCGTCCCCGCCCCGTGGCGTTGGCCGCCCCTACTTCTTCGCGGCCTCGAAGTAGGGGTTTGTGCCGCTCTGATGGTCGGTCACATCCCCTACGCTCGTGATCTCCGGCACGGCCTGGATGATGGCCCTCTCGATCCCTTGGCTGAGCGTGACGGTGGCCATCGCGCAGCCCTGACAGCCGCCACCCAGCCTGAGGTAGGCGGTTCCCTGCTCGACCGCCACGAGCTCGGCGCGGCCGCCGTGCGCGGCGATCGTCGGGTTCACCTGCTCGTCAAGCACCTGGATCACGCGCTGGGCCACGTCGCCGCTCAGGTCGGCGGGCGGCGGCGCGCCGATCGCTGGGCTCGGCGTGTTGGGGTTGTCTACGCGCAGGCCGCTGGTGCCGAACGGTTCGTCCAGCCAGTCGATCGTCGCGCCGTGGACCTTGTCGAAGTCGCGCTCGGGGACCACGATCGCGAGGTCGCGGTGGCGGACGATGGCGTCATGGGGCGCCGCCGCGTCGAGCGGCTTGAGCGAGATGCTGCAGGCCCATTGGTTGGCGGAGGTGCCGGTCACCTCGATCCACATCGCCTGGCGCTCGGGCTCCGCAACCTGGAGCAGGAAGCCCATGACCTTGTCGTAGGCGGCGTTGGTCATGTCGAGCCACCGCTCGCCGGAGGTCTGATCGTCGGCGCTCATCGGTCCGGACCTATGCTAATGGCGTGGCTCGTGTGCTCCTCCTGCTGCCGACGGCCACCTACCGGGCGGCCGACTTCCTCACCGCCGCCCGGGCGCTTGGGGCCGAGGTCGTGGTGGCGTCCGAGCGGCGGCTCGTGTCGATCGGCGACACCCAGTTGACGCTCGACCTGCGCCGGCCGGAGGCGGCCGCGGAAGCGATCGCGGCGGTGGCGGCGGAGAGGCCGCTCGACGCCGTGGTGGCCGTTGACGACCAGGGGGTGCGCGTGGCCGCGCTCGCGGCCGCGCGGCTGGGGCTCTCCGGCAACCCGCTGGAGGCCGCGGCGGCGACGCGCGACAAGGCTGCGATGCGGCGCGCTCTCGCCGCCGCCGGAGTGCCGCAGCCCGAGCATTGCACGGTCGGCCCGAGCGACGACTCGGCGGCGGTCGCTGCCGAGGTCGGGCTTCCCTGCGTCGTAAAGCCGCTGTCGCTGTCGGCGAGCCGCGGCGTGATCCGGGCGGATGATCCGCGGGCGGCGGCTGCGGCCGCCACGCGGGTTCGCGCGATCCTCGCCGAGGCCGGGGAGGACCCGGAGGGGCCGCTGCTGATCGAGCGCTACGTGCCGGGCGCCGAGGTGGCCGTTGAGGGTCTTCTGCGCGCCGGTGCGCTCGAGCCGCTCGCGGTCTTCGACAAGCCGGACGCGCTCGAGGGCCCGTACTTCGAGGAGACGATCTTCACCGCGCCGTCGCGGCTGCCGGGCGAGATCGTCGCGGCCGTGACCCGCACGACCGCGGATGCCTGCGCGGCGCTCGGGCTGCGCGAGGGCCCCGTCCACGCGGAGCTGCGCGTGCACGGCGGGCACGTGTGGATGCTCGAGCTCGCCGCGCGCTCGATCGGAGGGCTGTGCTCGCGCTCGCTTCGCTTCGGCGTCGGTGTGAGCCTCGAGGAGGTGATCCTGCGCCACGCGCTCGGGCTGCCGCTCGGCGACCTCCGCCGTGAGGCGGCGGCGTCGGGCGTGATGATGCTTCCGATCCCGCGCGCGGGCGTACTGCGGGAGGTGCGCGGCCAGGACGACGCGCGCGCCGTGGCCGGCATCGCCGGGCTCGAGATCTCGATCGGCCGCGACCGTCCCGTCCGCCCCCTGCCGGAGGGCGATCGCTACCTCGGCTTCCTGTTTGCCCGCGGCGAGACGCCCGCGCAAGTCGAGCACGCGCTGCGAGTGGCGCACGCGCGGCTCGAGATCGACATCGTCGAGCCCGCGGCCGGTGAGCGGTCGGCGGGCGCGGCGGCACGGAGCTAGGCTCCTGAAGCGATGCGCGTGCTGCTCGTCTCGACCTACGAGCTCGGCCACCAGCCGCTGCACGTGACCTCGCCGGCGGCTGCGCTGCGTAATGCGGGGCACGAGGTGCGCTGCCTCGACCTGTTGGTCGAGCGCTGAGACGCCGGCGCACCCGAGTGGGCGCAGGCCCCCGGCTTCTCGGTGCCGAAGCACACCCCGATGCGCCTGGCGATGCGGACAGCGGCCGGCGTTCGCCGCGCGTGCCCCGAGCTGCCGGTCTGCTTCTACGGCCTGTACGCGCCGGTGAGCCGCGACCTCACAGTCGGCGCGCTGGCCGACCGCGCGATCGCCGGCGAGTACGAGCCGGCGCTGACGGCTTGGGTCGGCGAGCTGGCGGCCGGCGGGTCCGCGGTCCGCCCGACGCGCGGGCGCACGAGGCGCTCATCCAGCTCGGCCGGGGCGAGTTCGAGCTGCCGGCTCAGTGCCCAAGCGCCGAATCAGTCGAGGGTCTGTCCGTACAGCGGATCGGTCGCATCGACGGCGGGTTCTCTCGCGCTCGCGCGCTGCCGCGCGTCGGGCGGGACTTCCCCGAAGTGTGCATCTGTGGGATCGAAGATCGGGTGTGGGATGTCGGGATGCTCACGGATCTCGCGGGCCCGGATTCCCGCCGTTACGTCTTGGAAGTGTGGTCTCATCGCGGTTCCTCCTTATAGTTACTACACTATCGTACCACGATGTCGTATCACGACAACTACTTCGATCGATCCGACCTAGATAACTGGCGCGACGAGCCCGATCTTGAAAGGCGCACCGATCAAGCCGACCGCCCCAATCAGGCCGATTTCGAGCATCTGCTGGAGCTGCGTACCGGCCTGCGCCGGTTCCTGCGCTGGAGCGAACAGCAGGCTAGGGCGGCGGGGCTGACGCCGGCCAAGCACCAACTGCTGCTGGCGATCAGGGGCTACCCCGACCGGGCCGGCCCGACGGTCGGCGACATCGCCGACCACCTGGTGCTCCGCCACCACAGCGCCGTCGAGCTGATCAACCGCACTGTCGCGGACGGACTGGTCAAGCGCACCCCAGATCCCAACGGACGCGGCGTCGTGCGGGTCACCCTCACCCCCGCCGGAGCCGACAAGCTCGACGCGCTCGCCGAGACCCACCTCCAAGAACTCGCCCACCTCGCTCCCACCATGCGCACCCTCTGGCAGCAGCTGGCCAGCGACGACCACCCAGCCGCCCACCACCGAGCCGCGAGCCAACGGCTTTCAACCCCCGCCGCCAGGCGACGCCTCGACAGCGCCTGAACACCGACCATCTCCCACCAGCTGAGCTGTGCCGCTCGCCCACGAGTCAGACAGCGACGGCCAACGCGAGCTAGCTGGCACCGGCTCGCCCAACAAACGACCTCCGCTCGCAGCCGACCGCCGACGAGCTCGCAGCCAGCGCAAAGCGACACAGTCCGCCGCGACGAGGATGTGGTAGCTGCGTTTGAGCAGTTTGCGAGCGAGCGCGAGGCACGCTCGGTTGCCGCCGATCCGCTCGGCGAGCTGGAGGTAGTAGTCGCGGTCGGGGCTTGAGGGAAACCGCGCGTTGCGCAGCTTCATATAGCGCCCAGCGCAGCGCCGGCGGGCCTTGCCGGGAGAGGTGGCCGGGGGCGCGACGCTGGTCTGACTGATAGACGGTGATGTCGAGCCCCGAGTAGCGAACCGCGTCCCGGGAGCTGGGGAAGCGGCGTGCGTCGCCGAGCTCGGCCAGGAGCGTGACCGCGGTTAGCTCGCCGATGCCATAGATCTGATCGATCAGCGCTTGGCACCCAGTTGCTTGCGCGCGTATCTGCCCAACGCGACGTCGAACGGAACGAGCTGGATGTCGAGCGCGTCGATCATCTCCAGCGCGATCGTGACCTGCTCGCGCGCCGCGGTCGGGAGCCTTAGGCGGTCAAGCCATCGGCGCTTCTCCAAGATCAACAGGTCCCGGCGCTGCGGAGTGCCGTGGTGGTAGAGCACCGCCTGGATCCGCTGCTGCCACTCGGTGCGCTGGTCCGAGAGGGTGTGGCGCAGCCGCACCCGGCCGCGGAGATCGAGGATGTGTGCAGGCGGGATCCACGACTCCGGCAGCCGACCGGCCAACAAAAGCTCACGCAGGTGGCGCGCTCGCGCGCCGCCGGGGCCGACTATGTGGACACCAGCGACCATAGCGCTGGCTGCGCGACGAAGCGAGGTCTCAATCGCTCGGCGCGGCCGTTTGCAGTGGCCCCACCGCGGACGCTTGAAGTGGCCCCACTTCGCGTCGGTTGTTGTTGACGTTCATCTTGCCTGATCGGCTCAGGTGACGGAGACGCGACTGTCGACGGAAAGCCCCGAGCGCGTAGCGCGAGGGGCTTTGCGGCGATAGCCGCGTGCGCGCCTCCGACGGGGGGGTCACGCTCGTTTGCGTCCTTTGCGTTCGAGGCCGTGGCGGAAGCGCCAGCTCTCGGTGCCGGTATCGATGATGTGTGCCTTGTGAGTGATCCGGTCGACGACGGCCTTCGCGAGCCGGGGGTCGGGGAACACCTTGGTCCAGTCGCCGAACGACAGGTTCGTGGTCACGATCAGGCTGCCGCGTTCGTTGCGCTCCGAGATGACTTGGAAGACGAGCTCGGCAGCGCCCTCGGGCAGGTTCAGATAGCCCAGCTCGTCGAGGACCACGAGCTCGGTGCGGGCGTAGCGGCCGACGACCCGGCCAAGCTCGCGGCGGGACTCGGCCTCCTGTAGCTCGTTCGCGAGCGCGGCCAGGGTCGTGAACCGGACACGGCGGCCCTGCTGGCAGGCGCAGACCGCCAGGCCGGTGGCGAGCATCGTCTTCCCCGTCCCGGACTCGCCGACGAAGATCACGCTCTCGCGGTCGTCGATCCAGGAGCCATCGGCGAGCGCGGCGATCGTGGCCTGCGGCACGGCCGGGTTATCGGCGAATCGGAACTCCTCCAGTCGCTTGATGAGCGGGAAGCGGGCGTCGAGTAGCCGGCGTTTCTCGCGTCGCTCAGCGCGCTCTTGGTGCTCGGCTTCGAGCAGCGCGGCGAGATAGGCGATTGGGGTCTGCTGCTCGCGGGTCGCTTCGGCGGCGAGCTGCCGGAAGCGGCGTTTGACGGTCGGGAGCTTCAGCTCGGTCGCGTGCGCCTCGATCAGCGCCTCGAGCGCTTGTGTCCTCGGTGAGGCCGTCATCGTCCGGTCTCCTGGGCGAGCAGCTGGTCGTAGCCTGCGAGATCGGGCACGGGCCGGTCGGCAGTGGTCAGCCGCGGATCGAGATCGATCAGCGGGCCGGGCGTGGCGCGCTCGGCGCGGCGGGCGAGCACGGCCACCGCGCGGCCGTCGATCGCGCCCGCCGCTAATGCGCCGCGGACGGCGAGCTCGACCTGAGCGGCCGGAAGCTCGCGGCAGAGCAGCAGCACGTCGACCATCTGCCGCGCGGCCTCCGAGGCGCCGACCCGATCCTGGATCCCTCGCCAGAGCTGGTCGAAGCAGTCCGGCCAGCCACCTCGTTCGCGCTCTTGGCGCAGCGCGAGCGAGCGGGCGAGTGCGCCCGGCTTGAGCTGGAGCAGCTCGAGGTAGTGGTCCAGCTGCGCCGAGGTGCCGAACCGGCCGTGCAGTCGCTCGTGCCGGGTGACCACTTGTCCGTCGTGATGGAAGACGATCTCGCGTGCCCCGATCCGGGCGGCGACCCTGAGCCCGGCGAGCCTGACCGGCAGCGAGTACTGGTTCTGGCGCACCGTCGCCAGCGACTTGCTGTCCACCCGCGGCGTCGCGTGCTCGCAGGTGTCGAACGGCTCGGCCGGCAACGCGCGCAGCAGGTCGAGCTCCTGGCCCAGCGCCTCGCCAACGGTCTGGCGTCGACCGCGGATCGTGCGCCGCAGGTCCGTGATGCACGCCGCCGCCAGCAGCTTGTTGAGCTCAGCCAGCGAGCCGACTTCCGGCACCGGCACCAGGTAGGTGCGGCGGAACCTGCCGACGTCACCCTCGATGCCGCCCTTCTCGTGCGCGCCTTCCTTGCCTGTGCGCGTGAAGCTCGACTCATACAGGTAGTGCGAGCGCAGCGCGACGAACCGGTCCGTCTCCACGCGCCGACGGCCGCGCAGCACCCGCTTGACCGCGGAGCCGAGGTTGTCGTATCGGATCAGACCGAACACGCCGCCGAAGAACTCCAACGCGCCAACGTGCCCCTCCAGGAACGCCTGCTGTGTCTCGCGCGTGTGCGCCTGCACGAAGCACGCCCCCGAGAAGCAGGCGCGCATCTGGAACAGGTGGACCTTCGTCGCGACGCCGGCGATCACGACCGTCGCCTCGCCCCAGTCGACCTCGGCCTCCGCGCCCGGCTCCGAGCACAACGGCACGAATACCTCGTCGACCAGCTCGCCGAGCTGCGCCCGGCGCTCGCGCACATAGCGGCGGACCTGCCGCTCGGACACCTCCACGCCCTGCTCGTCCCGCAGCCGCTCGTGGATCCGCTTCGCCGTGTGCCGCTGCTTTCGCGGCGCCGAGCGGTCGGCCTCAATCCACGAGTCGATCAGCGCCCGCCACTCGCCCAGCTTCGGCGCCGGCCGGCCCTCCGGCCGCTTGCGCGCCGGCGGGACCGGCGACTCCAACGCCTGCCTGACCGTCCGTCGATGCACCCCGTACTTCAAAGCCAACGCATGCGTTGACGTGCCCGCGAACTCGCGGTCCCTGCGGATCTGCTCGAACAGCTCCACTCTCGATCGCATCCTTTCCGCGGACTCCCTTCAACGCTCGATAGAGCGTCGAAGGTCGCCTCGCGATCGGACGGAAGTGGGGCCAAATCAAGCGTCCGCACTGGGGCCAAATCAGACGTCCGCGCCCAATCGCGACGAATCGGCAGCAATCCGCAGCTATCGCCGCGATTTCAGGCACTAGTGCCTGAAATGGAGCACGATCCGTGGCGATCTACGTCGACTCTCTGCGAGCGGAACCCGCCGAGGTGCAGGGACTTCTCGAGATGGAGCTAGCCGGGCTCGAACCGGCGACCTCCTGGGTGCGATCCAGGCGCTCTCCCAACTGAGCTATAGCCCCGTGCGGCGGGCTGTGCCACCGGGCGCCGCCAAGTTTAGCCGCGAGCCAGCGAGCCGCCCGCGCCGGTGAGAGGCGTCTGTGAGGCGCTCACAGACTCTTTCCCCTAAGGAAATCGCCCAGAAACGCCGATACGCTCAAAAGAGGAGTAATTCGTGAGTCTGCGTGGGCGCCTCATCACTCTGTTTGTAGTTCTGGTCGCGATCCCCGCTGTGCTCGTGTCTGTGCTCGCCTTCGGTCAGGCGGGGGTGATCGGCTTGACGGTTGGGGTGCTTGCTGTCGCCTTTCTGTTCGGGGTGCTTGCCTCGCGGGAGCTGATGCGCCAACTGGAACCACGCGTCGAAGAGCTGGCGCAGCAGCGCAGCCGACTCCGCGAGTCGATCCGACGCACCGGACAGACGCTTGCCGCGAACCTCGATCGCCCAGCTCTACTCGAGCTCGCGCTCAAGACCGCTGTCGACGCCGTGCAGGCCAGCGCCGGTAGGCTGGTCACGAGCGCCTCCCCGGAGGCAGATCTTTGCGACGCCGGCGTGATCGGATCCCTCGCCGGCCTGGAGCACCCGATCGAGGACGCCGAGCGATCTGCGCTACAAAACGGGAGCATCGGCGAGTCGCGGACCGGCCAGACATTCCTCGCGTCGGTGGCGCTGCGACCAGTCGAGCGAGAGGGGCGCCTCTACGGGCTGATCACGGTCGGACGCAAAGGGCGAGCGTTCACCGACGAGGAACGCGAGCTCCTGCGGCTCCTCGCGGCGCAAGCGACCCTCGCGCTCGAGAACGTCGACCTTCATTACCAGGTACGCCGCCAGGCAGTGACAGACGAACTCACCGGCCTCGGCAACTACGCCGGCTTCCAGCAACTGCTCGGTCTCGAGCTGGAACAGGTCAAGCGCTACGGCGACCCGGTCGGGCTGCTGATGCTCGACCTCGACGACTTCAAGTCGATCAACGACACCTTCGGCCACCCGCAGGGCGACGCGGTCCTGCGAGGGGTCGCGCGCGTCCTGCGCGAGAGGTGCCGCGAGGCCGACACGCCGGCCCGATACGGCGGCGACGAACTGGTCGTGATCCTGCCTCGAACCCCACTGGAGGGGGCAGTCGCAATCGGCGAGCGAGTCCGCCTGGCAATCGAGGACCTTCGAATCCCCCGCGTTGACGGCGAGGAGCCTTTGCGGGTGACGGCAAGCATCGGAGTGTCGGCGTCGGCCACCGGCGATAAGGAAGAGCTGATCTCCAACGCCGACAGGGCTCTGTACGACGCGAAGCGCGAGGGCAAGAACCGGACTGCGAAGGCCGAGCACGAGCCCGCTAACGTTCCCGCCGAGTAGCCTTTCGCCCATGGGCCAACTGGACGACGCCATCCGCGAGCACTTGGAACTGAAGCGCCGCCGCGGTGCCGATGCCTCAGAGATCGCCCGGCTCGAACGCGAGGCCCTCGGGCCGGTGCGGCGTGAGCCCTTCGAGCCGCTAAACGAGGATTCGGCGACAGGCGTCGAGACCGACGACGACGCCGTTGGCTACGAGCGGCCGGAGCAGGCAGGCGAAGCGACATATGAGGAGTACTACGAGGAGCAGTACTACGACGAGGAAGCGGGCGATGACTGGGGTGAGCCCTTCGCAGGCGACGTCGAGCGGCCGAGCTCTCGGCGGTCGCCAAGCGACCCACCTGCAACGACTTCCGATCGACCGCAGCGCGATCGGGCTCCCGAGCCCGAGCCGGAGCGCCGGCCTCGGCGTTGGAAACGATCCCGGCGAGAAAGCGTCGCGCCCGAGGAAGAGCTACCGACGCAGGCCGAGCCGCCAGCAGATGCGCCGTCTGGTGACGAGACGGTCGAGTACGGCATCGACGAGGCGCTGCCGGCTCGAGAGCGTAGGCAAAGGGAGCCCGTCGAGCCCGACCAGCGGCTGTCCGACGAAGAGGGAGATGTGCTCGAGGAGACACCCGAGTTCCTCCAGGATGCACCCGAGCACGACCGGCTGTGGTTTGAGCAGCGGCCACCTCGAGACTTCGACTTCGACGACTGATCTCATCTTGTGCGCGGCTGACCGTGCCGCGGCCGGCAGTCCGGTCAGCAGCCCGGCGCGCCTAAGCACCTAGACTCGTCCCAGCCAGGGGCCATAGCTCAGTTGGGAGAGCGCCTGCTTTGCAAGCAGGAGGTCACGGGTTCGAATCCCGTTGGCTCCACTCGCAAAGCCCCCGCTAACGGAGGCTTTCCTCGCCCTCCGGGGTTTCGGCAGACAGGGCCTCGACAGGGCCTAGATCGTCTCGTCTGCCACCGAATGCCACTTCGCCGCCGTCGACCAGCGCGCGCAGCCGGTCCTTCTCGTCCTGCTCGAGCCGCAGCGCCCGCGCGTAGATGCGCAGCGCGAGCCCCGGGTGCGTGTGGCCCATCTCGGCCATCACGATCGGCGGCGTCTCGTCCAGCGCGTACAGCACCGACGCGAACGTCCGCCGCAACGAGTGCGGCGTCAGGTGCGGCAGCGGTGGCAGCCCGCGCCGCGTCAGGCTCGCGCTCGCTCGCTTCACTGCCGGGGCGAGCACCCGCTTGCGCAGGTTGTTCGCGCTCGGCTTTCCACCCTTGCCGGTTGCGAACACGAACGCATCCGGGCCGGCCGGATGACGGGAGCGCACCGCTGCACGGCACCGTCCGGTGGGAGCGCATCTGCAGCCCGCGCTGAGCAAGCCAGCGTCGAAGCTCGCGCCAAGCGTTGCGGTCGACGTCCTCGGGAGCCTCACCAGCGTCCAACCGTTCGTCAATGCGCGGGTCGGGCACGTCCTCGATTGGGACCTGTAGGCATGTTGCGAGCGCCGCGGCGAGGCAGTCATCCCGGCGGCCGTCGCGAACGTGGTAGCCGACTGTGCCGTCAGCGAGCGGGGTCACGCGGCGGCCAGCACGAGCCGAGGATCGGGGCTGCTGGATGGACACAGGAACGCCCGAGGTATGGCCCCGGCTCGTGCTCGCAGCCGCGGAGCGAGTCATCTGGTCAGCGCTCATGGCCTGTCGGTGGGATCGCTCGCCGGGAACAGCGGGCCGCGGCCGGTGATGCCGAGCGCAGCGTCGCGGTCCTCGGCCATGATCTCCTGGAGCGTGCGCGGATAGTCGCTGTCGGGGCGGCGGAGCTGCGCCTGTCGAGCGGAGACGCGCTCGCTCATTGAGCCCCAACCCGTATCTACGTCGCGCGGTGCCTGATTCTCTGGCGCGGTCTCGTTAGGCGCCGGCGATCCGCGGCGCGTCCAGCCGGGATCGTCGTCCAGTGTCAGCGGAGCGCCAATGTCGTGGGCTTCCGCGAGTACCTTCTCGCGCGCCACGTCGTAGGGTTCGTCCAGCTGTCGTGTCCGCTCCATGATCCGCAGCTGTAGGTCCGGGTGCAGCGACGCCGGAGGATCGTTCTCCCCGCGGTCAAGGGTGCGCAGCGAGACTGATGGCAGTGAGGTCCAGGGCAGGGTGGAGGAGCGGTGCGGCCAACATGCTGGGGTCGGATCGGGCTTTCCCTGATGCTCAGTTCGGGCCCAGTTCGTCGGCCCAGCTATGCGCACAGGCAGCCAGCCGTCTGAGCGCAGGAGCCAGATCATCGGAGCCACGACTGACAGCGAGGCCGACTTCAAGGACTGCCTCCAGGAACCGATGACATGCTTCGGTCTGCCAACAGAGGGGCCGCGATCTGCTCAGGATTCTGACGCGACGGTGCGGCCGGGCGGCGGCGCGGCGCTCCTCACTTCGCCGGTCCCGCCTGATGCTCCCGGGACTACGCGAAACGCTGCGTGTGCAAGATCGCGCGACGCGGCGTACAACTCGAATCGCATGCCGGTGCGGTCGAGGAATTCGGCGAACGCGCGCATCTCGTCGTAGCGATGGTCGAATTCGTCGAAGTAGATGAACGAGCCGGGAGTCAGCCACGGCTCGATCTTGTTCAGGACCGTCACCGTGGATGAGTAAAGGTCGGCGTCGCAGTTCACGACCAGAAGGTCGTGCTCAGGAGGGGTGTAGGCCGGTAGCGTGTCCTGAAACCAGGCCTTGAAGAACCGCACGCGCTGATCGTCGACGTCTGGCGGTTGGCCGCTCGTGGAAAAAACCCGGCGGGAAAATCCCGAATCCAGTCGGTTGGCAGCCCCTCAAAGCTATCGAAACCGTGCAGCACGCTGTCGGGATTGAGCAACAGCTTCGACCAATAGCGGATCGTGCCGCCGCTCGCCACGCCGAACTCCAAATACAGCACTCGGCGTCGAGCGACCTCCGAAGCTATGAGATTGAATACGTGGAACCTGCTCGAACCTCGCCGGTTCGTGTCGAACCCGCGGCGGCGGACGAACGCTCCGGTCTCAAGATGGTTCACGATGCCATTTAGGCTGTATAACGCGCCAGCCGGGGTACGCTTGCCGAGCTCGATGAGTGCCTGCTTCGTCAAGCTACTGGCCCGGTAACGGACCGAACGCAACGAAAAACCGGCGGCCCTCATATTAGGGAGCGCTGTTTTTCAGCATCGATTTGCCAACGTCTCCTGCCGTTGCGGTGAAAGAGGACCCAGCCGCACCCCCGGCGATCGGCGTACATCGCGACCGACTGCGGAGTCAGCATGCTGGCGCGACGGCTACACCACTGTCGCGTCTGCGCGATCCCGCTATCCCCGCCCCGCTATCCGCCCGAGTAGGGCAGGAAGCAAATGCCGGAGTGCGCGTCAACCCCGCCACAGGTGTCACTGTCGTCGGCGTTGTCGCTCGCGATCCAAAGCCCGGCGCTCGTGTCCAGCATGTCGTCGGCGCCGTCCCCGCGGGCTCGGCTGTAGTACCCGACCGTGCCCGTGGGATCCAGGTAAAGAGCTCCGGTCGTAGGCGACAGGCCTTCCATGCCGGGAGCGTTGTAAGCACCCGGGCCGAGATCGTCGCAGCCATTGGGGTTCATGGAGTAGCGCTCGTGCCCGGCGAAATAGGCCGTGCCCGCGTCGGCTGCCGCGCTGTAGAGCGAATCGCACCCCATGTAGTTGACCCAGAGGTGGCTAACCGAGGTCTGCGTGGACGGGAATGCTGCCGCCACGTCGCACAGGCCCGTATCCGGCGGATTGACGGTCGAACGGTAGCCGGTCGTTCCGATATAGATGGTCGACTCGTCCGGAGACCACGCTGCCGCCCGCGTGTAAAACGGCTCGCTGTACCAGCAGGACTGCGAGAACTCGGGCGAAGTCCAGCCCGTCACCGTCGCCGATTGGCCACTCACGTTCAGCATGAAGATCTGCTGGCGCGGCTGCCCCCCGACCGAGGTGAAGTCACCCTCCACGAGATCCAGCGTACCGTCAGGGCTGAGCTGTTGGTTATAGACCCGGGTCGGGTTGTCCTCCACCCCGGAGAACTGGTAGTTGCCGCTGATGTTCAGCTGAACAAATCCGTCGTCCTTGCCGGTGGTCGGATTCAGACTCGTCATGTACGGATCGGCCGAGCTGCTGTTGATCGACGTGTAGTAGCCGCCCACGAGGATGTGACCGTTCACCCCTAGCAGCGTCTCGACCTTCGCTGACGCCGAGTGCCCAAAGGAGGTCACCACGTTGCCCGTGCTCGTGCTGATCTCGGCGATGTTCTGGACGGCAGTGCCGTTGACGGAGGTGAACTGGCCGCCGATGTAGGCGTTTGAGCAGTTAGTCCCGTTGAAGGCGATCGAGTTGACGATCCCGTTGACCGCGGGCGCCCAGGACGTGACCTTGTACGGGCTGGAGGCGCTGAAGCTGAAGACATTGCTGCGGGTGTAGGTCTGGCTGCCCTGCAGGATCTGCGAGAACGTCCCCACCGCGTACATCGTGTTGCCGCACTGCACGATCTGACGGATCTGCTCCACCGGATTGTCGTTGCTGGCCTTGAAATGCGGCGTGTTGGCGGCCGGGATCGGCTGAACGCCGGTGCCCGGCGGCTGCACGCCCCCCGTACCGGCGCTCGCGACTGCCGGAACGGCGAGGCCGCCCACGGCAGTCAAGCCGGCCACGGCAAGTGCAATCAAGTGTCTACGCATGTCTACCCCCAGCCCGCCACGCGGGCAGACTTCTTGGTCAATCGAGCTTTCCTAGCGTTCCGGCCCCGAACGTCAGCCTGACAGCTGAAAGCAAAGTAGCGGCGTCGGCACGACGGAAGCGGGGTATGTATCAACCCCGAAGCGGGTACGTATCTGCACGACCGCACGAAACCTGCATGCACCGCCGCAGCTCGCCGCCGGCCGGTAGGACCGCCCTGCGAAACGCGTGCAGGGGCGCGAGGCTGCGCAAAAGAGGGCACGCTTGTACGGCGGCGCGGCGATCACGGACCGGGGAGCGGGAGTGATGGACTCGGTTAGGACTCACCGAAAACCCCCGCGATATGGCCCCGGCCCGTGATCGCAGCCGCGAAAGAAGTGACGCCTAGTAACGCTTGGACCGCTGCGTGTTGGGCAAGAGCCAACGGCGGTGGCTGTCGGCGAACATCGCGGTGTCGATCGACTGCCGCATCAGCAGGCTCGCGGCGCGGTGCCAGTCCTCGCCGCGGTCCTCGTCCCACATGCTGACGACGCCTGAGGCGATGATGCCCAAGCACGCCGCGAACGCGAGCACCACGGCTACGAGGACGCAGACCGCCCAGAACGAAAGCGGGATAGCGCGGTGATGAACAACAGGGCGATCATGAGCGCCTATCTCACTATCCGCTAAGCACGAGCCGTTGTCCACGACCGCTCCGCTCACGGCCTTGGTCCGGGGTCAGTGACGGGGTACAGCGGCCCGCGGATCACGCCACCGGCAGCGTCGCGGTCCTCGACTATCAGCTCCTCAAGCGTCCGCTGATAGTCGCTCTCCGGGCGCCCGAGCTGCACGAGTCGAGCCGAGACGCGCTCGCCCATTGAGCGCCAGCCTGGCTCTACGTCGGTCGGTGTCGTGTCCGCAGGCGCCTGCGCCGCCCCTGGTCTCGAAACGAAGCGCGCCGAGTCGGGATCGTCGTCCAGTGTCAGCGGAGCGCCAACGTCATGGGCCTCCGCAAGTACCTTCTCGCGCGCCACGTCGTAGGGTTCATCCAGCTCCCGCCTGCGCTCCATGATGATCCGCATCTGAAGGTCCGGGTGAAGCGACGGCGAAGGATCGTTCGCGCCGCGGTCAAGAGTGCGCAGCGAGTCCCGCTGCGGCTCTCGGGACGTGCTCGGGATCAGCCGGTCGCGCTGCCCGCGAAGCTTCGCGATCTCCGCGTCCAGCAGCCGCACGCGAGCCCGCTGGTCGCGGCTGCCCGTAAGCGACTGTTCGAGCTGGCGGCGAACCTGCACCCGGCGGTTACCCGCCGCTTGCAACTCACCGCTGCGCTCAAGGGTGCGCACCAGGTCCAGCCCCGCGTCGAGATGCAGCCGATCTTGCTCGCGGAAGCTCTCGCGGCCGTCGTCGCCGGCCTCATACATGCCGGGCGCCGCGCTGCGGGCGCGGAAGAACCTGCGCTCAAACTCGGCCGGGTCGCCGATCATGCCGCCCACATCGGCGCCCTGGTCGATCAGCAGCATCCCGCGTGGGTTCGTGCACTCCCGGGCGAGGTTGCGCGTCTCCTGCTCATAGCTGGCCGACGCCTCGGCGTCGGCGCGTGAGAGCAGCTTGACGTCCTCGGCCACGTCGCCGGGCTCGTTGACGCCGGCGCGTTGGAACAGCTCCCGAACGGTCCCGCGTGGCGCGTAGTCGAACGCCCGGGTCAGCTTCTCCAGCGCCGCGACGTAGCTGATCCCCTTCTCGAGGCTGATCGCTTTCAGCGTGCGGTCAAGCAGCTTGTTGTCACCGAACAGCGCTTTGGCGCTGGCGTCGAGCTGCAAGCCTTTGGAGGGCCCCGAGCTCGGCCCGTCCAAATGCGGGTTATCCAAGTGGTCGACCACCTGACCCAGCGTCGGGTTCGACCCGAGCGCCGGCGTGACACCTAGCTCCCGGTACAGGCTGCCCTCGATGTACCGCTGCGCGTCGCCGGTAGAGATGCCGCGGCGCTTGGCCACGTGCTGCAAGACCCGCGGGCGCAGCTCGGGATCGCGCATCGCCTCGGGTATCGGCCGGTCGCGCTCCTCCCGCGTGAATGGATGTTCGCCACTTACTGGTTCCTTTCAAGGCCGGATTCGAGCTCGGCGATCGCGGGCGCCGCTAGCACAGCGGCGAGCGCCTCGGCTTCGGACTCCGCCCGCTGCCGTCGTCCGAGCGCACCGTTGGCGAACACGTGCCAGAGGCGGATCTCCTGCTGAACCTTCTCCAACTCCGCGCGCAGTCGAGCGACCTCGTCGCAGACGTCCTTCCAGGCGCCGCCGGGAAGCACGCCGAAGCCCCTGCCTCGCAGCTCGCAGTAGAGCTGCTCGAGCGGGACAGCCGATAGTTCGACGGACCGACCGTCCCGCACGGCTTTGACAAACGCTCGCATCTCAACAACGACTATCCCTAGGCCCCCGACACGAGCGAACGGTTGCTCGGGCAGCAAGCGGTCTCAGCGCTCGAAACCGGCGCTAACCGGCGTAAACCGGCGCGGAAACCTTGCGAAACCTCGCGGTATCTCGTCCCGTCTGCCGCTAGAACTGCCGATTGGCCCACGTCACCGGGCCGTCCCAGCCTGGCGGCCTTCTCCGCCCACGTCTTGCGGTCGGGGTCGCCCCGCTCACGGCTGCCACGACGACCCGCCCGGCCTTCGCGGCTTGGCCCGGCGCCGCCTGCGGTTTCGGGCATGCGAGGGGTCGCGTGAGCGTCCCGGGACGGCTTGGAATGGCTCACAGCGCGTCTCACGACGCCTGCCTCCTGAGCAGCGGCACGACATCCGCGGCTTTCGGCGCTTCGGCCTGCTCTGAGGACCCCTCGCCAGCATCGTCAAGCGGCCTAGAAGCGCTCTCGTCGCGCCCCCACACTCTTTCGTCAAGCAGCTTCAGGTCGCGCTGGACGGCTCGGGTCGAGCAGTTGAACATGTCGGCTATCTGGTCGCACTCGTACCGCCGGCCGCATAACATCGCGACAAGCAGCTGCCGGTACGTCGCCTCCCTAGCATTGCGCTGGCCGGCGTTCGCGCGATGCAGTTTCTCCGCCAGCTCCGCGTAGAGGCTGCGCCACGGCAATTCGAGCTGCAGCGCTTCGAGCTTGATGAGCACGCGCTCGATCCTGGACTTGTCACGGCTCAACTCTTCGCCTCCTTCGCCAGCCGCGCCGAGCGCGCAGCGGCGACCGCATGCAGCAGCTCGCGGGATGCCGCCCGCACCTCAGGGTCGTGAAGGTCGAGCATCGGGCGCGCCCCGTCGATGTGCCCCGAGTGCTGAATGCGGTACCGCTCGCTGTAGACCTTCGGCCGGCGGGCGCGCAACAGGAACATGAGGAGCTGATCGGAGCCGTTGACCGCACGCCTGTACGCCTCCGCCTCGAGCTCGTCGAGCGTGCCAGCGATCACGTCATCCCACGCCGCGGCGAACTCGGGGTCAGCCGAGCGGCGGTCGTACACGGTGCGCCTGCCGATCCCAGCCTGACGCGCCGCCTCCGAAACCCGCGGATCGCGGCCTAGCGCCTCCAAAAACCTCGGCGTCCAGTCTCGCGTGCGCGCGCGCGTAGGGGGTGTGCGGAGTGTGCGGTCGGCCATTGACAACGACTATCCCTGCAGGGGCGACACGACCACGCAAAACGCAGTCGGACTAGTAGCGCCTGGACCGCTGCGTGTTGGGTAGTAGCCAGCGGCGGTGGTTGTCGGCGAACTTGGACACGTCGAACGCGTGATGGATGAGGATCGTCGCGACGTCGTGGAAGTCGTCCGCGCGCTGCGGTGAGAAGGGTTCGCAGATGCCGCGTGCGATCGCGGCGAGGATGGCAGCGAACGCGAACACCACGGCGCAGGACACGGCGATGGCCCAGAACGCGAACCGGACCATGACCATGAGCAGAAGGGCGACGAACATCGCTAGCGGATCCTCCACTTCACGATACTCGGGCAGTGTCGGATTGAATTGGCAGCGCTGCCGCAATCCCCGCGAAACCCCGCAAAACCGCGCACAACGTCCCCACGCCTACCCGGCCGGCGAAAGGCGCGAATCCCCCGCGAATACAGGGAATCCGCGCCCTCGGAGCCGCGCCGGGCAGACGCTTTGCAAGCAGGAGGTCACGGGTTCGAATCCCGTTGGCTCCACCTTCTGAGGAACTGCTTGGGGCCTGGACGAACGTCCGATTGTGCTCCGGATTCGAACCAACACAGCCTCTTCCAATTCAACGGCGTGGCGGACGTCGGTGGGCTGGCCGAGGCATGGAACACCTGGCTGGTCGGCAAGCCGCTGTTTGGCAGCGGCCGATCTGGGCTGACCGTCTACGTCGTGCGCGGTAACCGCCCCGGCCGTGGCGTCAAGGCAGACGAGGTCGATCTCGAACGTCGTGCACGTCCAGTTGACGATTGCGCCATAGCACGAACCAATAGGAGCACCCGTGCGCTTGGGCCGGGGACACCGGCCCAAGCGCAGGGCTCCCACCACAGTCGGCTGAGTCAGGTCGCCCGAACCGAGCCATTCGCCCAAGACGACTCGGCTGGCGAGGAAGTGACTTTTACCTCTCGGTCACACCAGAACCGAGTCGGAGCCATATAACGGCGGTGTCCAATTCTCGAAGGAAGGAGACTCGTCCATGCGCGGAAGAGTTACCGCCGCCGTGGCGCTCGTCGCTGCAGCGTTCGCTGTTCCTGTTGGCGTGTCATCGGCTGACGCCGGACGCGCTTTGCACCACAGCGAGATCAAGCACGTGCTGTTGATCTCAGTCGACGGCATGCACCAGTCCGACCTCGACTGGTACGTCCAGAACCACCCGGGGTCGGAGCTCGCGAAGCTCGCGGCCGGCGGTGCCGAGTTCACGAACAACCACACGTCCGATCCCTCGGACTCTGATCCCGGCGGCACGGCGCTGATGACCGGCGGCGATCCGCGCACGACCGGCATCTACTACGACGACGAGTACAGCCATGGCGTGTTCCCGGCCGGCACCACCAAATGCTCGGGTCCCGTGCCCGGCGGCGACGTGATCTACGACTCGCCGGACGACAAGCTTCCCGCTGTACCCGATCTGCTGCATAACGGGAGTGGCAACACCTTCCCGTCGTTCGATGAGGGCGGCTCGATCTACCCGAAGGGTGTCGACAAGGACCCGGGCATGATCATGAACCTGAGCCCGCACCCGCAGTCGGGTCTGAACCCGGCGACGTACCCGGTCGACCCGAAGACGTGCAAGCCGATCCAGCCGTGGGACTTCCTGGGGGTCAACACGATCTTCCAGGTGATCCACAGGGCCGGCATGCGCACGGCTTGGTCTGACAAGCACGCGGTCTACACGTCGTTCAACGGCCCGGGCTCGGGTGGCTACAGCATCGACGACTTCTTCGGCCCGGAGATCGATTCACAGGCGGTCGAGCCGAACGGCGTGCCGTACCCGGTGGACGGCGCGTGGACGGCCGACAACGCCGCGACCAAGCAGTACGACTCCTGCAGGGTACGGGCCGTTATCAATTGGATCAACGGCTACGAGCACTCCGGCAAGGGGCCGAAGGTCGGCACGCCGGCGATCTACGGGATGAACTTCCAGACCGTCTCGACCGCCGAGAAGCTGAAGAGCTCCCCAGCTGTGCTGATCGGCCCGAACGCGCAGGGGAAGTACACCGAGGGCCCGTCGATTCCCGGCGGGTACGTGACCCAGAACGGCGTCCAGATGCCGGGTCCGCTGCTGCGGAGCGCGCTGGACTACGTCAACGACGCTCTGCAGCGGATGGCCGACGCGATCCAGGCCGACGGGGAGGCCAACTCCACGGCGATCATCCTGACCGCCAAGCACGGCCAGTCGCCGCTGAACAACGCCCAGCTCCAACGGATCGACGACGGTCCGATCATCTCCGGCGTCAACGCCAAGTGGGCCGCAACTCACCCGAGCAACCCGACGCTGGTCGTCCAGGAAGCCGACGACGACGGGCTGCTGTGGTGGCTGTCTGACCGCTCGCAGGCAGCGACTAACTTCGTCAAGAACTACCTGTGGACGCACACCGCTCCGGCGGTGAACTACGCCGGCCACACGATCACCGTCCAGCACTCCGGCCTGCGGAGGATCTTCGCCGGCCAGCAGTCGGCGCGGTTCTTCGGCGTCCCGAACTCCGACCCGCACCACCCTGACGTGTTCGGGATCTCGCAGGTCGGCACCATCTACACGACCGGCTCAAAGATCGCCGAGCACGGCGGAGACAACCCGGGCGACCGCGACGTGCCGCTGCTCGTCTACGCGCCGGGGACGGTTCCGCACTTGAAGAGCGACGCTTGGGTAGAAACGACCCAGGTGGCACCGACGATCCTCCACCTGCTTGGTCTGAAGCCGAACGCGCTGGAGGCCGTGCGGAAGGAGGGCACGAAGGTCCTCCCCGGCATCGGCTAGCCATTCCGCTCCTCCCGGGGTGCCCCGAACGCCAGGTGGCACCTCGGGCCGGGAGCCCGCGTCCTGCCAATGAGGCGACCCGGAATCACGGAGTCCGACTTCACCGCGTTCTACCCGCGGAGATCAGCGAGATGCTCTTTAGGCCGATTTGACAGCCTCGACGGGCCCACAGAGCTACTTGGCTTCACGCGCGTGAACCCGACCCAAGCAAGGCTGGGAGCACTACAGGAAAGGTGCAGTCCAGGTTGCGCGTTTCTCCTGCTGCTCAGCGGGCTACTTCGTCAGCCAGAACCAGGCGCGAAAGCGTTTCGTTGTAGAAGAGTCCTCTTCACGCTTGAACTGAACGTGACGAAGCCACCCATTCACCCCGGTGACCTGGGCCTCTCGGGATTCACCTACGGAGTAACCGTCCCGCGCCGAGAACAACTCCTGCTTCCCTGTTCTCCCGTCAAAAACGAGTTTGACGTCCGGACGACCGAGGGCGGGATTTTGGATTCGCCCATACATCTCTCTATCTTGGATCCCATCGTCTCGACCTGTAAGTAGCTTAACTTGAATGGCGAACCAGTCACGCTCGTGGCAGGCGCTCCCGCACGTTAGCCCGTAACCTTGCATCTCAAAGTGCCTAGGGTGCCCGTTGAGTCCGCATGCCCACCAGTAATGGAGGTCGTAGTGGTTGTCGGTCTGAATTGGTTCGGGCGGCCTAGTGACCACAGCCAACTGAACACCCTTGACAAAGGCGTCAGCAGGTTGCGCGCTTAGCGCCACTACGACGGTGACGATCAGCCCAACAGACACATCAACGTCAGCGCGCGCCGCACCGCACGGAGTGCTGGAGAAGCTATCGCAGCCCCAGCGACCGTCGTTCGAAATAGTCCCTTCATCGTCCTCGCCTTTCGGTCGCGGACACTCACTCCCGGTTCGGCAGCTCCGCGGCAACCGCGGTCAGTGGACGACGGTACCCCACCCTTACGGCGTCAGGCAAGCGCCCTAACGGGCGCGCACTTAACCCCTCCTCAATGATGGACGAGGGAAGCGAGATTGCCGCTTTGGGCTGAGGCTGGCTTGTAAATCGGGATGCGGTCGAGGGCGAACGCGGGCACGCAAAAGCTGGCCCAGCGGTTCGCCGGGCTGATTCAGGGCCTCCGTTGTCAGTCGATGATCGGCGGCTCCTTGGCCGAAGGGGCGATGTCGGCCGCCGGGAGGAGCCTCCCAGATATGAGTCTGGCTTTCGCGCTCGTGGCAGCAATCAACGGTTCCACAGGCTCCCGCGGCACACTGTCCTACGGCCTCTAGGGTGCGCTACTCCGGAGTAGTCGCGACAGGTCATCGCGCTGCTCTCATCTTGCGGGCACCGTAGACGATGTCTGCGGGGACGCGTCCTTGGGTGTGGCGGCCGGTGTGCGCGCGGTCGGTGTTGTAGTAGGTGAGGTATTCGTCGAGGTCGCGTCTGAGGGCGGTGAGCTTGGGGACCAGCGAGCGGGCGAAGCTGGGCCGCCAGCACTCCTCGAGGATCGTGAGCTGGACGCGTTCGACGCAGCCGTTGCTTGTGGGGCGGCCGGCTTTGATGCGGCGTTGGCGGGCCCCGGCTGCCTCGACTACCTTGCGGAAGTCGCTGGAGACGAACTCCGAGTCGTTGTCGGTGGTCACGGTCTTGAGCTTCCAGCCGGCGAGCGCGAGCTCGTGCGCGAGGCGGTGAACGAGCTTCTGGCAGTGCTGGGAACGCGGGTTGCGCTCTGAGCTGTGAAGCTCGGCCCAGGTGTAGCCGGAGGCGACGTCGATCGCGGTGTATTGCCACACCGACCCTTTGCTGCCCGACAGCCGGCCGATGAAGAAACAGTCCATTTGCACGATCTCTCCGGGCTCGGAGGCGTCGATGTGACGTTCCGGGGGTGGCGGTGAGGGAGCGCGCTCGTATGGGTCGCGGTGGCGGGCGATCAACGCCAGACGCCTGCCCCGTGTGTTCAGCCCCACGCGCCGCAGGACCCGCCAGATCCCGTGCTCGGAGATCCGCAGCCCGCCCCACTTCTCCCTCGCGAGCTCCGCCGAGATCCTGCGGGGCCCGAACCCCGGATGGGCCAGACTGAACGCGACGATCCGCTGCTCCAGGTGCGGGCCGATCTCATTCGGCATCCGCGGCCGGCGGCGCTCGCGGACATTCAGCGCCTCAAGCCCCCAGCGGTCGACCTGGCGCTTCCAGCGATAGTAGGTCGATCGATGCACCCCCATCAGGGCGCACGCCTTACTCACGTTGCCGAGCTCATCGGCCAGCGTGAACAAGCGCAGGCGATAGCCGACCAACACGTCATGCTCTGTCACGACGACTGCTCTCCCTTCGTTCTGGCAGGAACAGCAGGGAGCCTGAGCAGACGCGCGGACGGCCCCACCAGCTGGTGGGGCCGTCCGTCCCTACAAAGCTCTTCTCGATCTACCCGAGTGTCGCCACAACTCCGGGTTAGTCCACTCTAGGGACCAAGCCTCGTCGCCGTCAGCCCGGCGGCGCCAAGATTTTCCTCGCTCAGGGGTGGCGGCGCAAGCCGCCAGAGTCACTGTCCTGAAAATAGCCCGCGATCTTCATTCCTCGGGGGTGGCGGCAGGCCGCCCGGGACGCTGTCCTGAAAATAGCCCGCGATCTTCATTCCTCAGGGGTGGCGGCAGGCCGCCCGGGACGCTGTCGCGTAAACCTCTCGCGGGGGCGTTGAGTTAGCAAGAGTTGATAACGGTCGCGACTCCAGCGGCGCTTCGACCGGCGCGGTAGCCGCCGTTCGTTGGCCCGAGCGGGTTTAGCGGCGTGCCGGCACTGAACGCGCGCGGGGTGTCGCATCGACCCCGCCAGCCGGTTCGTCAAAGTCGCACAACCCGCCAGGCATATGCGACAGCCTCAGCCCGGAGCAGTATGGTCTGTGCGAGTGTCACACGCGTCTTGACATGGGGCGATGGGGCTGGGATAGTCGCTTTGACCAGGGGCGATTTTGGGCACTGATTCCGTATCTGAGGGCAGGCCATACGGCGCGAGGAAGCGCCGCCGCCCGGGCCGGGGCCGCCGAGCGCTGATGGCGTCGGGCGTGGCCGCGTCGGTGGCCGCGGCCGGACTCGTGGCCGCGCCGGCGGGCGCGGCGGCCTCGAGCAAGCTCTACGCCTGTTATTCGGATAAGACAAAGGCTCTGTACTACGCGAAGAGCGCCAAGTGCAAGAGCGGCTTCACCTCGATCTCGTGGAACAAGCAGGGCCCGCAGGGAGCGCAGGGCACAACGGGAACCCAGGGCGTTCAGGGAACACAGGGCCCGCAGGGAACCCCGGGGGTTCAGGGAAACCAGGGCTCGCAGGGAAACCAGGGCTCGGCGGGAAACCAAGGCGCCCAAGGAAACCAAGGCAAACAGGGTCCGGCAGGGGCGATAGCCGGGTACACCAAGTACACAAGTTACGCCAGATCAAGCAAGGTCACCGCTCTCGCGAAAAATGTCTCCACCGTTGTCGCCACCATCACCCCGACCGCGTCGGCGGACTACGCGGTCTTTGCAACCGCCGATGTCATCGCAAATGTGAATTCACACGGGGGGCGTGTTCTGTCATGACAGGAACAGCCCGTATTCCGCTGAAACGGCCCGAGGCGTCGACGGAACCTCGGGAGGGAGGGAGACGTTGCCACGAATGGGATCCTGGCCGCAGGACCGACGAAGACCATCGTGGAGGTCTGCGAAGCAGACTCTACGACCGGGGACGTATACGGAACACAGTTGACCGCGGTGCAGCTGTCGAGCGCGAGCGTCAGCGCAGGTGCAATGGCGCGGCCGAAGGCGCAAAATCGCTTCGTGCTCCCGCGAAAGGCGCGCAACCAAGCGCGAATCAAGTAGGCGGCTCGACAACCCCGGGACCGGAAGCACGTCCGGTGTCTCCGGCTCCGTCCGCTGCTCCTCGCCGCCGCCCTCGGCGGCCACGCCCGGCGGTGTCGGCTTGGGCCGTAGCGCAATCACGCTGAGCCGTCCTCCTGCGCCTCCTCGGCGGGCGGGCCGACGAGCACCGTCGACCCGGAGGGACTTCCTGCGCGATGGACGAAGTCGCTCGCGGGCATTGACAGCCTCCGCGCCCGGGAGGAAGATGGCTCGCGAGTTGGGGCGACTCGGGACTGGAGGCGAAGCATGCATACGCTCACTTGGGTCGGCCTGGCGGATGTCCAGGCCGTTTACGACGGAGCTATCCGATTCGGTCGAGTTCGTTCTCGGTGACGCCACTGACACTAAGCTCCCCGACGCGGAGTTCGACTTCGTCTGGGGCGAGGACGCCTGGTGCTACGTCGAGGACAAGGCGCAGTTGATCGGGGAAGCCACGCGGATCGTCCGCCCTCGCGGCAAGATCGCGTTCACCGATTGGGTGGCCGGGCCCGAGCAGATGAGCGATGACGAGGCCGAGCGGTATCTGCGATTCATGAAATTCCCGAATGTCCTTCCGATCGAGGACTACCGGACGCTGCTAGAGGAACACGGCTGCCAGGTTGAAACGGCAAAGGACACCGGCCGCTTCCCCTCGCACGTAGACCTCTACCTGGATATGTTGAATAAGCAGCTGACCTACGACGCCCTCAAGCTCATTGGCTTCGACATGGAGCTGATGCAATCGCTCGGCGGCGAGATGGTTTTCGTCCAGCAGCTCGCGCACGCGCAAAAGATCAGTCAGGCCAGGTTCGTCGCCAGCAAAGCTCGAGCGGCCAGAACTCGCAAACAGCTCGCCGCCTCGATAACGGCGTCGCCGCCGCTTCGGCGCGCCATTCTGCCCGCGTCGGGCAAACCCGTCCGTCAGGTGGCCTGTTCGGGGTACGTTCCGGCGGGAGCGGGGAAGCGCTGTGCCAGGCGGGCGGCCTGGCGTTCAGGTGCGATGCGGACGACGTTCCATGCCAGCCCGAGTCGCTCCAAGCCACTGATGATTAGGGCAGAGGGATCGAGCTCCCACCATCTCAGGCCGTGATGGGCGCTGCGGGGGAAGGCGTGGTGGTTGTGGTGCCAGGACTCTCCCAGTGAGGGGAGCGCCAGCCAGGCGACATTGGTGGATCGGTCGTCGACGTCGAAGCGGCGGCGGCCGAAGAAGTGGCAGACGGAGTTGACCGACCAGGTGACATGGTGCACGAGGAAGATTCGCACCAACCCTCCCCAGACAAGTCCGCGAATCGCGCCCTCGAGCGTGAAGCCATGCAGGACGAAGCCCGCCGCGCGTCGGAAGGAGCAGCGAGAGGCCGACGAGCATGGGGAACCTCCGACCGATCCGTGCGCATCTTGGGGTCCTCGTAGAGGTCGGCGGCATAGCGTTTCCAGTCCGCTTGGCCCTGGGTCTTCGTAGCCACCCGGCGTGGGCGTGCCAGAGGCCCGCGACACCGCTCCCATGCCCGACGTGGGGTGAGTGCGGGTCGCCTTCGGCATCCGTGTGAGCGTGGTGCTTGCGGTGGTCGGCCACCCAGTCGAGCACCGACCCCTGAACCGACAGGGAGCCGACGATCGCGAAGACGCGCTCGATTCCTGGGTAGGTCTGGAACGCGCGATGGGTGAGCAGGCGGTGAAAGCCGACGGTGACCCCGCCCGCGGTGAGCAGATAGAAGCCGGCGAGCAGGGCGAGATCGGTGCCGTCGACCCAGCGATGCCACAACAGAACGATGGCGGCGATGACGCCGAGGAACGGGACGACAACACCGGCGAGATTGGCGGCCTTTTCGGTCTTGGACATGCGTAAAAGCATATGTGCAAATCTGCACATTTCTGCATCGATATGTTCGGCACTCAGGGCCTATATGCTCACTTTTATGAGTACGGCGTCCGAACCGTGGCGAGATCTACCGCCAAGCGTGGCCGAAGTACTTGAGCCGGAACTTCCGGAGATCACCCAGCGAGATCCTCGTGGCGATCGCCGACGAGGTGCCCGAGTACGCGCAACCGCTCGAGAGCGCGTTCGGTGAAGCGCTGCGCGCGGGCGTCGACGAAGCACTGCGGCGCTTCGTGATACTCGTTCGTGACCCAGATTCGGTCGACGACCGCGGCCGGCGGGCATCGGTGGGCCTCGGGCGCGCGGAGCTGCGCGCGGGGCGAACGCTCGACGCCCTGCAAGCCGCATACCGCGTTGGCGCCCGGGTCGCCTGGCGACGGCTCGCGACGGCAACCCAGCAGGCCGGAGTCGACCAGACGACCGCCGCGCGGCTCGCCGAGGCGATCTTCGCCTACATCGACGGCCTGTCCGCGGACTCCGTCGAGGGGTACGCCCAGGCGCAATCTGAACGCGCGGGAGAGATCGAGCGACGGCGAACGGAGCTTGTCCTCGCGCTGCTCGGGCGTGCGCCCTCGGTTCAGGTTCCGGCGCTCGCGAACGCCATCGGCTGGCGGCTGCCGCGCTCCGCGGCGATCTTGCTCTGCCACGCAGATCGCTTGGCGGGCCTATCGCGTCGGCTCGGCGTCGAGGCGCTCCCAGCCCAAATCGATGGCTTCGGATGCGTCGTCTTCCCGGACGCCGAAGGTCCGGGGCGGCGAGAGCTCGTCCGAGTTGCTGCCAGCGGACGAAAGGCGGCGGTCGGACCCGATGTTCCCCTGCCCCAGCTGCCGCTTTCCTGGCGGCTCGCCACCGCGACCTTCGAACTCGCAGATGGCGATTCGATGCTTGGTCGCGGACGAGCACCTCGCCGCCCTGATCATCAACCTGGCGGCACCCGTAATCGAACGGATTGCGCAACAGCGGCTCGCGCCGCTCCGGAACCTAACCCCGGCGGCCCGGGCGCGGATGACCGCGACCGCCCTCGCCTACATGCAGCACGACGGCAACGCTGCGGCGATGAGCCGCAGTCTCCACCTACATCCTCAGACTGCTCGTTACCGAATCGCACGCTTGCGCGAGCTCCTGGGCGCGCAACTGGACGATTCCGACGCCCGCTTCGAGATCGAGGCGGCGCTGCGCGCAATCACGGTGCAGGCCGAACCCCCTGCCAGCGATCCTCATTGAGGTATAGGCGAAGTCTTGCTCCTTGGCATCGGCCGGCCGACAACGGCTCCTTCTCAGGCCATCGCCGGCCCGTCGTCGAGATCGTGAGCGATTACCGCCAAACTGGTTGATCGGGGCGAGCGATGCTCGTCCGCCGCCTGGCGCCTCGATGGCTCTTGACAGCCAGCGAAGTTGTGATAATTATGCGCACGCATCAGAGCCGGGGGAGCTACTGGATGTAACGAGGTGAGGAGAGGGGAAGCATGTCATTGTCTCTGCGTGCAGGTGCTCTCTCGTTGTAGGCGCGGGGGCTTTGATTGCGGGTCTCACGGCCGTACCGGGCACCGCGTCTGGTGTGGTCACGCCGCGTTTCGCCCGGCTGAGCCCGAGCCAGGTCAAGGCCCGCTCGGCGGGCAGACGAGAGCGCGAGATCGTGGTGTTCAGTAACCAGTTGGCCGCACTGCCGGCGAACCGGGCTCACCAGAGCGCCCGCGCCGCGGCCGCGTCCTCCATGCAGGCCCCGCTCGTGTCCCAGCTCCGGCAGGTCGGCGCTACCGACATCACGCAGCTCTGGCTTCTCAACGCGGTCGCCGCCAGCATGCCGGCGGCCGAGGCACAGGCCCTTGGTCGAACAGCGGGCGTGAAGGAGGTCGTACCCGACGGCACCATCATCGTCGGGCCCGCTACCCCCAACACCAGCACGGTGGCAGCCTCCCGGGTGGTCAAGTCGCAGATCTCGGCGAACGCGGCTGACGGGCAGCACTTCTGTAATACCTCTCCCGCCGACCCCCTCCTCGAGCCCGAGGCCCTTACGAACATCCACGACGCCTCGGCCGATCCCAACGACACGAAGGAGGCCTCGAGGGTCGCCACCGGCAAGGGGGTCATCATCGGGAACGTCGACGCCGACTCGGCCGCCGGAAACCCGAACATGATCCGCCCCGACGGCCAGCACGTGATCATCGACGCCCCCAACCCCAAGGAGAACGTCTTCAGCGACGAGTTCAACGGTGACGTCTCCACGATGGGGGCCCAGGGCACCGTCACCTACACCTACGCCAAGCAGCTTCCCTTGTCGAAGCTGCCCAAGAGGTGCAGCTTCCGACTCCTCGGGGACGCCCCTGGCGCTTCCATCCTGACCACCGGAGGTTTCAGCGACAAGAACTCGTCGGGCCAGGTCGTCGCCCGCGAGTCCCAGGTCATCGCTGGGCTGCAGCAGGCCGTGAAGGAGAAGGCCAACGTAGTGTCCGAGTCCTACGGCTACGGCCAGCTTCCCGGGGCCAATGACGACCTCCTCGCCCCGACCAACGAGGCCATGGTGCGGGCCGGCGTGGTCGTGGTGGAAAGCTCGGGCGACAGCGGATCGTCGGGCACTGTCGAAGCCCCCGCCGACGACCCGAGCGTCATCGACGCCGGCGGCAGCACAGATCTTCGGCTCACCGCCCAGGCCGACGGCTACCGCAAGGGCTGGGAGGACAACAACATGGCCACCCTGTCCTCGGGCGGTACCGCGCCAAACGGCAGGGTGGTCGACCTGATCGCCCCCGGTTACGAGTCGCTCGCACTCGCCGGTGTAGGCCAGACTCCGCCGCTGCCGACAGAGACCTTCGGCGGCACCAGCGAGTCGGCCCCCTTCGTCTCGGGCGCGGCGGCCGACGTTATCCAGGCCTACCGGAGTACCCACGCCGGCGCGTCCCCCTCGCCGGGCCAGGTAAAGGAGATCCTGACCAGCACGGCAACCGACATCGGGGCCGCGGCCGACCAGCAGGGCGGCGGTCTCCTGAACGTCTACGCCGCCGTCGAGGCGGCCCGCCAGATGCCGGGCACCTTGGCGGGGAAGTCCAGTCAGCCGGCGTTGGTCGCCAGCCCTTCACAGCTCGACCTGCAGGGCAAGGGCGGCTCGGTCGACAAGACGTCGGTCAGCCTGTACAACGCCTCGTCGAAGGCCGAGGCGGTCACCGGCGCCTACCGGGTGCTCGGTAGCGAGCAGAGTTTCGGGGCGCCGGTCACCGAGAACGTCAGCGCCCCTTCGTCCTCGGCCAAGCTCCCGGTTCAAGGCGCCACTGCGGCGGCACCGGTCTACTTCAACGTGCCGAAGGGCGTCAGCGTCCTCGACGCCGACATGCGGTGGCCGGACCCCACCAACAACGACGCCAACATCTTGACGTTCATCCTCACCGACCCGGCCGGTCGGTTGGCCCAGCTGTCCTACGACTGGGGCGCCGTCAACGGGCCCAACGCCAGTCCCGACATTCAGCACAGCACCGTCGAGCACCCCATGGCCGGTCGGTGGAAAGCCCAGATCGTGTGGAGCAACGGTCGCGGCTACGTGGCAAGTCCGCCGGAGACCCCGGGTCCCTACCGGGGCACGGTGACCTTCCAGGCGAGCGGGCAGCGATTCTCGACCAGCCGGGCGACGGGGCCCGTCACCATCCAGGCCCATCAGGCGGCGAAGGTGACCCTCGACGTCGCCCTGCCCAGCGCGCCCGGTGACGCCCCGGAGTCGGTGCAGTTCACCGGGGCGCGGGGGCTGGAGACCTCGGTGCCGATCGCTCGCCGCACCCTCATCCCGTCGGGCGGGGGCTCGTTCAGCACCACGCTGACCAGCTCGGTCTCACGTGGCCCCGGGCAGATCAAGACCTTCTATGTCCGCGTGCCCAAGGGACAAAAGGACCTGGACGTGTCCTTCTACGCCCCCGACCACGCCGCAGACGACCCTGTCTACTACTACCTGTTCTCGCCGGCCGACCTCAAACCGGCGATCACCAAGTCGGGGTTCATCGATCTCTCGGCCACGGACGTCACGCCCACGCCCGACAACCCGTCGGGGAACGCCTCGCTCATAGCGGCCGATCCGGAGCCCGGTCTGTGGGAGATCGACGTCATGCAGGGGGCCACGACCGACGGCAAGCGCTTCTCCCAGACCGTCACCGGCAAGCTGGCCTACAACCAGCTGAAGCCGGTCACTGAGACCGGCCTCCCCACGTCGACCTCGACGGTCGTCAACTCGGGAGCCAGCGTCCCGGTCACGGTGACGGTGACGAACTCGACGAACCACGTTGGGTACTTCAAGCTGCAATCAGCTCGTGACATAAGCGGCGGGAACGCCTCGACGCCAAAGGAACTGGCGCCGGGCGCCACCGGGACGCTGAGGGCGACACTTTCGCCCACGGCGCCCACCGGGTCAAAAATTCACCATACCCTCAGCGTCCTCGACTCCACCGACTGGGGCGCGACCGACCCGGCCGTGGGGGTCCCGGTCTCGTTCTCCGACTTCCACAACTTCCATTACGCATACACGGTCGGGAGCCCCTAGCAGGGTCGAGGTTCAGTCCGTGCCGGTGTGATCGCCCGACGCGGGCGTTTGGAAACAGGCGAGCAGATGGCTCCGCAGCTCGCGTTGCCGCGCCACGCCCAAGGTTTCGCCAAACACCCACTGATGCAGCTCGGCGGGTCGCCGGGTACCGCGACGACCGTGTGCCACCGCGAGGTTGTCGAAGACGAGCAGCTCACCCTGCGACAGAGGGACCTCGACCTGGACCCCATCGACGCGTAACGAGTGGCGCTCAAAGAACCGAAGCTCCGCCTCGATGCTGTCGAACTCCGTCCCACACAAGAAGCCAACGTCGACCTTCACGCTCGGGAGAGCCGGCGCGCCGGCGGCCGCCTCCACGACTCGAGCGAGACCGCCCTCGACGTAGCCCTGGTCGTCGTTCCAGGCGCCGTGCGTCTTGCCGTAGGCGACCAATCGGTCCAACAGCTCGCTCTCGCATGGCCAAGCGCGTTGCGCCAGCAGACGCGCCAGCGGCACGAGCCTGGTCACCGCCGAAACCCGTCCGAAGCCCTGCGGGATGTACAGCCCGGTGTAGCACCCAACATCGTGGTCGACCTTCGGGTCCACAGGGATCCCAAAATCAAAGTGGAGGGTCTGGAAGGCCCGGCTCTCCTGTCCACCCGGAGGCGGAAGAACGAAGTCCCCGATGAGGCGGAGGGCCGCCACGCCATCCGCAGCGCAGCGCGCGTTGACGAGCGCGTGCGCGACCTCAAAGGCTTGCTCGGCGTCAGCGACGCCCTCGCGAATCCACGCAAAGCCAACGTGGCCGAGTTGCTGAAGATGATCGTCCACGCGCGAATCGTGCAGGACAAGCCGGACCGAGGGGGCGCTCCGCCGCAGTCGGCTCGCCCCAGG
The DNA here is from genome assembly GCA_963756105.1 of uncultured Solirubrobacterales bacterium. Classification (GTDB taxonomy): domain Bacteria; phylum Actinomycetota; class Thermoleophilia; order Solirubrobacterales; family Solirubrobacteraceae; genus Palsa-465. Next base: position 239,547 of record CAVWMM010000010.1, read on the forward strand.
GCGCTCGCGGAGACGGTTTGCCCCGCGGTCAGGTATCCGGGAACGTTCATTTCCAACGCTTGGACGACTTGCCTATAGGTCCGCGCGTGCCAAGCCGAATAGCCTCACTGGGATTTCACACCAGATTGTCGATGCAGTCGGTGGCACACTTCCAGATCCGCGAGTACACCTCGAAGGAGGGGAGTTTGCGGCTGACGTTGACCGGCGAGCTTGACCTGGCGTCGGCCCCGGTGTTGAAGGAACGGCTGGCTCAGCTTCGAGCCGAACGGATGTCGGTTCGACTCGATCTAGCGCAGCTTGAGTACGTGGACAGCACGGGGCTGTGCCTGCTGCTAACGGCCATGGCTGATGCGCGCCGCGACGGTTGGAATTTGCTCGTGGACCCCGAAATAGCGCCGCAGGCTAGGCGGCTGTTCGAGCTGGTCCAAGTCAAGCAGTACCTCGTCGGAGGCGGTGCCACCGATGAGCGCTGAGTCGAATCGTTCGCCGAGGGCGCGGGTCGCTGCACGCTATCGCCGGTAGGGCCTCGACAGGCTGTCCGCGACGTGACCGCCGGGTCGGGCCGTCCACAAAACGCTGCCCGGCTGGTGGCGGCGTGTTAGGCTTCCCTAACGGCAGACGGCGCCGGGCAATTCCTGACCTAATCAATGCCCGGCGCCAGCCGTCCTGCCGCCTCGTGGCGAGCGCGATGCGCACGACGAGACCGAAGAAGTTTACCCCGGTGACTCTACGGGCTGACTGCAGTGATCCTTGCTGCTAAGCCAAGCGCGTTCCTCTTTCACGCTTGAAGTCGATGTCGGACGGAGCGAGCGAAGGTCGCGTCAAACGAGTACCTCGCCGCCGTCGACCTTGAGCGTCGTCCCGGTCAAGAACGTGTTGGTCATACAGAAGATGACGGCGTTCGCGACGTCCTCGCTCTGCCCGATTCGACGTGCTGGGTTGGTCTCGGTCGCGCGCTTGTAGAGCTGAGCCTTGCTGTCTTCGCCGAGGCCGTCCCAGGCGCCGGTGTCGATGATCCCCGGCGAGATGGCGTTCACCCGGATCGGCGCCAATTCGAGAGCCAGAGAGCGGGTAAGCGTGTCCGCAGCGCCATTGGTGATCGCCACGGCGAGTTGCCCGATCTTGATCTTGAACGCCGCGTCGCCCGAGAAGATCACGAACGATCCTCCCTCGTTGAGCTTCGGACCTAGATGCTTGGCGAGCATCAGCGGGCCGATCACCTTGGTGTCAAAGGACAGCCGCACCTTCTCGCGATCGAGCTCTGCGAGCGTCCCGCGGGCCCTGGCGGACGCTGTGCACACGACATGATCGACGCTGGCGAGGCGCTCGGCGAGCGCCTGAATCGACTCGTCGTCAGTGACGTCCACCGTTTCGAGGGTGATGCCTGGATCGTCGTAGGCTGACGCCAGTTTCTCCGCGTCGCGGCCGGCCGCGATCACCATTGCGCCGTTGGCGCGCGCGGCCTCGGCCACCGCCCGGGCGATGCCGGTCCCGCGCCCGATCACGAGCACCGTCTTGTCCTTCAGCGCTTCTGTCATCAATCTCTCCTTCGTCGGGGTTCGGTTCGCGGACGGTTGGTGGCGAACCGTGTCTCTTCGCCGGTTCAGTGACGCCGGGCAGGCGGCTCTTACCAGCGCTGGGCGGTAAGAAACCGAGAACGTCCCGCGTCTCATCAGGCCGACGGGGCCAGACTTTGATGTCGACCGGGCGGTGCGGTTCTAGGTCGACCAACTCGGCTTCGCCGAGCGCTGGGCACGGTGAGCCCGGCTGAGCGAGCCAGAACAACTGGAGCAGTACGCCGACCGCACGGAAGGCGCCGGTAAGAACGTGTCACGTGGCGTCACTGATGCACCGTGCGCCTAAATGAGAGGCGCTGCAACTAATCGCGACACCGCATCATCGGAGGACGACATGACACATTCGCCGGCGTGGGACCAGGTGACCCATCCTGACGTCTTGCGCGCGTTGAACGAGTACGACCAACTAGGGCCGGAACGCTTCTTCTCTGCGCATGGATTCGGGCCCACCACGACTTACGACCTGGTCTGGAATGAACGCCGTTACCCGCCGAAAGCAATCCTGGGCACGGCTTATGAGTTTGCAACGGGCCAGCGCCTTGCCTCCGGTGATTTCGAGGGCGGGAAGGCAGGCGCCGTCAAGGTGCTCGGAAAGCTCGGATTCAATATCCAGCCGCGACGATAATCGCCCGGATGCGAGAACAGCACGCCAAGAGTGAGGGTACGTCCTGGGAACAAGTGCTGTCGGGGGCGTTATGGTCCGTCAGAGTTGCCGTGATGGACGGATCCGCGCGTAGCGCGCGGACTTCTCCCTAAGAACGCGACGAAGAGGACGAGCGATGAGCAAGCCCGTGTTGTTCTGCTATGACGGATCGGACGGCTCCAAGACGGCGTTGATCGCCGCAGCCGAAGTAATCAAGCCCGCCGATGCCGTCGTATTGGTGGTATGGACGCCCGCAGCGGTGCAACTGGCCAGAGCAGGTTCTTTTCTTGTAGCGATACCGGATGAGGGCGAGATCGATGAGAAAGAAGCCGCATTGGCGCAGCAAATCGCCGAAGAGGGCGTCGCGGGGGCCCGCGGGCGCGGCTACAACGCGTCCGCACGCGTCGCCCAGGCCTACGAATCAGTGGCCAGGACGATCGACGAAGTCGCACAAGAGATCGATGCCGGGCTGATTGTCTGCGGCCAGCGCGGGCGCGGCGCCATAGGTAGCGCGCTCCTCGGCAGCGTCTCGCACGCGCTTGCTTCACACACAAAACGGCCGGTGCTCATCGCCCCGCAGCACCCCGCTTAGTGCTCGTAAAAGGGGGTCCTACGGGGCCGTAGATCGCTCCGTTCTAGGCGGAGTGCCCGCACCGTTGCCGGCAGCAGCACCGGCTGCGGTCTCGACCTGGTGGCAGTTGCCGATCGCGAGTCGGGCCACGGCCGTCCTGATCGCACACGAGCGAGCCCTGGCTCGGCCAGGCAGGATCAGCAGGGCGAGCAGAAAGCCAACCGCAAAGATCCCGGCGGCCCACCAAAACGCCGTCACGTCGCCGTGGACCGCCGCGGCAGCGGCCACGCCTCTGGCACCGAGGTGGCTCGCGACATAGGTGGCGACGGCGCTGCCGTAGATCGTGCTGAGCAGCGAGGTGCCGACCGAGCCCCCCACCTGCTGAGAGGTGTTGACCATGGCCGAGGCGATGCCGGCTTCGTTTGACGGCACGCCGAGAGTCGCGGTCGAGAACGCAGGGGCGAAAATGCAGCCCATCCCCACGCCGATGACGAGCAGACCCGGAAGGATGCCGGTGCCGTAATCAGAGCTGGTCGTCAGCTGGGCGAGCAGAACCATCGCGATCACCCCGAGCGCCATGCCGAGGAGCACCAGGGGCCTAACCCCGGTGTGCTGAATCACGCGGGTCTGGACAGTGGTCGAGGTGACCACTAGTAGGGCGGTCAGAGGCAGGAACGCGAGGCCAGTGGTGAGCGGCGAGAACCCAAGGTTCAGCTGCATGAAGTAGGTCAGGAACAGAAACACCGCGAAGATGCCGGCCCCCGCCAACACGATCGAGGTGTATGCCCCCCCTCGCCCCCGGTTCCACGGGATATTCAAGGGCAGCAACGGGTGCTCGACGCGGCTCTCGATGAGCACAAACGCGGCTAAGAGCAGCGGGCTGGCGATGAGCGCGACGACGGTCGCGGTGGCGCCCCAGCCGTGGGTCTCGGCGTTGGAGAAGCCGAAAACGAGCGCGAACAGGCCCAATGACCAAGTGAGGACGCCGGGTACGTCAATGCGGGCCCGGTCGGGATCCTTGGTGTTGACGAGCATCCGCAAGGCCACGAGCGTCGTGGGAATTGCGATCACGAGGTTGACGTACAGGCACCAGCGCCACGACAGAACCTGAGTGAGCGCCCCCCCGAGCACCAGTCCGATCGACGCGCCGCCCCCGGCGATCGCGCCGAAGATCCCGAACGCCTTGGCTCGGTCGGGAGATCCGGCGAACGTCACCGTCAGCAGCGAGAGCGCCGACGGCGCCAACAGCGCGCCGAATAGGCCCTGCAGCGCCCGCGCGGCGACGAGCATGTCGAAGGACTGCGCCAGCCCACCGATCGCCGAGGCCCCCGCGAACCCGACCAATCCGGCGATCAGCGCCCACTTGCGCCCGAACAGATCGCCCACCTTGCCGCCCAGCAGCAGCAGGCTGCCGAATGCCAACGCGTACGCGGTGACGACCCACTGCCGACTATCGGGAGAGAAATGCAGCGCCCGCTGAGCCGAAGGGAGTGCGACGGTCACGATCGTCGCGTCCAACACCACCATCAGCTGCGCGACGCTGAGCAGGGCGAGAACCGCCCAGCGATTAGGATCGGCCGTCAGCGACCTGCCGTCCTGGGCCGCGACAGCGGTCATCGCACGATGGTACGCCACCACCGAACCCGCGGCCACGGGGGATCATCGTGCTGATCACCCGTCTCTCGACGCCCGTGCGAAATAAGACCTTGACGAACGCGCGAAACAGGGAGACTACGGCGCATGACCGATCAATCAACTCAAATCGCAGCGCTCCTTCATGAGGCCGGCGAGACGCATCACCTCGTGTATCGGATCGTCGACGGCGACGACCCCGACTGGGCATCGTGGTACGCCGATTGGCTCATCAACCTCTCCGAGCTGCCGCAGCTCTTGGGAACGAGACCGGTCCGCAGCGAGCTCGTCTGGCAACTCGTGACGCTCGACAAGGAATACACGAAGGCGAGCCCCGAGCTCGCGTGGCCGCAGTGGTACACGCAACGCATCGTCGAGCACTTTTCTGCGGATCCGAAGTAGGCGGCGTCGTGCTGTATACCCCAGTGGGAGGTTACGTTGTCGCTGAGAGGCGGGGTTAACGGCCCGTACCCAGGATCGTTCCCGCCCGGATGCCTCCGGGTTTGACATCTCGGTCAACTGTGGGTACAAGTCGCCGAGGCAAGATCTGCCAAGGGGCGACTGAAGGGCGATGAGCATGAGCGCGAAGGGGGCTGACGTGGCTGAAGAGCTTGGGCGGCGGCGACTCTGGATCGCGCTGCGGTTGTCGATCGCGCTCGCGGCGGTATTGGTCGTCGCGTGTTTCACCGCGTCCGGCGCGCGGGCCGATTATCCGCTGGTGGCGAAATACATCCCTGCCACGACGGTCTACCCCGCCGACCGCCCGTTCGACATTCCGATCGATTCGATCATGATCCACGACACCGAGGGGTCGTGGCAGAGCGCGGTGGACGTTTTCACCGCCCCGACGGCGACGTCAGCGGCGGGGTACCTCGTCTCCGGCCAGGTCAACTCAACCGACCCCTCAGTGACGCAGTTCGCGCATGACAAGGACTGGACACGAAGCGTCGACAACTGGTGGTTCAACGAGACCTCAATCGGGGTCGAGCACGTCGGCTTTGCGGTCGCTCCGGCGGGCTATTTCACCCAGCAGCTGTACGAGCGTTCGGCCGATCTCGTCGGGTGGGCCACATGGAAGTATCAGATTCCGGTGGACCGCGCTCACATCCTCGGGCACGACAACATCCCCACCTCCACCACTGATGACGTGCACATACAGCACTGGGATCCCGGTCCGTCGTGGGACTGGCCGTACTACATGGCGCTGGTTCGTGCGGCGTACAAGCGCTGGTCGCACAACGCGCCGCTGCCCCAACCAGAGATCCCAGCGAATACACGAAGCCCAGTCCGAGGATCCGGGCGATCTCGGTGGGCGACGACCTCGCCTCGGCCCGCGACGTGTTCCTCTGGACCTCGGGACTCCAGAGCTCGTACACGAACGTCTACGCCTCCGAGGGCGGACGGCCCGCGCCAGCCAAGCTTGTCAGGGGCGCCAGCGACCCCTCGACGTACGTGCCGTCGCCGACCCTCGGCGATCCCCCGACGTCGTACAACAAGCTCGACTTCTCGTGCGACAACTTCCCATGGGCGATCGTGCCCAACGGATCGCCCGTGATCTCCGAGGTCTCGGCCAGCGATCTCCGCGCCAAGGCGTCATGGGGAGAGGAGTTCGCGCTGCTCGGCACGAAGCGGGTCGACGGTGTCCTGTACGACAAGATCGACTTCAGCGGGACCGCCGCATGGGTACGCGACTCCGACACCAGCGCTGGCTGGGGCGCACTCGTGCGCTTCCGCGGCGGCACCCACCCCACGACGCTGTACAGCGGCCCGGGCCGGAACCCGACTTACCTGGGCAAGCCAATCGACACCCAGATCTGCCCAGACACGCTGTACGGATTCAGCAGAGCCGGGCAGACGTACGTCTCACAGGTCAGGCGCGTCGAAAACGGCGAGACGTGGTACCAGATCGACTACAACCACAGGGTCGCCTGGGTGCCCGCCGACGAGGTGAAGGTCTCCGCTCCCTAGCCGACACCGCCGCCTCGCCGCTCGCGTCGAGCGGCGCAGCGGCTCACGGTTCGACGCTCGAGTAGAGGTACGCGGTGGCGAGCGTTCGCCACGGGCGGAAGCGTTCCCCGAGCGCGTCGATCTGCTCGAGCGACGCCGGAGGATCGAGCTCCCAAACGCGCTCGACCGCGCGACGGAAGGCGAGGTCGGCCGCGGGCCAGACGTCGGGCCGGCGAAGCGAGAGGATCAGCACTCCGTCGGCCGTGAACCGGCCAACCCCCTTGACCTCGGTGAGCGCGGTGCGGGCTGCGTCGTCGTCGAGAGTGGACAGGCGATCGAGGTCGAGGCGGCCGTCTTCGAGCCGTGCGGCGAGATCGTGCAGGTACCCGGCCTTCGCGTAGGACAACCCGATGCCGCGCAGTGTCTCGGCATCGGTAGCGAGCACCTCCGCCGGTGTCGGCATCCGACCGCCGTGGAGCGCCTCGAGCCGGGTGAGGATCGCCGCCGCGGACGCGAGCGAGAGCTGCTGGCCGATCACCTGCAGCACGAGCGCTCCCCACAGGTCGCTCGGCAAGCCGTCGAAAAGACTGTCGGGGTCGAGGCCGGGTTGCGCGTCGACCAGTTCCGCCATCCGCGGGTCCGCCGCGCGCAGGAGTGTCCGCCCTTCGGCCCACCGGTCGACGCGGCCTCGCGCCCGACCGCGGCTCCGACCAGGGGCGTTGCTCACCCGGGCTGCTCCCGGACGACCTCGGCCGGGCGCTTGTCGTCGCGCAGACCGAGAAAGCGCGGCTGCCGCAGGCGACCGTCGTTCGTCCACTCGGCGAACCCGATCTGGGCGACCAGCTCGGGGCGGACCCAGTGCGTGCCCCGCGGGATCGGTCGCGCGTCGACGAAACGGGGATTCGGGCGTCTCCAGCTCGCGCAACCGAGCGCCGAGGTCGCGGAGCGTCGCCGCGGTGTACCCGGTCCCGACCTTGCCGGCGTATCTGAGCCGTGCGTCCTCGTAGTACCCAACGAGCAGCGCGCCGAAGTCGGTCCGGCTGCCAGCGGGATCGGTGTAACCGCCGATCACGAACTCCTGCTCCCAGACGCATTTGAGCTTCAGCCAGTCCCTCGAGCGGCCCGCTGACGTACGGCGCCGTCCGCGCGCTTGGCGATCAGCCCCTCCCAGCCCGACCGGCACGCCTGCGCGCAAACCGCCGCTGCGAGTCGTCGCGCCAGGCTTCGCTGAGCTGCAAAGCCGCGCTTGGCCGGACGGCCTCCGTCCAGCCGCGCGCGGCGCTCGAGCAGCGGCCGGCGTCGTGAGATCGTCGCCGTCGAGCTCGAGCAGATCAAACACGCAGAAGACGACCGGATACGCCGCCACCCGCTCCCGAGAGGGGTTGGTGACCCCGAGGCGCTGCTGGAGCCGGCTGAACGACGTCTGCTCGCCATCGAACGCGACCACCTCGCCGTCGAGCAGGAGCTCCCGGTCTCGCTGCCCGGCGACCGCCGCGCGGACCTCGGGGTAGGTGCCCGTGAGGTCCTTGGCAGTGCGCGACTCAAGCCGCACCTCGTCGCCGTCCTTGCGCGCAACGCACCGCTCACCATCGAACTTGCGCTCCAGCAGCCAGTCGTCGCCGAAGTCGCGGCGGTCGGTCAGGGTCGCCAGCATCAGCGCGATCGGCATGGCCTACATCCTCCCAGGCGGCGGGCCCCCAGGCCAGCCACATCCACTGGCGCCCGAGATGTCCTTGACACCTAGCCATGCTAGGTATAGGATCGCTAGGTATCGATGAGGGCTGAGACGTTGAAAGGCCATCTTGACGCGCTGATCCTGGGAGTGCTCTCGCACGGCCCGCTTCACGGCTACGCGATCATCGATGAGCTCAAGCGGCGCAGCGGCGGATCACTGGACCTGCCTGAGGGCACCGTGTACCCGGCGCTGCATCGCCTTGAGGCATCGGGGCTGCTCTCGAGTGCATGGTCGGATGGCGCGCGGCGGCGGCGGGTCTATCGCCTGACCAGGCGCGGCAAGCGTGAGCTCGGGGAGCGGCGCAGCGAGTGGAACGCGTTCGTCAAGGCGGTGGAAGCGGTTCTGGCATGAGCTATCTCGAGACCCTGGACGGCGAACTCGCGGCGGTCGGAATCCGCGGCCGGCGGCGGGCGCGCATCGTCGCCGAGTTTGCCGATCATCTGGACTGTGACCCGCAGGCGCGACTGGGCGAGCCCAGCGACCTGGCCCGTCAGTTCGCCGATGAGTTGGGGACCACGCTCGCCAGACGGGCGGCGTTCGTCGCCTTCGCGGCGCTCGCCGTGGTCGCCGCGCTCTTTGCGGCGGGTGTACTCAGGGCCAGGGGACAGATCTTCGCGTCGGCGACCAGTCCCAGGCCAGTGCTCGCGGATGCCGCGGTCTGGCTGACCGTCCTCGGCGCGCAGGTAGCTTTGGTCAGCGGGCTGTTGGCGGCTGTACGCGCGTTTCGCCTGCGTCAAGCCGAGGCCGTCGCGCGGGCGGAAGCGGCGACAATTGTTCGGCGCGCGAGCGTCGGGGTGGCCGCGGGCGTCGTCACGATGGTTGGTTTCGGCCTGAGCGCGCTGGCGCTCCACGGCCACGTTGCCGGCTCGTGGACGACGCTTGTTGTGAGCCTGGCCGGTGGCGGGATCCTCGTCCTGCTCGCCACGGCGCCGACGCTTCTATCCGCAGGCCGCGTGCGACCGGCCGCCGCCGGACCGGCCGGTGACCTCAATGAGGACCTGGGGCCCTTCATGCCGCCGGCGCTGAGGACCAGGCCTTGGAGCCTCGCAATCCTCGTCGCCGTGGCTGTAGCGGCGGTGATCACAGTCGCCGGCGCGGTCCAATCCGATGCGATCGATGGCGCCCTGCGCGGTCTCGCCGACGGCGCCGCCTGCCTCGTCGGGTTCGCGGTCTTCGGCCGGTACCTGAACCTCCGGGCCTGAGCGGGCTCTCGCGCGGGTGGTTACGTCTCCGTAGGTGCGAGCCTGACGGCCAGCACGCTGGCCGTCAGCGCTGCGACGGCGGCGATCGCTGGCTGCCATAGCGCGGTGGTCAGGCCTGGTCCAGCGATGAGCAGCCCAGCGAGTGCTTGGCCGCCGGCTGCTCCTGCTGGGGCGGCGAAGCTGGTCCAAGCGAAGGCTTCGGTCAGCGCGGCCGATCGGGCGGTGCGTTCGATCGCGATGAAGACACTCGTGAGCGTCGGCGAGAGCGCGACGCCGACGGCGGCGAGCAGCAGCGCGAGCAGAACGACGCTGTGAGCGAGAGACGCGAGTAGGGCAAAGCTGGCGGTGAGCAGGGCGGCGCAGCCGACGAGTCGTTGCCGCCAGGTGGCGGCGCCGACGAGCGCGCCGTAAGCCACGGCACCAGCCAGGCTTCCGGCCGAGAGCGCTGAGAGCAGCGGGCCGCTGATGGCAGGTGCGTGGTGGCGAGAGGCGAACGCCGGCACGATCACTGTCAGGGATCCATCGGCGAAGCCGACGCAAAGGGTGATGAGCACGAGCGCCGCGAACGCGCGCGTCATCGGACGCGCGCGGCGTGCGCGCTCGGTCTCAGGCCGTCGGGGCCGTTGCGCGGAGGGGGTGCTGGCCACGATGACGATTCCCGCTGAGCCGAGCGCCGCGAGCGCGACCAGCGCGAGCGACGGGGAGGCCACCGCAGCGAGCAATCCGACGAGCGCCGGGGACAGGATCAGCGATAGCTCGTAGAGCAGTGTGTCGAGCGCATACGCGTGTTCGACGGCTGTAGGTGCCACCGTTGGCCATAGCGCTCGCAGCACTGCTGAGAAGGCCGGCAGGCTCAGACCTACGAGCCCGCTGACCGCGATCAACACGCCGCTGGCGCCGCGCAGCGATACAGCGGCGGCGAGTCCCAGCAGCGCGAGCGCGTTCGCGCTTGTAACGAGGATCAGTGCTCGACTTGGTGTTGTGCGATCGATCCAGCGCCCCTGCGCCGGCCGGCTGATTGCCGCACCGAAAAGGAACGCCGCGGCGGCGGCCCCGGCGAGCGCGAACGAGCCACCCGTTGCGCGGACTGCGAGCACGATCCCGAGGCTGGTGCCGCCCTCACGAAAGCGGCCCACGATCCCGCCGAGCGCGAGCCTTCGGGCCTGCCTAGTGCGCAGAATCGCGAGATACGAGCCCACAACGCCTCTGACGACACGTGCCGCGCTACGCAGCGGCCACGTCACGGCTGCGGGCGGCCGCGTCGAAGCGCGAACAGCAACACGCTCGCGCTCACGCGAACCGCGCCCGGGGTGCCCGCTGGCACCGCGTCACCCTCGAGGTCACGCAGGAGCGCGCGCGCTCTGGTGATGATTGCCTCCCACGCATGGGGATCGATCCAGACGTCTTCGTCACCGGTGGTCGCTGGCGATGAGAGGTCAGCCAGCTCGACTTTGCGCTCGGCCTCGCTGAGCACCGCACGCATGAACGCGAGCCGCTCCGACGAGGTCGGTGCTGGCAGGCTCAGCTCACGCCGTCGGTAGCGGCGCTCGCGACCGCCACGGTGCAGCCGCTCTTCGGCCAGCTCGACCATCTCGGCAGCCGCCAGCCGTCGCAAGTGATAACTCGCCGCCGCCTGCGAGACCCCCAACTCGCGCGCGAGCTCCGCAGCAGACATCGACCTGCCACGCAATAACGACAGCATCCGAACCCGCGACGGGTGCGCCAAAGCCCGCAACGCCAACCGCTCACGATCAACCTCCAAAGGAATGTTTGGGAGTCTACCTAAGCGTGAGTGGCTGACTTCCGCTCACCGGACGCCGTGATCGAGCGCGAGTCGCTGAAGCCGTTCCATCGCGTCGTCAGGATGATCCGGCAGCGCGTCCAGAGCGTCTGCCGCCATGCGCAGCGCGTGGATGGTGACGTCGCGTGCTTCGAGGGCGAAGCGCCCAAGCCAGCGCACAGCCGCCCGCTCATAGCGGTCGGGATCACCCCCGCGTATGAGCAGACAGATACGCAGCGCATCGCGTAGCGGGACCGTCGGCAGTTCGCGAGCCGCCGCGATGACCAGGAGCTCATTACCGGTTTCGAGCGCTCTTCGGAAGCGGGCGTATGCGCTGCCTTGGCTTGTCACGAACATATGTTCGCCTGCTTGTCAAGGAGGCGCGACGCCGACAGCTAATCGACGAGAACTCAGCGGCCGAAAGGGGCCAGCCTGGAGGCCTTGCAGCCCGCCATGTAGCAGAGGGCGCGCGCCTTAGCGCCGAAGCCAGTGAAGCGGGCGAGCTCCCGACCATCGGTCAGGATCACCGCCCATCCCGAATCGATGGGTTTGAGCATCACTGCGAGTGCACTCATTCGGGAACTGTCAGCCGCCTGATTTGGCGCGTCGTTCGGCGCGCCGGCGCAGCGTCTCCCAAGCACGATCGAGCTCCTGCTCAATCTCGTGGAGGCGCTCACGGTGCTCCTTCTTCTCGTCCTTCTCCACTTCCTCGCGGAGCTGATCCTCCTCGCCGACGAGTCCTTCGATGCGCGCGTAGGCCTCGAGGCCGCTCGGCACCGGCGCGATCTCTCTGTCGCGCTGGCGCGCGACCTCGTCATCTGGGTACAAGCCCGCCATTGGGGGCAATTCTATGACCCAGCTCCCACGCCCGGGTTAAGCCTTGGTCAGCGCCGGATGCTTGCGACGAGGGCATCCCAGTTCCCAGCGGCGACCCGCTCCTGGTCGCCCTGATCGAGGCCCGCGGTCGCCAGGAAATGTTCGACGCCGCCGTCGGGACCGGGCCGGTACGGGTAGTCGGTCGCGAAGAGGATGCGCTCCGCCCCGACCACCTCGAGCGCCCACCGCAGATAGCGCTGGCTATAGACGCCGCCAGCCGTGATGTAGGCGTTTTGGCGAACGTATTCGGAGAAGGTCTGGGGGAGCTTTGCCTGCATGGCGAGCCCGTCGGCCCGGTCGAGGTAGAAGAGCACGACCTCGCCCCAGTGGCCGAGGAGGACTTGCAGGTCAGGGAAGCGATCGAATACGCCGGCGAGCGCGAGCCGGAGGAACTGCACGCCGGACTCGTAGTGCCAGCCGATGCCGTAGGTGGCAAACGCGCCGTCGATCGCGTCGTCGAAGCCCGCGTACAACGCAGCCCGCACCCGCGCCTGCGGGGCCTGGGGGTGGATGTACAGCGGGGCGCGCAGCGACGCAGCGGCCTCAAAGATCGGCCAGTTGTCGGGATGGTCGAAATTGCGCTCACCTGTGCGACCAAAAACCAGGGCACCGTTGAGGCCGAGCTTGGTGACCGCGCGCTCGAGCTCCTGCGCCGCCGCGGCGGGCGCGGGGACGGCGAGCGTGGCGAAGCCCTGGAGCCGGTCCGGGTGGGCATTGACGAGCTCAGCGATGCGGTCGTTCGTCTCCACCTGCAGGTGGGTGGCCTCGTCTCCGGGAAGATTGTGCAGGCCTGGCGAGGTGAGCGAGATCACCTGCACGTCCAGCCCCGCCTCATCCATCGCCGCGATGCGGCGCTCCCCGACCTCGCGCAGCCGGTCCCCCACGTCCCCAGGAGGCACGCTGGACACCGTGTCGTCGCGCGCCTGGGAGTCAAGCCGGCTCCACGCCCCCGTGACCTCGTCGGTGACGAGGTGCTCCTCCGTGCCGATCGTCTTCATCTCAGTGCCTGCCTTTCGGTGTCTTCGTCTGATTGTGTCTTCCCGGCCAGCGGGTCGCTGAGCGGTCTCAGCTCGGGTAGCGACCTCTGGTCCGAGCACTGCGAGGGTGGTATTACCGATCGAGAATGCCGCGGCGGGCACCCCAAGAGGATGGAGGTCGCAGCGCGAGCGATAGCACGCGGACCGTCTTGGTGGCCCTTGGGGCGGGCTTTGGGGTCGCGCTCGCCAAGGCAGGTGCAGCGGTCTTTACGGGCTCGGCCGCGCTAGCCGCGGAGGCCGCGCATTCACTCGCCGATACCGCCAACGACCTCTTCCTTCTCGTCGCTCAGCGTCGCAGCGCCCGCCCTCCCAACGACCGGCGTCCTTTGGGATACGGGCGCGAAGCGTACTTCTGGGCGCTGATCGCGGCGTGCGCCGCATTCGTCGGCGGTGCGGCCTTCTCCCTGCGCGACGGGATCAACGAGCTGATCCACCCAAGCACGACTTCATCCTTCGTGGTGGCCTATGTCGTGCTTGCAATCTCTACCGGCTTTGACCTGGTGTCCTTTCGCCAATCGGCGGGCCAGATGATCACGCGGGGGCGCCGTTACAGTCGAAGCCTCCTGGAGGAGGCCAGGGCCACGTCTGACCCCACGCTGCGGGCCGTTTTCAACGAGGACGCGGTATCAGTCTCGGGAGACGTGATCGCGTTTGTCGCCGTGGCCCTCAATCAGATCACGGGCTCGTCAATACCCCAAGGGGTGGCCGCAGTGGTCATTGGCTTGGTGCTTATCCGCATCAGTCTGCGGCTCATCAAACGCAGCCACGACTCCTGGTCGGCGTCTGGGTGCTAACCCCCGCGCCCAGGACGGCGATGCTGATGACCTCACACAACCGATTGGCCGGTTGACGCGGAAGAGTGCAGTCTTTCCTATCTGGCTACCCCGGAGTGACCGGCATTCGCGAAGTCCTCCTCAACTTCATCGGTCCGGACCGAGTATGGATTGTGGCCCGCGTTGAAATCGATGATGGCCTCAGCGGTGCTCAGGTCAAGTCACTAGCACGCGGCATCGAATCGGGCATGAGGGGTGAGTCGGAAAGCATCTCCCGGGTCGACATCGTGCCCGTCGCCGGAGGGGACGTTTCCGGTCGGAGTGACCGGCGGTTCCCGGGTGAACCGGGGCAGCCGGAGGGTCCTTCCGCACACGGCGAACCAGACCTTTGAGTTAGCCCGCGCGCTACGTCCTGAGGCTGGTGGTCTGGCACCCAGGATCGCCAGACTTCTTGTGCAGTCGCGATCCGAAGCGCATGCTGTCGGCATGAACAAGACCTCCTTCCTAGGCAACAAGCCCATCAACCGCATCGGCTTCGGCGCGATGCAGCTCGCCGGACCCGGCGTGTTTGGTCCCCCGCGCGATCCGGACGCCGCTCGCGCCGTGCTGCGCCGCGCGATCGAACTCGGCGTCGACCACATCGATACCGCTCAGTACTACGGACCGGACGTCGTAAACGACCTCATCCACGACGCCCTGTATCCATATCCGGAGAATCTCAAGCTCGTCACCAAGGTCGGCGGCCGCCGCGACGACGAGGGCGCTTGGCTCCCGGCGCAGCGTCCCGCTGAGCTGCGCGCCGGCGTCGAGGACAACCTCCGCTCCCTGCAGGTCGAGCGAATGGACCTCGTCAACCTGCGTCTCATGGGCCTCGAAGCATCCGCCGACCTCCTCGCCGAGCAGCTCGGCACGCTCGAGGATCTGCGCAAGGAGGGCAAGCTCGACCTGATCGGTGTCAGCGAGGCTGGTGCCGACGCCGTCCATCGCGCGCTCGAGCTGGTCGACATCGCCGAGGTGCAGAACGCCTACAGCGTCGTCAACCGCTCCGGCGAGGACGTGCTCGAGCTCTGCATGAAGCGAGAGATCGCGTTCGTGCCGTACTTCCCGCTCGGTTCGGCGTTCGCCGGCGGCCCCGCGCAGCTAGCGCGGGATCCCGTCATCGCCGGGGTCGCGCAGCGCCGCGAAGTCACCGTCACGCAAGTCGCGCTCGCCTGGCTGCTCTCCCGCTACGAGCGGGCGCTGCTGATCCCTGGTACGAGCTCCGTCGAGCACCTCGAGCAGAACATGTCCGCGGCTGACCTCGACCTCGACGAGCAAGACCTCGCCGAACTCGAGCACGCCACCCAGCTGGGCGATCCGCTGCCGGCTGGCCGCGACTAACCCGTGCGCCTCAGAGGGTCGCGAGCGCGGCCCGAGTGACGTCATCCGCGGGCGCGTAGACGGCCATTCGCAGCTCCGGCTGGCCCGTCGGCACGCTCTGCGCGTGATGTAGGCGCAGTGTGCCGAGCCGCGGATGCTGCATGACCTTTGTGCCGCGCTGAGTTTCGATCACCTCGTGCTCGTCCCACCACTCGCGGAACTGCGCGCTGTGCTCGCGGATCCACGTCAGGAACTGCTCGTAGTCCGGTTCGCCCACATGACGCGCGTACTCGGCGCGAAACCGTGCCAGCGTGTTGCGAGCGGTTCCCTCGCGCTGGGCCGTCATCCCCTGATCGCCAGGCTCGACCATCAGCCACCACAGCAGGTAGCGCCTGTCCGGAGCCAGATGGTCAGGCGAGCCGAGCACGACCGAGGCCGCCCGGTTCCAGGCGAGGATCCTGGTCATCGGCCCAAGCAGATAGGCCGGGTTCGGATGCATCGAGTCGACCAGAGCAACCAGCTGGCCGATGTCGCCGTCGCGCTGCTCAAAATCGTTGCCCGCGACGTCGTCGGCCAGCGGGAGTTCCGTTCGCGCAAGCGCGAATAGCGTCCTTCGCTCGGCGGGGTCGAGCCGCAGCGCCCGGGCGAGCGCGTCGAGCACGTCCGGCGACGGGTTGATGTCGCGCCCCTGCTCGAGCCACGTGTACCACGACACGCCGACTCCAGCGAGCGCGGCGAGCTCCTCGCGCCTCAGCCCGGGCGTCCGCCGGCGCCCGCCATTCGCTGGGAGCCCGACGTCCGCCGGCGACAGCCGCGCCCGCCGCGAGCGCAGGAATGCGCGAAGCTCGTCACGCCGGACAGGTGAGGAGGCAACGGCCACGATTCGACTTCGACGACTCTAGCTCGGCGCTGGACCCGCCGCGGACCCTCGGGGAGCGCAGCACCCGGTGACCGAGCCCGCTCCCGGCGCGCGGCTGCGGTCGCGTGTGCCGGCGCCGGAGGTGCTCGCCCGGTGTATCGAGGAAGAACTCGACGCGATAGCCGGGAGTCCCGCGGATACTCTCTTGCCGTGGAGACTGAAGCGGCGCGGGGGTGGCGCGCACTGTTGCGTCCGTCGGCGGTGGGGGCCCTCCGGCGGAGGATGGGCAGCCGCGGGCGTCCCATCGCCCTCGTGTGGGCGATCATGGTCGCGCTGGTCGTGGTCTATGCGGCCCACGAGGCGTTTGGCCTCGGCGGCGCTGGCAGCGATCTCTTCTTCGAACAGTGGGTCAATAACGCTCTGCTGTGGGGCGCCGCGGCCGCCTGCTTCGCCGGCGCTCTCCGACAATCTCGAGGCCGCGCGGCGTGGCTGTTCCTCGCTCTCGCGTTAGCGAGCTGGGCCGTCGGCGACACGCTCTGGAGCCTCCGCTTCGGCCACCGCACGCTCCCGCCCACCAGCCTCTCCGACGTCTTCTGGCTGGCGTGGTATCCGCTGGTGGTCGTCGCGCTGGTCATGCTGGTGCGCGACCGGGTCCCCGCCTTCGACCTTCACCGCTGGATCGACGGTGTCGCGGTCATGCTGGTCGTGGCCACGCCATGGGTGGCCCTGTTCCTCCAGCCCGTCCTCGACCGTACGCACGTTTCGACCCTTGGGCGCGCACTCGATTTCATCTACCCATTGGGGGACGCGATCCTGTTCGGGGCGACCCTCGGCGTCTTCGCACTCATGGCGTGGCGTCCTGGCCGCATGTGGTTGGTGCTGGGAGTCGCGCTCATGGTGATCTCGCTCGCCGACGCGCTCTACTCGGTGCTCGAGCCCGGCGCTTTACACGATCACGGCATCTACGACCCAGCGTGGGTCGCCGGGGCGACGCTGATCGCGTTCGCCGCCTGGGAGCCGCATCCCGGCGAACTGAAACCTCGAACTGTCACCGGGTGGTCGGCGATCGCGCTCCCGCTCACAGCACAGGCGCTCGCAATCTTTATCCAGATCTACGCCTTCTTCCACGACATCCCAAGGAGCGAGCGGATCCTGACCGTGATCGTGCTGCTGATTTCCATTGTCCAGATCGTGGTCAGAAGGCCACGTGCGCAACCCGAGCCGACACGTGACCGGGACCCTCCTCCGGCATGGTCGGGGATGCCGGTCCCTCCCGAGGCGCCGTCACAGACCCATCGTGCGTCCGATTAGGTCCTTCATGATGCTTGCGATAGCTCTCGCGATAGTCGTGGTGCTCGGGCTCGAAGATCGAACGTTTCGTGTCCGGGTAAGCGGTAACCGCCATGGGTGTACCCGTTTTAGGTCTTAACCGCCCGCGTCATCGATCGAGCACGATCTCCGCGGCCTGGCGCAGCAACGCTCGGTCACCATAGATCAGGAGCGTGGTCACGAACGAGTCCTCCCACGCCTCGAGATCGTTGCGGATCTTGTCCGCAGGGCCGAGCAGCGACATCTTCTGGATCAGCTCGGCGGGAATCCGTGCTGCCGCCTCGTCCTTCTTGCCATCGAGGTAGAGATCCTGAATCTCCGCGATCTCGCGCTCGTAACCCATGCGAATCGCGACGTTGGCATGGAAGTTCTGGCCCCCCCTGGCCCCCATGCCGCCGAAGTACAGCGCGTAGAACGGGCGCACCATGTCGACCGCGGCGGGCACGTCCTCGTGGACGATGAACGGCACCATCGCCGCGACCTCGAACTCCTCAGCAGCGCGTCGCGCGCCGGGCCGGGCAAACCCTTCCGCCAATGCCTCCGCGTAGAACCGCTCATATGGGCTGAGCAGCATCGCCACCCAGCCGTCGCACAGCTCGGCGGCAAGAGCGACATTCTTGGGACCCTCGGCCGCGAGGAACACCGGAATGTTCTCGCGCAGCGGATGGATCGAAGCCTTCAACGGCTTACCCAGTCCCGCCACCCCCGGCCCTGTTGACAACGGGAGCGGGTAATGCGGGCCGCTGCTCGTGACCGGGCCCCGGCGGGCCCAGATGTCGCGCAGGATCCCGACGTACTTCCGAGTGCGCGCGAGCGGCTTTTCGAAAGGCATTCCGTACCACCCTTCCACGACCTGTGGACCGGATGCGCCAAGGCCGAGAATGAACCGGCCCCCCGACAGGTGATCCAGCGTCATCGCCGCCATCGCAGTCGCTGCCGGCTGACGCGCGCTCATCTGCACGATCGCCGTACCCAGCCGCACCCGCTCCGTTCGGCTGCCCCACCAAGCCAGCGGGGTCAACGCGTCGGAGCCATACGCCTCAGAACACCACACCGAGTCAAGCCCCAACCTCTCCGCCTCCAGGATCGCGTCGCCTGTGCCGGCGGGCGGCCCGCCCACCCAATAACCCGTGTTCAACCCGAGCTTGAGCCGCTCACCCATCTGTCACCCCTGGTCAATCTCCTGGACACCGGGCCCGGCATGATGACGCAGGGCGCTTGCCGGCCGCTGATTGGGCGCGATCCTGGCAAGCGCGAACGGCTACGGCGCGCAGGGAGCGGCGCTAGACGGCTACGCTGCGATGCTCGTCGCGGAATGTCACTAGCTGCTCGCGGAGCTCGGCGACCTGGGCTTCCAGTGCTTCAACGCGCGCCTCGAGGCCGTCGCCAGTCGCGGGCGCAGCCGGGCTAGGCGCGACCGAAGCCGAGGCGCCGGGGTCGGTTGGCGCCTGTCGCCCGAGCAGGTGCTCGAAACGATCTTCCTTCTGCCCGGGACGGCGCTCGAGCCGCCTTGCGTAGCCCCGTTCGACGAGGGTTTCCAGCACAGACTCGACGTCCTCGAGCGAGCCCACGCTCGCCATGCGATCGCTCCGCGCCTTGAGCTCGCCCGGAGTTTGGGGGCCGCGCAGCAGCAGGACGGCCAGGACCGCAAGCCCCTCGCGGCCAAGATCTAGCGCTTCCTCGGCCAGATGGCGGTACTTAATCGCCCGGCTGCCATGACCGCTCGCGAGCCGCGCAAGGCCATATTGGCTGAGCCGAGTTGCGGCCTCCCGCACCGTCGCATCGTCGTAGTCCATCACCGGATCGCGATTGGTCGACTGATTGCAGGCCAGCCGCAGGGCATTCAGCGAAAGCGGGTACTGGTCCGGGGTCGTCCACCGCTTCTCGATCAGGCATCCAAGCACTCGTTGCTCGGCAGCGGTGAGCTCACGAATGTGCACGGCGCGAGCATAAACGTCACGTCATGTGCCGCGGGCCGCGGGAGCAACATCGCCGCCGCTGGTGGCGTTCGCGTGGGCGCCAGAGTTGGTCGCCAGGTTGTCGGAGATGATCGCGAGCATGGTTCCGTCGCCGCGCATGAGCGCGGTGCGCGTATCCGCGTCCATCGTGAACGCGCGATGAACGGTCGCGAGCTTCTCCACTGCTTGCGTCCAGTAGTCGCCGATCTTCATGTCCGTCACGCGCCGCACCCCGAAGTACTCGTCATAGTCGCGCAGCGCTCGCTCGCTGTGGACCACCTTCGCGACGTAATGCTTTGGGTCAAAGGACTCGCTCTCGCCCTGCAGCCGGGCGAGCTTGTCGCGCAGAAGTGAGCTGCCGAGGTGCAGCTTGCTGACCACCTCGCCGTGATGGCGGATCCAGAATCTGTCCGCGCGCTTGAGGTCTGCGAGCGCCTCCGCGTAATCGTCCTCGCGTCCATCGGTCGCCTGACCCAGCCGTGCCCGTGCCGCCATCATCGCCAGAAAGTCGCGCGACATGTCGCCCGAAAAGTCGTCGCGTTCAGCGGCCATCGACGGCCGAAGGCACGGGTCATAGCGGCTGGGATCGAAGGCCGCGCAGTAGTGCAGCAACGCTCCGCTACCTCGCACCAGCGTCGCGACGCGGCTGATCCAGCGCCTCCCGGCGCTACGCTCGCCCGCTCCGATCGCCGCGATCGCGCTGCGGCAAGCGACCGTAGTCGCCTGCCAGTAGAGAAACTCCACGTGGTGGCCGGTGCAAAAGTGAAACCACGCGACCAGGTCACGCTCGTCACGTAGATCCAGGTACTTATTGGTGAACTCGCGCTGCCAGTCGTGATGCTCGTCGAGCCGTGCGGCCCGGACCGCGAGAGTCTGGGGTATGCCGCTGTCGTCCGGAAGCAGCATCGCCGTTGGCAAGCGGGCAGCCGCGCTGGCAAACGAAGCTTCACCCCCAGAGGCCACCGGCGCGAGTGTATCTCTGCCGTGCGTTTCCCCGCTTACGAGGCGCGAGTGGTCAGCGTGGCCTCGAATCCGATGCCCTGGGTGCCGACAACCGCGTCGCCGAATGCGCTGCGTTTGGCCAGCTGCTCGAACTGCGCTGGGGAGTACGCGCGGCGGCGGAGGCCCGTGAGGATGAGCCGCGTCGTAATCCTGGTCACGGGACCGACGTTCATGCCGGCGACTTCGGCTGCGATCGCGGCGGCGGTCGCCTCGCCGCTCATGTCCTGGATGATCGCGCGGCCGCCCGGGCGCAGGACGCGGTGCATCTCGTTGAGCGCGGCGAGTGGGCGGTCGAAGTTCTTGAATGCGGCCTGGCAGACGACCAGGTCGAACTGCGCGGGCGGGAACGGCATTGCGGCCGCGTCGCCGAGTTGGAAATCGATCGTCACCCCGGCGCGTCGCGGCGAGATCACCTGCCAGGGAGACGAAGGTTCGGCTGACATCAAGCCCGGTGACCTGGAAGCGATCAACCTTGGCGAGCTCTATCGCCAGGTAGCCCGGGCCAGGCGCGACTTCGAGGATGCACGAGCCGGGATTGAGGGTCTCGGCGAGCCGTGAGGCCTCGAGCCGGCAGGCCCGCAGCTGCGGCTCGGTGCCGCGGAGCTTGGCGTAGCGGCGGGCGGAGTTGCCCTCCATCTCGGGGATCAGCTTCCGGCGCTTGGGCTCCTGCGGTGCTTGTGGATTCGATGTAGTGCTCATAGTCTTCTGAGAGACTAGTATGCTAAATGAATAGTCGTCAAGCGAATGGCGAGTCTTTACTCTGATGGCGAGCGCATGGCCGACTCACCCCGCCCATCGCCGCTCGGCCTAGCTGTGCTCGGGCTGCTATACGGCGGGCCGCTTCACCCATACCGCATGCAGCGCCTGCTCAAGGAATGGGGCAAGGACCAAGTCATCAATGTCGGTCAACGGTCGAGCCTGTACAAGACGATCGGGCGCCTGCACGACGCCGGTCTGATTGCCGTTCGCAACACCGAGCGCGACCAGCAGTACCCCGAACGGACGGTGTACGAGCTGACCGAGGAGGGCCGCCGCTCCGCGCTTGCGTGGCTAAACGACATGCTCTCGACGCCACGAAACGAGTATCCGAGGTTCCCCGCGGCGCTGTCGTTCGTGATGCTTCTCGGGCCGGCGGGTGCTCTGGCGGCGCTACGGCGCCGCAGCGAATCCCTGCGCGAGACGCGGGCCGCTCTCGAGGCCGAGCTCGCGCGCTACGCGAGACCATCCCGAGGGTCACCCTCCTCGAGGTCGAGTACCAGCTTGCCGTTACCTCCGCCGAGCTGGCCTGGGTGACCGGCATCGTCGACGAATTGAACGATGGATCACTTCGCTGGGCCGAGGACGACTTTTCCGCCGCGGCCGACGCCTACGTACTGGATGACGCGCACGGCTCGAACTCCCACGACCCGTCGTAGGGACTTGGGCATAGAATGTCCGTAGAGGGCCGAGGGGGTTAGGAATTGAGGAGAGGGCGAAGCCTTAGAGAACCGGTGCGCCACGCCGGATTGATGGCCGTGATCGGTAGCCTCGCGGCGGTTGGCGGTGCGGCATCGGCGGCGGTGGCGCTGGCCGCTCATTCCCGCGTGCCTGGTCGCACCGCCTCGTCGAGAGCCCTCGACGTGCTGCCCTTCCCAGGAACGCCCGATGTTGCGCCGGGTACGAACATCGATTTCCCCGCGGTCTCGCCGGGGGAGGTCGAGAGCGTCTCGGCCATCGGCTCTCGCAGCGGCCGGCACAGCGGCCACTTGAGTGCCCAACCCGCGGAAAACGGCACGGCATTCACGCCCCGCCGACCGTTCTCCCCGGCGAGCGTGTCTTGGTGACCGCGACGTTTCGCTCGGCCACGGCCGGGACCGCGTCGGGCGCGCCCGGGGCAAAGCGGCTGACCTTCTCATTCTCAGTGGCGCGGCCGGTGAGCGTGACGGGGGCGGCGACGTCGAGCGGCGCGTCCGGATCGTCCGAGGTGCGTTCGACGAGCTCGTCCAAGACGCACTCGTTCGTCACCGAGCCTGGCTTCCATGTGCCCTGGATCATCAGGAGCGGCAAGGACACCGACACCAGCCTCGGGTCGCATCTTCCTCAGCACGCAGAATTTTGGACAGAACGCCGCGTACATGACCAACGGCAACGGCGACCTGCAGTGGTGGCATCCGCCGCATGTCGTCCCGGGCTATGGGGGTACCTCGGCGCGGGTGACGCGCGTGGAGACCTATCAGGGTCAACGCGTGATCACCTTCTGGCAAGGCCGCTACGTATGTCCCCCGTGCGGCGGCCGGGGCGAGGGTGTGATGCTCAACAGCTCCTACCAGACCATCCACACGATCACCCCCGGCGATGGCTACGAGAAACAGGGCGCCGACTTTCATGAGTTCACGCTCGGCCACGAGGGTTCGGAGGGCACGGCGTTCGTGCAGATCTGGTCGCCGGTGCAGGCAAACCTGACCTCGGTGGGCGGACCACCGAACGGCATGGTTTACGACTGGATCATTCAGGAGATCGACGTCGCGACCAACAAGGTGATTTGGGAGTGGCAAGCGTTGGGCCACGTGCCACTCAGAGACTCGGATTCTGGCTGTTGCCCTAGCGGCAAGCCCTTCGACTACTTCCATCTGAACTCGATCCAGCAGCTAC
Source organism: uncultured Solirubrobacterales bacterium (assembly GCA_963756105.1). GTDB lineage: Bacteria > Actinomycetota > Thermoleophilia > Solirubrobacterales > Solirubrobacteraceae > Palsa-465. Next base: position 262,458 of record CAVWMM010000010.1, read on the forward strand.
CCGATGGCCGCATCCTGATCTCCGCTCGCAACACCTCGGCGGTGTACTCGATCGAAAAGAAGACCGGGAAGATCGCCTGGGAGCTGGGCGGCAAGCACCCAAGCTTCAGGATGGGGAGCGGCACGTGGTTCCACTGGCAGCACGACGCGACGCTGCACAGCGGTGGGCTGTTGACCGTGTTCGACGACGGCGCCACGCCGCAGGAGGAGCCCCAGTCACGCGCGCTCGAGATCCATCTCGGCAACCACCAGGCCACGCTGGTCCACGCGTATACGCACAAGCCGCCCGTGGTCGCCAACAATGAAGGCAGTGTGCAGCTGCTGCCAAACCACAACGTGTTCGTGGACTGGGGCGCCGGCAACCCACTCGTCCCGAGCTCCTCGGCGCACTTTTTCTCCGAGTACACGCCGAGCGGCAGACAGATCTTCAGCGACGGATTCCGACGGCCGATCGAGTCCTACCGTGCCTACCGCGAACCCTGGACGGGCCACCCGCCGTGGCTGCCGGCAATCGCGGTCAGGAGGAGCGGGACTCACCACAAATACAACGTGTATGTCAGCTGGAATGGAGCGACCCAGGTGCGTCGTTGGCGAGTGCTCGCAGGCCCGTCGAGCACGGGTCCGTTCAAGCCGCTGCGGACCGTGGCATGGGCGAGCTTCGAGACACGGATCCCGGTTTCTACGCACGACTCCTACTTCGAAGCACAGGCCCTCGGCTATAACGGGAAGCCGCTTCCTCACGGCACCTCGGCTGCCGTCACGGCACCGTAGACGCCAACCGCTTACGCGCCCGCAATCGCTAGGGCGTTAGAAAGGCTGCGCCACGCTAATGGGCGGGTGGTCGGTCGCCGAGCACCAGGATCTGTCCGCTGTAGACCGCCACCCACACGTCTCCGGTGGTCGCGTCGTAGGTGATGCCGACAGGATGGACGCCGGTCGGGAACGTCTGCAAGATTTGCAGGTTGGACGCGCGAAGCTTGGTGACCGTGTCGGAGTCATAGTTGACCACGTAGAGCGAGCGGCCATCGGTCGAGATCGCCAGCGAGCGGTCTTCATCGCCGGTATTGACGGTCGCGACCACGCGATCGTCTGCGAGATCGACCTTGACAACTTCGCCCGGTCCATTGAGCGACGCGTAGAGGTATCTCCCGTTGGGCGACATCACCAGGTGGCGGGGATTGTCACCAATGACGAAGCTTCCCTCGGTCTTGAGCGTGGTGAGGTTCACCTTTACCACGTCGTCGCTGCCCATGATCGCGACATACGCCGTCTTCGAGTTCGAAGACACCGCCAAGCCTCGAGGGTAGGGCCCCATCGGTATGCGAGCGATCTCCTTCGCCTTGGCGATGTCCACGACGCTTAGGTCGTAAGAGCACCAATTGGAAACGAGCAGATACCGACCGTTGGGGGTCACCGTCAAGAACTTCGGTACCAAGCCGACCTTGATCACCTGATCGATCTTGAGGGTGGACATATTGATGCGGTACACGTAGCTGTCGGTATCCCCGGCCGCCTCCGCGCTAGCCGGCGTGCAGTCGTCGTTGCCCTCCGGACCGAAGCCGGTTCCATACATCGAGTAATTCGATACGTACACGTACTTCGCGTTCGGGGTGAACGCGGCTTCCACTGGGGCGCCGTGCGTGATCCCAGGATGCCCCGGAAACCCGAACCGTGACATCTGCACGGTGTCGGGAATGGTCTTCACGAGCTTCCCCGAGCTGTTGTAGACGGTGACGGTATGCGTGTACATCATGTTCTGGGCGAACACCAGCCCCGTGTCCGACGCGTCAACCGACTTCGGAGAAATATGTCCGCCGATGGTCTTCAGCAAAACCAAATGACGCTGATCGCTCGGCGGTCCGGGAGGGATGCGCTTGAAGGGCGAGGTCGTCGACTGCGCTTGGTGGTCGCCCTTGCGTCCGGCCGAGCCTTTTTGCCGGGCGCCTGCGTTCCTCAAGGCCGCGGTCGTGGGCGTATTCGACGCTGACCCGCCACTCGATGCGAGCACGACCACGACGACGATCAAGCCGACCATGACCGCCAGTGCCGTCAGGCGCCGACGACGTATAACCGCCCGACTCGGCCTCGAGCGTGATGCTCGGCCAGAGCGCGCCCTGCGGGGAGGGGACCTCCGGTTCCCCGTTGCCATCGTCCGAAGATAACCGAAAGCCCTGACGCGATCGCGGGGGCGAGGCCTACGACCGCGAAGAGGCCTGCCTTGGGCGCGGTGCAGTGGTGGGTCCGCGCCGCGGACCGGCGATTGCTCTTCCCCCCCGGGCGGATATAGGCTGACCCAACCACCACACCGAGAGGAGCTCAGATGGCAGACAGCGTGTACCGCGTGACCGAAGTAATTGGCACGAGCAGTGAATCCTGGGAAGCAGCCGCGCGTAAAGCGGTCGAGACGGCGGCCACGTCTGTGCGTGACCTCCGCATCGCCGAGGTGGTCCGACAGGACGTGACGATTGAGAACGGCGGAGTTGTGAGCTTTCGAGTTCGTCTGGGCATCTCGTTCAAGTACGAGAGCGGCGATTGAGTGCGGTCGTCAGCCGGCGTCCGTGAGGACCCGGCGCAGGGTGGCGGCGAACGCGTCCGGATCGCCCTGCTGACCGAACCCGCCGTGGTGGCTTGGGAAGGTCACCGCCTTCCTACCAAGTCGCTCCGCCACGGCCAGTGCGGCGCGGTCGGGGAACGTGCCGTCTGACTCGGCGCCGCGCGCGACGACGATCCGTGTGGTGACTCCCCGCAAGGAGTCGAAGTCAGGCTCGTAGTGGGTGACGTAAACCATGTGCGGGCCTAGCAGCGGGTGGTCCCGGCTGCCGTCGTCGCTCGCCGGGAGACCGACGTCTGCCGGATTCGGAGCCTCCTTTGGGAAATCGGGCGAAACCGGTCCCCTGATGTTCGTGAAGGCGATGAACTTCGCCATCGCGGGTCCGAAACCATCGCGCTCATAGGTCTCGTGGATGTCGTCGTTCGCCGCCAGCACTTCTTGACGATCCGGGAGCACGGCCGCGAGGGGCGGCTCGTGGGCGACGATCGTGCGGGCCCCTTCCGGATGCTGGGTCACGAGCGCGAGCGCGTTCACGGCTCCTCCGCTGCTCGCGAAGATATCTACGGGCCCGACCCGGAGCTCGGAGATCAGCCGGTGCAGGTCCTGCGCGTGCTCGTCCGGCGTAGCCGCCGTGTAGCCGTCGGCCCGCGGGCTGCGCCCGACCCCGCGCGGGTCGTAGGTCACGACCGTGCGGTCGGGGAAGTGGCCCGCCAGCGTCGTGAACCCGCTCGCGTCCATCGGTGATCCGATCATCAGCAGCACCGGCTCGGTGCTCTGCGACTCGGCCTCGCGGACGTCGTAGGTAAGCGTGGCGCCAGGCAGGTCCAGGGTCTGGGTCTTCGGCTCGGTCATCGCGGTCCTTTCTCGATCTCTGCCCATACTGACCCACGAGAGCGGCGAGACTCATTGGTCGACGATCAGGGGGCCACCCGCCTTATCGTCGCCTGATACGCCGTCGCACCCTAGGCCGGCCAACGCCAGCCTGAGCTGGTCCAGACACCCGCGCCAGCCCCAGTCCTGGGCCTCGCGGCGCTCGTCCGTCGAGATGCCGCTGTTGACCATCAGCACCGTCGTTGAGCCGGCGGACTCCGAGAAGATGAGCTCGATCAGCTGCTGGTTAGAGGGATCGTCGTCGAACGTCCAGTTCATGACTAACCGGTGCGGCCGGTCAATCGATTTGAACTCGCCGTACGCTTCGACCTCCGTGCCGTCGGGCCTGCGCATGACGACCCGGATCTTTCCGCCGATCCGGAGATCAACCTCGGCCACCGGTGTGTCCCAGTCGGGGTTGCAGTGGAACCAGCGACGCATCACCTCCGGGCTGATCCAGGCGTCGAAGACCTGCCCCACTGAGGCGGCGAAGGTCCGCTCGATCCGCACTACGCGGCCGGGCCCTTCGGTCATGGTCCCCGCTTCCCTTCCTCGAGGTACTCGCCGACGACGTCGAACAGGCGCTCCCAACGAGTGCGTTGGTATTCGATCCAGTCCGAGGCCTCGGCGAGCGTTTCCGGCCGCAGGGCGAGGCGATGGGTCCTGCCGTCGATCACGCGGCTCACGACGCCCGCCTCCTGGAGCATTCGCAGATGCCGCGAGATTGTCGGCTTCGAGACCCCGAAGTTGCTCGTCGCCTCACCGACGGTCGAAGGTCCTTGGGTGAGGCGCTCGACGATCTCGCGCCGCAGCGGATGGGCGAGGGCACTGAACACATCATTAGCCATTTTGCTAACTATATACGGGCAACCCGCAGCGAAATAAGGAGACAGACAGTGACTCTCCACACGACTGGGACACGTGACGAGTGGCGGGCAGCCCGTTTGGAACTGCTCCAAGCCGAGAAGGAGCACACGAGACAGGCCGACGAGCTGGCGCGGCGGCGGCAGGACTTGCCTTGGATTCGAATCGACAACGAGTACCGCTTCGAGACTGACGACGGCACTGCCGCCCTCGCCGACCTGTTCGGAGGACGCTCGCAGCTGCTCGTCTACCACTTCATGTTCGGCTACGGGGACCGGGTCGACGAGCGCAGCCCTGGATGCATGGGCTGTTCGTTCGTCGCCGATCACTTCGATGCCGCGGTCCCTCACCTCAACGGTCGCGACGTGACCCTGGTGGCCGAGTCGATCGCCCCGCTTGAGGAGCTTGACCGCTACAAGCAGCGGATGGGCTGGCGATTCCCCTGGGTCTCGTCTCTCGGCAGCGACTTCAAGTACGACTTCGGTGCCGCCTTCACCGATGATCAGCAGCGCAGCGGTGCCGAATACAACTTCCGCCACACCGACGATCCCGGGGAGCAGGCGCCGGGCTTGAGCGCGTTCGTGCTTGCTGACGGGGTCGTGTACCACACCTACTCCACCTACGCGAGAGGGCTCGAGCAGCTGGTGGGGACCTACCGGTTCCTGGATCTGGCGCCGATCGGGCGCGACGAGGAACGGCTCGACTCGCCCGCGTCGTGGTGGCGCCGCCACGACGAGTACGACGCCGCCTGACACGCATGCAGCCAGGCGGTGGCTTGGCCCCGTCGGGGCGGGTGCTTCTCGCCCCGGCCACTTACCGGATGGTCACACCAAAAAGCGGTCCGGAGGTTAGATATGTTGGGCTAGGCGCCGAGTGCGGACCTCGAGAGCGACTTAAAGAAGGAGTGCGGCGTGCGACTACCCGACGATCTTCAGGGGCGGCAGCTGACGCGGCGAGAGCTGATGAGCTACTTCGGGATGGCGGGGGCGGGGGCGGTGCTGGCAGCGCCCGCCGCGTCCTGGGCGGCCCGCGGGGCGGGCATGCGGACCGTCGCCAAGGCGGCGAGCACGGCGGCGGCCGGCTCGGATCTCGGGGCCGTCGAGCACATCGTCTTCCTGATGATGGAGAACCGCTCCTACGACCATTACTTCGGCGACTATCCGAAGGGCCGCGGGTTCAACGACCATCCGAAGCACTCGCTCGGCGTCTTCGCCCAGAAGTACCCGGGCGGCTCCTCGCTGCACCCGCCCGACGTGCTGCTGCCCTTCCATCTCGACAGCACCACGGGCCTGGAGTGCACCGACGATCTCACCCACGACTGGGGTCCGCAGCATCTGTGCTGGAACGAAGGGAACGATGGATGCCTTCGTCACCACGCACACCTCCTCGAAGTACGAGGGCGCCAACGGCGCGATGACGATGGGCTACTACAAGCGCGAGGACCTCGCCTTCTACTACGCGCTGGCCGACGCCTTCACCCTCTGCGACGGCTATCACTGCTCGATCCTCGGCCCCACCCACCCCAACCGGCTGATGGCCAACAGCGGCACGATCGATCCCGGCGGGCCAGCAGGGCGGTCCGGTGACCGACACCAACGACACGCCCGACACCATCTGGGACTGCACGTGGACGACGATGCAGGAGGTGCTCCAGGACGCCGGGATCTCGTGGAAGGTCTACAGCCCGAGCAATGCTCGGGGTGAGCGGCAAGTACGCCTCGCTGGCCAAATACCCGACGTGGAACCCGGCGCATCTACAACCCGATCACCAACCCGGAGGTCATGGCCGCCTCGGACCACGTGCTGCCGTACTTCACGGCGTTCCGCAACCCGCTCTCGCCGCTGTACAAGAAGGCGTTCAAGCCGACGTTTCCCCAACGACTTCGTCTCCGACGTCGCGCTCGGGGTCGCTTCCGAGCGTCTCTTGGATCATCCCGCCACTCGGGTTCGACGAGCACCCCTCCTCGGCACCCGCCAACGGGATGTACTTCACCTCGCTCGTGCTCGATGCGCTCACCGCCAACACCAAGCTGTGGTCCAAGACGGCGCTGTTTCTCATGTACGACGAGAACGACGGCTGGTTTGACCACGTGCCGCCGCCGACCGCTCCCCGCGGGCACCCCGGGCGAGTACCTCACGGCGACGCCGAGTTCAACGGCGGGAGCCCGACTGGAAGTCGGAGACGCTGGGCATCAAAGGACCGCTCGGACTGGGGGTGCGGGTGCCGATGCTGGTCATCTCGCCGTTCAGTCGCGGCGGCCACATCGCGTCCGAGACCTTCGACCACACCTCACAGCTGAAGCTCGTCGCGGCGCGGTTCGGGGTTGACGTGCCCAACGTCTCGACATGGCGGCGCCAGACGGTCGGCGACCTCACTTCGACGCTGTTCCGGTCGCCCCACGACGCGAAGGTGCCCAAGCTGCCGGCGACCGCGATCCACATGCCCGCTACCGGAACCTGCGCGGAGCTCTCGCAGGACACCGAGACCGGCGGCGCCTCGCCGAAGGTGCCCACCAAGCAGAGGATGCCCGTTCAGGGCGGCGGGTCCGAGCCCGCGTCAAAGTACTACCCGAGGACGGCCGAGCAAGACGCGATCGCCGACGACCAGCGGACGTCGCTGAATTTCCGCTCACCGGGCCGCCAGACGACGAAGTCGCGCCACAATCGGCGAGCCGCTCAGCCCGTGTAGGGCTTGCTCCATGGGCGCGCTCCTGTCCGTCTGGGGACCGCCGGGGATCGATAACGTGACCACGAATGCAAAAACGGGTATACACATCGACAGGGGCATAGCGAATCCAATGCGCACCTGCTCGGTCTGCCACCGTTTGCTTCCATGCGAGCGGGGGACGATTGGTCCGGGCAGCCCTAAACGAGGAGCGAGCAGAACCGATGGCAACCGAGACAATCCCTGCGGCGAGAATAGGCGCAGCCGGCTCCACGGCGAGGCGAAGCAAGGCGTGGTGGGTAGAACCGCTCGAGCCGTATGCGCGCGCGGATGTGAAGAGCGGTGTTTGGTGTCTGCTGACGTCGGTGGTTCCGTTCTTGGCGCTCTGGGCGGCGATGTACTACCTGCTCGACGTCTCGTACGCGCTGACGCTGCTCGTCGCGATTCCAGCAGCCGGCTTTGCGGTGCGGACTTTCATCGTGTTCCACGATTGCGGGCACGGATCCTTCCTGCCGACCAAGCGGGCCAACAGGATGGTTGGGGTCTTCACCGGCTTGCTCGTGCTCAACCCTTACTACGCGTGGAATCACGAGCACGCCCGCCATCACGCAAGCTCCGGGGACCTCGACCGCCGCGGCGTGGGGGATGTCGAAACTTGGACGGTGGCCGAATACCACTCCAAGCCATTCCTCGGCCGGCTCGGTTATCGCCTGATTCGGAGCCCGTTTGTGTTGTTCACGGTCGGTGCGCTGTGGGCACTCGCCCTTGAGCCGAGGAGGGTCCCGTTCCGCGGCAGGCGCCGGGTGATACGAAGTCACTTGTTCACGAATTTGGGTGTGATCGCGGTGGTCGGAGCGCTGGTCTGGGCGATCGGCTGGCGGGCATTCCTCGAGATCGAACTCCCGGTGGCGCTGCTGGCCGGCGCGGCCGGGGTCTGGTTGTTCTACGTCCAGCATCAGTTCGAAGATGCGTACTGGACGCGGTCGGGTGAGTGGAGCTACGCCGAGGCGGCCTTGAAGGGCAGCTCCTACGTCAAACTGCCGAAGGTGCTCCAGTTCTTCTCAGGCAACATCGGACTGCACCACGTCCACCACCTCAATCCGCGGATCCCGAACTACAACCTCCAGCGCGCGCACGACGAAAACTCGTTCCTGCACGCGGCGCCCACGATCTCGCTGTGGCAGGGCATGCGCTCGCTGAACCTGAAGCTAATCGACGAGCGGAGCGGTCGGTTGGTGTCCTTCGCGCAGGCGCGCAAGGCCGCCGCCGCGCCACCGCCGTCCGAGCGCTGCGCGGGAACCGACCCGAGTTACTCGCCCGCCGGCGTCGCCGTGAAGTCGTCCTCGGCGACCTGAACGTAAAACCGACGAGTCGCCTCGGGTTCAATGACAGCGTCGATGCGTTCGTGGCGCCGCTCTTCCTGAGGACCGATCCCCCGCAGCTGAGCTTCTGCCTCGGCCTCATCCAGCTCGCTGAAGCCGATCGTGATGACCTCGCGATCGTCGTCGACGCGCTGGGCGCTCACGACACGAGTGGGAAAGCTGAAACCCTGGTCGGGAAGCCACGACTCCCGGAAGTCCTCGTACGTCTTTCCCTCGCGCAGCCGGCGTATCAGGACCGAGACCACTATCAACGCTGCCTCCTCTCGGATTTCGGACACAGTAACTCGCCGCCGCAGGTCTCTGGCGGAAGGCGATAGATCGCCATCGGGGCCCTGGTTGGTTCAGACGCCATCACCCGCACGTCCCGAAGCTCGAAGCCGTTCTTCTCCAGCACTCGTCTCGAGGCGAAATTGGCCGCGTCCGGATCTGCGATCAGCCCGGCGCGTGGATGCCGTCGCCTGATGTGCGCCACGAGCGCGGGGATCAGTGACGTGCCCAGTCCGCGCCCGACCGAGGCGGGGTCGCCGATCGCGTAGTCGACTCCGACGTCGTCAGCTTCTGCGCCCACAGCGACGGCGTGCTCGGGGTAATCCGCGCAGCGATACCACTGACACCAGCCGACGTCGCGGCCGTTCTCGACCACGACCAGCGCGTGCGTCGGCTCCTCGCCGGCGACGCATCTGCGCAGGTCGTCGAGCTCGCCCTCGAGCGTCGAACCCGACAGATACCACTTGGCGATGTGGGGTTCGCCCATCCAGGCCCTGATCAGATCGAGATCGGCCTCCCTCATCGCTCGCAGAGTTGGATCGGACACGGCCCGATCCTGCCCCAGAAGCTCGGGGAGGCCGTTCAGCCGGTCAGCATCGGCGAGGGCGGAATACGAGTCTCTCCGCGGACATCGGGGATGACCATCGCCAGCTCGTCGTCGAAGCACCAGCTCCATTCCTCGCCGGGCTCCAGCGAGCGGATCAGGTGATGGCCGGTAGTGCCGTGGTGGGCGGACGCATGTCGGTTCGGGGAGTCGTCACAGCAGCCGACGTGGCCACAGGTCAGGCAGATGCGCAGGTGCAGCCACACGCCGCCTTCGCGCAGGCAGTCCTCGCAGCCGTCGACACTCTCGGGCAGTTGCAGGACCTTGATGCTGTCGAGATGGGTGCAGCTCCTCATTTCGGTCTCCGTTTCTCGGCGAGTGTGTCTGATTCGCGCGGCGCGACAGCCGACGATAGCTCGTGCGATCTTTGATCCATCTGTGGCGCATGTACGATGCGGCCTGCGATAGGGACGGAGATGGCTACGGCGACAGGTGCAGCTGCGGGGCTTGGCTTCCGACCGATTCTTGAGTTCGAGGGCGTCTACGACATCTGGCCGCGCGGCAACCGGCCGGATGCGATCAGCCGCGCCGCGGAGGCTTTCAAGCGCCGCTTCAAGGCCCAGGGCGAGGTGCTCGGCGTCAAATCGGTCGACATCGCGACCGCGCCCTACCTCGCGCCGTTCGCCTTCCACGGCGCAGCGAAGACTCCGAACCCGTACCTCTCGATCGTCAACCGCATGGTCGTCGTGCAGTACAAGGACTTTTTCGGCGTCCGCCGCACGCTCGTGTGGGAACCCACCGAGCCCGACGGCTCCGCGGCGGCACCCTTCTACGCCCAGATGCTCGAGCGCTCGCGGCGCAACCCGATCTTCAAGGCCCTGGAGAAGGTCTACTACCAGCAGCACACCGTTCCCGAGAACGCCCTGGCCAGCGCCGGTATCTCCGCCCGCGATGTGGACTTCATCAGCTTCGACCATCTCCACGTCCAGGATCCGCGCCTGATCCTGCCGCACTTCCCGACGGCGAAGCTCCTGGTTCAGCAGAGAGAGGTGGCCACGCTCAAGGCAATCCACCCGATGCAGTGGTTGTGGTACGTGGAGGGTGGCTTGGACGGCATTCCGTCCGAGCGCCTGGAGCTCCTCGACGGCGACATCGAGCTCGGCCGCGGCGTGGCCATCGTGTGGACTCCGGGGCATACCGACGGCAACCATTCGCTGGTCATCAACACCTCGGAGGGAGTGTGGGTTTCCTCCGAGAACGGCGTCAGCTCGGACAACTGGCAGCCCGAGCTCTCCAAGATCCCGGGGGTGCGGCGGTACAGCGAGAGCTCTCGTCGCGAGGTGTGCCCTAACGCCAACACACTCGAGGACTCGATCGACCAGTACGACTCGATGATCAAGGAGAAGACGCTGGCCGACTTCTCGAGGCGCGATCCACGCTGGAAGCAGATCCTCCCCTCCTCCGAGCTGATCTCCTCAAGGCGGCAATGGCCCGTCGTTCCGACTCACCGCCACGGTGGGATCGAGTACGGGACGATCGAGGGGAAGTAGCCGCTACGCCATGGCGCCCGCGAGATCGGCCCTGGTCTTTGCCCCTCGCACCGGAGGCCGTCCCTCAATGAGCGTTCGCAGGCGGCTCCGTGGCTTGGCGAGCAACATCTGCACGTCGCAGATCCGTCGTTCGGCGAAACCGGCCTCGCAGTAGGCGAGGTAGAGCGTCCACAGGCGCCTGAAGCGCTCGTCGTAGCCGAGCTCGCCGAGCGCAGCCGCGTTGGAGAGGAAACGCTCGCGCCAGCGCCTCAGCGTGGTGACGTAGTTGGCGGTGATGTCTTGGAGATGCGCGAGCTGCAGGTCGGTGCTGCGAGTCACGTCGCGCATGATCGCCTCGATCGAGGGCAGCGAGCCGCCCGGGAAGATTCTGTCTTTGATGAACGACCGCGAGCCTTTCTCCAGCTCGTAGAGGCGGTCGTCGATCGTGATGGCCTGCAGCAGCATCGCGCCGTGTGGCTCGAGCAGCAGCGAGCAGGTCTCGAAGAAATTGCCCGTGTGCCGCCAGCCGACGGCCTCGATCATCTCGATCGAGACGAGCTTGTCGTAGCGGCCTTTGAGATCCCGGTAGTCGGTGTCGAGCACACTCACCCTCCGCTCCAGCCCGGCGCTGCGCACGCGCTCGAGCGCGTAGGCGTGCTGGCGGTCCGAGATAGTGGTCGTCGTCACGTGGCAGCCGCGGGTACGTGCGGCGTGGAGCGCGAACGAGCCCCAGCCGGTCCCGATCTCGAGCACGCGATCGGAGGGCGAAAGCTCGAGCTTCTCGCACACCAGGTCGAGCTTCGCGAGTTGGGCCTGCTCGAGCGTCATCTCGTCGCGTTCGAACAGCGCACATGAGTAGGTGAGAGTCGGGTCGAGCATGCGCTCGAAGAGCTGCTCGCCGAGGTCGTAATGCGCCGCGATGTCTCGCCTGCGCCGACGGCGGGTCGGCGATCGCGCCAGCGCCCGGCCAAGCTGGACCGCTCGCAACAACGGCGCGAGCCGCCTGCGGGCGTGATCGCTGAGGGTCGCGTTGCGTGCGGCCAGTCGGATCAGTGCCACGAGGTCGGGGGTATTCCACAGACCCTCGGCGTAAGAATCGGCCAGCCCAAGGCTGCCCCGCAGAAGCCGCCGCCAGGCCGCGTTTGAACTCAGCTCCACGACCGCGACGGGGTCGCCGTGACCAAAACTGCGGCGCTCTCCATCCTCGACGATCACCAGGGTACCCGTGTGGATGCGCCGCAGAATCAACTCGAGCATGGCCCTGGGAACGTGCACGTTGATTGCGGAGTCAGAGCACTTTCCTGAGGAACTTATAGGAACGGCTATAAAGGCGTATATGACGCGCGTCGTCATCACCGGTGCCACCGGCACGATTGGCACGGCGGTATGTGGCGCCCTGCTCGAGAGGGGCGATGAGGTGGTGGCGCTGTCGCGCGATCCCGGGCGGGCGCGCGCGATGCTCGGAGACCGGGTCCAGGCGTTCGCCTGGGCGGACCCATCCCGAGAGCCGCCGCCCCTGGAGGCGCTCGCGGGCGCCGACGCGGTCGTTCACTTGTTGGGCGAGCCCCTCGACAAGCGCTGGACGGAGGAGACAAAGGCGAAGGTCCGCGATTCGCGCGTGCTCGGAACGCGGTCGCTCGTCCGCGGTCTCCAGCGGGTGCCAGACGATCGGCGGCCCAAGGCCCTCGTCTCTCAGTCGGCCGCCGGCTACTACGGTCCGAGCGACGATCGCGAGCTCGATGAGGACGCGCCGGCGGGCGCGGATTTCCTCGCGGGCGTGGTGAGCGCGTGGGAGGCAGAGGCCACCGCCGCCGAGTCGATGCTGCGCGTGGCCAGAACGCGCACCGGGGTCGTGCTTAGTCCGCACGGCGGCGCGCTGGCCAGGCTGTTGCCGTTCTTCCGCGCCGGCGTGGGGGGTCCGGTCGCGGGCGGGCGCCAGTACGTGCCCTGGATTCACATCACGGACGTCGCCCAAGGGCTGCTGTTTGCGCTGGACGAGCCACGAGCCAGTGGCGCGCTCAACCTGGTCGCGCCGATCCCGGTTACCAACGCGGAGTTTTCTCGGGCCCTCGGTCGCGCGCTGCACCGGCCGGCTGTGGTGCCCGTTCCGGCGTTCGCGATGCGCGCGCTCTACGGCGAGATGGCCGAGGTGGTGACCACCGGCCAGCGCTTGATCCCGCGCCGCCTCCAGCAGCTCGGGTTCGAGTTCCGCTTCCTCGAGGTCGAGCTCGCACTGCGTGACTTGCTCGCACAGGGCTGAAAAGGCTGTCCAGCGCCCGTGTTGGAATCGAACCTACAGCGGTGAAGCCTGGTTAGAAGAGTTCACTCGCGGCAAAAACGAACCCACTCTCTCCTCCAGACATGCCTCCGCCGGGCTGCGCTTTCGAGAACGAGCGCAGCCCGGCTGGCATGTCTACTTGGTTCATCCCGAGGCCGTCTTGACCGTACGTGCCTGCCTGGCCACCGCGATCACGGTGACGGCGCCCAGAACGGCCAGCACCGAGTATGGGACCGCGTCAGCCGTCGCCTGGGCGAGCCCAGCGCCGCCGGCGCCGCCAATCACCTGACCCCCAGCCCACGCGAGATTGAACAGCGCGAAGCCGTACGCCTGGCCCAGCCCGACACGCTGGGCTGCATCGGAGATCATCGCCCCCGCCGGTGGGTAGGAGACACCAAAGAGCCCGTCCGCGACGACTATGAGGCCGAATAGCGGCGCGACGCTCTGGGGCAGCGGCAGCAGCACAGCCCATAGGGTCGCGCCGCTCAGTCCGGCGAGCACTGGCAGGCGCCAGCCACGGCGGTCGGATACGCGCCCGACGAGCGGGCTCGCCAGCGCCGCCACTGCGGCACCCACCAGGAAGGCAGCCCCAACGGTCACGTTGCTCGCGCCGAGGTCGCTGAGCCGGAGCGGGGCGAGCACAGCGAGCGTCCCGTACATAAGCGCGCCGAGCATCGTCAGCCACATGCCGACCAGCACGCGGCGATCCTTGAGCGCGGGAGCGAATGCTCCCGGCCGGGCGTCGCTTCTCGGTGCTGGAGCGCGCTCGGTCAGCGTCCAAAGCAGCAACACGACGCCCAGGGCGGCGACCACCGAGAAGACGAGCTTCGGAGACGTCTGGCTCGCGGCCGTCCCGAGCACGGGACCGAGCAGGGCGCCCGCGATCGCCGCCGACAGGGCGGTGCCGATCATCTCCGCGCGCCTGTTGTCAGGCGCCCGATCGATCAGCCACGCAAGCCCCGCCGCCCACGAGGCTGCTCCCCCGACGCCCTGAACGAACCTAGCCCCGTCGAGCAACGCGACGTTGTTCCCGAACGCAAAGACCACGCTCGCGACGGTCATGAGCCCCAGCCCGGCCATGATCGTGGCCCTGATTCCGACGCGCGCGGCAAGCCATCCCGCGGGGAGCGAGCCGATCAGCGTGCCAGCCGCGTAAGCCGCCGCGAGCAGTCCGAGCTGCGACTTCTGCTGGTGGAAATGATGCGCGTAGTAAGGCAGCAGCGGGGCGATCGCCGCGTAGAACATCGTGTCGACGAGCACGATCGCCGCGACCATGGAGAGAAGCCTGCGCACGTGATGGATTAGACCTCATATCGTCCGCCGGCCCAGGCGGTCGCGTACCCTCGCCACCCATGACCGCGCCGGTTGGAGTCCATCGAACGCCGGACGAGCGCTTTGCCGGCCTCCCGGGCTTCCCCTTCGAGCCTCACTTCCGCGATTGGCAGGGCCTGCGGCTCGCTCACCTCGACGAGGGAGAGGGTCCGCCGGTGGTGATGCTCCACGGCGAGCCGACGTGGTCGTATCTGTACCGCAAGGTGATGGGACCGCTGCTCGATGCCGGCTACCGCTGCATCGTCCCTGATCTACCGGGCTTTGGGCGCTCGGACAAGCCGCTGGACGAGCGTTGGTACTCCTATGACAGGCACACCGAAGCAGTCGCCTCGCTGCTCGGAGACGTCGACCTTCGAGGCGTCACGCTCGTGATGCAGGACTGGGGCGGGCCGATCGGCCTGCGCGTGGCGACCACCGTCGTGCCCGAGCGGATCGCCCGGCTCGTGCCCATGGATACCGGCGTGTTCGACGGACGGCAACACATGAGCGATGGCTGGCATCGCTTCCGCGAGTTCGTGGAGCGCACCCCCGATCTGCCCATCGGGGTCCTGATCCGAGGTGGCTGCAAGTCACCGCCCTCCGACGAGGTGGTGAGGGCATACGAGGCGCCGTTTCCCGACGAGCCCTCGAAGGCAGGCGCGCGCATCTTCCCCGGCCTCATCCCGCTGACCCCCGATGCGCCCGGCGCGGCCGAGGGTCGAGAGGTGATGGAGGCCCTCGCGCACGAGCAGCGGCCCACGCTGGTGCTGTGGGCCGACTCCGACCCGGCACTACCGCTCGAGCCCGTGGGCCGTCTCGTGCACCGGCTGATCGGAGGCGGCGAAAAGCTGAGGGTAATCGCCGACGCCGGTCACTACCTCCAGGAGGATCAGGGAGAGCGGGTCGGGGCGCTGATCGCAGACTGGCTGCGTCTCCCGGGCTGACGACTCTGACCCGACGACTCCTGCAAAACTGCGGGAGGGAGACGAAGAGCCATGCCCGCCGAACCAGAACCGGTCACCGTCGCTGAGGTGGTTCACCGCGCCGTGGAGGTCTGCGACCCCAACGGGGCCAACGATGCACTGGCCGCGCTACTCGAGCGGTTCGAAGACGACGACGAGCCGATCACAGCCGTCGAGGACGTAGACGAGCGGTTCTACGAGGCGATCAATTCCGTCGGCGACCCCGAGAGCGATCCCGAACTGGCGCTGGCCGGGGCGGTTGCCGTATATCTGGCACACCGCCGGGATGAGCTCGGAGTGGACCCGGTGGAGCTTCTGCGGCTGGCGGTCCGCGCCGAGTTCGACGGCCACCCGCCGCCGGTGGTGGCGGACTGGCTCACCGTGCAGGAGATTGACTGGTAGCGGTCTCCTCGGCGCCGACACGCGACAACTTCATGATCGGGATCGTCCGCCCGATCTGATCGGTGCGGCGCCGGTAGGCTTCAAAGACGATCACCGCGCGACTCGCCTGCTCGAAGAACCGCTCGCGCTGCACCGGATCCGTCACTTCCGCCGCCCGCACGTCGCGGGTGACGCCGTCAACGGTGACACGCGCCGCCGGGTTTGCCTTGAGGTTGTGGTACCAGGCGGGATGTCGATCCTGCCCGTAGTTGGACGCGATCACGAAGAGGTCGTCCCAGTCGGGGAACGCGAGCACCGGCAAGCTGCGCCGCTGACCGCTCCGCGCGCCGGTCGTCTCGAGCATCACCACGGGCATCCCCGCGACCCAGGCCGAGAAGGTGGCCCGGCCGCGTGACAGCCGAAACACCCGCCGGTCGACGTGGTGCAGCGTTCGCGCGTAGAAGAGCGAGATTGGCTTCACCGATCCGGTCCAGCGCACGAAACGTCGGGCCGCGTTGTCTGATCGCTCGATCACGGAGGCAATTGAATCAGCGCGCGTGCAATCCTCTCGGTACAGGGCGAAAACACGAGGGACGGTGATCAAGATGACTCCCAATCCCACCTATAAGACGGTCAAGCTGAGCGCGGGACGCCATCCTGCGCCCCATCTGGGCGCGTGCGTCATGGAGCTCGCGTCGATGCTGGCAAAGGGGCCATTCACCGATCGCCCCGCGACCATCTCCCCGGTTATCGGTGCTTTTCTTCGGACTTACAACGACGGCCTCGACGACGCGCGGCGCCAGGACCTCTATCCGCTTGCTTCGCTGATCGTGGGCACATCCGCGAGCCGCGCGGTTGAGCGAGACCGGGCCAGCCGCTGCCTCGCTTTCTCGCGCAGCCTGGGAGCTGCGCTGCCCGAGCGGTCGTGCCGCCGTGGGCATGGGCACCGCCGAGGCAAGCGGCAGCTGGGCGGCGCTGGCTGCGCTGCGCACCGGTCCCTCGATCGAGGCGCACGAGCGGCCCTCGAGTTTCGTGCGCGAGCTGGCCTCGCTCAAGCCGCCGCACCGCCACCGCCGCCTGCCTTCCTGGCTGGGTGGCATTGACCCCGGCGACGCGGTTGAGGGCGCGCTCGCCGAACTCGATCGGCCAAGCCCCGATGGGCCCGAGCGCCACTCGTTGGCCTGAAAGGGTCTGACAATACGCCCCGACGGGCGTACCATCATGTTATGACCGCACTTGGGTTCGCGTTGTTGGTGATAGGCGGGGTCGTCGTGGTACGTCGAGGCGCACATCCAATCGCTCGGCTTCCTGGGCGTTCCTGGCGTGGCCGCCCTCACAGCCGGAACGGTGCTCGCCGTGACCGGCCTGGGTGGAGGGATTGCGCTCGTAGTCGCGTGCGCGCTGGTGCTGGCCCTGGTCGGCGGAGCGGTGGTCGCGCTGTCGCTGCACAAGGGCGCGGGCGTCCGGAGGCGCAGGATCCGAACGGGGTCGGAGGGAATCATCGGCCACCTCGGCGTGGTGCGAAAGTGGACCGAGCCGCGGGCACCGTGCTGGTCGACGGGGCGTTGTGGCGGGCGCGGCTTTCGCTGCCCGACGAGGAGCCACTGCACGAGGGCGACGACGTGGTCGTCGAACGCGTCAACGGCCTGACGCTATGCGTGCGCAAGGCCGAGAACTGGGAGCTGGTCGCATGAGCACCCCCGCTGCAACCCCAGACAAGAGGGAGGTTCTGGCATGAGCGTCGCAATCGTGGTCATAATCGTGTTGATCGGGGTGCTTCTCTCGGTCGGTGCGGTCGCCGCCGCCGCCTCGATTCGTGTGCTCAGGGAGTACGAGCGGGGCGTCGTGTTCCGGCTGGGAAGGCTGATGCCGACCAAGGGGCCGGGCTTGATCATGCTGGTGCCGTCGATCGACCGGATGGTCCGCGTCAGCCTACGCACCGTCACGCTGGCGGTTCCGCCGCAGGAGGTGATCACGCGCGACAACATCCCCGCCCGTGTGACGGCCGTCGCGTACTACCGCGTGGTCGACTCGACGCGCGCGGTGACCGAGGTCGAGAACTTCCATGCCGCGACCCTGCAGATCGCGCAGACGACGCTGCGCTCCGTGCTGGGCGGCGTCGATCTCGACCACCTGCTCGCGGAGCGCGAGCAGCTGAACGACAGGCCTCCAGCAGATCATCGACACCCAGACCGAGCCCTGGGGCATCAAGGTGACCACTGTCGAGATCAAGGACGTCGAGATTCCCGAGCGGATGCAGCACGCAATCGCCCGCCAGGCCGAGGCCGAGCGCGAACGACGCGCGAAGATCATCAACGCCGAGGGCGAATTCCAGGCGGCCGCCAGGCTCGCCGAGGCCGGCGAGGTGATCGGGGCCAACCCGACCACGCTCCAGCTGCGCTACCTGCAGACGCTGCGCGAGATCGGCGGCTCTCAGAACTCGACCGTCGTCTTCCCGATGCCCATCGATCTGGTCAGGCCGGTTCTCGAGGCAGCGGGGAAAACGTTCGCCGCGGGTGACGCGAACACCCAGCCCGAGTCGCTGCCGGCCGGCGAGGATGAGGACGGACACCCCGCGCTCGGGACCGGCGGACCCGAAATCACCGTCCCGAGCTCGGATGACCCAGCGCTCGCGCAACGTCCGCAACCACCAGCGCAGGACGACGCCGTATCTGACCCCACGCGTAGCGTAGGACCGTAAAACCCATCGCACGCAACCGCAGGTCGCGTTCGTGGTCGCGCGCGATCTGTGCCGGGGTGCCGTGTCCCTGCTTGCCGTCCAGCTCGATCACCACGCGCTGCTCGCGCCAGAGCGCGTCGACGGTCAGCCCCAGAACCTTGACGTTGAACTCGGGGATGGGCAGGCCGCCCGACTCGCACAGCTCGACGAAGCGCCGCTCGAACTCGCTGCGCGTGTAGGCCAGCTCGGGGCGGTGGTTTGCGAGCGCGCGAGCGAGCCGCTCGCTGCCCGGCCGCCCACGGCCAAGCACATCCTGCACCGCGTCGCAGCGAAGTAGCCGGTGGTAGTCCGCCTCCGCGAGGGCATAACGCACGCGGCGAAACGAGGCGACCGAAGCGAAGTCGAGCAGCGTCTGCGGAACTGTCGTCACGGGCAGGCGCCGGTGCCAGACGCGCTCGAGCGTCCGGCGCGCATGAACGCGCACCGCGCGATGGTCACCGCGTGGCAGCGATTTGCACCCCCGCAGCGTGCTGACCTCGATCGCCTCGGGCTCACGATCGGTCAGCTTCCACCACCACGCGGCCGTCTCGTGACTAAGCATCGCGCCCGGACCGGCATAGAACACAGCGGACACCAGGTCGGCCTCGATCCCCGCGGCCCGGTGACCAACGGCGTACACGCGTGGGTAGACAACGTGCAGGTAGCCGTCGGCGACCCAGCGCCGGATCTTGGGATCGCTGACGTCGCAGTCCCGTAGTTGCTGCCAGTGCAGGCGGCCCCACTGGCGCCCAGCGAGGTCAGCGACCTGGGCTCTTGACGAACGATGTCGATTTACCGTCAAGGGGTGACGGTAGATCGACATCGTTCAACCATCACCGGTAGCGTGGCCGAGGGCCCTGTAACGGAACAAGACCCTTAACTGTGAAAATCCTCGCCTTCAGTGACCTCCACCGCGACGGCGACCAGGCCCAGAAGCTGGCCACGCTCGCAAACCAGGCCGACGTCATCGTGGGCGCGGGCGACTTCGCGTCGGTGCGGCTCGGGATCAAGAAGGCGATAGACCCCCTCAAGGCGATCACGAGGCCCACAGTCCTCGTCCCCGGCAACAACGAGAGCCCCGATGAGTTGAGCGACGCGTGCGAGGGGTGGGCGAGCGCGATCCTCCTGCACGGCGACGCCGCCGAGATCGACGGCGTGACCTTCTTTGGCCTCGGCGGCGGCGTCCCGGTGACGCCGTTTCCCTGGAGCTTCGACCTGAGCGAACGCGAGGCCGACGAGAAGCTCGAGGCCTGTCCCGAGGGGTGCGTGCTCGTGGTGCACTCGCCGCCCAAGGGCTACGTCGACGAGGCGCACGGCCGGCACATGGGCTCAGACGCGATCCTCACCGCGATCGAGACCAAGCGCCCCCAGCTTGCGGTGTGCGGCCACATCCATGATTCGTGGGGACGCGAGGCGACGATCGGCCGCACGCCCGTCGTCAACCTGGGGCCCGAGGGCCGCTTCTTCGAGCTGTAGGCGGGGCCCGGGCAAGCTGCCAACACAGGCCCTTCCCGATAATGATTAGGTAACACCGATCCAGGAGCCCCAGTTGTCCCAGAACACCTTTGATGCCAAGGCCACGCTCGCGGCCTCAGGCCGCGAATACGAAATCTTTCGCCTCGACGCGCTCCAGTCAAAGTACGACGTCGCGAGGCTGCCCTTCTCGCTGAAGATCCTGCTCGAGAACCTCTTGCGAAACGAGGACGGCGAATCGATCCGCAAAGAGGACATCGAGGCACTCGCGAAATGGGACGCCAACGCGCAGCCGAGCGACGAGATCGCCTTTACCCCCGCCCGGGTGCTCATGCAGGACTTCACCGGCGTCCCCGCGGTGGTCGACCTCGCGGCGATGCGAGACGCGATGCGCGAGATGGGCTCAGACCCGGAGAAGATCAACCCGCTGGTCCCGGCCGAGCTCGTCATCGACCACTCGGTCCAGGTCGACGTCTTCGGAACGCGCCAAGCCTTCGAGCGCAACGCCGAGCTCGAGTTCGAGCGCAACCGCGAGCGCTACGCGTTCCTGCGCTGGGGACAGGGGGCATTTGCGAACTTCAAGGTCGTCCCACCCGACACCGGGATCGTCCACCAGGTCAACCTCGAGTACCTCGCCCGCGTCGTCTTCACCGACGACGAACGAGGCCGCGCCTACCCGGACACCCTGGTCGGCACCGACTCGCACACCACGATGGTCAACGGGTTGGGCGTGCTCGGGTGGGGCGTGGGCGGGATCGAGGCGGAGGCCGCGATGCTGGGCCAGCCGATGTCGATGCTGATCCCGCAGGTGCTCGGCTTCAAGCTGACCGGCGAGCTCCACGAGGGCGCGACCGCGACTGACCTCGTGCTCACGGTCACCCAAATGCTCAGCGAGAAGGGCGTCGTGGGCAAGTTCGTCGAGTTCTACGGCGCGGGCCTCGCGAACCTGCCCCTGGCCGACCGAGCGACGATCGGAAACATGTCGCCAGAGTTCGGCTCGACCTGCGCGATCTTCCCCATCGATGAAGAGACGTTGCGCTATCTCGAGTTCTCGGGGCGGCCGAGGGAGCAAATCGAGCTCGTCGAGGCGTACGCCAAGGAGCAGGGCCTCTGGCACGACGAGAGCTCCGAGGAGCCGACCTTCTCGGACAGCCTCGAGCTCGATCTCGGCGACGTGGTCCCCAGCGTCGCCGGCCCCAAGCGTCCCCAGGACCGCGTCGCGCTGACCGAGTCCAAGCAAGCCTTCCGCGAGGCGCTCCAGGGGTTCGTGCCCGAGGACGACGAGGAGGACGACGCGATCGCCGACTCCTTCCCGGCCTCGGACCCCGTATCCACGCACGTGCCCAACGGCCCTTGGACGAAGCCCCAAGGCGCCCAGCTGACAGAGCGCAGCCGCACCGCCTCCAGCGGTCACGCTGGCGGACGGCACCGAGACCGAGCTCGACCACGGCCACGTGGTGATCGCCGCGATCACGAGCTGCACCAACACCTCGAATCCGTCCGTGATGCTCGGGTCGGGGATCCTCGCCCGCAACGCGGTGCAGAGGGGGCTGCAGGTGAAGCCGTGGGTCAAGACGTCGCTCGCGCCCGGCTCCAAGGTCGTGACCGAGTACCTCGACCGCGCGGGTCTTACCGAGTACCTCGACGAGCTCGGGTTCAACCTCGTCGGTTACGGGTGCACCACCTGCATCGGCAACTCGGGCCCGCTGCCGGACGAGATCTCGCAGATCGTCAACGACTCAGACCTCGCGGTCGGTCAGCGTGCTCTCGGGCAACCGCAACTTCGAGGGGCGGATCAACCCCGACGTGAAGATGAACTACCTGGCCTCTCCCCCGCTGTGCGTCGCCTACGCGCTGGCGGGCACGATGGACATCGACCTCTACGACGAGCCGCTGGGCGAGGACAGCCACGGAGAGCCCGTCTACCTCAAGGACATCTGGCCCAGCGCGGCCGAGGTCGCGCAGACGATCGAGGACGCGGTCCAGTCCGACATGTTCCGCAAGAGCTACGAGGAGGTGTTCGACGGCGACGAGCGCTGGAACACGCTCGAGGTCCCCACCGGCGACCTCTTCGAATGGGATGAGGACTCGACCTACGTGCGCCGGCCCCCCTTCTTCGAAGCTCTGTCAAGAGAGCCCGAGCCGATCAAGGACATCGAGGACGCACGCGTGCTGGCGATCCTCGGCGACAGCGTCACCACCGACCACATCTCGCCGGCCGGCTCGATCAAGCGCGACAGCCCGGCGGGGAGCTACCTGATCGAGCAGGGCGTCGAGCCGAGGGAGTTCAACTCCTACGGATCGCGCCGCGGCAACCACGAGGTGATGATGCGCGGCACCTTCGCCAACATCCGCCTGCGCAACCAGCTCGCGCCGGGGACCGAGGGTGGGGTCACGATCTACCTGGGCGATGACGAGGAAGAGGAGATGCCGATCTACGACGCCGCGGTGCGCTACCTGGAAGAAGAGGTCCCGCTGATGGTGCTCGCGGGCAAGGACTACGGCTCGGGCTCGAGCCGCGACTGGGCGGCCAAGGGAACCGCGCTGCTGGGGGTCAAGGCTGTGATCGCGCAGAGCTTCGAGCGCATCCACCGCTCGAACCTGATCGGCATGGGAGTGCTCCCGCTCCAGTTCAAGGACGGAGAGTCCGCAGCAGAGCCTCGGCCTAGGCGGCCGCGAGCGGTTCACCGTCGAAGGGCTCGCGGACGCAGACACGGTGCCGCGCGAGCTCAAGGTGCAAGCCGATGACAAGGAGTTCGAGGTCATAGCCCGCATCGACACGCCCAAGGAGCAGCGCTACTTCCGCCACGGCGGCATCCTCCAGTTCGTGCTGCGCGGGCTGCTGGAGGACTGATGGCACCGGAGCTGCTCACCAAACTCCTCACCGCCGCCGGGCCCTCTGGCTCGGAGACCGAGGTGGCCCGGGTGTGGCGCGAGTACTGCCGCACCTTCGCGACCGACGTCAGCGCGGACAGCCTCGGCTCCTCGCGCGCGCGGGTCCCGGGGACGAGGAACGGCCCGACGCTCGCGGTCGTCGGCCACATCGACGAGATCGGCCTGCACATCACCCATATCGACGACGAGGGCTATCTGCGCTTCGGCGACGTGGGCGGCTGGGATGCCGCGGTCCTCGTCGGCCAGCGTGTGCGGATCCACACGCGACGAGGGCCCCGTGGTCGGAGTGATCGGGCGCAAGCCGATCCACCTGCTCAAGGACGAGGAGCGCAAGAAGGTCCCCGAGCTGCGGTCTCTGCACATCGATATCGGCGCCGCGAGCGGCGAGGAGGCTCGTCGCATGGTCAGGATCGGCGATCTCGCGGTCGTCGACGTCGAGCCGATGGAGCATGGCCAACGGGCGAGTTGTCGGGGCGCGCCCTCGACAACCGGCTCGGCTGCTACGTCGTGGCCGAGGCGGCCCGCCTGGTGGCGCGCAGGCGGGCGGCGCCCCCGGCGACGTGATCGCGCTCGCCGTCGTGCAGGAGGAAACGGGCTTCGGCGGCTCGCGCACGAGCGCCTTCAGCGTCGCGCCGGACCTCGCGCTCGCCGTGGACGTGACCTTCGCGACCGACCAGCCGGGAATCGAGCTCGGAGAGCTCACCAAGCACGGCCTCGGATCGGGTCCGGTGATCGCGCGGGGGACGGTGCTCCATCCACTGGTCTTCGACCTCCTCTATGACACGGCCGAGCAGGAGGGAATCCCGTTCGTGGTCGAGTCGCTAGGGCGCCGCACGGGCACCGACGCCGACGCCATCCACGTCTCGCGCGCGGGCGTCCCCACGGGCCTGGTCTCGGTCCCCATCCGTTACATGCACAGCCCGGTGGAGGTCGCCGCCGTGCAGGACATGGAGAACGCCGCGCGGCTGATCGCCGCGTTCGCCCAGCGCCTAGAGCCCGGGATGTCGTTCGAGCGCTAAGAGTCTGTCTCAGGACTCCGCGTGTGCGGCTGGCGAGCGCCGGATCGAGCGGGGCAAGGACGCAGGAGCGAAGCTGTAGCGGCGCTACAGCGAGCTCCGAGGACGCAGCATCCGCGCGGATCCGCCGCCGCCAGACGTGCGCGGGGGGTTCTGAGACAGGCTCTGGACGGCTTACTCGTGCGGCGTGGGGAACTGCGTGCGCAGCATGAGATCCCACAGCTGATCGGGCATGAAGCGGCGCTGGTTCATCAGCAGGTGGGCGCTGAGCGTCACCGGGTAGCGCGGCCTCGGGTGTCCCGACTTCAGCGCCCCGGCGATCGTGCCCGCGACCGACTCGGGCCCGCCCCCCAGCAGTCGTAGCGGCCCCTGGTAGGCGGACTCGGTGCGGTTGGCCACGTGGCGGTTGAACTTGGCGTACGGACCTCCTTGACCCGCCTCGCCCACCGAGGTCGCGGCGGTCGCGGCGAACTCGGTGGTGATCGAACCCCGGCTCGACCAGGATCACGTCGACCCCAAAGCCCCGCACCTCGAAGCGCAGCGCGTCCGAGATCGCCTCGATCGCGTACTTGCTTGCGTGGTAGAGCCCGCCGCCGGGGAAGGTCAGCCTGCCCCCCATCGAGCCCATGTTGACGATCTTGCCCCAATGCTGCGCGCGCATCCCTGGCAGCACGAGCTGGCACATCCTTATCAGCCCGAACACGTTGGTCTCGAACTGGCGGCGGACCGCGTCGATCGGCACGTCCTCCACCGCCCCTGACTGGCTGTAGCCGGCGTTGTTGACGAGCACGCCCACGGCGCCCTGCGCTTCGACGACGGTCTCGACGGCTCGCTGCATGGAGGCCTCGTCGAGCACGTCGAGCGCGAGCGTCTCGCAGCCGGCCTCCCGGAGGTCCTCGATCGTCTCGGGGCGGCGCGCCGTGGCGTAGACGGTCCAGCCCTCCGCGGCCAGCCGCTGCGCCGTGGCGCGACCGATTCCCGAGGAGCAGCCGGTGACAAGGACGGCCTCTGAAGGCACGGCCGGAACCCTACCCGAGGACCACTACTTCAGGACCATCAGCGAGGCGTGGGTCTCCCCGTCGCCCACGATCCAGCGCCTGGCGCCGTCGCGGAGCACCAGCATCTCCCCGGGCTGGGCGGGAGTGCGGAACTCGATCTCGACGTCGAGGCGCTCGGGCTCGCCCGCGTCGTCGCTCAGGAGCTCCTCCTCGAGCGGCTCGAAGTAGGCCGAGTTGTTGACGTGGCCGGCGAGGTCGCAGTCGATGTGGCGAAAGTGCCAGAGCTGCTCCTCGCCGACGCCGTGTGGCCGCGGGTGGCGCAGCCGGGCGGTGACGCGCCGGCCGGAGGCTGCCTCCTCGAACGTGTCGATCTCCGCCGGCAGAAGCCGCGTGGGACGCTCGCCCGATGTGTCGAGGTGGACCCACAGGGTGACCGCCTCGACGTCCACTTCGCCCCCGCCTTCAGGCGCAATCGTGACCCGGCGCTCGGCCCACATCCGCCCGAGGCCGCTGCAGAACGTCTGGAGCTCGTAGCGCTCGCCGAAGCGAGGGAAGCGCGCCACGCTGATGCGCATCTTGCGGATCACCCATACCGCGAGGTGCGCCAGGCCCGCGTCCTCCATGTCGGCGTAGGAGACGTCCTGGATCCAGCGCGCGAGCGCGTCAAGGCGGGCGCGCCCCGAGGGCGCGACGTCGGCCAGCCCGGGTTTGACCCGAGGATTTGTACATCCGCCCGTGTCCTGGCGCGGGCACGATCTCGGTCAGCTGCTCGGCGTACACCAAATGAAAGTATGTCCGAGAGGGCCAGCGGTTCCGCGCGGCACCCGCCATCCGGGGGGTGTGGAGTTCAGACCGAGGACGCCGTCGCGGTGGAGGAGCCGCTCGCACCCCGAGCGCGTCAGATAAGCCCCACCAGCCGCTCGAGCTCGTCCTCGCGCGACCACGCCCCCACCGAGGCGCGGATCACGCCCGCGCGCGTGGGGACGCTGCGCACGACGATCCGCTCCGCGGCCAAGCGCTCCGCCTCCTCCTGGCCGTCGCGCCCCGGCATAGCGAAGGAGACAAGGGTGGAGCGGCCGCGGGGCAAGACCTCGATCCCCCGCTCACGCAGGAGCTCGGCCAGCCGTTCCGCCAGCGTGGCGCCGCGCTCGTGGATCCACTCCCACCCCGCCTCGCGCAGTACCTCGAGGGCGGCTAGCGCCCAGCTCGAGCGCAGCACGTACGGGAAGCCCAGATCGAAGCGGGCGGCGCCGGCTGCAGGCTCGAGGTCGAGCGGCTCGTGCGCGTCGGCCAGCGACGCGTACGAGGGCCAGGGTATCTCGAGCTCTCCAAAGCGTTCGGGGCGGATGAACAGGCAACCCGACCCTTCGGGACCGCACAGCCACTTCTGCCCCGAGCACGCGTAGTAGTCGCAACCCAGCTCGTGGACGCGCACGGGCACGGCGCCCAGCGCCTGCGCAGCGTCGAGCAAAACTGGAGCGTCGGTGGCCGCGAGCGCGGCCGTGTCCACCACCCGCCCAGAGACCCAGGAGACGTGGGAGCACGCCACGAGCCGGGTGGAGGGCCCGACCTCGTTGGCGATCTCGCCAAACGGAACCACGCGGATGCGCGCCCCCGCACGCGCCGGACGCGCCCGAGCGGCGCGAGCAGTCCCGGGTGCTCTTCGTCGGTGGTGAGGATCTCGTCGCCGTCCCGTAGATCGAGCCCCGAGAGCACGGTGTTGACGCCGTCCGTGGTGGAGCCCGTGAGCGCGACCTCCTCGCTCGAGCAGCCGAGCACCTCGGCGTAGCCGGCGCGCACGGCGGAGGCGAGCTCAAGCGTGGCGGTGAAAAAGGGCCGACCCGAGCGCGCCTCGCGACCCTGGAGCTCGAGCTGCTCGCGCGCGGCGTCGATGGCGCGCGCGGGAACGGGACCCTCGGTTCCGGCGTTCAGGTACGCGCAGCGTTCGAGCACGGGGAAGTTCGCGCGGAAGGTCGAGGCGTCCATTGCCAAATCGATCTTATGTGCCGGCGGAGCGCATGCGCTCCGCCGCCCGCCGGAACATGTTCCGGCGGGGGCCGGCGCACATGTGCGCCGGCCACAATTGAAAATTAGGTTTAGTCATGCCAAAATTCCTCTTATGGCGATTCCCGACTCACTTTCTGCCTCCATCCAGGATTACGCGAAGGCGGTCTACGCACTCGAGGCCCGCGGAGGAACGGCGGTCTCGACCAACGAGCTCGCCGCCCGGCTGGGGGTCACGCCGGGGTCGGTTTCGGCCATGGTGCGCAAGCTGTCGGAGGTGGGTCTCGTCGAGCACGAGCCCTATCGCGGCGTGCACCTCACCGATAGCGGGCGCCGGGTGGCGCTCGAGGTGCTCCGTCACCACCGCCTGCTCGAGCTGTTCCTGGCAGAGGAGCTCGGCATGCCCTGGGACCGCGTCCACGACGAGGCCGAGGTCCTCGAGCACGTGCTCTCCGACGACCTCGAGCGGCTGATCGCCGCGCGGCTCGGGGACCCCAGGATCGACCCCCACGGCGACCCTATCCCGACCGCCCAGTTCGAGATCGACGAGGGGGAGACCGCGAGCCTCGACGAGCTTCCCACCGGAACGGTGGGTCGCTTCGTGCGCGTCTCCGATTCAGACCCCGAGATGCTGCGCTACTTGTCCCAGCAAGGGATCGAGCTCGGGGACCGCGTCGAGGTGACCGGTCGCCAGCCCTTCGGCGGCCCAGTGTTCGTGCGCGTAGGCGACCGCGTGCTCCCGCTCGGCGGTCAGCTCGCGCAGGCGATGCGGATCGAGGCCGCGTGAGCTTCGGGCGCCGCAGCAGGGTTCCGGCGCTCGAGGGCGCCGCCGCCGAGGGCGCCGCAGTCGCCGTACCCGATCCCGGCGGGGGACCCAGCGCGCTGGAGCAGCTGCTCGCGCGGGGCCGGGTGCGAGCGACGCTCGCGATGCTGGGGCCGGCGTTCGTGGCCTCCATCGCCTACGTGGACCCGGGCAACTTCGCGACAAACGTGCAGGGCGGCGCCGAGTTCGGCTACCTGCTGCTGTGGGTGGTGCTGGCGGCCAACCTGATGGCGATGCTGATCCAGTACCTGTCGGCCAAGCTGGGGATAGTCACCGACCAGAACCTGCCCGAGAACATTCGCGCGCGGTTCCCGCGCGCGATCACGTGGGGCATGTGGGTGCAGGCCGAGATCATGGCCATGTCGACCGACATCGCCGAGTTCCTCGGCGCGGCGCTCGGGCTCAACCTCTTGTTTGGCGTCCCGCTGCTGCCCGCGGGAGTGATCACGGGCCTGATCGCGTTCGCGATCCTCGAGCTCCAGACGCGCGGCTTCCGCAGGTTCGAGCTGGCGATCACGGGACTTTTGGCGATCATCCTCCTCGGCTTCCTGTACGAGACCCTGCGCATCGGCCCCTCGGCAAGCGGCTCGCTGCATGGCCTCATTCCCGGGCTGAACGGCACGACCTCCCTCTACCTCGCCGTCGGGATCATCGGCGCGACGGTGATGCCGCACGTGATCTACCTCCACTCGGCGCTCACCAACGGCCGCATGCCCTGCCGCGACGACGGCGAGCGAAGCCGCGTGCTGCGCTTCGAGCGGCTCGACGTGATCATCGCGCTCGGGCTCGCCGGGATCGTCAACATGGCGATGCTGGCGGTCGCGGCGAAGCTGTTCCATACCCCGGCGCTGTCGGGGCTCAGCACGATCCCGCAGGCCCACGCGGAGTTCGGCCGGCTGGTCGGGGGCGGCGCGGCGCTGGCGTTCGCGGTCGCGCTGCTGGCCTCCGGCGCGTCGTCGTCGAGCGTCGGCACCTACGCCGGCCAGGTGGTGATGTCGGGCTTCATCAACGTCCGCATCCCGCTGCTCGCTGCGCCGCGCGGTGACGATGATTCCCGCGTTGGCCGTGCTCGCCGCGGGGATGAACCCGACCAGCGCGCTCGTGCTCAGCCAGGTGGTGCTGTCGTTCGGGATCCCGTTCGCACTGATCCCGCTCGTCATGCTCACCTGCCGGCGCGATGTGATGGGGGTGCATGTGAACCGCCTCTTCACGACAATCCTGGCGTGGGGCTGCGCGATCCTCATCATCGGCCTGAACATCTTTTTGATCTATCAGCAGTTCTCGGGATGAGAGGTGAGTGAGGCCGCCGCGCTCGTCGCGCTCGCGGCGAGCCTCGCGGCGGCGGTGGCCAGGTGGCGGTGGGCGCCGGACTGGCTGGTCGCGACCGTGGCCGCGGGAATCCTGGCGCTCGCCGGCGTTCTGACTGGCCACGAGGCGAGCGCGGCTGTCACGCACCTCGGACCCACGGTGGGATTCCTGGCGGCGCTGCTCGTGCTGGCCTACTGCTGCCGCCGGGCGGGGCTGTTCGAGGCGCTGGGCCGCGAGATGGCAGCCGGGGCGCGGGGGCGACCGCGCCGCCTGCTCGCGATGGTGTTCCTCGCCGCCGCCGGCACGACCGCGGTGCTGTCGCTCGACGCGACGGTGGTCCTGCTCACGCCGATCGTGTTCGCGACCGCCGCGCGCATGCGGACGTCGTCGCGGGCCCACGTGTATGCCTGCACCCACCTCGCCAACAGCGCCTCCCTGGTGCTGCCGATCTCGAACCTCACCAACCTCCTCGCCTTCCAGACGCTCGGGATCTCCTTCATCCACTTCGGGGGGTTGATGGTGTTGCCCTGGCTGGCCGCGCTGGCGATCGAGTGGGTCGTGCTCAGCCGGGTGTTTGCATCCGAGCTGGGCGGGAGCGCTGCGGCAGTCGATGGCGGCGACGCGGTCGACGTCCCGCTGTTCCCATTGGCGGTGCTCGCGGCGACGCTCGTGGGCTTCGGCTTGAGCTCGGCGATCGGCGTCGCGCCGGTGTGGTTTGCCGCCGGCGCGGCGCTGGTGATGGCCGTCCGCGAACGGCCCTCGCCGGCGGCACTGGCGCGGGCCGCCGAGCCCACCTTCCTGGTGTTCGTGCTCGCGCTGGGAATGGTCGTGCGCGCGGCCGGCGACCACGGTCTCTCAGGCGTGGTCGACTCACTGGTCCCGCACGGCGCGACGCTGCCAAAGCTGCTGGCGATCGCGGGCATCTCCGCCCTGATCGCCAACCTGCTCAACAACCTCCCGGCCACGCTGATCCTGTTGCCGGTGGCGGCGGCGAGCGGCACCGGAGGCGTGCTCGCGATGCTGATCGGGGTCAACGTGGGGCCAAACCTGACCTATACCGGGTCGCTGGCCACGCTGCTGTGGCGCCGGGTCGTGCACGCCCACGCCGAGGCCACCGACCTGGTGCAGTTCACGCGGCTGGGGCTGCTCACGGTTCCGCCCGCGCTCGCCGCCTGCACCGCCTGCCTGTGGCTCGCGCTCCAGGTGAGATGATCGCGGTTCGATGGTCACGGTCGTCTGGATCAACGAGACCACCTGGGAGGCATGCGTCGACTACGCGCGCGAGCTCATTCCCAACGACGCCGAGCTGAGGCTCTTGCACATTTCGCCGAGTGACGTCGAGGACCTCGTCGAGGAGGGAGCGGAGAGCTTGCTTGGGCGCCGCGTCGCGCCACCGCCGCAGCGAGAGGTGCGCTCGGTCGCCGCGCAGGAAGCCGGAGCGCTGCTCGAAGCGGCCGCGTCACGACTCGGACGCCCGGCCGCACTGGTGGCCCTCCACGGCCATCCCGAACGCGAGGTGCTGCGGGCTTGCGCCGATGCCGACGTGCTCGTGCTCGGCCGCGACCGCGAGCCGCGGCTCGGGCCAAAGAGCCTCTCGCACGAGACGAGATTCGTGGTCGATCACGTCGGATGCGCCGTGCTGCTCGTATGGGCGCGGAAACCGCCCGGCCCCGAGACCGTGAAGCTCCCGCCGCATCTGCGCGACGAGCGTCGCAGGCTCGCGCCCCATTTTCGGGGGGAGCGGCGAAAGCCATAAAACCCGGCTTAAAATCCCGGGCCGTTCTTTTGCGACGTCGGTGCTCGTGGGGCGCTATCCCCCTTGTTTGAAGGGGATTGTTTTGCAAAAGCACCGTGCGGGTAGTCACGTAGCCTGGCCAGCGCCTCCACACCCCTTCTACCTGTGGTATGAATGAATGACCGTGCCTTGCAGGCGCCCCCGTCCGCCCCAGAGAGGAGCCTCGCATGCAACAAGCCACTGTGACTAGAAAACCCTCGCCTGCGTCGACTCGCGGGCTCGGAGAAGAGGAATGTGGAGAGCTATTCGACCGCTGGTGCAATAAGCACGACCAGCGGGCCCGAGATGAGCTCGTGCAGCGGTTTCTGCCGCTCGCGCGCAAGCTCGCCCACCGCTACCGCGGCGCCCACGAGCCGATCGAGGACCTTTTCCAGGTGGCGAGCCTCGGTCTCGTCAAGGCGGTCGACCGTTTTGACATGAGCCGCGGAACCGCGTTCTCGTCCTTCGCGGTGCCGACGATCCTCGGAGAGCTCAAGCGCTACTTCCGCGACTGCGGCTGGTCGGTGCACGTCCCGCGCGGCGCACAGGAGCAGGCACTCAAGGTCGAAGAGGCGCAACAGACGCTCACCACCAAGCGCGGCCGCCCGCCGACCGTTCCGGAGCTGGCGGAGTTCATGGAGCTCAGCGTCCAGGAAGTGCTGGAGGCGCTCGAGACCGCGGGCGCCCACCACGCGGCGTCCCTAGACGCTCCCCACACCGACGACGAGGGTGGTACGGGGACGCTGGGAAGCCTGTTCGGCGCCCTCGACGAGCGCTACTCGCTGGTCGAGGATGGCCTCACGATCACGGCGGCGGCGCGACAGCTCCCGGTGCACGAGCGGCGAGTTCTGCAGCTCCGCTTCCTGGAAGATCTCACCCAGACCCAGATCGCGGAGCGAATCGGCGTCTCTCAGATGCAGGTTTCGCGCATCCTGCGGCGCGCGCTCGCGCGGCTGAACGAGTTCGCCGATCCGGGCCGGGACGCCTAGCGGCGTCGCAGCACGAGCGCGGCGAGGTCGTCGCGGGCCGGGACGCCGTCGAGCGCCTGGTCCAGCGCCTCGACCGCCTCGCCTGGGCGACGGCCTGCCTGTGCGGCAAGGAACAGTCGCAGGCGGTCCCGGCCGAGGCTAGTCCGCCCCCCGAGCGCGTCGGTGATGCCGTCGGTGTAGAGCATCACGAGCTCCCCGGTCTCGACGGCGAACCGCTGCTCGCGGAATTCGGCATCGGAGAAGGCGCCGAGCATCGGTCCCGCGACGCGTAGTTCGCGCGTCTCCCCCTCCATGTTTGCCACCAGCGGCGGGGGGTGGCCCGCCGAGGCGATGGTGAGCTCCCGCTCTCCCAGCCGGGCGCACAGCATCGTCGCGGTGACGTCACTCGGATAGCTCATCAGCGCTTCGTCGAGCTGCTCGAGCACGGCCGCCGGGTCGGGTCGCTGCTGGGCGGCGAGCCGGGTTCCGTGTCGCATCAGGCCGCTGACCGTGGCCGCCAGCACTCCCTTGCCCTCGATGTCGCCGATCACCGCAAACCACGACGGGCCAATCGCGAGCAGGTCCAGGAAGTCGCCCCCGAGCTCGATCCGCAGGTCGGAGACGATCGGCCTGTACAGCGAGGCCAACTCCCAGCCGGGGACATCGGGCAGCTGCGGCGAGGGAAGGAAGCTACGCGCCAGCGTCTCGGCCACGTCGGCGACCTGCGCGTGCAGGCGCGCGTTCTCGATCGCCACCGCGGCCCTCCGTCCCAGCTGCTCCGCGAGCTCCCTGTCCTCGTCGGTGAGCCGACGGCCCGACTCATCTGTCGCGAGCACCATCGCCCCCACCGTGCGCTCCGGTACGCGCAGCGGCACGATCACCGCGGAGCGCAGCCCCAGCTCTCGAAACAGGCGCAGTTGCTCGGCGGTCCGCGCCCGGCGCGCCAGCTGCTCGCTCGAGATCTCCCGGTACAGGGTCGAGGTGCCTGTGCGGATCACGCGGGCCAGCTCGCTGTTGGGATCGAGCTGCTCGCTCTGAAGCTCGCGGATGCGTTCGGCCAGGGCCTGCTTCTTCGGGTCGCGGTGGGCGGTGACGACCCGGCGCAGGTTGAGCGTGTCGTCGGAGAGGTAGACGGCGCACCAGTCGGCCAGCGCGGGGATGGCCATCTGCGCGACGTTGACGAGCCTCTGCTCGAAGTCGAACGACTCGACGAGCGCGCGGCCGGACTCCGCCAGCACGCGCATCCTGACCTCGGCCTCCTTGACGGCGGTGACGTCCTCGAGGACCAGCAGGTACGACCGTTCATCCTGATCGCCATCCGCGAGCCGCTGGCAGGAAGGCCGCCACCAGCGCAACTCTCCCGTGACGCGGTGGACCCCCCTGAGCGGCGACGTGACGGAGCCGGCGCCGAGCAGGCCGTCGGGAGTCACCTCGGTGCCGTCCTCCTCGCATAGCAGCCAGTTCGCCATGACCTCCGAACAGGTCTGACCGACGAGGGACACGTCGCCGCCGTCGCCCAGCGAGGTGCTCGCCGCCCGGTTGGCGAACTCGATCAGTCCCTCTTCAGAGACGATCACGACGGCCTCCACGAGCGCGTCGAGAACCTCCACGAGGCCGGGGCGTTCCCCGCGCGGGACGGCAAGTTGGGGTTCGCCAGGCGTGACGCCACGATCCCCACGCGTGACGCCCTCAGTGGACGAGGTTGGCTCCAAGAACCGGAGCGTACATCCCCCCCGCCCGGCCGGTGCGGGTTCGTTGCTATCTAACCTCCAGCACTAGGTAGGCGCGCGCACGGCGCCCTCGCGCTGTGCGACGGCCTCCTCGGCGCGTTCCTGATCCTGCTCGAGCAGGTCGGCTGCTCGCAGCTCACGGCACACGCGCCGCACGACGAAGAAGAGGACCGCGGGCACCACCCAGATGCCGATGCGGAACATCAAGAGCTGGGTGTCGTAGGAGAGCCCCCAGAGCACGAAGATCCGGTCGGCCGCACCGAAGACGAAGATCAAGAAGATCCAACTGAGGAAGGCCACTCCGAAGGCCGTGCGGTTCGGCGCGTCGCGGGGGCGGTCGGCGAGGTTGTGCACGCGTCGATCGCCCGTGAGGCGCCGCTCGACCCAGGGGAAGGTGGCGAGCACCGCGAGCACCACCAAGGGGAAGAGCACCCCGCCCCAGAACGGGTTCGGGACCAGCGTGAAGTGGCTGACGGTCACGTCGAAGCTAGGCATCAGCCGCAGCGCGCCGATCAGCCAGCCCAGATACCAGTCGGGCTGGGCCCCGTTGGTCGCGAGCCACGGGTGGAACGGTCCCCACTGCCAGATCGGGTTGATCTGGATCAGGCCGCCGAGCATGAAGAGGATTGCGGCGGTGAACAGCAGCAGGGCGAGCGAGCGCGGCGTCTGCGCCGGGAAGGTCGGCAAGCCGACGATCCGCCGGTTGGTGTGCCGGCGGCTCTGCTTGAACTGCGTGTGGTGGCGGGCCGCGACGAGACCCAGGTGAACGGTGATCAGGACCGCGAGCAGCGCCGGGATCAGGAGCACGTGGGTGATGAACATGCGCGACCAGAACTCGGGCCTGCCCGGGAAGGGGGCGCCAAAGATCGCGAGCGTCATGGGCGCCCCGATCACGGGGATCGAGAGCCCGACCCCGTAGCCGATCGCCAGACCCATTCCGGAGAGCAGGTCGTCCACCAACGAGTAGCCGAGGTAGCCCTCGAGCAGAGCGGTGAACAGCAGGATCAGCCCGATCAGCCAGGTCAGCTCGCGCGGCTTACGGAAGGCACCGGTGAAGAAGACGCGCATCAGGTGCATGGCCATCGCGGCGACGAACACGTCCGCGGCCCAGTGGTGGGTCTGGCGCATGAGCAGCCCGGCCTTGACCGAGAAGGAGAGGTTGACGGCCGACTTGTACGCGACGCTCATGGTCTGTCCGTCGAGCGGCTTGTAGGGGCCGTGGTAGACGGTCTGGGCCGTGCCGGGGTCGAAGAAGAGCGTCAGGTAGATGCCCGTCGCGACCAGGACGATGAACGAGTAGAGGACGACCTCCCCGAGCAGGAACGACCAGTGGTCCGGGAACAGGTAGCGCATGCTCTTCTTGATCAGCGGCGCCGACGAGGTGCGCTCGTCGATGAACCGGACGGGGTCGCGGATGGGGTCCATCAGGCCGGGTCTCCGGTTGGTGATCCGCTGGCCGAGGGTGGGAAAAAGTCTTCCCGACACGGCCGCCGCGGGAGAGCGGGATGAAAAGCTCTCGCCATGCGGACAAGATTCATCCCGGGTCGCGGCGACATGCCGGTCGGGAAGGGTTTTGCCCGCCGTGGGGCGCACGCGCTCCCGCCGACCAGTGCCTCCACCTCAGCTGACCCCGTACGTCGGCTTCGAGCGCACGTTCCACCACCCCGGCCCCACGCGTGCCGAGAAGTTGCCCGCCGCGCGGAGGTGGCCGGCGGAATCGATCTCGAGCGGCAGCTGCGGCAGCGGGCGCCCCGCGGGCCCGTAGATCACGGTGCCCCCCGTGTAGGGATCGAAGGTCGAGTAGTGGCAGGGGCAGACCAGGGCGGGGTTGGGCTCGACCGGGGTGAAGGTGGGCTTGCGGTAGAGCGCGATCGCGCAGCCCGCGTGGGTACAGATCTTCGAGAAGGCGAGGATTCCCCCGGGGGCCCACCCCGAGCGCCCCGGCGGCAGCCTCAGCTTGGAGGGGTTCACGCGCACGATCACGAGCATCGAGGCGATGTCGTCCATGGGAGCGCCCTCCGCAAAGCCCGTGTAGAAGGTTTCGTGAAAGACGTCCGCGGCGCTGATCGGAGCTCCGGTCGAGTCGACCACGCGCGTGCCGCGCCGCCAGGGCGTGCTGTCGAGCGGACCGGTGTCCCAGATCGGGCCCAGGGAGATCGCGGGGGCCAGCGAGGCCACACCCACCGCCCCCGCCGCGGCGGCGCCCGCGCCCAGCAGGAGCCGCTTGCGGGTGAAGCGGCTGCCGCTCTCGTGGATGATCTGGATGATCTCCTCCTGGTCCTTCGGGTTCTCGCCGGGGTAGTCGTCCTCGAGCTCCTCGGTCACAATCAGCCGCTTGCCGATCACGTACAGCGCGCCGCCGAGACAGGCAAACGCGCCGGCGATGCTGACTCCCAGTAGCTCGTTGGGCATCGACGTAGCGCTGAACCACGCGTAGACGAAGATGAAGCCGATCGCGAAGATCGTCGTGAGCAGCAGGAGGACGAGCACGACGTTCTCGGCGCTGCGCTCGGGAGAGCCCTTGGGCACGATCCGGTTCTCGTCGGACTGCGCCTGGGCCCGTCGGTGCCCCCGGCGGCCGAGCGTGAGCAGCGCGAGCAGCCAGCGCAAGAAAGTCATCGGTCTAGGGAGCTCCTTATCCGGGGTTTGTGGCTCATGAGCGCTTGAACCTCGTCCCGATCACGAAGCAGGCGATCAGCAAGAGCGGCGCCGCGATCCACCACGTGACGAGGCCCTCGGGGATCGGGCCGATGTTGCCGATGCCCCAGCCGCCGCGGTTGTCGGGGTGGTTGGTCCACTGGACGTATTTGATGATCGAGTTCAGCTGCGTGTCGGAGATCTGCTGGGTCGAGAAGCGGGGCATCAGATACGGGCCGATGCGCACGGCCTCTGCGATCTGCCGCGAGCTCAGCGTCTGCAGCGGTGGCACCAACGCACCCGTCACGAACCCACCACGGGCGAGTGCCTGGTGACAGCCGGCGCAGTGATCGGTGAACAGCTGGAGACCGGTCGAGAGGTTGCCCTTCGCCGGATCGGGGTGGGGAATCCCGGGGCCCTTGCCGAGCGAGGCGACGTACTTGACCAGCGACAGGATCTCCTTTTCGCTGAAGAGCACCCGCTCGCGCAGCGGACCCGGCTGCGAATGGATGTTGCGCAGCGGCATGAACCCCATGCGCAGATAGAAGTCGGCCGCTTGCGCTCCAACGCCGCGCAGCGGCGGACCCTCGCCCACGATGTCACCCGCCCCAGGCCGGCCCTTTGTGATGCCCGAACCCGCGATCCCGTGACACGTCGAGCAGTTGCCGGCGAAGAGCTCGGCGCCAAGCTTCAGCGACGGCTTGGCGGTTTCGTAGGTGGGTCTGACGATTCCCGACTGCGGCTGCGCGGCGGCGATCGCCGCCGTCCCGAGAGCCACCAGGACCGCGCCGGGGAGGACCCACCTGAGCCTGACCCTGCGCAGCCGCCTCATGACTGCTGGCAGGCGTGGAGCAGAGGGGCGCCTACCCCGACGAGAACGATGATGGCCAGCGCCAGCAGGTTGACCGTGAGCCCGGCCATCGCGAGGAATTGGAGACGCCCGGCCGGCGGGGCGCTCCCGTCGCCGCGCCGTTCCATGGCTGCGATGTCTCCGATGCGAAAGGTGCGCACGTATATCCACGCGCACACGGACATCGCGGCGAGCGCGACGACGGCCCCGCACGCCGCCACCGCGATCTGCAGAGGGCTCAGCGAGAGACTGGAACCGGCGCCGGTACAGCGGCTGTAGCTCGCCTCGACACCGATGACGTGCGTCGCCGCCCACGCCAACGCTCCCCCCACGACCCCGAACCACACCAGGGGCGTGGGCGGATCGAACCCCGCGGTCTCCGTGGGACCCGGCGCGATCGCCTCGACCGAGCTCGGCTGCATCGGACCCGCCTGGCTTTCCTCGCCGTGAGACGGACCGGGTGTCGCCTCCGGACTCACAGCGATGGCGACAGCTGGGTCAGGAGCACGAGCACGGCGAGCGCATTGATCACGTACCAGTAGAGGGCGATGTTGCGAGTGGCCGTCAGCCAGTAGTTGGTGAGCCCCTTGCGGGCGACGAACCACATCACGGCCAGGTCGAGGAGAAGGCCGAGGAGCACATGGGCATGGTGGGCGCCCAGCAGCGTGTAGTAGATCGACCCGTAGGCGCTTCCGGACGGGAGGAACTTGTTGAGGTCATGAGCCATCAGCGCGACCTGGACGCCCAGATAGGCGGCCTGGACGACAAACGCGAGCGCGATCGCCCACAGCACCGTGCGCCGGTTACCCGCGCGGGCTGCCCGCGCGGCAAACCACATCGGCAAGCACGTGGCCACGAGCACGGCCGTGGCGATCGAGGGGCCGCCACCTTCTCCGGCGCGATTCCCCGCGGCGGCCAGTGGTGGTTGCCGAACTCGAGGTAGAAGTAGGTGGCGATCAACGTGCCGAAGATCGTCACCTCGCTGCACAGGAACAGGGCCATTCCCCACCACCCATTGGGCTGGGCGCGGCGGCGCTGCGCGAGGCGGACGGCGCCCTCGGGCGTGTTGGGATCGATCGGTTCTCCGGGTACCGTGCTCATCGAACTGGTGTCGTATCTGCGAGGGCCACTAGGGCTCCGATCCGTGGTGGTGCCAGCCGATCAAGGTCAGCGCGATCACGGCCGCGAAGCCGGCAGCGATGAAGAAGTGGTGGAGCAGGAGCATCGCGAACACCCCCGCCAGGGCCAGCGCGGTCACCGGCGGCCAGATCGAGTGCGGCGGCATCCTGAGCATCTCGTCGAGCTCGGCGTCCTGGACGGTCGAGCCCGGGGTGCGGTGGCCGAGCGCGAACACGCCCTCGCCGCGCTCGAGCCGCTGGTTGTCCTGCTCTCGGTCCTTGGTGTCCCACATCGGGTACGGGCTCGTGACCGTCGGGATGACCACGTAGTTGTAGGGCGGGGGCGGGGAGCTCGTCGACCACTCCAGCGTGTCGCCCTCGAAGGGATCGTTGCCCGCGACCGGGCCCTTGAAGTAGCTGACGAGGAGGTTGAAGACGATCATCAGCAACCCGATCGCGAGCACGTAAGCGGACACGGTCTCGAGCGCGTTTAGCGTCGCGAAGCCGAGTCCGGGCGGGTAGGTGTAGTTGCGCCTGACCATCCCCATGAGGCCCAGGATGTGCATGGGAAAGAAGGTCGCGAACGTCCCGACGAAGGTGATCGCAAACGAGAGCTTGCCGATCCCCTCGTGGTACATGCGGCCCGTGACCTTGGGAAACCAGAAGTACATGCCGCCGAGGATCGGGAACACGGCGGCGCCGAAGATCACGAAATGGAAGTGGGCGACCACGTAGTAGCTGTCGTGGACCTGCTGGTCGAACGGGATCGCGGCCAGCATGACTCCCGAGAGGCCGCCGATGATGAAGAAGATGATGAAGCCGACGATGAACAGCAGCGGCGTCGTGAAGACCGGGGTCCCCGTCACGATCGTCGTGATCCACGCGAATAACTGGATCGCCGAGGGGATCACGATGATCAGGCTCGCAGCGGCGAAGTAGACGGTCGTGACGGTCGGGTAGCCGACCGTGAACATGTGGTGCACCCACACGCCGAAGCCGAG
This sequence comes from uncultured Solirubrobacterales bacterium, assembly GCA_963756105.1. Lineage (GTDB taxonomy): Bacteria > Actinomycetota > Thermoleophilia > Solirubrobacterales > Solirubrobacteraceae > Palsa-465. The sequence goes on from CAVWMM010000010.1 coordinate 301,375, forward strand.
GAAGGCGACCAGGATCTCGGACAGCGCGACCAGCGGGAATAGGATGATCTTCCGGTGTGTGAAGGTCGGGATGATCGCGGTGGCGATCCCGAACGCGGGCAGGATGATGATGTAGACCTCGGGGTGGCCGAAGATCCAGAACAGGTTCTGCCATAAGAGCGGATTGCCGCCGTGCGAGACGTCGTAGAAGTGGAACCCCAGGTTGCGGTCCAGCTCGAGGAACAACGCGGCGACGCTCAGCGAGGGCAACGCGAACAGCAGCGCGAAGGAGACCGCGAGGAACGCGTAGCAGAACAGGGGCATGCGGTTGAGCGACATGCCCGGCGCGCGCAGCTTGAAGATCGTGACGATGAAGTTGATCGAGGCGGCGGTGCTGGAGATGCCGTTGAAGATCAGGCCCCAGCCGTAGTAGTCGATGTTGATGGAGGGGTCGTAGGTCTTCGAGGCCAGCGGCACGTAGTCAAACCAGCCCGCGTTGGGCGCGTGCCCCTGCGCCAGCGCGATGTACATGAAGATGCCCGAGGCGAGATAGATCCAGTAGGAGACGGCGTTCATGCGCGGGAAAGCCATGTCGCGCGCGCCGATCATCAGCGGCAGGAGGTAGTTCCCGAACGCGCCCGTGGTCATCGGGATCACGAACAGGAAGATCATCGTGATCCCGTGCATCGTGAAGACCTCGTCGTACGCTGCGGGCCCGAGCACGTGGCCGTGCGGACCGAAGAGCTGCGTGCGGATCAGGAGGGCCTCGACCCCGCCGGCGCCGAAGAAGGCCAGCGCCGTGAAGAAGTACATGATCCCGATGCGCTTGTGGTTGGTGGTCGTCAGCCACCCGAGCAGGCCGCGGCGCTCGCTCCAGACGCGGTCGAGCAGATCGACGTACTGCTGGCCACGGGGATGGATCACCGTGGCCACGACTACTTGAGCTCCTCGAGGTAGGCCACGATCTCGTGCACCTTTTGCCAGGAGAGGCCGAGGTCGGGCATGCGGACACCGGGCTTGATCGCCTGGGGGTTGTGGACCCAGCGAGCGAGCCACGTGGGGGTGTTCGGGATCGTCGCGGCGGCGAGCGTGGAGCGGGTCTCGAGGTGGGTCAGGTCGGGCCCCACGGTCCCGTCGGCCGGCGTGCCGTAAATGAAGTGACAGCTCGCGCACTGGCTGGTCATGAACAGGTGCTCGCCCGCTCGCGCCTCGGGCGTGCTGGGCGTGGCCGCCTTCGTCCCCATGTGCTTCAGCCAGGCGTCAAACGCCGCCGGCGGCTGTGCGATGACGTACATCCCCATGTTCGCGTGCTGAAGACCGCAGAACTGCGAGCACTGGCCGCGGTACCTGCCCGGGTGGTCGGCGTAGAGCAGGATGCGGTTGCGCTGCCCCGGGATCATGTCGATCTTGCGGTTGAGCTGGGGCACCCAGAAGCTGTGGATCACGTCGGCGGTGGTCGCGACCACGTTGATGCGCGTGCGTGCGGGGATATGAATTTCATTGGCGGTCACCACGCGCCCGTTCTCGTAGCGGACCTCCCACCACCACTGGTGGCCGATCACCTGGATCGTCATCTTTGTCGTCCGCGGGTTCGGTGCCGCGGTCTGCTGGACCAGGTAGACGTCCGACACGCCAAACAGGGGGATGAGCACGCCTAGCGGGATGCCGATCCCGAAGATGAGCACGAGCATCTGGGAGGCCGTCTCGCTCTTGCCGAAGAAGGGCATGCCCGGGGTGCGGCGCTTGACGAACCCGATGGCTAATAGCGCCACCGCACCGAGAAAGACGAGCCCGGCCACACCGAGCATCCACCACCACAGCACCGTGATGCCATGGGCCTGCGGGCTCTGGTTTGAGATCAGAGACTGCTTTCCGCACCCGGACACCACGAGCGCCCCGCCGACCACGATTACGGCGACGGCATACCTCGTCTTGGAGGCTCGGCGCGGCCGGTGGTGGGGCGGCTTCACCAATACGCGGGCTCCCTACAAGGAACGGCTGGCCCGGGCACTCTACTCCTAGCGAGCCAACGCAGACCGCCTTGCCCGACGTACTGGTCAGAGCGCAGACACCCGGTTTGGGGGCCATCTCTGTGCGGGTAGGCATCAATCGCTGGAGCGAGCCGGCCGTCGACCTTCGGCGGGCACAGAAACGACTCGCTGGAGCGAGCCAACGAAAGGGAAACGGATGAGCCAGACCGTCGGCGACTACCTCCTGGAGCGCCTCGGAACTTGGGGCGTGCGCCGGATCTACGGATACCCCGGTGACGGCATCAACGGCATCATGGGCGCGTTCGAACGCGTCACCCAGGGCCGACGGCCGGCGGAAAATAACCGCGGCGGCCAGGCGCCCGAGTTCATCCAGACACGCCACGAGGAGATGGCCGCGTTCATGGCGTGCGCCCACGCGAAGTTCACCGGCCAGCTCGGCGTGTGCATGGCGACCTCGGGTCCGGGGGCGATCCATCTCCTCAACGGGCTCTATGACGCCAAGCTTGACCACCAGCCGGTGGTGGCGATCGTCGGCCAGCAAGCCCGCGCGGGTCTGGGCGGTCACTACCAGCAAGAGGTGGACCTCGACGCCCTGTTCAAGGACGTGGCGGGCGCGTACGTGCAGGTCGCGATGGAGCCCACACAGGTCCGCCACCTGATCGACCGGGCTTGCCGAATCGCCCTGGCCGAGCGGACCGTGACCGCGATCATCATCCCCAACGACGTCCAGGAGGCCGACGCAGTCCCTGAGCCGCCCCACGTCCACGGCACCGTGCACTCGGGACCCGGTTATCGCTCCCCCCGCGTCTTGCCGCACGAAGAGGATTTGAGCCGCGCCGCCGAAGTCCTGAACGCCGGCGAGCGCGTCGCAATGCTGGTGGGACAGGGAGCGCTAGGGGCGCGAAGTCAGGTGGAGGCGGTCGCCGACGCGCTCGGGGCGGGCGTCGCCAAGGCGCTGCTGGGCAAGGCCGTCCTCGCCGATGATCTGCCCTACGTCACCGGCCCGATCGGGCTGCTCGGCACCAAGCCCAGCTGGACCCTGATGCAGGACTGCGACACGCTGCTGATGGTCGGGTCGAGCTTCCCCTATTCGGAGTTTCTGCCCGAGGAGGGCCAGGCCCGCGGCGTCCAGATCGACATCGACGGGCGCATGCTCGGGATCCGCTATCCGATGGAGGTCAACCTCGTCGGCGATTCCGCTGAGACGCTCGACGCACTCCTGCCGTTGCTCGAGCGCAAGCAGGACCGGAGCTGGCGCGAGAAACTCGAGGGTGAGATCAGCGAGTGGTGGGACCTGATGGATCACCGGGCGCATCTGGAGGCCGACCCCGTCAACCCTCAGCTGGTCTTCCACGAGCTCTCAAAGCGACTGCCCGACGGCGCCATCATCAGCTCCGACTCGGGTTCGTCGGCCAACTGGTTCGCCCGCGACGTGAAACTGCGCGAGGGCATGATGGCCTCGCTGTCGGGGACGCTCGCGACCATGGGCCCCGGGGTCCCCTACGCGATCGCCGCCAAGTTCGCCTACCCGGAGCGCCCCGTGATCGCGCTCGTCGGCGACGGGGCGATGCAGATGAACGGCATCAACGAGTTGATCACGATCGCCAAGTACCGCCACCGCTGGCCAGATCAGCGCTTGATCGTGCTCGTCCTCAACAACCGCGACCTCAACCAGGTCACCTGGGAGCAGCGGGCGGTTTCGGGCAACCCCAAGTTCGAGGGCTCGCAGGACCTGCCCGACTTTCCGTACGCGCGCTACGCGGAGCTGATCGGGCTGAAGGGCATCCGCGTCGCGACGCCCGAGCAGGTCGCAGGTGCCTGGGATCAAGCCCTTCAGAGCGACACACCCGTCGTCTACGAGGCGGTCACCGACCCCGAGGTCCCGCCGCTGCCTCCACACATCTCGCTGGACCAGGCCAAGGCGCTGAGCTCCGCGCTACTGGGCGGCGACCCAGACGCGGGGCGGATCGTCAAGCAGTCATTCATGCAGAAGGCACAGGAGTTCCTCCCCGGGCGATGAAGCCGCGTGCGTTTGGGCGGGGACGGCGGGCGCAGCCCGCCAAGCCCCTGGGACACTGGTGGGAAAACGTGCGCCGCGGGCGCGCGCAGCGCACGCTCGCGGCGGCGACCGCGTTCAGCGCGCTTCCGCTGGGGATCGAGGTCTACTTTGAGCACTTCCGCGGCTCCTTCGGCGACAAATGGATGTGGACGCCCGTGTGGCTGTCGCCGGCGCTCACGGCGGCGGGGGTCGCGGGGGTGCGCTCGGGGCGCGCGGCGCGCACCTGGCTGCCGGCGCTCTCCGCGCTCTACTGCCTGGACGGCGCGGTCGGAGTGATCACCCACGTGCGGGGCGTCTCGCGCAAGCCGGGAGGCTTCTCGCAGCCGCTGTTCAACATCGTGATGGGGCCGCCCCTGCTCGCGCCGGGGTCGCTCGCGCTCGTCGGCGGCATGGGGCTTGCTGCCGCCGCGCTAGAGCGCGAGCGCTAGGCGGCCGTCCGAATCCGGGAGTCGAGCGTTGGCCGGCCGACGCGGCCGACCTGGCCGCATGAGACGAGCTCATCCACCAGTGCCAGTGCCTGCGCGTGGACGCGAGCGGGTTTGCGGCCGATGGCGCGGATGGCAAAGCTCCCGGCCTCGTCCGGACTGACGTCATCGCCGCGGGCGTGAAGACCGGGTAGGACTCGCGTCAGCCGCCTCAAGCCGCGCGAGGCTCGGATGGACTGTCCCCACTCGATCACGCGCCGGACCCGCAGTTGCTCGACCTCGGGCGTGCCGCGCGTGCCCACGATCGCGGCCGCCAACGCGTAGAGGTCTTGCCGCAGCCGGTCGTCGATCATGTCGTTGTACGCGCGCAAGAAGCCGCCGATCGCCGGCGATACGCAATAGGGGCGGTCGCCGAAGCGCTCCCCGGCGAGCATCGAGGCGAGTTCCATCACGCACACGCCCTCGCGCGGCGACGAGTGCTTGCCTCGCGCCAGTTTTACCGTCTGATGGCTGGGATTCTTCATCTCTGCTCCTTCGATGCCGGCTCCTTGAAGCGAGTGTGACGCGGTGCCGTTCTATTGGTATCCACGCCGCGGCAGTCTTAACAAAAACTGTGAACGGGTGAGGCGCGCCGCGAACGGGTGAGGCGCGCCGCGAACGGGTGAGGCGCGCTCCGAGCCAGTTACGGCCGGGCGCGCCCCGGGTAGGCAACCTCGAATGGCCAACGCCTTCCGCGAACCGTCTCACCTCCCAAACCTGCGGCACAACCGGCAGCCCGCCCCGCCCGATCGGCTCCCTCGCCAGCGAGCTGGGGTCACGCCGCAGATGCACGGGCGCTACCCCGACTATGACGTCGTCAGGGAGGCGTCGCACTGGGACGAGGAGACCCGTCGCATCGTGCTCGAGCGGATCGAGAGCGTCCCGGAAACACGGTTCTTCTCCGCCTGGGAGGCGCGGACGCTCGGCGTCTTCTGCGACCTGGTGCTGGCGCAGGACACCGAGCCGCGGGTGCCGGTGCTGAAGATGGTCGACGCGAAGCTCTTCGCGGGCGAGCTCGACGGCTTCCGCTACGCGGACATGCCCGACGACCGTGAGACGTGGCGGTGCGTCGCGACGGGTCTGGACGCGGCCGCGCGTCAGCACGGCTCGCAGCAGTTCGCCACCGCCCCCTGGTCGGTGCAGTGCCAGGTGATTCAGTCGTTCTCCGAAGGCACCCTGCACGGCGAGGTCTGGGACGAGATGCCGGCCAAGCGGGCGTGGACCGTCGTCATGCGGGCCGTGCTGAGCGCCTTCTACTCGCACCCCTGGGCGTGGAACGAGATCGGCTTCGGCGGTCCCGCCTACCCGCGTGGCTTTGCCCGCTTAGGCGTGGGCCAGCGCGAGCACTGGGAGGGCGCCGCCGCCACCGACGTTGACCCGGTCAAAGACGTCGCGGAGCGCGCGGAGTGACGCCGCCCGAGCCGGATTCGAACGGGACCTCGCTGGGGGGGCGGATCGGGCTGCACGGCCTGCGCACTTTCGCGCAGGGGGCGCTGCGCCCTCCGGACAACGACTCGGCCTTCCTGCTCGACGTCCACCGCCGCGCGGTGCCGCGCGAGCGGATGGCCCACTACGACGACAGGTATCCCGTGGACCTCGCGATCGTGGGCGCCGGCGCAGGCGGCTCAACGCTGGCGCAGCGGCTGGCGCGCCGAGGGTGGAAGGTAGTCGTGCTCGAGGTCGGGCCGTTCTGGGATCCCGACGCGGACTGGGTCTCGGACGAGGCGGGCGCAGCCAAGCTCTACTGGACGGAGCAGCGGGTGATCGGCGGCGAAGATCCCGTCGAGCTCGGCAAAAACAACTCGGGTCACGGCGTCGGCGGCTCGATGAACCACTACGCCGGCTACTGCCCACGCTTTCACCCCTCGGACTTCGAGGTGCGAACCCGCGATGGCGTGGGCGAGGACTGGCCGATCTCCTACCGGGACCTCAAGCCGCACTACGAGCGACTCGAGCTCGAGCTGCCCGTGGCCGGGGACTTCTGGCCCTGGGGGGATCCCCACCGCTACGCGCACACGGCCCACCCCGTGACCGGCGGCGCGGAGCTGTGCTGGGACGGAGCGCGCGAGCTCGGGATCGAGATGCGCGTGGGACCCGTCGGAATCACCAACGGCGCCTTCGGCAACCGGCCTCATTGCATCTACCGGGGCCTCTGCCTCCAGGGGTGCAAGGTCAACGCGAAGGCCTCGCCGCTGATCACGCATATCCCCGACGCGATCGCGCACGGCGCCGAGATCCGCGAGGGATGCATGGCCACCGCGATCGAGGTCGATGACTCGACCGGGCGGGCTGTGGGCGTCCGCTACCTGCGCGAGGGCACGGAGCGCTTGCAGCGGGCCAACGCCGTCGCAGTGGCGGGCTACTCGATCGAGACTCCGCGCCTGCTCCTGAACTCGACCAGCCGACGCTTTCCCACGGGGCTCGGGAACGGCAACGACCTCGTGGGGCGCGGCGTCATGGTCCAGGGTGCGCCCCAACTGGCCGGGCGCTTTCCAGACGAGGTGAGGATGTACAAGGCGCCTCCGCCCGAGATCTCCTCCGAGCAGTTCTACGAAACGGACCCCACCCGTGGGTTCGCGCGCGGCTTCGCCATCCAGACGGTGAGCCCGCTGCCGATCGGGTGGGCCGAGCACGTGCTGGCGGATGGCCACTGGGGACAGGCGCTGCGCGAGTACATGCGGGATTACAACCACTGGTATGCGCTCGGGGCTCTCTCCGAGCTGCTGCCCCTCGCCGAGAACCGGGTGACCGTGGCCTCCGACGTGACCGACAGCCACGGGCTACCGGTCGCACGGATGGATTACACCCAGTGCGAGAACGACCGGCGCAACATCGCCCGGGCCCGGCAGACTCTGAGGGAGATACTCGAGGCGGCCGGCGCGCAGGACATCCTCGGGATCGACCGCTACGCCCACCTCGTCGGGGGGTGCCGCATGGGCTTCGATCCGGAGACGAGCGTCGTCGACTCCGACCAGCGTGTCTGGGACACGCCGAATCTGTACATCGCCGACGGGAGCGTGATGCCAACCCAGGGATCGGCGAACCCCGCGATCACGATCATGGCCCTTTCGTCGCGGCTGGCAGAGCGCCTGAGGGAAAAGTCGCCGGGTCAGGAAACGAACCGGAAATCAAGACTTCGGGTTCGACGGAGGCCAGAAGCGGGAAGAGCAAGGGCGTGATTGTTCGAGGGTTGGGATGGTGCCCTGACGTTTCTTCTTTGGTTGGCGCCGGTGGCGGTGCTCATTGCGCTCGCCGCCTACGCGGTCTGGTACAAGCGCCGGCACGGCGCGCCCAAGGAGCTGCGCGGTGACTGGTGGTCTGGCTTCGAAGCCGAGTTCCGGGCATACGCGCGCGGATGGGAGGGCAGCTCGCGATCGAAGCGCCCCGCCCAGCGCGGTGACGTTGCCGAGGGCCTCTAGCTCGCGGGCCGCGGGCGTCGCGGCACGGCCCAGTTGCTTTATACCCGGGCTCTAGCCGAAGCCAACAAGCGAGGCTAGCGTGTGCCCAGGCCCTCGCCGGCCCAGGACGAGCTGCGCTGGGAAGGTCACTCAACGCCGGTGCATGCACACCAGCCCAACCTCCAGTTGGCCCGTCGCCGCGCAATGATCTCTCTCCCCGGCGGCGGGCCGTCTTCCGGGCGGGGGCCAGCCCGTCGCCCGGCCTCGAACCTCGGCCCAACGCCTGGCCCACAGTTGGTTACAAACCCACCTAATCGACGGCGCTAGGCTTCGATTCACCAGAGGTCCGCCACGACGCGGCGGTTACGGCTGGAGGAGCTGCAACTCTCGCGAGGCATGCCGGTCCGCGCGCCCACGTCGCCCAAATCCCGAGAGCGCCTATGAGCGCCGCCGATTTCGCCACGAGCTTGCCGCGCAAAGCCCTGTCGGCACTCCGTCGGCGACTCGAGCGGGAGCTGGGCGGCGCGACCAGAACGCGCGTCGTGGTCATCCTGGCTTGCACGCTCGGGCTCTCGGGCGCGGACATCTCGGCGGTCGGCGCCTCGGCGCCGCAGCTTTCGGCGGCCTTCCACATATCCGGCTCGGGACTGGGCCTGCTCGCGGCGATCTCGATGTTCGTGGGCGCCGCGGTGACGTTGCCGGCCGGGGCGCTCGCCGATCACACCAATCGCGTTCGCCTGCTCACCGTCGCGGTCGCGCTCTGGGCGGTGGCGATGGGGGCGGGGGCGGTGGCGCAAAGCTACGACTGGCTGCTGTTCAGTCGGTTGGGCCTGGGGGCCGTGACCGCCTTCGTCGGACCCGCCGTCGCCTCCCTGACGGGCGATTTCTTTCCCGCGACGGAGCGGGGGCGGATGTACGGGTACATCATCGGGGGCGAGCTCATCGGCAGCGGAATCGGCATCGTGGTCGCGGGCCTCATCTCGGACGTCGCGTCGTGGCGCTGGGCGTTCGCGATCCTGGCGCTTCCGGCGGTCCTCCTGGCGTTCGCGATCGCCCGCAAGTTGCCCGAGCCGATACGCGGCAAACAGGCTCGTCTGGATCCTCGGCGGGACGAGCAGCCCGATCAGGAACCCGTCCGTGCAGCGATCCTCGCCAGCGACGTAAAAGCGCAGCCCGAGCTCGTCCTGCGCGAGGACCCTGTGACCATGCCGCTTCACCGGGCGGTCCTCTACGTGCTGCGCATCCCCAGCAACCGCTGGCTGATCGCCGCTTCGGCGATCGGCTACTTCCTCCTGGCCGGCGTCCAGACCTTTGGCCTCGTGTTCGTCCGCGGCCACTTCCACTTGAATCAGGAGGCGACGGTCGCGGTGTTGTTCGTCGTGGGGATCGGGTCTGTCGGCGGGGTCCTCGCCGGCGGCCGGCTGGCCGACAAGCTGATCGCACACGGGCGGCTCGATGCTCGCGTGCTGGTTGGGGCGCTGGCGTTCTTCGCGGGGGCGATCCTGCTGCTCGGGGCGCTGGTGATCCCGGTGTTCGCGATCGCTTTCCCTCTGTTGGTCTTGGCAGGTGCCGCGGTGGCGGCGCCAAATCCACCGTTGGACGCCGCGCGGTTGGACATCATGCCCGCGCGCCTATGGGGGCGGGCCGAGGGCGTGCGCACTCTCCTTCGTCAGACGGCGCAGGGCGCTGCGCCACTGGTTTTCGGCCTGGTCGCTGACGCCTTCAGCGGCGCGCAGGTGCTCGTCACCAACAAGGAGATCTCTTCGCGCGCGACCCAAGGGCTCGATTACGCCTTCTTGATCATGGTCGGCCCACTGTTCCTGGCCGGGGTCGTGCTGCTGTTGGCCAGGCGACACTACCCGTCGGACGTTGTAACGGCGGTCGAATCGGAGCGGGCGAGCACGCTCGATCTGCTCACCGGGTGATCGCCACCGCGTCGGGGTAGCCGCCTATCTTGATCGCGCGCACGGTGCGTTTGGAGGTGTTCACGAGCGACACCTTGCCCGCGTATGTGCCCAGCACGACCGCAGTCGTGCCGCCCGGGGTGAAGGTGATCGAGGTCGGGTACGAGTAGACGCCGACAGAGATCGGCTTGCCGAGACGGCCAGTGTGAGTGGAGAAAGGAGTGACGGTACCGGCAATCGTGCTGACCACCCACGCCGTCGCATTGTGGGCCGCCAGCGCGATCGCCTCGGGCGAGTACCCGACGCGGATGCCGTGTCCCACCCGCCGGTTCGCCGTGGAGATCGGGATCACCGAGCTCTTGTCGCCGCTGACCACGATCAGCTTTGAGCCGTTGGAGGTGACGGCGAGCGCGTTCGGCGCCTGAGCGACCGCGATCGGCTTGGAGGCGCGGTTGGTAGCGGTGTCGACGGGTGTCACGGTGCTCGAGCCGTTGTTGGCCACGTACGCCATAGATTTGTGGGGCGCGAAGGCGATCGCCACGGGATACGAGCCGACTGGAATCGGTGGCCGCGCCTTGCGGGTCTTGAGGTCGATCGGGGTGATCGAAGAGCCGCCCCAGTCGAGCACGTACGCGTCGCGGCCATGTGGCACCAGCGCGATCGAGCGCGGAGACGTGCCGACCCTGATCGGGGGCTGTGCCCGGTTGGTCGCGGTATCGATCGGCGTCACCGCGTTGGAGCCCGCGTCTACGACGTAAGCCGTCCTGCCGTCGGGGGCCACGGCGATCGCAGATGGGTCCGAACCGACGCGGATGGGGCGTCCAGGCCTCATGTTCGCGGTGTCGATCGGGGTGACCGTTCCCGAGCCGCTGTTGGCGACGTATGCCGTGCGGCCGGCTGGCGTCAGCGCGATCGCGTCGGGACCGGACCCGACTGGGATTGCCTTGCCCGCCTTGGCCGTCGCCGGCGATATGGGCGTGACCGTGTTCGAGCGGTAGCCGGCCACCAGCGCCCTGGGCCGCCCCGACCCCGCCTCGCCGCTGCCGCCGCCGGTGGGGGCGACGTACGCCGGCACGGCCGGCCGGGGGGCCGTAGGGTCTGCGGGGGCCGTGGGCGTCGAGCTGTCGCGCGCGTGCGTGAACACGTCGTTGAGTGGCTGGGCGTAACGGTCGTTGGGGGTCAGCGTGCGTAGATGAAGCGCTGCCTCGATTGTCCGCAGCAGGCTGTAGTGGGTGTAGCGGACGTGCGATACGTAGCCCTGGCGCACGTCGCGCGAGCCCAGCACCACCGTAGGAATCAGCTGCGGGGGATGCTCGTGGTTGTAGGCGTCCTCGTCGAAGGTGATGATCGCCAGCGAGCGCTGGGTCCGCCACGCCGGCGAGCGGAGGATCGTCCCGAGCGTCTGAGCGAGGAACTGATCTCCCTTGCGCAAACCGCAACCCTCCATGTCGCTGCAATCGTCGGCTGCGATCCACGAAAAGTTCGGCGTGGTCTTGGCGCTCGCGAGATCGCCGTTCAGCGCCTCCAACGGGACCACGTGGCGCGCGCAGTAAGCGGGTCGGTTGCGGATGTCAGGGAAGTACAGGAAGGGCAGGTCGTCGTTCCAGTAGTAGCCGTGCACGGTGTCGTCGCACGGTCCGGCCGCGGTCTGCAGGTAGGCTCGCCACGTTTCGTGCGCGGCGTCGACGAGATCACCGATGTTGCGCGCATCGATGCTGTACTCGGGGTTGATCTCGAGTGGATCCGTGAGCGGGATCCCGAATGTGCTCCCGCCGGCGATCGCGAGGTAGTTGCCATCGCTCGGGTGCTCCTCGGCGAAGAGGTTCGCCAGGACCGTCCCGTGGGGCACGAGGCTGTTCAGGTATGGCAGCTGCTTGCGGTTGCCGATGACCGTGCGGAAGTCCTGGTTCTCGAACATGAACAGGAACACGTGGTCGAAATGGGGCACGTGCGCGACCGGGGGCACGACTGGCGCCGGCCTGCGAACCGTGCTTGAGACCGAGAAGCGCAGATCCCCCCCGACGGCTCGGTTGTAGCCAACGATGGGAGCCCTGGGGCCGTCATAGTTCTTCAGCGACGTCGTCAGACGCAGCACGATCACCGCCTTCGCCGCGTCGTTCGGAAGGATCCCAGACGCGCTGCGCTTCGCCAGCCGCGCCTTGGCGGCGCGGCCGACCGGACCGATCGTGGGCGCGCCCACGATCCGTCCAGACGGCGAAAGGAACACCGCGACCAGCGAGGCCTCGCTGGTGCGCGTGCCGCCGAGCCAGGCCGACATGCGATAGCGCGTCCCGCTGGGAGGCAATTCTCCACGCGGCGAGCGCAGGGACACGGTTTGAACGAGGGTCGCCGGCCCGCCTGGGCCACCGGCGAACAGCCGCGTCAATCGGTGATGACCGTGGGCGAGCGGGAACCGGCGGGTGCGGTACCTCACGACGGTCGGCAAGCCGCGGCCGACCTGCCAGCCGGGGATCGTGACGCTGTCCCAACCCTGGACGGAGTACGCACCCGTCGCGCCGTCGCCGTTGCGCACCAGGTTGCGGCCGAGGCGACCGTGCCCGCCGGTCGTAGCACCCGTGGCCGCCGCCGCGGTGCTCGCGATTGCGATCGCGAGGGTGGCGGTCAGCGCGCCGTATCGCACCGAGCCAGTCTATTGCTCGACTGCGCCGCGGAGTTCATACACCAGGTCGACGGGCTGCCTGCCGCTCAGGACATCCACGACCGCGCCGATGCCGCGTTCGCGCAGCTCGGCTTCGGCCGCGTCGGAGTAATACGCGACGTGCGGGGTCACGAGCGCACGGGGATGCCGCAACAGGCGGTTTGACGGGTCTGGCGGTTCTTCGGAGAGGACATCGAGCGCGACTCCTGCAATCGCTCGGGCGTCGAGTGCGTCCGCGAGGGCCCGCTCGTCGATAAACGCCCCGCGGGCGACGTTGACCAGGTAGGCGGTCGGCTTCATCAACGACAGCCGGCGCCTGTCGAGCATGTGATCATCCCGTCCCGTTCGCGCGGCATGGATGCTCACCACGTCCGCGCGCGCAAGAAGATCGTCGAGCTCCATCGGTCGTGCTCCGTGACGGCGGACGTCCTCCCCTCGGAGCTCCGGGTCGAACGCGTAGACCGAAAACCCGAATGCCCCCGCCTTGCGGGCGACCGCTTTGCCGATGCGGCCAAACCCGACGACGCCCCAGCTCGAGTCCACGCATCTGCGCACGCTCCCGGTGTCCACTGCACTCCAGTCCCCGTCTCGTGCCCGTTGGGCCATGGATTCGAGCCTTCGCACCAAGCTCAGTCCGAGCGCGAGCGTGTGGTCGGCGACCTCCTCCGTGCAATAGCCGGCCACATTCGTGACCGCGACCCCGCGCTCCCGAGCGGCTTCGAGGTCGATCGCGTCGTATCCGGTCCCGAACTCGGAGACGATCTTCAGCTCCGGGTAGCGCCGGACGTCGTCGGCGGTCACGCGCGCCCCCTCCGACAGCAACGCGACGACGCTCGAGAGTTGCGACGCGTCGAGCTCGTGCAGCCTGATCACGCGTGCCCCGAGTGGAGCCAGCGCGGCTCGCTCGACGTCCAGCTCTTGCCATTCGAGGTTGAGTGCCACGACGAGCGGGTCCCGCACTGAGGCAATCCTATGGGCCTACACGGAGGCCGCGGCCTGCTTTACGTCCGATTGACCGGGGTAGCGTGCTGAGAGGCCCTCATGGCAGACACGGGAGAGAGAAGCGAAGAGCGCAGCGTTCCGGAGCTCGTCAAGGAGATCACCGCGCAGTCGGCCGCGCTCGCGCGCAAGGAGCTCGAGCTGGCCGAGGCGGAGCTGACGGTCAAGGGCAAGCGGGCGGGGCTCGGTGCTGGCATGTTCGGAACCGCCGGCGCGCTCGGCCTGTTCGGACTCGCGACGTTGACCGCCGCTGGGGTTCTCGCACTCGCGCTCGTGCTGCCGGCGTGGGCTTCGGCGCTGATCGTCGCGGGCGTCTACCTCGGGCTCGCTGGAATCTCCGCGCTGGTCGGACGAAGCAATTTGCGCCGCGCGACCCCGCTGGCCCCCGCCGAGGCCGCGGAGAGCGTCAAGGATGACGTCGAGTGGATCAAGGCACACGCGGAGCGCGGGCGCCGGTGAGCGACGTCCGCGACCCAGACACGATCCGCCGGGAGATCGCGGAGACCCGCGAGGAGCTCGGCGCCGCCGTCGAGGAGCTCGCCGCCAAGACTGACGTCAAGGCCAGGGCGCGCGAAAAGCTCAGCGCGCTCAAGAAGTCCGCTCGCGATCGTCCCCTCCCGGTGGTCGCACTCGCGGCGATCGTCGTGGTGTCGGTTGTCGTCGTCCGGCGCCGCTGAGCGGGCGCCGTCAGCCTCCGCTGCGGCGCGAGCCGGTGCTCCGGGTCCCGCGCGAGGCGCCGCGTGACGAGGACCGCGAGGTCGTCGCCGCCGCCGTCCGACGCGAGCGGGATGACGCAGTGCTCGCGGTGCGGCGCGAACGCGAGGCGGTGGAGCCGGAGCGGCGACCGGACCTGCCCGCACCGGCGCGCTCGTCGCGCGGGATCTCGGCCCTGACCAATGCCTTCACCAGCCGGACGAGCTCCGCGTCGAGGTACTTTGCCATGCGCTCCTCGTCACGACGAATCGACTTCGCCAGCTGCGCCGTCTCGCGGTCTCCGACTTCGTTCGCGAGTGTCTCGATGCGGGTGTAGATCGCGATCTCGACGTGCTCCTCGCGCAGTTCCTCCTGCGCGTTGCGCAGATGGGTCTCGGCCTGATCGGTGACCGCGGCGCGCGCGGCCCCAACCTGGCCCTTGACGGCTGCCACCGCTTTGCCGGCGACCGAGCCCGCGGCGCCGGGAATGCCGGGGATGGCGGTGGCCTTCGCCGTGGCGCCGAGCTTCTTAATGCGCGACGCCACACGCCTCTTGTGGTCTTTGGTCTCGCGCAGGTGCTGCTGGAGTCGCTTCTTGTAGGAGGCCTTGTCGGTCAGGGCAATGTGCGCTTGGAGGTCTGCCTCGAGCTCGGTTTCCTTGACGTGGGCCTCGTTTAGCCATTGCGCCAGTTTGCTGTCGCGCTTGTTGAGCGTGTCGGTGTCGGCCATCGCTCGTCCTTTCTCGTGATTCGGGCGGCCGGACTCAGATCGTCCCTCCGTATACCCGTAATTCAGAGTGTCAACCCCGCCGCGGTGCGGCGGGCGCTCACGCCGTAATCCCCGCCTCCTGCAGTGAGGCATCGAGAGCGTAGTCAAAGAGGCCGTGGATGCGGCCCGCAGCGTTTCGCTCCTCGAGCAGGATCCTCTCCGCTGCCGCGATCGTGTCCTCGTCGGCGGCGCGTGCAGCCACGCGCTTGAGCAGTTCGTAGGAGGCGATCTCGAGGTGCTCGAACGCGAATACGAACGCCGCCAACTTCGCGGGCGTGTCGACTTGCGCGCCGAAGAACGTGCCCCAGTTGAGCGCGGCAACTCGCAGCACGGCGTCCTTGAGCGCGGACGGCCCGGACCCCCGGGACTTCAGCCGCCGCTCCAGGAGCTGGCTGTGCTCGATGGACTGCGCCAGGTGATCCTCGTAAGCCTCGGCGAGCTCCTTGACGCCGGCGAGCTTCGGTCCCTTCTTGAGCAGCTGCGTAGCCTGCGCTTCGATCGCGTGGGCGTCGGCGAGGTACTTGTCGAGCTGCCGATCAGGCTTTTCTTCCGCTCCGAGCTCGCGCAGCGAGGCATCGACCGCCCGATCAAAGCAGGCCTCGAGCCGCTGCGCCATGGTCCGCTCCTCCTGCTCGATCATGTGCGCCATCAACTCGGTCTCGGAGTCCTCGGCGCGGCTGGCCAAGCGTCCCAGCAGGTCGTAGGCCGCGAGCTCCATGTGCTCGTAGGAGTACGCGTGAGCGGCGAGCTTGCCCGGCGTGTCGGGCTGGAAGCGCGCGAAGAGCGCGAAGCCGATGCCCGTGGCCTTGCCGGCCGTGTCCTTGTGCGAGACGGGAGCCCAAGCGAGGGCCTCGAGTCGCGACCGCACGAATCGTTCATGGCGCCTGGTCTCATCGACGTGCTTGGCGAACGCGCCCGCGAGCTCGGGGTCGCCCGCGATGTCTTGCGCGCGCTCCGCCTGCACGAGCGCCTGGAGCTCGATCGCGTGCGCGTTTGTCAGGTAGATCGCGAGCTGCTCTTCGACGGTAGGGGCCATACGGCGGGGCTACCGCACAGCGCCGGGCTCGAAACCGGTGCGCGGTTAGGCGGAGGCGGGATCGACGTCGTCCTCGTCGACGACACGAAGCCGTGTGTCCAGACCCGTCAGCTGGAAGAGCCGCTCGACTGCCCGCGGGCCGCGCACGATCGTGAGCTGACCTCCTGCGTCGCTGAATCTCCGATCGGCGCGCAGCAAGGCATGCAGGCCACTCGAGTCGATGAACTCAAGCCGGCGTAGATCGAGGACCAGCCGTTTCTCGTCCGGGGCGATCCGCTCGAGCTCCTGCTCGAGCAGGTGAAGCGTGGCGAGATCGAGCTCTCCGACCAGCGTCAGCCGGATGACGTCATCAGCCAGCGTATGACGCTCGATGGCGAGCGGGGAACCCGATGGCGTTGAAGCTTCCATCCGGCCTGGCTTCCGTTTGGGTCTGGTCGATGGCGGTCGGGAAAGGACTGGACGCAGAACCCAGCCTGCACGACAAGGGCCCTTATATCAAAGCTAGCACGGGCGTTTGTTCCGGTCCGCGCATGCGCGGACCGACCGGCCGGAACATGTTCCGGCCGGGGCCGGGCCACATGTGGCCCGGCCAGATATCTGACCTATTGACTCGCGCGCCGGGCGTCGGCGAGCTCTTCGGGCGATGAAGGCCGGGGGACCGAGCTGGGCTGCTGTGCGGTGGGCGGCGCAGACGGTCGGTCGCGGCGTCGGTCGCCGCTCGCGCGGCGCTCGGCTGCCCCACTGAAGTAGGTGTACGCGATGCCGGTGAAGAGCGCGATTGCGGCCAGCGGGATGAGCACGATCGTGAAGATGCCGCCCGCCAGCGCGCCGCCGATGACGGCGAGAAGGCCTAGGAAAGCGACGATCATAAGTAGCCACATACTGCTCTTGAGCTACCCCAGTTCGGTCGCCGCCGAACCTTCAACTACCCCAGGGGGGTCTCCTCCAGGCGCTCCCGAAGCTCGGCCACGGACTCGAACACGCGCGCGGCGCCCGACTCCTCCAGCTCCTCGATCGCGAACCCTCCGGTCAGCACGGTGAGCGTCGGCACGCCCGCCTCGCGGGCGGCGTGCACGTCCCACGGCGTATCGCCGACCATCACGGCGTTGTCCGCCGAGCCGCCGACGCGCTCCAGTGCCGCGTGGACGAGATCGGGCGCAGGCTTGGTCGACTTGACATCGTTTGAGGTCGTCCAGGCATCCGCCAGCTCCCGGGCGTCCAGTAGGTCGAGATAGTGGTCGACCTCGGCCTCCTTCGCAGAGCTCGCGAGCACGACCGCGTGGCCCCGCCGGCGCAGTTCCTCGATCAGCTCGCGCGAGCCCTGCATGGGCTGCACCTCCTCGATCAGCTCGAAATAGAGCTCGGACTCGTCGGCGCGGATGTCGTCTCCCCGCTCGCGGTCGGTGCGCTCGTCGGTGAGGGCCGCGACGACCTGGTCTCCGCCCATGCCGATGTGCCGGTGAATGCGCCAGAGCGGCAGCACGATCCCGTGGCGCCGGAACGCGCGGAACCAGGCGATGGTGTGGTGATAGTTGGTGTCGACGAGCGTGCCGTCGACGTCGAGAACGGCCACGCTGCCGCGCTCGTCCGCCGACGGCATAGCTGCACCCTTAGGAGGTCTTGCGCTCCAGGTCGGCCACGTCCTGGGCCTTCTCGTCGGCCTTCTCCTGGGCCTGCGCGAGCTCGTCCTTCTTCTTGCCCTTGCGCTCTTCCTCCCGGCCCTCGCGGCGCAGCGACGAATCGCCCGTGATGTCTCCCGCCGCCTGCTTGGTCCTGCCCGTGATCTTGTCCATGAGACCCATAATCGGCTCCTTTCGTCTCGTGGGGCCCAGCTACCCTCGCCCAGCGTGCGCAACACACCGCCTTGCAGACCTATGCGCCTGCGCCGATCCGACTGCTCGGGACCCGGGCTGCGCCGCCTCAAACGCGGACGCGGCTTCTCCTACCTCGACGAGGGGGGAGACCGGGTCACCGACCCCGAAATGCTCCTACGCATCCGCGAGCTGGCGATCCCACCGGCTTGGGAGGACGTCTGGATCTGCAGCGACCCTCGCGGCCACCTTCAGGCCACCGGTACCGACGCAGCCGGTCGCAAGCAGTACCTCTACCACGAGCTGTGGCGCGCGAGGCGCGACCGCGAGAAGTTCGATCGAGCACTGCGCTTTGCGCGCTCCCTGCCGCGCCTGCGCCGCCAGGTGAGCGCCGACCTCGAGCACGACGGATTTGACCGCGAGCGGGTGCTCGCCTGCGCCGCGCGGTTGCTCGACCGGGGGCTCTTTCGTGTCGGGAGCGACGAGTACGCGGAGGCAGACAGCGGCATTGGCCTCTCGACCGTGCGCAAGGAGCACGTCGCCTTCGAAAACGGCGGCGCGCTGTTCGATTATCCGGGCAAGGCCGGAATCAGGCGGGTGCAGTCGATCGAAGATCCTCAGTCGATCGACCTCCTGCGGGCGCTCAAGCGCCGGCGCGGCGGTGGAGACGAGCTGCTCGCCTACCGCAACGGCAGGCGCTGGGTCCCCATCCGCGCCGACGACATAAACGACTACCTCAAGGGCCATATGGACGAGGAGTTCAGCGCCAAGGACTTTCGGACCTGGAACGCCACCGTGCTCGCCGCCGTGGTGCTGGCCGCCGACGGGCACGGAGCCACGACCAAGACCGCGCGGCGGCGTGCGATCAACGCGGCCGTGCGCGAGGTCGCCGAG
This sequence comes from uncultured Solirubrobacterales bacterium, assembly GCA_963756105.1. Taxonomy (GTDB): domain Bacteria; phylum Actinomycetota; class Thermoleophilia; order Solirubrobacterales; family Solirubrobacteraceae; genus Palsa-465. Next base: position 320,030 of record CAVWMM010000010.1, read on the forward strand.
GTGCTCGGCAACACCCCGGCGGTCGCCCGCCGTGCCTACATCGATCCGCGCGTGTTTGACCGCTATCAGGCGGGCGCCACGATCGCGCCGTCGCTGCGCCGCCTGGCGGAGATCGACCTCGAGGACGAGCGCACCCGCACCCGTTTGGAGCGGGCGGTGCTGCGGCTGCTGACCGAGAAGCCGTCCCGCGGGTAGTCACCAGTCGCACTAAGCGCGGTTTCGCCGCGGGCGCTAGCGGGGAGCAGCAATAGCGTGTCCAAAGTCGTTGTGATAACCGGTGCGTCAGGCGGCGTGGGCCGTGCGGCCGCGCGGCGCTTCGGCGCGGATGGGGCGCGGGTGGGCTTGATCGCGCGTGGCCGCAAGGGGCTCGAGGGCGCCGCGCGCGAGGTGGAACAGGCCGGCGGCGAGGCGCTCGTGCTGCCCATGGACGTCGCCGACCCCGACCAGGTTGAGGCGGCGGCGACGTCGGTCGAGGAGGCCTTTGGGCCGATCGACGTGTGGGTCAACGACGCGATGGTCACGGTCTACGCCGAGTTCCTCGACATCGAGCCCGCCGAGTTCAGGCGCGCGACCGAGGTCTCATACCTGGGCATGGTCTGGGGCACCCGCACGGCCCTCAAGCGCATGATCCCGCGCGACAGCGGCGCGCTCGTGCAGGTGTGTTCGGCGATGTCCTATCGCGGCATCCCGTTGCAGTCGCCCTATTGCGGCGCCAAGGCTGCCTGCAAGAACTTCACCGAGAGCGTGATCACCGAGCTGCGGCACAAGGAGTCCAAGGTGCGCATCTCGATGATCCAGCTCCCGGGCCTGAACACGACCCAGTTCACGTGGGGTCGGACCAAGCTGCCCAAGCAGACCATGCCGGTCCCCCCGATCTATCAGCCCGAGATCGCGGCGGACGCGATCCACTACGCCGCCCACCACAAGCGGCGTCAGATCTACGTGGGCATTCCGACAGTGCTGAACATCGTCGGGGAGCGCGTCGCGCCCTGGTTTTTGGATTGGTATCTGGCCAAGACCGGCTTCGGCTCGCAGATGACCGCGCACGACCTCGACCCCGAGCGGCACGACAACCTCTTCGACCCCGTGAACGAGGACCGCGGCGCGCACGGTCCCTTCGACGACAAGGCTCATTCCGTCAGCCCGCAGTACGAGCTCGCCAAGCGTCGGGGACTCGTGTTCGCGGCGCTGGGGGCGGCCGCCGCCGGCGCGACCGCCGGCGTGCTGCGTAGCCGCAAATAGACGGCGCCATCCGGGTAGCTAGGGGCGCGAGACCCCAAGCCGTCCAAGGAGCACCCATGGACATCCTCGCGCCACTCAGGGCATTCGACCGCTTTCAACGCCGGCACCCCGGACTGGCGATTCCGATCGCGGTGCTGCGCAACGTCTCGGATCAGGGGGCGGGCAACGCCGCGGTGCTGATCGCCTACTGGGGCTTTTTCTCGATCTTCCCGCTGCTGCTTTTGTTCTCGTCCGTTCTCGGGTTCGTACTCCAGGGGCACCCCGGGGTCGAGCGTTCCCTGGTGCATTCGGCGCTCAAGCAATTCCCGATCGTGGGCAGCGATCTCAAGGACCTGCGCGGGAGCGGTACGGCGCTCGGCATCGGCATCATCGGCACGATCTGGGCGGGTCTGGGAGTGACCGTCGCGGCGCAGAACGCCTTCAACCGCGTCTACTCGGTACCCCACTACAAGCAGCCCGACTTCCTCACCTCCCGCTTCAGGGGCCTGAAGGTGCTGGCAGCGGCGGGCGTCCTGCAGATCCTCTCGACGATCGTTTCGGGGGCGGTCAGCGCCGGGCTGGGCGGCACGTGGGTTACCGTCGCCGGCATCGCGGTCTCGCTGGCGCTGAACCTGGGTCTGTTCTTCGTGGCCTTTCGGGTGTTCGTGCCGGATGTCGTGCCGCGCTCGGAGCTGTGGCCGGGAATCGTCCTCGCGGCCGTCGGCTGGGAGGTCCTCCAGACGGTGGGCGGGATATACGTCAATCACGTGATCAGGGGTTCAGGACAGACCTACGGCACATTCGCGACGGTGATCGGTCTGCTGGCCTGGCTCTATTTGGGGGCGCGCATAGTCGTGTTCGCGGCCGAGATCAACGTGGTCATGACGCGCAGGCTCTGGCCGCGCAGCATCATGGATCCGCCCCTTCCGGCGGATCGCCGCGCCCGCGCGGCGCTGGCGAAGATGGAGGAGCGCGACGACAAGCAGACGGTCGAGGTGGCGTTTCACCCCCCGGACAAGGACAAGAGCACGGATCTTCACCGCGTGCCCTACGCGGTCGCGCCGAGCCCGACAGAAAGGCGAACGGGCGCGGCCCGCCTCCTCCGAGGTCGCCGCGCGCGATCTCCACACACTGACGGTCTCGGAGGTTCTGGAGGCGATCGACAGTGCGCTCGATGAGGTGCAGACGAGCCGCGTCGCGCGGCGGAGAGCGCACGCGTGGCTGCGCACGGCGCAGACGTCTCTGGGCGACGAGCGCGCGACCTCGAGCGAGCGCGACGCGGGGGCGACCGCGGCGCTCGCCGAGGCTGCCCGGAGGGCGTTTGGGCTGGCGCCGCCGTGAGGGCAGCGGCCGCAGTTTCGTGGCTCCGGTAAGGCGGGTAGCGACCAGACCACGCCCCGCTCATGACCGCGACCAGCGCATCCCAGACCGGTGGGCGCGTCGACGCGCTCGACGTCCACGCCTACACGGTCCCCACCGCGACCGAGAAGGAGTCCGACGGCACGCTCGAGTGGGACTCCACGACGCTCGTCGTGGTCGAGCTTTCCTGCGGCGAGCACACCGGACTCGGCTACACGTACTGCGACCCGGCCGCCGCCTCGGTGATCGCCTCGAAGCTTCGCGGCATCGTCGAGGGAGCCGACCCGCTGATGCCCGAGCGGGCCTGGGCGCAGATGCAGGTGCAGTCGCGCCAGCTCGGACACGAGGGCATCGCCGCGATGGCGATCTCTGCGGTGGACATCGCGCTGTGGGACCTCAAGGCGAAGCTGCTCGGGGTCTGCCTCGCCGATGCGCTGCCGCGCTTCCGCGACTCGGTCCCCATCTACGGATCGGGTGGTTTCTGCGACTACAGCCCCGAGCAGCTGCGCGAGCAGGTGCAGAGCTGGGTGCAGTGGGGATCTGGAAAGGTCAAGATCAAGGTCGGGCGCGACGCGCAAGCGGACCCCCGGCGCGTAGAGCTGGTGCGCTCGGTGGCCGGGGACGAGGTCGACGTGATGGTCGACGCAAACGGTGCCAACAACGCTGCGGGCGCCGTGCTGTGGGCGCAGCGCTACCGCGAGCTCGGCGTCACCTACTTCGAGGAACCGGTTTCATCCGATGACCTCGCGGGGCTCGCCCACGTCAGAGACCGCGCGCCCGCGGGGCTCGCCGTGGCCGCGGGCGAGTACGGGTGGAACCTCCCCTACTTCCAGCGCATGCTCGAAGCGGGCGCGGTCGACATCCTCCAGGCCGACGTCACCCGTTGCGGCGGCGTGACCAACATGGTCAGGGTCGACGGTCTCTGCAAGGCGCGCTCCATGCCCTCCTCCGCCCACTGCGCCCCCGCGATCTCCGCCCACGTGTGTTGCGCGATGGAGACGAACATCCACATCGAGTACTTCTTCGACCACTACCGGATCGAGGGCATGCTCTTCGAGGGCACGCTCGAGCCCGACGGGGGGAAGCTCACCCCGGACCGCGACCGGCCCGGGCTGGGACTCGAGTTCAAGCACTCCGACGCGGCGCAGTACATGGTGTCGCCTTGACCGCAGGCTGATCAGCTCGAGGCGGTTGTCGCCCGCTTGAGCTCCCGCGCCGCTCCGTGCAGGCCGCACGAGCGCAGCATCGAGACCGCGTCGCTCGAGATCTCCGCGACGGTATCGCCCTGGTAGACCCACGCGCGGTTGCGGTGGAAGACCCTCACGAGCTTGCCTACCGCGGTGCTCGCCGTCGCCTCGAGTCGCTTCAAGTCCGCGGCGTGGTTACCGGGAAAGGCTGTGACCTGGTAGGCGTAACCGCACGCGGTCGAGATGCCGCTGGTCGCGCTGTCGAGCTTCTTGGCGTATGCGAGGGGCGCCTGCGGCGGGAGGGCACCGCAGCCCGCGCCCGCCAACGCCGCCCCCGCTAGGGCCAGGGCGGCCACGCGATCGATGCGCCTGAGCGGACGCGTCATCGCAGGAAGATCAGGGACGCGCCGCCCAGCGCCGCCGCCCCGGCGGTCCACCAGGCGATGTAGTCGCCGATGTGTCCGGAATGAAGCGCGCGCAGCCCGCCCACCGCGACGGTGACGGGTCGAAGGACGAGCCCTGGGACGCGCGCCTTAAGCGGCCTGCCGAACAGACCGAGGGCCGCCAGCGCGAGGGCGCCCACCGTCGCGCCCCCCGCGTAGGCGTAGTCAAAGCCTTCGACGTGGCCCGTGGGTGCGGGCCTGAAGTGCACGCGGCCGTGTAGCACCCAGTTGATGTAGCTCAGGTGGTCGGCGAAGTGCGACGCCGCCCGCTCGATGCCGGGAACCGCCCCGGGGATGAGCCCGATCACGATCGCGCCGGCGAGCAGCAGCCCCGGCACGATCAACATCAAAGGCGGGGTGTAGTCGCGCGGGGCCTCCTCCTCGGCCTCCTTTTCGCGCGCCTCGGCGGCCTGCCGCTCGGATCCAGGCTGGGCGGGACCCCACCCCAGGAAGACGCGTCCGGTCACCCGCAGCACCGCCCCGCCCGTGAACATCGAGGAGATCACGAAGATCGCGGGGAGCCACGGGTAGCCGGCGTCGAGGGCCGCTCCGTCGAGGAGCGACTTACCGAAGAAGAGCGTCGTAACCGGCATCGCTGCGAGCAGAAGGCCCCCGACGGCAAAGAGCACCCCGGCCCATGGCACCCCCCGGCCCCTGCCGCGGAGGTCGAACTCGTCGACCGACGAGAAGCGGTGCAGGAGAACCCCCGAGAGCATGAACAGCGCGGCCTTGGTCAGGCCGTGTCCGACGATGTAGACGGCGACGCCGGCGAGCCCTTTCGGGCTCAGCAGCCCGATCCCACAGATGAACAGCCCCACATGGCTGATGGTGGAGAACGCGAGCAGCCGTTTGAGGTGGCGCTGGGAGAAGCACATGACCGCTCCCCACAGCGCCGTCAGCGTCCCGAAGGCGATCAGGATCGCGCGGAGCTCCTCGGCGTGGGGAGCGAGTGGGCCTGCGAAGATCGTCCAGTAGAGGCGGGCGACCGCGTAGATCCCCAGCTCGACCATGACGCCGGAAAAGAGGACCGAGACCGGCGCCGGGGCGACCGCGTGCGCGTCGGCTAGCCAGAAGTGGACGGGCACGGCCGCGGCCTTCGTCAAAAAGCCGATGAACAGCAGCGTCATCGCCACGAGCACGAGCGGGTCGGCGTGGTGATGATCGAGGGCCGCCCCGATCTGCGCCATGTTCAGCGCCCCCGTGCGCGCGTACAGGAGCGCGACGCCGGTGAAGATCGCATACGCCCCGACGCTGTTGGATATCGCGAAGTTGATCCCGCCCTGGATGGGCCCTCGCTCCTCGGTCTTGTACGCGGTCAGGGCGTAGGCCACGGCGCCCATGAGCTCGAAGAAGACCGCGAGGTTGAACAGATCCCCGGTCAGCGAGAAACCCGCCATCGCCGCGAGGAACACGAGCATCAGCGCGTGGTAAAGGCCGTCGGCGGCGTCGAAGTAGCGCCACGAATAGACGAGCGCCGCCGTCACCACGATCGCCATGAAAGTCGCCAGCCCGGCCCCGATCGGATCGATCGACAGTGAGATCCCGATCGCGACCGAATGACTCGGGCGCCAGCCGCCCATCCAATACGCGAAGGGGTGGCCGTGCGCCGTATGGGCGAGGAGCAAGGCGCACAGCGTCGCCACGGCGATCGCCACGCCGGTGGCGATCGCGTCGTTCAGCACGCGCGGCATCCAATGCCTTACCGCCACGAGCAGGGCCGCCGCAAGCAGCGGGATAAAGACGGGCAGCGCCGTTATCTGCATCTAGTCCCGGAGCGCGCGGAGGTCGCGGGGATTGAGGCTTCCGAAGCGCTTGTGAGCCTGCACCGCGAGCGCGAGGAGCAGCCCCGTCACCGTCGCCTCGATCACGATGTCGGTGAGGACGAGCACCTGGACGACGGGGTCTACGGCTTTGCTGACCTGCGTTATGTCGGCGAAGATTGCGCCCTGGCCGCCGCTGACGTAGCCGACGCCGAGCAGCAGGACATAGGTCGAGGACTGCACGACCGTGAGCGAGATGATCGTGCGGACGAGGTTGTTGCTCGAGACGATGCCGTACAGGCCGATAACAAACAGCCACGCTGCGATCGCGAACGGCAAAAAGCTCACCGTGCCCCGCCTTTGATCACCAGCGCCTGGTCGAAGAACTGGGTCCACGCGACCAGAAAGGCGCCGCTGACCTCGAGGCCGACGAGCACACTCGCCACGTCCAGCTGTCCGCCCGAGAGGATGTGCCCGGGGATCCCCAGGGGGAGCGAGTTCTTGAAGAAGATCCCCACAAAGACCAGCCCGCTCAGGCCGAGCAGGGCGTACCCGGCCGCGCCCAGCGCGTCACCGAGTTCGACCAGCACGTTGGGCGCTATTGCCTTCATGCGCAGGTACCTCCCCGCTATGAATGCTGCGAGCGGGGCGGTCGCCAGGACCACCCCTCCCTGGAAGCCCCCACCCGGCGTGATCTGGCCGTGGACCACGATGTAGACGCCGATCGCGAGGATGCCCGGGATCGCCACCAGCGCCAGCGCGCGCAGGGCCGCGCTGGCTCCGGCGAAGTGGTGCTCGTCGGTCTCGTCCTGGCGGAGCTCCTCCTCCTCGCCTCTCAACTCGCGCAGGATGAGCGCGATGCCGAGTACCGACGCGAAGAGGATGAACTCTTCGCCCAGGGTGTCAAAGCCACGGATGTCGAAGTTGAGCGCGGTGATCAGGTCCGTGCCATGGCGCAGGGTCACCCCGATCCCGTCGATCACCCGTCCATAGACGCCATGGTAGGAGCCGAAAGCGGGCAGCCCGGTGTACCCGATCACCAGCACGGCGGTGAGCCCCACGCCGGCGATTGCGAACAGCGACAGTCGCGCGCGTCGGCTCACGTCTGATCTCGCTGCTCCTCGTCATCTCTCTGGCGCTGCTGGTCGGAGACCTTGCGCAGGGCGAGGAGGACCATGACGGGCAGGCCGACGGTTGAGACGACGATCTCGGAGAGCGCGACGTCCGGGTCCTGGAAGACGAAGAACAGCATCGTCAACGACAGGCCGTAGATCCCGAGCACCAGAACCTGGCGGAGTGGGTCGGGGGCAAGGACCACCGCGGTCCCTCCGAGCGCGACCGACGCGAGCGCGGCGACCTGCAGGACGGTCACGAGGAGTCGTCCTTCCTGGTCGCGTCGATCGCCGCGCGCCAGTCGCCGCGCTCGCGGATCAACATGCTGCGCATGGTCGTATGCACGAGCACGGGTCCAGTGAGCACGAGCACGACGCCCACCAGCAGCGCCTTGTCACCGATGAGCGAGAAGGACTCGCGGAACACGATCGCGACCGCGATCAGAAGCGCTCCATAGCTGACGAGCCCGACGAAGTGCATGCGGTCGTAGAGGTCGCGCACCGCGCAGAGTCCAATCACCGCCAGGACCTCGATCGCGCCACCGGCCACCAGCAGCACGGTCGCGACGAGGATGCGCCAGTTCACAGCTGGCGCTCCATCATCCGCGCGAACACCAGCGAGCCGATGAGCGCCATCGGCGCGAGCACCACGGCGAGGTCGATGAACGGCTGGCGGTGAAAGCCCTCCGACAGCAGCATGAGGATCGTGGTCACGAGCACCCCGGCGAGCTCGAGGGCGACGAGCCCGTGGGGAGCCGGCTTGAGCAGAGCCACGCCTAGACACGGGATGAGGGCGAAACCGAGCACGGTCGCCGCGATCTCCCACTCGTTCATCCGAGCTCCAGCGGGTCGATCGTCTCGCGTCCCTCGGTCGGGCGCAGCTGATGGGCGAGAATCATCCCCCGCTCGCCGTCGACTCCGACCACGAACGTGTTGGGCGCCAGAGAGCCGGCCGCTTCGGCCAGCGCGTGCCGGCCGGCGTCGGTCGCTTCGCCCTCGGCTCCGTCGAAGGGCACGACCCGGAATGCCCCCACCGCCGGCCTGCGGCGCACGAGCGCGAGCAGCGCCATCGCGCAGACCACGACGATGTCGCCCGGCACCCGGAGCAGCGGGCGATAGAGCCGCAAGAGCCAGCGCCAGCGGATGCTCTCGCCGAGGATGCCCTGTTCGCGGGCGAGCTCGAGCCCCGTCGCCGCGATCACCGCGGCTCCCGCGCCGACGATCAGCTCCGGCAGGTCCGTGATGTCGATCAGCAGCAGATACAACGCTGCCGCGCACACCCACGCCAGGCTCCAGGCGAATGCGCGGCGGGCGGCGAGCGCAGGTCGTGTCCGCTCGGGCATAGGCCCGTACCGACTACCCGCTCGTTGTGCGGGAAAACCGGTGGTCCGGCGAGGGCGTTGTTGGCGGTAGCTCCGGACCGAGGAAAAGTCCGCTAGGACAACTCCGCTCCCGCGCCGAGATGGCTCTGGCGTGCAGCCGGATCCATATTGATCATCTCCATGATGAGCGCCGACCACGTGAAGCTGCGTGCCCCCATCCCGGCGCCCGTGAAAGGGTCGTAGTACTCGCGCAGACCTTCCGCGCCGACCGCGCGCGCCAGGTGGCTCGCCATCTCCCGCGCCGCGTCGTCATACCCCAGGCGCACGAGGCCCAGCCACAGCAGCCACGCCGCGTTGATCCAAGTGGGGCCGCGCCAGTAACGACGCAGAAAGAGGAAGCGGTCACGACGCGAGAACCTCGGGTCCGATGCCGAGACCGACGGCGGTGGATACGGAAGCCAGAAGCTGTGCGGGTCCAGCAGATGCTCCTCGACCAGGCGCCGGCCGATCTCCTCCGGCAGGTCGGGAAGTGCCAGCGGAGCGAGCGACGCCCAGGTGACCGACTCCTGGCGTCGCACCTCGCCCGTTCCCTGCGGCCGTACGAGCTCGTGAAAGAGCCCGCGACGCTCGTTGTAGAGGCGCTCGATGATCGTCCCCGTGATCGACGGCAGGCCCAACGCGAGGCGGGAGAGGCAATACAGCACGTTGGTCGGGCCGTCGCAGACGATCGGCCCCCCGGCGTCCATGATCCTGCGGATGTCGAACCCGAGCCTGCGGTTACGACGCACCAGGAGGACGAAGCCCGGCAGGCCGTCGGCGCGCCACCCCCACGGCGAATCGAACTTGGGCGAGGCGTCGAGGCCCGACTCGTCGGGTTGCACGATCCAGAGCAGACCGTCTCCGTCGATGTCGCGCTCCCGCTCGAGCCACTCGTGGTGGCGGACGATGCCCGGCACCGAGGCCGGGTCACCGACCGCGATTCGCCACGCCCACGCGAGCATCGGCGGCTGGATCGTCGAGGTCATGCGATCGCTGCGGCTGCGCACGTTGTAGAAGAGCGATTTCCAGCGAGTCACGGGCGTGCCCCAGAAGACGGTGTGGCCGATGAACCCGTCGGGGCGGGCCGCGGCTACCAGCGTCTCGAGCTCGGTGCGAGAGCGATTGGGGTCGAAGCGCCGCGAGACGATCGCGGCGAAACACGAGTCCCAGTACCACTGCCATGGATAGCGTCCGGGGGCGGGAGCGGTGTAGCCGTAGGCGGTGTGGCCGCTGACACCCTGGCGCCAGTTGCTCTGGAGCGTCGTGCGGCATTGCTCCTCCAGTTGGAGGGCGGGTCCCTCGTTGTCCACCGGCTTAACTTAAGGCCAGACCGAGCGCTTGGGCGTACTGCGGCCAGCAGCGGGGCCGTGGCGGCTGCCCATTCGGCGCGGTGCGGCACAACAGCCAGCCTTCGGCAGTGCGCTGCAAGAGCCCCCCGGCGGAGAGTCCCCTGAGCGCCGTGCTCACCGAGGGCCGGCGCGCGCCGATCAGGGTCGCGAGCACCTGGTGGGTCAAGGGCATCGCCACCAGGACTCCGGCCGAGGTGGCCTTCCCCCAGCGCTCGCCGAGGAGCGCGAACAGCAAAAGCAGCCGCTCCTCGATTACCGAGGTGCCGGTGACCAACGACTTCGCGAATAGCCAGTGGCTCGTCTGCGCGGCCTTCATCGCGAGCGCGTCGGTGACCGCGCCGAGCCCGGTCACGCGGCGCGCGAAGTCGCCGTCGAGCAGCGCCAGGCGAAGCGGGGAGAGCGCCTGCCAGGAGGCAGACGTCAGCAACGAAGCCTCCTCCATCTCCCACGGGCGGATGAGATCGTCCGCCCCGATCAGCCATCCGATCGGCGCCCGCCCCGCGGCGACCTGTACGAGCGCCAGGCCGTCGACCGCCATGAGGCCCAACCACTCGGCGGGATCGTGCACCAGCCGCTCGGGCTCGAAGGGTCCGGGGGAAGTTGGACGACTCGGGCCGCGATTCGCTTGCTCCCCGGATCCCCCCGGCCGCGCGGATGCGGATTCAGATGCCAGTCGAACTCAACGAGCGACAGCGACGCGTCGCCGCTGCCGGCGGTCGCAGAGGCGCCGTCCCAGGGGGTGCCATTCCTGCTCGCATGGCGCGCCGGAAGCCCGCGAGGGGAGGAACCGGCGGGTGGCGATAGCGACATAGGGATCGCGCTACCCCAAGGTGGGGAGCCGTGAACAAACGACCCCGCCGCCTAAGAGCCTGCTTAGGCGTTACTCGCTTTCGCCTCGGCGAATGCTCTGCGCTTCGGCCCACACGTCCTCGACCTCTTCGCGCACCCGGGCCGCTGCAGCGGCGATTCCGCGACCGACGCGGGATCCCCAGTCCTCGAGGACCTGTCCGGCGCGCTGTGCACCGTCGAATCCGGCGTTTTGCGCGCCGTTCGCGTTGCGGTCCGATTGCTTGCCGGAGTTCTGAGCCACGCGCTCACCTTACCCTAAGGAGGCTTTGATCCCATACCCTGGATACAAACAAGAGCAAGCGAGGTGGACCATGGCTTTTGATGACTACGTGAATCCGCAGGCGGGCTTGATGACCGCCGCTACCGCCGCGGCCGTCTCGCCGCGTGCCAGGGAGCTACTGCGCCGCGGCGCGGTCTACGGCCTCGCGGGCGCGATGCGCGCCGGCGATGTCGTCGCGGCAGCCGCGCGCGGCGCGGTGCGTGGCGCACGCGAGAGCGTCGCGGAGGAAAACGGCCGGGCCGGCGGGAGCCAGAAGTCCGGCGGCAGCGAGAAGAAGGCTCGGACCACCTCGGGCAAGGGCGGCACCCGCCCGCGTTCCCCTCGCTCCAGCAGCGGCCCTCGCTCCAGCAGCGCCCTCGCTCCAGCAGCGGCCGGAGTGGAACTGGTACCGCGCGCCCCACCCGACGCGCGTCTGGTCGGAGCCGCAGCACCCAGCGGCCCGCCCCCGGCAGCTGAGGCGCAGCGGCGTTTCGCGCGCTGCTGAGCGCGCGGTTATCCGACCGCGAGGCGGGCTCTGACGGTGGTGCGTTCGCCGTCGCGCAGCTCGACGAGATCCGACAGGTGGTGCACGATCCAGAGCCCCATTCCGTGGCCGGGGTCCAGTTCCAGATTGCGTCGCCCAGCGAGGGGATCCGAGATTGGGCCCTCATTCTCCACCTGGCAGACGATCGTCTCCGGGGTTCGCCACATCGTCAGCTGCCGCGGCGGGGATCCATGTTGGACGGCGTTGGTGGCCAACTCGTTCCCGACAAGCTGGAGGTCCTCGACGAGCTCCGGAGTCGGGGCCGACTTGCCCCCAAAACGCCGAATCGCAGCGCGTAGGCCGGCGAGCTCGCCCTCCTCGAGGTCATAGCTGACAGCGTCGTCGGGCGGAGGGGTCAGCGGCTCCTCGCACTCGGGGGGCACCGCTTCGGAGTAAAGGGAGCTCTCCTTGGCGGTCCCCCGCTCCACGACGACGGGATGCGTGCGCGCGGCGCTCTCGAGCACCGCGTCATCGAGCCCCGACGCGTCGTACGGGCAGAGCACGCGGGTCGTCGTGGCTCTCAGGGCCAGGTTGATGAGCGCTTCGTGGCGGACCGCCTCGCGGACCTCCTCGACGGCGCGGCCCGGCCAGATGGGCTCGCCGACACAGTGGAGAGTCCGACCGGGATGTTCGTCACGCAGCCGGTCGATGACCGAGAGGATGCGGCCGGGGTTACGACCCACCTCGGACATATCGAGGAGGTGATCGCAGGGAGCGTCGCCGAGGCACTCGCGCGCCAGCTCCAGTTTGCGTCCGGGGAGCGCTAGCGCCATAGGGTCGCCCGCCGCTACGGCCGGCTTGAGGAACTGCGTGAGGCCTTCAAGGTACTCGCGGTCGTTCTTGTAGAAGAGGGCCTTGTGAGTGTGAACGCTCGAGGGCGGCATCTCTCTCCCTTCTTACGCTCTCTTCGCGGTCAGGCTCCCCTGGACGTGGCCTTCGCAAACGAGGCCGCGCCAGGGTCGGGTTCTTTGCCGGGATCGGGCTCCTGCGGGCTAGGCTCCGGGACTGCCGGCGTCACCGGCTCCTCCGGCGTCGGCACGCGTCGCCGGCTCCTCGGGCTGGCCGGGCGTCCCAGGATCCGGAACGGCGGGCGCTATGGGCGCGTCCGGAACTGCCGGGGTCACGGGCTCCTCGGGTTGAGGGACCACCAGCATCGTTGATTCCCCTGTTTCCCGCACTTGTTGGGGCTACCCACCAGCCGATTGCCCGTAACCGCTGCCATCACGCGCCCCAATTACCTGTCATTCGGCGCAAGCCCGAGCCAGTGCGCGACCTCGCTCAGGTCCGCGACAAGCTCCTCGAACGCCGCATCGCGCTCCCGATCGTCCTCGGCCCGGAGGATCGAGGAGGGGTGGGCGGTGATCGTGACGAGCTCCGCCAGGTCCGAGTCGAGGGGCCGACCGCGATCCCTGCCCACCCGCACGCTGGGCCCGATCAGGGCCTGCCCAGCGGTCGCCCCGAGGCACACGAGCGCCCGCGGCTTGACCATCGCGAGCTCGGCCTGGAGCCACGGCATGCACGCCTGGACCTGCCAGCGATCGGGCTTTTGATGGATACGCCGCTTTCCCCGCATCTTGTAGCGAAAGTGCTTGACCGCGTTGGTGATGAATACCTCGCTGCGCGGGATGCCGGAGCGCTCGAGGCTTCTGTCGAGCACACGACCGGCAGGCCCCACGAAGGGATGTCCCTCGAGGTCTTCACGGTCACCCGGCTGCTCGCCGACTAAAACCAGGCTCGCCTGGAGGCTGCCCTCTCCCATCACCGCTTGGGTTGCGCCCTCCCAGAGGTCGCACGCGCGGCAGCGCTGCACCGCTTCACTCAGGTTCGTGACGGTTGGCCTGGAGGGAACCGGGGCGGGCGGTCGTGCCGCTTCGGCCTCGCCCTCCGACTCCTTCGCTCTCGCCACATCACCGTGCTACCCGGAATGGTGACTGTGCAGGCCCCTCGGTCGGCTACTGATCGACCTTGTCGCGCTTGGGAGCCTCCGCGGGCTCGGCCTCGGGATCCTGTGAGGGATGGGGTTCGCTCGTGCTCGTCGCGCCCGTTTGGGTGTGGACGGCGTCCTCGCCAAAGACCATCTCGTCGCCGGGGTCGCGCGGGTCCTCGCGGTGGTCGTAGGGGTCGGGCCACTCGGTCAGGTCGGGTTCGGAGATCGGGTTGTTGAGCGCGGAGTGCGGCTCGCGTACCGAGGTACCGAGTCCGGGCTCGTGCTCTTCGTCCCCACCCGAGAGATCCACTTCTCGCTCCTCGAGCACGGCAGTCTCGGAGTCCGGCGGCGGCGCTGGCACCTCCTCCTCGGTGACGACAGCCGCCGCCTGGACCTCCGAGCGCTCATAGACGACCTCCGGTGGCTCGGCTCGTCCGTCGCCGCGGTCGGGTGAGAGCTCGCGCACGATCCCCGTCAGGGCCCAGTCCGCGACGCGGAGGGTCAACCCCACCCCTCTGCGCGCTATCCCAAGCGAAAGCGAGATTGGCAACTCGACCGCACGTCCCACCTGTCCGAGCATCTGTTACCTCTGCATTCTCAGTCGTTCTGTCCAAGTAGCGCCATACCGCGAGCGTGGCTACCCGAGCGATAAGCGCGCGACACACGGTAGGGGGCGCGGCTCTTCGGGGCGCCTATCCACGGTCTCTGTCCCTTCTGTTTCGGATTCCGAAACAAGAGGGACATCGTCTGCGGCGCCGGCGGGTGGGCCCTCATTACGCGGCTGCCGGCCCCGTCCAGCCCGTTCCCGGCTACCCCTCCTCGTCCTCGCGCTCGCTCGAACGCTCGAAATCGGCTTCGCCGAAGTCGGCCGCTCGGGCGTCGTCCGATTCTTCGAGCGGGGCGTCCTCGATCGCTCGGCTGGCCGCGTGCTCGTCCCCGTGAGAGGCGTGCTCGATCAGCTCTTGCTCGGCCAGCTCGAAGCCCTCGGCTTCGCCTTCGCCGGCTTCGACAAGCGGGCGATGGGCCTCGTCTACGTCTTCGATCGGCGGGGGCTCGGAGCTTGGACGACCCCCGATCTGCGCGGCCTCGGCCGCAGCGAGCGCCTCTTCTGCGGCGACAACGTCTTCGTCTGCGGCCCGCTGCTCTTCCTCGCGCGCTGGATCGCGTGTCGGTTCGGGATCTGCCATCCCCGAGGACACTACCCGAACGACGCCGCGAAAAACGGTGGCCGAATCGATCAGCGAACCGCGATCGAACGCTGCGAGCGCCACTGCGCGTCGCGCTCGTAATCGTCACTCATCGCGATCAGCTCGTCGAGGAGCGAGAGCACTTCCCAATGGACGCGGCGACGGCCCTTGTGAATCGAGCGGATCGCGTAGATTCCAGCGCTCTCGGGCTCGGTGGGAGGCACCCGGCGCGCCCACTGGGCGCCGAACGACCCCGAAACGCGCGAGCGGGGCGGCTGACCCCAGCGGTCATCCGCCCACTCGACCACTCGCTTCATGCGCGCGTTCTCAAGCGAGTCCGAGCCCACGGTGCCGACGGCCTCCGAGGCGTACCGGAACAAGTCCTGGCGCCGCGCGTCGTCGACGAGGTCGTTATAGCCCCGCAGGAACGCTCCGATCACCGGCGACACGGAATGCGGACGGTCGGTGAAGCGCTCCCCCGCGAGCATCGACGCCAGCTCCATCACGCATGCGCCGTGCCGGGGAGAAGAGTGCTTCCCCCTGCTGAGTTTTGTGGTCTGGTAGCTCGGTTGTCTCATCGCCACCTCCCCAGGCGCCTTAGGCTTACCGCGGCCGCTGTGCTCGAAACGGTGTGCTCGTCCGCAGCCGACAGCTTTATCCCAATGCCGATAACCGCGCACCGTGCGGGTTATTCGCCGCGCATGCAATGTTTCTGGCGGCGAGTGGCGGGTATTCCCGAAGCCGAGGAATCGGACTAATCTCCTCTCTCCTGAGGGCGGCGCGGCTTCGGTAGGGCCCGCGCCGTCCCGTATCAGCCGCCGTCTCGCCCGAGGGTGGCCCGAAGCGCGTCGAGCGCGCTGTACCTGGGCCGCCACCCGAGCTCCTCGCGGGCCTTGCTCGTATCCATGACAGCCGGGTGGCTGAGAGCCTCCACCCATTCGGTCGCCGGCGGCATGAAGGGAATCTTCGGCACCGACGACGCCGCCCGGGCAGCTGCGTGGACGGCGCGCGCGGGCATCGGCACGGGCGTGAAACCCAGCTCGCGCACGACGTCGGTCCCGCTCAGCACTCCGTCGCCGGCGATGTTGTAGGCACCGGGCGGCCCCGCGCCGAGTACGCACTGGAGCAGCGCCCGGCCGACGTCCTCTTCGTGGATGAACTGCACCGGCACGTCGGGAGCGAGGACCGGTACGCGCAGCTTCCCCGCCGCGCCGAGGACTCCGCGGCCGGCCCGCGCGAAAGGCCCGGGGAGGAACTCCTTGGCCCCCGCGGCGTGGGGCCCCAGCACGATCGGGGGGCGCACGAGGTAGAGCGCCGGCCCCGCGCCTGCCTCCGCCTCGTGCCAGAGCGCTTCCTCGAGCTCAGCCTTCTCGCGCGCATAGAAGAGGCGAGCCGCCGGGCGCACCGGCCAGTCCTCGCGCATCCCCACCGGGTTGTCGTCGTGAAAGCCGTACGCGGCCACCGAGGAGGCGTAGACGAAGCGCTGGGCGCCGGCGTCCCGCGCGGCCCGAAACGCGTTGAGCGTGCCCGTGACGTTGATCTCGCGGATCGTCTCCGCGGACGCGTTCCCCGTGATCATGAAGGCGAGGTGGACGACGACGTCCATCCCCTGCGAAGGCCTCGCGCAGCGCGGCCGGGTCGCGGACGTCGCCGCGCCGGTACTCCATCTTGGTCCAGCCGTGCTCGCGCGGGTCAAACGGCCGCCGCGCGATCCCGACGATGCGACCCACTCGCTCCTCGGCCTGGAGCAGCGGGATCAGGCCGAAGCCGAAGGTGCCGGTGGGCCCGGTGACCGCGACGGAAAGGGGCATGTTGCTCCTCCTACCCATCGGCGGTGAGGGGACTCAACGCCCACCAGTGACCCGACCTCGGGATCCCCATCGAGGTCGGGCCCCCCATGGGCGCTGTGCGCCCACCAGGGACCCAACCTCGCGCGCCGGCGGTAGGTCGGGCCCGTGGTGGTCGTTCCCCGGCCACGGTTGACGCCGGCCCCCTAGTTTCACCCGCCCCGGGGTCACCCGGCCTGCGATGATCAAGCCATGACCGACAACGTACTCTGGTGCGTCATCGAGACGCCAAAGGGCAGCAGGAACAAGTACGAGTTCGACCCCGAGATCGGCGCGATCGTCCTGGACCGCTTCCTCTCCTCCTCAGTGATCTATCCCACCGACTACGGGTACGTGCCCGAGACGCTCGCGCTCGACGGAGACGCGCTCGATGTGCTGCTGTGCGTCTCGGAGCCGACATTTCCCGGTTGCACCGTGAAGTGCCGCACGATCGGGCTGTTCGACATGGAGGACGAGCACGGGCTTGACTCCAAGCTGCTGTGCGTCCCCTGCGGCGATCCCGCGTGGAGCCCGCTCCAGAACCTCGATGATCTGCCCGTTCAGCTGCGCGAAGAGATCGGCCACTTCTTCTCGATCTACAAGGACCTGGAGAAGGGGCGCGAGTCGCACGTGAAGGGCTGGCGCGACCGGGACGCGGCGTTGGAGGAGCTCGAGCAGTCGCGCGAGCGCTACGTCGCCCGGCACGCCGAAATCAACGTCTAGCGTCCATCCGAAAACCCCCCGCGCACGTCTGGCGGCGGCCGACCGGAACAGAATTACCGAGGCGCCGTGGCCCAGTAGGTCGCGGCCATGTCCTCGTCGCCGTGGCCGTCGGCCTCGGCGCGGCGCAGACGCTCTCCCACGGCCGCGAGCACGGGCAGCTCGAGGCCCTCGGACTGGGCGGCGTCCATGACCAGATCGGCGTCCTTGCGAGAGAGCGCCAGGCGGAAAGCGGGGTTGTCGAACTGCTTTTCGATCATCTCGCGGCCCTTCATGCGCGCGTACGGAAGGTCAAGCGTGCCGCCCTCCACCGCGTCGAAGAAGGTCTGCGGGTCGACCCCGAGTGTCTCCGCCAGGGCGATCGTCTCGGCCAGCACGGCCACCACCCCGACGATCCAGTTGTTGATGACCACCTTCGCGCGCGTTCCCAGCCCCGCCTCGCCGAGCCACAGGGTCCGTTTGCCGACCGCCTCGAAAAGCGGTTCGGTCTTGGACCGGGCTTCCTCTGGCCCCGAGGCGAGCACCACCAGCTCGGCGCGCTCGGCGGGCTCGCGCGTCCCCAGCACGGGGGCGTCGACGAACTGCACGCCGGCCTCGTTGGCGGCCCGCTCGCACTGTTCCGTCCCCTCGATCCCGATCGTGCTCATCTGGACCCAGGTCGCGCCGTCGGCGAGTGCCGGGAGCGCCGCTGCGGCCGTGTCGAGCACCGCCGCGGCGTCGCTCAGCATCGTCACGAGCAGCTCGCAGCCGGCAGCAGACTGGTCGGGGGCCGCCGTCACGGTCGCGCCGTCGCTCCTCGAGCGGCCTGGCGCGGTCGGTGGTGCGGTTCCAGCAGCGGATGTCAAAGCCGGCCTGCGCCAGGTTGCGCGCCATCGGCAGGCCCATCGTTCCGGTCCCCAGGAAGGCAACTGTCATGATGGTCGCGCCCTACCCGATATGGGTATCAGCAAGCAGCGATGACGACTCGGAACGAGATCACCAACGACAAGCTGCAGCGCCTCGCGCAGATCCGCGCGGACGGGCCCGTGGTGCTCAGCGCCTATCTCGACCTCGATCCGCAGCGGTTCGCCACCCCCGCCGCACGCGAGACCGAGGCCCGCTCGCTGATCGACTCGGGTCATCGGCAGATCGAGGCCGCCGAGCTCGACCACGAGGAGCGAGAGCAGGTGCGAACCGACCTCAAACGCGTGGAGACCTATCTGAGCGGAGGTGACGCGCCCTCGGGGGCACACGGGCTGGCGATCTTCTGCTCCTCCGCACTCGATTTGTTCGAGACGTTGACCCTGCCCGAGCCGGTGCCGAGACCTCAATCTCGTTCGATGTCACGCCTCACATCGGCCCCCTCGCCGAGATCGGCCCGTCCGCTCACTGGTGTGTGACGCTGGTCAACCGGCGCGTGGCGCGGATCATGCGCGGCTCCGAGAACCAGCTATTCCCGGTCGCGCAGGTCGGGGACCCGGTTCAGGGCAGGCGCACGGGCGAACAGGGTTGGTACGAACACGACGTCGAGGCCCACCTGCGCCACGTGGCGGAGGTGCTGCTCAGCCAGCAGCGGCGCCGGCCATTCGTCGGCCTCCTGGTTGCCGCGCCGCAGGAGCTGCGCGGCACCTTCGAGGGGATGCTCCACCCCTATGTGCGCGACCGTCTGGTGGGTTACCTCGACCTCGACGTCGAGACCGCGACCCCAGACCAGGCGCGCGCCGCCGCGGCGAAGGTGATCGCTGAGTACCGGCAGCGAGAAGTGAGCGCGAAGCTCGACCGGCTGCGGGCGGAGCTCGGGCGGGGAGGCAAGGCCGTGGCGGGGACGGACGAGGTCCTGGCCTCACTCGAGCAGCGCAGGGTGGAGGCGTTGCTCTTCACCGAAGGCGAGCAGCTCCCCGACGACGTGCTCGAGGGAGCCGTCGAGGCCGCCGTGGCCCAGGACGCCGAGGTCGTGCCGGTGACCGGACCCGAGCTCGGACCGCTCGGCGGCATCGCGGCTCTATTACGCTTCTGACGCGACGACCGAGTACGTCTTAGATCATCACCGCGAGGGGGAGGGCGAGCGGCTGCGCTTGATGTCGGAGCTGCTGGACCCCATGCACCGACGCCACATCGAGGCGTTGGGGGTGGGTCCGGGCGGCCGGACGCTCGAGGTGGGGTGTGGCAATGGTTCCATCTCGGCCTGGCTGGCGGAGCGCGTCGCTCCAGGCGGAAATGCCCTCGCGGTGGACCTCGACCTGTCGCTGGTGAGCGCCGAGGTGCCACGGCCTCGAGTTTCGCCGGGCCGACATCCGCGCCGGGCCGGTGGAGCCCAGGGGCTTCGACCTGGTCACGGCGCGCGCGGTGCTTCACCACATCGCGGACGCTAAAGCCGCGATCGCCAACCTCGTCGCAAGCGCGCGGCCGGGTGGGGCGATCCTCCTGATCGAGCCCGACTTTTTGCCGGTGAGCATCGCGGAACCGCCGAAGATCAGGGCCTTCTGGGAGGGCTGGCTCGAGTGGTCTCGCCAGGACGGAATCGACTATCTGATCGGCCGCCGGCTCGCCCCGACCCTGGCCGAGATGGGCCTCGAGCGGATCGAGGCGACGGCGGAGACGGCGCTTTATAACGGCGGGTCCCAGTGGGCGCTGTTCTGGCGCGAGACCGTCGCCGAGCTGCAAGAGCGGCTTGAGGCATCGGGCAAGCTCGGCCGCGACTCGATCGAGACGTTCCTAGCGCACTGTTCGGATCCGGCGTGGTGGACCCAGACGATCGCCTTCACGGCGGTGGAGGGCCATGTCCCAGATCCGCCCGACGCCTGATCGGGTCGCGGGCGGTCCGCAAGTGCCGTCCGCGGCCGGGGCCGCGGTCAGCGACGCGGACGGGCCGCTCCCCTGGTCGCGTCGGCCGTCGACCGGCTTCGTCGCGATCTGCTTCGGTTACTTCGCGATCATCCTCGACGGCAGCGTGCTCAACGTGGCCATCCCGACGATTCGATCCCACCTCCACGCCTCGCTCGGCGGGGCACAGTGGGTGCTCAACGCCTACACGTTGACGCTGGCCGGTCTGCTGCTCACATTTGGCGCACTGGGCGACCGAATCGGACTGCGACGGATCTTTCTGATCGGGGCGGCGGTCTTCACCGCGGCATCGGCCGCGTGCGCCACAGCGCCGTCCGTCCCCGCTCTGATCGCCGAGCGCGTTGCCCAGGGACTCGGTGCGGCCGCCCTGCTGCCGGCGACGCTCGCGCTGATTCCTTACCTCTTTCGCGAACGCGAAGGCCGGGCCCGTGCAACCGTCGTATGGGTGGGGATCGGAGCCGGGGCGGTCGCCCTCGGACCACTGGTGGGCGGCTTGCTGATCGGCGCGCTGGGATGGCGCAGCATCTTTTTGATCAACGTGCCGATCGGGATCGTGAGTCTGACGCTCGGTGCACGGGCGATCGCCGAGACCCCGCGCCGCCATCGGGCGGTCGACCGGCTCGGCCAGGCGACCGCGATCGTCGCGCTCGGGCTGGTGACGGCGGCGATCATCCGCGGCGGACAATCGGGCTGGGGATCACCCGTCACGATCGGGATGCTGGCCGCTGGGCTGCTTGTCGGGGTGGGGTTTTGGACGACCGAGCACCGGAGCGCCACGCCCATGTTGCCCCCCACGTTCTTCGCCAATCGCCCGCGCACCGTCGCGGTGGCGTCCGCGTCGCTGATGGGCTTTCTGTTCTACGGGACCCTCTTCATGATGTCGCTGTACTTCCAGGATCTGCGCGGTTGGTCGCCCGCGACCGCGGGCGTCGCGCTGCTCCCGCTCACGGTTGGCACGCTCGTGGGTCCGTTTTTGCTCTACGGACCGCTGTCTCGGCGCTTCGGCCATCCGGTCATGCTGGTTGCCGGTTTCGTGTGCGCCGGTCTCGGTATCGCCGTCCTCTCCGGGACCGGCTCCCACACGGAGTACCCGCTGATCGCGGCGGGTCTGCTGCTGGTAGGTCTCGCGAGCACGATCTCCTTTTCGGCGCTGACGTCGCTGCTGCTCGGGAGCGTCTCCGAGGATCAGTCAGGTCTCGCCTCCGGTGTCCAGAACACCACGCGGCAGGCCGGGGCCCTGATGGCCGTCTCGATCTTGGGCGCGGTCCTCAACGCCCGCGCGTTCGGCACCCGACTCGGGGGCGCGTTCATCGTGCTCGGGGTTGCGGCGGCGATCGCGGTCGCGGTCGCCTCGCTGTCGCTGGGCGGCGGCGGTGAAGCCGAGGTCACATCGCAGCAGACTGGCGGCCCGGAGCGTCCGTGAGCTCTAGCAGGCGCTGCGCCTGCTCGGGGCCGCTGACCGGGAGCTCGCCGGGATCGAGCAGGCCGATCTGGACGAGCACCGACGCCTGGTCCCAGTAGATGTGCTCGTAGGCGACCTTGCCGTCCTGAAAGCCCATCACCACGACCGTCGGGATCCGCACCCTGCGCCCGGTGGGCGCGACCCCGGGGAGCATGAACGGGATCTCGCAGTCGTGCGTGAACTCGAGCACGAACTCGTCGATGACCCGATCCGTTGAGACGGTTCGCGCGATCGGCCGCAGCACGGCGTCGGCCGGCGTGCACCCGATGAAGTCCCGCGAGTAAAAGCTCCGCACCGCCTCGCCCCCCGCCGCCCCGGTGAGGACCGGTACGTGCCACACGTAGGGCTCCTCCACCATCGTGGCCATGGTCGCGTCAATGTCCTTGCGCTCGAACTCCGCAGCCACGTGCGCGTCGAACACCGCTCCGAGATCGCTCGTATCACTCATCTATCGGCGGTCCGAAACTACCAGCCTCAGGATCTCCCCGCGCGGGCCGCTCTCGACGCTGAGCTCGTCGGAGAGTTCGCGCAGGGGTGAGGCCGAGCTCGCCCCGCCTTCGCCCGTGAGCACCGCGCCGCTGCCGGGTGCGAAGGGGCCCGTGAGGAGCTCGAGCTTGCGCTCGCCGGCGATGATGGCGAAGGCAAGGCGGGGGTCGTTCGCGGCGGCGCGGGCGTGAGCGCCGACGACGTCGGTGAGCTCACGCAGCTTCGAGAAGCGGTCGACCCGGAAGTGATTGCCGGCCGCCAGCGCGCGAATCAGTCTCCCCAGCGCCGGCCCGAGCAGCGTGGCCGGAAAGACAACGCCCACCACGTCGCCCCGCCGCAGCGACTCCTCGCCGATCAGGGTGTCCATCGAGTCAGCCGTCCAGCTCCCCAGCATCTGGTTGAGCGTGGCGGGGTCTGGGCCCCAGTCGCGCCGGTTGTCTGGACGTCGCTCTCGGCGGGTGCTCCCGCTCGACCTGAAGAACATGTGCACCTCTGTGCCCCCATCGGGCGGGCTCAAAAACTCGACGCGCTCAGCCAGTGAGCCAATCACCGGAAGCCCCACGTGGAGGCGATCGTCGTCGATTGCCACCCCGTGAAGCCCCTCCCCCTCGTCGCAGACGACCGCCTCGATCCATTGCCCCTCGGTGTGAAGCCGCAGCACGAGCTTGCCCACGCCGGCCCCGTAGGCGTGCAGGACGACGTTGTTGCAGGCCTCGGTGACGGCCGTCCTCAGGTCGTCGATCAGTTCGGCGTCCCAGCCAAGTGCGTGCCCGATACCCATCAAAAGGGCGCGGGCGAGCGTCCCGCACTCGGGCGTGCCGGGTAGCTCAAGCCTCATCATCGATGCTTCCCGCTGCACGTTCGAAGGGGTCGTGACCTGACCGCTTCCCTGTGCTCTATTTGTGAAACCGCGCTAGGTCTGAGCTGCCGCGCATTCGAGCAGCATCGCATGGACGAATGCCTGGGGAAGGTTGCCGCGTAGTTGGCGCTGGGTTATGTCGAACTCCTCGGAGAGCAAGCCCGGCGAGCCGCAGGCAGCGCGGTTGCGCTCGAACCAGCGCGCCGCCGCGACCCCGTCGCCCTGCTGCTCGTACGCCAGAGAGAGAATGAAACCGCACAACAGGAAGGCGCCCTCGGCCAGTCCCAGGGGGCGCTCGTCGGGCCTGAAGCGGTAGCAGTAGCCGTCATCGGTCAGCTCGCGCTGCACGGCCTGAAGTGTCGCGACCGTGCGCGGATCCTCGGGGGCGACCGCGCCCCTTATCCCCGCCAGCAGCAGCGCGGCGTCGATCCGGTCGTCTGACGGGGAGCGCTGCCAGCGACCGCTCGGGTGAAGCGCCTCCGCGGAGGTCTTGGCCGTGATCGTGTCGGCGAGCGCGAGCCACTCGCTTGCCTTCTCGCCACGCGGCTGGTGGCGCGAAATCTGCCGCAGGCCCGCGGCGCACGTCAGCCGGCTGTGCGTGAAGCGATCCGGCTCGAGCTCCCAGATGCCCGCGTCGGGGTCCTCCCAACGGCTGGCGATCGCCTCGGCCGCCGTCTCCGCCGCCCGCCACCCGTCGGCGTCGAGGTGGTCGTGGTCGGCCGACGCGGCGAGCAGGAGCAGCGACTCGCCGAATGCGTCGAGCTGAAACTGCTGGTTGACCCAATTGCCGATGGTGTCACCACCGCCGGGATAGCCGGGGAGCTTGAGGTGCGCCTCGTCCGGCACGCCCTCCCCGCGCGTCGTGTATGCGGGCCGCATGTTGGGGCCATGGGCGAGCAGCTGCTCCGAGACGAACTTGACCGCCTCGTCCATCAGCGGATGGCCGCCGGCTCGCGCCACCGCCTGGCCCGCGTAGCACTGGTCGCGGATCCAGGCGAAACGGTAGTCGTAGTTGCGGCCCTCCTCCGCCCGCTCGGGAAGCGACGTCGTGGCTGCCGCGACCATCCCCCCGGCCGCGCTGGTCAGCCCCGAGAGGATCGCGTAAGAGTGGCGCGCGTCGCGAGGGGCGAGGGTCTGCTCGAGCTCCGGGACCCGCTCGTTCCAGACCCGCTCGGTCGCCTCCCACGCGTGCTGGGGATCGGGGATGGCCGTATCGCCCGTGCGGTCGAGCACGAGCACGAGGTCGTGGTGGTCGCCGGGCCGAACTTCGAGCTCGAGCTCGAGCACCGTGCCGCCCTGCCGGCGGCGGGGCTTCGCCTTCTCCGCTCCCACCCAGCGGGCATGAACGTCGCCCCGCGCGGATGTTCCAGTGGCCCTCTTCGCTGCGGCGGGCGTTGCCCCCGCGGCGCCCGAAGTCGAAGCGCAGGTCGAGCGTGACGCGCATGCTGGCGGGACCCTCGAGCGGGACGATGCGCCGCAAGATCACGGCCTGGTCGGGGCTCGAGGGCAGCGCGAGCGCCTCGCGGCACTCGGCGACCGTGTCGTCGTCTGAGGTCCAGCGGCTGCGCCAGATCAGCCCGGGGTGCTCGTAGTAGCCGCCCCATACGAAGCGCCGCTTCGGCGTCACGGAGTAGGCGCCGCCGCCCCCGATCAGCGAGGCGAAGACTCCGTCGCCGTCCCAGCCGGGAAAGCACAGCCAGCAGAGGTCTCCGCGCGGGCCCACCAGCGCGCCGCGCTCGCCGTCGGCGAGCAGCGCGTACTCCCGCAGCACGTGCGGGACGCGGTCGTCGAATCGCGAGCGGTCGCTCACCGCGGGGTCGCGCCCGGCGCCGGGCCCGCTCGCACCTTCGGCCCGCCTATCGCCGCCTCGCCCGCCCCGCCGTCGTGACCCAACCCGCGGGCGGGGCGATCTGGGAGGTGTCGGTGATGCACAGCTCGCGCGGTCGCGCGAGGCGAGCGCCCACAGCCAGCGGCCAACCGTGCCCAGCCGGTTGCCCCAGCCGACCAGGTAGGCGATGTGCACCCCGCCCCACACAATCGTCGCCAGGATGCCTCCGAACTTGATGCCGAAAACATCGGCGACGGCGTCGCGGTGGCCGATGACGGCTAGCGTGCCCTTGTCGAAGTAGTGGAACGGCCTGCGCGTGGCGCGGCCGCGGAGCCTGCCTCGAATCGTGCGAGCGACGTAGCGGCCTTCCTGGATCGCGGGCTGAGCGACTCCGGGAAGGTGGTCGAGCGAGATCATGTCGCCGATCGCGAACACCTCGGGTCGGCCGGGGAGCGTGCAGTCAGGGTTCACCTTGATGCGACCCGCGTGGTCGATGTTCGCCCCGCTGGCCTCGCGAGCATGGCGGCCAGCGGCGAAGCCTGGACGCCCGCCGCCCAGAGGATCGTTTTCGAGAGGATCCGGGACGGTGGCCTCTGCTCGTCCTCGACTGCACGCCTTCGCCGTCGACGCCCGTGACGTTGGCGTGCGTGCGAATCTCGACTCCCATCCGCGTGAGGTCGCGGTGGGCGATGCGCTGGAGGCGTTTGGGGAAGGTGCCGAGCACCTCCGAGCCGGCGTCGAGCAACACGATCCGCGCCTCTGGACTGGACCGAGCTGTACTCCGCGTACAACAGGCGGTGGGAAGCTCGGCGATCTGCCCGCGAGCTCGACTCCGGTCGGGGCCGGCGCCGACGACCACGAAGGTCAGCCACTGGTCTCGCT
The DNA here is from genome assembly GCA_963756105.1 of uncultured Solirubrobacterales bacterium. Lineage (GTDB taxonomy): Bacteria > Actinomycetota > Thermoleophilia > Solirubrobacterales > Solirubrobacteraceae > Palsa-465. The sequence goes on from CAVWMM010000010.1 coordinate 345,474, forward strand.
CGCTCTGTGGGGTCTGCGGCCCCGATCTCGAACGCGCCCAAGTATCGCGGGTGCGCAGGAGCTGGGCGTCGGCGAGCGACTTCAGTCCCGGCGCGAACCGCGCCCACTCGTCGTGGCCGAAGTAGGCGTGAGTGGAGCCCCCGGCGACGATCAGGAAGTCGTAGGGAGCATTAACGCTGCCGTCGGGCGCTCCGGCGTAGACGGCACGCGCCCTCGAGGTCAAAGCCGGTGACCTCCGCCAGGCGCACGCCGAGGTTGGCCTGCTCGCTGAATATGGCCCGCAGCGTCGGCGCGATCTGGCCGTCGGAGAGGATTCCCGGTCGCGACCTGGTAGAGCAGGGGCTGAAAGAGATGGTGGTTGATGCGGTCGACCAGGGTGACTCGACCTCCGCCCCGTCCAGAGCTCTTGGCCGCGGTCAGGCCCCCGAAGCCCCCGCCGACGATCACGACGCGGGGTCGATCGGCCTCGCGCGCGAGCTCGGTGATGTTCGGCTCATCGCGCCTATGTTTTCACCTGCGCCGCTTGGGCAGGGCGCTCACCCCACGGGCTTTTCGGCGTGGCCGCCGAACCCCTTGCGCATCGCCGAGAGCACCTGGTTGGCGAACTGGTCGAGGTCGCGTGAGCCGAAGCGGGAGAACAGCGCGCTCGAGAGCACCGGCGCAGGTACGCCCTCCTCGATCGCGGCGATCGCCGTCCAGCGCCCCTCGCCGGAGTCCGATACGCGGCCCGAGAACTCCTTCAGGTCAGGTGACTCGAACAGGGCCTGCGGCGGTGAGATCGAGCAGCCACGAGGCGATCACGCTGCCCCGGCGCCAGACCTCGGCAACCGACGGCGATGTCGATGTCGTAGCGGTAGTACTCGGGGTGCTCGAGCGGCGCCGTCTCGGCGTCACTCCTGGCGCCGCGTTTTGCCAGCGTCGCGTTGCGGAGGATGTTCAGCCCCTCGGCGTAGGACGCCATGATGCCGTACTCGATCCCGTTGTGGACCATCTTCACGAAGTGTCCGGCGCCCGCGGGGCCGCAGTGGAGATAGCCGTATTCGGTTCGGCGGGATCGCCTTTGCGCCCTGGCGTCCGCGACGCCGCGTCGACGCCGGGCGCGATCGCCTCGAACACCGGCCGCAGCCGGTCCACTGCCTCCTGCTCGCCCCCGATCATCAGGCAGTAGCCCCGGTCGAGTCCCCATACCCCGCCGCTCGTGCCGCAGTCGATGTAGTGGATGCCCTTTTCTGCAGTTCCTCGCGCGGCGGATGTCGTCGCGGTAATAGGTGTTGCCGCCGTCGATGATCGTGTCGTCTCGGTCCATCAGTCGCGGCCAGGTCGTGGACGGTCTTCTCGGTGAGCTCGCCGGCAGGGACCATCACCCAGGCGGCCTTCGGGGCGTTGAGCTTCTGGACGAATTCTTCGAGCGACCCAGACCCGGCCGCGCCGTCGTTGACCAGCGAATTGACCGCGTCGGCGCTGACGTCGTAGACGACGCACTCGTGCCCTGCGCGCATCAGCCGCCGGACGAGGTTCGCACCCATCCGTCCGAGCCCGACCATTCCAAGCTGCATCCGTAGCCTCCGTTCGCTTCGCTCTCCAGTGCTGTCCGCGAAGCTTACTTTTGAGCCGCTTTGCGCTGGGCTTGGGTTGTCGGCCCTACGGGTGGGATGATGTGGGCGTGAGCGTGTTCGAAGTGTTTCAGGGCGACGGCTACGCGGTCGGGCACATCGACGCCATGGGCGACGGCTACGGCTTTCGCAAGGTTCGGCGCGAGCTCGGCGTGAGCGCCTTCGGCGTCAACGCCCTGGTCATGCCCCCGAGGTACGCGGGGACCGCCCATTCCCACGAGCGCCAACAGGAGATCTACTTCGTCCACCAGGGCGAGGTCGAAATCGAGTTCGGGGACGGCTCGCGGCACGTGCTCGGCCCGGGCGCCCTCGCGTGCGTGAATCCCTCGACTTTTCGCTGCGTGCGCAATCTCTCGTCCGAGGACGCCGTGTTGCTGATCGCCGGCGGGAGCGATGGCTATGTCGGGCGCGACGGGCGGCCCCCAGACCGCGAGTGGGAGCAGACCGACGGCCCGCTCGACGCTTGAGCGTCGTTAGCCCGGGAGAAATCCGGCCCTCGGCGGGCGAAATCCGGCCCTCGGCGGGCGAAATCGCGTTCGGCGGGCGAAATCCGGCCCTCGGCGGGCGAAATCGCGTTCATTGCTTCACAATCCTGATCAGGATGGTCTTCGCCTCTAGCGCCGTCACTTCTCATCGGCTCTGCCGGGGGCAGAGCTGAATGCGCATTTCGGCAAAGGCGGACTACGCGGTCCGGGCGGCGATCGTGCTGGCCACCAGCCCCGATGGGCGGCCGGTGAAGGCCGAGCGGATCGCGACCGCGCAGGACATCCCGCTGAACTTCCTCGAGAACATTCTCGGTGAGCTCCGCCACGCGGGGATCGTGCGCAGTCAGCGGGGCGCCGAGGGCGGCTTCAGGCTGGCCAAGCCAGCCGAGCGGGTGACAATCGCGGACGTGATGCGCGCCGTCGAGGGCCCACTTGCGACGGTCCGCGGTGGACCGCCGGAGGAGTCGAGCTACCCCGGCCCGGCCGCCGAGCTGCCGCGCGTCTGGATCGCGGTGCGCAAGAGCCTGCGCCAGGTGGTCGAGCAAACCACGCTCGCCGACGTGGCGACCGGGCGGCTACCCAAGGCCGTGGTGAGGCTGGCCGAAGACCCGGAGGCGTGGGTTACGCGGTGAGGGTCGGGGGTCGGTTCGGTGCGCGCAGCGGTCGGCGGACCGGAGAGTGATGAGTTGTGATGCCTATAAGGGGGGTAACTGCACACCGTCAGGCATGGGCCTTCTCCCTGGCCTTGTCGGGCGCCTTGACGTAGACGGTGTCGCCCTGAGCAAGCTCGAGCTCGCTCGCCTGAGCGCGGGTCAGCTGCGTCCGAGCCTGGCTCTTGTCCGGTAGCTCCAACTCCACGCGCACTTCGAAGCCGAGGTGCACGACGCGCGTGACCACCGCCTCGGTGGCTCCGTCCTCTCGCTCGAGCGAGATCTTCACGTCGTGAGGCCGGACGAGCTCGCCCTCCATGCGGATCGCGGGGCCCAGGAAGCCCATCACGAAGTCGTTGACCGGGCTGTCGTAGACGTCGCGCGGAGAGCCAACCTGCTCGATCTTGCCCTCGTGCATGACGGCGATCGTGTCGGAGACCTCCATCGCTTCCTCCTGGTCGTGCGTCACGAGGACCGTCGTCACCTGCTGCTCCTCGTGCAGCCGCCTCAGCCACAACCGAAGCTCCGCACGCACGTTGGCGTCTAGCGCACCGAAGGGCTCGTCGAGCAACAGCACGCGGGGGTCCACCGCGAGCGCCCGCGCGAGCGCCATCCGCTGCCGCTGGCCGCCCGAGAGTTGCGCGGGCCGCTGGCCCGACCAAGCCGTGAGGCCCACGAGCGCGAGGAGCTCGTCGACCTTTGCCTTTACCTCAGGCTTGGGGCGCTTACGAATGCGCAGGCCGAAAGCGATGTTCTCCCGCACGCTCATATGGTTGAAGGGGGCGTAATGCTGGAAGACGAAGCCGATTCCGCGGTCCTGGGGCCGTGCCCGCGTCACGTTGCTTGAGTCGATCATGACCTGACCGGTATCCGGAGCCTCGAGTCCCGCGATGATGCGCAGCAGGGTCGACTTGCCAGAGCCGCTCGGGCCGAGCAGAGCCGTCAGCGAACCTTGCTTGACCTCCAGCGAGACATCCTCCAAAGCGACGAAATCTCCGAATCGCTTGCCCACCTTCTGGACGTCGATCCTCATCTCACCCTCTCCCTTCGGGATCCAAGTAGCGTCATTGTGACCAGCACCAGCAGCGAGATCACGATCAGCTCAGTGGCCGCGGCGTACGCGCCGCTCGACGCCGCCGAACCGATCTGCGAATCGCGCTGGTAGACGAGCAGCGGCAGCGTGAGGGTCGAGCCCGCGACGTTCGACGAGACGACGAGCACCGCTCCGATCTCCCCAAGTGCCCGGGCGCTCGTGAGCACGACTCCGTAGGCGACGCCCCACCGGATCGAGGGAAGCGTCACCTTGCGAAACGTCTGCCACGTGGAAGCACCCAGCGTGGCCGCCGCCTCTTCTTGCTCCTCACCGGCCTCGCGCAGAACCGGTGCTACCTCGCGCACGACGAACGGCAGTGACACGAACACCGTCGCGATCACCATTCCGGCCGGGTAGTAGATGATCGGGATCCCGTGGGAGATGAACCAGTTGCCGAACCAGCCGCCCTCTCCGTAGACGAGGAGGAGCGCCAGTCCCACAATCACCGGCGAGACCACGAACGGCAGGTCTATGAGCGCGTCGAGAATTGCTCGTCCCCGCACCCGGCCCCGAACAAGAACGTAGGAGCAGATGATCCCGAAGATCGTGTTCAGCGGAACGGCGATCGCGGCGATGATGAGCGTCAGCCACAGCGCGCTGATCGCCGCGGGCGTCGTCATCCAGCTCCAGGCATAGCTGAAGCCGTGCTCGAAGGTGCGGTAGAACACGAGACCCAGCGGAATCAGCAGGAGGACGGCCAGGTAGGCGATCGCGACCGTCCGCAGCGAGAGCGTGGCCGGGCGGCTAACGCGCACTGCGGTTCCCGAGGAAACGGAGCAAGACCAGCACGATCAGGGCGATCGCGAGCAGGACGACTGACAGCGCCGCCGCCGCCTGCGGAGCGTCGCTCTCGATGTCGGCAAAAATCACGATGCTGGCGATCTGCACCTTACCCGCCAGCAGCACGATGGCGCCGAATTCGCCCACTGCGCGCGCAAACGCGAGGGCGGCGCCGGAGGCGATGGCCGGCCGGATCGAGGGTAGGACGATGCGCCTGAACGTCGTCAGATTCGAGGCGCCTAGCGAGGCCGCGCACTCTTCGGCCTCGGGGTTGAGGTCGATCATCACGGGCTGAACGGACCGCACGACAAACGGCAGGGTCACGAACAGCAGCGCGAGCAGTACGCCCGCCCGCGTGTATGCAAGGCTCAGCCCGAACGGGCTGTCCGGGCCGTAGAGCGCGATCAGGGTGATCGCCGCCACGATCGTCGGCAGCGCAAAGGGCAAATCGATCAGGGCGTTGACGAAGCGCTGTCCGGGGAACCGGTCGCGGACCAGCACCCATGCGATCAGCGTCCCCATCACGGCCCCGATCGCGGCCGCCACCAGCGACGCGCCGAGCGTGACACCCAGCGCCGTCAGCGCGACGCTGTTGGTGATCGCGTCGAAGAACGTGCTCGGGCCACTCGCGACGGCCTTTACCACGACCGCCGCGAGCGGGATCAGGACGAAGATGCTCAGATAGATCATCGAGATCCCGAGCCCCAGGGTCCCGCGAGGCGCGCGAGCGAGCGCCCGCCCTCGGGTGGGCGCTCGCTGCGCGTATGGGGTTGCCGTAGTCAGGCTCGCCCCTTAGCTCGAAGCAGTCGGGAATCCCGCCGCTTGCTGGATCTTCGTAATGAGCCCCGTAGAGGGATCGAAGAACTTCGACTTGACCTGCGTCCACCCACCGAGCGAGTTGATCGTGAACTGATCCGGCGGAGTCGGGAACTTGCTCGAGAACTTGGACATCACCGACGGCACGACCGGCCGATAGCCCTTCTCCGCCCAGATGGTCTGAGCTGCCGGGGTCCACAGGTAGTTCAGGAACGCCTGAGCCTGCTTGAGGTGCGAGCTCTTCTTGATGACGGCGTCCGGCGTCTGGATGAGGATCGTCTGCTTGGGGATGATGTACTGGACGTCATCACCCGCCTTCTCGGCCGAGATCGCCTCGCTCTCGTACGAGAGCAGGACGTCTCCCTTACCCCCCGTGAAGGTCGACATCGCGGTGCTTCCGCTCGGATCCTCGACGCTGACGTGCTTCGTTATCAGGGTCTTCACGTAAGCGAGCGCCTGAGACGGGCTCTTGCCTTCCTTCAGCTGCGCGCCGTATGCGGCCATGATGTTCCAGCGGGCGCTGCCGGACGTCGAAGGATTCGGCGTGACTACGCTGATCCCGGGCTTTATCAGGTCGTTCCAGGTGGTGATGTGCTTGGGGTTGCCTTTGCGCACGACGAACACGACGAGCGAGTTGGCCACGATGCCCTTGTAGGTGTTGGCGTCCCAATTCGATGAGACGAGCCCTGCCTTCACGAGCGCGCTGACGTCGGGCTCCGTCGAGAACGCGACGACGTCCGCCGGCTGCCCCGAGGCCACGGCCCGGCTCTGTGAGCCCGAGGGGCCAAAGGACTCGGTGAACGCGACGCCCTTGCCGGCCGAGGTCTTCGAGAAGGCCGCGGTCAGGGCGTCATATGCGTGCTTCGGCGTCGAGTAGGCCACGAGCGCCAGCGTGGCCTTGGAGCCCGACGACGATGACCCAGACGAACCGGCCGCGTCGGACGATCCTCCGCAACCCGCCAATCCTCCCGCCAATGCCAGCCCCGCAGACAGCACGAGGGCCGTCATAGCTTTAGGGCCCATCAGTCGTTTCATAGCTCCTCCAAGTGTCAGAAACAAGACAGAATCGATTGACTTCGTGGACCGCCCCGGCCGGAGAGTAGCACTATCTCCAGTCAGCAAGTGATGATGGTCGAAATAGTTGATTAGGTCGTTTTAGTCGGGTTGACGGTCCGCCGCCCCGGTGGGCCGAGGGTCCAGCTCGTCAGGGGGTGGCGGCGGCTCGCAGCTCCTGCTCATAGGGCTGGGCCACGCGCTGAAGGTCGCCGCCGGGTCCCAGCCAATATGCGCCGGTGCGAGTCAGCGGCGGGGAGTAGGCGTGAAGCGTCACCGCCGGCCGGGACCCGGCATGAAGAACGCGATGGATCGCGCTCGAAGGCACGTAAAAGCTCGTCCCCGATCGCATCACGCACGAGACGGGCGCCGCGGCCAGCCTCAGCCGTTCCTCCCTGATCTGCCCGTCGAGCAGGAAGATCGCGGCCGCGGATGCGTCGTGGTCGTGCCAGCCAGTGTCTTGTAGGTCGCTCCAGCAGATGAGCCAGGCGTTGACCTCCTCGTCGTCGCAGACCTGCTCGAAGACGCGCCCGTCCGGGGGAGTGCCTTATCAAGTGCTCCCCACTCGGTGCTCCTCCTGGCCAGGGCGTGTACGAAGTCGACGAGCTCGCTCGGGGAGAGAGTCATACGAGGCGCAACCTCCTCCCGGTGAGAAGTGCGCCGGCTTGCTGTCGCAGCACCGCGTCTCGTCCAGTGAAGGTCGGCTCCACCAGGGGCCGGTCCGAGCCGTAGACCAGCTGGCGCTCGCCTACAAGGCTCGCCATCGTCTCGAGAGCGGCGTGGCCGTAGCTCGAGGTTTCATAGAAGGTGAGCGGATCGCGCAGTCCACCGCGGGCCCGTGGCGCGCGGCGAGTCGCTCCGCGTGTAGCGGAGCGCAGCCGGCGAGCATGGCGAAGATCACGCGCAGCCCCGGGTATTGGCGGCGACCGGCGGTTACAAACGTGAGCCATGCCGCCTGCATCTGGGCGACGTACGTCGTCATGGCCGGCCACCACGGCGGCTCATGCGGGGAAACCCTGGTCGTGGGGTCGCTGGGACCCGGGCCGGGGTGAACGAAGAGTGGAGCCCCGCGAGCCGCGACACGCTCGAGCAGCGGGGCGGCTGCGTCCAGGCGCTCACGGCCCGCGAGCGCGCCGGCCGGCAGCGACACGCCGACGCAACCCCAGTCCAGTACCGCGTCGACGTCGGCCGGCTCGACGTCGTTCAACGCAACGGGGCCCCAGGCCGCGAAGTCGCCGGGGAGCGCGTCGACGCCTTCCAGGTGCGCCTCGATCAGCTCGATCGCCTCTGGGCGAGGCAGGGCCTCGATTCCGAGCGGGCTCGACATGGCGATGACCGCCTTGTCGACATCGTCGACCGCGAGCAGCCCCGCGCGTACCGACCCGGACCGCGCCGCGCGCTCGATCGCGTAGGTGGGCTCCGCCGCGGCGTGAATCGTCGTAAGCCCGTCGAGGCGGCGCGCGAACGGCAGGCTCCGCCGACGCTCCAGCCGCTCGATGATCGGTTCTGTGTAGACGTGCTGATGGAGGTCGGCCTGCACGGTGCAGCATACTACACTGAATCAATTGATTTTGTATAGATACTGCATCAGATGCTGCACCCGTCCGCGCCCACCGGCACGGGACCGCTCGACTCCGGGGAGCTCAGCTCAGCGGTGCGAAGAGGTCGACGACGTTGCCGTCCGGGTCCTCGACCTGCGCATAGCGCTGTCCCCAGAACGCGTCCCAAGGTTCTCTGTAGCCGCGCGCGCCGGTGGCGGTGAGCTCCCGATAGAGACCGTCCACCTCAGCCGGCGACCCGCAGCGAAAGGCGAACGCCACTCGGTGTCCGCCCGAGGGCGGGGACCAACCGGGGTCGAATGAGCGGATCGACGCCTCGGCGTCGAGCGTAAAGCGCAACCCTCCCGGCAAAGGAGCCTCCACGTGACCATGGCCCATCGCGTCGGGGTCGTCCGGGAACTCCAGACCGAGGGCCGCGTAGAACTCGATAGACCTGTGGAGATCCGAGACGATCACGCCGACCACGTCGAACTGCGGCACACCTCAATCATTTCATCCCTCCTCTAAGGTCCTCGGTCACATGGATCGAGAGGAACTCCGGGCGGTCCAGAAGCCGCTCAAAGAGCACTACCGCGAGGAGCCTGAGTCAGCGCTCGTGACCTTGCAGGCGGAGGGCGCGCTGGACGACCAGGAGGTCGCGTGCTCGGTGCAGACAGGTCGAGCGCTCGTGCGAGGCCGGGTTGCACCCCGCGACGGGAGGATCAGGAACACTCGCCTGCTCGGGGGACATGCTGCTCGAGGCGCTCGTCGCGTGCGCCGGCGTGACATTGCGCGCCGTGGCCACGTCGCTCGGGATACCCGTGACGGGGCGGGTCCGAGCCGAGGGCGACCTCGACTTTCGTGGGACCCTGGGTGTGGCGGCCGACGGCGAGGCCGCGGTTGGCTTCCGCGCCATCCGACTGGTCTTCGAGCTCGAGGGCGATGCGACTGACGATCGATTGGACCAGCTGCTGGACCTGACCGAGCGCTACTGCGTCGTCTACCAAACGCTCGCGGGAGGAGTGCCCGTCAGCGTGTCCAGGTCTTAGTCGCTGCGATGGTGACCTGAGGCGCCGAGACTTCGGGCAGGAGCAAGGCGAGCAGCCGCCGCGCTTCGTCCTCCACCCGGAGCGGGCGCTCGCCCGCCTAAGCCGTGCGACGCGCGCGCGGGTCCTACCGTGGGCCTGCGCACGCTCCGTCCGCAGGAGGATGTCGAAACCCAGAGGGCACAGTAACTTCAGCCCGTGGCCAGGGAGGTATTACAGGCGCGCTTGCGGACGGACGAGGTACGCAGCCTCGTTCCGGTGTTTGCGTTTGCGGTCGCCGTCGTCGCGGCGCTGACGGATCCGTCGTCGGCGTCGGACCTTCTCCTGATGGCGATTCCGGTCGCCGCTTTCGCGCTGTGGGCGTTTGTACCCCGCACGCCGATCGAGCTCGTCGCCGTCGCGGTGTTGGTGCCGGTCGTCGCGGTGCAACGCTCCGGGAGCCATCAGCCCCTGATGTTCGAAGCCTCCGTCCTCGCGTTCGTCGTCGCGCGCTGGTCGCGATCGCTGCTCGTGGCGGTCGCGCTGGGACTCCTTGCGATCGCCTCGCCGGGAGTCGTTGCCGCGATCCAGACCCACGGCAACATTTCAGTCGGGATCTGGATTCTGGGAATCGCCTTCCCCTGGGTGATCGGTCGCGCGGTCCTGCGGCAGGGCAAGCTGACGGCAGCGCTCGAGTCCACCCGCCGCGAACTGGCCCAACAGGCGATGCTCGAGGAGCGACGCCGCATAGCGCGCGACGTGCACGATTTCGTGGGCCATGGGCTGGCCGCGGTGATGCTGCAGGTGACGAGCGCTCGGCATGTACTGCGCCGTGACCCCGCCGCCGCCGAGGACGCCCTGCGCTCGGCCGAGGAGGTGGGTCGGCGCAGCATGCAGGAGCTGCGGCGGACGGTCGCTTTGCTGCGCAGCGACGACCAGGCAGGGGTGCTGCCGCCGATTCCGGCCGCGACTGAGATCCCCGCCCTCGTTGACAGCGCGCGGGCCGGTGGGCTGGACGTCGAGCTGCGAATCCGAGGCGACCTTGCGGCGGTCACGCCGAGCGTTGGCCTCGCGCTGTACCGGATCGCTCAGGAAGCGCTCGCGAACGCGGCTCGGCACGCGCCCGAAGCCCAGACGGCGCTCAGTCTCGAGCTGCTTGACGGCCACGTCGCCCTCGTCGCCGAGACCACGGGACTGCTGCGTTCGGCCAGCGCAGACGAACCGCAGCGACGCCGCTACGGGCTGATCGGGATGCGAGAGCGGGCCGCGGCGCTGGGCGGCGAGCTCAGCGCGGGCCCGAGCACGGGCGGTTGGCGCGTCAGCTGCCGGCTCCCCTTGGAAGACGCGGAAGAGAGTGTCCCGAGGTGATCCGAGTCGCGCTTGTCGACGATCAGGCAATCGTGCGCGCCGGTCTGGCGCGGATCCTCTCGCCCGAGGACGGCTTCGAGGTGATCGCCGAGTGCGCCGACGGCCGCGAGGCGGTGAACAAGCTGCCGTCTCTACGACCCGACGTCGTGCTGATGGATATCCGGATGCCGGTGCTCGACGGCATCGCCGCCACCTTGCAACTGCGAGAAGCGACGGATTCGATCGCGGTGCTCGTGCTCACGACGTTCGGAGAGGACGACGTGCTGTGGGGCGCGCTCGAGGCGGGCGCCGAGGGGTTTGTTTTGAAGGACTCGTCCGCCGAGCAGCTGATCGCGGCGGCGCGCGCCGTGGCGGGCGGAGCGGCGTGGTTCGACCCCGCGGTGGCGCCGCGGATCCTCGAGCACTATCGGCGACAGGTTGCTCCCGCCGGCCGCCAGAGAGCCCGGCTCGAGCTGCTATCGGACCGAGAGCGCGACGTGCTGCGCCTGATGGCCCGCGGGGCGACGAATGGTGAGATTGCGGGGACGCTGTACCTCGCCGAGACGACCGTGAAGACGCATATCGGGAGCATCTTCGGCAAGCTGGGCGTACGCGATCGAGCCGGGGCGATCGTGTTCGCTTACGACCACGGGGTGGTCACACCCGGAGCCGGCGATCGCTAGACGCGCGCGATCGTCGTCCGCCTACGGGCGCCCCCAATTGCTACTCCGGTAGGACCCTCATTCGGGCCCCTGGCGGGATGTGCAAACGCGTCCGCGCGCTTAGCGTTGGCGGCATGAACAGCACAGCCATTGAGGTCCAAGACCTCGAAAAGTCATATGACGGTCAGCCGGTGCTTCGCGGCGTGTCGTTTGCGGTTGGCGCCGGCGAGATCTTCGGTATCGCCGGGCGCAACGGCGCCGGTAAGACGACCACGGTGGAGATCCTGCAAGGCCTGCGGCGCCGTGACCACGGGCGAGTGGAGGTTCTCGGGCTCGATCCGAGCCGGGAGCGCAGGCAGCTGCGCCCGCTACTCGGCGCACAGCTACAGACCTCGGCGCTGCCGGAGCGCCTGCGCGCGGGTGAGGCGCTGCAGTTGTTCGCCCGGTTGGCGGGCGAACAAGACGATTGGCGGGAAGTCGCCGAGGTCTGGGGGCTTGACTCACTGTTGAGCAAGTCGTTCGGAAGCCTGTCGGGGGGTCAGCGTCAGCGGCTGTTCCTCGCGCTGGCGATGATCAACAAGCCCCGTGTCGTTTTCCTCGACGAGCTGACGACAGGGCTTGATCCCGTCGCGCGTCGAGAGGTGTGGCAGCTGGTGCAGCGGGCTCGGGACAAGGGCACGACGGTCGTGCTCGTCAGCCATGACATGGAGGAAGCAGAGCGGCTCTGCGACCGGGTCGCGATCCTGCACGACGGGCGCGTGGTCACGTGCGGAAAGCCCGTCGAGCTCGCAAGCAGCCTTGGGACGGTCCGCGTGCGCTTCTCCTCGCCGGGTGCCGCCGGGGTGGAAGGGCTCGGACGGGTCCCTGGGGTCGCCAAGGTCGGTTACGACGGAGCCACGGCCGACATCACGGTCGACTCCGCCGCCGTGGTGCGGGTGGCCACCGAGCTCGCCCGGCGCGACCTCGCTCCGGCCGATTTCACCGTTATCCGACCTTCACTCGAGGAGGCCGTCGTACCGCTACTGGAAGGAGACCTTCGATGACTGCTCTCGTTGCATTGACTCCCACCGAGCTGCGGCTGCTCGTGCGCGATTGGACCGTGCTCGTGTTCGCATTCGTCTTCCCCCCGCTGGTGATGCTGATCCTCGCCGGCGTGTTCGGGACCCACGCAACGGTTGGCTTTGGCTGGAAGAACCCGCAGCACTACTACGTCGCGGCATCTCTCGGCGTGCCCGTAATCGCCTTGGCGCTCGTGGGACTCCCGGTGACGCTCGCCTCGTATCGCGAGCGGGGCGTACTGCGCCGCTTCGAGGCCTTCGGGGTCGCCCCGGCAAAGGTGATCGGGACGCAGGCGATCGTCACCGCCGGGCTGATCGTCATCGGCCTCCTGGCCGTGCTGGCGGTCGCGGCCCTTACCTATGGCATCCCGCAAGTCGTGCACCCCGCTCAGGCGATCCTCGGACTCGCGGCGGGCACGTTCACGCTCGTTCTGATCGGCGTCGCTGTTGGGCTCGCCGCCCCGAGCGCACGCGCCGCGCAGGCGATCGGGCTCGTGGCTTTCTTCCCGCTCTACCTGCTGGGAGGGGGTGGGCCACCGAAGGGGGCCATGACCGGTGTCATGCATTCGATCAGCAGCGCGCTGCCGTCGGCCATACCGGGCGTCGCCGACCCCTGGCTCGGGCTTCCCGGCCTCGGCACCCAGCTCGCGGTGTTCGCGGCCTGGTCAGCCGCGGCACTGGTCGCGATCTGGTGGCTCGTGCGCCGCAGAGGGGCGTGATGGTGGCCGTCCGCATATCCGAGCGCGAGGCGGCTGACGGCGGGCATAGAATCGCTCGGGCCAGCTACCGAAGGAGAGGGAATGAGCGAAACCGGGGTCAAGTTCCTGCTCGGCGAGCGGGAGATCCCAACCCATTGGGTGAACCTGATGGCGGACTTGCCGGGGGACGCCCCGCCTCCCCTTCATCCCGGCACCAAGGAGCCCGCGGGCCCGGACGATCTGTCGCCGATCTTCCCGATGGCGCTGATCCTCCAGGAAGTCTCGAACGAGCCAGAGATCGAGATCCCAGAGCCCGTGAGGGACGCGTACAAGCTCTGGCGCCCCACGCCGCTCTATCGCGCGCGACGGTTCGAGCGTGAGCTCGATACGCCGGCGCACATCTACTACAAGTACGAGGGCGGCTCTCCCCCTGGCTCGCACAAGCCCAACACGGCCGTGCCGCAGGCCTACGAGAACGCCGCCGCGGGCATCCGCAAACTGACAACCGAGACTGGCGCGGGCCAGTGGGGATCGGCGCTGGCATTCGCGTGCGGGCTGTTTGGGCTGGAGTGCGAGGTCTGGATGGTCGGCTCGAGCTACGACCAGAAGCCATACCGACGCTCGATGATGGAGACCTGGGGCGCAGCCGTGCATCGCTCTCCGTCGGACGTGACAGAGGCCGGTCGCTCGCAGCGCGAGCACACGACTGGATCGCTGGGAATCGCGATCTCGGAGGCGGTTGAGGTGGCCGCGCAGAATCCCGACACGAACTATTCGCTCGGCTCCGTGCTCAACCACGTGCTGCTGCACCAGACGGTGATCGGCCAAGAGGCGCTCGCGCAAATGGCGCTGGCCGGCGAGGAGCCCGACACCGTGATCGCGTGCGTGGGCGGAGGTTCCAACTTCGGTGGGCTGACGCTGCCGTTTCTGCGGCGCGTGATTCGCGAGGGCGCCGGCACGCGTTTCGTCGCCGCCGAGCCGGCCGCTTGTCCCACGCTGACCCGCGGCGTTTATTCCTACGACTTCGGCGACACCGTCGGGCTGACGCCGCTGATGCCGATGTACACGCTCGGCCACAATTTCGTGCCACCGCCAGTGCACGCCGGAGGCCTGCGCTACCACGGAGACTCGCCACTGGTCTGCGGCCTCGTGAAGCAGGGCTTGGTCGAACCTCGCGCTTACAAGCAGAACGAAACCTTCGAAGCCGCCGTACGATTCGCGCGGGCCGAGGGAATCATCCCAGCGCCCGAGCCGGCGCACGCCATTCGGGCCGTGATCGAAGAGGCTCAGGCGGCGCGCGAGTCAGGGGAGGCGCGGGTGATCCTGTTCGGGCTTTGCGGCCACGGGCACTTCGACCTCAGCGCGTACGACGCCTACCTGGCGGGAAAGCTGCCGGACCCAGAGTTCTCCGAGCGGGAGCTGAGCGAGGCGCTGGCGAGCCTGCCGGAAGCGCCCGCCCTCGCTTGACCCAGTACGACGCCACGGTCTAGGTCTTCCGCTTGGCGGGCGCGATTGCGACGGACAGGATCAGCAGATCGAGGATTCGTACTTCGGTAAGCCGGAAACCACGATCCGCAAGCTCCCGCCGGAGCGCTCGCAGCGGCGCTCGGTTGTGGTCCATGTCGCGTTTGTAGCCGCGTACTAGCGCCAGCGCGCGCTCTCCGAACGCGGCCTCGGCCCCAGGGTCATCGTCTGCCAGGTACCTGTGGACGATGCTGTCGAGCATCGGGATTAGCCCGGGACGCTTTGGGTGCAGGATTTTCGTCATCTTCGAGAACCCGATTCCTCGGATATCCACGAACGCGTCGAAGAGCTGTCTCAGCGGCCGCCAGGGAACCTTTTCCTCGGTTGCCGCCAATGAGGCGTCGGGAGCGATCGCCCCCAGGGCTCGCTCGATCGAGCGGCCACGCTCCAGGATCGTCCCCATCTCGGCGGCTGAAATGCGAGCGCCGCCCCGATTCGCGCGCCTGACGTCCGACTCGCCGAAGGGAGCCCGACCGCTCCCATCGCTCACGTCGAAACGACTGCTGGCCTCGACAAAACCCAGCAGGACGCTCAGCGGATCCTCGATTGCGACGCCGTCGCGGAGGACCACCGTCCGCGCTGAACTCGTCGGGTCGCCAGCTTCAACCATGCGGTCTCATGTTGACGCCTCAGCGCGGGGCCGTCTACGCGCCCAGCTGTGGCCACTGGACGCGCAGCTAGTCGGCGCCGATTACCTTGAAGTCCTGGTTGACGAAGATGTGGTGAGGCCAGTTGACACCGATGTTGTGGACCTCGTACTGGCCGTTGCTCAGTTGGACGACGCGATCCACGATCCCGCCGGGGTAGACCGCCAACGCAGCTTTTGTGGCTTTGTTGGCCGCGGTCCCGGCGACGATCGTCCCGGAGCCTTGCTTGTAGGTTGCGGGGATCTGACCCACCGTCTTTGAGCTGCTCTGAGCGCCGCGCTTGAAGGGAACGACCGCTCCCGCCCAGGACGGCGCCGATCCACTGCTCGTCGGTTGGACGATGACCTGTGACGCCGTGATCGTGCTGCTGCTCACGGTTCCCACGACCAGGACCGGCACGCCGGAGGTAACGGCGCTCGCCGCGGCGGAATTATTGCCTTTCTCGTATGTCGTGGAAGATGCCTCTGTAACGGTCACTTTCTGACCCGTCGACGTCTTCAGCGTGAAGCCTGCGCTGGATAGGCTGGCTACCATCCCGGACGCCCCGCCGGCGGCGGGTCCGGACCGAGCGTTGGAACCGCTGCTCCCCGACCCGGAGTGCCCGGCGGAGGCGCTGGAAACCACGTGTGCGGTCGTCGCTCCGGCGGGGGTGCTCGAGGCACCGCTGGACGCCGCGCTGACGATCCCGAGCGCACCGCCAGCGATCGCCAGGGCCGCGAGTGCTGCGGCAATTGATTTGGGGAGTCTTCTCATGGACATCTTCAACGCACTCCTTGATCGAGGCCACACCGTTCAGTTCTGGGTGGGTGCCACAAGCATGTGTCCGGCGTGTAAGCCCGATGTCAGTTTCCGGCATGACTTTCGTAAGTTCGCTCGCGCGCGGTGGTAACTGAGCTGGATCCGTGTGGTGGCTAGCGGTGGCCTTCGATCGTGTGGATGTCGTTGTTTGTGAGTTGGAGGTTGGCGGCGCTTATCAGGGGATCGACTTGTTGGCGGGAGCGGAAGCCGACGATCGCGGCGTTGACGGCCGGGTTGTGAAGCGTCCACGCGATCGCGACCGCTCCCGGGACGGTGTCGTGGCGCGCGTCTACCCCGAGGCGCTCGAGGCTTGCGTGCGCCTCGCGCACAATCGAGTCGCGCTTGAGGTTGTGCACGACCCGGCGGCCAGGACCCTCCAAAAGCGAAGCCTTCGTGAACACGTAAGGGCGCTCAGACACCCCCTCAAGCACTCGCCCCACGACCTCCTCCGAGCGCCCAAACCCGTACGCCGCGGCGGTATCGATCCAATTCACACCGAGTTCCAGCGCGCGATGAATCGCCTCCACCGACCGATCGTCGTCCTGAGGCCCCCAGCCAAACTCCCACCCCCCACCCCCGAGCGCCCACGCGCCAAACCCACACGCGATATCTCAAGGCCAGTCCGGCCAAGCTCCGTCGTCTTCAAGTGCGTTGACTGCATCCTGGCTCCTTATCTGGTGGGAAAGAGGTGCGGCTCCGCCGACGCACGATTGCCGCGACTGCCGAGCAGGACGGGCGCCGCAGCGAAGATGCCCAGCGCGAGTAGCCCACAAAGACGAGCAGGCTCACCCGAGTCGACGTGATCTGGGTTGCCGCTGACTCGCCGCCTGTTCACGAGTTGTTGACCTGGAGCTCTCGTCGCGCGGTTAGTGTCGCCCGCGGCGCACTCCGCAGGCCGCCAGTCGAGCCATCTAACGCGTTGTAGGAGAGAGTCCCACCATGACACCATCACGCTTGATGCCGCCGCGCCGGGGGCGCAAGCCGGCAGCGAGTCTCGCCGCGGCAGCGCTGATCACTGCTATCGCACTCAGTGGTTGCGGCTCCAGCTCGCATGCCAGCTCCCCTAAGACCTTCACGGCCCACGCGTTCGCCTCGGGCATCCCGACCACGTACCCCGCCCCGACGGGTAAGGTTTCGGCCTACCAGCCCGACGACATCACGAGACTCGGGGGTCATATCTGGGCCGCGTTTCAGAACGATGTCGGCCCCCAAGGACAGCCGACCCCCAAAGGTAACCCGGGGGCTGGCGGGAAACTCTCGACGGTCATCGAGTTCTCGAGCTCCGGCTCGGCGGTCAAGCACTGGAACCTCCTCGGACACGTCGATGGCCTCACCGCCGATACGGCCACGGGCCGGGTCATCGCCACCGCCAACGAGGACGCAAACGCCCGCCTTTACGAGATCAATCCGGCGAGCTCCAACGCCGTTTATTACCACGTCCCGCCGCTGCCCTCCAAGGGTGGATTGGACGCGATCATCTTCTGGCACGGGATGATGCTGATCTCAGCCTCGGCCCCCGGCACCACCGGGAAGGCTCCGCCGCAAGCGAGCTACCCGGCGGTCTACGTGGCCACCCTGAACTCGAGCACGCACACGGTGAGCATGCGCGGCCTCTTCGGGGATGAGGCCACCGCCACCCGCGCCAACTCCGGCGAGACCGGCACTACCACCCTCGCGCTGACCGATCCCGACTCCAACGAGGTCGTTCCTTCGTACGCCCCGCGCTTCGGGGGGGACTTCATGCTCACCAGCCAGGCGGACGACGAGCAGATCTTCGCCGCGGACACGAGTGCAAAGAACCTCTCGGTGCGCAAACAGACAGCGACGGTCGACGACTCCGCGTGGGTATCGGGCCCGTCCGGTGCGATCTACACAACTGACGCCAGCGCCGACCTGATCTGGAAGATCACGGGCCCGTTCAAGCGGGGCACGCAGTTCGTCGCCGTGACGCCGTGCGACGCCGCGAACGCCCCTCCGGTGGCGTGTCCCGCCCCCCCGAAATTCCCGCCCAATTACCTCGGTACGGTCAACCAGTCGACGGGGACCATCACCGCGTTCAAGGTCGGCGGAGCGACGCCGCAGCCCAAGGGAATGATCTACGTGCCCTGACCTGGCCGCGGTGGCTCACAGCAAGCAATAGCACCCGAAAAGGTCACGACTAGACTCGCGGCGGTGTCGTTGCACCTCTTCGCGGGTCTTCGGGTGCGGGACTTCCAGGCTGCCCGGCAGTGGTACGAGCGGCTGTTGGGCGAGCCCACGTTCTTCCCCCACGCCACCGAGGCGGTGTGGACAGTCGCCGAGGACCGATCGCTCTACGTCGTGGAGCACGTCGACGGCGCGGGAAGGTGCGTGATCCTGATCTTTCTCGACGATCTCGATGCCCGGGTCGCCGCGATCGCCGCCCGCGGGCTCCAGCCCGACGAGCGCGAGACGCTCAGCAACGGGGTACGAAAGGTCATCTACCGCGACCCCGACGGCAACGAGCTGGGGTTCGCCGGCCCGCCCGTGGAGGCCAGTTCATTGGCCTGACTTTTTCTCGCCGGCGGTTACTACGTCCCCGGCGCTGCGTGCCGATGCTCGGGGGCCACGTCCAAGGCGGGGTTGCGGTCGAAGAATCCGACCGGCTTGAGCCAGAACGACACCGTGTCGACGGGCATCACGGGCCACTCCTCGGGCCGCGTGATGTGGTGTATGCCGAACACGTACCACAGGACCACGTCGGTGTTCTCGATCGGTCGGTCCGCGGCCGTCCACCGCGCGAGCCCGGTGTCCTCGGTGCTCAGGTTGGGAAACTCGCCGCACGGCCAGC
The DNA here is from genome assembly GCA_963756105.1 of uncultured Solirubrobacterales bacterium. GTDB lineage: Bacteria > Actinomycetota > Thermoleophilia > Solirubrobacterales > Solirubrobacteraceae > Palsa-465. Next base: position 364,070 of record CAVWMM010000010.1, read on the forward strand.
GCTCGTCCTCGCGGTACGGCGTCACCCACAACGTGTGCTCGATCGCCCGGGCCCGGCGCACCACGGGTGAGCTGGGATCCAGCAGCGCAGGGATCGCGTCACCCGGCACGAGCCTGTAAGCGACCGGCGTTCCGAGGCCGTTGCGGACGCCATCGTTGACAACGTGCCAGCTTCGCTGCGCCCGCCAGTCGAAGTCCTGGGTGCCCTCTCGCTCGGAACGCAGCGGCGTCGTCAGCTGCACGAGCGCAAGCCCGTCGGGGTTGTCCGCGCTGAGGGGCAACGGCTCGGAGTCGACCGCGTACACGGTGTTGTCCTCGCCGTCGACGTCTAGGTCGAGCCGCGCGACGATGAAGTGCTGGTGGTAAGGGGCGTACGTGCGGTGCTCGACGAGCGCGCCGAACGGCGGCTGACCGTCGGCGAACGGGGTCGTGATCATGATCCCGGTCGCACGCACCTCGCACTCGATGTTGCCGTCCTGGTAGAAGCGCCAGTAGATGAGGTACTCGTAGTTGGCGACGGTCACGTGGAAGGAGACCACGAGCCGTCGCATGCGGCGCGTATCCATGCCGGTCCGCTCGTCGACGTGCTTCCACAGAACGCCCGCGTCCTCCTCGTGGATGCAGATCGCGTTCTTGACCGTGTACGGCTCGCCGCGCGAGTCGTGCAGGGTCGCGTCGAGGTAGGCGATCTCGCCCAGGCAGTCGCAGCCGAGCTCGAGCGAGGTCGTCATGAAGCCGAGCCCCCACTCACCGATGTCGAACGCCATGCGGCGAAAGTGCTCGGGCGTTGGATCGCGGTAGGGGATGACCATCTCGGCGAACGACAGCCGGTGGGCGACCGGCCTCACCCGCCCTCCGTCCTCGTAGCTGAGCGTGTGGATCACGAGGCCCTCGCGGTAGTTGAACCCAAGCCTCATCGACCACCGCTGCCAGCGCAAGGAGTGGCCATCGAGCGTGAACGACGGGCCCTCGGGCTGGGTGATCTCGAGCGGTCTCAGGTCCTCGCGCAGGCGTATGCCCGGCACGAGCGTGGGCGCGTATTCGCCCATCACCGCTGGCGCGGGCTGATCGTCGCCGTCGTCGCCGAGCTCGAGCAACTCCATCGTGGCGAGGTCGACGATCGGGTGCAGCCCCGCGAGCGGGTTCGCGTACGGATTCGACTCCGGCCCGGCGCGGTGCCAGACGTCGGCCCAGCCCACGCGGCGCCCCCGGTAGGGCTCGGGCACGAGCTCGGCGCCGAACGCCCACACGTCGATTATCACGAGGTCCATGTCGGTGATCCCACGCCTGGCGAGCGCCGCCAACATGCGCGGATCGCGCTTGAGCACCGCGTTGCACTCGTCGTACTCGTCATTTGAGATCGGCGGGTGCTCGCCCGGCCGCGGCTCCCAGCTCACGATGCGCTCCTCGCTCAGCGACACGACCGCCTTGACCGCGTCGTCGTGATCGCGGTCGAAGCACACGACGTTGGCCTCGCGCGGGAGGTCATTTGCATGCCCGCGCTCGCCAGCGTCGCGTAGCGCCTGACTTGGACGGCTCGCGCAACTCGATCGATGCGAATCGCCAACGTTCGCTCAGCCCGCGCTGCTCGCGCGACGATCCGCGCGGCGCGACCGGATCTCCTCGGCGCTCAGGGGATCGAGCGGGTGGCCCGGCGCGCTGGCCGCGGCGCCCCTCTTCCGGCCGTTCACTGACCCTCTCCACCGGCGGGATCGTATGCCCGCCGCCGTCCCGCGACAACCTCCGGGCTCGTGAGCGTTATACGAGATGGACATTTTGGCTATGGCTCGGCGTCACGAACCTCTTGTAGTCGTCTGGTCAAGTAGCGGCGCTCCGGCTCAGTGCGGGCGAGGGCGATTGCCCGGCGGTAGGCCTCGGCGGCATCGGCATTGCGCTGCAGGCGGCGGAGGAAGTCCGCGCGGGTGGCGTGGAGCAGGTGGTAACCCCGCAGGTCGCCCGATGCGTCGAGCTCGTCCACGAGCGCGAGCCCGTCTTCGAAGCTCGCCGCCATGCCGACGGCGACGGCGTGGTTGAGCTTGACGAGGGGATTCGTGGTGACCTCGAGCAGCCGCTCGTAGAGGGCGGCGATCCGGGTCCAGTCGGTCAGGCCGGGATCCGGTGAGTTCGCATGGCAGGCGGCGATCAGGGCTTGCAGCTGATAGGGGCCGACTGCGTCCCTGCCACGGCGGCCTCGAGAATCTCGTTTGCCTGCTCGATCTCCGCGCGGTTCCAGCGAGACCGATTCTGATCTTCGAGCGGCACGAGGTCACCGGCCGCGTCCGTTCGGGCTCGGCGCCGGGAGTGCTGGAAGAGCATGAGCGCAAGCAGGCCGGCGGCTTCGGGCTCACCGGACATCAGCGTGCTCAGCACGTGCGCTAGCCGAATCGCCTCGGCGCTCAGGTCGATCCGGATCAGCTCAGACCCGGTCGAGGCGGAGTACCCCTCGTTGAACATCAAGTAGAGCACCGCGAGCACGCCGCTCGTGCGCTCCGGCAGCAGGTGCGCGGGTGGCACGCGGTAGGGGATCCCGGCGTGCGCGATCTTGTGCTTGGCGCGCACCAGCCGTTTGGCCATCGTCGGCTCGGGGACCAGGAACGCGTGGGCTATCTCGTCGGTGGTCAGGCCGGCGAGCGAACGGAGGGTCAGCGCCACCCTGGCCTCGAGCGTCAGCGCCGGATGGCAGCACGTGAAGATCAGCCGCAGGCGGTCATCCTCGATTCCACTCTCGTCGTCCGTCTCGTGCGCTGTCACGTCCTCGTCGTCCTCCGATCGCGCTTCAAGCAGCGAGGCGGCCTCTCGCAGCCGGGCAGTCACGCATTCGCTCGTGGCGCAGACGGTCGATCGCCCTGTTTCGTGCGACGGTGGTTAGCCAGGCCCCGGGCTGGCCGGGGACGCCCTCGGCGGACCAGCGTCGGGCCGCCTCGGCGAACGCTTGCTGAGCGCAGTCCTCCGCGAGATCCCAGTCACCAGTCCGCCTGATCAAACCAGCGACGAGCCGGCCCCACTCCTCGGTGAAGGCCTGCTCGATCGCCGTCGTCGCGTCCTGGCTCATCCCTCCGCGAACGGCCGCAGCTCGAGCGCGCCGAACCGAGCCACCGGATGCTTGGCGGCTACCTCCATCGCCTCATCCAGATCGGCACACTCGAGGATGTCGAACCCGGCGATCTGCTCTTTGGTCTCCGCAAACGGGCCGTCGGCAACAGCCAGCTCGCCTGCGCGGACGCGAATGGTGGTGGCGTCGTGTACCGAGGAGAGCTCCTGGCCCTGTACGCGCACCCCCCGCCCGTCCATCTCCTCCACCCAGGCTTCGACCTCGGGCCCGATCGTCGCGCGCTGCTCGGCCGACAGTTCGATCGACGGATCACGGCACACCAGCATCAGGTACCTCATCTCAAACGCTCGCTTTCCTGAGTATCCGCTTCGCGCGGGTCTTACGAAAACCTAGGTAGCACCGGCGCTCGCTCGTGCGCTCCCTTTCCTTCTCCTTGCTCAGCGCCATGATCAACGTCGGGTGCATCGAGACCTCCTCAGGTCCGTTATTGACTCAACACCCCTATGACGAACGAGAACGGCGAGATGGACACCCTCCGGCATCTCATCCCCCAAGAGATTGAGCGAGCGGACTCGCCGTCATCGAGATTTCGATTTGACATGGCGGTACTGAGGGGTATCCTATGGCGGTACTGATGAGTACCCAGACTCGGCGAAGGGAGATCCCGTGTCTGCGACCGCCGCCAGCCCCACCCGAGCGACTGCCGAGGATTTCCGTCTGCCGGACGGCCCGGAAACTTCGCGGCTTCTCAACGGCTTCTTTTTCCTGTTCGCGCGACGCTGGGCCGTCGGGCGCTCGCGGCGCCGCTTTGGGGACACGTACACCCTCGATCTGCCCGTGGTCGGGCGGACCGTCGTCGTGTCCCATCCTGAGCTGGTCAAGGCGGTCTATACCGCCCCTCCGGACGTTCTCCATGGCGGGAAGAACCCGCTCGGCAGTCTGCTTGGCCCAGGGTCTCTCTTCTCGATGGACGAGGAGCGTCACCTCGAGGAGCGGCGCAAGCTTCTGCCTCCATTTCACGGCGAGCGCATGCGGTCGTACGACGGGCTGATAGAGGAGGAGACGCTGCGCGAGATGCGCACCTGGCCGGAGGGTCGCCAGTTCCCGACCATCCCCAGCTTCCAGCGGATCACGCTGCGGGTCGTCTTGCGCGCGGTGTTCGGCGCGGAAGGCGCCGGACTGGCCGACCTCGAGGAGCTTCTGCCGCGCATGACGGCGGTCGGCCAGCGCCTCGTGACGGCGACGATCCTGCGCCGCGACTTCGGCCGCTTCAGCCCGGGCCGTCGCTATCAGCAGATGCGGCGCCGGTACGACGAGACGGTGCGCGCGCTGATCGACGAGCGGGTGGCGGATCCGCGGTTGGATGAGCGCATCGATGTGCTCGCGTTGATGTTGGCGCCACTGCGCGAGGCCGGCGAGCAGATCGATCACGGTGAGCTGGCGGACGAGCTCCTGACGCTGCTGGTCGCCGGCCACGAGACGACCGCGTCCGTCCTGGCGTGGACGGTCGAGCGGCTGCGCCGCCATCCAGAGGTGCTGCGCCGTCTCGAGCACGAGGCCGAGAGCGATTCGTCGGCTCTTCGCACCGCGACGATCCTGGAGGTGCTCCGCGCGCGGCCGGTGATCGACCTGACCGGCCGCTCGGTGATGAAGCCCTTTCAGCTCGGCGAATGGCGTCTGCCACCGGGGGTTCGCGTGATCACACAGATCGCGACGGTCCACGCGGACGACCGCTTCCACCCCGACGCGTCACGGTTTGACGCTGACCGCTACCTCGAGGACAAGCCAGCCACCTACACCTGGATCCCATTCGGCGGCGGGATGCGGCGCTGCATCGGCGCGGCCTTCGCGCAGTTCGAGATGGACGTCGTGATCCGTACGATGCTGCGGCACTTCGAACTGAAGCCGACCAGCCTACGCGGAGAACGCTTCAGCTTTCGCGGCGTCGCATTTGCCCCCGCGAAGGGAGGCGTCGCCGTGGTCCGGCGCCGCGACGAGCCGTTCGGCAAGGCCGTCGTGCAGCCACCTGAGGCGGCTCGCGGCCCCGTCGAGGCGCCGATCGCTGAGCATACCCAGCGCGAGGTAGCCGCGTGGTGGCACCGCTCGCCGGGCAGACGATCTTCATCAGCGGCGCGGCGTCCGGGATTGGCCGGGCGCTCGCGCAGCGCCTTTCGGCGCACGGCTCACCGGTGGCCATCGTCGACGCCGATCGTGACGGGCTCGAGCAGACGGCCGAGAGCCTCGGGACGCCGGTCCTAGCCGAGCCGCTCGATGTGCGCGACCGCCAGGGTCAGCTCGCGTTCGCCGTAAGGGTCAAGGAGTGGGCTCCCTCCCCAATCGGAGCGGTGTTCAACAATGCCGGCGTCGCCGTCTCCTCGACGGTCGCTGCGGCAGCGATCGAGGACGATGACTGGCTTCACTCGATCAACTTCCAGGGCGTCGTCCATGGCACGCGCGCGTTCCTGCCCGTCCTGCTCGAACAAGGCTCGGGCGCGATCGTCAACACGTCCAGCGTCTTCGGCCTCGCAGGCATACCCCACCAGAGCGCCTATTGCGCGTCGAAGTTCGCGGTCCGCGGCTTCACCGAGTCGCTGCGCCACGAGCTGAGGGGCAGCGGGGTCCGCGCGATCACCGTCCATCCCGGCGGGGTCAAAACCAACATCGCGCGCAACGGCCGCCTGCACACCGATCCGCGCGGGCTCGGGCGCGCGCCCGAGCAGATCGCCGACGAGTTCGAGGCGCTGGTGCGCATGACGCCCGAGCGGGCCGCCGCGATCATCCACAAGGGCGTCGATGCGGGCAAGGCACGGATCCTCGTCGGCCCCGACGCCTATCTCTTTGACTTCATCACCCGCCTGACACCCACCCATTACTGGCCCGTGCTGGACAAGCTTGAGCAACTCGCCGTCCGCGCAGCGGAGAAACGGAACCCCGCATGAATGCCGAACACGTCGACGTACTGATAATCGGTGCAGGGATCTCCGGGATCGGAGCCGCCGCCCACCTGACCCGCGAGCAGCCCGAGAAGAGCTATCTGATCCTCGAGGCGCGCGACGCGATCGGCGGCACATGGGATCTGTTCCGCTATCCGGGCGTCCGCTCGGACTCGGACCTGCAGACTTTCTGCTACGAGTTCAAGCCCTGGATCGAGGATCGCGCGATCGTCGACGCGTCGTCGATCCTGCGCTACATCCAGGAGACGGCGCGCGAGTACGACGTCGAGCAGCACATTCGCTTCGGCCACAAGGTCCGATCCGCCGAGTGGTCAAGCGCCGACCGCCGTTGGACCGTCGAGGTCGAGCTGGGTCCCGATTCTGCCCCGGTCCGGTTCAGCGCCACCTGGCTGTTCTGCGCCGGCGGCTATTACAACTACTCAAGCGCCTACCTGCCCGAGTTCCCCGGCATGGATCGCTTCGAGGGCGAGATCATCCACCCCCAGTTCTGGCCCGAGGAATCCGACTACACGGCAAGCGCGTGGTGGTGATCGGCAGCGGCGCGACCGCGATAACGATCGTGCCGGCGATGGCCAAGCGTGCCGAGCAGGTCACCTTGCTTCAGCGCACGCCGAGTTACGTGATCTCGATTCCGGCCGTCGACCCGATCGCCGAGCGGCTGAAGAGATGGTTGGGGCCGGTGCGCGCACACAAGATCACCCGGCGCAAGAACGTGCATCTGCAGAGGCTTGTCTGGGCTTTATCAAAGCGCCGCCCCAGCCTGGTACGCAGGCTTATCCGCGCCGGGAACATCAGCGCCCTACCCGAGGGCTACGCGGTCGATACCCACTTCAACCCGCCCTACAACCCGTGGGACCAGCGGCTGTGCGTCGTCCCCGACGCCGACCTGTTCCGCGCGATCAGCGCGGGCGACGTCTCGATCGCCACTGACGAGGTCGACACGTTCACCGAGACCGGGATCAAGCTCCAGTCCGGAGCGGAGCTCGAGGCGGACATCGTCATCACCGCGACTGGGCTGAGCCTCCTCCCTCTTGCGGGTGTCTCCTATAGCCGTCGACGGCGAGCCCGTCCGCTTGCCAGAGAAGATCACCTACAAAGGGATGATGCTGACCGGGGTGCCGAACTTCCTTTACGCGGTGGGCTACATCAACGCGTCCTGGACGCTCAAGGTCGATCTGATCTGCCGGCACTTCTGCCGCCTGCTCGCGCTGATGGACGAGCACGAGTACGCCTACTGCGTCCCCGAGGCGCCCGATCCGGAGGCGCCGACTCGCCCGCTGCTCGCCTTCGGCGCCGGTTACGTGCTGCGCTCGGTCCACGAGTTCCCGAGGCAGGGTGCCACGCCGCCGTGGGAGCTGAACATGGACTACGTGCGCGACCGCAAGGTGCTGCTCGACGGCCCGATCGGCGACCACATGCGGTTCGCTCACAGGGCAACGGTGCCCAGGTCGGCCACCCTCGTCCCGGCCGGCGGCTGACTTCAGCGCGCCGATGCCGGCTCGGCCGCGAGCACGGCTTTCATGAACCCCTTGATCTCGCCCGCGAGATCGCGCAGATCGTCTCCACGGGCGACCGCGTGGACGATCGCTTCCTGCACACCGCTGACCACCATGTACGCGCGCGCAGACGAGAGCGGCTCGACGTCAGGATCGCGCTCTGCGTCGCCGGCTACCACCGATACCAGTAGTTGGGCGTATCGCTCGACCCCTTCGCGCTGCGCGATCACGACCCGCTCGCCCAGACCAGGGCTCGCCCACGTCGCGGTCAGGCTCGGCTCATCGACGAGCAGCGCGATGTAGGTGTCGATCGCCTGATCAACCTGGACAGCCGGCGGAGCGTCGCGGTCGATCGCCCGATCCACCTCCTCCATGAGCTGTATCGAGAGCATGTTGGTCAGCTCCACGAAGCACGACTCCTTGTCCGGAAAGTGCTTGTAGAACGTCCGCCGCGATGCGTGCGCATGACGGACGATGTCCGTCACTTGGGTCTGCGCGAGCCCTTTCTCCCGGATCGACGCCGCCAGCCCCTCGAGCAGCCGCGCGTGCTGGGCCTCGAAAACGCCGTCAAGGTCGCTCGACATCGCCGTTCAACGGTACCGTCGCAGCGGTCGAGGTAAGATCGCCGCGGGGAGCCGGACCGGAATGCGGCCAACAACTCAGCTCGAGCGGGGCACAACCTTTGCCGGCTATCGCATCGACGCGCTGATCGGCCGGGGGGGCATGGGGATGGTCTATCGCGCGACGAATGTCGCGCTTAACCGCATTTATGCGCTGAAGGTGCTCGCACCCGAGCTCATGGGTGACGAGCGGTTTCAGGAGCGATTCAAGCGAGAGATCCGCATCGCCGCCTCGCTCGAGCACCGCAACGTCGTCGGCATCCATTACGCGGGCGAGTCCGACGGCCTCCTCTTCTTGGCCATGGACTATGTCCACGGCACCGACTTGCGCGAGTTGCTTCAGAAGGAGGGAGCCCTGTATCCGGAGCGGGCCGTCGCTCTGCTGACGCAGGCGGCCTCGGCGCTCGATGCCGCGCACGCAAGCGGACTCGTCCATCGAGACGTCAAGCCGGCGAACATTCTGGTGACTGTCCGCGACAGCGAGGAGCAGGCTTACCTCACGGACTTCGGGGTGGCTAAGCGGTTTGAGACCGTCGCCGACCTCACCGCGACCGGTGTCGTGGTCGGGACCGTCGACTACATGGCTCCCGAGCAAATCACGGGCGCGCGCGTCGATGCCCGCACGGACATATACGCGCTCGGCTGCGTGTTCTTTCAGATGCTCACCGGGCGGGTGCCCTACGAGCGGGACAACTCTGTGGCGAAGATGTTCGCGCACGTCTCCGAGCCGCCCCCTGCCCTACACGGAGCAGTCGAAGATTCGTATCCCGCATTTGGACCGGTACTGCGGAAGGCGATGGCCAAGGAGCCGGGTGACCGGCATCAATCGGCTGGCGATTTCGCCCGCGACGCGGGCGCTGCGCTGGAGGGAATGCGATATCTCGGTAGACCCACCGTCGTGGCGGTGGGTGACGCAAGACCGTTCCGCACCGAAGACTCTCCCGCATCACCGCCGGGCTTCGACGACAGCCAAGTTGAGACGCTGCGTCGTACGGCGGCCGACCAAGAGCAGGCCGGCGCGGTAGGCGCCGCGCAGTCCGCGAGTTTGCCGCCGCCGTCGCCGGTCGGCCCACCAGCTCCCCCTCCAACCCGCTCCTCGCGAGGCTACGTCTGGGCGGCGGTAGTTCTGGCCCTGATTGCGATCGCCGGAGGCGGGGCCGCGGCGGCGTTCGCCCTGTCTCACTCCTCGCACGGGTCCAAACCCCCGAGCACCAATGATGCTGCGAAAACAAACACCCGGAAAGCAGCATCCACAAACACCCAGCTGCCGATCGTGACGATGGGATCGTGGTCCGGCATGAAGCCATCCACGATCGACTTCAGCGGCGACGGTGGCAACATTGTGACCGGGATCGCGTGGTCATCCTGGACTGCTAGCAGCGCGTTCGGCCAAGGCACCTCAAACATCCAGGGCTGCGTTCCGAACTGTGCCCAGGGCACGGAGACGCCCGTGTCCACGACGATCGCGCTCACCGATCCGCGGGACGGGCATTTCACGCAGATCACTGAAACCCGGAAGGGGGAAACCACATTGAGAGCCTCGTACCCCTCCGGTGAGTTCTGGCCACAAGGCGCGTCGTAGCGGTCGTCGCCGCACAGTCGGTGCGGCCACGACGGGGGCCGCCGGGCCGCGGCTTGTGCCGCGGCCCGTTTCCCCCGTCCGGCTCAGTTCGGGACGGCGACCTCCAGTTCCTCCAGCCCGGTACTTGCTGAAGCTCGCGCCTGGGGCTGAGCCGCGGCGGCGCGCAATGCAACGGGTACCAGCAGGACGGCGGTCCCGACAATGGAAGCGACCACGGCCCATGTGGGGATTTTCGCCCAGTCGCCCAGCAGGAGAAGGAAGCCAGGGACCGTGCACGTGGTAAACGACAGGATCAGTGTCATCCATCCGGCCAGGCCGGTGAGCCGCTCGACGCCCAGAGCGAGCACGACCCAGAACGTTGCCCACAGCACGGCCCACTGCAGCCACAGCAGCCCGGTCGGGGCATCGTGGAACCACAGAATCGTGGTGAGACCGAACCCCGTCGCGAGCATGGCGACCCACAACGAGTACCAGCCGATGCCGACAGCCTTAAAGCCAGCCAGGTTCACGATGCCGACGTATAGGTACGTAAACCCGAACAGGAAGATACCGGCGGTGAGAAGGTAGTCGTCCGGCGTCTTTGCCGTAGCGATCAGGTAAAACGGAATCGCGCACTGCAACGCCCCAACGAACAGGTTAAAGACGGCGGCACCCTTGGGGTCCACCTTACCGAGGAAGAGCAGACCGTTAACGAACAGTACCGCTCCGACGAACAACAGTCCAACGGAAGACATGGTTCAAAGTCCCTTCCGGCGATAATCGATGGGTTAGAAGTAGGCGTTAGCCGGGAACGACGCTCCGCTGACGACGTTGTCGCCGATCGCCGAAGCCTTTAGGAACGTCGGATTGTGTGTCGAGATCGTGCGGACGTTGCGCCAGTGCCGGTCGAGGTTGTAGATCGATTGCGTGGCCGAGGCGCCGCCGACGTCGAACAGCTTCGCCGCCGTCTCATACGAGAAGTGATCGACGGCGACCTTGGCCTCGGCGGCAGCGAGTTGGGCGGCATTCCGCGGTCTCTTCGGTCGGGACCCCGTCAACTACCGACTCGTAGGCGGTTTGGATGCGCCTCGGCCGCGCGGACCAGCACGATCGCTTCGGCGGCGAACGCGGCCGCGGCGATCTCACCCACGACCTGAAGGACCTGTCTGTCCTCCGCCGGCGTTTGCGGCTGTAGTCGCGTGGCTGAAGTTGCGCACGCGCCGCTTGGCCAGCGCGACGGCGTCGTTGCGGACGCTTCGCAAGATTCCGGCGGTCAGGCCCTGCAGATACAGCTGCAGGAAAGCGCCGTAATAGTTGGGCGGCTGCGGCCCATCTGGCTCGCCCAGGTCAAAGTATTCGTCCTCGGCGACACGGACATTGTCCAGACGGGTGGTGCCGGTCCCCGTCAAGCGCTGACCGAAGCCGTCCCAGTCGTCCTTGACGGTCAGTCCCTCGCGGTCGATTGGAATGACCGCACCGGCAATGCGGTTACCCGGCGCCGCCGCCCAGATCTGGGTGTAGTCCGAGAATATGGTGCCGGTCGAGTAGTACTTCGTCCCACTGAGACGGAAGCCGCCGTCGGGGTCGGGGGTGAATGCGGTGTCGAAGTAGAGTCCGACGGGTCGCCTGCTCTGCTCGCTGAACCCATTTCCGACGATTGCGTTCGAGTTCAGCAAGGCGATCCCACGGGCTCGCGCGTCCGTATCGGGGTTCACCAGCTGCTGCTCGACGAACCAGTAGTGGGTCCGCAGAATGTGTGCCGCATTCGAGTCGGCCTCCGCAAACGCGATTAGCGTTTCGAACAGTTCGGGTACGGTGGCGCCACCCCCGCCCTCCTCGACGGGGATGCGGAGCCGGCCTAGGCCAGCCTCCTTGACCCAGCGAATGACCTCGTACGGTTCGGCTTCGCTTCGCGCTCGCGCTCCTCTGTGCCCGCAGCGATCCGTGCAAGCAGTTCGGTTAGCTCGGGCGACCCCGGTCGAATCGCTGGAGTGCTCGTAGCTGGTGTGCTCGTAACGGTAGTCATGCAGGAAGCCTCCTTATGGTGTAATTCAATCGAGTTAGTTGTATTTGCCCATGTGCATTGTCACACCTTCTGATCGCCACGACACTGGATTAGTGGGACTTTTGTCCTAAGGGGCGATCGGCAGAACGGATCACGACACCGCCATTACCCCCGCGATCCGCTGTCAGTGACTGCAGAGGATCTAGCAGTGTCCGGGCGTGCGCCTCCGCCCACTGCTCGGCGACAATCGGGAACTGCCCGAGTTCTGATTCCAGAACGAACAATCCTCTGGCCGGCACCCGAGCGCCGAGCTCATACAGCAGCGGCACGAAATGCACGTCGATCGCCAGCCGGTGATTCTGGGCGCCGGCGAGCAGGATCGGAACTGCAGCAGCGCCAGCGAGCGCGCCCGTGCCGAGCCGGTCCAGGAACGCCTTGAGCAAGCCCGAGTACGTCGCCTTGTAGGTGGGGCTGGCGAGCACGAGCACCTCGCCGCCGACCACGTCGGCTACGGCAGACTTCGCGCGCTCATCGTCGGGATCTAGCACTGCCGCACCGAGCTGCGCCAGGTCGACGTCGACCGGAGAGGTCGCTGTCGAGAACCCGCGCGAGCTGGGCCCCGAGTGTGCGCCCCAGCATGTGCGTGCGCGAGGCGGGACGCGGATTATCCAGCCACGGTGACGATCCTCGTGCTCAAAGGCGACCTCCAACCCACAAGCTCGGAGCTGCTCGCGCAGCCGCGCATCGCGGCCGCCGTCCAGGAGACGGAGCCCGCGGACGCCGGCAGCACGGAGCAGGCCGGCCACGAGAACGGGGTCGATCCACTGGCCGCGAGCGCACGCCAGGGGCTCCGGCTGCTCCGGCTTGGCGTAGATGATCACCCCGGCCCCGGCACCGCACTATGGCGCGCTCGGCCTCGTCGAGCTCACGGCGGCAGTCGCACAGCAGCGAGCCAAAGGCGTCTCCGAACAGGCACGCGACGTGAACGTGCACGAGCGGCACGTCACCCGCACCCGGGTCGCCGTGGATGAGCGCGACCGTAGCCGGATCCCCTTCGGCCGATCACGTAGCCCGCAGCTCGGAACATTCCAGTCCTAGAGTCGGAAGCCCGCAGCTCAACGGCGAGCTCCTCGGCGTGGCGCGCGATCCAGCTGCAGCGGACCTCAGCCGGCGAGGCCACGTCATAGCCTTCGGAAGCGCTCGCTTGCGCGGATATCGGCCAGAGAAGCGGGGTGGCCCTCGCGATCGACCACGGGGCACAGCGCGACCGCCGGTGCGCGGCCACTCAGTCGTGCCAGCTCGATCGCCGCGGCAGGAGCGCTATCCGGGCGGCTCCGTGATCACCGCGGGGTAGACGTGCCCAGGGATCGTGACGTCGCGGGCCCGGCTAGTAGGGGTCCGACGCGACCCGCATCGTCAGCGCGCGGTCGCGGCGGCGACCACCCAGAACTGATGCCCGTGGCCGCGTCGATCGGGGCGGTCGAGGCTCAACCATCTGCCGGGCGCCGGGAGCCCGCCAGGGCTTGGGCAGCGCAAGCTGGCGCGCGACCGGCTCCGACAGACCAAGGACGACCATGCCCGCGGCCGAGCTCGTGCAGCCGTTCCAAGCGAGTTGCATCGATGCCGTCGGCTGCGCAGGCGAGGAAGACTGTCTCGTCGCGCTCGTCTCCGACCAGCACGAGCTGGCGGTCGGCTATACCGCTCCATTGCCCGACGTCGCGGTGCTCATGCGACTAGCCCAGCGACGCGTAGCTGCCGCGGAAGTGCAGCAGTGGCGCGCGCTGCTCGACGTTGCGTTCCAAGCCGACGAGCCGGCCGATCACGATCTCGTGGTCGCCGCCGTCGAGGCGGCGATCGAGCCGGCAGTGGAGGACGGCCAGCACCCCGTCCAAACACGGACACCCCGTCGCGCCATGCTGGTAGACGACGTCCTCCCAGCTCGCGGCGGCGCCACGACGCGCGAAGTTGGCCGATAGCGTCGCCTGGCTCTCAGCGAGAACGTTGACCGCGAACGCCTCCGCGATCCTGAATCGCGACGAGCGTTTGACTCGACCGCTCGAGGCACACCAGCAGCAGGGGCGGATCAAGCGACAGCGAACTGACTGCGCTGGCCGTTGTCCCGAGCGGGCTCACCGTCTGTGCCCGCGGGTGGTCACAACCGTCACGCCGGTGACGAAGTGGCCGAGCGCCTGACGCACAATCGCCGGCTCGATCGCATTGCTGTCGAGCAGGTAGCGTTTTTGCTCACAGCTGGCAGTGGTTGGGGGGCAGGGCGTCGTTGAGCAGGAAGTTGCCGGCGTGGTGGTACTTCCAGTCAACCGGGTCGTGACTGGCATGGGTGCGGGCGTTGCGCCAATGGCGGTTGAGGTCGTAGCGCTAGTCGGCGGCGCTGGCGCCGCTCAGCGAGAACAGGTCGCTGGCGATCGCGACGGCGATCTCGCTGGCAAACGCCTTAGCGTGGGCCACGGCGATCGATCCGCGGGCGGCGGCCTGCGCATACACGGGGGTGTCGGCCGATCTGGTGCTGAGCGCGGCGGTGTGGGCGAGCAGCGTCTCGGCGGCGCGGACGCGCAGGGCGAACGCACCGAAGCGGTGCGAGCGTGTGCGGATCGGTGACCGCGGTTGTGGGATCAGCCGTCGCGGGCGGCCTCGAAGAACGGGCGCGCTCGCGGTAGCGCACGAACTAGCGGGCGTCGCGCAGCGCGCCGCTCGGCGATGCCGACCTGGATGGCAGTGTGGAAGAGCTGGGCGCGAGCTCCGAGCTGCTGGGACAGGCGAAGGACTGCTAGTACGGGGAGGACGAGCTCGGGGTCGACGGCGACATCGGTGTAGCTGAGCGCTGCCGCTGACGGTGGCGCGCTGGCCGATGGTGTTCCAGTCGAGGTCGAGGTGACACGCTCGGCGTGCACGCGCGGACGAAGGCGAGCACGCAGCTTATCGCGCTCACCGAGCGCGCTGATCGCGATCCAGCGCGGCGTGAGCGCACCGGTGGAGTAGTACTTGCGGCCGTCAGGCGGCGCGCCTGGTCCGCGCAGCCGGCGTATTCAGGTGCTGGGTATAGAATGCCGCGCGTTCAGCGAGTGCGTTGGCCGGCTGCACTCGTATAGCACGTCGGCGAATAAGATACGCGTCGCTGCCCTGATAAGCACGAGGAGAGCACGTAGAAGAACAGGAAGTGACCTGAGCAGCTGCGCGATAGCGGGATAGACAGCGGCGATAATAGAGTTGGTCTCGGTTAGCGTCGTTCACGAGCCAGATCCGGGGCAGGAGATAGTGATAGCTAGCAACCGCTGTTGTAGAGGTAGGCGAGTTCGGCCACTGGCAGTTCACGGAGCGGTAGCGCTCGATAGCGCAGTAGGCGATAAGCGCGGCGAAAAAAAAAAAAAAAAAAAAGGGGGGGGGGGGGGGGGGGGGGGGGGGGGGGGGGGGGGGGGGGGGGGGGGGGGGGGGGGGGGGGGGGGGGGGGGGGGGGGGGGGGGGGGGGGGGGGGGGGGGGGGGGGGGGGGGGGGGGGGGGGGGGGGGGGGGGGGGGGGGGGGGGGGGGGGGGGGGGGGGGGGGGGGGGGGGGGGGGGGGAAAGGGGACGCCCTCCCCGAACCAGTAGGCCTCCTCCAGGTTGGGATAGCCGGACAGGATGAACTCGTCGATGCCTAGAGGCGTGGTATTCGGAGATGCCGTTCGGCGACTTCGTCGTAGCTCCCGACCAGCGCCGTTCCGGCGCCACCGCGAACCAACCCGATGCCGGCCCAGAGATTGGGCGCGACCTCCAGGCTGCCGGTGCGAGCCTCCGTGCAGGGCCAGCATCCGCCGCTGACCCTCGGATTGCTGCTCGCTGGCAAGCGCCTGCTGGCTGCAGCGATGGCGCTGGCTCGAGGCCCTCGAGCAGGCGCGGCCGCCTACCCAGGCCTGATCGGACCGGGTATCACGGGTGATGACATGCAGCGCGGATCCCGAAGCGCAAGGCCCGACCCTCGGCGTCGGCTTGCGTTCGAACCTGGTGCAGCTTGCCTGCGACCTGGTCGGGTAGGCTCGCCCCAGGTCAGGTAGACGTCGGCGTGGCGGGCCGCGACAGCGAACCGCGGACGCGGAGGACCCGCCGAAGTAGACCCGCGGCCGGGTCCGGGGGACGGCGCAGCTGCGCCCTCGCAGGTGGTAGTGACTCCCTGTCGAAGAGAGCGGTCGCCGGTCCACGAGGCCTGACCACGTCGAGGAACTCCTGGGCGCGGGCGTAGCGCTACGTCGTGGCCCAACCGGTCGCGTAGCCGCGCTGCTCGGTGTCGCTGCCGCCGGCCACGACGTTGAGCAGCAGCCGGCCCTGCGAGAGGCGTTGGAAGGTGGCGGCGGTCTGCGCGCCAGGGCGGGTTTAAAGCCGGGGCGGAAGGCGACAGGAACTTGAGCCGCCGGGTCTGGCGATGAGCGCGGCGGTGACGATCAGGCTCTCGCATTTTTTTTTTTTTTTTTTTTTTTTTTTTTTTTTTTTTTTTTTTTTTTTTTTTTTTTTTTTTTTTTTTTTTTTTTTTTTTTTTTTTTTTTTTTTTTTTTTTTTTTTTTTTTTTTTTTTTTTTTTTTTTTTTTTTTTTTTTTTTTTTTTTTTTTTTTTTTTTTTTTTTTTTTTTTTTTTTTTTTTTTTTTTTTTTTTTTTTTTTTTTTTTTTTTTTTTTTTTTTTTTTTTTTTTTTTTTTTTTTTTTTTTTTTTTTTTTTTTTTTTTTTTTTTTTTTTTTTTTTTTTTTTTTTTTTTTTTTTTTTTTTTTTTTTTTTTTTTTTTTTTTTTTTTTTTTTTTTTTTTTTTTTTTTTTTTTTTTTTTTTTTTTTTTTTTTTTTTTTTTTTTTTTTTTTTTTTTTTTTTTTTTTTTTTTTTTTTTTTTTTTTTTTTTTTTTTTTTTTTTTTTTTTTTTTTTTTTTTTTTTTTTTTTTTTTTTTTTTTTTTTTTTTTTTTTTTTTTTTTTTTTTTTTTTTTTTTTTTTTTTTTTTTTTTTTTTTTTTTTTTTTTTTTTTTTTTTTTTTTTTTTTTTTTTTTTTTTTTTTTTTTTTTTTAGTTAGCATACTGAGTAACGAATGCTTAAGGCGGTCTGGTGATCACGAAACTGTCGATAGAGAAAGAGTGGAACCACGACGCCAACGTCCGCTACGCGAAGATCGCGGAGGAGACCGGCTTCGCGAGCGCGCTCGCGCAGACGCGGTGGTTCGCGAGCTACGGCGCCGATCATCAGCACGAAGCGTTCACGATCTCAACGCACATCTTGTCGCGGACGGAGAAGATCCACGTCATCACAGCGTGCCATCCGGGTCTCTGGCTCCCGGGCGTGGCGGCCAAGATTCAGGCCACGCTGGACGTGATCAGCAACGGGCGAACCTGCATCAACGTCGTCAGCGGCTGGTTTAAGGGTGAGTTCACCGGCTACGGGGAGCCGTGGCTAGAGCACACCGAGCGTTACCGCCGCTCCGAGGAGTTCATCCGGATCATGAAGGGCATGTGGTACGAGGGGGTGCTGACCCTTTACGGAGACTTCTACCAGTACGACAACGCTCCGTTGCTGCCCAAGCCCGTCCACCAGATTCCCGTGTTCCAGGGCGGAACTCGAAGGACGCACGGAGGATGGCCGGGCGGGTCTCGGACGTGTTGTTCATGAACGGCAACACGAACGCGGGGTGGCTCGAGATCATCAACGACGCCAAGGAGGCGGCCAAGGCGTCGGGTCGGGACCCGAACGAGCTCGAGTATGGTGCCAACGGCTTCGCGATCGTGCGCGACACCGAGGAGGAGGCCGTAGAGGTGCTGCGCGACATCATCTCCAACGCGGACATCGAGGCCGTCAAGGGATTCGGCGAGGCCGTGAAGCAGGCCGGCCGGTCGTCGGCCGAGCGTCAAGGGATGTGGGCGAACTCCTCATTCGAGGACCTGGTCCAATACAACGACGGCTTCAAGAGCGGGCTGATCGGGACCCCGGAACAGGTCGCCGATCGAATCATGGAGATAAAGGAACTCGGCATCAACGTGATTCTGTGCGGCTTTCTCCATTACGACTGGGAGCTCGAGCAGTTCGGCAAGAAGGTCATCCCGCTCGTTCGAGAGCGCGAGGCCGCGCGCCGCAAGGGCCGCAAGCAGGTGGCTGTCCCGGCCTAGGGATAACCCAGGAGCCGGGCGCCACCGGTCAATCCAAGGAACCAAGAGGAGACAGGATGGGAGTCAGCGGAGAGGGCGCGGTCAAGCCCAAGAGCCTCACGATGGAAGTCGACGGCGAGCGCTATCGCACCAGCGTCTCCTACCAGCTCGCCGACGACGGCGAGAGCATGTTTCTGTTCCGTGCTCTGAACTCCAACTATTTCGTTCAGCGCCAGAGTAAGACCGACACGATCGAGGTCCTTCCGCACGGCAAGGCGGAGCAGCTATTTCATGAGCTGCCGCGCAAGCATCAGAGCCTCGTGTCCGCTTTTCCCCAGCGTCACGGGGGTGTTGGAATGGATACGCCGAGCGCATACGATGACGACGACGAGAAGGACCGGCTCGCGGAGCACTGCGGCGTCGCCATAGACCGCGCCTACGTGGGCATCGAGGGCACGCCTCAGACGGCCAAGGACTAGCGATTTGAGGGCCAGTAGAGCGTTCCCGAACCCCTGACGGGGAAGCCTTCTCGATAATCTCAATTGACTTCGTTTACTATCCTGGGCGGAGGGAACGCCCTGGATGCGAACTGAGCAACTCGAATACTTGGCCGCGATCGCGCGGCTGGGCTCTTTCCGCAGCGCGGCGGAGCAGCTCCACATCTCGCAGCCCGCGCTGAGCGCGACCGTGCGCAACCTCGAGCGCGAGCTGGGCGTGGATCTCCTCGACCGCCACCGTTCGGGCGCGAGGCTCAGCGAGGAGGGACGAGAACTTCTACCGCACATCATCAATGCGCTTGACGCCGTGGACCTGTTGCGGCGCGTCGCCGACAATCATCATCAAACGAGCCGGATAATCCGCGTCGGAACGGTGAATGCCGGCACCGTGCCGCTGTTGACCCCCACGATTCGTGCGTTCCGTGAGGCCCACTCCTCGACGCAGGTTGAGGTCGTCGGCGCTCAGGAGGCGCAGATCCACAGGGCGCTGCGGGAGGGGAGCTTTGACCTCGGTCTCTTGACCAGTCTGGCGGATGACGACATGCCTCCCGAACTCGAGACCACGCTGCTACTCACCGGCCGGGTCGTCGTGTGCATGCGGCACGACAGCCCGCTGGCGCGACTCGAGACGATTGGGGTGACCGACCTGCTGTCGGTACCGGTGATCGTGATGCGCGCCGGCTACCTCATGCACCGGCTACTGCACCGGCTCATCGGTGGACAGACGCCGTCCTTGTCCTACTCAACGGACGGGGCCGAGATGGGCAAGCTGATGGTCGCCGAGGGTCTCGGCGCCACGTTACTGCCGGATTTCAGCGTGATCGACGACCCGCTCGAACGGAGCGGACACATCACCTGGCGGCCGTTGCGCGACGACGACATAGAGGTGTGCCTCGTCATCCGCCGACCGCGGTCCGGCTCGCATCCCCGCGCCGCCCTGACGCTGCATGAGATGTTCGTCGAACGCGGGCGTGCGCTCGAGCTCCCGCGACCATGTGACGGACGCGCGCATGCGTCCGGGCAGCGTGCGCCGGGTGCCGCGGTCACGTCCGCACGGACGGGGGCGCCTCGCTCAGATCGCCCTCGGGCCCGTGGTCGGTGAGTAACTCGCCGCGGCGTCCGATCTAGCGGGCATCGATGGCGCCAGGCCCCTGGGAGGGGTGCCGTCCGCGCTGCCAGGCTTGTGCGCCGTGTTGGAGTGCGTCCCAGGGTGAGCCGAGTGGCGGGGTGTAGGAGAGGTCGAGGTCGGAGATGGCGTCGATGGTCATGCTGTTGAAAATCGCAGTGGCGGCGGTGTCGATGCGTTTGGCGATTTCGCTGCCGAGGTGACCGACGAGTTGTAGGCCGAGGAGCTGGCCGGTGCGACGGTCGCCGGTGTAGCGCATCGAGATTGGGTGGCTGCCCGGGTAATAGGCCTTGTGGTCGTCGGCTTCGGAGGGGACGGTCAGGGGTCGAACCCGGCGCCATTTGCCTCGGAGTCACGGAGGCCGGTGCGTGCGGCGACAAGCTCGAAGACCTTGACGACCTGGGTACCTAAGCTGCCTACGAACTCCCGGGAACCGCCGACCGCGTTTTCGCCCGCGACTCGTCCTTGCTTGTGGGCTGTCGTGCCCAGTGGGAGGTAGCTGGTTCCGAGGAGGCGGTGGTGGGTGACGACGCAGTCGCCGGCTGCGAATACGTCTGGAAGGTTGGTCCGCATTTGGCGATCGACGGCGATTGCGCCCTTGATGCCGAGCTCGACGCCAGCGTCGGCGGCTAGTTGGCTGTCCGGGCGCACTCCGACCGAGACGAGCACCACGTCAGCTGCGATGTGGAGCGGCTGGCTGTCGTCTTTGACGGCGCGGACCTGAAGTCTCCCGTCGGATCGGGAGGGCGCCTCCCGAATCTCATCGACGCGCGCTCCGCATGAGACGGCCACTCCGTTGCGCACGAGCTCGGCGCGCACGAGGGTGCCGAGTTCCGGGTCGACGGTCGGCAGCACCTCTGGCAGCTGCTCAAGCTGCGTCACGGCGAGCCCACGCGCCGTGAGCGCCTCGGCCATCTCCAGGCCGACGTACCCGGCGCCGACGATTACGGCTCTCCTGACGCGCCGTTGCTCGAGGGTCCGAGTGAGCGCGTGCGTGTCGCCGATTGTGTGCAGCAGGTGCACGCCTTCGCCGAGCCCGAGGCGATCGAGGCCGGCGATCGGGGGCTTGACCGGCAGGGCTCCAGTTCCAACAACGAGCGCGTCGTATTCGATCTCCTCGCCACCGTCCGCGGCAACGTGGACACGGTGCTCGTAGGGGTCGACGCGTCGCGCGATCGTGTCGAGACGCAATGTGATCCCGGCGGACTCGAGGTCGCGGAAGGTGCGGTGCGCCAGGCTACGCCAGTCACCGACATCCCCGGAGATGTAGTACGGGATGCCGCAGATCGAGAAGTTCGGATAGGCGTCCGCCAGGATCACGGTGACCTCGCCGCTCGGATCGAGTTCTCGCGCCCTGAGCGCGGCGGTGATGCCGGCATCGCTGCCGCCGATCGCGGCAACTCGCATCGCCGGGCGCCTATCGCGTCTCTGAGGCTGTGGCGACAACCTCTGCGGTCGCGCGGTCCTTGTGTGGAATCACTACGTCTGCGGCCTCCTCGGGAGTGACGTCGGGATAGAGGATTCGAAGGATCGCAATCGCGACCGCGCCACCCGCCAGCTGGGCGACGATGAAGCCCGGGGCCGACGAGGGGGCAATCCCGGCGAACGAGTTCGAGAACATCCGTCCGATGGTGATCGCCGGGTTGGCGAAGCTGGTCGAGCTGGTGAACCAGTACGCGGCGCCTATGTATGCCCCCACGGCCGCCGGGATCGCGGAGGGGCGTTTGCTGCGGGCGAGCGCGAAGATCACGAGCATCAGCCCTGAGCGTCGCGATCACCTCCGCGAACAAGTGCGACGGGGATGCTCGGGGCTTCGTCGAGATGCTCACCGCCGCCCGGGCGAACATCACGTTGGCGCCGATCGCTCCGAGGATGCAGCCTGCGACCTGGGCGGGCACGTAGGCGCACACCTCGCGCCACCGCAGCCCCCCAAAGCTCGCGTCGACGAGCGATACGACTGGATTGAAATGCCCGCCGGAGACCGTGCCGAACATCAGGATGATCGCGAAGAGCCCCGTGGCCGTCGCCGCTGCGACCTCGAGCAACTGCAGTCCCGCATCTCCGGGCGAGAGGCGCTGCGCGGCGATCCCAGCCCCGATAACCACGGCAGCCAGAAACGCCGCGCCCAGCAGCTCGGCGACCAGCCTCCTGGCCAGAGGCGGGGTCATCGATCGGCGCTGGCGAGCATCTCGCACGATTCCTGGCGAAGGCACTCGCAGGTCTGTCTGTGCGCGAGCGTGAGGATGTGGCTGCGGACCGGGACGTCGTCGTAGTCGTCTAGAACGCGGTCGGCGCAACCGCGGATCACCTCCGGCGGCCGGGTCTCGCCGAACTCCTCGATCAGCCCCGGCAAAAGCTTCGCGAGCCTCCAGCGATGCGCCGTCGTATCAAGGCGAATCGCCTCGATCCGGTTGCCGACGAGGTCCTCGACGCGCTCCGCAATCATGTCGCGGATCTCGCGCACTTCCTCGAGCGACCTGTCGGCTGGGTCGGGGATGTCCCAGTCATCGACGGTCGTCGGGACGTACGGGCAGACATCGCCGCAGCCCATCGTGACTGCCCAATCGGCGTGGAGCTGCATCTCCACAGTGAGGCGCTTGGGCTTGCGGTCCGAGATATCAATCCCCATCTCGCGCATCACCTCGACGACCTCGGGAAAGATCCGGCGCGCCGGATCCGAGCCGGCCGACTCGCCGCGGCAATCGCCCGGGCAGGAGCGCTCGAACAGCGCCTGCGCCATCTGCGAGCGCCCCGCGTTGTGCGTGCACACGAACAACACGTACTTCACGACTTTCTCCTCTCTACGCGGCTACTAGAAGCTTCTCGGCGTACTCCACAGGCAACCCGACCGCAGCGACCTCGCGTGCGACTGCCCCGGCGTCGTATGCCACGCGCTCGATCGACGCGCGAACCTCGGTTCCGTCCGACTCGAGGATCGCGAACGCGGCGCGCGGGTCGCCGTCCTTGGGCTTGCCCACCGAACCGCAGTTGACGAACAAAACGCCGCCGTACTCGTGGATCCACGGCTTGTGGGTGTGCCCGAATACGAGCACATCGGCGGTCTCGGCGGCAGCGAGACGCTCGTACAACCGCGCGGGCTTGTCCTCGAACAGATACTCGTTGACCTTGCGTGGCGATCCATGCACAAGGTGGACCTGGCGCGCGCCGAGCTCGAAGCGCCAATCGAACGGCAGACCCCGCATGAAGTCCTTCGAGCGTCGGCCGGTGTGCTCGAGCGTCCACGCGACGGACCGCTGACCAAGCTCGCGGTCGTGCTGTGTCACGTACGCGCACCCACAGTCGTCTAGTTCGCGCGCGATGCTGTAGTCATAGTTGCCGTAGATCGTCGGCATCCCTCGCTCTTCGATCATCCGGCAGACCTCGTTGGGGTGCGGGCCATAGCCGACGAGATCTCCGCCGCAGTAGACGCGGTCAATCCCCACCTGCCTCGATCCGTGCAGCGCATGCCTGAAGCGCCGGCAGGTTGCCGTGGATGTCGGTGATGACGCGACCGGTTCGACTTGAGTCCTTGCGATCCGCGGCCCGTTCGCAGATTCTATCTATTGACAAATCTCGGTTCAATCGATATATGTATATTGATGGCTGTCGATCTGGATGCTCTAATGACCCCCAAGACCAAGCGCCCCCCGGCGAACCGTGCTGCGAGCCGGTCGTGTACCCGGACGTGGAGCGCGACGAGGCGGTGCGGATGGCACAGGTCGCGAAGGCGCTCGGCGATCCCGGTACGACTACAGCTGGTCGACGTCCTGCGCAAACACGCCGGCAAGGTCTGTGTGTGTGAGCTGGTGCCGCTGTTTGACCTCTCCCAGCCCACTGTCTCCCACCACCTCAAAGTGCTGCGCCAGGCCGGAATCGTCGGCTCAGAGCGCGAGGGCCTGTGGGCCTACTACTACGTGATCCCAGACGCGCTCAAGGAGCTCTCCGGATGGCTGAGCTAGAGACCGCCTGTTGTTCGGCCGAAGTACAGGCCACCTGTTGCGAGCCAGAGGCAAAGAGCGAGTGCTGCGGACCACGGCACGACGGCGGTTGCGGCTGCGCAGCCCGCACTCCCGAGGACGGAGCGACGACCACCCTAATGCGCGACACGGTGCGCGAAAAGTACGCCGCCGCGGCCCGTGCCGCCGCGACCGGCGCCGACGCGTCATGCTGCACCCCCGCCGACGACACGAGCGTGTTCGGCCCGGCGCTCTACGCCGACCGCGACGACGTCCCAGCCGCGATCAGCGCCTCTCTCGGCTGCGGCGTCCCCACCGCCGTCGCCGACCTGCACGAGGGCGAGACCGTCCTCGATCTCGGCTCCGGCGCCGGCGCCGACGTGCTCATCTCGGCCCGCCGCGTCGGCACCACGGGCAAAGCGATCGGGCTGGACATGACCGACGAGATGCTCGAGCTAGCCCGGAGCAACGCCGCCCAAGCCGGCGTTGAGAACGTCGAGTTCCTCAAGGGGTTCATCGAGGAGATGCCCCTGGCGAATGACAGCGTCGACGTCATCATCTCCAACTGCGTCATCAACCTTTCGGGTGATAAGCCAGCGGTGATCCGCGAGGCTGCCAGAGTGCTTCGTCCCGGTGGACGCTTCGCCGTCTCAGACGTCATCGCCGACGAAGACATGGACGAGGCCACCCGCGCCGACATGGCCGCCTGGACTGGCTGCATCGCCGGTGCACTCACCGAAGCAGAGTTCCGCGCGGCGCTCGAGGGCGCCGGATTTGCGCATATCGAGATCCACGAAACCCACCGCGTTCACGAGCTCGCAGCCGCCGCGATCATCCGTGCGCGCAAGCCGCTCGGCTGATCGAAGTCGGAGGTGGCGGACCTCATCTCCACTACCGTTGGGGCGCACGTCGGCGGCAGCGAGTGGTTGGAGGACGCTCGGCGCGCCCGCAGACTGGCGAGGATGTCGCTTGCCTGGCTGTGCTTCGAGGGTACGGCGACCACCACAGCCGGTTTGCTCGCGGGGTCGATCGCGCTCGATTGGCAACGGGCTCGACGGCGCGATCGAAGGCCTCGCGAGCGTGATCGTCATTTGGCGCTTTTCGGGATCACGGACCCTCTCGATCAGCTCAGAGCGACGGGCGCAGCAGCTCGTCGCCGTTAGCTTCTTCCTGCTGGCTCCCTATGTCGCGTTCGAGGCCATCCGTGCGCTGATCGTCGAACACCATGCCGAAACGACGTTGCTGGGAATCGGTCTTTCGATCGGAACACTCTGCGTCTGTCCATGGCTGGGGCGTGCGAAGCTCCGGCTCGGCGAGCGACTGGGCTCTCCCGCTACGGCTGGCGAAGGACGCCAGAACCTCCTCTGTTCCTATCTCGCCGCCGCGGTGCTCATTGGGCTGCTAGCCAACACTCTGCTCGGGGTCTGGTGGCTCGACCCGGTCGTCGCCCTCGCGATCGCCTTACTGGCGATCACCGAAGGGCGTCGTGCCTGGCGCGGCCGATCCTGCGGTTGCGTGAGCTGCCAGATCGGATGAGTGCCGCCGTTTACCTGCACGACACCCCAGGCTCCCTGAGCGTGCGCGACCTGTAGCGAGAGCGTCGCCCCCGAGGACCGTCGAACGCATCAGAGCTCGGCCCGCACGGCAGCCAATGTGTCTTTGGAGACAAGGCCGGATACCCCTAGGGGGTAATGGTATAGTCGTGGGATGGCACAGAACGCAGCACCCACGCGCGGCTACACCGCCACCAAGGACCAGCTGTTGGCACGCCTGCGGCGCATCGAGGGCCAGGTCCGCGGGATCCAGGGCATGGTCCAGGACGACCGCTACTGCATCGATGTGCTGACGCAGATCAGCGCGATCCAGGCAGCTCTGGACAAGGTTGCCCTTGGACTGCTCGACGACCACGCCCATCACTGCGTGGTCGGCGGCGCGGCGGGCGGCACCCCCGAGGAGCGCACCGATGAAATGATGGCCGCTGTCGGCCGGCTGCTGCGTCGCGGCTAGCGCATCGTGCACGCGATCGCCGATGCGCTGCGGTTTGCGGCCGGCATGACGTGGCAGATCCTGTGGGCGCTGATCCTGGGGTTCGCGCTCTCAAGCGCCGTCCAAGCAATTGTCAGCAAGCAGCAGATGCGCAGGCTGCTGCCGGACGATTCCCCGCGAAGTCTCGCGGTCGCTGCGGGGCTGGGCGCAGCTTCGTCCTCCTGCTCCTACGCGTCGGTCGCGCTCGCCCGGTCGCTGTTTCGCAAAGGCGCGGACTTCACCGCGGCGATGGCGTTTCAGTTCGCCTCCACCAACCTCGTAGTCGAACTCGGGATCATCCTCGCGGTCCTGATCGGCTGGCAGTTCACCGCCGGCGAGTTCGTCGGCGGGCCGATCATGATCGCGCTGATGGCCCTGCTGTTTCGACGCTTCCTCAAGCGGCGAATGGTCGAGCAGGCCCGCGGACGCGCCGACCGCGGCGTGCTTGGACGCATGGAAGGACACGCCGAGATGGACATGGCCGTCGCCGGCGAGGGCTCGATCTGGCGCCGCATCCGCTCCCCGAACGGGTTCACCGCGATCTCC
Organism: uncultured Solirubrobacterales bacterium; assembly: GCA_963756105.1. Classification (GTDB taxonomy): domain Bacteria; phylum Actinomycetota; class Thermoleophilia; order Solirubrobacterales; family Solirubrobacteraceae; genus Palsa-465. The sequence goes on from CAVWMM010000010.1 coordinate 390,010, forward strand.
AACTTCTTCGTGATGGACTGGGCGGCGGTCTGGATGGACATCTTCGGCGGTCTGCTGATCGCCGGGGCGCTCGCCGCGTGGGTGCCCAACTCCTTCTGGCAGGGGCTATTCCTCGAACACCACGGGGCGCTGGCGACAATTTGGGGGCCGCTGATCGGGCCGCTCGTGGCGATGCTCTCGTTCGTCTGCTCAATCGGCAACGTGCCGCTCGCGGCCGTGCTGTGGAACGGCGGCATCAGCTTCGGCGGCGTGCTCGCGTTCATCTTCGCCGACCTCATCATCCTCCCGATCCTCAACATCTACCGCAAGTACTACGGCCGCCGCATGGCCGTCTTCCTGCTCGCGACCTTCTACGCAACGATGGCCGCCGCCGGGCTGATCGTCGACCTGATCTTCAAGGTCGTGGGGCTCGAGCCAACCGGAGCACGGCACGCCGAGGTGACCAACGCGGGGGTGAGCTGGAACTACACGACCGTCCTCAACATCGTCTTCCTACTGTTCGCCGCCGTGCTCATCGCGCGCTACTTCCGAAAGGGCGGTGGTCTCTCGATGCTGAGAATGATGAACAAGCCGCTCGCCGACCGCCGCGGGCACGGGCAGCCGTCGGCGCCGGCACACCAGCACTAACGCCTGAACGTCGCCACGCTGTCGGAGAATGATTAGGCGATGGCCACGTGGTCGACCCCGATCGAGCTTGTGGGCGCCGGCGGTGAGCCGGTCGACTTTGCGCGGACGCTTTTGTCGCACGGCGTCGCAGACCTGCCGCCCAACGAGATCGCGCCTGACGGAACGCGCCTGCGGACGGTGCTGACCGCCGGCGAGGGCGCCTGGCTGGTAGAGCTCACCTCCGACGGTGCCGGACGGGCCCGCCTCGGCGGGGCCGCGGGCGCAACCGCACCGCCTACCGCACGCCGGCGCGCGCTGTCGGCGCAGCTCCGCCACATGCTGCGGCTCGACGAGGACCTGAGCGCCTTCTATCTCGTCGCCGCTGCAGATCCGGCCCTGGCGTGGGTCGTCGCCGGCGCCGGGCGGATGATGCGCAGCCCGACGGTGTTCGAGGATCTCGTCAAAACGATCTGTACGACCAACTGCACGTGGTCCGCGACGGTGCGGATGGTCAGCGCACTCGTGAACGAGCTGGGGACCGCCGCGGCAGGCGCCCGCGAGCGCCGTGCGTTCCCTGCGCCGGCGATAGTCGCCGAATCCGGCGAGGCGTTCTTCCGGGATGTCGCCCGCGCCGGCTACCGCGGGCCCTACCTGCGTGTCCTCGCCGACGACGTAGCCTCAGGCCGGCTCGACCTCGAGGCGCTGCACGACCCGGCGCTGCCGGATCAGGAAGTGGCCGACCGCCTCCTTCAGATCGCCGGCGTGGGGCCCTACGCGATGGCGCACATGATGATGCTGCTCGGCCGCTACCAGCCGCTGATCCTCGACTCCTGGACGCGGCCGACGTACCGACGCCTAAGCGGCCATCCGCGGATAACCGACAAAGGAATCGAACGCGCCTTCCGACGCTACCGCCAGTTCGCAGGCCTCGCGTTCTGGCTGATGCTGACCGAAGACTGGCTACCAGCCGATTGAGCTCACCGCAGCCGCTCGAGCAGCCACTCATGAACGCCCTCGAGGTGGTTCTCTATCAACGTGAGGTGTCCGTCCTCGTCTAAGAGCCGCGCCTCGACGCCCGGGATGTGGCGGGCCAGCCACTCGCCGTGCGTGAACGGCACGAATTGATCCTGACGTCCGTGGAGCAAGAGAACGGGGGTTCCGATCTGATCGAGCTCGAATCCCCACGGCTCGGCGAACGCCTCATCATCGTCCCACCAGCCGTCTGCGCCGGGGGCCAGCCCGAGTTGGGTCGCCTCATAGAGGAACTCCGTCAGAGCTGGCGTTAGAGCCGCGCGGTCCACAGGCGAGAGCAGCGTCTCCATGATCGTGTGGATCGTCTCGGGCGTTGTGGCGAGATCTTCGAGGCGATCCTTCTCGAGCTTGTCCCGCGCTGCCGCTCTGTCCTTCAGCTTCAGCTGGAAGTCCTCGACGTTCTCGCTGCCCATGCCCTCGAAGTAGTCGAGCCCCTCCGCACCCCAGGGAGCAATTGAGGCGAGGACCCCGACCGCCGGGACGAGGTCCGGCAGCAGCGCAGCACACGCGATGGCGTGGGGCCCACCGCCTGAGATTCCCCAGACCGCAAGCCGTTCGATTCCGAGCGCGTCGGCGATCACCCGCACGTCGGATGCGCAGCTGGCCACCGACCGCCCGAGATCCCGGTCAGAGCCGCCGTAGCCAGGCCGGTCGTAGCTGATCATGCGGATCCCTTGCCTCTCGGCCAACCGGACCGAGGGCTCATACAGGAGGCGCGAGTTCGGCGTCCCGTTGTGCACGAGAACCGCCCGTCCGTCCGGCACTCCCCGCTCCAACACCTGAAGCCCCCTCCCGTCGGGAGTCTTTATCTGATGCTCCATCACGAATCCTCCTGCCGCTTTAGGGTCGCTGTGCGGCTCAGCCGCAGGAGACGGCGTAGGGAAGGGGAACGTACCGCACCGCCGCCAAACAAAGCAACCAAGCAAGCGCCCGACTCGTTACGACCTTAACACCAGCAGCTAAAGGAGTAACGTCAAATCGCTTACGAAGTCGAAGGTACTCAGACACCGTAAAGGAAGCGACCGAGATGAATCCCACCTGGAAGCCACACGAAAAACATGGCGAGCTGACCGAGCGGAGCGACTTGCCCGACAGCGTGTTCGCCTTCCCAGCCGATCGCAAGGAGCCCCTCACAGATGCTGCCCACGTCCGAAATGCGATCGCTCGCTTTGACCAAGTAACGGACGTGCCCGACAAAGACCGCGAGTTGGCCTTTGCAAACATCAAGAAGGCGGCAAACCACTACGGCGTTGACATGAGCGAGTCGAACTGGCAAGAGCTCGGCAGCTAGCCCAAGCAAGGCCGTCTGGGGACCACTGGGGTGCAAGCGCCAGGTTTCCAGGCACTTCTAAAGCGGGAGCGACGGGACTCGAACCCGCGACCTCCGGCGTGACAGGCCGGCGCTCTAACCAACTGAGCTACGCCCCCGAGACGGGGTCCCCAAGTATGGCAAGAAGCTGGCCCCCTCCTCGGCCACCAGCAAGCGCAGGACGCCCAGCTCTAAGTGCGCTCAGCCGCCGGTTGACAGCACCATGTTGAGCACCTGCTTCACGAAGCGCTCATAGCGCTCGGGCGGATAGCTCTCGGGATCGGTGAGGAGGGTGCGACCGGCGTCCTCGGACAGTACGCGGATCGCGCGCGCCGTCAGATCGACGTCGAGATCGTCGGGAAGCTCCGGCCGCTCAACCGCCCAGCGCACCATCGTCGCGATCCGCTCCTGCGTGCGCGCGCGGTTGGTCTCAACATGGTCGCGCACGACCTGGGGCGTGCCCTCGAGCGGCAACAGAATGATCCGCCAGGTCGCGGGGCGAGCCGCCACCGCCTCGAGGAAGCGCCGCACGCCGCCGCCAAGCACCTCGATGGGGTCCCGGCCGCCCAGCTCCTCGGGTACGACTTCCTCGAGTTGTTCCACGGAGATGCGCTCCTCGCGCTCAACCAGCGTGTGCAACAGCCGGCCGAGGTTGGGAAAGTGGTCGTAGACGACCGGCCGTGTGACCCCCGCCCGGCGAGCGATGGCCTCGATCGAGACGCCGCCGTAGCCCTGCTCGAGTATCACTTCGAGGGCCGCGTCGACCAGCTGCTCCCGGCGCTCGGCGGGAGCCATCCGCGGGGCGTAGCGGCGCCGCTCGGCGGGCGGCCGCTCCCCCGGAAGCGAGTCTGATCTGGAGACAGGCTTCGCTGGCATCCGCGCCCGCAGGCTAGCAGGACGGTTACCGCTGAACTACACGTGTGTAGATTCAGTTCGAGACGGGGAACCACCCGGCGAGTTAGCTTTTGGCCTCAACATGACCGCGACAGTCCTCGACGCCAGCCCAGCATCCGATCCTTCCAGCGAGGACACCGGCGGCCACTTTCGGGTCGCGATCGTCGGCAGCGGGTTCGCGGGGCTCGGCATGGCGCGCGCGCTCAAGCTCGCCGGAATGGATGACTTCGTCGTGCTCGAGCGCGCCGCCGGCTTAGGTGGAACCTGGCGCGACAACACCTACCCGGGCTGCCAGTGCGACGTGCCGTCCACGCTGTACTCGTTCTCCTTCGCGCCCAACCCCAAGTGGACGCACACCTACCCGCTTCAAGCGGAGATCCTGGAGTACCTGCACGGAGTCAGCCGCGAAGAGCGGCTCGCTCCCCACCTCCGCTTCGAGCACGAAGTGAAAACTGCCCACTGGGACGACGACGCCAAGCGCTGGGCAGTGGAGACGCCGCGGGGTCGGTTCACGGCCAACATGCTTGTGCTCGCTGCCGGCTTTCTCTCAAACCCCGCGATCCCAGCTGTGCCAGGGCTCGCCGACTTCCAGGGCACGGTCTTTCACTCGGCCGGCTGGAACCACGGCCACGACTTGCAGGGCCGCAAAGTCGCGGTGATCGGGACCGGCGCGTCCGCGATTCAGTTCGTGCCTCGGATCCAGAAGCAAGTCTCGGAGCTCTACGTCTTCCAGCGCACTGCGCCCTGGATCCTCCCCCACCCAGACCGGCCCACCACCCGGCTCGAGCGGTTCCTGTGGCGCGCGATCCCGCGCTCGCAGCACCTGTGGCGCGCCGGCGTCTACGCGGCTCGCGAGTCAATGGTGGTGGGGCTGACACTCGAGCCCCGCCTGATGAGAACGGCCGAGCAGGTGGCCAGGGCCCATCTTCGGGCTCAGGTGAGAGACCCGGATCTTCGACGGATCCTGACGCCGCAATACCGGCTGGGGTGCAAGCGAATCCTGATTTCTAACGACTACTACCCGGCGCTTTGCGAGGACAACGTGACCGTCGTCAACGCCGGTCTCAAAGAGGTCCGCAGCGACTCGGTCGTGGGCACCGACGGCGACGCGCGAGAGGTCGACACGATCATCTTTGGCACGGGCTTCCACGCCACAGACCCGCCGCAAGCGGGTTTCGTCCGGGGCCGGCAGGGACGGCTGCTGGCCGAGTCGTGGCAGACGGGAATGTCGGCCTACCTCGGCACGGCCTGCCACGGGTTCCCGAACGCGTTCATCCTGGTCGGGCCGAACACGGGGCTCGGCCACAGCTCGATGGTCTACATGATCGAGTCGCAGGTGGGTTACGTGGTGGAGGCGCTGCGGGCGATGGAGCGCCACGGGGCGACGGAGATCGATGTCCGTCCCGAGGTGCAGGCCGCCTACGACGCCGATGTGCAGCGCAAGCTGGGTGGAACCGTGTGGAACTCGGGCGGCTGTCGCAGCTGGTACCTCGATGCGAGCGGCCGCAACACCACGCTGTGGCCCTCCTTCACGTTTCGCTTTCGCGAGTTGACGCGGGCCTTCGACCCCGCCGACTATGCACTGACGCCGGACGGGGCTTGAACTGGCTCCTTCCGGCTAGCATCGCCGGATCCCTGCCTCGCGCAACATCGTCCCGGGCGTCCATCGGCTTGGGAGCTCGCTCGTCAACTGGTATCTCGTCGAGGACGGCGGCAAGCTCACCGCCGTAGACGCTGGCCTCCCAGGCTTCGGCAAGGCGCTGTCGAGCGACCTCTCGTTGCTCGGACACTCTCCGGCGGACATCGAGGCGCTCGTGCTCACACACTCAGACCCGGACCACACCGGGCTGGCCAAGACCCTGCGCGATCAGGGCGCCCGCGTGATGATTCACGCCGCCGACGAGCCGACGTTGCGCAGGCCGCGCCCCAAGTCTGGGGACGCCAATCCGATCAAGATTGTGCCCGAGCTACGCCACCCAATGCTGCTCAAACTGATCGCCCATATGGCGCTCTCCGGCGGCTTCAGGATTACCACGCTCGAGGGAGCCGCCACATTCTCGGGAGACGAAGTCCTCGACGTCCCCGGCAGACCGCGTGTGATCCCGACCCCGGGCCACACTCGTGGCCACTGCGCGCTGTACTTCGAGGACAAGGAGGTTCTCTTCGTCGGTGACGCGCTGTGCACTCGCAACCCGTTCACCGGCCGACCCGGCGCCCAGGTGATGCCCTCGGCCATGAACATCTCCACCGACCAATGCTTCGAATCGCTCGCCGCGATCGAGGAAGTGCCCGGCGCGAGCAGTCCTCGTGGGCCACGGCGAGCCCTGGTACGAGAGCCCGGGGCACGCCGTCGAGAGCGCGCGCCGGCTCGGAAGGAGCTAGCGCGTATCGGACACCCGGCCGCCGACCAGGCGAGCCGCGGGCGTCTCTTCGGGCGGGGCGGTCGCAGAGGGCACACCGGCTCCAGTCAAACGGCGTCGCGAGCGCGCCGAGACGACGGTCGTTCTCGCCCCAACCGCGATTCAGATAGCGGCCGATCACCACCGCGGCGACGGGGCCGGCTCACCGCCTGGTGGAGGGCCGCTGCGGCGCTGCGGGCACTCGAACCCGTGGTCCAAGTGTCGTCGATCAGCAGCACGGGTTCGCCGTCGAGCCGCGCAGCGCCTCGAACTTACGGGCGTTGACCTCCCGTGCTGCAACGGGGAGCGCCGAGCGGCTGAGCAGCGAGAACGTAGCGTCCGCCGCGTCGGCCCAACCAGCCGGCCGACGACGCGTCGGAGCGGATGGCCGTCGTCGCGGCTGCGCTCGCCCGAGGGAACGGTTGTCACGAGGTCGAAGGCTCGCACGCCTGAGGCGGCGGCGACGCATCGCTCGTGGACCTCGAGGAACCGCCACAGCACCGCGGCGAGCCCCAGGGTCATCCGCCGCGCGAGCTCTCCGTGAAGCCGCTTGTATCCCAACAGCGCGTGGTGTAGCTGCTCGCCGCCGACGCTGTAGGAGATCGGCAGCACCGCGGAGAGCAAAGGCTCATCGCGCGCGCACCTGTAGCAGTGCTCAAAGCTTCGCGTGAAGTTGAAGCAGACGGCGCACACGCCGCTTCCGGCCCGTGGGCCATACATGAAGTTCGCGTACGGGTCGCTGAGCTCAGCGACGGTGGCCACGGCGTGCCTCGCGTCAGGTCATCGGCCCGGTGCGCCGGCCGTGAACTCGCCTGGCACGAGCTCCTCGTCGGCCGTGAGCCGGTCGACGATCGCGAGTACTTCGTCGGTATCCGTGAACGGGTGCGCTCCTGGCCGGGTCGCAAGCTCGCGCGCCCACGCCTGCGAGAGCAGTGAGCGATGTACGAACACTGGCCTTCCCTGGGCGAGTGCGAGCCGCGCCTGCGTACGCGTGCCGCTCGTGTGCGAAGCCTCAACGATCACGGTGCCGAGCGTCATGCCGGACATGACCGCGTTGCGCATCGGAAAGCTACGCCGAGTAGGCGGCGAGTCGGGCCAGAACTGCGAGACGACGGCACACTCGCTGACGATCCGCTGCGCCAATCCGGCGTTCTGGGGTGGGTAGCACCGCCGTAGCCCGGTGCCAACGACCGCGACCGTGCGGCCTCCCGCCTGTAGCGCCGCGGTATGGGCGGCGGTGTCAATTCCTGCGGCCAGGCCGGAGAAGACCGTGTAGCCGGCGTCGACCAGATCGCCCGCGATGCGGCGGGCAACCGCGACGGTGCCCTGGCTGGGAGCGCGGCTGCCGACGACGGCGAGCGCGCGCGCGTCCGTCTGATCGAGTCTGCCGGCGACGAACAGCAGCGGTGGTCGATCGTGAACAGCCCGCAGGTTCTCCGGATAGCGCGCGTCGAGAACGGTCACGAGCTCGATTCCGTCGCTGCGCCAGGCAACAAGTTCCGCGGCGGCCGCGTCGAGAGCTCCGCTCACGTCCACGCGGACGCCGGCCGCGTGAGCCTTGAGCTCGACGTCGAACAGAGTCTCCGCCGCGTCGTCGCGATCGAGCTCGTGCTCGAGCACGTGCAGTGCGCTCCCGGTCTCCTCTACCAGCTCGGCGTATACCTGCCAGGGGCGACGACCTTCACGGAGCAGCGCGACAAGGGCGGCGTGCTCGACCGGCAAGGACATCGGGGCGAGCCTAGCGCGGCGGTGCGACACGACGCGACGGTGCCTCGATCTTTTGACGGCTCGGACACACTCAGAGGCCCTTTACGCCTGCGGCCCAGGGGGCGCTGTCCCGGTGGCTATCGTCCTATGCCGTCAGCCCTGACCCCAGCGACGGGCTGCCGAAAGACCGACATGTCCCGACGCCCCTACATCCGTGCAGCCGCGATTGTGTGTGCGCTTGCCCTGGGGGCTGCGGGCTGCGGGGGCGCAGCGCATCGCGCCGCGCCACGCAAGCACCCGGCAAAGGACACGGCGCTGGCTCCCGGCGAGCCTCGCGTTCGGAGCTTTCCATCGCTTCATCTTGCTCCCGTCTCGGGCGGGGGAGTTGACCCTTCCGGTCGGACCGAAGATCGATCAGGGCGTCGTGGCGGCGCGTTTCGCCGCCAGCGAACTGACGATCGCCGCCCGTCAGGTCGAGCACAACGGGCAGCTAACGGTTCTGTTTGGTCCGCTCGAGATAACCGCCGGCAAGGTCAAGGCTCTCGGTGCCGCGCTTGCAGTCCATCCCTCCGAGGCGCAGGTCGAGGCGATCAACGTGATTCTGGGTCGCATTGCCGCGATAGCCAAGGACAACGGAGAGCAGATATTGGACGCCTCGGCCGCAGAAGATCGCCGCGGCCGGGGGGCCGCGAGCCTAGGTTCGCCGCACCGGCGGTCTAGGTTCCTCGCGCGACCGGACGCCCCGGGTCGGCGATCCACTCGCTCCAGGATCCCGGGTAAAGAGCGGCCCGGTGCCCAGCGAGCTCCAGCGCGAGCACCTCGTGCGCGGCCGTGATTCCTGAGCCGCAATACGCGCCCATCTCGACGCCCGTCCGCGACTCCGGCGCGCTCGAAGACGTGCCTGAAGCCTGCCCGCTCGAGAAACCGCCGGCGGGTCGACCGTCAGCATGGCCGGGAGTTCGTTGGCCTTGGGAATGTGGCCGGCGACGGGGTCGACCGGTTCTTTTCGCCGCTGAAGCGCTCCGGGGTGCGCGCATCGAGGAGGACACCGTGCGCGGCAGCCGCGGCCGCCTGTCTGCGTCGAGCAAGGGCATCCCGCCTGGCCGCGCGACGAAGTCCCCCGGCTCGATGTGCGGCGCCTCGGCTGTCACCGCATAGCCAGCCTCGCTCCAGGCGGCCAATCCGCCGTCCAAAACGGAGACGTCGCCATGGCCGAAGTAGCGCAGCACCCACCAGCCGCGGGCCGCCGCCATCGAGCTGGCGGCGTCGTAGAAAACCACGGGACGGTCGTTGCGCACACCCGCGGCGCGCATCGTCGCCTCGAACGCACCACGGTCGGGGAGAGGGTGCCGGCCTACCGCCGGGCGCCCCTGCGAGTTCTGTGTCGAGATCCACGAACACCGCGTCCGGGAGGTGGCCCTGCTCGTACTCGGTACGCCCCGGAGGGCCGCCGAGCGTCCAGCGAACATCCAGCAGCGTCGGGCGAGCCGGCTGGCGGCCAGCGCCTCCGCCGAGATCAGCGGACCCGTCATGCGCCTCTCGGAGGCCCTGGTCGCTAGCCGGTGCCTTCGCCCGAATCCTTCGACGCCTGCGAGGCGACGGGCTCGGGCTGAGGCTCGGGCGCCGCGGCAGGCTCGGGCTCCGGCGCCGTGCGGCTCGGGCGCCGAGACAGGCTCGGGCGGGACGCCGTGGGCGCCATGACCGGCGCGGGCGCGCGCCGTCGCCGCCATGGACCGGCTCAGGCTCGGGCGCGGATACGGGCTCGGGCTGCGGTGCAGTCGCGGGCTCCGGCTCTGTCGCGGGCTCTGGCTCGGATGAAGCTGCCGGCGCGGATGACACTGGGCTGGGCACTGCCGGAGGAGGGCTCTGCGCGATGGGATGCGGCTGAAGCTCGGTCACCGACGAGTGTTCTTCGCCGTTGACCGCTTCCTTGAAATCCCGAAAACCCTTCCCAGGGATCGGGCCATTTCAGGCAGTCGCTTCGGCCCGAGCACGAGCAGAACGACCACGAGCAGGAACAGCAGATGCGTTGGTTGGAAGATGTCGCCAATCACTGCTTGCTCAGAGGTTAGCTCGTTGCCCTCGGCGCGTCGAGGCAGGAGCGTGCGCTGGCCTGGCCCGACGGCTAACCGCCCACGCGTACCGTGATCTTGCGGCTGCAAGCGGGCGCGTACGGATAGTCGTCGTCGGGCAGCGCGCACTCCTCGAACCAGTAGTCGCGAACCACGCTGGCCGGGACCCGAGCCGAATGTGAAGGTCACCTTGAAGCGCCCGTTCCCGGTGACGTCGGTCTTCACGCCATAGGTCGTGTATGCCCGCCCGTAACCGAGACGAAGGCGCACGAGCTCGCCGGCAGGCGGCGGCGGCAGATCGCCACCGGCGAGGCAACCGTCGATGTGGACGGTCCCGCCCCATTTGACCCTGCGCGGCCGCAGACGGAGCACCTCGACCTTGGCGGGGACGATGACCTTGGCCCTCGGCGAGGTAGCGGGTTCGTCGGTCGAGCTGCCCCCATAGACGGCCTTGATCAGGCGCGACGGGCCTGCGGGAAGCGTCGCGTGCCACCTTCCCGACACTGCCGTCTTGACGGTGGCGGCCCTCCTGTAGTGGTTCGAGCGGTTGTCCGGCGCAGAAAGCACCTTCACGGTCTGGTCGCGCAGGCCACTCCCGCGCTTAACCCTCAGCCGCCCGCCGATCGCGGTGCGCGCGCCGAAGGGGATGTGCTTGGTGTGGGAGTAGACGGTGTGGGCCGGAATGATGGTCTTGCGCCGCACCCAGTGGCCATGCTCTCGAACCCAGACGTCCACCACGTGACGGGGTACGACTCGTGCGAAAACGGCAGTGATCGCGGTTGGCCGGCGGATCGTGAGCTTCCATGTCGCGCGCTGGGAGACAGCTCGCTTACCCGCAGGATCGACGGCGCGGTTCTCGGCAATGCACACGATCGTGTGAGGACCGACGCCGGCGACAGGCACCCGCGCGGAGCGATCCCGCGTACCAGTTCGCGGCGCCGTGATCAACGCGGCAGGAGATTCCTGCGATTCCCGACGGGCTGCCGCCGGCCGTCGCAGTCAGAAACTGGGTCCCGTCGGTGGAAAGGGCGTCGGTGCGGCCCGGAGATCCTGACCCAATGGCCGTGTGTTGTCGACGTAGATGGTCTCGGTGCGCGAGCGGCCGACTCCCGCAGCATTGGCCGCGGACAATCTCAGTGTCATCGCGCCCTGGCTCTTCCCCCGGCCCCGCGCGCGTTGGTGGTGTCGACGTGAACAGTCCAGTCCCTGTCGTGGCACTGCTGCCAGCGATCAGTATCGGGAGTTTCGGATGGGCCCGGCACGGACTCGTCGCCCACGAGCGGCGGCGATGCGGCATACCCAGAGGGATCGCTCTGCCTTAAACGCCACCGGCCAAGTCCCGCGAACCCACTGACCGGCGTGGTACCAGAGATTGGTGGTGCCACGGGGCAATGGAGGCGCGCGGCTTTCGGTGGCGAGCAAGCTCGATGCCACCAACATCGATCGTGGCTGCCCGGTCGCATGAACGAGAGACGCAGGTCATGCGCCAGCCGAAGAAACGACTTCGGAAGTGGCGCCGGCAGCACCCGTGCCGGTTGTAGCTGTCCGTCACGCCGACGTGACCGCCATCCCAGAAGAACGTGCCGCCCCAGCCGCGTCCATCGCCGATCGATCGCGAGCGTGGGATGACGACCGACGCGTGGTTGATCACGATGCCGGGCGGCGCGGTCGTGATCCAGCGGGCGGTGGTGCCGTGCCGGACCGATTCCGCCCCGAGCCCGAACCAGAGCTCAAGTCCGTTGCCGCCGCGCTCCACACTGCACATCCCACCCGAACGGCGCCGGGGTCTGTGCGCCGAACGGGCCCTGAGTCCTGGCTCCACCTCCCACACACCTTCACCCTCAACGTCCCCGCGCTGGCAGTAGGGGTTAGGGCGAGGGCGATCGCGCAGGTCGCCATCGCCGAAACGCAGACGAGAGTGGCGAGGGAAGCAAGCCGCCGGTGCAGTCGTCGCTGTGTTGGCATCGAGGTCTCCTGTGTTCTGCGGCTAAGGGGATTTCTAGGTAAAGCGCGGCCTTCGCTATCCGCTTGGTGAGTGACCAGGCCCGAGGGCGCCACCCGCCCCGAATGCGGGTGCCTTGGACGCCGGCCGTGAGCCGCTGCTCGAGTTCGACGAAGGCTGCGTGTTTTCTTCGGGCGGAGAATTTGACGGCCCGGTGCCGGGCGAAGTCGAGTTGGTACTTGAAGACGCCGTGCCGCTCGAACCCGTCCCGGTGCTGGCGCCGCCACCCGCCGCAGCGCCCTGCGAGGAAGACGACTCGCGCACGTAGTTGACGGCCAGCGCGCCGGCCGCATGTGAGCGGCTGTTTCGGTTCGTATTGGAGCGACGGCGCCTGGACAGAGTCGGATGGCTCGCCGGAGGCGTTTGAGCGGGCAAGAGCGGCAGGGCGCCCGAGGCACCGCCTCGATTCACGCCCGCGTCGACGCGCGCCTTCCCGGGACCCGACGTTTGGGCTACGAGCGACAGGACCAGAACAGCGACGGCTACGACTGCGGCCGCGACCGCCCCGACCACCCATGCGCGACGACGCTGAGGCTCGAACGTGGAATCGTCGTCGGCCTCCTCGAGCGGTCCCTGAAGCGACGCCGAGCGCTCACCCCAGAAGTCGTCGGGAGAGACAGCTTCGGGAGGCGGCGCCTCGTCCGGTCGGGACGCAGACTCCTGGTCCTCCGGGTCGTCGCGCTCAGCAGACGGACCGAACGGCACGAGCTCGTCGCGCGGGCCAAGCCAGTCGCGCGGCAGCCGGATGACCTTGTCTTCGTCCTCGTCGTCTTGCCCGTGTTCCCCGCGCCGATCCGGTCCGCCACCCTGGTCTCTCTTAGAACCCATCGATTTGCAGACCTTTCTCCTCTACCCGTTGGTAAGTCGTCCGATCCGCGCGCTATTATACCCAGAGATTTGGTTCCGCTTTGTCTCAATTAGAGAAGGATAGTCGTGGATTACACCGCATCTTCAGAGCCATTCCTGACCGTTGCCGAGGTCGCGGAGACGCTCAAGCTCAATCAGCAGACTGTCCGCAACTGGATCGACCAGGGATCCTTGCCGGCAGTGCGTGTCGGCCGCAGGGTGCGAATCCTGCGCTCGGACTTCGAGCGCTTGGTGTCGGAGGGATACCGGCCAGGCGCCGTGCCTCCGGCCCGCGATGTAGGCCCAAGCGCAGAGGATTTCTGGGGCGGAGAGCCCGTCGGCCGTGCCGACCCCGGGCCGGATGAGGAGGAGCGCTAATGACGAGCTTCGGCGATGACCTCGATCGCGAGCGCGCACACATCATGCGCGCCGTGCGCCACGCGAGCAACGCTTGGGCCGAGGCCATGCGAGTTCACAAGCTTGCGCCGCCCGACGCCGGCTTCGCCTCCCGGCTCAGAGGACTCGGCGAGGCGGCCGAGCGAGAGCAGGTCACGTGGGAGCACGCGCACGCCGCGGGGATGTTGTGGCGCCCTGTCCCGGGCGCAGAGCGCGCAGAACCTCCATACGAGCTCCGGCCGGGCACCGGCCGGCGAGGGCCGCAGGAGCTGTGGGATCGGTTCGATGCCGCGGTGGCCGGGCTAAACCGGGCCATCACCCGCACGAGCGCAGCCGATGTTGCCGACGCCTTCGGAGAGATCGCGGACGCGGCTGGCGCCCTCGCCGACGCGGTCGAGCGCGAGGATCGAGCGCCAGCAGCATCGCGCCCCCGAGCTCGCGGCGCGGCGTAAACCGACTCCGCCGCGCACAGACGCCCTACGCCGTGCTCTTGTCCTGGTACTCGTACGCGCCGATGTCGCAGCGCGACTCGCCGTGGTCGGGGCGGGGCTTTCCGCGCTGGTCGGTGTGCTCGATCACGCCCGATGCGCTCGTGCAACCGGCGGCTTTGGAGCCGTGATCGATCGCAGCGCTGCCCTTGAGCTCCGCTCGCGTCTCGGTCGGCCCGCCGTTCTTGGCCAGCGGACCCAGCTTGACCTTGCTCGTCGAAACCACCTGGTCAGTGGAAGCGGTGAAGTCGCATGTATTCGGCTTGTTGGTCAGGTTGAACCCGAGGTCGGTGAAGACGGGGACATCGGTCTCGTAGCTGAAAGCCGCGCAGTTGGCGGAACGTTTCGCGCTGTTGAGCGCGATGATCGTGTTCTTGCCCGCGATCTTTGAGCCCGCGTTGACCGCGCCACCCCCAGCCCCGGATGTGGCCGAATTGCCCGCGATCGTCGCGCTTGCGAGCACGTTCTCGCCGCTCGCAGAAGGGGTAAGGAAGTAAAGCCCGCCACCACCAGAAGTGTGAGCCTTGGCGTTGGTGGTGTTGCCCGAGACGGTCGAGTTCGAATAGGTGTTGCCGCTCGAACTGTCTGTATCCATGAACACCCCGCCGCCGCCCGAGAAGGTCGCGTTGGGGGAGACGAGCGAACTGTTATTGCTGATCGTGCTCGCCACCGAGGTAATCGGGGATGATCCCGAGTCGATCTGAATCGCGCCGCCGCCCTCGAACGGATCGCCCGACCGCACGCTCGAAGAGTTGTGGTCGAGGGTTGACTTCAGGAGATCGACCGCACCGAAGACCGCTGCGGCGCCACCGCCCGAGCAACAGTTGGTATCGAGGTCTGTGGAGGTGCTCGTCGGTCCCTTCACGGTCGCCGCGTTGCGGCTCAACATGCTGCTGACGAGAGTCAGTGGATCACTGCTGTCCATGTAGAACGCGCCTCCGCCCTGACAGCAGCTGCCACTCGAAACCGTCGCCTTGTTTCCCGTAAGCCTGCTGTGCTTAACCGTCACCGCGTCGCTGTCCTGGTAGACCGCGCCGCCGCCCGAGCAGCAGTTGCTGCTGTGGTCGGGGTTGACGGCCTGCGACCCGATGAGCGTGAAGCTATTGTCGAGCAGCTCGCTCTTCGAGATCGCAACGGTGCCCGGTACTCCGGCGTCCTGATAGATCGCTCCTCCGCCCGAGCAGCATTGGAAGTCGTGGGTCAGGGTGAAGGAATCGTGCGCGAACCTGCTCGCCACCACCACGATCGAGCCGCTGCTGGCGTTGTTGTAGATGCCGCCGCCGCCGTCGCAGCAAACGCTCCCGGTCGGGGAGGTTGTGCCCGTCACCTTCGCGGTGTCGTTGCTTACCGTGCCGTGCTCGATCGTCACGCTGCCGCCGTCGCTGTAGATCCCGCCACCGCCGCCGCAGCACGTGCTTGGCCCCGTGGAGACCGCGGCGCTGTCGCCAACGATCGCGACCTTGTTGAGCACGAGGTTCAGAGCCACGGCGCTCGGGTCCTGGTCTACGAGGATGGCGCCCCCGCCCGGCATCGAGGTCGCGCGACCCCCCGTGATCGTCACGCCGTTGACCGTGATCGTCGAGGCGCTCGTCGGCGTCGCCGTTATCTCGAACACGCGGCTCTTGCCGTTGCCTTTGATCACAGACTTCGCGCCGGCCCCCGTGATCGTGATCGGCTGAAGTACCTTGATCTCCCCCAGCGTCACCGCATACGGCCTAGAACTCGCCGGCAACGCCACCGTGTCCCCCGCCTTTGCGTAGGTCACCGCGTCGCGCAGCGAGCACTTCTTGAGCGTGCACGCCTTGCCCATCGAATCCTTGGTCGTCATGACCTTCAGCGTCGCCGCCTGCGAGAACCCGGCGAACGCCAGCGACAGCAGCACGCCAAGCAGAATCGCGCGCCCCAAAAATCGCCCCACGAAGTCCTTCATCGCTCCAATACGCCGGTTCAGGTTCCAGCCGTTCGGCGACCCTACCACCCCGGAAATCCCGGTGCGCAGTTTCCTGACGACCAATCACCGGATTTTTACCCGGGATGAAGGGGAAGTTGCCAGGTTGGAACGGAACATGAAACCGAAGGAGAGAGAGCCATGCCCCAGATCATCGTGACCACGAAGCCATCCGACGGACGCCGCGAGGAAGCCGTAATGCTGCGCGAGCGGGTCAGCGTCGCCGATTTCGAGAGCCGGCACTTCGCCGACCAGCTCGTCGAGCGGCTCGGCTGGGCCGTGTCCGACGCAGACGACGTCGAGCAGACACCGGACGACGAGCCCGCCCGCTAGCGCCCTTCCGCGAGCGTCGTAACCACAGCCTCATACACGCCCGCGCCATAGGCGGCCGAGGCGGCCCTGACACGCGGCCCCAACGCGTCCGACAACGAGGGGTCGCGTTCGAGTGCGTTGGCGACGAGCCAGAACGTCCCCACGGCGTCGGTGGCCCCGAGGTCCTCGCGGGAGTCTCCAACCGCGATGCAATCCTCGGGTGCGTAGCCGCGAGCCTGCATGTGGCGAGCCACGGCGCGAGCCTTGGAGGCCACGGCCGGGATCAGGTGGTAGGCGCGCACCATGGGGAGGTCGGGGCGCAGGCCGCTCACACGCTCGATCGTCTCCTCTGCTTGCCCGGTGGTCGCCGGAGCCATGTGCTCGTGCACCACTCCGTTGTCGACCATCCGCAGCCACCCCAGTCCCGCCCCCTCGAGCAGAGCCTGGACCGAGTCGAGATCGACGAGCCCGCGAAACAGATGGGAGACGTCTCGCTCCCTTGACCACGGCGTGTGGTACTCGAGCGTGCCCGCGAAGTGCTCGAGCAGCAACCGCGGGGCGCCCGATGCCTCGATCTGTTCGAAGATCGTCCCCTGCTCGGGCGAGGGAACGATCCCGCCCGTCAGCCATTCGAGCTCGCCGTCGATGACGAGGCCGCACCCCACCTCGAAGATGTAGCACTCGAGGCCGAGCAGGCGCGAGTCCTCGAACACGGTGCGCTGGCGCCTGCCCGAATAGATCACGACCTCCGCCCCCGCGCGGTCGCACGCCTGGAGCGCGCGCACCGCGTCGAGAGCGAAGCGACCCTCGCCGTCGTGCACCACCGACCCGCCTGGCCCCACCAGGGTTCCGTCCAGATCCACGTACAGGCATCGCACCGCGCGGGCGACCATACTCATCTCAGGTGAGCACCACATCCGCAGCTGAGCCCTGGATGGAGCTGCTCGAGACCGGGCGCGCCGACGAGCGCCTCATCCACGAGACCGTCCAGGGGGCGCGACCCGCCGAGCTCGCACCGATCCCCGCCCATTTACTGCCGGAGGTCAGGGAGGGCCTCGAGGGGATCGGAATCGACGCGCTTTACGAGCACCAGGCCGAGGCGGTGGAGGCCGCCTTGGAGCGATCAACCGTGATCACCACCGGCACCGCGTCGGGGAAGTCGCTGTGCTTCCAGCTGCCGACGCTGGAGCTGCTCTCCCGCGACGGCTCCGCCCGCGCCCTCTACCTGTACCCCACCAAGGCGCTCGCGCAGGACCAGGCGCGGGCGCTGAGCGCGTTCGGCCTGAGCAGGACGGTCAAGCCCGCGATCTACGACGGAGACACGCCCCGCTCAGAAAGGGCCGGGATCCGCAGGCGCGCCAACGTGATCCTCACCAATCCCGACATGCTCCACGTGGGGATCCTCCCCCACCACCACAGCTGGGCGCAGATGCTGCAGAACCTGCGCTTCGTCGTCGTCGACGAGGCCCACACCTACCGCGGCGTCTTCGGCTCCCACGTGGCCAACGTGCTGCGGCGCCTGCGCCGCGCCGCGGCCCTGCACGGCTCAGACCCCCGCTTCCTGCTCGCGAGCGCCACGATCGCGAACCCTCTCGAGCTCGCGCAAAAGCTCACCGGCGTCGAGGACTTCGCCCTGATCGACAACGACGCCGCGCCCCAGCCCGGCCGTCGGATCGCCATGTGGAACCCACCGCTGACCGACGAGGAGCTTGGGCTCAGGGGCTCGGCGCTGTACGAGGCGGCGGAGCTGCTCGCCGAGCTCGTCGCGCAGAACGCCAGGACGATTTGCTTCATCAAATCGCGCAAGGCAGTCGAGCTGATCGTCCGCCACACGAGCGCCCTGCTCGAGCCGGCGCTCGCCGCCCGCGTGGCCCCCTACCGAGCCGGCTATACCCCGGCGCAGCGCCAGGAGATACAACGGCGCCTGACCGAGGGCGAGCTGCTGGGAGTGGTCGCGACAGACGCGCTCGAGCTGGGCATCGACATCGGCGCGCTCGACGCGGCCATCTGCGTGACCTTTCCGGGTACCGTCGCGAGCCTCAGGCAGATGTGGGGGCGGGCGGGCCGCCGCGGCCGCGGACTGGCGGTCTACATCGCGGGCGAGGACGCCCTCGATCAGTTCTTCTGCCGCCATCCGGACCAGTTCCTCGAGCGGGCCGTGGAGGCCGCCATCATCGACCCCGAGAGCCCCGAGATCCACGCGTGGCACCTCCTCTGCGCGGCGCACGAGGCTCCGCTCGGCGAGGCCAACGCGCAGATTCTCGGGGCGGGCTGGCGCAGCCACGCAGAGGAGCTGGCGAGCGCCGGATATCTTCGAGAGCGGCTCACGGGCTTCGTGCCGCGGCGTGCCGACGACTATCCGGCCGCGCGCGTGGCGCTGCGCTCGGCGTCGGCCGAGACGTTCGCGCTGATCGAGGCCACCTCCGGCGAGGTCCTCGGGACGATCGAGGCCACCCGCGCCTTTTCGACCGTGCACGAGGGGGCGATCTACCTTCACCTCGGCCGGTCCTACCACGTGCTCGCGCTGGACCTGCCCGCGCATCGAGTGCTCCTGGAGCCCTTCGAGGGCGACTACTACACGCAGGCCAGGCGGGAGACCGCGACCTACATCGAGCGGCTGCTCGAGCAGCGCGAGGCGCTGGGGGTGACGCTTTCCTTCGGCACCGTGGTGGTCGAGGAGACGGTGCTCGGCTACCAGCGCAAGCGGCTCTCAGACCAGGAGGTGATCGACTTCACGACGCTCTCGCTGCCCACCGTCGAGCTGCAGACGCGCGCGCTGTGGTACGAGCTCGACGGGCTGACCGAGCCGGGGCGCTCGGGGCGCGGGCCCGAGGAAGCCTTCCCGCTGCAGCGGCTGCTCGGCTCGCTGCACGCACTCGAGCACGCCCAGATCGCCGTCCTGCCCCTGATCGCGATGTGCGACCGCTGGGACATCGGTGGCCTCTCCACCAACGCGCACCCGCAGACCGGGGGCCCCACGATCTTCATCTACGACGGCCACCCCGGTGGCGTGGGACTCACCAAGCGCGGCTTCGATCACTTCGAGCGGCTCTCCGCGGACGCCCGCGCCCTGATCGGCGAGTGCCCCTGCCGCGCGGGTTGCCCCTCGTGCGTCCAGTCGCCCAAGTGCGGCAACCTCAACGAGCCCCTGTCCAAGGCCGGGGCCCTGGAGCTATTGCGCCGGATGAGCGCGTAAGCGACTCGGTGTATCAGGCGCGCGCATGCGCGCGCCTGCCGGCCGAGCATGCTCGGCCGGGGCCGGCGCACATGTGCGCCGGCCAATCTTGACGTCACGCCTTTCCGGTTGCAGTGGCCGTGGTCGGGGTGTAGGCTGGCCCGCCGTAAATCGCCCGAGAGAGTCAGGGGGACGATGGGATGTGGCGTAAAGCCTCGTTGAAGCTGGTTTCGGCCGCGGTCATAAGCGCGGCTGTGTTGGCAACCGTTGGACTGCAGGTCGCGAGTGCGAGCTCGGGGAGTTCCTCCCTGCGCGGCACCGCGGCGCCGGCAAAGGCGCGGGCCGACCGCGTCGGCACGGTGAGCAGATCCGCACGTGAGAACTTTGAGCTTGTGCTCAGGCTGCACAACGCCGGCGGCGCCGTCGCGTTGCTAAAGGCGGTCAGCACGCCGGGTAGCTCGAGCTACCGCCATTTCCTGACCACGGCCAAGTGGGTGTCGCGCTACTCGCCCACCAAGGTCGCGGTCGCGCGTGCCACCAAGTGGCTTCGCAGCGAGGGCTTCAAGGTGGGCCGGGTCTCCAAGGACCGCATGACGGTCGCGGCCTCGGGTACCGCCGCCCAGGTGGAGCGGGCCTTCAACACCAGCCTCGCTCGCTACCGGGTCACCGGCAACGTGGTGCAGCTGGCCAGCCGCGACTTCACCGTGCCCGCGTCGATCGCGGGGACGATCTCCGGCGCGATCGGCATCAACCAGTACGTCGAGACGCCGGCCCTGGTAGGCAATCCCGACCTTCCGGGGTCGGGGTCGAGCTCGACGACAACCAGCAAATCGACGTCGCCGTATCCCCCACCGCCTGCGGCGTTCATTCCCGCGCCGCCCTGTGGGGCCTACTACGGGGCCAAGTCGACCACGCTGAAGCCTCCGTACGGCCACGGCTACCCGAAGACCGTGCCCGACGTGGTCTGCGGGTACAAGCCCCCGCAGCTGCGCTCGGCCTACGGGGTGAAATCACCCAACATGGGCGGGGGCTACAGGGTCGCGGTCGTCGACGCATATGACTCGAAGACGATCGTCAGCGACTCCACGCGCTACTTCAAGAACAACGATCCGACCAACCCGTTCTCGCGCGCCCGCCTCACGCGGCACGACGCTTTCCCCTTCACCAATCAGACCCTATGCGCTGCCAGCGGCTGGCTCACCGAGCAGGCCATCGACATCCAGGCCGTGCACGGGATGGCGGGCCAGGCGGGCATCAGCTACGTCGGCGCGAAGAGCTGCCTGAACACCGATCTGTTCAACGCAGACCAGTACGCCGTCGACAACCACATCGCGACCGTCGTCACGAACTCGTGGGGCGATTCCTCGGGAGATCTACTGGACGACAGCTCGAGCCGCGCGGCCTTCGATCACCTGTTCCTGCTCGCCGGCTCGACGGGCATCGGCATGCAGTACAGCTCCGGGGACGACGGAGACAACTTCGACCTCACCGGGCTCTCGGCCCCGAACTACCCCGCCTCCAGCCCGTACGCGACTGGGGTGGGCGGCACGACGACCAAGATCAACGCCAAGGGGCAGCGCACCGGAGACCTGGGCTGGGCCACAGGCCGGGCCTTCCTCTGCACCGCCAACGGCGTGAACATCCTCCCCGGCTGCACGAAGAAGGCCATCGGGACGTGGGGCCCCGCCCTGGAGGACGGCATGAGCGGTGGCTACACCAGCTACAACTACACGCAGCCGTACTACCAAAAGGGCATCGTCCCGGCCTCCCTATCGGAGCGCAACTCGCCCATCTTCGGGTCTCAGCCGCTCCGGGTGGTCCCGGACATCTCGCTCGACGCCGACGCGGGGACGGGTTTCCTGATCGGTCTCACCCAGACATTCCCCAATGGCAAGTCGAGCTACACGCAGACGCGCTACGGCGGGACGAGCGTCGCCTCGCCGCTGCTGGCGGGGATCGTCGCCGACATCGATCAGACCGCCGGCACCCAGACCGGCTTCCTCAATCCCACCTTCTACAAGCTGGATAGGACGAAGGCGGGCACGATCTATGACGTCCTCGCCGAGTCGGGCCTGCAGGCCAACTACAGGCGCGACTATGCGGACGCGATCGTGCCGGGAGTGAAGGGCTACTTCCAGTCGGTGCGCGAGCTGTACTGGCCGGGTCCCGAGATGTACTGCGACGGCACCGGAAACTGCGCGTCGCGGCCCAACACCCTGAGTGCCTTCAAGGGCTATGACAGCCTCACCGGCCTGGGCTCTCCCGGGGCGAACTTCATCGGCAACGTAGCCGGCGGATAGTTCAACCGAGGTCAGCGGTCCGCGGGCAGCGTCGCCCGCGGACCGCGGCCCGGCCCTGCTGCTTGGGCCGACGCGACGCAAACTCCCCACACCCCCCGGTTCTCTCTGGGGTGTGGGGATTCTGCGTCGCCACGCGACGCAGAATCCCCAACCCGCTCGCGCGCGGCGGGGGTGTGGGGGATCTGCGTCGAAAGATCTCCCCAACTCACTCGGTCGCGATCGCGCTGAGGACGTCGAGCCGCGCGGCTCGGGCGGCGGGGAAGAGGGCGGCGAGCACGCCGGTGGCGAGGCCCGCGCCGACCACGATCAGGAGCTGCGGCCAGGGCAACGCAAACACGATCCCCTCCGACGACAGGGCCCTGGTCATGATCCACGCCAGGAGCACTCCCAGCGCCACCCCGATCAAAGTGCCCAGCGCCGCGGTGACGATGCTCTCCTGTCGGACGAGCCCGCGCACCTGGGAGCGAGACATGCCGAGCGCTCGCAGCACGCCAAGCTCTCGCGTGCGCTCATGGATCGAGAGGGTGAGCGCGTTGGCGGTCCCCAGCAGCGCCATTACCACGCTGATCGCGAGCAGCGCGTAGAACAGCACCAGGACGGTGTTGACGCGTGCGGAGGCGGTCTGGCGCAGCGCTCGCTCTGAGCGCACGACCACACCCGGGAACGCGCTCAGGGCGTGCCTGAGCTGCGCCACGGTCCCGGCGCGGGTGGCGATCAACGGCGAGATCTTCACCAGCACCTGCGCGAGGCGGTCCTGGTTATACAGGCGGTCGAAGTCCGAGGCCGGCATCACCAGGCCGCGGAGCAGAGCCGAGTCCGCGTAGATGCCTTGGACGGTCGCCGTCTCGCCGAGGCCGGAGCCCGTGCGCAACGCGACCCGCTCGCCCACGTGCAGGCCGGCGGCGCGGGCGGTATCGCGTTCGACGAGCACGGCGCCCGCGCCCAGCGCGGCCACTGGCTCGTGGCGTCCCACCCATTGGAAGTGGTAGACGGTTCCGAAGGTGCTCTGGTCGACGCCGGCCGCGCTCACGTTGTGGACGCTCCCCAGCTGTGCGGTCGAGGTCTGGATCCCCGAGGCCGCCACGACGCCGGGCACGAGCGCCGCGGCGCGGACGCTCGCAGCCGGGATCGAAGTTGCCCCAGCCGAGGGGCCGATCGCAAAGTCGGCCGCGAAGGTCCTGCGCACGGCCGCACTCGCCGACGCGCGGACTCCTCCCACGTAGACCAGCACGAACAGCACGAGGGCGAGACCGATCATCAGCGACGAGCAGGTCAGCGCCGTGCGCCCCGGCGTGCGCGTCACGTTCTCGCGGGCGAGCTGGCCGACGACGGCGCCGCGGCGCTCCAGGGGCCACGCGATTACGCGTCCGAGGAAGGGCACCGCGAGCGGGCTGACGAGCACTCCCGCGAGCACGACGAGCACGCCACCGACCGCGGCGGCCTCGACGCGCGCGCCAAACGAGCCCGAGGTCACGAACGCCAGCGCGAGGCCTGCGAGCGCGAGCACCGCGGCCATGCTCAGCGCGATCCAGGGCCGGCGCCAGCGCGGGCCCGGCGTCTCGATGTCGCGCAACGCCTGTAGCGGCGAGAGGCGCGTGGCCTGCACGGCGGGGATCAGGCCCGCCGCGGCCGTGACCACGATCCCGAGCGCGACGCTAAGCACGATCGTGCGCAGCGCAAGCACCAGGCCGGCAGACGGAAGCTCGATCCCGACGGCGCCGAGAACCGCGTGGATGGCGAGCGCGGCCGCCAGGCCGAGCGCGAGGCCGGCCGCGGAGGAGACCACGCCCACCGCGATTGCGTCCACCAGCACCGCGACCAGCACCTGTCTGCGCAGCGCGCCCAGGGTCCGCAGGAGGGCAAGCTCGCGGGCTCGCTGGGCGACCGTGATCGACAGCGCGTTGAAGATCAGAAACGCGGCCACGAACAGCGAGATGAAGCCAAACGCGCGCAGACCGCCGGTGAGGACCTGGAGCTGGCTGGCGATCTGGCCGAAATCTGTGTCGGCCTGGGCCCCCGTGCTGCGCGCCACGAGCTGGCCGCCGAGCAGAGGCTTGATCTCGTGCTCGAGCGTCGCGGCCGACGTCGCGCCGCGTCCCGCGACGTAGATCACGTTGACCTCGTTCTGCTTGTCGTACAGAGCAGCTGCGGCGCGCGGATCGAACACGGCGACCGCTACGCCCCCCGTCGAGGCCCCCTGGAAGCGGACGATCCCGGAGAGTCGGAAGCGCCGTACCGGCTGGGCCGTCACGATTGGGACGAGATCACCCAGGTGGTAGCCGGCGCGCGCGGCGGTGGACTGGTCGAGCGCGACCTCGTTGAAGCTGCGGGGTGCAGCTCCCCGCGTGATCTGCGTGCCCGTGAAAGGCTTGCTCAGGTAGGAGACCGCGAGCGTCGGACCCGGGCCACTCTTGAGCGTGCGGCCGTCGCGCGCCACGATCGTGGCGGTGTCGGAGATTTGTCCCTGAGCCGCCGCCACCCCCCGCAGCGACCCGATCCGGCGCACCAGCGCGGTTGAAATGTTGGCCGGCGGGTTCGAGGGCGAATAGGGCCCCTGACGGCTCGAGACGACCACCTTCGCGCCGGCGGTGGAATCGCGCAGGAGCCGCCGCACGGCGGCGTGGATCGTGTCGGTGAAGATGTAGGTGCCGGCGACCATGGCGACGCCGACCATCACCGCGATCGCCGAGAGTCCGGCGCGTCTCCGGCGCGCGAGCAGGCTACGAAGCGCGAACAGGGCCATCGGGCTAGCGAGTGGCTTTGAGCACCCCGAGTACCTCGGAGGCCTGGAGGCTGCCGGTTTCGCGCACGATCGTGCCGTCGGCGAGGAAGAGGATGCGATCGGCGCGGCTGGCCGCGAGCGGATCGTGGGTGACGATCACGATCGTCTGGCCGAGCTCCTCCACGGCGCGGCGGAGCATGTAGAGCAAGATCTCCGTGCCCCGCGAGTCGAGGTTGCCGGTGGGCTCGTCTGCGAACAGCACCGTGGGACGCGTGATCAACGCCCGCGCGAGCGCGACCCGCTGCTGCTCTCCGCCCGACAGCTCCGCGGGCCTGTGGCGGCGGCGGTCGGCGAGCCCGATCGCCGCGAGCAGCTGCTCGACCCAGCTTCGGTCGATCTTCTCGCCGGCGATGCGCAGCGGCAGCGTCACGTTCTGCTCCACGGTCAGCATGGGCAGCAGGTTGAACGTCTGAAAGACAAAGCCGACGCGCGTCCTGCGCACGCGCGTGAGGTCGTCGTCGCCCAGCCCCGTCAGCTTCGTCTGCCCCAGCCAGACCTCGCCCGCCGTGGGACGGTCGAGCCCCGCGAGCAGATGCATGAGCGTCGACTTGCCGGAGCCGGAGGGTCCCATGACCGCGGTGAACGAGCCCCGTAGAAGCTCGACGGTCACGCCGCGGAGCGCGTCCACGGCCGCCGCCCCGTCGCCGTAGCGCTTGTAGAGCTCCCGGCCGACGACCGCGGGACCATCGCCATCCGAGAACACTGGGTGGAAGTTAGAGTTCATCCGGAAATTCCGCGTGTTCGGCTGGCGAGCGCCGGATCAAGCGGAGGGAGGACACAGGGAGGGTGCAATACCTGGAAGGTATTGCCCCGACCGAGGACGATGCTCCGCGCCGATCCGCCGCCGCCAGACGGGCGCGAGGGGTTTGCGGATCGGCTCTTAGAGCTTGACGCGGGCTTTAGCCGAGGTCGGCGGGCCGGACCAGACCGGTGAGCTGGGCCCGACCGGGACCGAGCTCTCGCCACGGGCGGGTGAAGCGGAGCGTCGCCAGCGCGCACGTGGGGAACTTCTCTCGCACCCGCTCGAGCTCCGGAGTGTCGGTGGCCTCCGGGTGCCAGAGCGCCCGACGCCAGCCACACCACCAGGAGCTGCATGGTGGGGTTGTGACCGATGACCATCGTCGAGTCGGTCGACTCGGGGACGTCGCGCAGCCTCTCGATCACCTCGCCGGCGGTCGCCGCGTAGAGCCCCGTCTCGACCAGCAGCTCGCCGGACGGCCTCACCCCTTCGTAGGTCTGCAGCGCGCGTTTCGCCGACGAGCAGAGCACGAGCGAGGGGCTGATCGTGGCCTCTTTCAGATACCGCGAGACCGCCGCGGCCGCCTTGCGTCCCCGCGGCGCGAGCGGCCGATCGTGGTCCTCGAGACCCGGCTCCTCCCAGCTCGACTTGGCGTGCCTGAGCACATGGAGCAGATGCGCTGGCTGATCAGCCGACTCGGCCATCGCAACGTAGTCTCGCGCAAGGAGCGCTCAGCAGTTAGTCGCTAGCATCGCGCCGGCCTGGCGAGATAGCTCAGTTGGTAGAGCACACGACTGAAAATCGTGGTGTCCCCGGTTCGATTCCGGGTCTCGCCATTCGCGACGCGCGCCGAGCATCTCGGCGAGGCGCTAGTTCGTGTTCCCGCAGACACGTGTAACCCTGCTGCTCGACTTCAGCCTCCTGATCGGCGCCGGCGTCGCCACAGGCCGTCAACTACTACGGCTGCTTGGGCGCACTCTCCATCTGCGTCCTAGCCGTCCGCCTCCTGGGCGAGTTCAGCGAGCTCGCCGAGTTCCTCGGCCAGGCCAAGCGCCCGGACCATCTTGCCCGCGGCGGACGCGACCCGAGCACTTCCGACGATCGGAGCGACCGCGGCCAGCACGCCCTGAACCTGGTCAGCATTGACGCCCATGTCACCCGCCACGGGTAGGTTCATCAAATATGACGCAGGCGGCGCGTCCACCGCCACGAGAGCCGCAATCCGGACGAGCATCAGGCTGTTCGGGTCCAAGGTGGACACCGTTAGCGATTGGGCATTCATGTTCGCAAGCAGGTCGAGGACGGGCGTGTCGCTGGTTTGGTCGGTCATCATGCCTCCATAGACGGTTCTCGCCAGGCCCCGGGTGGGGCCGCTCCATATCGAACATCCGCGTCGGCGGCTGCACATCACCCGGAACGGATGACCCGCGATAGCGATATGAGCCCGGCGACGCGGGATCACTCTCATCTCGCGGACCAGCGGAAAAGCACGATCAGTGGTGCCGAGGTCGAGGAGCGCGCGGAGCCCTCGTCGCGCTCTCACCTGATCGGGGTGATGCGTTTTGGCTTCATCCCGTCAGCGTGTCGACGTAATCGAGTGTTTGGAGCACAACGTGATCCCCGCCGATCGCAGGTGGTTCGGCCGATCGGGCCGGGGCTGTCCTCGTGCACACGCTGATGGACGTCGACCCTTGGTTTCCGCCTGTCAGCAAGCAGCAACACCAGGCGCTGCTCGAGGTGAAAGAGGCGCCGGAGGCGCAGCCGCCGAAGGGCGCGGCACCTGACCCGTTCGAGCAACAGCGACGTGACGGGAAGGCAGGCAAGGCATGCTGCGGCGAGTTGGTGTGGCGCTCTGGGTGGGTCTGGCGGACTCGATAAATCCGAGCACAGTCGGACCAGCTCTGTACCTGGCGACGGTGCGGAAGGCGGTCTGGCGCGTGATCCAGTTCACGGTCGGCGTGTTCGGCGTGAACCTTTCGGTGGGGCTTGTGCTCGCGATTGGGCCGGGCAGATTGCTGCTCGGGCTGGTCCCGCATCCCCAGGGGAACGTCAGGCACGTGATCGAGCTCGTCGCGGGTGCCGTTCTAGTGGCGGCAGCCGTGGCCTTGTGGCTGGGGCGGCGAACCCTGGCTCGCCACGAGCTTCCGGGACGCAGTGGCGGTGGCGGCTCCGCGTTGCTCACCGGAGCGTCAGTCGCGGCGGTCGAGCTGCCGACCGCCGCCCCGTATTTTGCAGTCATCGCGGCGATCGTTGCCTCGAGCGCCAGCCTCCCTGAAGAGGTTGGCCTGGTGGCGCTCTACAACATCGCGTTCGTGGCGCCGCTACTAGCGATTGTCGTGACTCTCATGGTCGCCGGGGACCGCGCTGACCCATGGCTCCAGAAAGCAGGAGCGTGGCTGCAACGTCGCTGGCCGGCGGTGCTCGCCGGGCTTCTCATGTTCGTCGGAAGCGTCTTGACCGTGCTCGGCGGCGCCGGTCTTATCAAGCAATAGTGGTGATAAGGTCAATCACAGCGACTCGACGCTGGGCAACGTCCCGCCGAGGCGCGCTGCTCGTAAATGACACCTATTGATGATGATGCCGGTACTCCGAGGATCGGCTCGCCGGCCCCGCCTCCGCTTCTTGTCTCCTAGCACGGACCCGTCTCCCGGGCCGTGTCCGAGGCCTAGGTGTCGAGCCCCTCCGCGAGCCACGCCTTCGCGGCCTCCAAGTCATGGACCGCAAAGCCCTTGGCCTTGCCGGGAACCAGGAACGACAGCGCGCGCAGGGCCGGGCGCATCCAGTCCTCATCGCTGACCACCGCGACACGGTCAAAGGACGTGGCGTGCCGCGCGCGAAATTCTGTGTCGGCCGCCATCGCATCACCCTCAAGCTCCCGAGCCTCGGGCCCGAGCAAATAGAGCAGCCGCACCTTCCGACCCTCCGCGATCTCGCGGCGCAGCACCGGCTCGACGGCCTGCTCCCAATCATCGTCCTCGACCTCACCGATGGCCTCGAAGCCAATCGTGCCGCCCGGCATCTCAGTCATGGGTTGCAGCATGCTGCCTCCAGTCGCTCTCGTTCGCAGTTGGGCGGACGCCACCGTAACAACAGCGGGCACGACGACCCCGGCCGAGCTTCGCGCACCCACGCCGGCTGACGCATCGGCCGCCCGGCGGCTATCCCCCGATAGGGGTGAAGACTTCGCCGGGCCGTCGACCGATAGTTCGCGGTTGCCAATGGAACCGGACGGGCCGAGAGGGAGTGGGCTCGAGACGAGCCCGTCGCAGGACGCTTCGAGATCGCGATATGCCGCGACGGTTGCGTGGAGTCCGCAAACGCCGCGGTTCCGTCTCCTTCATGTCGTCCTCGCATGGTTCGTGACCGCCGTCGCGGTCTTCGTGGCCGCCGCGATCGTGCCCGGGGTCAGTGTCGGAGGCTTCGGTGAGGCGTTGGTCGCCGCGGTGCTGATCGCCGCGTTGAACGCCGTGCTTCCACCGCTGGTG
This sequence comes from uncultured Solirubrobacterales bacterium, assembly GCA_963756105.1. GTDB lineage: Bacteria > Actinomycetota > Thermoleophilia > Solirubrobacterales > Solirubrobacteraceae > Palsa-465. The sequence goes on from CAVWMM010000010.1 coordinate 418,502, forward strand.
GCGGCCCTGCGCCTACCGTTCACGCTGGCCGTCGGCTTCGTCGTCATTCTTGTTGCTCGACGCGCTGATCCTCCTGCTGGCCTCGAACATCGACCCGGACTCGATCAAGGTCGATTCATTCGGCTGGGCTCTGCTCGCCGCGCTGGTGATCTCGGCGGTGGCGCTCGTGCTGGAGGTGATTCTCGGCGCCGATGACGACGACACGTATTCGCTGCGCGTCATCACGCGAATCGCGCGGCGTCAAGGCACGCGAGTGAGCAGTGATGTGGCGGGCATCGTGTTCCTCGAGATCGACGGATTGGCGTTGCCCGTGCTGCAGCGCGCGATGAGAGACGGGGAGACGCCAAACATGGCGCGCTGGCTCGAGTCCGGCGGCTACCGCCTCGATGAGTGGGAGACGGACTTGAGTTCACAGACCGGGGCCAGCCAGGCGGGAATCCTGCTCGGGTCCAACGAGAACGTGCCTGCCTTCCGGTGGGTCGAGAAGGAGACGGGCAAGGTGATGACGTGCTCGTCTCCGCCCGACTGCGCGACAATCGAGCAGCGGCTGGCGAATGGCCACGGCCTGCTCATTCACGACGGCGCGAGCCGTGGCAACTTGTTCTCGGGGGAAGCCGACGCAGCGATCCTGACGGTCAGCCGAATGAACGCGGAGAAGCGGTCCAATCCCGGCTACCGCTCCTTCTTGGCCAATGGCTTCAACGTCACTCGTCTCCTGGTCCTGTTTCTGTGGGAGGTGATCATCGAGTTGATCGCCGCGACCCAGCAACGGCGGCGCGATGTCCGACCGCGCGGTCACCGCGGTGGTAAGTACCCGCTCCTGCGCGCAGCGCTCTGTGTCGCGGTCAGAGACTTAATCGTGTTCGGAGTGCTGAGCGACATGATGCGCGGCTGCCCGGCCATCTACGCGACGTTCTCAAGCTACGACGAGGTCGCGCATCACTCTGGGCTCGAGCGTGCTGACACGCTCGAGGCGCTACGCAAACTCGATCACCAATTTGGCCGAATGGAGCGGGCGCGTCGGCTTCGCGCCGCGTCCGTACGAGCTGGTTGTCCTCTCCGACCACGGGCAAACCCAGGGAGCAACCTTCAAGCAGCGCAACGGCTATGACCTCCACGAGCTCGTCGAGCGCTCGATCTCACGAGGCACTGTCGCCGGTCTGGAGGGGGGCGACGAGCACGATTCCGCCGTTGGACAGGCCGTTGCCGAGGCAACCGGCCGCGAGCAGAGGGGCGGCCGAGGCGGGGATGCCGATCAGGACGTGATCGTGCTCGCGTCCGGCAACCTCGGGCTGATCTATCTGATGGAAGGGAGCCATCGCCTGTCTCTGGAGGAGATCAGTGCGGGCCATCCGCAGCTGGTCGAGACCCTACGTGGCCACCCCCACATCGGGTTCCTGATGGTTCACTCGCGTGAGCACGGGCCGGTAGTGCTCGGTCCACGCGGCAGCCATTTCCTGGGCCGCAACCGGATCGAGGGAGAGGACCCTCTCGCGCCGTTCTCCTCCAACGCCCCGGCCCACCTCCGGCGCACCGACAGCTTCAGTCATGTGCCCGACATCCTCGTCAACAGCTTCTACGACTGCGAGCTCGAACAGGGCTGTGCGTTCGAGGAGCTGATTTCATTTCACGGCGGCCTGGGTGGACCGCAGACGCGTCCGTTCATCCTCCACCCGGCCCACTTGCCGATGCCTTCCAAACCCATCGTCGGAGCCGCCGCTGTCCACGATCTCCTGCTCGGCTGGCGGCGCTCGCTCCAAGGAATCCAAGCCCTAGCCGCCCCCCCTCGCGATCGACCCGGTTCAGGCGATGGTGGACGGCGGCGTTTGCACCGGGCGGTTACGAGCGAGGAACTTGGCGCCGCGTCGGACGGCGGCTGATACGCCGCGGCGGGCGCGGTTGGACGTACTGAGCGAGCGTGGCGCGGCGCTTAGGTGGCTCGGACACGCCACTGTGCTGCTCGAGCTAGACGGACTGCGGGTACTTACTGATCCGGTGTTGCGCGACCGGGTGGGTCCGCTTCTGCGGGTCGCCCCGAGCCTGGCGGGCGAAGCGGTAGGGCCAGTCGACGTTGTCCTGCTCTCGCACCTGCACGCCGACCACACGGATCTTCCATCGCTCCGCGGGCTGACTCCGGCCCCGTCCGTGCTGGTCCCACACCCTGCGGCCGCGTGGCTGGCCCGCAAGGGGATTGGGGACGTTCGCGACGTCCGCGCCGGGGATGAGATCCCGATCGGTTCTCTGAGGATTACCGCCATACCCGCAATCCACGATCGGCGCCGGGGACCGCTGGGTCCGGCGGCGGACCCTCTCGGCTACGTCGTCCGCGGCTCGAGATCGGCGTACTTCGCGGGAGACACGGACTTGAGCTCCACAATGGCCGACCTACGAGGCTCGATCGACGTCGCCCTACTTCCCGTCTGGGGATGGGGCCGCGGTGTGGGCCCCGGCCATCTGGACCCAATTCGCGCGGCGCAGGCCGCCGCCGTGATCGCTCCGGCTATCGCGATCCCGATCCACTGGGGCACGTACACGCTGCCTTCACCGGCCCGACGGGACCTAGAACGCCCGGCGCGGGAGTTCGCCGCGCTGGCGAGCCGTTCCGCGCCGGCGGTCGACGTGCGCATCCTGGCTCCGGGTGAGCGCACCATGCTGTAGGGCGCGGTCTGGTTCACGTGCGGCTCACATGCCGAGATGGGCCCTGCCACGTGCCGGGTGGTGTGGCGCCGGGATGCTCTCCATCGCCGGCTGGCGCTGGCCCGAATCTCGCTCGTACCAGCGGGAATATCGCCGCGCCAGCGGCGCCGCGGTAATTCCGTGCGCGACAACCGACAGACCGACCGTCAGGTATGCGGACAGCAGGATCGTTTCGGCACCGGGCAGCTTCGCGTCCTGAACCGCGATCACCGCGAACACGATCGACGCAAGACCGCGCGGGCCAAACCAACCTAGGAAGCCGACCGTTTGCCACCTGGCGCGGGTGCCGATCATCGCGATCGCGACGGGCAGCATGCGGATGAGCGTTCAAGCTCAGTACGGCATACAGTGCGATCTGCCAACTCAGGTGCTTTAGCGATGGACCGAGGAGCACCGCTCCGAAGGCCAGAAATGTGACTCCTCCGAGCAGGCCGCCGAGTTCCTCGTTGAGACGAGAGGCCTTCTCGGACTCCTCGTGGACCAGCGTTCCAAAGATCGCTCCCGCGAGGAACGCAGCGATGAAGCCGGAGCCGCCCAGCCCGACCGCGAGACCGTAGGCAAGACCCGCCCCACCGAGCGGGATCACCTGAAGCCAGGATCCGCTGATCAGCTTGCGGCGGTAGGCGACCCAAACGACGGCTGCAGCCGCTAATCCGGCCGCCACCCCGCCGACGATTCCGTAGCCAATCTCCTCCGCGACGATGCTGACCGCGTGGTGGGTCGTGATCGCCTTGTCTTCGACGTCCGCTGCTGCTAGCGCAATCAGCAGGAGTGGTACGCATATCCCGTCGTTGAGCCCGCTCTCGACGTTGAGCCCCTGGCGGATGCGGGACGGGAGCCGCGGCTCGGTCACGACCGCCTGCCCGAGGGCGGCATCCGTGGGCGCGAGCACGACCGCCAGAACGACCGTCTCGGCGGCGCTCAGGTGATCGAAAATGCCCGCTGCCAGAAGCGCCCCGGCCGCGATCGTGAGCGGCAGCCCGATCCCAAGCAGGCGCAGCGGAACCGCATACTCCCGTTGGAGAACTCGCAGCTTGATCCGTGAGGCGTCCGCGAACAGCACCACGGCCAGCGTCGCCTCCGCCAGCGTGCGGACCGAAGCGCCGGTGGGGGCGGACGTCACCGCGTCGATCACAAGTGGGCCTACCAGTAGCCCAATCAAGACGAACGCCATTGCGGGCGTAAAAGACGTATCCGTCAAGCGGCGGGAGATGCCGGCTACCGCCAGCACTGCCGCAGCGACGATCGCAAGCTCCCATTTCACGCGTTTGAAGCATCGAATCGCGGACCCGACGAGGCATCGCCCGAATCAGGTGAGAGCGCAGGCTCGCGCCCAGGGATCAGACCGCGCAGGGCCGCGGTGGCTTCTCATCCAATCCGGATGATGGCCCCGGCATCCCAGACGGTAAAACTTCACGTTCACATGGGTAAATCGTGGGGCTCCCGGTGGTGGTGCCGACGCCTCGGTCGGGGCGCACGTCCGCGGCCGTTGGGGAGGCAGGGGTGTTCGTTTACGCTGGCGCACAGCGTGGAGGCGACTCACGGCACCACGCCCCACCGCGACCTAACCCCGCCGCGGCTGGTCTCTTCACTCGTCTTGGCGCCTACTAAGAAGGGAGCACGCGATGCATGACGAGAGAAAGCGGCGAGCTGGCGGAGTTCATCGAGCCCTTCCGGGTAAAGCCGGGCTCGAAGGTCACGCTCGGCAAGGACTTCGACCCGAGATTCAAAGAGGGCATCAAGAAGAAGAAGGAGGGGGTGGCGTTGCTCAAGGAGGGTGTGCGGCTCCTGTGCGAGTACCAGGCGCGCCTGGCCGCTCAGGACACCTGGGGAGTGGTGGTGGTGCTCCAGGCGCTCGATGCGGCCGGCAAGGACGGCACGATCCGCCATGTGATGAGCGGCGTGAACCCGCAGGGGGTGGAGGTTCATAGCTTCAAGGTCCCCTCGGCCGAGGAGCTCGACCACGACTTCCTGTGGCGTTACGCGCGGCGCCTGCCGGCCCGCGGCGAGATCGGAATCTTCAACCGCTCACACTACGAGGAGGTTCTGGTGGTGCGGGTTCACCAGGAGAACCTTCAGCGCGAGCAAGCTTCCCGAGGCCGCCAAGGGGGGAGGAGTATGGAAGCGGCGCTACCGCGCAGATCAACGATTGGGAGCGCTACCTCACGGAGAACGGCTTCCGGATCGTGAAGCTGTTCCTGAACCTGTCAAAGGAGGAACAGCGAACGCGCTTTCTGCGGCGCATCGATCTTCCCGACCACAACTGGAAGTTCTCGGATGCAGACGTCAGGGAGCGCGAGCACTGGGATGACTACCAGGGGGCGTTCTCCGAGATGCTGTCGCACACGAGCACGGAGTGGGCGCCGTGGTACGTGATTCCCGCCGACCGGAAGTGGTTCTGCCGCATAGGCGCAGGGGCGGTCCTGGTGCATACCTTGATGGAGATCGATCCCCAGTTCCCCCGCCTCTCGAAGGCAACCCGGGAGGCGCTGCTCGAGGCCAAGAAGCACCTGGAGGCTCAGGCGCCGCAAGGCGCCGCTCGCGATCCCTTCGAGGCAGAACGGCGGGAAAGCTCCGGGGCAAGCGCGCCAGCTCCCGGCGTCGCCTAGGTTGCTCGAGATCTCCTGAATCGTTTCTGGCGAGCGGTGTCGGTCATGCTCCCTCAGTCGCGATCTTCGTCGGTCTCGTGCACGACGACGACCGGGCATGGAGCATGCTTGAGCAGAGCCCTCGACGTGCTGCCTTCGAGCCTTGCGCGGATGCCGCCCAGCCCGCGCGAGCCAACCACGATGGCTGCTGCTTGGTGCTCCCGAGCCACCACGAGGATGGTTCTCGCCACATCGCGCTGGTCGGGTACGGCCAGCGGTCGGGCGTCAAGCCCCAGCGATCTCGCGAGCGTCGCCCCCTCCTGTGAGACGCGCTCCGCGGCGTCGTGGACACCGCGATCGACCTCGCGCGCGACGTCGGGTTCCACCATCGGGGTCATCATCATTCCTTCGGCTGGCGCCTCCATACCAACGTACGCGAGACCCTCTTCCCACACGGTGACCACGAACGCGCGGCTGGAGGCAAAAACCTTCGCAGCCTGCTCGACCGCCCTGCGTGCCGCCGGCGAACCGTCAAAGGCGATGATCACAGTCTGCGTGCTCAGTGCCCCAGCCGATCCGCCAGCCTCGACCTAAAAGGCGCGTGTCAGTAGGACAACGGCAGCAATGACCGGGCCAGCCATGATCATGACGCCGACCACGGCCAATACAGCGATGGAGGCACGTCGGCGCCAGCGGCGAAAACGAATTCGCGCGACAAGCAGGCCAGCGGACGCGCGAACGGTGATCGGTACCCCGGGCTGAGAGAAGATCGCGCCGCGAACACGCTGCTCCCACCGCACGATCATGCGCGCAGCCTCGCGTCGCGCGCCGATGCGGTACCAGGACAACCGTTGGCGCCGCTGATGCCAATAGGCAAGCGACTCGATTCCCTCACCAAGACCTGGAGACGCGTGCAGCCGCGCAAGCAGCCGGTCGTCCGTCGAGGCCAACGCTCTTCTCATCACGATGATTGTGACAGGATCGGCGCTCGCGCCGAAATGGCCTTCACGTCAAGTGTTGACCGGTCTCGCCATTCGCACGTGCCCTAGTCCGAAGCGCTCTCGACTGGGGGCACATTCGCCGCTGCGGCCTGATCCATGACCGCGATCGCCTGGACCCGCGTCCGGACGCCGAGCTTGTCGAGAGCGTGCTGGATGTGCTTGTCCACGGTGCGGGGGCTGATTCCGATCGCGCACGCGATGCGCTTGGTCGCGAGCCCCTCGCCCACCAGCGCGAGCACCTGCGCTTCGCGCGCGGTGAGGCCAAGCTTGCGGGTGTCAAGCGGCCGGTTCGACTGCTCGGAGAGCAGGAGGAGATCACCCTCGGGCGCCGGGGCGCGGTGGACCACGAGGCGACGGCCGTCGCGGCGGTAGAGAATCAACTCGGCGGGGCCGGTTCGACGCCGGTCGCGCGCCAGCCATTCGGCGATCTCGTCCGGGAGGTGGGGCGTGCTATGGAAGGCGAAGAAGCGGTGCAGGATGCTGGTCGCGCTCGGGCTGGTCTCGTGTGGCCGTCCGTCGCCATCCACGCGGATGAAGCCGAGCCCGCGTTCGGCCGCCGCGAGCTCGAACGCGGACGCCATGCGTTTCATCTGTGCCGCGGCCTCGACGTTGCGGTAGGCCTGAAGGAGGTGCGGACGCAGCAGGTTGCATACCTGGCGGTCGCGGGCGGAGAACCCCCGCCGTCCTCGGTTCAGGGCGACGCCGATGATCACGAAGGGGTCGGGGAGGACGAAGCTGAGCTGGTCCTCGGCGCCGAGGTGGCGGTAGAAGTGCCGATAGATCCCAGTCTGGTGAAACGCGGCGGCGCTGAGAAAGTCGGAGATCGCATACGGCCGCCCGTCGCGGGTCCGCTGGTAGTACGAGATCACGGGATGGTCGGCGACGTGCTCGATGAACGCCGCCTCCAGCCTGTCCCGGGTTGCGGCGCTTCTGAAGTGCGCAATCGAGGGCGACAGCACCGCATCGATTTGGCGGCCGTCGAGGTCTACCTCGTTCCAAGCAACCAGCGTCGCCCGGACGAGCTCCGCGACGATCTCGACCGCGCGCCTGCGCAGCAGCTCGAGCGAGTCGAGACCCGTCAGCGAGTCGGCGGCGCCAACTAGTGCTTCAACATCTGCTGCGCAGACCCCGGTGCCGGCCACGCCGCCCCCTCGCTACAGACATGTACGTAATTTTGCCCATTGTCGAGCGCGGCGTGAGCTGGTCCACTGTCCGATAGGGGTATGAGGGCAAAGCGACAAGGAGATCAGGCCGTGACGCTTGCGGCCAAGAACATCGATCGGCCGGACGAGCAGCGAAGCTTCGAGCACGGACAGGTCCGGCTGGTCACGTTGCCGGGAGCGACGATCGAAAGAGCGGAGTTCAGCCCGGGCTGGCGCTGGACGACCGAGATGAAGCCTCATGCCGGAACCGACTCCTGCCAAATGCATCACATCGCGTACGTCATCTCGGGCCGCTTTCGCGTGCGCATGGACGACGGGCGCGAGCTCGACCTCGGCCCGGGCGACGCGCACGTTGTCGGCCCGGGCCACGACGCGTGGGTAGTGGGCGATGAGCCGTGCGTGATGATCGACTTCATCCCTGACGGATCCCGCGTCCTGGGGGCGCACTGAGAGGTGAGCACCATCACCCAGCGGCGAGTCCGCCGCCACACGACCATCACAGGTACCACGATCAAAGGAGCCATTCCATGAAGCGACTCGCAGCGGCGATCGTTGCAGTAGCCGTCATGACGATGATTCCGGCCGCCCTTGCAGCCGGAACCCTGTCGGGGAAGTACCAGGAAGTGATCAAGCACGACCACGCGCTCGGGGGCCACCTCAACGGCACCTGGGTGCTCGACTTCACGCCGGGCAAGTACGCGGCGAGCGAAAACGGCCACGCGGTCGTGAAGGGCAAGGATTCGATCAAGGGCGACAAGATCACCCTCGCGCCCGGCTCGGGCCCCGGCAAGTGTCCGACACCCGGGAAGTACAAGTTCGCGCTGAGCGGCAGCAAGCTCAGGTTCACCGTGATCAAGGACTCGAACCCGAAGTGCGCGGGGCGCAGGGACGTCCTCACGCACGGCCCCTTCACCAAGGAGTCCTAGCTCAAGCGGATGGCGCCCGGGGGCAACGGCCCCCGGGCGCTCCCCACCGCGGACTACGCGACCTGTGCGATCTGCCCTGGCGTGGAGTGGCCGGCAGGCCGCTCGTCTGCCGCGCTGACCCGTCCGGCCCTGATCGTCGCGATGCGCTGGGCGCGGCGGGCGATCGTGCTGTCGTGGGTAACCACGACCATCGTGAGGCCCCTGGTTCGCCACAGGCCCTCCAGCAGGTCGAAGATCTCGTCCCGAGTGTGCTCGTCGAGGTTGCCGGTGGGCTCGTCGGCGAGCAGCACGCGGGGATCCTTTACGAGCGCACGAGCAATAGCCACGCGCTGCTGCTGGCCGCCCGAGAGTTCATGCGGAAGGTGAGACGCGCGGTCCGCGAGGCCGAGGTGCGCGAGCGTCTTGCGGGCGCGCTCGCGTCGATGTGGCGCAGCGACGTCTGACGGCACCAGCGCCGTCTCGACGTTCTCCTGGGCAGTCAGCGTTGGGATCAGATTGAACGTCTGGAACACGAACCCGAACGCGTGGGCGCGCAGCGCAGCCAGGTCGCCCTCGCCGAGCGTTTGCAGTGGCCGGCCGTCGAAGAGCACTTCGCCCGAGGTGGGACGATCGAGCCCTCCGAGCAACGTGAGCAGCGTCGACTTGCCCTGGCCGGTTGGACCCTGGATGGCGAGGAACTCGCCGTCGGCGATGGTCAGATCGACCCCGTCGAGTGCCCTCACGAGCGAAGGCCCTTTCCCGAAGTGCTTGTGTACGCCGCTCAGGGCATATATCTCGGTCACCGCATTGCCTCCTTCATGGACTGGTAGCTGGTCTTGCATCTCAAGCGATCCTCCGTAGCGCGGCCGCGGGTCGCAGCTGTCCGGCGCGCCAGGCGCCGAAGGCTCCGGCCACGAGTCCGCCGGCGACCGCCAGTGCCACGGCGAGCCCGATCGTGCTGCCCTGTAGCGGGGCGGTCAGGTGCACGAGCACGGTGTGGGCGGCGGAAAACGCGCGTCCCACGCCGACGGGAGCGCCCCCGGCGGCACCGGCAGCAGGGGAGCCGACCGTGGCCGTCAGGGAGGGTGATACGGCGGTGATGATCTCCGCGGCGACGATCCCGAGGATCAGTCCGCCGACGCCACCCGCAATGCCGATCACGAGCCCTTCTCCCATCACCTGGCCGACGATCCGGCGCGTCCGCCAGCCGATCGCCTTGAGCGTGCCGAACTCTCGTACCCGCCTGGACACCGCCGCCATGGTCATCAACCCGGCGATCAGGAAGGCGAACACGAGCGCGGCGTAGGAGAGCCAGGTCCCGAGGTTCGTGGCCAGGCTCGAGGCGCTCGAGAGCGAGCCGCTGACCTGGCTGGCGAGCGAAGACGACGTCGCGACCGTGGTCGCCGGGAGCGCACCATGGATCTCGCTGGCCAGCGAGGCAACGGAGGAGGCGCTCGACGCGCGGACGTAGACGTTCGTGACGTCGCCCTTCAGGCCGGAGAGCGACTGGGCGGTGCCGAGCGGGATGTACACGTTCGCAGCGCCGCTCGAGACGTTGGCCAGGCCGATCACGAGCATCTTCTTGCCGCCCACGGTCGTGTGCGATCCGACGGTGAGCCCGTGCTGGGTCGCATAGGACGAGCTAACGATCGCGACGTCCGCCTTGTTGTCGGTCGACGTGAAGTAGTGGCCCTTGGAGATCTGGGAGGCGGTCAACGGCCCGACGTTCGCCTGCGTGATCTGCACGCCGTCCACCGTGAACGAGTTGAGGTTGAATGACGAGCGGCCGCTGGAGGAGCCAGCGCCGCGCAAGCCGCCGCTCGAGGAGGTTGGGACGGTGCCCCCGAAGGAGGTGTCGGTGAGCTGCAACCCGCCGACGGCCGAGGCGGTCCCCTTCAGCGAGGCCACCTTGGTGACATCCGAGGCCGAGAGCGTCGCCTGGCCAGGGCTCGCGTGAAGCACGTTTCGAGAGAGGTGCTGGGTCGACCCGCCCGATGGGCGGCCGCCGAAGCGGAAGCGCTGCGGTCCGCCGCTTCCGGCTGCGGCCGTCTTCGTAACCGTTACGTCGGTGCCGACCCCGTAGAGGGAGTGCAGCACCTTGCCCTGCGCGGTCTTGACCCCGGCCGAGGTCGCGGAAACGGTCAACACGAGACCGATACCGATCGCCAGGCCGAGCGCTATGACAAATCCCTGCTTTTTGCGGCGCCGGAGCTCCCGGCGAAGGTACGTGAAGAACATGCCGACGAGGTAAGCCGGAACTCGAAAGAGAAAGCGCAGAAGCGACTAAGAAGATTCTGTGAGCGCTGCGGTCAATCCCGGCGGCCCGCGCGGGCGCCGATTGCCTGCGCGATTGTGCGCATGAGCAGCACGCTTGATCCGGTCAGGCCGGTGAAGCCGAGCGTCCAGAGCGCATCCTGGACGTCGGTGACCGTCGTGAGTGATGCCGCGACGAGAACCACTCCAGACGCCAAGGCGCCGCCGGCGCTGGCCGCGGCGACCAGCGCGCGGTTAAACCAGCCCTCGATCACGACGCGGTCTGACCCCGCGTAGCGCTCGGTTCGCATCACCAGGCGCCCCGATCGCAACTGGGTGGCAAGGGCTTCCGCGTGCTCGGGCAGGGTGCGCAGCGCGGGAAGCGCCCGTACGAGCTCCTTGCGCAGCACCTCTTCGGGGCTTCCCAGCCCTTCGCGTTGGTCGCGGCCGATCAGCCGCTCGGCCTCGACCCCAAGCTCAAAGCGAGGGTGAATCGTCTTCAGCGTGCCCTCGAGCGTCAGAAGCGTGCGAGACAGAATCAGCATCGATCTTGGGGGGCGAAGACCGTGGTGATCCATCACCTCCATCACGCCGGCCATCAATGCAGGACTGAAACCCTGTCCATCGAGTTCGCCGAGTAAGACTGCAAGGTCTCGCTCCAGAAGCCGCAGATCGATCTGGTCGTCGCCAACCAGGTGACGAACGGAGCGCGCGAGAATCGAGGCATCCTGCAACGAGAAGCCGGCCGCCAACCCCTGCAGCGCCTCGTGAGTGACGGGGTCAATTCTTCCCACGGCACCGAAATCGAGTAGCCACAGGACGCCGTCGGGACCGACCAGGACGTTGCCGGGGTGCGGGTCGGCGTGGTAGAAGCCGTCGCGCAGTATCTGGCTCAAGAACGAAGCGAGCAGTCGCCTTGCCAGTTCCGGACGCTCCACGTCGGCGGCGTCAACCGCTGAGTCGTCCGAAACCGAGCGGCCAATCACCTCATCCATCACGAGCATCCGCTCGCTTGAGAGCGTGGGATATACGACCGGGATCTGAACGCCGGAGTCGTTGATCTGATTGTCGCGTAGTCGCTCGCCCGCGGCGATCTCGAGGCCGTAGTCAAGCTCCGCCTCGATGCTTGAGATCAGTTCGTCCGCGAGCTTGCGCGCGCCGATGCGACGAGCTGCGTCGACACGCTTGTCGAGCTCGCGCGCGACGAAGGACAGCACCGTGGCGTCACGCCGGACCACCTCGTCGATTCCAGGGCGTTGAACCTTGACGACGACGGCGCGGCCGTCGTGAAGCCTGGCTCGATGGGCCTGCCCGATCGACGCGGCCGCGAGTGGCTCCAGATCAAATGCAGCGAACGCCTTGTCGGGTGGCTCCCCGAGCTCCGCGCGCAGGACCGCCTCGACCTGGTCAGCCGAGATCGGAGCGACGTTCGCCTGGAGGTGTGAGAGCTCGCCCGTCAGGGTCTCTGGCAGAAGGTCGTTACGGGTGGCCGCGATCTGGCCGAACTTGACGAACATTCCCCCAGAGCGCTCGAGCACGAGGCGCAGCCGCCTTGCCAGGTCAGGTGACGCAAGCGCAGCGCGTGTGCGGTACCGGACGTGCAGGAGGTTCTCCGCGCGCGCATTGCCCACCAGCTCCCGGAAGCGGCCCAGCGGGGCAAATACCGACCGCACGGAACGGATGGGATGGCGCAGCGATCGTCGTCCTGTTATTCGCCTTCGACCGCTACCGGCAACGAGCTGCAGCGCGATCGCCACAGGCAAAGCAGCGAGCACGCCGAAGAACACGGACAGCGGCACGATCAGCAGCGGTTGCGTGTGCTTGGGACCCAGCGCAAGCGCGCCGGCGATCAGACCCGCGAGCCATCCGAACGACGCGGCCGCTGCGCTTCGCCAGCGACCGATCTCGATGCCCAGCACCCGCCCCGTGAGCACGCCGATCGCGGCGATCCAGAACGGCAGGATGAGCACATAGCCCAGCCCCAGGTTAAGCGTGATCGAGGCGATCGACATCTCTGATGAAACGCACCCCCGCCGATCGTGACATCGAACGGGCGCCAACTGCTCCGGTGCCCCACCAGATGGGCGCCGTCCCCGTCTGGTAACGGGCGGACATCTTAGCCGAGGCCCAGGTTGGTGGTACGCTCAGGCGCACCGGGTGTAAGTGATTACACGTATGGGGCGCCGCTTCGGGAGGGATCGCGCAGGGAGCGCTCACCTGTGAATTTATGCCAGCGATCGTCGCGAGCGTGAGCCTCAAATGGGAGCTTCCCGCCCATTTCCTCAACCTCGAGGGCCAGCGCGCAGGCTTCGTTCTGCTCGCGGCATTTCTCGCCTCGTTCCTCTTCATCCGCACGAGCGCACGCCTCATGCGCAGCCCCAAGGTGCCGTGGTGGCCCGGCAGCGTCGTCACCGACGGCGGGCTTCACCTGCACCACCTCGTCTGGGGAATCGTGCTCCTACTCATCTGCGGCTTTCTCGGCTTCGTGACGCACCCGGCAAGCCCGGCGACCGAGCTGCTCGCGGCGGGGTTCGGCGTGGGAGCGGGACTGACCATGGACGAGTTCGCGCTGTGGATTCACCTGCGCGACGTCTACTGGTCCGAGGAGGGGCGCTCCTCATTCACGGCTTTTGTCGTCGCGCTCGTCCTTGGCGGCCTAATCCTGCTGGGGTTCGCGCCGTTCGACCTCCGCAAGAACACCTCATCCGTCGACACGCTCGTCCTCGCCGTCGCCGTGGACCTCCTGCTGGCGGGATTGGTGATTCTCAAGGGAAAGCGGCTGCTCGCTCTCTTTGGCATCTTCTTCCCCTTGTTCTCTTTGGTCGGGGCGGTGCGTCTCGCATCGCCCGGCTCGCCCTGGGCGCGGCGACGGTACAAGCCCGGCGGCCGCAAGCTGGCCCGCGCGGAGGCTCGCTGGGCGCGAATCGGGGTGCGCCGTCGAAGGCTGCAAGAAGCGATCGCCGGCGCCCCCGAAGCTTCGGCCGCGGTCGAACCGGCGCTAGCAAAAGACGAGATGGCTGGCGAATCGGTTCGCGATGAGTGAAACAGTCACTCTGGCTCCCACGGCGGACCGCCATACGAAGCCGCGGTGGACTCGTCTCCGCTCCGTCACCAGCGTCGCGCTCTTGGTGCTGGCCTCGCTCTCGGTGCTCGTCGGCGGGGTGACGCTGTACGTGCGCGAGGAGATCCTGAACTCCTCGGCGTTTGCAGATCGTGCGGTCAACGCGGTTCACCAGCCCGTCCTTCAGTACGTGGTCGCGCGGGAGATCGCGGTCCAGCTCCTGGAGCCGGCGGTCCCAGACGCGATCGCGGCGCGCCCGGTGATCGTGTCGGCGGTGGAGCTCGCGGTGCGCTCGAAGCCGTTCGCACACGTGATCCACCTTGCCGCAGAGCACGGCCACCGGCTGCTGTTTCAGCGCAAGGGTGGCAACGCCTTATTTGACATCGCCGATGCCGGGACCGTCGTGACCTCGGCGCTGGACAAGCTCGCGCCCAAGCTGGCCGGCGATCTGCCGAAGCGGGTTGAAGCCATCTTGCTCACACTGCGGCGCCGCAACTTCGCCGACGTGACCCTGCGCGTCGCCGAGAAGGTGCGCCTGCTGGCGATCGTTCTGCCCCCGGTCGCGGTGCTGTTGCTGGCGCTCGGGATCGCCGTCGGGCCCGAGCGAAGAAAAGCGATCACGCGCGCCGGGATCGCCATCGGCGTAACCGGCATCGCGTTCGCGATCTTCTTCGAGCTGTCCAGGCGGTGGGTGCTGGCCCACGTCTACGGCGGCTACGAGCTGACCAACGCCAACGTGCGCGGCGCAATCGGCGAGCTGTGGGGAGCGTATCTGGGGGATCTGCTGATCTGGACGCTTGCGATAACGGGCGTGGCGTGGCTGGTCGCCGCCGCCTCCTCCTCGGTGCTCCGGCCCTACTCGGCGGCCGAGGGGTTACGGCGCGTGCGTGCGCTCGCGCGCCGTCCGGTCTCGACCCCCGTCCGCGTGGTCCGCGGTGCGTCCGCCCTGGCGCTGGGCGTCTTCGCGATCCTCAAGCCCACACTGGCGCTACAGGTCGCGGCGATTGTCGCCGGCGCGTTGCTCGTCTACGTCGCCCTGAGTGAGCTCTTGTCGGCCACCGCCCCGGCGCAGCTTCCCACTCGCCGGCCGCGGCCGCGGCGGCGACACGCGATTGCGTTCGGCGGTGTCGCGGCGACGGTCGTGGCGGCGATCGTCGTCGCGTTCGCTCTTGACCGGACGCACCTCGCGCGCCACGGCCGGCCCGGTGCGGACGTGCAACGGATACGCGCAGCTTTGCGGCCGCCGTCTGAACGAGGTCACCTTTGCCGGCACGCACAACGCGATGTCCGCCGCGGACTCACCAGGGTGGCTGATCGCCAATCAGGACCGCGACGTGGCCCAGCAGCTCGACGCCGGCATCAGGCTGTTCAAGATCTCAACGCACTACGGCGTGATGACCCCGTCCGGCCGTGTCTACACGGACATCAGTGCCGAGGGCAGCCGCGTAAACCGCGTGGCGGAGAAACTCGACCCCAAGGCCCGGAAGCGCTACAGCGCTTCAGCCGTTCTTTCGGCGGCGGCCTCGTCCAGCGGGAAGCGAGATATCTAGTTGTGCCACACGCCTGTGCGAGCTCGGCGCCACGCGCATGGTCACGTTCCTCGGGACGATCCGCCGCTTCCTGGAGCTCAACCCGGGCCAGGTGATCATCCTGTTCGACGAGGACTACGTCGCCGAGCGCGACCTGGAGAGCGCGTTCAAGCGGGCCGGGCTGTTCCGCCGTCTGGCGACGCTGCACGCGGGACAGCCGCTCCCCACGCTCGGCAGCCTGATCGCCTCGCACCACAACGTGGTGGTGTTCGCGCAAAACCAGGTCAGCGGCAAATACGCGTGGGACGCGGACGGATTCAAGTGGATCCAGGACACACCCCTGGGCGCCACCAAGCCGTCCCAGTTCACCTGCAAGCTCTACCGGGGAAAGGCCAGCAACCCGCTCTGATGATGAACGACTGGGCCGACATCTTCCCGCCGCGCCCGAGCCCCAACGTGCCCTTGGTCCAGCGCGCGTTCATCCTCAAGCGTGCGCGACAGTGCGACGCACAGCGGGGGACGGATCCCCAACCTGATCCTGACCGACTTCTATGACCGGGGCGATGTGACCGGGGCCGTGCCGAGCTCAACGGCGTGGCGGGTCAGCGGCCCCGCCGATGAGCCGGTCCGCACGGGTAGACGGGGCCTGGCGCCCCATATGCATGGCGACAGCACCGCCGCGCGGGCGCGAGCGGCTCGTACCTCGGCGGTAAGCGTCGCGACGTCGTAGGCGCCGTAGTGCCTGCGGCCGTTGATGAAGAAGGTCGGCGTGCCGGAGACGCCGCTCCGGTCGGCCGACTCGACGTCTTCGGCGATACGGTCCGAGAACTTCCGCTTGCGCAGGCCGTCGCGGAAGTCGCTCGCCATCGAGCCCGAGCTCGCCCGCGTAGCGCGATCAGGTCGCGTACCGCCAGCGCGTCCTGATGGGCCAGCAGCAGGTCGTACATCTCCCAGAACTTGCCGTGGGCGGCGGCGGACTCGGAAGCCTCCGCCGCAAGTTGCGCGTGCGGGTGGACGTCGTTGAGCGGCAGGTGACGCCACACGTAGCGCAGATCGCCGAAATCGGCCAGCAGCTCGCGCACCACCTGCTCCGCCTGCCCGCAGTAGGGGCACTCGAAGTCGCCGTACTCGACCAGCGTGACCGGCGCGTCGTCCGGTCCGCGGACGTGGTCGCGCTCGACGTCGACGGCGACGGCCAGGTCGACGATCGTCTCGTATGCGCCGAACAGGCGCGCAGCTTGCCGTTGCGTGGGCAGCAGCGCGGTGCGCCCGCACCACGCCCCAGGTCAGAGCGGAGGCGCAGAGCCCCGCGGTGAGCACGCCGACCTTGGCCTCGTCGAGCTCGACGCCCCTGAAGGCGAGCGTCGCGATCAGAAGCGAGACGGTGAAGCCGATGCCCGCGATCGCGCCGCCGCCGAGCGAGCGCCGCCCAGCCGACGGGCGGACGCACGCGACCGCGGGTGAGCCGGGTCACCAGCGAGGCCGACCCGCGATTCCGATCGGCTTGCCGACCACGTAGCCGACGATGATCCCGAGCGTGATCGGCGAGGCGTACGCGTGGGCGAGGAAGCCTCCGTTGATCGCGATGCCCGCGTTGGCGAGCGCGAACAGCGGCACGATCACGTAGCTCGACAGTGGGTGGTAGAGCTGCTGTAGCCGCTCGTTGGGCGAGATCGCGGTGCGCACGCCCGCTCGCGCCGATCGGGCGTAGCTCGGGGGTGGGCTGCTCGCGAAACAGCCTGAACAGGTCGGTCGCCCGCTCGAGATCCGCGCGCGCCGCCGGGTAGGCGATGGCCAGCAGGCCCGATCACCACCCCCACGATGACCGGAGTCGACGCCGGACTTCAGAAACGCCACCCAGGCCACCACGCCGAGACCCGCATACACGATGCCGTTGCGGACGCGACGAGCGCGCGCCACGATCACCAGCCCGAGCACGCCGATCCCGATGAGCAGCGGCACCACGCTATCGCCCTCGAGTAGGCGGTGGCGATCACGACGAACGCGACCAGGTCGTCGGCGACCGCGACGGTGAGCATGAACGTGCGCAGACTGGAGGGAAAGCGCCGCCCGACCAGCGCGAGCATCCCCAGCGCGAACGCCGTGTCGGTAGACATCGCCGCGCCCCAGCCGTGGGCCGAGGGCGCCCGGCGTTGAACAGGCCAGGTAGATGCCGACCGGGATCAGCATCCCGCCCAGCGCAGCCGCCACCGGGCAGGATCAGGCGCCGCCGCTCGCGCAGCTCTCCGAGATCGAACTCGCGGCGCGCCTCGAGGCCGACCACGAGGAAGAAGAACGTCATCAGCCCGCTCGTTGACCCACTGCCGGAGGTCCTGGCGTGACGCCGGCGCCGCCGATGCGTGATGCTGAGCGTCGCGGTCCACACGGTCGTCGTACGAGGAGCTATCGACGTTCACCCAGAGCAGGGCGGCGAAGGTCGCGGCGACGAGCATCGCCGCTCCCCCGGTCTCGGTGCGCAGGAAGTCGCGCACCGGCGCCTCGAGGTTGCGAATCCAGGCGGTCCGCCCGAGAAGGGACGGCGACGGGGAGCGTGGCTGCGGCTTCGGTCGAGTCGGCCATGGTGTGATCTAAGCAGGGGTTTCCGCGCGCCCTCGGCCGGGGCTTAGCTCACTCGTAGAACGACTGCTTCCAGCGCCAGATGCTCTGCGGATAGCGCTTGCGCAGCTTCTGCCATCCCGCCATCAGGCCGTTCGCCTGCCCGCTCTCGTTGTAGCGCGCGACCGCGGACCAATAAGCGGCTTCGTCGGCGACGTGACTGGTGGGGCGCAGGTCGCGAATGCGCTCGAACAGTTCGGCCGCCGGTTGATATTCGCGGCGCTTCAGGTAGGCCGTCGCCAACCCCAGCTCGAGCTGCGCCAAGAACGCCTCCGGAGGCAGGTACCCGACGTGCTCGTAAGCCGAGCGGCCGTCGGGCACCAGCAGGTGGATGGTCGGCGTCCACACCTGGAGGTAGCGGCCCACGAGCTCGGCGTTCGCCTCGTCCTTGACGTTGAAGTGCACCGGGACGGTGTACTCCTCGATGAATCCGGCGACCGCCGGATCGCGATAGCTGACCGCCGCCAGCTCGCGACAGCCGCCTCACGTGGGCGAATAGAAGTCGAGCAGCACGAGCTTGCCCTCGCGCTCGGCCCGCTCAGAGGCCGCCTCCAGCGACTGGCCCCAGCTAAACAGCGGTTCGGCGAACGGCTCGGTCTGAACCATGACTGCTCCTCTCGGTCGCTTCTCAGCGAAGGCTACCCGTCCGCACGGTAGGCTCAGCGTCTGCTGGGCGCGTTTGCGCCCGTCGACCAGCACTATCTGCTCGAGGCGCGGCAGATGCAGGCGCTGTCGTTCGCCGTGCACATCCCGCTGGTGTGCTTCGGGATCTCGTTCCCGGTCGATGGTGCTGTTCGTCGAGTGGCTGCTACCTGCGGACGGGCGATCGGCTGTACCTGACGCTCGCGCGGCGCTGGACGCAGGGTGATGGTGGCGCTGTTCGCGGTCGGGGTGATCACCGGCACGGTGCTGAGCTTCGAGATGGGGCTGCTTGTGGCCGAACTTCACCGGCACGTTCGGGCGCGTGTTCGGGCTGGGGTTCGCGATCGAGGGCTTCTCGTTCTTCATGGAGGCGATCTTCATCGGCATCTACGTCTACGGATGGGGACGGCTGTCGCGCGCGGGTGCACCTGCTGAGCGGGATCCCGATCGTGATCACCGGCTTCACCGGGCTCGCTGATGGTGATCGCGGTCAACGCCTGGATGAACCACCCGGGCGGGTTTCGCGCTGCGCGCGCGGCAAGGTCGTCGACGTCGACCCGTTCAAGGCGCTGTTCGCCAACACGTACCTGTGGCACGAGCTGATCCACATGTACGTCGCCGGGCTACATCGTCAGCGGCTTCATCGTGGCCGGCTGCGTACGCGTTCGGCCGGCTGCGCGGGCGCTGGGGCCGCTACGAGCGCACGGCGCTGGCGATCCCGCTGACGATCGCCGCGCTGGCCGCGACCGCGTGCAGGTCCTGGTCGGCGACTGGGCGGCGCGCGACGTCGCCGACGACCCAGCCGATCAAGCTGGCGGCGATCGAGGGGCTGTACAAGACGACCCGCGGCGCTCCCGAGCACGTCCTCGGCTGGTACACCGACAACCAGGTCAAGTACGGGATCGCGATCCCGCACCTGCTCTCGCTCCTGGCGTTCCACAGCTGGAACGCGAAGGTCCAGGGGCTCGACGCGGTGCCCGCGCGATCAGCGCCCGCCGGTCAACGTGGTCACGGGTCGCGTTCCAGACTCATGGTCGGGATCGGGACCCTGCTCGGCGCTGCTGGCGGTGGTGTATCTTCGCCGTCTGGATCCGGCGCAGGCGACTGCCGGAGTCGGCCTGGTTCTACCGGGCGCTGGTGCTCGCGGGGCCGCTGTCGGTGGTGGCGCTGATCGCCGGCTGGGTCGTCACCGAGGTCGGCCGCCAGCCCTGGGTCGTCTACCAGCGTGATGCCCACCGCGGCGGCGGTCACCGGCGCGCACGGGATCCCGGTCGGCTACGGCGCGCTCGCGGCGAGCTACGTGGTGGTCGCCTGCGGCCTGGCCTGGGTGCTGCGGCGGCTGGCGCGCGCGCCCGCTCGAGCTGCCACCGACGGAACCGCGACCGGGACTGGAGGCGGCATAGGCGATGGTCCTGCAGGCGCTGCCGCTGGTGTTCGTGCTCGACGGGCTGGCGCTGTACACGGTGCTCGGCCGGGGCGGACTTCGGCGCGGGCTTCTGGCAGCTGTTCGCCGGCCGCGGCGAGCGCGGCGAGCGGATCCGCGAGCACGCCCACCACTCGATGGCGCCCGGTGTGGGAGGCCAACCACGTCTGGCTGATCTTCGTGCTGACGGTGTTCTGGACCGGCTACCCGCGCGCGTTCGGCTCGATCGCCTCGACGCTCGCGGTGCCGCTGTTCATCGCCGCGATCGGGATCATCTTCCGCGGCGCCGCCTACGCGCTGCGGGCCGGCGCTTCGTCGCCGCGCGAGTCGGGCGCGATCGACACGATCTTCTCGCTCTCCTCGATCCTGACGCCCGTTCGCGCTCGGCGCGGCTGATCGGCGCGATCGCCACCAACCGCGTCCCGGTCGGCAACGCCGCCGGGACATCTCTTCTCGAGCTGGCTGAACCCAACCTCGATCTTCATCGGCGTGCTGGCGGTGGTCAGCTGCGCCTACCTGGCCGCCGTGTATCTCGCGGCCGACGCCGCCCAGCATGGGCGACGCCGCGCTGGAGCGCGACTTTCGCCGCCGGGCGCTCGGCGCCGGCGTCGTCGCGGGGGCGGTCGCGCGTCGCCGGGATCTTCGTCGTCGACGCCGACAACCACCACGCTGTTTCGACTCGCTGCTGAGCGGCGCGCGCGCTCGCCGGCGGTGATCGTCTCGTTCCTCGCCGGGCGATCGCGACGCTCGCGCTGGTCTACGCGCCGCCGCTTCCGAGCCGGCCCGCTACACGGCCGCGGCGGCCGTGGCGGCGGTCATCGCCGGCGTGGGCGCTCGCCCGGTGGCCCACGATCCTGCCCGGGCTGACCGTCGACCAGGCGGCCGCCGGCGCACGACACCCTGGTCTGGATCATCGTCGCCGTGCTCGGCGGCGGCGCGATCCTCTTCCCCTCGCTCGGGCTGCTGTTCCGGCTCACCCTCACGCGGCCGCTTTCACGCCGAGGAGACGCCCGAGGGTGAGCTCGCGGGTCGCGGGAGCCCATCCATCCGTCCGGGCATACTCGCGCGCTGCACGATCGCTTTCTTGATTGCGGGCGTCGGGCTGCTCAACATCGCCGACGCATCGTGGATGCACGCCGTGGGCGTCGTCTGCTTTTTCGGCTTCATCGTCACGGGATTCATGGCGGTCGTCTCCGAGGGGCTGGACGGCGAGCCGTCGCCGCGACCAGGGCCGGCCCCTGACTGAAGCCCTCAGTCGGAGCGATGGACGATGAGGACCGGCCGCCTGGAATGGCCGGCGACCGACGCGGCGACGCTGCCGAGAAAGGCTCCGGCCATCCCGCTCTTTCCATGGGAGCCGAGGACGATCAGGCTCGCGTCGTGTTTGTCGGCGAAGTGCGAAATCGCCTTCCACGTCGGCGTGTCTTCGATCTCCGCGCTCTGCGCTGCGAATCCTGCCGTCTGGGCGAACGACGCTCCCTGCGCGGCGGTTTCCAGCGCGGCCTCCCTCACCTGATCGCTCGCGGCGGCGTCGAACTCGCGGTCGTTGACCGGAACGAACCCGACCACGAACGGACGCCACACCGTCAACGCGATGGCGTCGCGACCCGTCCCCAGCTGGCGGCCCGCCTCCTCGATCGCGAGCTTCGCGAGGTCCGAGCCGTCGTAGGCGAAGACGATCGGGCCGAGGTCGGCGGCGGTCAGGATCCCGTCCTCGTCGAGCGATCACCGGAGGCTTGGCGAACCTGGGTACCGTCGCCGTCGCGACCGGGCGCCTCGCAGGCCAGCGGCTCGGTGAGGACACCGGCATGAGAGGTGTCGCGGACCGCCGCGAGCAGCGGCGGCGAGTCCCAGGCAGGCGCCGTACCTTCCATCCACCGCTCCAGCGACGGCGACGGCGGGCGGAGCCGGGCGAGCGCGTATAGCGAGATCGCGGTCAGCGTGCCGGTTGTCGCGATCCCGAAGCAGATCCATAGCGCTACGTTGGTTCCGGCCTCCGGATTGCCTCCCACGGTCGCAGCGACATGGACCAGGACCGGCGCGACCATGAACGCGGCCACGGCGCGGAGGAGCTCGATGATCGCGAACACACGCTGGAGCGCGTTGTTGCGTAGCGAGAAGCCGGCGATGAACAGCGCCGGCGCCACTGAACCGCCGACCCCGAGCCCGACCAGTCCTGAGCCCAGCGCCATGAGAAAGGACGTGGGCGGGAGCTGCGACCGAAGGACCAAGATCCCCGCGATCAGCGACAGCATGCCGCCAAGCACGAGGTAGTGAAGACCCCGGGTCCGGAAGACCAGCCCGAGCAGGCCCGCGGTGATCAGCGCAGCGATGAACTCGGGGAACTGAAGCAGGCCCAGATGCACCGGAGAGAACTGTGTCCTGAGTAGGATCGCGCCGAGCGCGACGGCGGATATGGAGCTGGCCGCCGCGCAGATTGCGACCACGATCCCGCTGACCGGAAGCGTGCTGGCGAGGGGCCGAATGCACAGCAGTGGGTTTTTGCCGCGGTACTGGTAGACGAGCAGCGCCGCGATCACCAGCAGCCCGCCGATCCACGGCACGAACGTCGTGGCATCCAGGAATTTGTGGGTGAGAAGCTCGGATGCCCCGAAGAACGCGGCCACGCAGCCGACTGCCGCCATCCCAACTGGCAGGGGATTGCGCGTGGCGCTGCGATCGGCGGGCGGAGCGTCCTGAAAGGTCAGAAGCGACAGCACCAGCGCCGCCGTGGCGATGCCCGCGATGATCCAAAACAGAGGACGCCACGCGTTGGCTTGCGCCTGGATGCCTCCGACGAGCGGTCCCAGCGCGACCGCTCCAAAGATGCACACGTTCAGGATCATCGCCGTCCAGCGCAACTTCGAGAGGGGGAACGCTACGACGAGTGGCGGGACGGCTGCAATCAGTAGCAGGCTGGTGCAGAGGCCTTGCAAAACGTGGCCGACGATGAAGAGGCTCGCGTCAGAAGCGGCCGCCGCGAGCACCGAGCCGATTACAAGCAGCGCGGCGTAGAGGACCAGCATCCGCCGCTGGGGAAGATGCTGGGCCAAAAGCACCGCGAGCACGGTCCCAACCGCGTAGCCCGCGTTGGCCAGCCCGGAGGCGAGGCTCATCGTCTGCAGGCTCGTGTGCAGCTGCTTGGCGATGATCGGCGTGATCGGCTGGAGCGCAGCCGAAAGCGCCAGGTACGGGACCAGGGCGAAGATCACCATGGCGGCGGCCGCCGGGTAACGGCCTGTCCAGGGGCCTTGTCGCATCAGTCGTGCCCTCGTTCGGCGCGGATACCTACATTCTGCACTAGGCGGTTATTCGCGGCCCGATCAGCGAAAGGTCAGCCGCGGAGAGCCGTTCGGCGGCGGTGTTGAGCTGGTGCCAGAAGGGATAGATCAGGGGCGGGCGGCTGACCTGCTCGAGCCTGATGACGTCCTCGCCGGAGAGTTCGAGCTCGGCCGCGGCGAGGTTGTCGGCCAACTGCTCGTCTGTGCGCGCGCCCACGATCACGGTGGTCACGCCGGGACGCCCCAAGAGCCAAGCGAGGGCGACCCGCGAGGGGGAGACGCCGTGGCTCTGCGCGATCTCGACCAACAGGTCGACGGTGTCATAGAGCCTTTCCTCGTCGTAGACCGGCGGCTCGTCCCACTCGCCGGCGCGGCGCGATCCCTCGGGGGGCGGCTCGCCGCGCCGATACTTGCCCGAGAGAAGCCCTCCTGCCAGAGGGCTCCAGATCAGCACGCCGAGCCCCTGGTCGATAGCCGAAGGCACGATCTCGTACTCGGCCGAGCGCTCCTGTAACGACAGATAGATTTGCTGGCTGACAAACCGCGGCAGGCTCCTAGCCTGGGCCACGGACAGCGCCTTCATCACCTGCCAACCGGCGAAGTTCGAGCAGCCCACATAGCGGACCTTCCCGCTCTGAACGAGGTGGTCGAGCGCCGCCAGGGTCTCCTCGAGCGGGGTTTGCCCGTCCCACTCGTGGACCTGGTAGAGGTCGATGTGATCGGTCCGCAGCCGCCGCAGACTAGCTTCGCAGGCCTCGATCAGATGGTGCCTGGAGAGCCCGGCGTCGTTAGGGCCCGGCCCCACCGGGAAACGAGCCTTGCTCGCGATGAGGACGTCCTCGCGACGGCCCTCCAACGCCCGGCCCAGGATCTCCTCGGCCATCCCGTCCGAGTAGACGTCGGCTGTGTCGATCAGGTTCACCCCCGCCTCGACCGCCATCTCGATCTGGTGTCGAGCCCCTTCGAGATCGGTCTGCCCGACGTCGCGGAACTGGCCCTGCCCGCCGAACGTCATGGTCCCCAGCGTTAGGCGCGAGACGCGCAGACCGGAGTCACCGAGTTGCCGATATTCCATCGCTTCTCCTTGCGTCGCTGATTGTCAGGGCTGTCAGGGGACCTGGGGGTGGCCGCTCGCGGTCACGGCTGTCTGGGGACCTGGGCGTGGCCGAGTCCCTCGAGCACCTGGGCGAAGACCTCGTGAGGCTGCGCGCCGGGTACGAGCGCCCGCCGATCGATCAGCCACGCGGGAACGCCGCCGGCGCCGAGCTCGAGGGCGGTGCGCGTCTGTTGTTCGATGGTCGGGAGGTAGCGGCCGTCGGCCAGGGCGTCCACGATCTCATCCTCCGCGAGCCCCACTGCGGTCCCCTCCTCTATCAGCACGCCTTCGTCGCCGATGTCTCGACCCCGCGCCCAATAGGCCGCAAATAGCCGCGGGTGCAGCGCATCGAGGACGCCCCGTTCGCGCGCCAGCTCGCCGAGCATCAGCGAGCGGCGTGAGTTCGGCACCTTGTCGAGCGTCTGCGCGTAGGGGAGCCCGGCCTGCTCGAACATCGCTCGCAGGCGCTCGGCGAAGGCGCCGCCGTAGCGGCGCTCGAGCTCGGCCCGCGGGATTCCCTCGGGCGGGTACTCAGGATGCAGGTCGAAGGGACGCCACTGGATCTGCGCGCCGAACTGGCGCTCAAGCCACGCCGCCCGTTCCAGGCCGACATAGCAGAACGGTCATATGTAGTCGCTCCAGACGGCGACCTCCGGCGCGCCGTCGATCACCTCGGACATGACTCAGCTCGCCGCCGAGGCGCCGCGGAGCTCGCGTAGCGTCTCGGTGATGGTCGCGGCGTCGATGCCGGCCGCGTGCATCAGCTCGCCGGGCTCGCCGGAGACCGGCATATCCCGCACCGCGAGCCGGACGATGAGTGGGCACTCCGGCTCCTCGGCGAGCACGCCCGCGACCGCTTCTCCCAGCCCGCCCTCGGGCCAGTGGTCCTCGACGCAGACGAGCGCCTTGGTCTCGCGGGCGGCCGCGCGCAGTGCTTCGCGGTCGATCGGTTTGATCGAGTAGCAGTCGAGCACGCGCACGCGCACCCCCTCCTGCTCGAGCTTCTCCGCGGCGCTATCCGCCTCCCCGACCGTTATCCCGCAGGCGACGACGGTGAAGTCGTCCTCGCCGCTCGAGCGCACCAAGCGGCTTCCTCCGATGTGGACGTCCTCATCGGGGCTCGTGCGAACGGCGGTCTTGCCACGCAGCGTGCGCATATACGAGATGCCCGGACGGTCGGCCATCGCCGCGATCAGCGGCGGGACCTGGTTTGCGTCCGATGGATGAAGGACTGCGCTGCCGTGGACCGCGCGCAGCGCCGCGAAGTCCTCGAGCGCCATCTGCGAGGGGCCGTCCTCTCCGATCGAGACGCCGGCGTGGGAGCCGACCAGACGCAGGTTCGCGCGGGAGATCGCCGCCATACGGATGAAGTCGTAAGCGCGCGTGAAGAACGCGGCGAAGGTCGACGCGAACGGCACCCACCCGCGTGTTTGCATGCCCACTGCCGCGGCGATCATCTGCTGCTCGGCGATGAACATCTCGAAGTAGCGGTCCGGGTGGGCCTCGGCGAACGTGTGCGAGAGAGTCGAGTTCGAGACCTCGCCGTCGAGGGCCACGACGTCGCCGCGCCGGTTGCCCAGCGCGGCTAGCGAATCGCCGTAGGCGTTGCGCGTGGCGACCTCCTCGCCGAGGTCCCAGCTCGGGGGTTCTCCCCCTCGGTCTCGAAGCGATGAGGTTCGCCGCCGATCGTCCGGCGCCGGCGGCGTGACCCGCAAGTGGCGCTCGCCGCCCAGCTCTTCAATGGCTCCCTCGGGATCGGGGAGCGGCTTGCCGTGGAAGCCGTTCTTGTTCTCGACCGCCTTTACGCCTTTGCCCTTGAGCGTGCGAGCGAGGATCACCGCGGGACGCCCGGTCGTCTCGACGGCGTCCCGGTAGGCGGCGTCGATGGCGTCGATGTCGTGTCCATCGACCTCGATCGCGTGCCACCCGAACGCCTGCGCGCGGGCGGCGTAGCCGGGGATGTCCCAGCCCAGCATCGTCTCCCGCGTCTGACCGAGGCGGTTGACGTCGACGATCGCGGTCAGATTGTCCAGCCCGGCCCAGCCGGCGTGCTGGAAAGCCTCCCAGATCGAGCCCTCCGCCATCTCAGAATCGCCGCATAGCACCCACACGCGGTAGGGCAGACGATCCAGGCTCTTGCCGGCCACGGCGAGCCCGACCCCGATCGGCAGCCCCTGCCCGAGTGAGCCCGTCGCCACGTCGGTCGGAGGAATGCGCGGCGTCGGGTGCCCCTCCAGGCGGCTGCCGAACTTGCGAAAGCTCAGCAACTCGTCGTCGTCGATCGCGCCGGTCGCTTTCAGGATCGAGTAGTAGAGCGGCGAGGCGTGGCCCTTGGAGAAGATCAGGTGGTCGCGGTGCGGATCCCGTGGACGTGCGTAGTCGAGGTGCAGGTAGCCGTCGAGCAGCACGGCCATCAGATCGGCCGCCGACATCGACGACGTCGGATGGCCCGACCCGGCGGCGGCGCTGGCCCGGACCGAATCGACCCTCAACTGCTGGGCCAACTCGTGGCGGATGTCTACCCCGGCGAGGTCCTTGCCCGCGTCTGCGGCGACCTCGCCGGAAATGTTTTCAGTGATTCCCATGGCGGCTCCTTTCCGAGGTCAGAATAGATCCAGCGTGCGAATGCTGCCCGGCGGGTGCTCGACCTGCACGTCGGTGTGAAGCGTCACCCGTGCTCGCGCATGCGCCGCAACTCCTCGAGCCTGTGCGCCGCTGCGGCCGCTGCTTCCCGGGCGCGCTCGAGTGCCTCCTCGGCGCCGCACAGTTCCTCTTGCGCATTTCTGAGCGCCGCGGCGGCGCGGTGGCGTCGCGACTCGGCCGTTTCGAGCTCACGGGCAGATCGCTGCGCGCGGCGCCGAGCCTCTGTCTCGGTCTTGCGAGTCTCGCGCGATTGGGTCTTGCGAGTTTCGCGGGACTGGGCCTTGCGAGTCTCGCGCGACTGGGCCGATCGAGTTTGTGGTGCGCGGCCGCTCGGCGCGCGGCCGCCACGGTTGGACGAGCGCTTCGATGCCGGCTTGGAGCGCCGGGCCCCCGTGGACTTGCCGGTCGAGGGCGCGTCCAACGATCCAAGCCCGACGTGGTGGCGCTCGTGGACCAGACTCCCACCCTGCACCTCCGAGCGGACGTCCCGATCGAGCGCCGCCGCGTTGAGCGTCTCGGCGACCTTCGAGAGGGTCGTCGGGGTGAGCTCGTGACCCTCCGCGCTCAGCAGGCCTCGTGCTTTCTCGGTCAGCTGATCGATGGCGGTTCGCTCGGCCTCTACGGCGTCGCGCAGTGCATCGGCCTCGCCGCGGCCCGCCAAGAGCTTCTCCTGCGCATCGCGAAGCGCGTCACCGGCGGCAAAAAGATCTGCGACCTCTCGCCGCTGCGTACGCACGAGCTGGTTGACCGCCCACGCGGCGATCGAGGGCCTGCGCAGCTGGGAGACCTTTGCCGCCTCGTCGCGCCGTCCCTCTTTGCGCAGCTCCTTTGCCAGCGCGTTGCGCTGGGCGGTGAAACGCTCGAGCGGCAGGCCGTAGAGGTCGGCGGGCTCCATCAGGAGCCCTTTGTAGCGCGTAACCGCGGGTGTCTTCAAATGCTCGGCGGGGCCTCGAGCTCGCGCACGAGTAGGGGCGGGGCGCTTGGGCCCCGCCCCTCGCTAAATCAAGCCGCCTCGGAGTAGGCCACGGCTGGGCGCCCGACTGGATCTCCGGTTCCGACTCAGCTTCATCCTTGCTGAGCGCTGGGGCGGGGCGCAGCACGGTCACCGCGACGATCGCCGCCGCCACCAACAGCGCGGTCCCCACGAGCCATGCGAGGTGGTAGCCGCCGACAAGCGCCGGCGCTACCGCCTTGCCCTGGTGCAGCAGGGTCGTGGTGTGGGTGGTCGCGAGGGTGGCCAGGACTGCCAGGCCGAGCGCGCCGCCGACCTGTTGGGTGGCGTTCACGAGGCCCGACGCGAGTCCCGCCTGGCTCGGCTCGGCGCCCGACATGGCGAGCGTCATCACCGCCGGGAAGGAAAGACCGGCGCCGATGCCCACCAGCACCATCGAAGGCAGCAGATCGCCGACGTAGTTGGCGCCCACCGGCGCCTGGGTGAACAGCGCGAGTCCGGCCGCGCCGAGCACCAGACCCGGAATCAGCGTCGCCCGCGGTCCGAAACGGATGATCAGGCGCGCGGCGAGCCCGACGGAGAAAGCGCCGATCAGGAGCGCCACGGGTAGGAAGGCCAGCCCGATCCGCAGCGGCGAGTAGCCGAGCACCCGCTGCATGTAGAGGCTGCCGAGGAAGAACATCCCGAACATCCCCCCGACGAACAGCATCTGCACGAGGTTGGCGCCCGCGACGTTGCGCGAGCGGAGGATCCGCAGCGGCATCAGGGGGTGCCGGGCCCGACTCTCCCACGTGAAGAAGCCGCCGAGCAGCGCCGCGGCCACGGCGCCCAGCCCGAGCGTGTGCAGCGAGCCCCAGCCGTAGTCCTGGGCCTTGACGATCGTGTACACGCCGAGCATCAGCGCCGTGGTGACGAGCACCGCTCCCAGCACGTCGGCGCCACCGGCTAGCCCGATCCCGCGATCGCGGTCGACCAGCCGCAGCGCCAGCGCCGCCGTGGCGACCCCGATCGGGAGGTTGACGAAGAAGATCCAGTGCCAGTTGATCAGCTGGGTGATCACACCACCGGCGAGCAGTCCGATGGAGGCGCCCGCGGAGGCCACGAAGCTGAAGACAGCGATCGCCTTAGCCTGGTCGGCGGGCTCAGGGAACATCGTCACGATCATGCCCAGGATCACCGCTGAGGCCATCGCGCCGCCGGCTCCCTGAATGAACCTGGCCACGATCAGGAGGGTCTGGCTCTGCGATGCCCCGCACAGCGCCGAGGCGGCCACGAACACCGCGAGCCCCGCCAGGAACATGTTCCTCCGTCCGAGCAGGTCCCCAAGGCGTCCCGCCAACAACAGCAGACCGCCGAACGTGATCAGGTAGGCGTTGACCACCCAGGCCAGGTTGGACTGGGTGAAGTGCAGGTCGCGCTGAATCGAGGGCAGCGCGACGTTCACGATCGTCATGTCGAGGATGATCATCAACGCGCCTACGCAGAGCACCACGAGCGCGATCCAACGCGAGCGGTCCTCGCCTGCGGTGGAAGATCCGTTGAGCTGAAGGGTCTCGGTCATCCGTCCTCTTTCCAATTGTCTTGCGGAAGAACACAAGGTATCAAATGATCTGCTGCAAGATCATCTCGCTGAAGATGACCTTGTGGCCTCCCGCCGAGGATGCACTGCGAGCGGCCATCGCACATCGGCAAGACGGAGTTGAATCGGCGTCCCCGGGCCTTACTCCCCGGCCCGGTGGCCTTACTGGTCTGAGACCACCTTGCGCGCCCGGAACTAAGCGGCGCGCCTGAAGGACGGTGCGATCTAGCCTCGCGGCGAACGGCGGCGAAGCGGCGGGCTGCACTCCACGCGCTCGGCGAGCCTGCCCTCGACGAGCTTCGCGAGCGCGTCGAGAAGCGCCGTCGCCTCGCGGTGAGAGAGCTCGCCTAGCACCTCTGCCTGGACGCGTTCCTTGACCTTGTCGGCCTCGGCCAGCTTGCGTTTGCCCGCCTCGGTCACGACGATGATCCGCGCTCGGCGGTCGTCCGGGCGCCGGGTGGCGCTTGGCCAACCCGGCTCCCTCGAGCTCGTCCACGGCGACAACCATCGTGGTCTTGTCGAGCCCCACGAGCTCGGCGAGCTCAGTCTGAGTGTGCTCGCCGCTGAGGGCGGCACGCAACACGTGGTAGCCGCGCGCCGAGACGCCAACCGGAGCGAGCGCGGCAGCCAGTTCGGCGGCGAGGGCCCAATGGGCCTTGTACAGCAGCCACGCGAGGTTGCCGGCAAAGCACTGCTGCTGCGCGGCTTCTTCGGTTGGCTGCTGAAGCTGGACTCCCATCGCCTGCAATGGTAGCCGGGATTAGTTAGTTAGCGGACTATTTTGGCCCGGATCTAATTCGACGGAGATGGGTGCGCTAAAAGTTGTCTGGTCATGTTCCCAGCGCAAGGAGAGGATTCGATGAGCAAAGTGCTGATCTTGACCGGTGACGCGGCCGAGTCGCTGGAGGTCATGTACCCCTACCAGCGGTTGCTCGAGGAGGGCTACGAAGTCCACATCGCCGCCCCATCGAAGAAGAAGCTCCAGTTCGTCGTGCACGACTTCGTCGAGGGCTACGACACCTACACGGAGAAACCGGGCTACACCTGGGAAGCCGACCTCGCCTTCTCCGACGTCAACCCTTCGGACTACGTCGCTCTGGTGGTGCCGGGCGGCCGCGCCCCCGAGTACATCCGCAACGATCCCGACGTCCAGCGGATCATCCAGCACTTTTTCGGCGACGAGAAACCAGTCGCGCAGCTGTGCCACGCCCCGCTCGCGCTCTCAACCGCCGGCGTCCTTTCGGGGCGCCGCACCGCCGCCTACCCCGCGCTCGAACCCGACGTCCGAGCCGCGGGTGCCGAGTTCGTCGACGGCGGCGGCGTGGTCGACGGCATGATGGTCTCGGCGCGGGCGTGGCCCGACCACCCCACGTGGATGCGCGAGTTCGTCCGCATCCTGCGCGAGCGGGCGCCGGCCGGCGAGCGCCACGCGGCTGGAGTGGCGTAGGGCACTGCCCTCACCGAGACTCGGTTCACCCGGATCCGAGCTGCCAGGTGGTCGGGCGGACACTGAACCCGAAACCGAAGCTCACGGGACGGCTGTTGCCGTAGGCGTAGGGAATGCACCCCTGCGCGACGCCGCGCGGAGCGAGGTGTATGCGGGCGCGAGTAGAAACTCCCTGAACACGGCCCCTTGGCGTTCGCGACGGTGTTCGCACCGAACGTGTCGGCGAGGTGCAGGACCGCGTAGTACGTCGGGGCGTGGGCGCTGAGCGCCTTTGCGCTCAGGTTCGAGAGCCGCAAAGTGATCCCGAAGACCTTCGGGGTGAGCGCGTTGCCGGTGCTCTCGGCGACGTCGGGCTGGTAGGAGACCAACGTCACCCTGACCCTGGTGGCGCCGGGCGCCGACTGAACGACGGACTTGTTCACGGGCACGAGGCGCCCCGCCGCGTGAGGCGTCGTGGCGGGTTTTGTGCGCCCGCTGGTCGCTTGCGAGCCGCCCGAGCTGGTCGTGTGCGAGCCGCCCGAGCCGCCGCAACCCGCGAGCGCCACCGCGGCCAGCACCGAAGCCACCACAGGCCATTTCATGTTTGAACGACTCACTGAGGGGCAAGGCGTCTCGACACGGAATTTATACTTCGTTTAGCTTCCCTGTTCCGCCGGTCCCGCCCCGAGCCCCGTAATCAGATGTTTCTTACGAATTTCTATGCCTGCTCTGGCTCACGGCTCACCCGATCCGGGCAGCCTTAGGCCGTGCTTCAGACAACGGAAACGCAGTTAGAGTCACCGGAAGAGCCTCCGCGCTCGAAGCCCCCTGGCCCATCGAGACGCGCGCTCATCGGCCTGCTCGCGCTGTCTTTGGCTCTGTTTGCGGGGGTGGCCGCAGTCCTCGTCTTCGCCATCGGCAAAGATCGCCCGTCCCCGGTACTCAAGCGCTTGGGCAGCGCTGACGCCACCAGGGGGCTCGATGTAGTCCCGTTCCCAGACACCCCGGACGCGTCGCCGCGAACGCAGATCATGTTCCCGGCGCTGCTCCCGACCGAAATTAAGTCGGTGAAGGTCACGGGCTCGCGCAGCGGCCGGCACAGGGGTCGCATCGAGGCGCTTCCCGGCGGACGGGGAACCGCATTCGTCCCTGATCAGCCGTTCTCCGGTGGCGAACGCGTATCCGTTCGCGCGCGGCTTACATCACCCGCGGCGGGGACCGCCTCGGGCGCGCCCGAGCATACGCGGCTGCGCTTTTCATTCGACGTGGGCAACGTGACCAAAACCCCGCCCGGGCCACCAACTCCCCCGAGCATCGCGAACAGCAGCCCCAAGACGAAGATCACGAAGCCGCCGCCAACCCTGAGCTTCCACTCGGCTCCGGGCCTGCAGGCGCCCGCGGTCACCGTCTCAGGTGACTCCAACCAGGTTTCCGGCGACGTGTTTCTCGGGGCCCTGAACTCTTCTCAGCAGGGCCCGATGATCGTCAACTCAAAGGGTCAGCTGGTGTGGTTTCACCCGCTCGCGGACAAGCATTTTGGGGCGCTTGACATGCGTGTGCAGAGATATCGGGGCAAGCCCGTCCTGACCTGGTGGCAGGGGAGGATCGTGAGCGGGCACGGCCTGCAGGGCCAGGACGTGATCCTCAACAACCACTACCAGACCGTGGCGGTGCTGCACGGCAGCGAGGGCTACTCAACCGACTTGCACGAATTCCGACTCACTGCGCAGGGAACTGCGCTCGTGACCGAGTTCGTGCCGGTGAAGGAGAACCTGTCCTCGGTCGGCGGCTCTAAGAACGGCGTCGTGCTCGATAGCGTCATTCAGGAGATCGACGTCAAGACCGGCCGCCTGGTGTGGGAATGGCACTCCCTTGGGCACGTCCCCCTTTCGGCTTCCTATTCCGGAAAGCCGGTCGCCGGTCAGCCGTATGACTACTTCCACATCAACTCGATCCAGCAACTCCCCGACGGCAATCTTCTGATCTCGGCGCGCAACACCTGGGCGGTGTACGAGATCTCGCGTACCACGGGAAAGGTGATCTGGACGCTCGGCGGCAAGCAGTCGAGCTTCGACATGGGGAAGGGCACAAATTTCGAATGGCAGCATGACGTGCGCCTGCGCCACGGCACGCTGACGGTCTTCGACGACGGCGCCAGCCCCAAGGAGGAGAGCCAATCGCGCGCGCTTCGACTGGCCGTGAAGACCAAGACCATGCAGGTCACGCTGAAGAACTCCTATACCCATACCCCGTCGGTGCTCGCCACGTCCGAGGGGAGCATGCAGGTGCTCGCCAATGGCGACGTGTTCGTCGGCTGGGGGAGCGCGCCCGATTTTTCTTTGTACACCGCCGACGGCCGACAAATATGGAATGGCAGCTTTACCGTGCCGGTCCAGTCCTACCGCGCGTATCTCCACTCGTGGAGAGCGCAGCCGGCCGCCCCTCCGGCGATCTCGGTAAGCGCCGGCAAGCATGACGCGGTGACCGTCTACGCGAGCTGGAATGGGGCGACCGACGTGGCGCGCTGGCAGCTGTTGGCGGGACCGAGCCCGGAGGACCTGGCCCCCGTCAAGGCGGCTACGAAGAGCGGGTTCGAGACGGCCCTGCGGGCCAAGAGCTCGGGGCGCTACTTCGCGGTACGCGCGCTCGGCGCCTCCGGAAACGTGCTCGGAACCTCAAAGGTCGTGGCAGTCCAGTCCCGCTCGTGAGCACCAGCGACCTCTAACACGCGCGTCCGGCGCCAGCGCGACAAGAGCTGCGCGGCCTTGGCCGCCAGCAATAGAAAGCCGACGATGCCGAGGGTCGCTAGGACGGGTGCCACTGGGAGGACGTGAAATACGTTCGCCGTGCTGGCCTGGCCGCTCGCTTTCCCCGCGTGAGGTGCCAGCTGGTTGCGAGGTGCCAGCGGGCCAACGCGCTCTATTGCCATCCGCAGCACCGCATAGGCGAGCTCGACGCAAACGATCATCGAAAGTGCGATCGCCAGATGGCGAAGCACCGTCGCCCAACGGCGCAGTGAGCTCCGGCCGCGGATCGTGCGCGCGATCTCCAGCGGCACCATCACCAGCGCGGAGAGGATGAAGAACACACCCGAGAGACCGACGCCTGGTAGCCCAGCCGACATCAGTGCCCCTTCTCGTAGGTCAACAGCGGGCGCCGCAGGATGCATTCACGCGCGAGCGCGCTCAGCATCATCACGCCATTGGCGATGCGCAGCACGAAGTAACAGGGAAAGCTGACCAGTGCCTTGCGGAGCTCGCCGCGCTTGCGCGCATCGATCAGGAGGGGGACCAGCACGACGGGCGCGTCCACTACGTAGCCCAGCATGAACAGCCAGCTCACCAGTACCGAGAGCAACGGGAGCACCACCAGGAACGCCAACGACGCGACGGCCGAGTCCCAAAAAGCCAGGGCGATCATCGAGCGCAGATAGCCGAGCTCGAGCAGGTCCTTGCGGTGAAGCAGGACGTTCTGGACGAATCCGTGCGACCAGCGCCGGAGCTGCTTGCGCAACAGATCCAGGTTGTGCGGCTCGATCGGAAAGCACACGGCCTCGTGCGCGAACCTGACCTTCCAACCCCGCTGGTAGAAGGTCCACGTCAGGTCCATGTCCTCGGCCATCGTGCGCGTGGACCAACCGCCGACCTCGCGCAGATTTGCCGTCCGGTACGCAGAGAAGCACCCCGAGGAGATCATCGGCTTGCCGTAGTGGTCCTGGATGCGTTTGAAGAAGGTGAACGCGAACGCGTACTCGACGTACCGCCCTCGTTCCCACACGGTCCTGACGTGCCGAGGGAAGACGGAGCCCGACGAAGCGACCACACCTGGCTCCTGCAGCGGCGCGATCAGCTTCTCGATCGCGTCATCTGCCAGGGTCGTGGCCGCGTCGACCGCCATCGCCAGCTCGGTCTTGACGAACGGCAGCGCGAAGGTCTGCGCGCCGGCCTTCGAGCCCGTGTTCGCCGGCGGGCGCAGGACCGTCGCACCATGGGCGCGCGCGACCTCCGCAGTCGCGTCCCTCGAGCAGTCGTCGATCACCAGGATCTCCTTCGCTGGCAGGGTCTGAGACTGGAGCGAGGCGATCGTGTCCGCGACGGTCTCTGCTTCGTCGTAGGCAGGGACGATCACGGTCAGGTCTGCCGGGGCGTCTGCCGGCGCTATCGTGCCGTTTGAGCTCACCCCCCTCGTACGCACGATCGGGCCCAAAGTCAGGCAGTACAGCCGGGTGTGGGTGCATTGGTGCCCGCAAGGGTCCACGAAGTGTCGGCCAAAAGGGGCTGATTGACCCCTGACGATTGCGAGCCATGGACGTAGCGGTTAACAAATGCGCAATGGAACGGACGGCGCGCGCACAAGAACGCGCAGCGACGGGCCACCCCCGAGCCCGCGAGAGCCCACGCGCGTCCCTGGGCTCGGACGAGCTGCTCGCCCGGTTGGTCGCTTCCGGCGGCGAGCGGCCCTTCAGCACGCTGTACCGGCGCCACGGGCACTGCGCGACGGTGGCGCGCGGCTTCCGTTTGGCCGCGCGCTCGGGTCACCGCCGCCCCTCCCGCTCCGGGCAACGCAATCAGCGTCGCCGCGACCGCGGCAGCGGCAGCCCCACCTACCGATTTCGCCCCAAGACTCATCTATTTGGAGCGACAAAAGGTACCGGCTATGGCTGCGAAGGCTCGCCGGGCTCAGCCGATCAGCAACCCAAGCGGCTCAGCGTCCCACGGTCACCGTAACCCCCGCCTCTCGCGTCGCGGCCGGCCCGAGCGCCGCAGTCGCGTGCACCACGGCGTCGGAGTTGGGCGCGTAGCCCGGCGGTCGCACTAGGAACGTGGCGGTCGGCGCCGACGACGGCGCGACGTGGCTGAAGACCGCAGACCCCACCGGCTTGGCCGTCCAGCCCTGCGGGAGTTGCAAAGCGAGCCTCACGCGCCGCAGGGTCTCGGTGCCCGAGGCCGTCAGCGTCACCCTGACCCGCGCCGCGTGCCCAGGGCGCACCGAGGAGGGCGCCTTGATCACGACCTGGCGGGCTCCGGGCGTCTGATTGATCTGGAACGTGCCTCGCAGCGGCAGGTTCGCCGGCGCGGAGGAGTCGCCGGCGTACACGCGGTAGGTTCCCGCGGTCTGCGTCCAGCCCCCGCCGGTCGAGCCTCCGCCGGGCGCCGACTGGTCCCACCACCAGGTGTCCCGCGGCGTGATCGTGAACCGGACCGTGGCGGACTGCCCTGCGCCGAGAGTCACGCGCTGGAAGCCCGCTAGCTGGCGTGGGGGCTCACCCGTGGACGCCGGGTCGCCGACGTAGAGCTGGGCGACGTCCGTGCCCGTCATGCTCCCGACGTTCTTGACCGTCGCCGTAGCGCTCACGTCGCTCACCCCGTTGGTCGTGGCCGGGCTAACGCGCAGACCCGAGAACTTAAAGCGCGTGTAGGAGAGCCCATAGCCGAACGGGAAGAGCGGCGTGATGTTCTTCGCGTCGTACCAGCGGTAGCCGACATCGATGCCTTCCGAGTACTGGACCGTGCTGCCGTTGCCCGGGAATTGAGCCTTCGTGTGGGCCGGCACCTGAGAGAGGCTCTTCGGGAACGTGACAGGGAGGTGCCCGCCGGGGTCAATGCTGCCGAAGACCGCGGCCGCCAGCGCCGTGCCGCTCGTCTGGCCCGGGTACCAGGCGTCGAGTACGCCCGCGACCTTGGAAAGCCACGGCATCACGATCGGCGCGCCGGCATTGATCACCACGACCGTGTGCCGGTTGGCGGCGGCGACTCTCGAGATGAGCTCGTTCTGTGCGGAGGGCAGGTCGAGGCTGGGGCGATCTGTGGCCTCGGACTCGGTGTCGTCGGAGACCACCACGATCGCTGTCTTGGCCGACTTTGCCGCCGACACGGCCTTGCCAATTCCAGGCGCGAGGTCGGACGGGGTACCCCAGGTCAGGCTGTCGGAGTCACCCGTGATGTGCAGCGCGTACCTGCGCCCGCCTTGCAAGTGCACCGCCGCGGAATACATGTGCACCGGCGGCGTGCTGGGGTCGTCGATGAGCTCCTTCTTGTTGAGGTAGAGGTAGGTGGACGTGTAGCAGCCGCACTGGTTGTCGATCGCGAGCACGTAGGTGCCGGTCTGGGGCGCGGTCAGCGTCCCGTCGTAGCTGCCGCCGAACATGGTCCCCGAATAGGCGGGCTTGAGGTCGCTGGAGGGGATCGACGGCAACGAGGTGTCGGTCGGCAGGCCCTGCCTGTAGACGATGTGGGTGCCTGCACCAGCCGCCGCGCGGAGGCCTTGCAGCGGGGTCACGGTCGTGGAGGGGATCACGGTTGCGCTGCCGCCGCCGGCGTAGGTCGGCGAGGGCGAGGCGGAGGGGCCGATCACGGCAACCCTGCCGGCCTTGCTGGACGACAGGGGCAGGGCGTGACCGCTGTCCTTGAGCAGCGTGGTGCCGGCTTCGGCGACCTCGTTGGAGACCGCGACGTGAGCGGGCGTGGTTACGGTGGCGGAGGTCGACCCGGTGGGTGGTTTGGCGATGAAGTTGAAGCGGAACATCTCGGTCAGGATCCGCTGCACCATCGTGTTGATCACCGCGTGGGGGACGGTGCCGGACTGCACGTCGCTCTTGAGCGCCTGTCCGTAGTTGGTGTTGAACGGTTGCTCCTGGTCGGTGCCGGCGAACGCCCCGCCGGTCGTCGAGTGCAGAGCGCCGTAGTCGGAGGTGACGAACCCCGGGAAGTCCCATTCCTGCTTGAGGACGTTGGTGAGCAGGTAGCGGCTCTGGCAGCTGTAGTGGCCGTTGACGGTGGAATACGCGCACATCGCCGAGGCCGCCTTGGCCTGCTCGACCGCCGCCTGGAACGCCGGCATGTAGATCTCGTGCAGCGTGCGGTCGGAGACGATCACGTCGTCCGACGGGGTGTTGCGGTAGGTCTCCTGGTTGTAGGCGTCGAAGTGCTTGACCTGGCTCATCACCCGCTGGCTCTGCACGCCTTCGATCTCACTCGTTGCGAGGTTCGCGTTCAGAAACGGGTCCTCGGTGTAGGCCTCAAACGACCGTCCCCAGCGGGGGTCGCGGTCGATGTTGACGGTGGGGCCGAGGTTGACGCTCGCACCCTTGCCGGCCTCCTCGGCGCCGACCACCCGGCCGTACTGCTGCGCGAGTCCTGGATCGAAGGTGGCCGCAAGCGAGACGCCCGACGGCAGTGCGGTCACTCCCGTCAGACCGTCGGCCACGCCAACGGGACCGTCCTCTTCGCCCATGCTCGGGATGCACAGCTTCGGGATGCCGGTCATGTAGAAGACGTACGGGTTGGTCGTGCCGTGGCCCTCCACCATGTCGATCTCGTCCGAGAGCGTCATGCGGCGCATGACCTGGGCGACCCGCTTCGCGATCGGCTGGCTGGAGTCGACCCAGGGGCACTTGGCGGCGCTGGGGGCCGTGCTTCGCGTGCCGTGGGACCTGGTGGTCGCCGCGGGTCCGGCCGCGGGCAACACGATCAGCGCCGCGGCGACGGCTGCGGCACCGAACAGTGGACGGACTGCACGGGCAAGGCCGCGGGTGGGTCTACGGGACATGGACGCCTCCCCTCTCGGTTGTCGTCTGCCACCAGCGAGCTACATATGTTGCAAAGCACAAAGTACTCGCGAACTTGCGACCATTCAGCAAGGACTCTGCAAGAGGTCCGCACGCGGACAACTTCCGATCGAGAGGGGGGCCTTCAGGCGAGCAGGCGTCGCGCTTCGGACGCGAAGAACGACACCGCCTCGGAGACGCTCCAGGGCACGCGCAACTCGAGCGCAGGCTGGTGCTCGTAGCGGTCGATGTCGGTCAGGGCTTTGAGCGCGACCACTAGATCGAAGGGACTCGCGCGGATGGCGTATTCGAGGTCGACGCCCGTGCAGCAAAGGAGGTGCAGGTCGCACAGGTCCCGTGCCATCCCTCGCTGTACCGCCGCGGCGACCTTCAGCTCGGCGAGGTCGAGCGCGCTCAGCACGTCGAGTCCAGACCACGTGTCCGGCAGTTCCAGAAGGTCCCTTCCGAGGCTCGTCGCGAACACCTGGATGCCTTCAAGCGCGACCTGGAGCTCAGCTTCGGAGATGCCGCGCAGCCGACACTCGCCCAGCGCCGCGAGCGCGTCGAGCAGCCCACGCGTATCGAGCCGCCCGGCCGCAAAGAAAGCGAGATCGGCGCTAAGCCGGTGGCCAAGGTGCAGCGCACACGCGGTGCCGCCCCCCAGGAGCAGATCCAGGTCGTCGGCCGTCAGAGCGAGCCGCGGCGCAAGTGCGGCGACCGCATCGGGCACCGACTCGCTATGCATCGACGAGCACGCGCCGCCAAAAGCCCGCCGCGCACGGGCGAAGCCGCCCCGAACTCACCACGCTGCGCACGTGTTGCGCCCCGTAGCGGTCAAGCAGCCAGCGCACCGCGGCCTCGTCGCCAACCTCCAACACCCGGATCGCGATGTAGTCCCCGTGGCGGTCGGGGTCGGGGTCCTCGGACAGCCCCTCCCAGAAGAGCTCTTTGACCCGATCGGGAAGCCGCGTCATGGCCCGATTTTATGAAGGCCCGGACGCCGTCATGCGCCACGGCGGTTCACTTGACGGCCGAGCGCGAGAACACCCTGATGGCGATCACCGTCAACCCGGAGACGCTGCGGCGCGTGCCGCTCTGAGAAGGCGGCGCGAGGTCTAGCGGCCCGTCAAGCGGACGCCGGCCGCCGACGCGGGCGCCTGCTTCATGTACACCGCAAAGAAATCGCGGTCGTCTGGCGTCAGGTAGCGGAAGGGCGAACGCAACATGTCTGGGAGCAGGTTGGCGGGGTGTCCCGCCCCCGGGCTGCGGTAGGTGATGAAGCTCGGCCAGTAGGAGTTGATGTCGAGCTCCATCGCCCTAACCGCGCCGGCGTCGATCATGATGTTCGCGAGCGAGGCCACGGTCTGGTAGTCGGCTGCCGCGTAGATGAGGTTCCCGTGGCGATCGACCCCGACCGCCGAGCGCCACACGAGCACCGCGTTGCCGAGCGTCGCTCCCCACTCGGGGCCGTCTGACAAATTCGGGTTGCGCCTGCCGTTGTCGACGATCAACGGCAGATCCTGACGCGCGTAGAGCACGCTGGGACCGACGGTCGAGCCGCCGTTCCAAGAGATCACGTCGACCCTACCGCTGCGATATCGGACGATCGACGCGATCCCGTCGTGCATGGGCGCGTAGGTGTGGCCGTTGTAGGCAAAGCCACCACCCGAGTCCTCGATCTTGAAGGCGCTGTTGAACGTGGCCACAAGGTGCGAACGCGTGTTCAGCGGGACCTCTTCCGGGCCGCGGTTGGGCATTGTCACCGCCGGCTCGGAAATGCCCGGATACAGCATGACCGAGGTGCGCGTGTGATCGATCCAGGCGACCCCGGCGACCACCCTCGGGTAGGAGGGGTTGGGCCTGAAGCTCGTGATCAGCACCGGTGGGTGCGGGCCTCCCTCGGAGAAGGTCGCGTGCCAGACCCCTTCGCCGGCCAGTGCGGGGTGGATGATCGGGCGGATATTCGGGGGCCGGTAGTAGTGGACCTTTCGCTGACCCGTGCCGTGTACCGACCACCCCGGCCTGCTTGGGCAGGCGGTGGAGCGGTGGACCGCCCTTCGAAGGCGCGGTCAGCGTGTAGTAGAGATTCTCAATGGAGTTCACGATCCCGCGTGCGCCGTTGTCCCGGATCCACTCCACCGTGCGGATGCCGAGGCTCGAGTCCGAACGCTGGAGCATCGCGCAGACATAGGAGACGAGCGCTGGGACCAATGCGATCACCGCCGCGGCGAGCAAGATCCTCCGACACGCGGCGGAAACCATCGTCCCGGGCGACACCGCGGCCCGCGACTTCCTCCCGGACGCAGGGGTGAAGGCGGTTTGTCGGCCCTGGTTGCGATGACCATCGGCGCTCACCTTCGCAATCCTTACCCGGGCCTAGGCTAAAGAGATCGTGAAGGCGTCCTCATCGCTCGGAAAACCTCGATTGAGGGACGCTCCGTAGCGTTGCCCCATGCCATCGCTTCGGGGAAGCGCAGCTGCTTCATGAACGTGCGGCGTGAGCCGGTACCCGTGACGGTAGAGGGCTCGGCGGCCGGGGCGCGCGCGAGATCGCGCCGAGACGAGCGTTCGCAGGCCGAGGAAACGCTGTCGGGGCCGGGGACCCTTCCATGCCGCGGTGGTCACGATGCGGCCTCACCAATGGCTCAAGAACGGGCTCGTGGTGGCGGCGGCCGGTGCGGCGGGGGCGCTCGGGCACGACGACGTGCCCGTGCGGGTGGGGGTCACGTTCGTGGCCTTTTGCATGCTCGCCTCCGGTCTTTACGCGATCAACGACGTCCGCGATGCAGCCGAGGACCGACTCCACTTCCGCAAGCGCGATCGTCCGGTCGCGGCGCGCGAGCTCAGCGCGTCCGCCGCCGTGACACTCGGAGTGGGTTTGGTCGTGGTAGGGCTCGCCCTGTGCGTAGACGTGCGGCCGCTGCTTGGTGTGGTCGGTGCCGCGTACGTCGCGCTGACGCTGAGCTACACGCTGATCTGGCGTCACATTCTGCTCCTCGATCTGATCGCGATCGCCGGCGGCTTCGTCTTGCGCGCGGTGGCGGGCGGCGTGGCGCCACCCGTGGGGCTGTCCCGCTGGTTTCTGCTCGTGATCAGCGCGGCCGCGGTGTGCGTCGCGGCCGGTAAGCGCTACTCGGAGCTGCACCGGGCACAACTGGATAACAGCGCACGCCGGCGCGTCCTTCATTCGTACAGCGTGCCGCTGCCTGGTCCGCGTGTTCGTGGCCAGCGCGGCGCTGGCGCTGCTCGCCTACTCGATCTGGGCGTTCCAGCTTCCGCTCGATCGGACGGCGTGCCGTGGCGGCCGCTGACGATCGTGCCGTTCGCGGTGTGTCTGCTGCGCTACGGCGCGCTCGTGCGCGCGGGTGCAGGAGAGGCACCCGAGGAGTTGATCCTGCGGGACCGGTTGCTCCAGGTGGGGGCGGTGGCGTGGCTGGTGATGTTCGCGCTGGGTGTAAATGCCGCCGACTGAGCAGGCGCTCGCGGTCGCACGGCGCGATGAGCGGTTCCGTGGGACCCGTTCCGGCGACCGTGCACGGCTGGGGTGGCGGCGAGGGCGCCCCGGTGGAGGTCGTGCGAACGCGTTCGCTTGATCAGTTGCGGGCGGCGCTGGAGCTCGCGCGCGCTGCGCGGGGACAAAGCGCGCGGCGCGATCGTCCGCGGCTTGGGTCGCAGCTACGGAGACGCCGCCCAGCTCTCAAACGGCCTGGTCCTCGACACAACGCAGCTGAAGGGAATCGGGCTCGACCCCGAGCGCGGCGTCGTCACGGCGGGGCCGGCGTCACACTCGCCGAACTGCTCGATCGGTTGGTGCCCGCGGGATGGCTCGTGCCGGTGCTGCCCGGGACCCAGCACGTCACCGTCGGTGGCGCCGATCGCGAGCGACATCCACGGCAAGAACCACGGCGCCGTCGGGCACTTTCGGAGCCCACGTGCACTCGCTCGAGCTGATGGGCGCCTCGGGCGAGCGTTCAAGCGCTGCGCCCGGGCGACGAGCTCTTCGAGGCCACCCTCGGGGGCATGGGCCTGACGGGCGCGATCACCTCGGCTCAGATCGCGCTGCGAGCCGTGGGCGGACCACTGCTCTCGGTCGACACCGACAGGGTGGACACGCTCGAGCGAGCGCTCGCGGTGCTGTCCTCGCCCGGGGGCTCCTATCGCGTTGCCTGGCTCGACCTGCTCGGTGGCCGTCCCGGCCGCGGCGTCGTCACGCGCGCCGAGCCGCTCGAGTGGTCGTCCGCCGATCCTGTGCAGGCCTCGCGTGCGGCGCGCCGTCGCGCCGCTCCGGCGACCGTCACGGCGCGGGCGCGGGTGCCCGAGCGCTGGCCGGCAGGTTTGTTGCGGCCGAGCACGGTTCGCGCCTTCAACGAGCTTCGCTTCCGCCGCGCTCCGCGTCGCCAGCGGGAGCATCTCGAGCCGCTCGCGACGCACATGTTCCCGCTCGACAAGCTCGACGCGTGGCCGCGGCTGTACGGGCCGCGCGGCTTCTGCAGTACCAGCTCGTGGTCCCGCGCGGCGCAGAGGGTGCGCTGCGCGGCGTGATCGAAGAATTTGCGCCGCGCGCGCGTGCCCTGCTACCTGGCGGTGCTCAAGGACTTCGGCCCCGCCAACGGCGCACCGCTCTCATTTCCGATCGCGGGCTGGACGCTCGCGCTCGACCTGCCTCGCGCCGCGAGCGGCGTCTTCGCCGCGCTCGACTCCTGCGACGAGCTGGTGGCAGCCGCCGGAGGCAGGGTGTACTTGACCAAGGACGCGCGGCTGCGGCCGGATGTCGTCAGCGCCATGTATCCGCGGCTGGAGGAGTGGCGGGCGGTGCGCGACCGCGCCGATCCGGATGGCCTGTGGCGCTCTGACCTTGCGGTGCGCACCGGGCTGCTGGGAGCCCGTAGGTGACCGCCGTGTTCCCGCGGCGCCAGCCGTACGCGCCGGTCAGCGCGTCGGCCGAGACGACGCCTCCTGTTGCTCGGCGGCAGCTCCGAGATCGCGCTCGCGATCGCGCGGCGGCTGGCCGTGGGCGGACGCCTCCGTCCCTTCCTGCTGGGCCGCGACCCCAAACGACTGGCACAGGCACTCGAACTGCTCGACTCGGTCGGCGCCGTCGGCGGCGAGTTCGGCGTGCTCGATGCGGACGACCTGACCAGCCACGCGGCGGCGATCAGCGGCGCCTTCGAGCGCGTGGGAGGGTTCGACGTCGTGGTGCTCGCGATCGGCGTGCTCGGCGGCCAGGCCGGGCTCGACGCGGACACGGCCGAGTCGCTCGAGGTGATGCGCGTCAACTTCCTCGACTGCGGCTCGCTGCTTCTGCACACGCTGCGCAGGCTCCGTGCCCAGGGCCGGGGAACGCTGGTGGTGCTCTCGACCGTGGCGGCGGAGCGGCCGAGGGCCTCGAATCCCGTCTACGGCGCCGCCAAGGCGGGGCTCGACGCGCTCGCCCAGGGGCTCGCCGACGCGACCGCGCGCAGTGGGGTACGCGTTCTCGTGGTACGGCCGGGGTTCGTCACCACGCGCATGACCGAGGGGCTCAAGCCCGCCCCCTTCGCGACCACGCCCGAGGACGTGGCCGAGGCCACTGTGCGTGCCCTCTCCGGGAGAGCGCACACCGTGTGGGTGCCCACCCGCCTGCGGACGGTCTTTGCGTTGCTGCGACACGTTCCGCGGGCGCTATACAGGCGGCTGCCGCTATGAGCCCCGACCTCAAACGCACGCTGGTCGTGGATGCGGTGATCGTCGCGGTGCTCGTGGCGCTCGCGCTGATCCTCGCGCCGGGCCTGGCGATCGTCGGCGCCGTCGCCCTGCTCGTGCTGTTCGCCGGCGTAATCAGCTTCATCTTCAGCGAGGTGCGGGCACGGCGCCGGCTGGGGGGCGCCCGCCGAGGTTCGTCGCTCAGGGCGCGGGCGCGGCGGGACAGTAGGTCTCGGGTCCGGGGCCCGTCGCGCCGGTGATAAGGCTCGCGGCTGCGGGCGCATTTGCGTCGCGGTGAAGCGCTTGAAGCCCGGAGGAGCGGCCCTCGAGGTAGCGGTGCAGGAAGTCGACCACCACCTTGGCGACGAGCGCGCGGTCGCGGC
This sequence comes from uncultured Solirubrobacterales bacterium, assembly GCA_963756105.1. GTDB lineage: Bacteria > Actinomycetota > Thermoleophilia > Solirubrobacterales > Solirubrobacteraceae > Palsa-465. The sequence goes on from CAVWMM010000010.1 coordinate 462,968, forward strand.
CGGGATCTACGTACGGCTGGAGGTGTTGGGCACCGATCAGCTCGACGTAGAACTTCGGCCGCGGCGCTTGGTCGTAGAGCTCGTCGCTGCAGCTGGGCGCGTTGATGGTGTCCGCACTGCCCTGCACGGCCAGCAGCGGCACGCCGCCACCGGTGTAGTAGGAGCCGCCGAAGGCCTGAAGCTCCGCCCCCGAGAGGATCACCGCCGCCTTGACAGCCGGGTCGCGGCAGCAGCTGTCGGCGGCGACCGCGAGGCTGACGTCTCCACCGTCGGACTGCCCGACAACCGCGACCTTGGACCCCGCGATGAGGCCGTTCAGCGACCTGGCCTCCGGAAGCCGCGATCGGCGCAGGCTCGCGACCACGAAGCGCAGGTCGGCGGGGTGGTTGACGATGTCGGCCTCGTCGGGCCCGCCGAGGCTGGTGGGGTCGGTCCGGGGGTAGGTGGGGGCGGCGACGACATAGCCGGCGCTGGCCCAGGCGCGCATCAGCCACGAGTATGCGGCCGCGGGCATGTCGTAGCCCTGGGAGAACACGAGTAGCGGGAAGGGACCTGCCGCCCGGACCGGCGGCGCCCCTGGGTTGTCCCGTCCGTTCGCGCTGCCCTTGGCCGGATAGCGGACCACCGTCGGCAGTACCCGCACCGGGGCGCCGCTCGCGGTGTGCGCGGTGGCGGCCGAAGACGACGATGGCTCGCTCAGGGAGAAGTTCACGACGCCGACGCGAAACGGCGGGTGCGGGACGGGCCTGGGCCTCATCTGGGAGACCGTCCGCGGGGCGGTGGTGGCTGCGTGCGTGGTGGCGCTCGTCGCTGCCCGCCGCCCGGTCGCACCGTGCGAGCCGCCGCCGCAGGCGGCCAGAGTCAACGTGAGCAGCGCCAGGGGCGCCCACGCGGGGTGCGTAAGCCTCCCCTCAGTCGCTGCGAGAACTCTCCGGATGGCGCGACAGCCCGTCGTCGGGGATCGGCTCCCACGGCGCCGCGTAGGCGACGAACTGATGCAGGCTGGGACGAATTCCCGGGTCGGAATCGAACCCGCCGAGGCGGATGCTCATCCGCTCGGCATCATCGGGGTGGCGGCTGAAAACCGCCGAGCCGCACTCGCCGCAGAAATACTTCTCGAAGCCGCCCTCCGGACGCCAGGCCCGCAGCTGCTCCTCCCCTTTGACGATCCGGAACGACCCCGGTGCCGGCCGCGCGTTTGCCGAGGAGGCCGTCCCCGTGCGCCGCTGACACCGGGTGCAATGGCAGTACAGCGCAGAGACCAGCGGCTCGGTCACCTCGAAGCGGACCGCGCCGCAGCCGCAGCCACCGGTCAGGGGGAGCGCGAGACCCTCAGAGCCGGTCATCGCGCCTAATCGTAAGTGAAGGCGTGCGGGCCTAGCGACTCGCCACTTGCGGGGTGGCGTATCGGTCGTAGTTGAGCCGCATTAGCCTGATCACCTCGCCCACATCATCCGCGCTGACGATCCGCCGGGCGGCAGGCCCTTGGCGATCTGGGAAGACGGGATGCGGCTCGATCTCGCCTTGATCGATGAGCTCGCGCCACACGTCCTTCGGGAAGAAGAAGTGGGCCGAGCGATCGCCGTGCAGATGCCCGATCTCGCGCCCGCGAAGCTTGAAGGCGAACTCGCCGCGGCGACCGTGGCCGGCCGTCACCCCGGGCCACGAGGCGACCTCTTCGGTGATCCGTTGACTGGGTGTTGGGTTTTCCATTGTTTCTCTCCGCGTTTGAAGTTCAGCGAATGATCGCGCGGTTCTGGCTCGGTTCCCAGAGGCAATTGGTCCTACGACCTGCCGTTGGCCGATGATTTCGCCGGGCCGGAGCGGTCCACCACTCAAAACCACTTCGAAGAGGAGCAGCGCAATGGGAGACGTCGTCGTATCTGAATTCATCACCCTCGATGGCGTCGCCGAGGACCCCGGCGGCTCCGAAGGCTTGGACCGTGGTGGCTGGGCTTTCCAGTTCGACCGTGGACCGGATGGGGACAAGTTCAAGCTCGACGAGCTGATGGCGGCCGAGGCGCTGCTGCTGGGACGCCGGACCTACGAGGGGTTCGCCGAGGCGTGGTCGCAGAGGACGGATGAGGTCGGCTTCGCGGACAAGTTCAACTCGATGCCGAAGTACGTCGCCTCCAGCACCCTGCGCGACCCCGAATGGACCAACTCGACGGTGCTCGAGGGCGACGTTCTCGACGCGGTGCGCGAGCTCAAGGCGCGTAGCGAGGGCGACCTGCTCGTCAACGGCAGCCTCGCACTCGCTCAGGCCCTGCTCGCGCATGACCTGGTGGACGAGCTGCGATTGATGGTCTTTCCTGTCGTCTTGGGCGCAGGCAAGCGGCTCTTCGCTCAGACGGACAGACCGCTCAAGCTGCACCAGGGCGAGAGCCGGGCGGCCGGGGAAACGCTGATCGCGATCTACCGGCCCGCGGAAGCCGACCTTGAGCCCGACGCTGCGTAGAACAAATGCTACAGTCCGGCCATGGCCGTCATCGCACAACGTGAGCTGCGTAATCAGGTGAGCAGGGTGCTCAGACGCGCCGAGCGGGGCGAACGCTTCACTGTGACCGTCGACGGAAGACCCGTGGCTGAGCTCGGGCCGCTTTCCGGCCCTAAGCTGCCGGCCCCGCCGGAGCGGTTGCCTGCGGTGATCGGCGAGACACCTGTTGACCGTGAATGGGTCACCGAGCTGCGTGCCATGCGCGATGCCGATGGCGCTAACGCGCGTGATCCCTGGGCCGGTTGACGGCGCTGATCGATACGAGTGTGCTCGTCGGCTCGGTCCTCCCCGAGCTCGACGAGTCGTGGGTCGTGAGCATCATCAGCATCGGTGAGCTGCACGCGGGCGTCCTCATGGCCGCCGACCCCGACGCTCGAGCCGGGCGTCTCAGGAGGCTCACCTCCATCCTTTCGGAGGCGCCGGTCGTCCCGATCGAGCAGGCCGTCGCGGCGCGCTTTGGAGAACTGCGGGCGGCGACGGCGCTGCAGCCCGCCAATGATCTGTGGATCGCGGCGACGGCAGGCGCACACGATTTCACGCTCGTTACGGCTGATGCGCGACTCGCGTCGCTAAACCTGCGCGCGAGGATGGTTGGGTGACTCGCCAATGAGGATGCGGTTCGGCCAGTCGCTCTAACTTCGCGTTCGGCGAAGCCCCGCCCAGACCGCCCCGACCAGCACCGCGGCGAGGAACACCGGCAGCCAAGCACCGAGACCGCCTTCATCAGAGCCAGCCAGGGTGGTCGCGATCGCGGCGACAGGCGTGCTTCCAGAAGCGGTCGTGCCGGTTGGCCGCGAGGCGACCCCAGATTGAGTTGACTTCCAAGCGGTGTCGGTCGCGAGTCTGGCAGCGGCCAAGCCGTCGGCTCCACGCCGCGCGAGCGCCAAGGCTCCCGTTCGGCCATCGCCGAGCCCAGACAGCGCGGCCGCATCGAGAGCGGTTGTGGTCCGGCCCGGCTGGGGCGGATAGAAGTTCCCCGCCACGCCCGGGATGGTCTCGACGTACTGGTTCGCCCCCGCCTTGCCGGGCGGAATCACCAGCACGGCCAGCGAGGCGCCCGCGATCGGAGTCAGCCTCGCGGTGGCCGTGAACAACGGCGAGGTCGGATTGAGCGCGCGCGCGCGAACGTAATCCCGCACCGCCTCCCCCGGTCTATCCGCCTCCGCCGCGAGCCGGGACTCGAGCAGCGAGATCCTCCAGTTCGTCTCCTCCCGAGTCTGGGCCTGGGCTGCCGCGCTCAAGGCCAGCGTTGGTTCGTCGAGCTGCTCCAGGATCAAGGCTCGCTGCAGACGGGGTCCCGCGGCGCCTGACTCGAGCCGCTGCGCGGTCGCGGCGTCCGAGAGCGCAGCTCTGTAGTCGCCGGCGGCCGAGGCCGCCTGGCTCTTACGGACCGCCACCGTCTCCGAGAGCGGTACGACGATCGCCACGAGGGCGGCGATCGACCCGAGCGCCAGGATCGCGCGCGTGACGCGAAAGGAGCGTCCGGCGGTCGAGCGCGATCTTCCGTCCTCGGCATGCAGGGCGACCGCCGCAAGCACCATCGCGACCATGGGTATGACGCCGATCTGCCAAACCCAGTCGAAGGAAGCAGCGGCGCAAAACGCGGCGAAGCCGGCCACCGCGGCGGCGCACGTCAACCGCTCGCGCCCGGTCACGCGCAACGCCCGCCGGATCCCCGCGACCAGCACCGTGACGAACAGGCAGACGATCAGGACGAGGCCGACGATCCCAAGTTCGGCCAGGGTCTCGAAGTAGAGAGAGTGTGCGTCGAGCACAAATTCGTTAAGTGAGTTGTGCTGGGCCCAGTAGAACTGGAAGGTGCCCGGACCGATGCCGTGCCACGGCTGGGAGTCAAAGGCATGGACCGCCGCGCGCCAGTACTGGTAGCGGTGGCTGCCCGATAGTCCGCCGTGCATGTGCGGGTCCTTGAACGCATTCCACGCGTGCTGGGCTGCGCCGGTGACCACGAAGAGGACGATCGCTGCCGCCACCGCCGCGCCGAGAGACAGCGTGGCGGCCCGTCGGGCTGTGGCGGAGAAACGCGAGTCCCACGGCCAGAGCAGCCCTAGGACGACCAATCCGACGACCGCGGCGAGGATTCCTCCGTGCGAGTCGGTCAGGCCGAGGCAGACGACGACGAGGACGAAGCCCGCCGCCGCCGCGGCGCGCCCGAGCGGAGTGCGCCCTGCGACCGCGACCACACCCAGCAGCGGCAGCCCAAGGGCAACGAACTCACCGACGGCGTCGGGGTACTCGAACGGCCATATGAGCCGCGCCACGTAGTAGAACCTCGCGCCGTTGTCGGCGGGAAACAGGGACGGCACAAGCTGGTGGAGGACGGCGAGCCCAGCGACGACTCCGATCGCCGAGGCGACGCCGTTCAGAAGCGCGCGCGCTGTGCCGCCCCTGGCGATGCACAGGGCCAGGACGAACACGCCGAGGTAGGTGGCCACGCGCGCGACCTCGAGAAGGGTGCGCTCAACGCTCGACGACCACGCGACCGCGATCAACGTCCACGCCAGGAATCCCCCGAGCAGCGCCACGGCGACCCACGCCGCCCGCGTGAGGCCGGCTCGCGGAAGCAGACCGACGAGCGCGCCGAGCAGGACCGCCCAACACGCGACGAGCCCAATCTCGCTGCGGACGATCACGTCGTAGCCGCCGCCAGAGAGCGCCAGGTACAGGGTCGGAACGAAGCCGAGCAGCCATGCCGCCGGCGATCGCCACGGATCCGTCGGGTCCTCAGGACACGCTGCTTTGAGCATCAACGCCCGCCTAGCCAAAAACCCCATGTAGTGAGAACCCCGGGGGGCATGGTATCTACAGGCGGCGCGTCAGATTAGCGGCGGCGAAGGAGCTTCCCGTGGAATCGCGGCGCTGCTAAAACTGGGCATCGTGCTCAGGTTGGGGGCTCCTTGCGAGGGCGTGGTCAACGCGCTGACCATTGACTTGGAGGACTGGTATCAAGGCCTCCAAGTTCCGATGCGCGAGTGGGGGCGCTACGAAGACCGGGTTGTGCCGGCGACCGAACGGCTGCTGGAGATACTCGAGCAAGCGGACGCGAAGGCGACGTTCTTCGCTCTCGGCTTCGTCGCCGAGCGTCACCCGGAGATCATCGGGCGCGTCGCCGCGGAAGGGCACGAGGTCGCCACCCACGGCTACTCGCATTCACTGATCTACGAGCTGGACGAGGAACGTTTCCGCGAGGAGCTGCGTCGCTCGTTGCAGCTTCTGGGCGACGCCTCGGGGCAGCGAGTCCTCGGTCACCGGGCTCCTTTCTTCTCGATCACCCGCCGCTCGCTCTGGGCGCTCGACGTACTGGACGAGGAGGGCCTTCGTTACGACGCGAGCATATTCCCGGTCCGAAACTGGCGATACGGCATCGAGGACGCCCCTCGCTGGCCGTACCACCCCATCCCGGGAAGGCAATTGAACGAGTTCCCGATGTCCACGTGCCGCATAAGGCGCCGCAACATACCCGTCACCGGCGGCGCCTACTTCCGCATCTACCCCTATGCGCTCAGTCGACGGCTCCTGGAGACGACCAACGCACACGGCCATCCGGCTGTCTTCTATCTCCATCCGTGGGAGCTGGACGCCGATCATCCGCGCATCCCGCTGCCTCGGAAGATCGGGTTGACGCACTATTTCAACCTGCGGGCAACCGAGCGACGGTTCAGGCGCCTGCTGGGTGATTTCCGCTTCGCCCCAATGCGGGAGGTTCTCGGTGTCGGATGAAACGCAGGTGCGCGAGCACTTCGAGGCAGATGCCGAACGCTTCGACGCGATCTATGAGGATGCCAAAGGGCCACTCAGGCGATTCATCGACAACTACTGGCGCGGCGTGGTCCGCGAGCGATTCACCCTCGCCCTGGACCGTCTCTCACCAGTCGAGGGAAAGACCGTGCTCGACGTCGGGACCGGGTCGGGTCGATACTGCCTGGCCCTCGCGCAGCGAGGGGCAGCGCGGGCGGTCGGAATCGATTTCGCTCCTCGAATGATCGAGATCGCCCGAGATCAGGCGGCTCGGCTGGGCGTGAGCGATCGGTGCGAATTTCACGTGGGCGCCTTCCCGGATGACCTTCCCTCTGCTCAGTTCGACGCCGCGTTGGCGATGGGCTTCTTCGACTACGTCTCGGATCCCGTGGACATGGTGAAGGCAATGCGCGACCTGACGGAGGGGACTCTGCTGATGAGCTTTCCCAAGGCGCGCGAGTGGCGCGTTCCCGTTCGACGGCTGCGCTTCAAGCTGATGGGCTGTCCCCTTTACCTTTACTCCCTCGCGCGCGTTCGCGCGATTCTTAGCGCCGCAGAAGTGACCCGATATGAATGCGTTGACCTCGGCCGCGACTACATCATCATCGCTCAGGTCTGAAGACGGACCAGCGCGTGAAGGTGCTTCACGTGATCACGCGCATGATCGTGGGCGGAGCGCAGGAGAACACTCTGCTGTCCGTGGAGGGACTGGCGGCGATGGATCGCTACGACGTCACATTGGTCAGCGGCGTCGACGACGGCCCTGAAGGAGAACTCCTATCGCGGGCGCGGCGTACGACTCGACTGATCGTGATCCCCGAGCTTGGCCGCAGCATCAGTCCATGGGCCGACCTGGTCGCGTTCTGGAAGCTGTACCGCCTGATCCGGCGTGAGCGGTTCCAGATCGTGCACACCCATTCAACCAAGGCCGGTGTGCTGGGCCGGCTCGCCGCGTACCTCGCCGGGACCCCGATCATCGTCCACACGCTGCACAGCCTGGTATTTCACGACTACCAGCCACGGTTGGTGAACCTGGCGCTCAGGCTGGTAAAGAGGGCACTTGCGCCAATCACAGACCATTACATAAGCGTCTCTGCGCTGATTGCCGAGCGGGCGATGGCAGCGGGCATCGGCTCTCCTGACCGATTCACCACGATCTACTCCGGCATGGAGCTTGACTGGTTCCTCGAAGGTGACCATGACGGCGCCCGCGCCCGAGCGGAACTTGGCATTCCTCCCGGTTCACCGGTGGTCGGCAAGATCGCGCGTCTCTTCAAGCTAAAGGGCCACGATCAGCTTCTGGACGCCATGCCCCGGGTGGTCGCGAGACATCCAGACGTGCGCTTCGTGCTGGTGGGCGACGGAATCCTCCATGACCACCTGCGCTCGCGCTGCCAGCAACTCGGCGTGGCGGAGAACGTCGTCTTCGTGGGGTTGGTTGATCGCGAGCGGATCCCGGAGATGCTGGCCGCGATGGACGTTCTCGTCCACACCTCTTTGAGGGAAGGCCTGGCGCGCGTGCTTCCGCAGGCTCTGGCCATGGGCCGGCCGTGCGTGGCCTTCGAGCTCGACGGCGCACCCGAGGTCGTCGTGCCAGGAAGAACCGGCTATCTCGTTGCACCCGGCGACGCAGCGGGGCTCGCAGACGCAATCAATCGCCTCCTGGACGACCCGCAGCTACGCGAGAGGATGGGGCTTGAGGGGCAACGGCTGGTCGATCCCGCGTTTCGCGAGCAGACCATGGTCGCCCAGATCGCAGATGTCTACGAGCGGCTCCTGGCCAGCCCCCGAGAAACCTCACGTTTGCGACGACGCCTGCCGAGCAAAGCTGCGCGGGCGGGGTAGTCCTTGCGGTGGACACCGATGACGCTTTCCGATAGCATCGCGCCGCTGCTAGAAACCTGAGCAACGGGCGCTAATTCGGGGGGCTTCGCGCATTTTGTTGCAGTGGGGGAACCTGCGGGCGCTGGAAGGGTGGCTATTTGAAGGTCCTTGTGACGGGCGGGGCGGGCTTCATCGGTTCGCACGTGGTCGAGCGCCTGGTCACGGATGGCCACGAAGTTCGGGTGCTCGACAACTTGTCGACCGGACACCGATCGAATCTCGTATCCGTCGCTAACGAAATCGAGTTCGCCGAGGGCGACATCCGCGAGCTCGGCGAGGTGACCGTGGCCGCGCGCGGCTGCGAGGCCGTGGTCCACATGGCCGCGCTGCCCTCGGTGCCGCGCTCCATCGCAGATCCCGTCGCGACGCATACGACGAACGCGAACGGGACTCTCAACGTGCTCATCGCCGCCCGCGACGCGGGCGCAGCCCGGTTCGTTTTCGCCTCCTCCTCGTCCATTTACGGCGCGGGCGTCGAATTGCCCAAGCGCGAGTCGCTGCGACCGCTGCCGATCTCTCCCTACGCGGTCTCCAAGCTCGCCGCCGAGAACTACTGCCGCAGCTTTTACGAGGTATTCGGACTCGAGACGGTGGCGCTTCGGTACTTCAACGTCTTCGGTCCCCGCCAGGATCCGCAATCGCAGTATGCGGCGGTCATCCCGAAGTTCATCTGGGCGTTTCGCAACCGCGAGCCGCCGGTGATCTTCGGCGATGGCGAGCAGTCGCGCGACTTCACCTTCGTCGAAAACGTTGTCGAGGCCAACGTGCTGGCGCTCGGCGCCCAGCGCATGGAGGGCCGCGTCTACAACATCGCGTGCGGTGATCGGATCACGCTCAACCGGCTCGCGGAGGTGCTTCGCAGACAGATCGGCGCCGAAGTCCTGCCCGTGAACGGCCCGGCCAGGCCTGGAGAGGTCCGCCACTCGATAGCCGACATAGAGCTCGCGCGCGCTGACCTCGGCTACGAGCCGGAGGTCGCGCTCGAGGAAGGGCTCAGGCGAACCGTCAAGCACGCGCTGGAGGAGTCGGAGGACGGCAGCCGCCCGCATACGCTGCGCTCCGTTCACGTGGCGCCCTCGAGGCAGGGCCCGAGCGTCGTGGTTGGCACCGCCGAGGGCGCCGGCCCAACGGCCCGCCCACACACCGGCCGCCGGTATCTGATCACGGGCGGTGCGGGCTTCATCGGCTCGCATCTCGCAGAGGCGTTGCTCGACGGCGAACGGTGCGACCAGCTCATATTGCTCGACGACCTTTCCACCGGTAACGCGCGCCACGTCGCCGACCTGGTTGGCGCCGGCGTTGACTTGATTGAGGGGTCGGTCAAAGACCCAGGCCTCGTGGGCGAGCTGATGGGGAAGGTCGACGTCTGCGTCCACCTGGCCTCACCGGTCGGCGTCCAGCGAGTCGTCAACGATCCACTGGACACGCTCACGAGCGGCGTGCAAGGAAGCAACGTGGTGATCCGCGCTGCGACGGACCATGGGGTCCGGCTCCTCTTCAGCTCGACGTCTGAGGTCTATGGCAAGCGTTCAAACGGCGCGCTGGCCGAGGAGGACGACTTGATCCTGGGGCCTCCATCGAGGAGTCGCTGGACATACGCGATCGCCAAGAGCTACGGCGAAGCCCTCATCGCCGGCGCCCACGACAGGGATGGGTTGGAAGGGATCGTGGTCCGGCTCTTCAATACGGTAGGGCCGCGTCAGACCGGACGCTACGGCATGGTTTTGCCGCGGTTGGTCGCCCAGGCACTCCGGGGCGAGGACCTGACGGTGTACGGGTCCGGCGCGCAGACCCGCTGTTTCACCCACGTCAAGGACACGGTCGCCGCCGTCCTCGCGCTGTGCAACTGCGAACAGGCCAACGGCAGGACGTTCAACGTCGGCAGCTCCACTCCGGTCACGATCATCGAGCTGGCGCGGCGGGTCATAGAGCGAGCCGGTAGCGCAAGCGGGATCGTGCTCGTCCCGTATGAAGAGGCTTATGGCGAGGGATTCGAGGAGCTCGGCCGCCGCCGTCCGGATACGACGGCGTTGCGCAACTTGACGGGCTGGCAGCCCCGCTACACAATCGAAGACGCGATCGACGACGTGATCACGTACGAGCGGGTGCGGGTGCAGGCGAAGGAGGATGGGACAGGCGTCCCGGCGACAGGACGGCGACGGTAAATGTCTCCTGATCTCAGGGCCGCTGCAATATTCGTCGTCTCGGCGGTGGTCGTCTGGTTGGTGACCCCCCTCACCATCAGGACCGCGGTCCGATTCCGGCTGCTGGACATTCCCGCCGGATACAAGCTGCACCCGCAGATCACTCCGTATCTCGGCGGCGCGGCGATCTTGACGGGAATCGTGTTCGGAGCACTGATGCTCTCGGGCCCGACGCCGGGAGTCTGGCTCAACCACGGGTGGGCGGTAGTGGCGTGCGCGCTCATCCTCCTGGTCCTGGGCACGGCCGACGATCGCGTGAACTTGCCGGTCGCATTGCGTGTGGCCGTCGAAGCCGGCCTGGCCGTGGCGCTCTACCACCTGGGCCATGGGTGGCAGATCTTCCACGTCGGGGCACTCAACCTGACCCTGACGATCGTGTGGGTCGTCGGCATCATCAACGCGTTCAATCTGATGGACAACATGGATGGCGCGGCCGCGAGCGTCGCCGGGGTGTCGGCCCTCGGGGCCGGGGTACTCGCGCTGATCTCGGGCCAGTACACGTGGGCGCCGCTGTGCTTCGCGACGGCGGGCGCGTGCCTGGGTTTCCTGCCCTACAACCTGGCAAAGCCGGCGCGGATCTTCATGGGCGACGGCGGCAGCCTGCCCCTGGGGCTTCTTGTCGCCGCACTGACCATGTCGATGTTGCGTGGCGGGTACCCACTCGGCTCGAGTGGCGTCGTAGTCGCCGCGCTCCTGGTCGCACTCGTGATCCTGGACACCACTCTGGTCACCTATTCACGGACCCGCGGCGGCAGGCCCGTGTTCAGCGGGGGGCGCGACCACCTGACCCACCGGGTAGTCGATCGGCTTGGCTCCCCGCGGGCAGTCGCGGCGACGTTCGCCCTGACTCAGCTTTTGGTGTGTGGGATCGCGATCGCCGTCGCCCGCGCGGGGGTCGGTTGGGTGCTGCTCGCGGGCGGCGTCTGCCTCGTGTTCGGCGTCGCGCTCATCTGGCAGATTGACCGGATCTGGGCACGTGCCGTCCTGTCGAGCTTGACGCCGGAATCTGAGCTTGATGCGGCGGCGGATGCGACGGCTCCGCCTACTGCTCAGCAGGCCGGCGCGCAGGCGGAGGCTGATGTGCGGCCAGAGCGGGCGCTGGCGTAGCCTTCAAGCTCAAGCGCGGGTCAAGCGTCGGGAGCCTCCGACGCGCTGCTACCAGCCGTGGTTTCGTAAGAACAGCTCAAGCGTCAGCAGCGTCCACAGCGGATCCCCATGGTCGGCCGACCCGGCCTGGTGCTCGGTGAGCATCTCGTCTATCGCGCCGCCATCGAGACGGGCGCGGACACGCGCACTCTTGCCCAACATGTCCCCCGCGTAGCCCTCAAGGTCCTCGCGGAACCAGCGGTCGAGCGGGACGCCGAAGCCGCGCTTGCGCCGTCGGAGAATCTCTCTGGGCAGCAGATCGGAGACCGCTCGCTTCAGCACCCGCTTGAGGGAGAACCCGTGCACCTTTAGCGATGGCGCGAGGCGGCTCGCGAACTCGACGAGCTCGGTGTCGAGAAACGGGGATCGGACCTCGAGACCGTGCGCCATGCTCGTGCGGTCGACTTTCACGAGCAAATCGTCGAGTAGGTAGGTCTCGAGGTTGAGCGCCAGCAGGCGGTCGAGCGTTTCGGCGCCTTCGGTCGCACGCCACGCGCGGCCGTACTCAGCGCGGGACCGGTCGTCGGAGCGATCGAGCAGCCGTCGACGCCAGCGCTCTGGGACGCAGCTGACCCAGCCAAGGTAGGCCCACGGCATTCCTTCCTCGACACCCCGCGCAAACCTCTGAGCGCTTCCCGACGCGGCCGCGAAGAGCCGCCGCCGGCAGCGCCTCGATCATGCGCCGGCCGGCTGCTCGCACGCCGGAGGGGATGCAAGCACGGGGTCTACCGCGAGTCCGACGGCGAATCTCTCGTAGCCGGCGAAAAGCTCATCCCCACCATCGCCCGCCAGCGCAACGGTCACGTGCTTACGGGTGACCTCGCTGAGCAGGTACGTGGGAATCGCGCTCGAATCGCCGAACGGCTGGTCGTGGTGCCACACGAGCCGCTCGACTAGTTCGACGCGCCTCGGGCTGGACAACCTCCTCGTGATGGTCGGTCCCAAAGCGCGCGCGCGACCGCCCGTGCAAAGGGCCGCTCGTCAAACCCCTCGCGATCGTCGAACCCAATCGTGAAGGTCTTCACCGGCTCACCCATCACCCCCGCCATCAGGGCGATGATCGAGCTCGAGTCGATCCCGCCTGAGAGGAACGCCCCTAGCGGCACATCTGCTACCAGGCGACGGCGGATAGCCGCTTCGAGGAGCCGGCGCACCTCCGCCGCGGCCTCGTCGAGCCCGATGTCAAGCCTTCGCGCGTCGCCGTCGACTCCGGGAACCTCAAGACTCCAATAGCGCTCGATCTTCGGCTCCTGCCGGGCTCAAGCGTCAGCACGTGCCCCGGCGGGAGGCTCTTGATGCCGGCGAAGAAGGTATCCGGAGTCGGCACGTAGCCGAATGTCAGATAGCATGGGAATGGCGCGATCGTCGAGCTCGCACGCGACGTCGGGATGAGCGAGCACGCCCTTGATCTCGCTGGCGAAGACGAAGGCCCGCGCGGAGCGCCAGTAGTAGAGCGGCTTCTTGCCCAGCCGATCGCGCCCCAGGACCAGGCGCTGGCGCCGGCGGTCCCAGATCGCGAACGCGAACATGCCGTCGAGCTTGCGCGCAAGCGTGACGGCGTCGTGTGTCTCGGCTAGATGGGCGAGGACCTCCGTGTCGCCGTCGCGTGCGCGGCTCATGCCCGGCGCCACGCAGCTCCTCACGCAATGACTTGAAGTTGTAGATCTCGCCGTTGAGTACCGCGCCGACCGTTCCGTCCTCGTTCGTGATGGGCGGATCACCGTGGACGAGGTCGACGATCGAGAGGCGGTTCTGCGCGATCACGCCCAATCCGCCGTCGAAGTAGCCCTCGGCGTCGGGGCCGCGATGGTGCTGGCAGGCGAGCTGCCCGGCGACGGCGCGCATGCCATCGGCCGCCTCGTTCGGCCCGCGCCTGTACCGATCCGGAGATGCCGCACATCAGCGGTGCGTAGCTGGTATCCCGCGCATCGTCAGAGACACGTGCCCAATCCGGCTCTCGTCAGCCAAACCTGGAGCTGCATGCCGGTTCGAGTCCTTTGCATGACACGCTCCGCCACGGTGTCGAGCGGCGACGGTAGGAAGGACTGGCAGACGAACCACTGCTGAGCCACGACCCTGTAACCTGCTCGTTGGGCATGTCGCTCGAACGATCCGGGCGTGAACTCATACAGGTGGTAGGGCGGATGCATCGGACTGAGGTTTGTTACGTAGTCGAGCCCCTGCGCTCGGTAGGCGGCGTTTAGGAGCCTGGCCAGCAGCCATCGGGCAGAGGGAACCTCAATGCTGATAAGCCCACCAGGGGCGACCCAGCGGAGAACACGCTCGATTGCTGCGGCCGGATCGTGGAGGTGCTCCAGCACCGCGGCGAAAATCACCAGGTCAAACGCGTCGTGCTCGTAATCTGCTTGCTCGATGCTTGAGAGCTTCAAGCGCTCTGGCCGGATGCCTTCGCGATGGCGCGTTCGCGAAAGGGTGATGACGGCTCGAGGCCGTAGGTGTCAAAGCCTTCGCGCTCAAGCGTGTCCATCGTCTTGCCGATGCCAGCGCCTACATCCAGCGCCCGCGGCTTGCCACGGCCTCTCCAAAAAGAGCGAAACCAGCGGGCTTCTCCACGGAACTGTTCCTCGCTGCCACGGAAATAGTGAGGTGCCCAGTAATCCTCCGGCGACCGGGTCATAGTGGTGGCCGACGCTCGCTGGCACTGGCCGGGGGTTCGAAAAGATCAGCCCGCAGTCACGACAGCGGTTGATTGTCGTCGCGATTGCAGCGCCGTGGCGCGGTCTCATTCCTTGGTGCGCATTCAGCCGCCGGCCGAGAACCCGGAATCGGCGCCCGCGACACATGACACACGCGTGCACCGGCTCAAACCTGTAGGCGAAGGATCCCTGTCGGCCAGTCAGCTCAGTTTCGTCTTCCAGTTTCGAGCAAGGGACCTGTTGCACCTCACGCGCTCCGACGCAGCCTCTTCGGTGGTGCGAAAGCCAACTTAGGGTCGTAGCAAGGGCTCTGCCTACTGACCGGAGCATCGCCTTGCGCTCGCCGACATCGCGATACGAGCCAGCAAGCATCCGGTACATACGGCCGTAAGCGCGGCGTCGCTGGGAATGGACCGCTGCAGGCAATCGCGGGTCGGCGAACACCTTGGCGAACGCGTAGACCATGTCGCGCTCGATCGAGGCGATGTCGTGACTCATGTTTGAGTCATGTACTCGGTACCGGACGAGCGGCTCATCGACGTATGCGACGCCGCCATGGAGCAGTGAGCGGTACAGAAGGTCCCAATCGGCGCAGGTGCTAAGCGAAGGGTCGTATCCCCCGTCCGCCATCAACCAATCGCGACGCACGAGCGCGTTGGAGTTCACCCCGGGGATCGCTAGCCCGTCGAACATAACCATTCTTGTCACCGCGATCTCGGGCGGCGATTCGCTGAGCCGCTGGACAGCCAGGGTCGTCTTGCGCTCGTCGAAAACCTCCATCGCGCCCAGCGCCATGCTCGCGTCGGGCCTGGCGCGTAGGGCCTCGACTTGGCGCTCAAGCTTCGTTGGCAGCCACACATCATCGTGGTCGAGGAACGCGACCAGCTCGCCGCGCGCGTGTTGGACCCCGTGGTTGCGTGCTCTCGACACGCCACCGCGATCGACGCGGACGTAGGTGACCTCGTCACTGAAACCGCCGACGACCTCTGCGGTGGCATCGGTCGACCCATCGTCTATGACCAGACACTCAACTGGCGGCCGGGTCTGCGCCAGCACACTGCTGATCGCCTGGCCAACGTAGCGTGCCCCGTTGTAGACAGGGATCACGGCGCTGACGGTCGTCATTTCTGAGGCTGTGTGCTCAGGTGGCGCGCGTACCGCCCGACTACCTCGCCCGTGGCGCCGATTTCACGGACCTTTCCTCCATCGAGCCACATCACGCGGTCGCACAGCGCCGCGACCTGGTCCAGATCGTGGCTGATAAAGAACACCGTCGCGCCACCGCCGACGAGCGTACGAACCTCGTTGAGGCACCGCTCCTTGAATTCGCCGTCGACCACCGCGAGCACCTCGTCGAAGCAGTAGATCGCGGCCGGGAACAGCATCGCGATGGCGAAGCACAGGCGCGACTGCATCCCGTGCGAGTAGCGCTTGAGCGGCGTATCGAAGTGGCGCTCGAGTTCCGCAAAGGCGGCGATCGCGTCGAGCTTGCTATTGATGACGCGGCGGTTCAGGCCGAGGATCGTCCCGAACAGAAAGCTGTTCTCCCGCCCGGTCAACTCTCGATGGAATCCTGCACCAACGGCCAGCAGCGGAAGCACGGTCCCCCGCACGGTCATCGAGCCCGAGGAGGGCAGCGTGATCCCGGCGAGGATCTGGAGCACGGTGGACTTGCCCGATCCGTTGCTCCCGACGATCCCGAAGCACTCTCCCGGATGAGTCTCGAAGCTAACGCCCTGCAGCGCATCGAACGCCTGCCGCGCGCCACCGCGTCGCAGCAGCGCTCGCAGGGTGGCCTCGATGCGCAGCAGCTCGCCCAGGCGATAGGTCTTCCTTAGCTCGGTGGCAACCACCGATGCGTCGCCGCCAGAGCCGTTAGATCTCATCGGCCATCCGCACCTCGAACCGGGCAAACATGCGCCAGCGGCGAGTGCGCCCGCCACCGTCAAGCCCAGGGAGATCACCACCGCGGTCATGCTGGGCGCAACGCCGAGGAGCGCCCAGCGCCAGACGTCGATGAGACCCGTGAGCGGGTTGATCTCGATGAGGGTGCGCAACACCGGCGATAGTTGCCCAGTGTTGTAGGCGATCGGGCAGAGGAATATGGTCACCTGCAGCAGGAAAGGCAATACGCTGAGCATGTCGCGGGCGCGGACGGTGAGCGCTGATAGGAACAAGCCGAACGCCCCGACCAGGACGACCAGCCACAAGAACAGCGCCGGCACCACCAGCGTGCCGAGCCACAGATAGCCGCTCGCGCCCGCCGCGATCAGCGCGGCGAGAAACGGAACCCCGAACGAGGGCAGGTTCGCGACGAGCGTCGCGACCGGGAGCGTAAGCCGTGGGCACGCCGTCCAGCGCACGAGCTCGTAGTTGATGACGATCGAGCCGGCGGCCACCATGATGACCGCCTGGAAATAACGTCCAGACGATCAAGCCGGTCAGCGCAAACAGGGCATACGGGACGTTTCCGGGGGTATGCACGTGGGCGACGCTGCGGAAGCCGACCGAGAACGCGGCCAAGAGTGCGAGGGGCTGGAAGATGACCCATGCCGGGCCCAGCACGGACTGCTTGTAGCGCGCCTTGAGGTCTCGCTTGGCCAGCGCTCGGATCAGCGGCCCGTAGGTCAGCGTCTGCCGGAGGGGTAGCCGCGACTTCGCGGGCGCACGAACCGTGATGTCGGCCTTCGGCGGGCTGGCGGCTGGCCGCGCTACGGCAGCCGAGATCGCTTCGCCTCCCGAAACAGAACTCACGTCGTGCACGTTGTAAGACCCCCCAAGTCAGCTAAGGGTACCCATTTCACCGTAGACTCGCGGGCATGCGGCTCGCTCCGTCCGCAGCTGGGAGCCCGTCACGTCGACCTCTGTCGAGCGGATCCCGCTACATCGGGACCCATGGTAGGAGCTTGCGGGGCGCCGGTGGGACGGTCTGCCTACACTGCTGCGGCGATGGCCGCAAGCCAGAGTGAGCGGGCGATCGAAGTGCACTCGCGCCAGGCCGCGGAGTTTGACGCGCGCTACGAACGCCTCGCCCATGATCCGTACGAGAGCTGCTTCGCCTACAGCCGCATGCGGCTCGACGCGCTGCTCGCCCGCTACATCTCGCCCCATGGGCAGGGGCTTCGCCTGCTCGACGTTGGAGTCGGCACGGGTCACCACCTGGCAGAGCTGCGGGCCCGCGGCTACGACGGTGCGGGCGTCGACGGCTCGACCGAGATGCTCGAGCGTGCGCGGGCGGCGAACCCGGGAGCAGACCTGCGCCGCGCGGACGTGAGCTCGCTGCCATTTGACGACGGCGGCGTTCGATCTCGTCGTCTGCATCGAGGTGCTCCGCTACCTAGACGACCCACAACGCTGCATCTCTGAGATGGCGCGCGTTCTGGGGCCCGGCGGCCGGTGTGTGGCGACTGCCACGCCGCTGTTCAACCTCAACGGCTACGCGCTCGTCAACCGCCTCGCGCCGGTGGTGCCTTTCGCGCGTCTGACCAACCTCAGGCAGTTCTTCACGACCTCAGCAGCGTTGCGCGCGCAGTTCGCCCGCGCCGGCTTTGACGAGATTCGCATCCACGGCGTGTACCTCGGCCCGATCAACTGGGTCGAGAGACTGTTGCCCGCGGCGCTGCCGGCCTTCTTGCGCCGCTGGGAGCGCGTGGACGCCAAGCTCGCAGACCTCCCGGTGCTGCGCGAGCTCTCGAACATGTTCCTCGTCACGGCCGTCCGGAATCGGTGACAGAGCACTCTGCGGGCGGGAGCAGGTGACGGGCGTCTGGACCGAGGCGTCTTCACGCTGAGCCTCGACTTCGAGCTGATCTGGGGAACGCTCGACAAAGCGGGGCCCGAGGGGTTCGCGCGGGCCTGCGCGACCGAGCGAGCTGAGGTCATCGACAGCCTCCTCACGATGCTCGAAGACCTCGAGATTCCGGCGACCTGGTGCGTACTCGGCCACATCATGCTCGCTTCGTGCTCACCGGAGCACGGCGTGAAACACCCCGAGATCGTTCGCCCGGACCATCCCTGGCACCCCGACGACTGGTTCGCCGACGACCCGTGTGGAGACGAGCACAGCGATCCCAACTTCTACGGTGCGAGCCTCGTGCAGCGCATCCGGGCCTGCCCCGTGCCCCAGGAGATCGGCTGTCACTCCTTCTCGCACCCGATCTTTGGCGACCCAGGCTGCAGCCGGGAGACGGCCGATTCGGAGCTGGCCGCCTGCACCCGCATTGCTTCCGCCGGCGGGGTCGAGCTGCGCTCGTTCGCCTTTCCGCGCAACCGGGTCGGCCACCTCGACGTGCTACGCGACCATGGTTTCGTCTGCTTTCGCGGGCCGGAGCCCAACTGGTACGAGCGGCCGCGGACTCCGCCCGCCCTGCAGGCGCGCCGCTCATCTGATGGACGTGATCCTCGCGCGACGCCCTCCACTGGTGCTGCCCTACCGGGTGGGAGAGCTGTGGAACGTGCCCGGCTCGATGATCTACCTGCCGGCGCACGGCATCAGGAGGCTGATTCCGGTTCGGACTCGGGTGCGCAGGGCACTCAAGGGGGTGGACGCCGCTGCCCGCGAGCGGAAGCTGTTCCACCTCTGGCTCCACCCCACCAACCTCGCCGATCGGCTGCCGGAGATGGTGGCCGGCCTACGCGCGGTGCTCGCGCACGCTTCCGAGCTGCGCGAGCGGGGAGAGCTGGCGATCGTGCCGATGGGTCAGGTGCCGGAGCTCGTCACGATAGCGCGCTTGGCCCAGGCTGCCTCATTTGCCGTGAAGAGGTAATTCAGCCACCGGGGATGCCAGACCAATTGGTCACGCCGCTCGGGACCACTGTCCGTCAGGTGGTAGAACGAATAACCAAGCGGTTCGAGCATGCTGGCCAGCGCTTGGCTATCTGCGTCCCGCAACACCTCGCAGATAATGTCCGGCTTCCATTGGCGCAGGACATTGACCATTCCGGCGATCACTTCGGGCTCTGTCGTTTCGGTATCGAGCTTGACGAGATCGACGGTGTGCAAGTCGTATTCCGTTGCAAGGCGTGTCGATCCGTGTCACGCCAACGCGGACCCTCTCGACGCCGGGAGTCCCGCGCATGAAGTCTTCCGAGAGGCTCGAACTGCACGGAATGATGCCGGGAACGTGGAAGAGGTCAGCTTCGCCATCGACCGCCGCAGCCGCCCGCTGTACCGCCACGACATTCTGAAGTCCGATTGAGCCGAACGTTACGCAGGAGCCGTTCGAATACCGCAGGAAGCGGCTCGAGGGAATACACGGTCCCCCCAGGATTGGCCATCGCAGCGAGCAAGCGTGTAGTACCCGACGTGAGCACCGACATCGAGCGTGATCGTGGCCTCTGCCGCGAGCTTCCAGAATATTTGCGCAGACCTCCGTCTCGTAGCCGTCCCAGCCCCGCCAGAACACCTGATTGGACACCCAATCGTCGCCTCGGGACCACAGCCATGCGCGGCGGCCGTTCGGCAGCTCCATCCTGGTTTTACCGACGTGTGGAAGATGCTTGACCGCAAACTCGCTGCGCGTACCCAGCAAGCGCAGAATGCCGCGCACGCCGTAGGTGAGCGGCGCGTTGACGGCTGGGAGTGCGCGGAGGCGCTTCAGCCACTGGATTACGCGACGTAGCACAGGCCCCATGCTTTCGACGACCGTGATCGTACCCACCTACAACCGGCCAGACGCGTTGGCCCGGACGCTCGACGCGTTGCTCGCTATGGAGTTTCCCTCGGGGCTGCTACGACATAGTCGTCATCGACACGGGAAGGCAGGAACTTGGCGCCGAGGAGGTCGCAAGGTCGCGCGGGGTCCGGTATGAGCGATATCCCGATCTCGGCGTCTCAGCTGCGCGCAACCGGGGTGCCGCGCTGGCAACCGGCGACTTCCTGCTGTTCGTAGACGACGACACCGTCGTCGACGAGGCGAACCTGAGACAGCACGAGGCTGCGCACCGGGAAAACGAACGCTGCTTGGTGTCGGGTCACATCGAGAGTTCGACCCGGCGGTGCGGAAGGAGTTGGAGGCGACTCCACTCGGCAGGTTTCGCCTGGCGCTACGAGGACCGATACAACAAGCCCCACGGGGTCAGTGGCGATCACCATCGCGGGCGGGTATACCCGCTCACGCTCGCCGCAGCCAATCTCAGCATTCGTCGGGAAGCCTTCGTCGCAATCGGCGGCTTTGACGAGCAGTTCCCAGTCGGCGCGGAGGACCAGGACCTCACGTGGCGTGCCAGACGTGCCGGCTACACGCTCATCTACGACTACGAAATCCGCCTGCTCCACAACGACCAGCACCGCGACCTCACGGCTCTCTGCCACCGCCTCGAACGTGCCGCGGTCGGGACGGTCTACTTCGCCAAGAAGAACCCCGATGCGCCGCGGCCAGCGATGCTCGACCTGAATGGCCCGGTCCGGCGTGGCGACTCGCCGCGGGTCATTGCCCGCAAGGTCACGCGCTCGCTCGCTGAGCCAGAGGCTTCCGCTCGCACTCGGCCATCGCGTCGTCGGGCTCGCAGAGAGGCTGATGCCGCGGGGCGGGCCAATCCTCGAGTGGCTCTACAACGCAATCGGCGGCCTGTACGTGTTTCGCGGCGTCAGGCGCGGTCTGAAGATGACGTCCGAGGCGTCATGGCCGTCGGCCCATCAAACGACTGCAAGACCGGGGGCGATGACTCCGTGCGGCGCGGCGTCGCGAGAGACGCTTCCTGACCCGACGCACGGGCAGCGCGGCGAGATAGGCGAGCACACGTGGATCGGAGGCGAGCGCCCGGCGCGCCCAGTAGGCGGCATACCGAGGGCGCCCGATCTGGAAAGCCCCGCCGGAGAGCATCGCGTAGAAGTGGGCGTATACATAGGAGCGGCGCGCCGCGATCTCTGGCGGCAGCGTCGGGTCATTGAACAGGCGCGCGAGGATCCGCTCCCCGGGCTCGATGTGCAGGTCTACCTGTTTGCTCTGGTTGCCCGCGTGCATGCGGTACAGCGCCGAGCGGCTCGGAGATCGAGTAGAGCTCTCCCAAGCGAGCGAGGCGGATGCGCGAGATCCCAGTCCTGCAGGATGATGAGCGACGGATCGAACCCGCCTATTTCCTCGAGCAGCTCACGGTCGATGATCAGCGTGGACATCAAGCCGCCAGGCCTCGGAAGCAGAGAACGTCGAGCAGGTCGTTCTTGCCATCGGGGCTTGGTGCGACGAACAATGGCTGCAGCGAATCGTCGACGAACACGGCGCTGCAATGCAGCGCACGAATCTCGGGGCTCGCATTCAGCACTGCCTGCTGTCGCTCAAGTTTGTCCGGTAGCCAGAGGTCGTCGGCGTCGATAAATGGCCACGTATTTGCCGTGAGCCGCTGGCGATGCCTGTATTGCGAGCGGCAGCATGGCCGGCCTTTGGTTGGCTCAGGACACGCACTCGCCCATCGTCTAGGGACCCGGCGACATCAGCCGTCGTGTCCGTCGAACCGTCGTTGACGACGATGACCTCGAAGTCGTCCATCGTCTGCGCGAGCACGGTGCGAAGGGTGGTTTCGATCGTGCGTGCCGCGTTGTATGCGGGCACGACCACGGAGACGAGAGGCTCAGAAGGCTTCATGGCAGTAGGGGACCAAGCAATCCTCAAACGCGTGTCGGCCGGGACCGCACGAGTCCCGACCACAGACGTGCCGCACGTCGAGCCTCCCGCCGGTAGGTCGGGTCCCGCCCGGGCGCCAGCGCTTCCAGTGAGAATGCGCACGCGGTCGCTGCGGCGAGCGCACGAGCATGGGTGTCGCCATACATGATCCAGCATGCATAGTGAGTGCCAACAGAGATGCGACGCCGGCGTTCGGCGTCGCCCATCGTCCTCAGAACACTCGAACTCGTGGCGTGGACGAATGGGGTCGAATCACAGACGCCGATTTTCCATCCACCCTTCCGCATCCGCCAGCACCACTCGAGGTCCTCTCCATACATGAATAGGTCCTCGCGCATTGGGCCCACCTCGCGAACAGCCGCGGGCCGTACGATCAGCGCCGTCGCCGGGACCCAACCCACACTAAGCTGCTCGCCAGTAGTCCAGTACACACCTCGCAGGATTCGGCCTCTCAGGGATCCGGGCAGGAGGCGGTGCAGCCGACTCATCTCCAGTGCGGTCCGCACGATCGATGGCAGCGCGCGTCCCGGTGCTTCCCAATCGCCGCTGGCGCTGCGCAGCTCGGGGCTGGCGAGCCCGATCTGGGGATGCAGATCCATGAACTCAGCAAGCCTTCGGATACCGTCTGGTGGAACCACCACGTCGGGATTGAGCAGGATCCAGTAGCGCCCGCCCGCCCGTGGAAGGCCGGCGTTGACACCCGCGGCAAAGCCCCGATTCTCAGGCAACTCAACCAACGTCGCTTGGGGCAGCTCACGCCGCAGGATCTCAGCGCTGTCATCGGGTGAGGCGTTGTCTACCACGATTAACTCCGCGAATCCGCCTTCGACATCGGACCGGATAGACCGAAGGCACGGCGCGAGCGTTCCGCTTGAGTGGTGCAAGACGATGATGATCGAGAGCTCCAGAGTCATTTACGAAGGCCGACTTCAGGAGCCTCGCGGATTCCTGTATCCGTGTCGAAAGCGGCGAGAGAGCCGGTCAATCCCGGCCCTGCGATCAGCGCCTCGGGCGCGAGACACCTCACCCGGAACGGCGTCGGGGAACGTACGCATCGAAGGGTGGTTTCGATCGTGCGCACCCCGCTGAATGGGGGCACGGCGACTGAGACGAGAGGCTGGGATTGCTGCATCGTGCGATGACCGAACGGTGACTCCCATCACGATAATCTGGACCGGGGCGTGAGGCGCATCCGCGTACTTCATTTCATTTCCAGCTCACACGCGACGGAATATTTCCGGCTGATCGCGCGCTATACCGACCACGCCAAATTCGAGCTGACGGTTGCCTCGCTCGACGGTGCGGGTGGACTGCAAGCGGGCCTGCAGGAACTTGGCAGCTCGACCTTTGCGCTTGGGATCGACCGGCGAGCTCAGTATCCGCGCGCCATCGGCCAGCTCGCGCGCTGGCTTAGGCACAACCGAATCGATGTGTTGCATGCCCATCTCTTCGAGGCATCGTTCGTGGGACTGCTAGCGGCCCGGATCGCGCGTACTCCGCTCGGCATATTCACGGGCCACCATTCGCACGAGGTTCCCCTCCACCACCGGCGCACGCTTCTGGAAGTCGATCGGTTCATGGCACGCCGGCTCGCCGACGTCGTTGTGGCCCCTTCACCGGAGATGGGCGAGACGTTCGTGAACCTCTACGGATGCGATCCGCACAAAGTAGAGGTGATCGAACATGGCCTAGATCTGACGAGATTCGATCCGGCACGCGCCGACCCGCAGGCTGTACGCGCCGAGCTTGGTCTGGACGGCAAAGTGATTCTTGGCACAATCTCGAAGCACTTCTGGATCAAGAACCTCGACGCGCTGGCTCACGCATTTGCGAGGATCGCAGCCGACCGCGCGGACGTCCATCTCGTCGTGCTCGGGATCGGTGACTCCTCCGGGTTCGCGGGACTGGTGAGCCGCCTCGGCCTGCAAGGTCGGGTAACCGTACTCGCCCCTCGTCAGGACGTCCCAGATGTACTCGCGGCCTGCGACATGTTCGTACATCCGGCGCTGGCGGAGTCATTTGGCTTCGTGGTCGTCGAGGCGATGGCTATGGCGCGCCCGGTAGTCGCGATGCCTGTCGGGATCGCCCGCGAGGTGATCGAGGATGGTGTCAGTGGGGTCACGATTTCGGCTACAGACCCTAGCTCCATTTGCGCGGCGATCACTCGAGCGCTGGCCTGTCGCGATCGGTGGCCGGAACTAGGCGCGGAGGCTCGCCGACGCGCGCTGCGCTTTACTCCCGAGCGCTGGGTCACACGCCACGAGACTCTGTACGAGACGCGCCTGCGAGGCGCGAATCCAGAACGCGTCCGATGCCCCGCGCCTACACATCGACGCACCCACTGCTGACGCGCATGAGGCGTCCTCTCTACCCATTGCTCGGCACGTGCCCCGTGCCGTGGTCAACGGGACTAAATACCACGTCGCCGGACGTCTCATCGCGCCACGACTGAACGCGCTCGCTGTCCTCTGGGCGACAGACAAAGCGCCTGGCCACCACAACTACACCCCGTTGTACGAACAGCATCTCCGTAGCTCGAGGAGGTCGACCCGATCTGTCCTAGAGATAGGGATTGGCGGTGAGGAGAATCCTCGGCTCGGCGGCAACTCCCTTTACATGTGGAGAAATTATTTCCCCCGAGCCACGATCTACGGGTTCGACAAATATGACAAGAGGCTCAGCGGCGTACCAGGCATAGTCGCGCTCAAGGTCGACCAATCCGATCCCAGCGCCCTACGTAACGCGATCGCCGTGTGCCCGCCTTTTGATTTGATAATCGATGATGGAAGCCATGTTGGTGCTCACATCATTACCTCGTTCGACATTCTGTTCCCGACGCTACGGTCCGGTGGCTGGTACGTAATTGAGGACTTCGAAACCGCATACAGTCCAGATTTCGGCGGCGGCCCGCCGGGTGCAGCTGGTACGGGTGTCTCCCTCACCAAAGCGCTCCTCGACGACGTGCATGTCGGGCCTCGTCCCGTTTTGGCGGTGCACGTGTACCCCGGCATAGCCTTCATTCAAAAGGGGCACCATCCGCCTGTCGTCGGCCACCTACCGACGAGCGGGGGCTCCATGATTGACCCCCCAAGCACGGGGGCGGCGCGTCTACGGCCTGCCTTGCTACGACCCGGATGGGGACGGACGCTTGCGATCGGGCGCCTGCGGCTGGTCCCTGGCAGGAGTGATCCCGCGGTGGATCGTATAGGCACTATCAAGTGAGACCAGACCGTTCAGCGCCCAGAGTAAGCGTATGCCTCCCGTCGCAAACGCGGCCCCATTCCTCCCTGGCGCTATCGACAGCGTCCTCGCGCAGACGTACACGGACTTCGAGGTAGTCGTGTCGGACGATGCGTCGGAGGATGAGACTCCGTCGATCTGCCGTGAGTACGACGATCCGCGCTTCCGTGCGACCAGGTCGGATCGGCCGCTAGGGCAGTCAGTCAACTGGAACCGCTGCCTGAATCTGGCCACAGGCGAGTACGTCATTCTCCTGCACGCCGACGACGGGCTTTTGCCCGGCTATCTTGAGCGCGCAGTGGGCGTGCTCGATGTCCACGAGGACGTCGCACTGGTCCATTGCGCGGTGCAGCACGTCGACGAGCTGGATCACCAACTCGTGACCCAGCGACTATTCGAAGCGGACACGGTCGACCGCGGCGATGAGACGCTCCGCCGTCTTCTGTTCGACGGCTGCGTGATCTGCCCCGCCGGAGTGCTGGTACGGCGGGAGGCATACGAAACGGTGGGGCGCTTCACCGACAAGATCGTCTGGGGCGTTGACTGGCACATGTGGACCCGGATCGCCATGTGGCATGCCGTCGCATATCTGTCAGAGCCGCTGGCCATCTACCGGGACCACACTCAGAGCGGCACGGCGGCGGTGATGGCGAGCGGTCGGAACGCGCGCGACGAGCGCTGGGCGATCGACGACCTATTCGCGCTGATTCAGGCGACCAGACCGGAACTAAACGGACTCAAGCCCGCAGCCGTACGAGGCGTTGCCCATCGCACTTGGTGCTTCGCCGAGGCGATGTGTGCGAGGGCGAGATGGCCGCGGCGCGCGCGGGAATCAAGAATGCAGTCCGGATCTGGCCCGGGATGCTCGCCCAGTCCCGGACGTGGGCCCTTTGGGCCGCCACGTTTACCGGCTATCGCTACTTCGAGGCTGCGCAGGAGCGCAAGCAACGGCTCGCAAACGCCATTGGACGGGGCCTGCAAGCAGGTCGCTGATCAGCCCACTCTGCTCTCAAGCATCTCGGCCGCAAGGTCGAGTGCCTGGCGCATGCAGTCGTCCATGTCGATGTAGAGGTAATTGGCCAGCCGGCCGGCGAAGCGGACCCGCTCGCGCCCAAACTGCTCTCGCAGCCAGTTCTGATAGCGGGTGTTCAGAGCCCGGTTGCGCTCGGTCTCGACCGGGTAATAGCGCGTCGGCGCGTTAGTGAATTCGAACCCGAGCACCGTCCCCGCACACTGCTGACCGGAGGCGTGCTTGGTCTCGTGGATGCGGATGAAGGGGTACTCGAACCCGGGGTAGTTGACGACCATGGCCCCCTGGGCGTACTCGATGTGGGGAATGTGAACGCTGCGGACGACGATCCCGCGCCACTCGAGCTCGCCGAACCGAGAGCCGCAGAAGACGTCCAGCGGGCAGGTCAGCACGATCGTGTCGGCGAGCCACTCGTCGGCCCACGACTCGAGGTTCTCCACGGTCACCTCGGTCTTCGGCCGCACCTGGATTCGCTCCGAGGCACCGAGCAGGCCATCGATCAGGTCCGTGTACCCGTTGGGCCCCGCAGGCCAGCCCTGGTAAGGGTCCTTGAACAGGTAGGGGTCGTCGTCCCAGCGGACCTGAACCCGGCGCGGCGCCCACTGCGCCGAGAGCTCGTGCGCCGGCCGCCCCCACTGCTTCTCGGTGTAGGGGCGGATGTAGCGGTGATACAGGATCGGGCCCATCAGCTCGAGACACCATTCCTCGAAGTTCGCCGCGGCCGCGCGCTGCTGGCTCTCGACGCCGCGCCGCGCCTCGAGTTCGGCCAGGATCTCCTCGCTCCGGGACTGCTTCCGGATGTCTGCAAGCCGGATCGGCCAGTTCAGGACTTTGCCCTCGATCACGATGTCAACCCGGTGACGGTACGGGCGGAAGGGGGTCATGCGGCTAGCGAGGCCCCATACCTCCTCGTCCTCGGTGTGGAAGATGTGCGAGCCGTGCGGCTCGTAGAGGACGCCCGCCATGTGCTCCGAGCGGATCAAGCCTCCCGGGACGGCGCCGCGCTCCAGCAGCAGGCAGTCATAGCCCTCGGCCGCAAGTCGATACGCGATGGTGCAGCCGGTCAACCCGGCCCCCACGATCAGTGCCCTAGGCACAGCGGCCCTTACTCGGACTCACGTGCGCCGTTGTCATCGCTGCCCAGCTTGGCGGCATCCCGATCGGGAACCTCGATCTCCCCAGGAAACGGCGTCGGCGGGCGCACACCCACGTCCTTGACCCAGCGGGCCATCCGCGCGATGCCCTCGTCGAGACCAATCGTTGGGCCGACCCCGAAGATCTGCCTGGCCTTCTCGTGCGCGCAGAACGCGTGCACCACTTCGTGACGCGCCGGCAGATGGACCACCTCACGCTGCACCCCGAAAGCGCGCGCCACGGCGTCCGCCAACTCGAGGATCGCGTAGGGCTGGTCGGCGCCAACGTTGATGACCTCGTTGCGCGACCCCTCCACGAGCGGCGCCCTGGCGATCAGCGGCGCGACGTCGTCGATGTGCGAGAACGCGCGGGTCTGGCGCCCGTCGCCAAAGACCGGCATCGGCTCGCCACGGATGACCGCGCTCATGAAGATTCCGATCACGTTCCGGTAGGGGTCGGAGATGTTCTGGCGCTCGCCGTAGACGTTGTGCGGGCGGAAGATCGTGTAGTCGAGGCCGAAGATGTCTTGCGCCGCGGCCAGGTCCAGCTCGACCGCGTACTTGGAGATGCCATACGGATCCTCCGGGCGCGGCTGCCATCTCCTCGGTCATCGGTGTCTGCTCGGCTCCGTACACCGCGATCGAAGAGGTAAAGACAAAGCGCTTGACCTTGTGCAGAACCGACTGGTTGATCAGCAACACGCTCGCCTGAAGGTTCGTGCGGTAGTTGTAGGCGCGGATGAAGTGCGAGAGTCCCTCGGCCGCGTACGCGGCGGTGTGGTAGACGAAGTCATACCCCAGCGACTCCCACAGCGACTCCACGAAGTCGGGATCGCTGACGTCGCCCTCGATCCAAGTCGCATCAGCCGGGACGTTGTCGCGGAATCCACCCGAGAGCGAGTCGGTGGCCACCACCTCCATCCCCAGCCGCAGGCATTGGTCGGCCACATGGGAGCCGATGAAGCCGGCCGCCCCAGTGATCAGGACGCGCGTCACGGCAAGACCCCTTGCGTGATCCTCGGCTCAGCAGGCGCCACCGCGGCCTCGTCGACTCCCGCTGCCTCGCGCAAAACGCGCTCCCACTGCGGCGCGACGGCCGCGACCGAATAGCGCTGCTGCACGCGAGCCCGTCCGGCATCCCCGACGCGCTTTCGCAGCGCCTCGTCGTCAATCAGCGCGCGCAGCGCGGCGAGCCACTCGTCTTCGGTCGAGGCGAGGATCGCGGCGCCGTCGGCCGCAATCTCGCGATTGACGCCGACAGGCGACAGCACCGTGGGGATGCCGAGGGCCATGTACTGGAGCGCCTTCAGCCCGCACTTTCCGCGCGACCATTCGTCATCGGGCATGGGCATCACGCCGATGTCAATCCTGCTCAAATCGGCCACCTCGCTGGCCGCGCGCCAGTCGAGGCTCTCCACCGCCGCGCCGTCGACCCGGTAGGAGGCGTCGCCGATTACCCGGATCCGGATGCCCCGCTCGTGCTGCAGCGTGCGCAGCACCGGCTCGAGCAGCCTGAGGTGGACGATCGTCGTCGGGCTTCCGCTCCAGCCCACGCAGATCGGCTCCGACGCTGCCCGGTCTCGCACCCGGTAGCAGCTCTGTGTCGATGGTGGTCGGGACCACGGTGACCCGCCGCGCGTAGTTCTCGGGCCCAGCCCGCCAGGTGCGGGTTGCCGGCCAGGACGTGGCTTGCCCCGCGCACGACCCGCTTCGTCTTGGCCGCCCCCTTCAGCCGAGCGAACCGCTGGTTCGCATCGCTCGCGGCCGGCAGATAGACGGCATCGTCGAAATCAAAAACGTAAGGCACGCCCATGCGCCGGAGCAGCCACTCGACCCATCCCGGGCCCACA
Organism: uncultured Solirubrobacterales bacterium; assembly: GCA_963756105.1. Lineage (GTDB taxonomy): Bacteria > Actinomycetota > Thermoleophilia > Solirubrobacterales > Solirubrobacteraceae > Palsa-465. The sequence continues at coordinate 491,987 of CAVWMM010000010.1, forward strand.
GGGAACGATTCCCGATGAACGAGCACAAGGTCGTAATTACGGCGCGGTGAGAACGTCTCGAAGCCGGCGGCGCGCGCCGCGGATGAGCAGCCAGAGCTTCGCGCTCCACGCGCCCGGTTCATGGATGAGGTCCATGCCGGCGTCGTCCACAAACGGCGACGGCGCTAGGTGGATGTCACGAGCCGCAAGTGGCTCGATGTACTGCTCCCACCGAATCGCTGCGAAGGAGCCCGATCGAGGGGATACGGAGCCAGGACGAGGACTCTCACGGTCTACTCAAGTGCCGGTGGCTGCTTGCGCACCCGCCAACACGTCGGACGTGCCCCGACGTCCACCTAGCCGCCGGTGGGATCTTGCGAGCTCGCTTGCTCCACGGTCGGCTGCGTCTCGGACATCCGACCGTTCGCGGCCACCGACTTTCCGTTTCGCGCCGTCGCGTAGTACTTGGATGCGTAGTAGCCGTATCCGGGGCCCGCCGAAACACCGGTCGCCACGACACCGAGGAGATTGCCGTGAGCCGCACTCACGATCTTGCGCAGGCGCCTCACCTTCTCGCGCGTAGAAGTGTTCATCCTGGCGACCAGGACGACGCCCGAGGCGAGCTCGATGAGCGGAAGCGGGTCCGAGACCATCAGCGCCGCGGGGGTGTCGATAACCACGAGGTCGGACTCCGCCTCAAGTTGGCGCAGCACGCGAGACATCTCCGGTGACGAAACAAGCGCAGCGGGATTGGGAGGCGGAGAGCCCGCAGGGACGACCATCAGCTGACCTGCTCCTGGAACGTCGACGGGATACCGAACGATTACCTCGTCGATGGACCGGTCTCCTGCCAACACCGCGCTCAAGCCGTCGGTTGCATCAATCTTCATCCGCTCGCCGACCTGGGCACGCCGCAAATCGGCATCCACCAGCGCCACACGAAGCCCGGCACGAGCCGAGGCCAGGGCGAGTCTGGTCGCGACCGTCGTCTTGCCGTCCTTCTCGCCTGGGCTCGTGATGACGACGCTCTGATGGGCATCGTTCGCGTGGAAGTAGAGGAGGGCCGTGCGCAGCATCTGGAAGGCCTCTTCGTCGGCCTGTCCTGTGTCGAGCTTGCCCGAGAAGGCGCTCGGTGGAATCGAGGCGAGCAACAGGACATCCGCCATGCCTTCGAGGTCGTCGGGGCTGCGGAGCCGACGGTCAGCGTTCTCTGCGAGCGCGACGGCTCCGAGGCCGAGCAACAGACCGATGAGCAACGCCAGCTCGACGGTCCGCCGTAGGTGCGGGGCCGTCGGAGTTGTCGAGGGCGCGGCTGTCTGAAGAATCGCCGCTGCACTTCCTTGCGTGGCCTTGGCAGCTTCGAACTGGTCAAGCTGGGAGGTCAGCTGCGCTCGGGTGCTGGCTGCCGACGAGCCCGTTCCCCCGGGTCCGACCCGCCGAAGCTGATTTCGGATGCCGGCGATCGCCTGGTTGAGCTGGGTGATTGCGGCTGATCGTCTGGTTGTCGGTGATCGCCCCCGCGAAGGCGTTGGCGATCTGGGCGGCACGCACGGGGTTCCGATCTGTCGCCGTGATCGTGATGAAGTTCGTGGTGGTGTTTCCGCTGGCCGAAACCTCGCTCGCGATCTGAGCCGGATTGGCTGGGCGGCTTCATCCGGCTGGCAGCGTCGCGGGCGACCGGGCGGGTCGTGACGAGCTGCGCGATCGCCGTGACGTTTGTAGTCGAGAAGCTTCCACTGTTGCCGAGGACTGAGGTGTTGACGGTCTCAGCATTGACTCCCACCAGAGCGCTCGACTGGTAGACGTTCGGCTTTGCCGCGCTCGGCCAGGTAGGCCGCGAGCGGGGCTGCGATCAGGAACGCGATCAGCAGAAACTTCCAGCGCCAGAGGATCCGCAGGTAGCCGCGGAGATCCCTCGTGCCGCTGAACTGGGGCATCAGAGCCGACCAGCCATGCTGGCGGTGCCGGGTATTTCCCCCCTGCGCGTCGTCATCGGGCTGCTCCTACCTTTTCGCGTTGGCCCATCGCCCCGATTTGATCGCACCAAGGTAGCAGCAGATCGGAGATTTCCGCATCCGCGTCGCGGGCTCCACATGAGGCCCATCACTGCTCACCTGTCTGCGTCATGCGCATAGGCGCCGGGAGAGGCTGCGGGAGGCCTCCGCTTGCGAGCGAACGCGCTCGTTCCGCGCCGAGCCGCCCGGGAAAGCACCGCTTGCTCGCGCAAGATCGCCAGCCCCGCGATCGCCAGAGTCACGATATGCGTGCGGTATCGGAATCCGGTGCCCGCGTTCCCAGCCGCCAATGAGTAGGCGACCAGCAGGAACAGCATCGGGTACAGCACGGGGCCGGCGCGCGAGAAGATGCTGCCGCGACTCTGCCACGCATAGACAAGGAACATGAAGAACACGGCATAGGCGAACAGCGTCCCCACCGCCCCGAAGCGCTGGCTCGTGTCCGCCAGCTGCCAGGGATAGGGCTTCAACACGAGGTCGCGGATGCGAAGCGGAAGATTGAGGATGACCTGGCCGCGGCTCGAGAAGTCGACGTACTCGTCCTTGAGATTGTCGGTATTCGGACCACCCGAGCCCGTGCCGATGGAATTCGCATACGCGTTCTCGGATTGCTGGAGTGTTCGGAGGTTCTTGCCCGACGTGGCCGTCAGGAGCGTCGGGGTCACCAAAAAGCCGGCTATAACGAGGCCGTAGAGGATCGGCATGGCTTTCAGCGGCCGGTCCACGCGGCGCAGCGAGGCATGCAGGAGGATGACCACCGCCGCGCTCACCAGGAACCAGCCCGCGTAGCTGCGCGTCCACACGGCGATCAGACCCCCGACCGCGAACAAGAGCAGCCCGCGTACGTCCAGCTTGCGCCAGATCATCGTTCCGCCGAAGACGACCAGTCCCGCGGCGAGCTCCATGTTCGGGTCCTTGTGTATCTCCGAGTTGAAGAAGATGCTCGCGGGCTCGAACGCGATCACCCACGCCGCGAGCTTGGCCGCCCGACCGCCCGCGAGGTCATACACGGCCGTGACGATCAGGATCACGCCGGCCAGCGCGATCCCGATCTGCACCACCCGCATCGCGCCCACCGTCATCCCGATCCTGTCCTCGAGCGCGAAGAACACCGTCTGGAGCTGGTAGGGCCCGTGAGGAAGGTAGCCGCGGCCTATCGGCTGGCTCGCCAGAAAATGGGCAAGGTCCAGGAAGGTCGTCTCGTCGCCGCCCCGGAGGGTCGATCCGAGCCCGGTAAGGCTGATCCCGGCGCTCGCCGCCAGGCGCAAGCCAAAAGCGACAGCGAGCGGCGCCATCAGCCTGTAGTCGGCGCGTGAGCGGGCGAACTTCCGGACCAGGAACCAGAGCACATAGCCGACCACCACGGTGGTGAGGACCGCCACCTCGGCGTTCTGCAGGTCAGTTCCCGTCATGTCCAGGCAAATCGGTCAGCTGCTCAGCGAGCTCCATCAGCGCAGCGGCGGTGACGTCGGCTTCTCCGCGCTCGCCCTCGAGCACTATTGCGGTGTCCAGGGCTCGACGCGCGACCGCCAGCGTCTCAGCCGGACGCTCAAGGGCCGAATGCGTGTTCCCGACCAGGGCCAGCACTCCCTGACCCCGCGAGCGTAGCTGCGGTCTCCACTGCGCACCGGGCTTGTACGACGTCACGGCGAGGACTCCGATCCTGACCGGCTCCGTTCCCTTGACGCCGCCGAGTCGCTCTACCGGCAACGTGTTGTTCTTCGGCGCCGTCTGCCCTGATCGAGAGCGGCTTCGCGAACGGGTACACCGAACCCGTCGCTCGTCGAGTACGCGCACTCGTCGGAGTAGTAGACGGCTCCTGCCCGCACGAGCGCTGCGACCAGGGTGGTCTTCCCTGCCAGCGAGGCGCCAGGAAACACGATCGCCCGCCCTCGGTGCACGGCCACTCCGGCGTGCACGAAGGTCCTGTCCGGCGCGTGGCTCGCAACGTGGTACAGCAGCTCGGATTCCAGCAGAGCCAAGGCAAGCTCACGGTCGCGACAAGCTTGATCGCCCTCCCACGGGCTCACAATCCCGTAGCCATCGTCCCTCGAAAAAGCGCGAAGCGGTTCCGTCGCGGTGCCTGGCCCAAGTAAGACGTCGCCTCGGGGGGCAGAAGGGCGAACAGCGGCATCAAAAAGCTCGCTGTCCGACGCGCTGATCTGCGCGCGCACCCCATGCGCCTCGAAGGTCATTTCAAGCACCGCCCCCGAATCATCCAGCTTGCCCACCTCGGGAATGGTAGGCGCTACCGCGAACATCGGTCGCTACGCTTCCCCCATGCAATCGGCCGTTCTCGCGGGGCGCCTGCTGCTCGCGGCCGTCTTTCTTGCTGCAGGGATCGGCAAGCTGCTGATCGCGAGGGATCGCGCACTGCTCTGGGCGATTTTGCGGTGCCCGTCCGGCTCATCGCGCCGGCTGCCGTCGCCCTGCCGTTGGCTGAGATGGCGATCGCCGTCGCGCTGGTGATCGCCCCGTCTGCCCGCGTCGGCGCCGTCGCGGCAGCGGTCATGCTGCTGGCGTTCACGCTCGCGATCGGGAACGCGCTCATTCACCACCGAGCGCCAGAGTGCCACTGCTTCGGGCAGATCCATTCGGCGCCCGCGGGTCTGGGGAACGCTCGCAAGGAACGGCGCTCTTTTGCTGGTCGCGGCTTTTGTGGCATGGAAGGGTCCGGGACCGGCGGTCGACACATGGGTCTCGCGGCGCACGCCCGGCGAGCTTGTCCTCAGCGCGGGCATCGCGGCTCTCGCCATTCTCGCGGTCGGGCGGCGGATACTGGCTTGAACGTCGTCGGCGCGAGCGCGCGCGAGCTGAGGGAGAGGAGATTCGACAGCGCCTGGGGCTTCCCCCGGCTCGCCCGCGCCCGGCTTCGATCTTCCGGGCGCCTGCGGGCCACCCGTGAGTCTCGGCTCGCTGTGCGCCCGTGGGCGCCCCGTGATGGTGGTCTTCGCTGACCTTGACTGCTGTGCCTGTGAGGCGCTCTTGCCGCACGTAGGGCGATGGCAGGAGACGCTCGTGAGTGAGTTCACGATCGTGGTCATCAGCAACGATGACATGGCCGGAGGCCGGGTGCTGTGCGAGCGGTATGGCATCGCCGACGTGCTGCTCCAAAGCGACTTCGACGTCTCGAACACGTACCTCACGCGGGGTACACCTTCCGCGGTGATCATCGGCACCAATGGCGTAGTCGCAAGCGACACCGCGACCGGCTACCAGATGATCCACGCGCTGGTTCGGGTGGCGCTTCGACGTGCCCCCCTACCAGCTGAACCTCAGGCGCTGTCGACACAGCCCGCATGAGACCGGCCGTCCGAGCCGCTGCGGCACGGCTCCGTGTGGACAGTGCCGCCGCGGAAGTACTGAGGGCCTTCGACGCCGCGGGTGTGCAGAGCATCCTTCTGAAAGGGGCGAGCAACCACCAGTGGTTGGGAGACCGCGGCGAAGCCCCCGGGTACGTCGATTGTGACCTCTTGGTGAGACCTGGAGACGAGCACGCGGCTGGCCGCGTTCTCACAGAGCTCGGATTCGTCGCGGAACTGGACGCTGCGCGGATGCCGCAGTGGTGGCGCGAGCATGGGGTTGCCTGGGCCCGCGCCGATGACCTCGCGACCATCGACCTGCACAGGACCCTTCCGGGCGTCGCGGTCGACGATCGCCGGGTATGGCAGCTGCTGTCGCCCGGCGCCGAGCGGCTCGTCGTGGGTGACTACTCCGCTCGAGCGCTGGCCATCCCGGGACGCGCAGTCCACGTGGCTCTCCACGCCGCGCATCACGGCCCGAGCAATTCGGCGAGCCTCACCGTCTTGAGGCGGGCGCTGGAGCGAGTCGACGAAGGGGTGTGGCGAGCGGCGGCCGCGCTTGCCGACGACCTGGGCGCCCTCGATGCCTTCCATACCGGGCTGCGGCTGGTCCCTGCGGGTCAGCTGCTCGCTGCTCGGCTGGGCATCGAGACGGGCTCGCGGGTTGAGGTTGCCCTGGTCGGAGAAAGGTCCCGAGCACCCGCCGTCAGCATCGAGCGCTTCGCCGCCACGAACGACCTCCGCACGCGCCTGTCGATGATCCGCCACAAGCTGTTTCCGCCGAAGACCTTCATCCACCTCTGGTCGCCCCTAGGTCGGCGAGGCAGAGCGGGATTATTCGCGGCGTATGCCTGGCGCCCCGTCTGGGTGCTTCTCCGCGTACCGGCCGCCGTACGGGCCTGGCGGAGGGCACGCGGGAAAACCCGGTCAGACTAACCGCTGCAGTGGCAGATACGGCTGCCGGTGCCGCTGGGGCAATGGCAGGACAAGGGAGAGCACCCGGAGCCGCCGCTGCAGTTGGAGTCACTAGTGCAGTGGATGCTGGTGCAGTGCCCGGCGGCCTGAGCCATCGAGGGGTCCACGGTGAAGACGAGGGTCGCCGCCGCGGCGGCAGCCCCAAGGGCCGCGCCCTTGTGGAACATGTCGCGGCGCGACAATCTGATCGGGAGTTGCGACTCCAGGAGGTCTCGCTCCTGCAGCTGGCCGAGCGCGTTCTCGACCTCCTCCTCGCCGACGGACTCGCCCAGACGGTCGCTTGCGATCCCAGCGAGGTCAGCCGGCGAGGTCTTACCGTCGCAATGCGCGAAGACGACCGCTGCGACCGGCGTAAGACAGTGGGCCTTCTTGGTCTCCTCGTCGAAGATGACCTTCTCGGAGTCGACCTCCTCGATCAGGAGCCCCTGCGAGCGCGCCAGAGGAGCGTGCTTTGGTCTGCCCAGCCTTTTCATATAGCGGTCTCCCAGATAACGGAACCCCGAACCGATCCCCGCCCGCCAGAATACTCGGTCAGCAATACGGATACAACTGTTTCCGGAGAGCTGAGATTACGCGATCGGTCGGCATCACCGATTGCTGGGCGCCGCGGAGGTGTGGCGTGCTGTCCGCGTCCGGACGGCTAACGGTGGCAGCCGCAGCGATTTGAGGTGCAGCGGTTACAGGATTGGCCGTCCGGGCAACCGGTACCGCCAAAGCAGTCCTCGACGATGGTGCACCGCATGCTGGTGCACTGGCCCGCCGCCTGCGCCATCGTGGGGTCGACGGTGAAGACGAGGCTCCCGGCTGCCGCGGCGGCCCCAAACGCGGCGCTCTTGTGGAGCATGTCGCGGCGCGAGAGTGTGATCGGAGGCGGCGACTCGAGCAGGCCGCGCTCCTTTAGCCGCGCGAGGGCGTCCTCGACTTGGTCTTCGCTCACGGATTCGCCCAGCTGCCCGCTGGCGATCCGGGCGAGCTCGGCCGGCGAGGCCTGACCGTCGCAGTGCGCAAAGACGATCGCGGCGAGTGGCGTCAGGCAGTGCACGTGTCTGGTCGTCTCGTCGAAGATGACCTTCTCCGAGTCGACCTCCTCGATCAGGAGACCCTGCGAGCGCGCGAGCGGAAACTGCCTCTGCTTGTTCGACCGCCTCAGCACAAGGCCTCCTGGTCCACACGTCCCTGGATCGGTCCCCGCGCGGAGAATACCGGGTGACCACCATGACCGGTTGCAGGATCCCGCCAGACACCGCTCGGATCCTGCGCACGCTCGCAAAGCACGCTGTCGACTACGTCATCATCGGGGACGTGGCCGTTCAGACTCATGCGCTCGAGCTCGACACCGACGCTGGCGGTCTCGACGTTCACATTGATCCACCAGGCGCGCCGGGTTACACCGACCTGCGAGCCCGAGCGTGAGGTTGGAGCTCGAAGGCCCCGTGCTCGTCGCGGGACTCGACGACCTGATGTCGATGAAGCGCGCGCTCGGTCGCCCGATCGACCGCAGCGACATCATCGCGCTTACGGACCCTGCCAGATGATGTATACGCCCTAGCTAGCGGTGTATGCTCCAACAGATGCGGCGAGTCCAGATCTACATCGAGGAGGATCTCGACGACGCGCTCGCGCGGGAGGCCGCCCAGCGCCGGATCTCCAAGGCGGCGGTGATCCGTGAACGGCTGGCGTCAGGGGCGGCACCCGACGGATCGAACACGGACCGGGCAGAACGTGAAATCGTCGGCTGGATTGAAGAGCCCCTGCCCGACGCCGGTTCGATCGATGATGTTGTCTACCGCAGGTGAGGTTCGTAGACACCTCCTACTGGGTGGCCCTCCAGGCGGTTCGTGACCAGCGGCATCGCGAGGCTGCGGCCCTATGGAGCGACCGGACGGAGCCCCTCATCACCACCAATCACGTGCTCGGGGAGACCTGGACCTTTCTCCGCCGCGCCGGCGACCATCGACTCGCGGTTGGGTTTCTGGACCGCGTGCTGGCCCTGAGATCACTCGCGATTCATCACGTCGACGACCGACTCGAAGCCGAAGCTTGGAATTGGCTTCGCCGTCGCGACGAGCGCGACTATTCGTTTGTCGACGCAACGAGCTTCGCGATCATGCGTAGCCTCCGCGTCCGCGAGGCGCTCGCGTTTGATGGGGATTTCGCGGCCGCCGGCTTTGTCGAGCTGCGCGCTCCATCGCTGTGAGAGAGAGCCCCGATACGCGCGCGGATCGGCAGGGATCTCCCCGCTCCCAGACCACCGTCGTAATCCCTGCCTGGGACGACTACGTATCCGAACGGCTCGAGGAAGCGCTCCAGAGCGTGCACGCTCAGCAGTCGCCACCGCCCCCGATCGTGGTGGTCGACAACGCCTCCACGGTTCCTCTGCCGCCGCTCCCGGGGGCGTGGGTGCTGCGCGCGCCCACGAGACTTACGCTCGGGGCGGCCCGCAACCTCGGGCTGACCCGCGTGAGCACGCCCTACGTCGTCTTCTGGGACGCCGACGACGTGATGCTCGATGGGACCCTTCCGTTTCTCGAGCAGGCGATCGCGTCGGATCCGGCGATCGTCGCTTTTGCGATGGCGGTGTTGGAGGAGCCGTCCGGCAGGCGCCACCGCTGGCCGCGGCGCTGGGTCGGTCGACTCGTGCGCGCTCCGCGGGCCTTCGCCACGCTCGACGCCATGTGGTCGATCTATCCGACGACCGGGTGCACGATCATGCGCGCGGAGGTCGTTCGCGCGGCCGGCGGCTACAGCGACGCCGACTCTGGCGACGATTGGTGCCTGGGGGTCTCGCTCGCGTTCCGCGGCAGGCTGGGTTGGAGCGAGCGACCAGGGCGCCTGTACCGCGTGCATCCGGGATCGATCATGGCGGAGCGCATGACGCCGCCGGACCTCATCCGCCACGCCCGCGTGGTGCGTGAGCGCATTCGCACCGACCCAGGCGTGCCCGAGTGGGCGCGGCGAGCGCTCCCGCTGGTCGCGCTTGGCCAGCGAGCGGCGATCGAGGCCCATTTGGCGCTCGAGCGAGCCCGGCGCTGACGACGGTCAGCCGCGCGCGATCGTCTTCGCGCTCACGCCGGTGGGCAAGCGGCCCTTAAGTCCACCAAACCACTTGCAATGGAACGCGTTGACCTCGCCGTTAGAGAGCAGGATGCGGTACCCAGGCGCGGTCGCCATGCTGGCGAGAGATACCGCCCTCACGCCCGCTGGAAGCTTGCCCGCGTCCGAGCCGGCGTACGTCGTGTGACCGAACGCGTGCACGCCCCCGTTGGAGGTCAGGATGAAGTAGCCGTCTCCTCTTGACGGTGCGATCCCGGCCGCTTTGGCGCCGTGGAGCTTGCGGTAGAGCCCACCGTTCGACGGCGCATGGAAGGCGTTCACGCGCACCGTTCGACCTCAGGATCCAATAGCCGCCCGTCACTCGGTCCACGGCGATGTCGACCGCGGTCACGCCGTGGGGCAGGTGGCCCGCGTCCCCGCCGTAGGACGGTGCCGGACCGAAGCGGTGCACGCCTCCGTTCGAAGTCAGGATCAGGTAGCCGCCTTTGGGCGACGCGGCCAGTGCGACGGGCCGCAGTCCGCCCAGCCTGCCCCTGAGTCCGCCGTCCGGACGCGCGTGGAAACCGTTCACGGCACCATTCGAGCTCAGGATCCAGTAGCCGCCCGTCTTGTGGTCGTTCGCCAAGGCCACCGCGGTGACGTGCGGGGGCAGGTTGCCGGCCTCACCGCCGAACGACGCGGCCGCCCCAAAGCGGTGCACGCCTCCGTTCGATGTCAGGAGCAGATAGCCAGCCGTCGACCCACCGGCGGTCGCTCCGTTCAGGAAATCGTTGTCGATATCGAGCGTGACGCCGCCGTACGTCTCGTTGTTGCCGCCCTCGTATTGGTGGAGACGCTCGTGGTTCGACCAGTCGGCGTTGGGGACATACGGATCGTGCGCGTTCTTTTCCCCATTCCAAGCGGCGATCCAGATGTCGTCCGGCTCCAGGTAGTCCGTGTGGTACTTATGGGCGAGATTGGCGATGCCCGAGGAGTCGCTGCTGTAGACCCCGGAGAGGTAGCCGGCGGCGTGGAGAGCCGACGTCCAGCCCGCTAGGAAGGCCAGCACCGCAGGCGTGTTGGGCGCGCCCTTACCGTAGCCCTCCATGTCGTCGTAGATGGGATTGCCGGGGAGAATGTCGAACCGCTTCGCTCTGTTCGCGGCGTCTTGTCCAGCCGCTTCCCCCTGGGAATGCGCCTTTGTTGTGTTCGTGCTCATCGGGGTACAACCACAGCTGTTGTCGGGCGCCTGGAGGCTCACGTAAGTGGGGATCGGGTGCCAGCCGGCCGCGATCTCCTGGGTGACCCAACCCTTGGTTAGGTTTCGCTGGGCGCAAGCGGCGTTCTGGCCGCCGATGTAGATCCCCACCGCCCGGTATGGCGAGGAAGACCACGCCGACATCTGCGACTTGGAGGGCGCCGCGCAGGTGTCAAAGCCGAGGCCGGTGTAGACGGTGGAGGCGGCTGCGCTCTGCGAGGGTTGCTTGCTCGAGTTCGCTGACGTGCCCGTAGCGGCACCCCCGCCCGTCGCGCTCTGGCCCGCCCCCGGAAGTGACTTTCGGCCCAGCGCCTGAGCGACGATCCGGGGGGTTCGCGACCACGTCGCAGTGACCTCGACGCGCGCCGACGAGACCTCGAAGCTGGTCACGTCGCCTTCGAGGAGGAGTCCGCCCGCGGTGGGGGTCGGGGTCGCGCGGCTCGAGCTCAGTGGGGAGACGAGGATGGCCGCGGTGCGGCCCACCGCGTGCGCTGGGCACCGCTCGTCTGACCCGGGCGTGCCGAGATAGAGGGCATGGCGATTGAAGCGGACGCAGGTACTAGGATCGCGGGCGAGGTTGAAAACGGGCCAGGACCGAGGAACGCGCACGGAGAACCCGTGGTACCGCACGGTGTGAAGCGTCCGAACTGGGCCCGCCAGCGACGCGCTCGTAAGCCCGAGCAGCGTGCACGCGCAGACCAGCACTGCTATCGCGGTCAACCCGCGAGGCCGGGCGAACCTACCCATCGTCAGCGCTTAACACGAGCGGTACCCATAAGGAGCGCTTGAAAGGCTTCGATCATGAGAGAGTCCTTGAGCGCTGGACCGCGGCAGCCTGCTTCGCGGGACGCCACCGGTCGTCGCGGCAGACCTTCCGCCGCCGATGATGAGAGGATTCCTGCCCCTCGGAGCGAAGGGTCGGTGTACTTTTCGCGTCGGCGCTGGCGCGCTTGGAAGGCGCGGCGGTCCGGGTCGGTCGAACTCAAAGCACATGAGGCGGATCACCTCCCTTCTCCGCTGGAACCGGGCCCGGAGAGTGGCGCTCGTTGCGTTGCCCTGCGCGATCACGCTGACGCTGGCGGCGTCTGCGACCGCCAACGGGAGCGCTGGGGCCGCGGGAGGCCCTTCGGCCGCGAACGCGCCGCAAAGCCTGCCCACGACCACTCCCACAACGACCACTCCCACCACGACCACCCCGACCACGCCGACGACGACCCCGACAACGCCCGCCACGACCCCCGCCCCGGCGACCACCACCCCGTACACGCCACCGGCCCCGTACACCGCACCCACGACGACCCAGGCGGCGCCTACCCCGTACACGACGCCCGCGGTCGCGCCCCCGGTCGCCCCTAAGCCCAAGCCCAAGCCCAAGCCCAAGCCGACATTCCACTTCGATCCCGCCCGGGTGCGATGCTGACTCGACTTCGGAGCCGCCGCCCGGGGCGCCGTTCCCGTTCTGCGGGTCCGCGCACGCACCGCCAAAGACCCCAGCTCGAGCACAAACTACGCGAGGCTCCTCGTGCTGATCGTGGCCGGCTTGGCCGTGCTGCTCGGACTCGTCACGCTGTCGGTGTTGCTCGTGCGCCGCCGGCGGCTGGCACCCGCGCAGCCGGCGCCGGTTCGGGCCGAGCCCTCGCGCTTTCCGGCCGGGCGCGAGTTCCTGCGCGTATACGGTGACCGCATGCGCGTGGCCTTCGACGAACGCGGCATGGAGGTCGTGATCATCACCTTGGGGCTCGCCGCCGCCGTGGCCCTCGGCGCGCTCGTCGCGGGCTGAGTGGGGCTGACGCTGCGGCCGATTCTCCGAGCCTAGGCCCCGATCGCCGTCGCGCGCTAGCTCGGCCAGCGGCGCCGCAGGCGCCGTAGCAGCAGGCCGGAACCGCTCAACAGCAGACCGAGAGCGACGATCACCGGGACATTGACGCCGGTCAGCGGCAGCGTGCCGTTGGAGCTCGCCGCCGAGGTTCCCGCTGCGTTTCCCGAGCTCGACGAGCCCGTCGAGTGGCCTGCGCCGCCGGCGGCGCTGCCGCCACTCGAGCCGCCGGCACCGCCGCTGGAGCTCCCCGATGAGCTCGATCCGCTCGATGTAGACGTCTTCGAGCTCGCGAGCACGACCACGGTGCCGTGCATGAAGGGGTGGATCGCGCAGTGGTAGTCGAACGTCCCGGGAAGGTGGAACGTGACCGAGGCGCTCTGACCCTTCTTGAGGACGCCCGTATTGAAGCTGCCGTTGTTGGCTGTCGCGGTGTGGTCGCTGGGGCCGTTGTTGGACCAAAGCACCGTGCCGCCGACATTCACGGTGATCGTGAACGGGGTGAAACTGAAGTCGGCGATCGTCACGCCGGGATCGGCCGCGCTGCGCTTGCCCGCCGAGGTCGAGCGCTCCTGCGCCCGGACGCTTCGGAGGACGGTCTTGTGCTTCGAGTGGAGCTCGTGATGGCGGCCGGGGCCGCGGGACCGGACGCTTTTGCCGGGGGGCCTGGCAGGCGTCCGGTCCGCGTGGGTCCCGCGCCTCGGCGGGCTCGTCGGCGATCTCGTGCTGGCTGTTCCGGTACCCCTCGAGATCGCACGACCGTCGCTGGTCGACGTATGCAGCACGCCTAGGACCAGCATCGTCAGGACGACCGCAGCGAGCGCGCCGGCCAGCGATAGAGGGCCGCGACGAGGTTGCACTGCCCTCTAATGACGCCCCGCGCCGCAGAACCTTCCCGGGTTGCGTCTGGCTAGGAGGCCGCAGCGAGTGCGGCCTGGGCCGCGGCGACCCGCGCGATCGGCACGCGGAAGGGCGAGCACGAGACGTAGTCGAGCCCGGCATCGTGGAAGAAGGCGATCGATTCGGGTCTCCGCCATGCTCCCCGCAGATGCCCAGCTTGAGGTCGGGGCGCTGCTCACGTCCCACCCACGCCGCGAGGCGCACGAGCCAACCGACCCCCGGGGCGTCGATCGTCTCGAACGGCGAGCGATCGACGATCTTGCGCTCGATGTACGTCGGCATGAACTTGGATTCGGCGTCGTCGCGCGAGAGGCCGATCGCGGTCTGCGTGAGGTCGTTGGTGCCAAACGAGAAGAAGTCCGCGTGGTGCGCGATCAGGTTTGCGATGAAGCACGCCCGCGGCAGCTCGATCATCGTGCCGACGGTGTAGTCGCGCCGCTCGACCAGCCCGTGCTCCGAGGCCACTCGCACCACCAGCGCGCGCATGATCTCGATCTCCTGCTCGTAGGCGACGAGCGGGATCATGACCTCCGGGTGCGGTGGCTGCTCCACCGCCTTGGCGGCGCGCATGATCGCGTGCACCTGCATCTCGTAGATCTCGGGATAGAGGATCCCCAGGCGCACGCCGCGGGTGCCGAGCATGGGGTTGCCCTCGTGGATCTCCTCGACGCGCGCGAGGAGCTTCTCCTGCTCTTGGAGGTCGTCGTTTCCTCGAGGCGCGCCCGCTCGACCTGTGCGCGCAGCTCGGGCAGGTCGGGCAGGAACTCGTGCAGCGGCGGGTCGAGCAGGCGGATCGTGACCGGCAGCCCCTGCATCGCCTCGAAGATGCCGATGAAGTCCTTCTCCTGGAGGGGCAGGAGCTCGCCCAGGGCCTCGCGGCGGCCCTCGCCGTCGGAGGCCGTGATCATGGCGCGCATCTTGGGCTGGCGATCCTCGGCCATGAACATGTGCTCGGTCCGGCACAGACCGATGCCCTGGGCGCCGAGCTCGCGCCCCTTCCGCGCATCGTGCGGCGTGTCGGCGTTTGTCCTGACGCCGAGCCGGCGCACCTCGTCCGCCCACTCGAGGACCTGGCCGAAGCGCTCATCGACCGTCGGTTCGATCAGGCGCGCTCCGGGCTCGACGACCGCTCCGTCGGTCCCGTCGATGCCGATTTCGTCGCCGACGTGGAAGACCTGGCCGTCGATGCGCAGCTCCTGCGCCTCGATGTCGATCGCGACCTGCGCGCCGGTCACCGCCGGAACCCCCATGCCCCGCGCGACGAGCGCCGCATGCGAGGCCTTGCCCCCCTCCGAGGTCAGGATCCCCTTGGCCGCGTGGAAGCCCGCGACGTCGTCGGCCTGGGTGAACGGACGCACGAGGATCACATCCCTGCCGTCGGCTGCGGCGTCGACCGCCTCGGGCGCGCTGAAGACGACGGTGCCGGCGGCGGCGCCGGGCGAGGCCGCGACTCCGTGGGCGATGACCCTGTAGCCCTCGCCCCGGTCGAACGTGGGGTGCAGCAGCGCGTCGAGTGCGTCGGCGTCGAGCGTCCGCAAGGCCTCATCACGGGTCAGCAGACCCTCCTGCACCGCGTCGACTGCGAAGCGCACCGCCGCCTGCGCGGGCCGCTTGGCGTTGCGAGTCTGGAGCATGTACAGGTGCCCCTCCTCGATCGTGAACTCGACGTCCTGCATGTCCTTGTAGTGGCCCTCGAGGGTCCGCAGGATCTCCATCAGCTGCGAGTAGGCCTCAGGCATCACGGTCTCGAGCTCGGAGAGGTCACGCGGCGTGCGCACGCCCGCGACCACGTCCTCGCCCTGGGCGTTGACGAGAAAGTCGCCCGAGGGCTCGGGCGCCCCGGTGACCTCGTCGCGGCTGAAGGCCACACCTGTGGCCGAGGTCTCCCCCTTGTTTCCGAAGACCATCTGCTGCACGTTGACCGCTGTGCCCCAGTCGTCGGGTATGCGGTTGATGCGTCGGTAGGAGACGGCCCGCTCGCCGGTCCAGGACCGGAAGACCGCCCGGATCGCCTGCTCGAGCTGCTCCTGCGGGTCCTGGGGAAACTCGTAGAGCTCCTTGAACCGCGCGACCAACTCGCGCAGCGACGCCGTTTTTAGGTCGGTGTCGCTCTCGACGCCGGCCTCGCGCTTGGCCTCGGCGATGGCGTCCTCGAACTTCTCCCCCGGAACGCCGTGCACCACGTTGCCGAACATCTGGACGAGCCGTCGATAGGAGTCCCAGGCGAAGCGCTCGTTATCGGTCGAGCGCGCCAGCCCCCCCACGGAGCTGTCGTTCAGTCCCACGTTGAGGATCGTGTCGAGCATGCCCGGCATCGACTCTCTGGCGCCGCTGCGAACCGATACGAGCAGCGGATCCTGCTCGTCGGCGAACCGCTTGCCGGCCGTGGCTTCAAGGCACGCCATCGCCTCGGCGACCTGCTCGGAGAGGCCGTCGGGCTCGCGTCCCTCGCGCATGAACGCCACACACGCCTCGGTGGTGACAGTGAAGCCAGGCGGGACGGTGTCAGGGCCCAGCACGCGCGTCATCTCGGCGACGTTCGCGCCTTTGCCGCCCAGCAGGTCGCGCATGGCCATGGAGCCCTCGGAGAAGTCGTAGACCCACTTGTTGCCGGACTCAGCCACGCTTCTGGGGCGGGAGGCTACCCGGGACCGCGTAGAGCTGCCAGGTTCCCGGTACGCCCTTCAGCTCGTGTGCCCCGCGTGACTCGAAGCGAATCCCGGAGCCGGCCACAAGGTCTCTGACCGTCTGGGAGACGAGGATCTCCGAGGCTCCTGCCTGGGCGGCGACGCGCGCGCCGATGTGGACGGCGATACCGCCGATGTCCTGGCCGCGCAGCTCGATCTCACCGCTGTGAATGCCACAGCGAATCTCGATTGAAAGCTCGTTGACGGCCTCTCGGAGCGCGTTTGCGCAGTCGATCGCGCGCGCGGGGCCGTCGAACGTGCTGAGGGCGCCGTCGCCTACGAACTGGACGACGACTCCGCCGTAGCGGCTGACCTCGCGGCGGATCAGCGCGTCGTGGCGATCGAGCAGCTCCCGCCATGCGCGGTCGCCGAGCTCCGTGGCGCGAGCAGTGGAGCCCACGATGTCGCTGAACATCACCGTCGCGAGCGCGCGATCTGGTCGTGGTCCACGGCGACTGCCCGCGAGGAGCTCGACCACCTCTGACACCTGTGCCGTCGCGCGCGGACCATCTGCCTCTTGCGACTCAAATCTCACTCCGCGCTCACGCGCGAAGGCCTCCACCTGTTCCAGAAACGGCCGCGCCCCGATCGCGGCGGCGCTCCCGTGCGCGGCGCGAAGCGGTCCTGCGATCTCTTCCGTGCTCGCGCCGGAGAGTGCCAGCGCCTCGGCGGCGCGGAAGTCCGCGTAGGCGGCCTTGTAGAGCTCATCCAGGACGCGGAAGCGATCCCCAGCGTTGCGCCATGCCTCCGGGTCGGCCTCTCCGGTCAGTCGCGTGTACTCGGCGCGCGCGAGTTCGCGAAACGCGAGCGCCTCTGGTGGAGCCCCGTCGCCCGTGTAACTCGCGACCGCAGCGTCGAGTCCCTCAAGCGCTTTCCTGGCTTGCTCGTGGCGCCCATCCGGAAGGTCGGCTTCGACTCGCACCGCGAGCCAGTAGAGCTCGGCGTTGTAGATCAGATCGGGCTCCTTGCCAGCCGCCCGCGCGAGCCCGTCGGACACGCGTTCCCGTGCCCTTTCCAGCTGCCCGCGCGCTACGTGCATGGAGGTCATCCACGCGGCGCAGGGACCTATCAGCTGAAATCCGCCGGTGCGCTGCATCAGCCGCCATGCGTCGTCCAAGAAGCGCTCGGCGACGTCGAACCTCCCGCGCTCCGCCGCAAGGTGGCCCCAAATCGCGTTGACGGCCGACACGCTGAATGGCGTGGTGGCGGCTTCATGCGCCGGTTCGGCCACTCGCTCGGCCTCGGAGAAGCGGCCCATGCGGGCGAGGCGCCACGCGGCCTGCATGCGAAGCTGGTCTCCGGCGGCTCGATCCATTCCCAGGCGATGCGCCTCCTCGACGCCCTCGAGCCCGAGCTCGAGCGCCGCCTCAAGCTGTCCCGAGTCGTCCATGGCCTGGCTGCCGTTGATGTAGCCGCGCATGACTTCCTCGGGAAGGTCCGATTCGACGGCGATGCGCCGGCCCTCCAGGCCGCTCGCAATCCCCCGCTCGTAGTCGCCGCGTGCACAGTAGACGGCCGGCAGGCTGTTGAGCGCACTCGCCCGCACCGGCGCGTAATCGAGCGCGGTCGCCATCGCGAGCGCTTCTTCGAGGCGGTTACCAGCGTCAGAGAGTCTCGCGACTAGCATCAGCATCCGGCCCTCATCGGCGAGCACCTCGGCCCGTTCGATCGATGGCGGATGCTCGGGCACGAGCCGGCGCGCCTGGGCGAGATGCTCGATCGCGTCGTCTCCCCTCCCGGCGAACCAGAGCGCCCGGCCGATGCGCGACTCGACCGCCGCGGCGCGCAACGGGGCGACTCGCTCGTCCACCGCGCGGCGCGCGCGCTCAGCGAGCATCAACGCGCGCCTGGCGTCACCGGCCCATTCGGCGACCTGGGAGCCGCGGATCAGCAGGTCCACCTGGTCGATCCCAACGGGTCGATCCGCCTCGCCTACCCGATCCCAGAGGGAGAGCGCCCGTTCGACTTGCCTCACGCCCTCCTCGTAGGCCGACATCCGCTCGGCTTCCGTCGCCGCCTCCACGGAGGCCTCAAGCGCGGCGGGTAGATCGCCGGCGGCGTGCCAGTGATACGCGAGCTCGGCGGCGGCACCGGTGGACGCGAGCCCCGGATTCGCGCTGAGCGCCTGTGCGATCGCGCCGTGGAGTCGAAGGCGATCCGCCGGAAGGGTGTCGTCGTAGATCGCCTCGCGCAAGAGCGCATGCCGAAAGGCGTACGCCATGCCGTGGCCGACCGGGACGAGGACATGATTCTCCGTCGCCTCGCGCAACGTCCCGGCCAGCTCGCCTTCGTCGAGCCCTGAGACCTGAGCGAGCAGGCGGTGATCGGCCGAACGGCCGATCACGGCTGTGGTCCGCAGCATCTCCTGCGTGGCCTCGGAAAGCCGGTCCACCCGGAGTAGAAGCGCCTCGCGCAGAGAGCCCGGCAGCTCGTCCTCAACGGCGCTGTCGGCACTGGCCAGCAGCTCCTCGGCAAAGAACGGATTCCCCTCGCTTCGAGCGAAGATCTCGTCGACAGCACGGGGCTGGCGGTCTCCCCCCGGCGATTGCAGCCAGCTGGTCGGCGAGCTCGGTGCGAGCGAGTGGCTCGAGGTCCAGTCGCTCCGCCCTCCCTGACTTTTCGAGCTCTGCGAGAAACGGCCTCAGCGGATGCCGCCGGTGGAGCTCGTCCGACCTGTACGTCCCCACCACCAGCAGGCGATCACGGCGAGCATTGCGCACGAGGAAGACCAGGAGATCGCGCGACGAGCGATCGAGCCAGTGCAGGTCCTCGATGATGAGAAGGACGGGCTGCTCGGCGGCGAGCCTCCCGAGGACTCGGTAGACGGCCTCGAAGAGCTGCTCGCGGCTCGAAGCCGCCGGGCTGCCCCAGGGACGGCCACAGGGCGGCCAGGATTGAACGCAGCGGCGGCTCGAGTTCCGCGACAGCCCGAGGGTCGTCCATGACCGGCCGAAGCGCAGAGACGATCGGAGCGAACGCGAGCTCTCCTTCGGCAAGCTCCACACACTCGCCGACCAGCACGAGCGCGTCCGCTTGGCGCGCCCGCTCCTCAAACTCCGTGACCAGGCGGCTCTTGCCGATGCCCGCCTCGCCGGCCACGAGGAGCGCCCCGCCGCCGCCTCGTCGCGCCCGCTCGAGCAGCCGGTCGAAGGCCTCGAGCTCGGCAGCCCGCCCGATGAACAGAGGAGAAGAGATTCGCTGCGCCATTCCCACTAACTCGCAGCGACGAGCCCGGTCCGATTCCCCATGTTCGGATTATCGTCGGAGACTGCCAAGCGGGGAACCTGCGGGTTCCCCGCTCGCAGCTGCGATCAGGCGGTCACGGGTGCTTGAAGACCGTGCTGAACATCATTTCGCTGGCCGCGAAATTGCCGGTCGAAATCTGCAGCGTGCTGCCCATGTAGCGGTTGAAGCGCTGGAGGTGCGGCTGATCCCCGAACGGGGCGCCGTTCGTCGTCGCGGTGGAAAAAGTGATCTTGCCGAAGTTGGGCACCCCCTCCACGCCGTGCGTCGTCTTCCACGGCCTGTCCCCGATCCACGGCCACGCCGACGAAGCTGCTGTAAGGCGCGCCGGTCTTGCTCTTGTCGAAGAAGTGCGTGTGGTCGAAGACCTCGGCCACGGTCTCGGTGCTGTTCACGTCGGCCTCGACGGTGACCTCGTCGCCGACGTGGGCAACTGTTCCTGGGTAGGTCGTCTTATGGCCGTTGATCGTGAGGAAGGGGTAATAGCGCGCCTTGCCCTTCACGCAGCCGACGAACAGGCCGCCCGAGGAGGGGTTGCCCCTGGAGTCCTCGAACAGGCCGGCATTCACGCCAATCGCGGTGTTCGTCTTGGTGCATTTGAGCTTCGGCACGGTGATCGTCGCCGTGACGTTTTGATTGACGGAGGGGCCACTGAATTTGGTGTTGAGGTCGTAGCCGGCAAAACCAGTGCTCTTCTTGGTGGGCACGCCGGAATGTGCGAGCGCCGAGCGCGGCGAGCCCCAGAGGGGCAGCGAGTGCCGCTACCGCGGCGAGCGGAATCAGAAATCGTTTACGCAAAGCAGGCCTCCTTGTCCCGGTCCGTAAGGCGACAACCTACCAACCCGAGCGATCGCTTCGCCCCAGGGAGGACCCCCAGGATTTACTACTCCTAGGATCGCTCCGGGCGGAGTCCGGTGGACGGACGCATCGCCAGCCGCCACGTCGGCTGGGAACCGTCAAAGCCTTTGAGCTGAAGATCCTCCCGGACCGCGTTCAGACCACGCTCGGCGAGCCAGCCCTCGACGCGCCGGTGCGCCTCGTCGCTGAGCACGATCTCGCCGGCTTGCGCCGCAGTCTGCAGGCGGGCGGCGAGGTTGGTGCTGGCGCCGAGGACCGACACGTCTCCGTCGGCCTGAGCGGGCCCGACGACCGCGGGTCCGACCGCGAGCCCGATCCCGAGCCCGAGGTCGAGCAGCGCCGCCTTGCCGCTCAAGGCGAGGGCAGCCTCCAGCGCCTCGCGCGCGTGATCGACCCGCGTCCCGGCCGCATTGAAGGTGGCCATGACCGCGTCGCCGGCGAACTTGTTGACGAATCCGTGGTGGCGGTCGACCTCCGCCGCGGCCCAGCGGTAGAGGGTGGTGACGCGCTCGACCATCTCGGCGGGCGGCGTGGCCGCGGTCATCGCCGTGTAGCCGCGCACGTCGGCGAACATGGAGGTGATCAGCCGCTCTCCACCACGCACGATCTCGGGCTGCTCGGAGGCGGGCGCGGAAGTCGGCTCCGGCTCGGGAACGGCCACGCCGATCCGCTCGGCGGCGGTCCGCACCGAGGAGACGATCAGAGCCGCTGCCGCCGCAGCTGCTTCGGTCGCGACCGCGGCCAGCTCGCGCTCGGCCTCCTCGCGTCGACCCGACCGACCGAGAGCCTCTGCGGCGAGGGCACGCGCGCGCCACGCGAACAGCCGGAAGCCGCGCGGCGGCCGCCTCGCGAGCGACTCCGGCCAAGATCGCCTCGGCCTTGTCGGCCTCGCCGCCGGCGAGCAGAATGCGTCCCTGGGCCGCATCGAGTAAGACGGCTCCGGCATCGGACGGGTGTGCGCGCCCAGCGTCGAGCGCGGCGCGAGCCTCTTCGAACAGCTCTGCCGAGACGAGGGCCTCGACCGCGACTTCGATGCGTGTCGTTGTAGGGCGCGAGCCGGCCGGCGTGGGCGGCAACCTCCCGCGCGAGCTCGACCGCTTCGTCGAGCCTGCCGGCCTCGAGCCGCAGCCGTATCTGCGGAACCGAGTCGTAGACGAGGTCTTGCAGCTCGGCACGCTGCGAGGGCGGGGGCAGCGCAGCGGCGGCCTCCTCCAGCCGCCCCAGCTCGAGCAGCACCTCGGCGAGCTCCACATTCGTTCGCCAGCGGACCTTCTCGTTGGTGGTCGCGACTGACGTCGCCTGCGCACCGCGTCACGGCCTCGAGCGCGCCGAGCAGATCGCCGCCCGACCCGCAGGGGCCAGCTGCGCGCGAACGCGAGCATGTCGCCGAGCGTTGCGGGCGCGGGCTCGGGGGCGAGCGTTTGCATTCGATCCCCGAGTCCGGGCAGCATCGCGTGCAGCCGACCCCAGGCGTCGTTGTAGGCGATGTTGTGCGCGACGAAGGAGTAGCCGCGACGGCGAGCCTCCTCGAAGGACTCCTCGAGCATCTTCAGCGCCTCGCTGGTGTGACCGGCCTCGAACAGCGCCGGGGCCAGAAAAGCCTGCCCCCAGATGCGCTCGAAATCGGCGCCGGCCTCGCGGGCGACCTCGACAGCCTTGCGCGCGCTATCCACTGAGCGCGGGTCCAGCTCGAATTTGTAGAGCCCTGCGAGCCGCAGGTACGCGAGCGCGAGCTCCGCGGACGGTCCGTGCCCCTCCAGGACCCGCCGCGCGCGCTCGAACTCCTCACGCGCCTGCTCGGGGCGGCTCTGCTCCCAGCGGCAGCGGCCCAAAACGAGCCTGTAGTGCGCGGCCTCGCTTTGTTCGCCGGCAGCCTCGAGCCCGACTATCCCGTCGACCAGCACGTCCACAGCGGCGGCGGTCTTCCCGTCCATCCAAAGCAGCCGGCCCATGCGGCACTCCAGCCGTGACCGAGCGAGCGGATCGCGGACGTGTGGGAGGGCATGACTGAGCACGTCGAGCGCGTCGGCGAAGGCCATTGTCGCCTCCGCCTCGTCGGCGGCCGCCACGCACATGGCACGGCCTCGTCGAACCGGCCCGCGCCCAGCAGATGGCGGGCGATCGGCAACGGGCCGACCCCGCTTGCGCGGAGCGCGTCAGCCGCGCGGCCATGGATGTCCTGCCGGCGGGGGAGCACGATCTCGTCGCCAATGGCCTCCTGGGTCAGCGCGTGGCGCCATACGTATCTGGCACGACCCCCGCCGACTTCCTCCAGCAACTGCTGTGTCACGCCGACTTCCAGCGCGCGTTGCGCCGTCGCCTCGGGAGCGCCCGTCACCGCGACAAGCGTGCCGTAGTCGAACGCCCGACCGAGCACTGCGGCCGCTTGGAGAACGTCAGCCTCGGACGCCCCCAGCCGTCCGAAGCGCAAGAGGATCGTGTCGCGAACCGTGTCAGGGATGCGCACCTCGCCCGGCGAGCGCGGCCGCCAGCCGTTCCCGGCTCGAAACACGTCGCCGCGGTCGATCGCCTCCTTGAGCATCTCCTCGAGCACAAACGGGTTGCCCTCGCTGCGCGCGTGCATGAGGTCGCGGAACTCGGGCTCGACCCGCTCCTCGTCCAAGATCGCCGCGATCATCTCCCCGGTCTCGCTCTCCCGGAGCGCTGAGAGCCCGACGAGCTGCGCGACGCCCGAACGCCGCCAGCTCTGCAAGAGCGGCGCCAGCGGATGGCGCCGGTCGAGCTCGTCGCTGCGGTAGGTGAGCAGCAGCAGCGACCGCATGTTCGTCAGGCGGCGGGCCAGGTGATCGATCAGCTCCCGCGTCGCGGCGTCGGCCCAATGGACGTCCTCGACGACCAGCAGGACCCCCTGCTCATGCGCCGGCACCGCCAGCAGAGCGACGACAGCCTCGAAGAGGCGCAACTTCGCTTGGGCTGGATCGCCGATCGGCGCCGCGTGCTCATCACCGCCAAGCTGAGGGAAGAGCTGAGCAAGCTCGCGCCGTGCGGCACCGAGCGACCCCGCGAGTCGCTCGCTGCCCTGCAGCGAGATGTAGTTCCCAACCGCCTCTACCAACGGGAGGTAGGGCAGCGGGAGCTCGGCTTCGCTGCACCCGCCCCACAGAACCGCCCAACCGAGCCGCTGCGCGCGCTTGGCGAGCTCGGTCGCCAAACGCGTCTTGCCAATCCCGGCCTCGCCGCCGACCGCGACGAAACGGCTCTCGCCGCCGTGGGCCGCGAGCAGCGCGTCCTCCAGGGTGAACAGCTGCTCGTCTCTGCCGACGAGCGTCGGGGACAGCACCCGGTCCAGCACGGACCGATTGTCTCACCGCCCGAATTTGGCGCTTAATGCACGGCGGCTAAAGCGCCGACTCCGCCTTTCCGTAGGCGAGCTGGAGCGCGTCGGCGCCGCTCACCGCGGTAAACACCGACGCGATCCAGCGCGTCTGCTTCGGTGCCGCCACGAGCCCACCCAGAAACGCCGAGGCTGTCCAAACGTCGAGGCAGTAGGGGCAGACGAGC
Organism: uncultured Solirubrobacterales bacterium; assembly: GCA_963756105.1. Classification (GTDB taxonomy): domain Bacteria; phylum Actinomycetota; class Thermoleophilia; order Solirubrobacterales; family Solirubrobacteraceae; genus Palsa-465. Next base: position 515,575 of record CAVWMM010000010.1, read on the forward strand.
AGCTCACCGATCACCCTCCGCATTCCGTGGCCGCGCGCCGCCTCGTCCACCTCGCCGGAACCCGCGTCGGCCTGGAAGCGGCTGAAAGGCGCCCTGATCGCCGAGGTGACGCGATCGCGGGCGATGATCCGCGAGACCTTGAAGGTCGCTACCGCGACCAGCGCCAGGTCGCGGCTTTCCACCCGTTCGGGAAGCTCCCTCCCGGAGCGCCTGAGCCAGAGGCGAAAGCCGCCGCACAAGGCGGAGAAGGACCCCAAAAGCAGCGCGTAGCCGCCCAGCGGCCGCTCACGATCGGGGCTCTGGCCGACGAAGGGCGGGAGGTCTTGCAGGGCCGTGTCGCTCATGCGTATCTCAGCCCGCTCCTACCTCACCCGGGCCCGCTGCCCCGGTTGAGTCGCTCGCGTCCGAGGCGCCCAGCGGGGCCGGCGTGCGGCCTTCACCGCTGCTCGCGTGCTCGGCCGGTGAGGGCTCCGCCTGTGGGGTAAGCGCGTCGGTCTGGTCGTCGCTCACACGGCCGCCCGTCCGCCGCCGCGGGGTCGGTCGCCGCGTCGTGGAGCGCGTCCGCTGCTGGCGCCTGGGCGTATCGGCGCGAGTGGACGCGGGCGTCTTGACGAGGTGCAGGAGGTTCTCGACGTCGCGCACCTCTGCCACGGACCGCACCTTCTGCTCCAGGCGGCGGACCTGCTCGGGTCGCTTGACCTCGCCGCGCAGCCATACCACGCCATCCACAACGTTGATGCTGACGGTTGCTTTGGGCGCTCCCCGGCCTCGGAAAACCTCGCTCTCCACCTTGTGCGCGAGCGTGGCGTCGTCCATCCCGGGCTTGGGCTTGCGGCCCAAATGACGAGCATCCTGGACCACCCCCCAAGTCTCACTAACCATCCGCCTTCCGACCCGCTCCCCGATCCGCACGCTGCCGCGGACGACGCCGCCGCCGCGCTGGATGATCTGGTTGGCATTCATCTCAACTGGCCTCCTTTTCTCGATTAGACCATGGCTTGCCAGCGCCCGTCCCGCTCAAACTGAAGCGGCTCGCTTGCTCGATCTAGACTCGCCCGATCGAGTTCGGCATCGGTTATTTCCCCACGGACGATGGGCTCAGCCCAGGAGCGATCGCCCGGCTGGCCGAGGAGCGCGGGCACGGGGCATTGGTGTTCGCCGAGCACACGCACATCCCGGCCAGCCGCGAGTCGCCTTGGCCGGGTGGCCGGCGAGCTCCCGCGCAAGTACAGCCACACGTACGACCTGTTCGTGGCCCTGACTGCCGCCGCGGAGGCGACCTCGAGGCTGCGCGTGGGGAGCGGCATCTGCCTCGTCGTCGAGCGCGACCCGATCGTTACCGCAAAGGAGGTGGCGTCGGTCGACCAAATATCGGCAGGTCGCTTCGACTTCGGCGTCGGGGCCGGCTGGAATCGCGAGGAGATGCGCAACCACGGCACGGACCCCCGCACGCGCATGCGCCTGATGGCCGAACGGATCGAAGCCATGAAGGCGATCTGGACGCAGGACGAGGCGAGCTACGAGGGCGAGTTCGTCCGCTTCGAGCGGATCTGGTCGTGGCCCAAGCCGGCCCAGCGTCCCCATCCACCGGTGCTCGTGGGCGGCAACGGGCCGACCGTGCTCGAGCGCGTGCTGGCCTTCGGCGACGCCTGGTTCCCCAACTACGCGCGCGGTGGCGATGTCCTTGCCCGGGCGCAGGAGCTGCGGACGCGAGCCGACCGGCCGATCGACCTCCAGGTGATTGGAGTACCGGCCGACGCCGCCGGTGCTCGAGCAGCTACAGAACGCGGGCTTCCGCCGGGCCCTGCACTGGATCCCGTCCGGCCGCCGGGCCGGCGTAGAGCCGGCGCTCGAGCGCTGGGAGTCGCGATCGCCGAGCTGACCGGCGAGGCGTGACCGAGGAAGAGGCGCGCGAGCGGTTCAGCGCCGCTAGGATCGCCCGCCTGGCCACCGTCGACGCCGCCGGCACCGCCACATCGTGCCGATCGTCTTTGCGGTGCTGGGCGACCGCGTGTACAGCGTCGTCGACGCCAAGCCCAAACGCACCCGCGCGCTGCGGCGTCTTGCCAACGTGCGGGAGAACCCCGCGGTGGCGCTGCTCGTCGACCATTACGACGACGCCGACTGGAGTTCGCTGTGGTGGGTGCGGGCCGAGGGCCAGGCGCGGGTGCTCGGTCCCGACGAGCTCGAGGCCCGCCGGGCAATCGCGTTGCTTCGCGCGCCGATATCCCCAGCAGCTGGCGACAGGGGCGGTGCTGGCGGTGGATGTCGAGCGCTGGAGCGGGTGGAGCGCGGCGCGCTTGGGCGGCGTCGGTACAGTCGGAGGTCCGTGCCACTCGTCGTGATCACCGGAGCAACGCGCGGGATCGGCCGCTCGGCTGCGGTCGAGCTCGCCCGCAGCGGTGCGGAGGTTGCGGTGGTTGGCCGCGATCCGGACGCGTTCACGCGGTCGCGAGTCGAGCCGTCGCGGCGGCGGGCCACCGTCCACGAGCACGCGCGGACATGACGTTGATGTCGGGGGTACGCGGGCTGGCCAAGGAGCTGCTGGCCGGCGCTACGAGCGAATCGACGTGCTTGCCAATAACGCCGGTGCTCTGTTTGCCTCGCGCAAGGTCACCTCCGAGGGCTTCGAGGAGACCTTCGCGCTCAACCACCTGGCGCCGTTCCTGCTCACCAACCTGATCCGGGAGCGTTTGGGCGGCGGTCGCGTCGTGACCACCGCATCCGACGCCCATCGGTCTGGGCGGCTCGACCTCGACGACCTCCAATCGGAGCGCTCATACGCCGCCATGCGGGCCTACAGCACCTCCAAGCTCTGCAACATCCTCTTCACGCGCGAGCTGGCCCGCCGCGCGCCCGAGCTGCACGCGAACTGCTTTCACCCAGGCGACGTGCGCACCGGCTTCGGCAAGAACGAGAACGGGATCTGGAAGGTCCTGACCACGCTCGGCGGGCCTTTCATGCGCTCGCCCGAGCGCGGCGCCCGCTCGCTGGTATGGCTCGCGCTCGCGCCTGAGGCCGGCGACCTCGATGGCGAATACGTCGAGGACGAGAGGGTGGTCTCGCCGAGCCCTCAAGCTCAGGACGACGAGCTGGCGCGGAGGCTCTGGGAGCGCAGCACCGAGCTGGTGGGACTTCCAGGCCGACGCACCCGCGTGAGGCACGCCGCGGACTTGAGGGCGATAATCCGCTCGGTGGTTCCCAAAGCGTCACTGGAGTCGGCTGACGGCGGGCTCGCGCCCTCCGGTCCGGGCTGGTTCGTGCTCAACGTGTCAGACGCGCGCTGGCTCGACGGTCAATTCGGCGCCTACACGCGCTTCGAGGGCCAAGAACGCTTCCCCAAGCTGGGCTTCAACATCGGCGTGCTGGAGCCGGGCCAGCCCGCGTGCATGTACCACGGCGAGGACGAGCAGGAGGATTTCCTCGTGCTCTCTGGGGAGTGTCTGCTGCTGATCGAGGGAACCGAGCAACGGCTAAGGCATGGGACTTCGTGCACTGCCCGCCATGGGCCGAGCACGTATTCGTCGGCGCGGGAGACGGCCCCTGCGCGATCCTCGCGGTGGGGACGCGCTCGGGCGGCGGGGTCATCTATCCGTCCTCTGAGCTCGCGCAGCGCCACGGAGCCGGGGTCGAGCGCGAGACCGACGATCCCATGCAGGCCTACGCGAACATCGCGGACGACGAGCCGACGCGCTACCGCGAGACTGGCTGCCGGGCTGAGCGCGGCCGCCGGCCTGCCGCGGCCACGGCGCCGCTCGGAAGCCACGGCGCCCGCCCGCCTCAGAGGCGGGCGCCGTAGTCAGGCGACGGCCGTCCGCGCGCTAGTGGTGCGGACAGTTGCCGGCGATTGCGGCTGGCGGGGAACTCGCCCTCCACGGTCCTCGCGCTGTTGCTCGAGGGGAGCTCAAAGGGGTCGCGGTCGTGCGGCACTCGAGTGAGCGCTCGAGCCGCCCGCGGTTCCAGTGCTGCCGGACGACGAACTGCCGCCTGCGGCGAATGCAACTCCTCCGCCCGCGAGCAGCGCCAGCGTTGCGGCCGCTGCGCGAGGGTGGTGCGTTTGAACACCTGGGGCCTCCTTTCATCGGGTTCGCGGACGATCGAACCGGGACCGCGTAAGACGGCCGTAAGTGAAAGCTACGAATCGGGCTAGAGGTCCTGGGCCGGCGTGCCCTACCGGACCAGGCAGCTCGAGCTCGGCGACTGAGCCTTGGGGAAGGCCTCGACCAGACCGCGGGCGATCCACTTGTTGCGGGCGATGTATCCCGGCGAGTAGTAGTGGATGCCGTCGGGGATGAACCACTTGCGCTTGGCGTGGACTGCCCAGTCGAAAATGCGCATGGTGGGATAGCGACTGCACGCTGAGAGGAGGTCCTTGTTCCAGCGCTGCATTCCCGACTCCGCGTACGCGCCCCGAGCTCAGCAGGGTGATGGCGTCGACCCACAGCACCGGTTGGTTACCGATGATCTTCATCATGCGGTTGATGCGACCGCGTGAGTCCCACGTTTGACCCGACCTCCACATCGGCGGCGTCGTTGGTGCCGAGCGCGAGTACCCAGCAGCCGCGGTAGCCCTCACCGACGTGTGCGCGAGCGACCGTCGCGGCGTTCGGGTGGCCCTCGAAGACCTCCACGATTGAGCGCGCCCCGGACACGTCCGGGTAGGTGGTCTTCACACCGATCCGGGCCAGTTGCGCCTGCAGCCGTTGTTCGGATCAGGGATGTAGTTACTCGAGATTTGACCCTCGGAGGTGGAGTCACCGATGTACACGGCCGAGTGACAGGAAGTTTGCGTGGCGGGCTTGTCGTGTCGCACAGACGAGTGGGCTTGTCCGGATGACGAGGACCCCGGCGAAGACTTCTTCGGGGATGGATCGACGACCGCGCGCGCGTTGTTGAGCCGCGGCGGCAGCTTGGCGATCTCGGGTGCCACTCGCCGGCCGCTCGCGATCTGGGGGAGCACGCCGGCCAGACCGATCGCAGCCACCAGCACCGCCGCGAAGGCGCCTGCTCCGAGCGCGTAGCCCGTGCGCCGCGCGCTGAGCCGACCCGCGCCGAGGCGGGCACGGCGCCACAGCCGGCCGAGGGCGCCTCCTCTGATCGGCTCCTCGATATAGCGCCACGACAGGCTCGCGACGACGAAGGTGACGGCCAGTTGCAGCAGAGCCCTCCCCCAGTGCACGCCCGTGGTCGGCCGCCCCCACAGCACGACGATCGGCCACTGCCACAGATAGATGCCGTACGACCGGACGCCGATCCACCGCAGCGGGCGCCACCCGAGCGCCGCTCCGAGGGCGCTCGCGGAGTGCACCACCGCGGCGATCGCCGCCACCGTCGCCACCGACAGGAGCAGGAAGCCCCAGGGGTAAATGAACGAGCTGAACGGCGTCGTGTTCGCGACCAGGACGAAGATCGCCACCAGGCCCAAGGCTCCCAGAACATCGAGCACCAGCACGCGCCGCACGGGAACCCGGGACCGCGAAGCGCGGGAAGTGAGTGGGCCTCACGACGGCCAGGGACGCGCCGATCAGGAGCTCGAAGGCACGAGTGTCAGTGCCCTCGTACACGCGCGTCGGGTCATAGCCGGGGTGGTAGATGTGGCCCATCAGCCACGCCGACAGCGCCGCCCCCGCCAGCGTGAGAACGAACAGCCAGGAGCGGCTGGGCAAGACGCGGATGGCCAGCAACAGAACCCAGGGCCACACGAGGTAGAACTGTTCCTCGATCGAAAGCGACCACAGGTGATCCAGGGGGAGCGGCGCGGCGAAGCGGGAGAAGTAAGAGCCGTGGGTGGCGATCGTCGACCAGTTGGCGAAGTAGAAAGCTCCCGAGATCACCTGCCGGCGAACCGCGTCGAGCTGCGAGGTGTCGAACAGCGCCACCCACACGCTCACCACGACGAGCATCACAAACAGCGCAGGGAGCAGGCGCCGAGCGCGCCTGATCCAGAACTGGCCCAGCCCCAGGTCCCCCCGGCGCCGGTAATGGTCCAGCAGAAGGTCCGTGATGAGGTAGCCCGAGAGCGTGAAGAACACGCCCACACCCAACATCCCGCCCTTCGCCCAGGGGGCGTTGATGTGGTATGCGATCACGCACAGGACCGCGATCGCCCGCAGCCCATCGAGACCGGGAACATAACGCTGGCCGCGCGTCATGGGGCGGGGCATGGCTAGCTAAGCCTCCTTTTGGACGTGCAAGAAGGCTCGTCCACTACGCTCAGCACGCTGAGTGTCCCCACGCGGAATGGAGGCCAGGGTAACAACGTTCCGCGACGGGTTGAGTGTTAGCTCAGACCGCCTTCTCGTCACATCTCGGGGAGCTCGCGGGTCTAGTGCTATGACACCCCGCCAGAGAGGGACACGACGATGAACGATCAACGATGGCTGGCCGAGCGCTTCGAGGGAGAACGCTCGCGCCTGCGGGCGATCGCGTACCGAATGCTCGGGTCGCTGAGCGAGGCTGACGACGCGGTCCAGGAGGCGTGGCTGCGACTGAGCCGTGCCGACACCCGCGATGTCGAGAACCTCAACGCCTGGCTCACGACGGTCGTCGGGCGGGTCTCGCTCAACATCCTGCGCTCGCGCGCCGCTCGGCGCGAGGAGCCGCTCGGTGTCCAGATCCCGGAGCCCGTCATCGACAGCGTTGATGGCACCGACCCCGAGCACGAGGCGCTGCTCGCCGACTCGGTCGGTCTTGCGCTGCTGGTCGTACTCGAGACTCTCTCTCCCGCCGAGCGGTTGGCGTTCGTGCTCCACGACATGTTCGGAGTGCCTTTCGAGCAGATCGCGCCGATCGTGGATCGCTCCCCCGATGCCGCACGCCAGTTGGCGAGTCGCGCGCGTCGTCGTGTGCGCGGCGCCTCCCCCTCGGCCGACGCCGATCTCAGCACCCAGTGGCGGGCGGTCGACGCGTTCCTGGCCGCCGCGCGCGACGGCGATTTCGACGCCCTCGTGGCGGTCCTGGACCCCGACGTCGTACTCAGAGCCGACGCCGGGGCGGCGCTGCCCGGAGCGCCGCGCGAGGTCCGCGGTGCGCGGGCGATCGCCAGCCAGGCGCTGAGCTGGTCCCGGGTCGATCTGACCGTCCAAAAGGCCCTGGTCAACGGCGCTGCAGGGCTGGTCTCGAGCCGCGCCGGACAGCTCTTCTCGGTTGGATCCTTCACGGTCAGCGGCGGCAGAATCGTCGAGATCTACTTCCTCGCCGACCCCGAACGTCTGCGCCGGCTCGATTTGACGGTCCTCGGGCGCTGACCGCGGGCGCGCGCTTAAGAGCCCCGGCATCGTGTCAGCGGCTGCCCAGCCGCCGCGCGGTCTCCTCATCGGCCTCCGGCGTCTGCGCGAGCAGCCCATAGCCGAGGCGCTCGAGCTCGATCCCGGCTGCCCGCGCCCCATCGCTCATGGAATCGATTACTCTCTTGGTCACCCTCACGGCGAGCTGGGGGTGTCCCGCAATGAACTCCGCGTGGGCCAGCGCCCGCGGTAGCGCCTCGCCGTCGCCGACCACCTCGGTGATCATTCCGATCCGATGGGCCTCGTCGGCCGAGACACGGTCTCGCAACAGGATCAGCTCCTTGGCCCGCGCCGGCCCGAGCATCTGCACGAGCCGGTAGGTCCCGCCCGAGCTCGGGAGGATCCCAAGCCCGACCTCGGGGAGCCCAAACACCGCGCTCGTGTTGGCAACCCGGAAGTCCGTGGCGAGCGCGAGCTCGAGCCCGCCCCCGAGGCAGTAGCCAGCGATCGCGCTGAAGGTCGGCTGGGCGAGGTCTGCCACGCGCTCGGCGAAGTCGCCCGTGGTCGCGTAGTAGGCGATGATCGACGCCGGGTCGAGCCCGCGCATTTCGTTCAGGTCGGCCCCAGCCGAGAAGACCGTCGGACCCCCGGTGAACACCACACACGCCGCCTCGCGTAGCTCCGGGGCGTCGAGCGCCTCGCAGAGCTCGCTCTCGAGCTGGGCCGAGATCGCGTTGCGCTTCTCTTCACGCCGGAGCGTGACGATGCACGTCTGCCCGTCGCGGCGTAGCTCGATCAGCTCAGGCAACGGGAGGCTCCTCCGCCAGACCCCAGGCATCGCCGCCGCCGTCGACGACGATCGTGGTGCCGGTGATGTACGCGCCTCCGGCCGTCGCGAGGAACGCGACCAGGCTGGCCACCTCCCGGGCCGAGCCGAGGCGGCCCAGGGGTACGCCGCGCCGCCACTTCTCGACCGCGTCCTCACCGTAATCGGCCAGTGCCTCGGTCGCGATCGTGCCCGCCGCTACGCAGACCGAGCGAATGCCGTGGCGGCTCCATTCCAGCGCCAGGCCGGAGGCGAGGTTGCCGACCGCGGCGCGGGCTGCGCACGCGTGCGCGAACCCGGGGATGCCGCGGAGAGGGCTGAAGCCGAGGAACACGATCAGCCCGCTCCGGCGCGGGATCATCGACCGCGTCGCGACCGTCCGGGTCACGCTCCACGTCGCATCCAGCGTCAGGCGCCCGACTGCCCGCCAGCCCTTGTCCGAGATCGTGTCCGCTGGCGCCTCGAACTGGCCTCCCGCATTGTTGACCAGCACGTCGATCGCGCCAAAGCGCTCGAGCGCGGCGTCGACGAGGTGCTCGACCTGCTCGGGCTCGCGGATGTCCACCGGGACCGCCATACAGCTACCACCGGAGCTCTCGATCTCGCTGGCAGTCGCCGCGAGCGGCTCCTCGCGCCGGCCACAGATGACCACCTCAGCGCCTGTGGCGGCGAGCTCGCAGGCGGTGGCGCGGCCGATGCCGGTGCCTCCCCCGGTGACCAGCGCCACCCGGCCGGCGTTGGCATCGGCGCGCAGCGGTGAGGCGAACTGTGGCTCGGTGGCCATTGGGGCAATCCTATGATCCTGCGGCGACGCTGAGCAGCGCGCGCTTACGGAGGGCCCCGGCGCCGCGTCGCTGAGTCGCGGCTGAGATTTTGGCGGCTTGCAAATTCGGCGATCTCACCTACTTTTCTGAGGCATGCATCAGAAAATGACTGAGGCGCCTACGGAGGTGTCGCGATAACCGACCTGACCGAGCTGCAGACTTCCGCGCGGGAGCACCTGCTCTTGCACTTCACCGAGATGGCCGAGTTCCGCCACCGGCCGATCCCGATCATCGCCCGCGGGGACGGCTGTTACGTGATCGACGGTGCCGGTCGCCGCTATATCGACGGCCTCTCCGGGTTGTTCTGCGTGAACGTCGGGCACGGTTTCGGTGAGGAGTTGGGAGATGCCGCGCGAAAGCAGATGCGCGAGCTGGGATACACCTCGAGCTGGACGGTCGCGCACCCGCGCTCGATCGAGCTGGCAGAGCGGATCGCCGGACTGGCGCCGGCCGGGCTCGGGCGCGTGTTCTTTGCGTCCAGCGGAAGCGAGGCCAACGAGTCTGCGTACAAGCTGGCGCGCCAGTACCACGCCCTGCGCGGTCAGCCGCAGCGCCATAAGGCGATCGCCCGCCGGCTCGCGTACCACGGCACGACGCTGGGCGCCAACGCGCTCAGCGGACTGACCTCGATGCGCACCCCGTTTGAGCCGCCCGCGATTGCCACCACGTTTGTGGACAAGACCGACGCCTATCGCCATCCGCTCGGCGATGACCCCGCCCGCTTCTGTCGCGGGCTGCTTGACGAGATTGAAGACGCGATCGAGTTCGAAGGGCCCGACACGATCGCGATGATGATCGTCGAGCCGGTGCAAAACAGCGGCGGGTCGTTCGTCCCCCCGCCCGGCTATATGCCGGGTCTGAGGGAAATATGCGACCGCCACGGGATCCTGCTTTGCGCGGATGCGGTCATCTGCGCTTGGGGGCGGCTCGGCACCTGGCTGGGGATCGATCGCGTTGATCTCGTCCCCGATCTGCTCACGTTCGCCAAGGGCCTGACGTCGGCATTCTTCCCGGTCGGAGGAGTGCTCATGCACGAGCGCGTCGCCGAGCCGCTCATGCGCGAGGGCGAGATGTTCATGCACGGACTGACGTTTGGGGGCCACCCCGTCGGCGCGGCAGTCGCACTGAAGAACCTCGAGATCATCGAGCGGGAGCGTCTGCTCGAGAACGTGCTCGCCAACGAGGCCTGGATCGGCGAGCAGCTCAACGCGCTGCGGTCGCTGCCGATCGTCGGCGACGTGCGCGGCATGGGCCACTTCTGGGCGATCGAGATGGTCACCGATCAGGCCACGAAGGCGACGTTCTCCCCCGAGGAGGCCAACTGGCTGCTGCGGGACTATCTCTCCGGCCAGCTCGAGCGGCGCGGGCTGATCGCGCGGCTCGACGACCGAGGAGAGCCGGTCCTGCAGATTTCCCCGCCCCTGGTCGCCGACCGTGACGTCCTTGGCCGCATGTTCGAGATCATCGCTGTCTCTCTAGAGGAGGCCGGCCAAGCGCTGGCGGCGCGCCGGGGTCGGCCCGGTCCGCCGTGACGGGGACCGCTCGTGGCGGGGTCGTCCCCGCTGGCGGTCAACCGGATCTCAGCCGACCGTATCGTTCGAGGATCGCGAGCGTTCGATCGTGTGGCAGCTCGTGCACGCTGGCCGACCTGCGCCCGGTCATCGTCTCCGCCGTGAATAGCGCGTTGACGATGCTTTCCTCGGTTGCCTCGATCACGGCGTCATAGAGCGCAGTGATGTGTGCGTCGAGCAGCATTTGGATGCCGACCGCGAGCGGCGGATCTGGCGCGTATCCGACGGCCGGCAGGTCGCGGTTGCCGGTGGCGAACGCGAGGAAGATGTCTCCGCTGTAGTGCTCGCCGACACCCCCCGTGCGCGCGATGCCGAGGCCGGCTCGCTGGGCGAGGCGAGCGCACTGCCACGGCAGCAGCGGCGCGTCGGTGGCGGCGATCGCGATGATCGAGCCCGAACCGGGCTCGGGCGATCCGCGCCCATCCCAGTCGGGTTCGGGCACCTCACCGTAGGGGATCTCCCGGCCGACGGGCGCGCCGTTGATCTGCAGCCGCTCACGGCGACCGTGGTTGGCCTGCACGAGCACGCCGACCGTGTAACCGCCGGACTCGGCGGGCAGCCGTCGCGAGGACGTGCCGATGCCGCCCTTGAAATCGTGGCAGATCATCCCCGTGCCGCCGCCGACGTTGCCCTCAGCGACCTCGGAGTCGCTCGCCGCCGCGAGCGCCGCGTCGACGTGCTGGGCTGTGATGTGCTGACCGTTGGTGTCGTTCAAAGTCCCGTCCCAGGTCTCGCCGACGACCGGAAGCCGCCAGAGGCTGTCCGGGTCCGCGCGGACCGCCTCAGCGACCAGGGCGTCGCGCACGATCCCGACGCTGTGCGTGTTGGTCAGCGCGATCGGCGAACTCAGCATCCCGGATTCCCGCACCCACTCCAGACCGGTCAGCTCGCCGTTGCCGTTGAGCCGGTGCGGTGCCGCGAACAGCGGTGTCTGCGCCATGTCGCCGGGCCGTGGGAGGATCACCGTGACGCCCGTGCGCACGGCGCGCTCACCCTCATCGGCGATGATCGTCGCGTGGCCGACGCGTACGCCGGCGACATCGGTGATGGCGTTGCGAGCACCGGTGGGAAGGCTGCCGATGACCACCCCGCGCTCACGGGCGCGCGGGCGGCTCACGCGCTGGTCCGCGCAAGGTTGGCGACGTGCAGCTCCGGTCGCCGGTCGCGCCACGGCAGCGCCTCCTCCAGCACCGAGGCCAGCTCGATCAACACGTGCTCTTCTGCGGGGCGCGCACCGAGCTGGACGCCGATCGGCAGGCCGTTGGAATGCTGCGCCAACGGCAGCGAGATCGCCGGCTGACCCATGACGTTGTAGACCGTCAGGAACTGCAGCAACCGTTCCTCGTACACGATGAACTCCGCGGGCGCGAGATCGAGGTTCATGCCGAACATGGTGTTGGGCTGGGCGACCTGCGCGCAGGCCGGCGTCAACCAGATGTCGTGCTCGGCGAAGAACGGGCCGATGGATCGCCGAATGCCGTTCATCTGCTCAAGCGCGTCGAGGAAATGCCGCGGATCCTGGCCGCGCGCGAACTCATAGAACCGCAGCGAGGCACGCTCGACCGTGTCCGGCCCAACCGGCCGTCGGACGCTCGCGCCCAGCTCATCCAGCCACCGATCGAAGTCGTGAAACCACACCTCGAGACAGATTCGGTCGATCTCGGCGACGTCAACGGTCGGCCTGCCGGGCACGACCTCATGGCCGAGCCCCTCGAGCACGATGGCGGTGCGCTCCACCGCGGCCGCCACCTCGAGGTCGACCGGCGCGTCCATCAGCGGCTCAGCCCACCAGGCGATACGCAGCCGTCCCGGCGGTCGGCCGACGTGCTCGACGTATGGCCCTGGCGGCCGCGCGATCACGTAGGGATCGCCGGGCTGCGGAGCACAGAGGCAGTCGAGCATCGCCGCCGTATCGCGGACGGTCCGCGTGACCACCGAGCTCTGAGCCATCCCGTACCCGAAGTCGGCTTCGTCGGGCGCCGCGGACACCCGCCCGCGCGAGGGGTGCAGACCGACAGTGCCGCACCACGCGGCCGGCCCTCGGGTCGACCCGCCGATGTCAGAGCTGTGGGCCATCGGCACAATCCCGGCGGCGACCGCGGCCGCCGAGCCGCCCGATGATCCATTCGTCGAGTAGCCACGCCGCCACGGATTCGACGTCGCGCCGTACAGCAGGTTGTCCGCGCACGCCGCCATCGAGAACTCGGGCGTGTTCGTACGACCGAGCAGGTTCACGCCCGAGGCCCTCACCAGCTGACCGAACGCATCGTCGCGATCGCCTTTTAGCCCTTCGCACAGGCGGCTGCCCATCTCCGTGCGCAGGCCGGCAAAGTGCGGGCCGATGTCCTTGATCAGAAATGGCACACCGCGAAACGGGCCGCCGCCAAGCGCCTCCAGCGGACGGGAGCGGGCGTCCTCGTAGATCTCGATCACCGCCCCCACCTCCGCATGCGTCGCCGCATGGGCCTCGAGCGCCGCCGCCGCGAGATCCTGCGGCGACACCTCGCCGCGCGTCACCAGCCCGGCAAGACCTAGGCCGTCGTAGTCGGTGTACTCAACGGCGTTCACGCGCTCCTCCTCATAAGCATAAGCTGATCACAAAGTCAGGACGCCAGAGGGAACTGTGGCGCCGGTGACCGGCCAAACGGTACATTTGTACCATTAGGCCGGTGACCACGGCAAAGCGTCACCGCCCCCGCGCGGCCGGCCGATCCAGAGCCGCGGTGCGGTCGCGTCCGCGGGGAACAGCGCGACGCGACCTCCTGCTGGATGCGGTGATCCAGATCGTGGCCGAGGTCGGCGCCGATGCGGTCACGCACCGTCGCGTGGCGGAGGCGGCGGACCTGCCGCTCGCCTCCACGACCTACTGGTTTGAGTCAAAGGAACACCTGCTGACGGCGGCGCTGGAGCGCGCGGCCGACCGCGATATCGCGCGGCTGCAGACGTTCATCAGCGACGCGCCGGGCGGGTCGGACCCAATCGAGCTCGCCGTCGACGCGATCCTCGATCCGCTCAACGAGACCGGCCAGACCAGTCGGGGTTCGCTGCTGGCCACCTACGCGCTGCTGCTGGAAGCCGCCCGCCGGCCGACCCTGCGGGCGGTGACTCGGCGGTGGACCGACGCCTATCTCGACGCGCTCGGCCACGTGCTTCGGCTGGCCGGCTCGCATGATCCGCCGGGCGACGCCTCGCTCCTGCTCGGGGCCGCCGACGGCCTGCTGGTCGCGCAACTCGCGACCGGAGAGCAGTCAGACCTCGCCGCGCAGCTGCGCCGGCTCACGGCAGCCCTGGTCGAGGCATGAGCTCGACACTGGCGCGGAGGCTGGCCGCCGGGCGACACGGCCGGAGGCCCGAGCGAGGAACCGTGGTGTTGATCAGCGTGTTACTCGGATTCGAGTCTGTCCTGTATTCGGCCGTTACACCAGTGCTGCCGCACTACGCCCACCAGTTCGGGGCATCGAAGCCCGCCATTGGGGTGCTCGCCGCCGCATATCCCGCGGGGATGCTGCCCGGGTCACTGATCGGCTGGTGGATCGCCACCAGAGCGGGCGTCCGCCGCACCACCGTCGTGGGCCTCGTTCTGTTCACCGTGTCGATCGTTGCCTTCGGCTTCGGTTCGTCCCTTGCGGCGCTCGACAGCCTGCGCTTCGTACAGGGGATCGCGTGCGGCTGCATCTGGGGCGGCGGCCTGGCGTGGGTGATCGCGATCGCACCGCGTGAACGCCGCGGCGAAATCCTGGGGTCGGTGCTGGCCTCGGCGATCTTCGGGACGCTGCTGGGACCGATCCTGGGGACGTTGGCAGTGGCGGTGGGGACGCGGGTGGTGTTCGCTTCGGTCGGCGGAGTGGCTCTGGCGCTGACGGCGTGGACGCTGAACCATCCCGAGCCGCCGCCCGCCAGACTCGGGGCGGGCGCGCCGCTTCGCGCGCTCGTCCGAAGCCGGCGACTCATGCTCGGGTTCTGGCTGATCCTGCTCGAGGCCTCGACGATCGGCGCGATGGGCACGCTGCTTCCGCTGCGCCTGTCGCGGTTCGGTGCGTCGGGGGTGGCGATCGGAGTCACGTTCGTGGTCGCCTCGCTGATGAGCACGCTCCTGGCGCCCGCCATCGGACGGGTCATCGATCGGCGCGGGCTCATGCTCCCGCTGGTCGTGGGCCTGGGGGCGACTGCGGTGCTGCTCGCGCTACTTCCGCTGCCCCAGTCGGCGCTCGGGCTCGCCGTGTTCACCGCGGTGACGTACGGCGGGCCGCTGACATGCCTGCACGACGCCGGCGATGTTGCTGATGACGGACGCGGTCGAGCACATCGGCGCTGCGCTCGTGTTCGCCTCAATGATGCTCAATGTCGCTTGGGCGCTGGGCGAGACAGTTGGGGCTCCCGCCGCCGCCGTCATCTCCCGGACCACGAGCGATGCGGTGCCGCTCGCGTTGCTCGCGGCGGCGATGCTCCTGACGCTCGGACCCGTATTGATTTTGCGGCGGGATCAGGTCGCAGCCGTGCCAGTGAGGTCGAGCGGCTGATCGCCGAGCGTCTCGTCGCGAATCTCTTCAACGCTGACGCCGGGATCGGGCAGCACCCGTAGCGCGTCGGCCGGAAGACCGACGCTGACGGGCGTTCCCTGGCTAAATGGCAGCTCGGCGCCGTCGTTGCGCAAGAGCGTCTGGAGCGCCGAGCCGGTCGCCAGACGGAGGAAGACGTGCGTCGTCGAGCCGAGAAAGACGAGGCGCTCGACCATTCCCGGCACCCGGTTGGTGCCACCGTCCTCATACGCGTACACCTGGACTCGCTCCGGACGGATGGCCACCTTCACCGACCCGGTCGCGTTGAGCTGACCCGCCCGCGCCTCGAGAATGAAGTCGCCCAGTTTGAGGTGGCAACCCCCTCGTCCGTGGCCTCCCGAGTCGACTTGAGCGTCCATCAGGTTCGACACGCCCAAAAAGTCGGCCACGTAGGCATCGGCGGGCTCGTTGTAGACGTCCTCCGGCGTCCCGAGCTGGGCGATACGCCCGTGGTTCATGACGGCCAGGCGATCGGACATCGTGAGCGCCTCTTCCTGGTCGTGAGTGACATAGAGGAAGGTGATTCCCACCTGCTTCTGCAGCGCGCCCAACTCGACCTGGAGCGTGCGCCGGAGCTTGGCGTCGAGCGCCCCCAGGGGCTCGTCGAGCAGCAGGACCGAAGGACGCAGCACCAGTGCCCGGGCCAGGGCGACGCGTTGTTGCTGGCCGCCCGAGAGCTGGTTGGGGCGACGCGTCTCGAACCCCGACAGCTGGACTAACTCGAGCGCCTCTGCCACCCGGGCGTTCACGTCCGACTTGGGGACCGTCTTGTACTTCAGGCCGAAGGCGACGTTCTCGGCGACGTTCAAGAATGGAAACAGCGCATAGCTCTGGAAGACCGTGTTGACGTTGCGCCGGTGGGGCGCCAGGTTTCCGACATCCGAGCCGTCGAGGAGGATCTTTCCGCCGGTCGGCGGCTCGAAGCCCGCGACCATGCGCAGCGTGGTCGTCTTGCCGCACCCGCTGGGCCCGAGCAGCGAGAAGAACTCGCCCGCCTTGATCTCGACCGAGATCTCGTCGACCGCGGTGACGTCGTCGAACCGCTTGGTCAGTGACTCGAGCTTGATATGTCCTCCACTCATTTTCAGTCCTCTCAGATTCCCGCGATGCCGCTCAGCGCTTCGGCGCCGCCCTGGCTGCGCTCGCCCCGGCTCATCCACCTGTAGCCGATGAACCCGAGCAGCGCGGCGATGAGCGAGATGACCAGCATGATTGTGGCCAGGGCGTTGAGCGCCGGCCCGCTTAGCCCTCCATGGACGTTGGAATAGATCAGCACCGACATTGGTTGCGTGTTCGCGGTCGAGGACAGCTGTTCCACGATCACGAAGTCGTCGACGGTGCTGGCGAAGACGAGCACCGCGCTGGCGAAGATCGCCGGCATCAGCAGCGGAAGCAGCACCCGACGGATCGCCCCGAGCCGCGACGCCCCGAGATCGGCGGCCGCCTCTTCGTAGCTACGTCCGATGGACGCCAGCCGCGCGCGCACGATGATCGCCGGCCAGCTTATGTTCCATACCACCAGAGCGGCCACCTCGGCCGTCGTTCCGAGTCTGATGAACGTAAACGCCTGCGTGACGAGCATGAACAGCGCGACCGCGAGCAGCAGCTCCGGGATCACGAACGAGAAGATCATCACGAAGTTCAGTCCGTTCGACGTCCGGCTGCGCCAGCGGTCGATGCCGATCGCGAAGCCAACTCCGATCGGGACGCAGATCACCGTGGTCAGGACCGCGAGCACGAGCGTCTGGATCACGGCGTGATGGAGGCTGGGGTTATGGAGCACCGAGGTGACCTGGTGGCCGACGTACCACTTCGTCGAGAACCCCTGCCAAGTGGCCTGTGATGCGCCCTTGTTGAACGAGAACAGGACCGCGATCGCGATCGGCAGGATCGACCAGAGGATGTACAGCCAGGTGAACCCCTCCATCGCCCACGGCCGGCGCCACGGGTTGCCGCGCCGGGGCGCGCGGCTGGTGAGTTCCGTCCGCCCCGTGGGGGATGTGGTTACGGACTCGCCGGCGACGCTTGCCATCAGGCGTTCTCCATCGAGGCGCGGTAGGTGCTAATCACGTAATAGAACATCGGGATCAACAGCACGACGAGCAACATCAGGGCGAGCACCGCTCCCTGGCCTGTCTCGCCGGGCGAGTTGAGTTGTCCCTCGATCACATTTCCGATCATCGTCGTGCCGGGTGCCGCGGAGAGCAGCTGATTGGTGAAGTAGTCGCCGACCATCGGCAGCGCCGTGATGAACGCTCCGGCGATGATCGCCGGCTTGCTCAAGGGCAGCGTCACGTGCAAGAAGGTCCGCCACTTGCTGAGCCCGAGATCTCGGGCAGCCTCGAGCATGCTCTGGTCGATGCGATCGAGGAAGGCGTAGAGCACCAGGATCACGTACGGGATGTATCCGTAGACGAGCCCGAGGATCACGGTCACGGATTTGCCGCCGAGCCAGTCGGTGTTTCCGGGCAGCCCGAAGAAGGACAACGCGCTGTTGACGAAACCGCCCTGCTGTAGGAGGTCGATCCACGCGAGCATGCGCATCATGTAGCTGACCCAGAACGGCGCGATCAAAAGGACGAGGAACAGCGTCTTGCGCCTCCCGGCGTACCGGGACACGAAATAGGCCACCGGGTAGGCGATCCCCAGCGAGATGACCGTGGCGATCACGGTATAGACGAGAGTCCGGAGGGCAGGCCCGCCGATGAACCCACCGCTCCCGAAGATGTCGTGCCAGACCGCGCTCAGGTTCCAGCTCGACCAATGCAGCGGATTCCAGACCGGGACCACCGTCTGGAAGAACTCGTTGATGCCGCCGCCGGCCACCGACAGCATCACGTAGAACGGCACCACGAACAGAATGAGCAACCAGATCGCCCCGGGTATCGCCAGCGCTATCCACAGCCCGCGGTTGCGCCGGTCGTATGTGTCCCTGAGGGCGGTCATCGGCTAAAGCCCCTTGGAGAACGAGTTCCAGGTGGACTCCCAGACCGCGTCGGCGGCCGGAGGCAGTTCGAGCTCGAAGAGGCCGTGGCGGAAGTAATCCGGTAGCACCACCGTGGACGCCAGCTGGGGAGGCAGCAGCTTCTCGGCTGTCAGCTTGGCTGGGGTGACCTCGGTCAGGGGCTGCATGTATCCGACGTAGCTGTAGTTCTCGAGCGCGTTGCTCACGTCGAGTATGTAGTCGATGAACATATGGGACAGGACGGGATTTGCGCCGCTGGTTAGGTTGACCATCAGGTCGTTGGCAACCGGACCCTTCCTGTTGGCCGGGAACCAGTAGCCGATCGTGTCGATGGACTGGCCCGCGGGTAGGTAATCGAACGCGACGGCCATGTCACCGGACCACGCTTGGTGAATCCAAGTCTTCCCGGTAGGCACGTCGGTGAAGTCGTTGTTGTCGATCTGCACGTCGGTCAGGTTGGAAAGCTGCTTGAGCGCCCTCCCAGCGGCCTGAATCTGGGGTGTGCTGGTCGTGTTGATGTTCAGGTTCCCGGCCCGCAGCAGCGCCAGGCTGATCCCTTCGCGGTAATCGTCCAGGACCGCGACCTTGCCCTTGTAAGGCGCCCCCTCCCACGGCATGTTCCACGAGGGAGCGAGGTTCACCTTGTCCTTGCGCCACGCCATCCCCGTGGTGTAGATCGAGTACGGCGTCGTGTACTGCCAGCCCTGGTCGTAGAACGGATTCCGGTAGTCGACCCAGGTGTTGGCGATGTTGGGGATGTAGCTGTGGTTCAGCGGCCGGATCTTCTTGGCCGCGATCAACTGGCCGAGCACGTCGACGGTCGGGAAGAAGATGTCGAACTTGAGCTCTCCGCTGGCCAGCTTGGCGAGCGCCTCCTCCATCGTGTTAAAGGTCGTCAGCGAGTAGTTGCAGTTGTACTTCTTACAGAAGTTCTTGATCACCGCCTCGTTGATGTACGCGACCCAGTTGTAGAACTGCAGGGTCGCGCCCTTCTCGGGCTCAAGTCCCGAGGCGATCGCCTTGTTGTCGGAGTACAGAGGCCACTTGACGGGGCTGTTCTGACGTGGCAGCGGGGGCACGCTGCTCGCAGCGGCGGGGTTTATTGTGCTGCAGCCGGCCAGCGCTCCGCCGAGCACGAGTGCCGCGCCCGCGCCAAGAAGCTCGCGACGAGAGATCGGGGGTCCATCCGGCGCGGGACGGCGCCGGATTCCTCCTTCCGACCATCCCTCACGTGGATGCACGCCAACTCATCCTCTTCAAGAACGGTATGGCTTGCTGTTGACGATCGATCCCCATCGCTCACTGCTTTCGCCCCCGGCTTGTCAACGCGACCATTAAGGCTCATTCGACAGGACGAAGATCGCAGCCAAGCTCGCTCGATGCAAGCGCAAGACAGTGCGCCACCATCCGCTCCGGGGTGACGTCGGGTTGACCGAGCGTCACCTGGACCCCCAGCCCATCCATCAGCGCGCTCAGCGCCAGTGCGAATTCGTCCGGATCCGCCTCCCGGCGGAATTCGCCGCTCTGTTGTCCCTCTCGAACGATGTCTGCGATCAACTTGCGCTCGCGCCGGTTGAGGCGGAAGTAGTTCCGCCGCACCGTCCGATCCCGTCGCGCCCGCACCCAGAGCTCCATCCATAGCGTGTAGTCGCTGATCCCGCCAGGCCCGCGGCTGGTCTCCTCGATCAGGTGCACGAGCTTGTCGCTCGCGTTCTCGTGCCGGGCCTGGCCATCCGTCAGGCGACCGTAGAAGTCACGGTCGCTCTGGTCTACTACCTCTTCGAAGAGCCTGTCCTTGGACTCGAAGTAGTAGAGGATCGTTGGCGCGCTGGTGCCGGCTCGCTCGGCGATGTCGCCGATGCGCGTGTCTTGCAAGCCCCGCTGGTAAATGACCTCTGCGGCGGCGGCAACGATCTGCGGCTTGCGCAGGTGGTCGAGCTTCGGTCGCGGACTCATCCCTCGGTTGCCAGCCTCCAGTACAAATTCGTATACTGAATCGCCGTTCAGAAAACTAAGCTGCATCGCCCCCGCTGTCAAGCCGGAGTGATTAAGCAGGTGTTAACGGAGATGATCGACGTCGCCGTTCTGGGCGCGGGCTCGGGGGCCTGGCCGCGGCGCGCGACCTCGCTCGGGCCGGGGCCGACGTGCTCGTGCTCGAGGCGCGGGAACGCCCCGGTGGGCGGGTCGAGGCGGTGACGCTCGACGGCGGACGGGTGGTGCAGGCTGGGGGTGAGGTCTTCGGCGACGATCACTGGGCCTACCGCGGGCTCGTCGAAGAACTCGGGCTAACGATCGAGCCCACCTACGTGGCGGATCCCGGAGAGATGAGCTGGGGTTTGGTGGACGGCGTGTTCGTCGGCGACGAGCCGCCGTGGATGAGCGAGCGAGGAGCGCGGACGCCAAACGGGTAGAGCGCGAGTTTGCGGAGCTCGCGGCTTCGGTGAACCCGGACGACCCTTGGTCCCACCCGGACGCGGAAGACTCGACAACACCAGCATCGGGCGCGTGGCTGCGCGACATGGGGGCGCTCCCCGCGGTCCGCCGCCGTCACGAGCTCGCATCATTGTCGCTCTCGTGCGACGCGCCGGATCGCACCTCGCTGCTGGGCGAGCTGCGCAAACACGCGAGCGCCGCGGGCGAGAGTTTCTACGACCTTGCGGTCTGGGAGAACCTCCGCGTCGCCGAAGGCTCGGCGGCCGTGGCGTTGCGCATGGCGGACGAGCTCGGGCCGCGTTTGCGGATAAGCGCCGCGGTCCGCCGGATTGACGTAAAGGGCGCGGCGTGCGGGTGGGGCTCGCGGACGGGAGCGTGGTGCGTGCGGAAGCGGTTATATGCGCGATTCCGGCCGGGCCGCTTCGAGACGTCCAGATCACAGGCCTCAGCGACGCGCGGCTGCGATCGCTCCGCGCACAACGGCACGCGCTCGCCGCGAAGGTCGTCGTCGCGTACGAGGACTCGTTCTGGCAGGAAGCGGGTCAGAACGGGCTCGCCGAGAGCGAGTGGCTGTTCGGCTCGACGTGGCCGCAGGGGCCCGGCGTGCTGTCGCTGTTGGTTCCGCCGGAGCGGTTCGCGGCATTCCTCGCTGCCCCGCCCGAGGTCCGCGACAAGACCGTGCTCGATGGGCTGGTGGCGCTATACGGAGAGCGCGCCCGGGGCCACGTCGCGGTGCTCGAGCGACTCTGGGGGGCCGACCCGTTCACGCGCGGCTACATCGCCAGCTGGGCGCCCGGCGACTGACCCGCGTCGGACCGCTTCACGGCACCCACGAACCCCCCTTTTATGTCGCCGGCTCGGACCACTGGGTCGCGGGCTACATGGAAGGCGCGGTCCGCACGGGCCGTGCTGCCGCACGCGCCGCGCTCAACGGGCGGTGTCTTGAGGCTCGCTGGTCCCGAGGCCGAGCTCGGCCGCGAGCGAGTCCAGACGATCTGCGCGCGCGCTCCAGCGGGACCCGGCGATCGCCGATCAGCGTCCTGATGCCGAAGCCGTCGATCAACGCGAGCGTTCGGTCGGCGACCGCGTCGGCGTCGCAGGGCGGAATTCGTCGGCGCGGACACCGGCCTCGATCTCGGCGGCAAACCAGGTGCGCAGCTTGGCGTATAGCTCCTCGGCCACCGGCCGAAGCTCGGGATGCCGGATCGCCCGCAGCCACAGCTCCACCCACAGCACCCAGTCCTCCTCGAGCGACGGGGTGCTCGGCAAGCATTGGTCGATCATCGACCGCAGGCGCTCGGCATGCGAAGCCGCCGGTAGCTCGCCACTCGAGATCCGCGCGTCGCCCGCGCGCGTATAGGAGTATTCGAGCGCCTCCGCTAAAGCGCTTCGCGCGTGGCGAAGTGGTAGTGAACAAGCGATGTCGACACCCCGGCGTCCATGGCGATGCGCGCGATCCGTACATCGTCGATGCCTTCCGTGGCGATGCGCCGCACCGCCGCGGCAAGGATCCGGTCGCGCGCGCTTGGGCGCGAATCCGACGCGAGCGATATCGCGGCTGGCTCGGCTCGTCATCTTCACAGGACCGGCGCCAGGTCTCTGCGCACGCGATCGGCGAACCACGCGACCGCATCCTCCCGCCGCGACAGCGGGCCGCACTCGTAGCCGCGCGTCTGCAGGCCCTTCTGAACGTTGCCGACAAGATCGATGTCCTCGTCGGTCACGAGCAGATTCATGCGCATGTTCAGCCAGTGCACGAGCTCTCGTCCGCGCGGCGCTCTGTACGCGGCCGGTAGGAGCCATACGCGCTCCGGATTCGATCTGCCCCGTCGGGCACGATCTGCCAGGTCGTGACCTGGTCCGGGTAGAGGTCGATCGCCGTATTTGGATAAATGAACGCGTAGCGCCAGACGTGGCGGTCATCCCCGTCAAGTCCGGGCATCGGCGTCACGAGCTGGGCATACAGCCGCTCCACCCGGTTGCTGCTGGGCTTGCTGCGGAGCGGGGCCTCGAACCAGACATAGTTCTCGAAGCACTCGACGTCGTAGCGCTTGTAGTCCAGCAGCCGCATCAACCCGGGGTGGGCGATCGGGATGTGGTAGCCCTCGACGTAGTTGTCGACGATCGCTTTCCAGTTGGCGGGCTGCGTGTCGCCCGACGGCGCAAAAGCTTCCAGCGACGGGATCCGGTAGCGCTCCAGGCGCGCCGGCAGGTCGCCCACCAGCTCCGCGAGCGGCGTCGCGTGCGGATCGAGATTGACGAACACCAGCCCGCACAGCTCCTCGACGCGAGCCGGCAGGAGCCCCAGGGCCGCCTTGTCGAGGCGTTCGCCGAACGCGCGCGCCTCTGGCACCCCGATCAGCGTCCCGTCGAAGCGATACGTCCAGCCGTGATAGCGGCAGCGGATCGCCGCCTTGCACTGACCCGACCCGCTCAGCAGGCGCGACCCCCGGTGACGACAAACGTTGCGATATGCCCGCAGCTCGCCGTTCTCGTCGCGGAGTACGAGTACAGGCTGGCTGCCGGCGCTCGCGGTCATGTAACTGCCCGGGTTGGGCAGCGAAGAGATGTGGCCTGCCAGCTGCCAAGTTCGCTCGAAGATCAGCTCCTGCTCGCGGTCGAGCAGCTCCGGGTCCGTGTACATCCGCCGCGCCAGCGCGGCCCCGCCAGCGGAGGTTCCGGCGGCTGAGGTTGCTGTCGCGGTGGAACTGGGCGCTACCGAAGCCGACATCTCTCCTCGTTTCCGGGCTGGACCGACCGACGGCCGAGCCCTGACTGGCCGGGCTCCATCGCTCCAAACGGCTGCCCTGACTTTGTGATCAGTTGCTGTTAGTCTACCGGGCCATGGTCAGGACCGCCACCTGGCTGTCGATCACCCCCGAGCCCGAGCGCGAACTTCCACATGCCGCAGCCACCCTCGCTTATGGCGCCGCCCCGCCTGCCGCGGCGGTGGCCGCCGAGGCTGACCGAATCGAGGCCCTGGTGCTCCGAGGCAGCGAACGGGCGTGGCTCGCCTACCTGCACGGGGTGGTCGAGTTGATCGACAGCCGCACCGGCGACCCCGACCTCGAGGTCCAGCGTGCCCGGGCGCGCGCCACGGCCGTGATCTCCAATCACCACAACCTGCTGCTCGGCCTGCGCGGTCGCGGTGCCGAGCTCACCGCTTCAGACCGGGTTCACCTGATGAGCCTCGTGACCGAAAACACCGAATCGAAGGGGCATGAATGACCACCACCCTCGTCCAGCCGAGTCCACTCGAGGAGCTCGATCCGGATCTCCTAAGCTCCAGCAGCGCGCTCGGACGTTCGTCGAAGACGTGCTGATGCCGCTAGAGACCGAGGCCGAGGAGCGCGGCGGAGCGCTGCCGGCGCGAAGTCATAGAGCAGGTCAAGCGCGAGGCGATCGCGGCGCGGCTGAACGGCGGAAGGTTTGCCCGCGAGCTCGGAGGCCAGGGTTGGTCGATGCTCGAGTGGTTCGTGGTCAACGAACAATTCGGTCGGGTGACGGGCGGCCTGCACTGGCACGTGCCCAGCGCCTACAACGTGCTGATGCAGGGCACGCCGGAACAGATCGAGCGCTACCTCCGCCCCGCCCTTCGCGGCGAGGGCGGCGACGCCTACGCCGTGACCGAGGCCGAGGCGGGCTCCGATCCCGGCGGCATCGCGACGACAGCGGTCCGCACCGACGGCGGCTGGTCGATCAGCGGCGAAAAGTGGTTCGTCACCTCCGGCGACGTCGCGCGGGTTCTGATCGTGATGGCCAATGTGGTCGACTCGGGCGAGCACCTGCCGACCCTGTTCTTGGTGGAGCCCGCCACGCCCGGAGTCGAGTTCGTGGACAACCCGAAGTACACGCACAACTATCCCCACGGCCATCCCACGATCCGGTTTGAGAGCGTGGAGGTCGGCCCCGACGCGGTGATTGGCGGCGTCGGCAACGGGGAGGCGCTCCAGCGGGCCTGGTTCACCGAGGAGCGGCTCGGGATCGCCACGCATGGACTCGGCGCGATGTGGCGGCTCCTCGACGAGACGACCGCGTGGGCGCTCAGTCGCCGCCAAGGAGGACGGCGGATCATGGACTACCAGGGGATCTCATTCCCTCTGGCGGATTCGGCCACCGACGCCGCGCTCGGACGGCTGCTCGCGATTCAGGTCGCCGGCATGGTCGACGCCGGGGCCGACCTCAAGCTGATTCATGCCAAGGCCTCCATGGCCAAGCTGTTCGTTTCCGAGGCCGCCTGGCGCTGCGCCGACCGCGCGGTGCAGATATTCGGCGGCCGGGGCTACATGCGCAACAACGTCGCCGAGCGGTTCCTGCGGGAGCTGCGGGTCGACCGAATCTGGGAGGGGACGAGCGAAATCCAGCGCTTGATCATCGCCCGCGCGCTCGAACGCCGCGGGGTCGAGGCGACGATCCACTGATGCGAGCCAGTCTCGAGCGTCTGTTTCGGCCGGCCTCGGTCGCCGTCGTGGGTGCCAGTGAGCGGCCTGGCAGCTATGGCCACCAGACGCTGTGCAACCTCGAGGCGATCGGTTACCCGGGGAGGTGTGGGGTGTCAACCCCTACCGGCGGACCGCCATGGGGTACCCGTGCGCCCCGACGGTGGCCGACCTCCCCGTCGCGGTCGACGCGCTCGTTGTTGCGATCCCCGCGGCGAGCGTGCCCGGCGTGATCGAGGAGGCCGGGGTCAGAGGCTGTGGTGGTGCTGTGATCTTCAGCGCGGGCTTCAAGGAGGTAACCCAGGGAGATCGGCTCCAGCGCGAGCTCGTGGCGGCCGCCCAACGTCACGATCTCCCCGTGTGCGGACCGAACGGCAATGGCATCGTCTCGATGCGGGCGCGCGTAGCGCTGTGGGGCGACGCCCTCGCCCCCCGTGAGGCGGGGTCGGTCGCGCTCGTGTCCCAAAGCGGCAACGTCGCCGTCAATGCACTCGCCTCGCGGCGAGGGCTCCGCTTTCACACCGTGGTCGCGGGGGGCAACCACGCCGTGCTGTCGGCGGCCGACTATCTCGAGTTTCTCGCCGGCGAGGAGGGCGTCTCGTCAATCGCGCTGTATCTGGAGGAAGACGGCGGTCCGGACCTGTGCGACGGCCTGGCGGCTTGTGCCGAGGCGGGCGTTCGGGTCGCCGTGCTGAAGGTCGGCAGCTCCGAGGCCGGGACGGTAAGCGCGGCCGCGCACACAGCCGCTGTGACCGGTGACCAGCGCGTCTTCCGTGCCCTGGTCGAGGAGGCCGGTGGCGCGTGGGCGGACGACGTGCACGAGCTGCTCGAGCTGGCCAAGGCGCTGGCCGCCGGCGCGCGATTGCCGGCAAATCCCGGCGTCGCGATCATGACCTGCTCGGGAGGCGACTCCGCGCAGGGCGCGGATGAGGCCGACCACCGGCGGCTCCGGCTGCCGGCACTCGCGCCTCGCACCCGCGAACGGCTTGCGCGGTCTCTCCCCCCGGCCGCGACCATCGGCAACCCGCTCGACTACACGGCGATGATCTGGGGGCACAGCGAGTCGCTCAGCGAGCTGGTGGCGGCGGTCGCTGAGGATCCGGAGATCGACCAGGTACTTGTCTTTTACGATCAGCCGCCTGATCTGACCGATGCGGTCGAAGCGTCATGGCGCGCGGTGCGGGAGGGGATCATCATGGGCGCCGGCCGCAGCTCCTCGCCCACGATGGTCTGCTCAACCCTCCCCGAGCTGCTCGACGACGAGGCCGCCTGGCGCTTTTTGCGAGCGGGCATTCCCGCTGTGGCGGGGCTGAGGACGGGGCTGCTGTGCGTGTCTGCGATGGCAACTAAGCCAGGGGACCCACGACGGCTGCGCGAGATGGCCAGGGTGGCGCGAGCCATCGGCGCGGCTTCTTCGGAGGGCGAATGGATGCCCGAGCGCGAGTCCAAGGAGCTCCTCGAAGGCGCGGGAATCGAGGTGGCCGAGAGCCGCGTGGTCAGCGACGAGCAAGACGTCGCCGCTGCCCTGTCGGAGCTCGGCGGCAGGATCGTGCTCAAGGTAAGCGCGAGCACTCTTCGCCACAAGTCAGAGCTTGGGGCGCTCGCACTCGGTCTCGACTCGGTGCAGAGCGCGCTGGTCGCCTACGAGCGCCTGTCCGCGCTGGCCGCGTCGTGCGACGGAACGGTGATGGCGGAGCAGATGGTGTCGCAGGGCACCGAGCTGCTCGTCACCGCGACGGCAGACGCGGTGGTTCCCGCCGTGGTGATTGGCATGGGCGGGATCTGGACGGAGACGCTCGCCGACGCCGCCGTCGTTCCGCTCCCCGCCAGCGCGGCCCGCATCGAGGAAGCGCTCGGGACCCTGCGCGGGGCGCCGCTTTTGTTTGGGGGGCGCCGCCAGCCGCCGTCCGACGTGGGGGCGGCCGCGCGGCTGGCGCAGCGAGCCGGCGAGCTCCTGCTCGAGTCCGCGCTCGAGTTCGTCGAGCTCAACCCGGTGATTGTCGGCGAACGCGGCGCCGTGGCCGTCGACGCCCTGGTGCGCCGTCGCGGACGCCCGCCAGCCGCGGCTGCGGTTTCTGACGCGCGCGGCGATGAAGCGCGGGAGGCGGTCCAATCCACGACGTGATCGTCATCGGCGGCGGCTTCGCCGGAGTCACCGCTGCGCGCGAGGCGGCGCTGCGCGGGCGCTCGGTTGCGCTGCTCGAGGGACGCGAGCGCCTCGGCGGTCGCACCTGGACGGCCCCCTGGGACGGGAAGAGCATCGAGTACGGCGGCGCGTGGGTCCACTGGCACCAACCGCATACGTTCTCGGAGATCACGCGCGCCGGGCTCGGCGTGAGGCTCGGCGACGAGGGTCAGCGGGCGGGCTGGTACGTCGACGGACAGCGTCGCGCTGCGACGATCAAGGAGCGAGACGCGATCGCCCAGCGCGGCTGGGATCGCTTCGTGGATGGGGTCGAGGAGTCGCTACCGCTGCCGCACGACCCACTGCACGCGCTGGACAAGCTCAAGCGGTTCGACCGGTTGACGATCGCCGAGCGACTGGATCAGCTCGAGCTCGATAGGGAGGAGTACGAGGTGCTCGCAGCGGAGCTCGAGTCGCTGGCCAACGCCCCGCTGGATCAGGCCGGCGCCGTCTCCGTTTTGCGCTGGCACGCGCTTTCTGGATACAGCCTCGCGCTCACCCAGGCAACCGGCGGGCGCGTGACGATTGTCGGGGGGACGAGGGCCCTGCTCGACGCGATCGCGTCGGTAGCGGCTTTCGAGCAACACCTGGGGGTGGCGGTGGCGGCGGTGTCGCAGGGTGCCGACGGCGTCGAAGTGCACACCCGCGATGGGGATACGCTTCAAGCGCGCGTGGCGGTGGTGGCGGTGCCCGTCAATGCCGTGGGCGCGATCACGTTCTCGCCTGCGTTGTCCGAGGGCAAGCTCGGGGCGATCGCGACGGGCCAGTCGTCGAGGGGTATCAAGATCTTCATCCACGCTCGCGGCGAGGCGGTGCTCACCAACTCGGTGCGCGCTGGTCACCCGTTCGGATATCTCGCCAGCGATGTGCTGTTCGAGGACGGGACGCAGCAGCTGATCGGATTCGGTCCAGACGCGAGTGTGTGCGACGTAGACGACCTGGGCTGGGTGCAGCGCTCACTCGGCGACCTCCTTCCGGACTATGAGGTGATCGAGGCGACCGCGCACGACTGGTTAGCCGACGAGTTCTCGCGCGGCACCTGGGCGATTCATCGCCCCGGGTGGTACGAGCATCACCACGCGGCCATGCAACTGCCCGAGGGCAGAGTGGTCTTCGCGGGCTCCGACATAGCCAACGGCTGGTCCGGCTTCATCGACGGAGCGATCGAGAGCGGCCTACGCGCCGGGGCCCGGGCGGCGGCGATGAGCACGGAGTAGGCGCTCGGCCTACGGCCCGATGCGGGGCTGCGACTCTCCGCGCAACGCGGCGCTCACACGGTGCACGAGGCTTGGCGGCCGGACGGTCACGTTGCCCAGGATCGTCCGCGCTTTGACTTCGATGACGGGCGCCCCGGGAAGCGCCGCTCCGGTCACCTGAGAAGAGTTGGATCCGAGGACGGCCGAACCCGTCAGCCGCACCTCGACCCCGTAGGGGACGAAGATCGTGATCGCTCCAAGGGTGGTTCGCGCCTCGATCGTGGTCACGTGAGACGTCAGCACCGCGTCTTGGAGCTCGATGTGGCAGTCGCCCAGCAGCGAGCGCAGGGCCAGGTGGGACGGGACGCTCCAGCGGCCCTTGCGAGTCTCGTTGCTGAGGATCGCCGTCAGCTGCTCCGGCCCATGGTCTGACGGCTTCGAGGCTCCCTGGAGATCGGCGGTCAGCTCGGCAAGCTCGCCCAGGACACGAGCGCCGAGCGCTTGGTCCGCCCGCGCCGAGTACTCCTCAAGCGTCAGCCGGCCATCGCTCGCGGCGCTTGAGAGTAGCTCGAGCGCCTCCTCGCGATCGCGATCGGAGGCTCGGACCGCCGGAGAGGACGAAGCGCCAGACGCGGGAAAGCTGTTCTCGTCCTGACCCACCGTAGGCGATCTTAGGACGCATCGCGGTCCGCGGAGAGCGTCACGAGGATTCAGCGCGGGCCAGTTTGGTGGGCCAATCGCAGGGAAGCGCGTAGTTGAGGTGTAAGCAAGGAGCTGCCGCTGGGTATCGGCAAGGGGATCGCTGTCGAGGAGGCGCTCTACAAACTCGCCATGGGGGTCTCGACGTTCGAAGGCGAGCCGGTGGAGGACGAGTTCTCCGTGAAGGTCGGCGGAGCCGGCAAGGCGCTGGTGGACCGGATGACCGCCGCCGAGAAATACCTCTCCACCGACGTTCCCGCGGTGATCGCGAGCGACTACGAGAAGCTGAAGATCGTCGGATCGTGCGGAGCGGCGACGAAAGAGGGGCGAGCCGAATGTCCGTTCGATGCGAGCAACTGGCAGTACACGGCCGACGACCAGACGCACGCCGCGGCGGGACTACTGCGCGGCTCCAAGGTGGCGGCCTACGGCGCGCTGCTGCCGGCGAAGTACAAAGCGTGGCGGCTTCCGCTCAGCAAGAACAAGACGGCCAACAAGAAGTACGCGGGGCGCGCTTTCGTGCAGTGCTTCTATCCCTTCAAAGACGAGCCCGAGACGGGGCAGGTCGCCGTCCCGGAATCCCCCTTCGAGGACGGCGACTACCAGGTCACCGCGCTCGGCCACCTAACGGGAAAGGGCACGATCGACGACCGGTACAAGATGGACGTCCCGGCCGAGAGCGTGACGAACCCGTTGTTCGGGACCGGTTCCGGCGAGCTGGGGGTCAACAAGGAAGAGTTTTTCTCACGCTTTTACTCGAACCCAGAGAAGGATCTTCACTTCCCGGAGCGGGACACACCCACCGGGTGGGACCTGAACCTATGTGGGTAGGGCCTTAGACAGCGCGCCCGGCTTCGAGGCGCGATTGAACCCCGCGCCTAGCCCCAAGCGCCCCGCCTAGCCTCGTCAAGGCGCCGAGCGCGAGCCGCCGCTCAGCTCTGCGTGACCGGCGCGCGCGGGTTGTTCAGCGGCACCAGCGACCGCTCGAGCTGGCTGCGCAAGGACTCGTATTGAGGCGGTAGTCGCAGCGCTTCGCCGAGGTGATCGGGAGCCTCGTCGATTGCGAATCCGGGGCTGGGAGTCGCGAGCTCGAACAGGACGCCGCGCGGCTCGCGGAAGTAGATGCTGAGGAAGTACTGGCGGTCGATGATCGGCGTCGGCCGCGCCCCGAGCTCCACCAGGCGCCGGCGCCAGGCCTCGTGCTCGTCGTCGCGGTCGCACCACGCGATGTGGTGGACGGTGCCCGACCCCTGGAGCCCGACCGCGGGCGGCGGCTCGTCGTAGCTGTAGCTCGCGTGCCGACGACCGCCTTCGATGAGGTAGTTGTCCGGGGAGCTCATGGTGAAGCCCAGCACGTCGGTCAGCATCCGGTCTTCTGGATCCATCCCCGGCCGTAGGCGCGGACGCCGTCGAAGCCGAGCAGCGAGTGCTCGGCGGGGATGGCTTCGGCTAGCGCCGGGAGCGGCTGATCGTCGGTGTCGACGACCGAGAGCTCCAATCCCAGTCCCTCCGGATCGCGGAACGACAGGGTCCGCGCGTCCGTGGTCGGATCGACCTCGACGCCTTCGCGGGCCAGGCGCTCCGCCCAGAAGCCGAGCGCGGCCTCCGAGCCGACGCGCCAGCGCAAGCGGTGAATCATCCCCGCGCCAGCCCGCCCGGGCGCCGCTCCCGGGAACTCGAAGAAGGTCAGGATCGAGCCGGGTGCTCCGCGCTCGTCGCCGTAGTAGAGGTGGTAGATATCGGGAGCGTCGAAGTTCACGGTTTTCTTGACCAGCCGCAGTCCCAGCACCCGCGCGTAGAAGTCGACGTTTCCGGGCGCGTCCGCCGTGATGCACGTGATGTGGTGGATGCCGTCGAGCCGCATGCCTCATCCCCAGGTTAGAACGAGCTCACCAAGTCATCTTCGGGACAGCGATGACCTCGCGGCTGTTTGAGGGTCTGACGGTTAAACCGCGACCAAGAGAAACGGAGCCACGATGCAGAAGGCCACATCAACCGACGGGACGACGATCGCGTATGACCGCATCGGAGACGGGCCGGCGGTGATCCTGGTCAACGGTGCACTCGGCGACCGCAAGCTCGATCGCCGGTTCAAGCTCATGAGCGGACTCGCGGCGCTGCTCTCGCCCAACTACACGGTCATCGACTACGACAGACGTGGACGAGGCGACAGCGACGAGGCCGGGGCGTTCAGCGTCCAGCGCGAGATCGACGACATCGCAGCGCTGATCGACTCCGTCGGGGGTCGCGCCTCGCTCTTTGGCTTCTCATCAGGCGGAGCGCTGGCCCTCAGAGCTGCGGGCGCCGGGATTGGCGTAGAGCGCGTCGCGGTCTACGAGGCGCCTTTCATGGTCGACCGCTCCGACAAGCGCCCGCCGGCGGACTACGGCCGCCGGCTCGATGAGCTGATCGCTGCGGACGATCGCAGCGGGGCGGTCAGGCACTTCATGCGCAATGCGATGGGGATGCCCGCCCCGATGGTGGCGGCGATGAGGCTGACGTCGATGTGGAAGGACATGACGGCAAACGCCCTGACGCTCGGCTACGACTGGGCCGCGCTAGATGAGCGCAACATGCAGGGAGATCCACTACGCCCAGACGAATGGGCATCGGTGACCGTGCCGGCGCTCGTGGCCTACGGAGGCAAGAGCCCGACGAACCTCCAGAAGGGATCGCGCGCGCTCGCCCAGGTCCTGCCAAATGCGGAGGTGCGTGTCCTCGAGGGCATCGGCCACAAGCTCAAGGTCGATCTTCTCGCCCCGGTCCTGTCCGAGTTCTTCGCCGAGAAACCGTCGCAGGTAACTCGCGCCTAGCCACGCGCCGCCCCCGGTGGACCCGAGCCTAGCCGCGCGCCCACCAGCGACCCGACCCCCGTGGGTGTTGGAGGGTGGGGTCCCTCGTGGCCGCTATAGAGCCACCACGGACCCGAGCCACCGCAAGAAACGAGCGAGGTCGGGTCCGTGGTGGGCGCTGGCTCGCCTGGCGCGGTTACTCCCGGACACCGCTCAGCCTGATTCGGACGCCCGTTGCAGGTTCATCACCCAGTTGAGCGTCCAGCTCTGAGCCGCCGTCGTATGAGAATGACTGCTGCCAGCTGGGAGCATCCTTGTCCGCGATCAGCCACTCGAAGCGGACACGGACGAGACGGCCGGCGATCTCCGCCTCGCACTCGAACACGCCGCGATCGGCCTCGAAGCGTCCCTCGACGGGAGCATCGAGGACCCCCGGAGCTCGGGTGGACGACCACCAGATCTTCCACGTGCGGCTGGCTGGGTCGAACAGACGGAGGGTGAACCCTTCAAAGCTCTCGCCGTCCGGCGGGTCCTTGACGTACATGCGGTCCACGTGCCCGTATCGGTTCAGGATCGGGAAGGCCTGGCTCGAGGCTTCAAACTCGACCCAGTCCTCGCACTCCGGATCCGTTACGTCGACAAGCTTGCGATTCCGGACTATCCAGCTACCGAAGATGAAGTCGAAGTCGCTGCGGCCGTCGTCGGACATTCGTTGTCGGAATCGGAGTATCGAGACCGCAGAGCGATCGATCAAGATTTGCTTGGCCGTGCTATTTTTTGCTCATGTCAGCAATGCGTTCGACCACGGCCCCCGCGCCCCGATCGTTTATCGAGACTGCGCGGCGAGCGCAGATCGTCGACGCGGCAATCACAACCATCGCCGAAATGGGGATTGCGAGCGCTTCGTATGCGCGGATCGCGAAGCGGGCCGGCCTGTCGAGCACCGGCTTGATCTCGTACCACTTTGAGAACCGCGAAGAGTTGCTGGGCGAGGTCGTGAGCACGGTGATCGCCGCGATCGGCGAGCACATGGCCCAGCAGCTGCGGGTCGAGCTTCTCCAACGCTGGCGAGGCACTGCGCCGTTACATCCTCGGCAACGTGGAGTTCATTGACTCGCACCGCCGGGAGATGAAGGCGCTCTTGGAGATCTTTATTGGCGGCGGCTTTGAGTACGGCGCCGAGGAGGAGCGGCGCGTGGTATCTCCGCTGGAGGCGATCCTGCGTCGCGGCCAGCGTGAAGGCACCTTCCGTCGCTTTGACGTGAGGGTGATGGCGACGCTGATTCAGCGGGCAATCGACGGGCTACCTTTCCTGCTTGCAGAGCGACCCCGAGCTCGATGTGCACCTCTACGGACTCGAGGCGGCCACTACGTTCGATCTCGCGACGAGGAGGCAGGGCCCATGAAGGTCGGGATCGCCCGCTACGTGGCGGACATCGCGGTCCCGATCGCGCTCTACTACGTCTTGCACGCTGCCGGGGTCTCGAGCCTGGTGGCGCTGAGCGCGGCGCAGCGGTCTCGGCCTCCTCAGCGCTCGCGGACCTGATCCGTACTCGCCGTGCGGACGCGGTCTCGCTGCTTGTGCTGGCGAGCTTCCTGGCGACGATCGCCGTATCGCTGGCCGCGCACAACGCCCGCTTCATGTTGGCCAAGGACGCCGTCATCACCGCGGTCTGGGGATGCTGGTTTCTTTTCAGCGTCGGCGCGCGGCGACCCGCGGCTTTCGTGTTCGCACGTCCACTCATGGAGGGGCGGCGCCTATTTGGCTCGGCGGACTGGGATCAGCTCTGGCAGCAGGAGGCGAGGTTTCGCCGGATCTGGCGGGTCTCCAGTGCGATCTGGGGAATCGCGTTTGCTGGACGCGGTGCTGCGAGTCACGATCGCGTACCACATGCCGTTGAGCGAGGCGCCCGCAGCCAATGGCGCGCTTTGGCCAGCGACTTTGTCCTGATCCAGATCGCAACCAACATCTACTACCACCGCGCGGGCCTCTACCAGATCCTCGGCGCCCGCTGGGTCGTGGCGCGAGCACGATAAGGAACGCTGCCAGGAGAGAAAATGGCCGCTGGTGACCGTAGAAACGAGCGACCCAAAGGATTCAAATGGCAAAAAAGGCAGATTTCAACGCGGAGGAGTGGTCCACAGTCGTGAACGGGCCGCTCTACGCGGGCATGCGCGTGATCGGCGCGCACCGTGGCGGCACGCTGCGCGAGACGCTGGCGATGGGCCGGGTTTATCAGGCGGCGCGTGAGCGCCATGGTGAGAGTGAGCTCCTCGATGAGTTGGTGAAGTCGCCGCCATCGATTGACCCCGATCGGGTACACGAGATGGGCGGCGATATTTCGACAGTCGCCTCAAAGGCGCTCCGGGACGCGATGGCGACAATCGAGGCCCACGCGACGCCCCCCGAAGTCGACGCCTACAAGAAATTCGTGATGAGCGTCGCACAAGCCGCTGCGGGCGCTCACAAGGAAGGCGGTTTCCTCGGGATCGGCGGCGAACAGATCAGCGATGCCGAAAACCAAGCGCTGGACGAGATCTCGACGGCCCTGGGCCCAGCCCCAGAGGCGTGAGCAGCGCCTTCCCGTCCCGGCTTGGAACTAACTCCTACGCCGCGAATCGCAGCTGAGTCTCGTACAACCGGCTGTACAGCCCCCCCTTCGCCGCGAGCTGCGCGTGCGTGCCTCGCTCGACGATCCGCCCGCCATCGAGCACGACGATCTCGTCGGCGGCGATAACGGTCGAGAGCCGGTGGGCGATCACGATCGTGGTCCGCCCTTTAAACAGCTCGGCGACGGCCGCGTGGACGAGCCGCTCGGAGACCGTGTCGAGGTGCGAGGTAGCCTCATCGAGAAGCAGGATCCGCGGGTCGCGCAACATCACGCGGGCGATCGCCACGCGCTGCTTCTCGCCGCCGCTGAGCCGATAGCCGCGCTCGCCGACGACGGTGTCGTGGCCCTCGGGGAGGTTGGCTACGACAGGCGCGAGGTTCGCGCGGCGGATGACGTCATCGAGTTCCTCCTCGTCGGCATCCTGGCGGGCCGCCAACCGTGATCCCGCGCGCTTCGGAGAGCCAGATCGGGTGATCCTCGAGCGAGCGAACGAGCGCGACTACCTCACATTTTCCGCCGGCCCCCACCACTGCCTCGGCGCTCGGCTCGCACGAATCGAGATCAGGGCCGCGTTGGCGGCGCTACTCCGGCTGATGCCCGACTTCGAGCTCACCCAGCCCCCGCACACAATCCGCTACATGGGAACCGCTAGTCGCACGCTCGAGCAGCTCATCATCAAGCCTGGATCGGCCACGTGAGGATTGCAAGGCTTGCACGACGCTCACCAGTCGCGGCCGAGACCATCGTCACCTACGTGCGGGCACGCCGGCGCATGGCGCGTGACGATGACGTCCGGCGACTGCTGGCGTTCGCTCGGCGCGACGTCGGAAATCAGACCGACAGGGCCTCTCTCGCTGAGGCCCGGCAGCTGGCCCGCACCGCGTCACTTACGCTCGGGCTGCTGCCTGACGACCCGCGCTGTCTGGTCCGCTCGCTCGTTTTGATCGAGCTCTTGGCGCGGCGCGGAATCGCAGCGACACTCGTAATCGGTACGAGCGCCGTCGCTGACTTCCGCGCCCACGCGTGGGTCGAGCTAAGCGGCGAGCCGCCCCTGTCTTCCGCCGGGTTCGGTGAGGGCCGACTCGCAGAGCTATAACGCTCGCGAAACCAATCGGGAGATCGCCCGTCAGCTCACTGCTTGCTTGACGAGCGCGGCGATCCTCTTTTCGTCGCCGGCGGTCAGCTCCTTCAGCGCGAAGTCGGTCGGCCACATCGTGCCTTCGTCGAGGTTGGCCTTGTCGCTGAAGCCGAAGGTCGCGTACCTCGTTTTGAACTTCTCCGCGGGGCGGAAGAAGCAGACGACCTTGTCGTCCTTGGAGTACGCGGGCATCCCGTACCAGGTCCTCGGCGAGAGCTCCGGCGCGGTGTCCTCGACGATGGCGTGGAATCGCTCTGCCATCGTGCGATCGTGCTTCCCCATCTCGGCGATCTTCCCGAGCACGTCGCGTTCCCCCTCTGCCCTTTTCTTAGCCGCGCTCACGCCGCGCCGCTCTTCCGCCTTTAGCTCTCGGACGCGCTCCTTCATCGCGGCTCGTTCCTCGTCGCTGAATCCCTGCTGCTTCTTGTTTGTCGCCGTGGTGCGCTTGGGGGACTTCTGCGTGTCTGTCTTTGGGCTCATGGAACCTCCAGATAGTGCGCAGGATGCGCGTCAGGGTGTTTGCGGGATCGCGGACGCCGCAGCAGCGACCCCCGTGCGTCGGCGCCTCTTGGACTCGGGCGGCCGCCCAGGCAAACCCGTCCGGGTCGGTGAAGGGCCCGGCGTCGCTGTCGATCACGATCCGATGCGACCCGGTGCCGTCCGGGGAGACGCCGGCGTCCTTGGCCAGGGCACGGCGCCCGTAGAGCGCGAGCTTGACAGGCGTTGTGGCGAACTCGGCGTACTTGCGGCCAAAGCTCTTCGCCACTGACAGACCGTGATCGATGTAGAACCGTTTGCTTGCAGCAACGTCCGCGACTCCCATCAGGAGCACCATGTCGTCGATCTCCCGAGTGGCCGGGCCGGTGCTCTTCTTCGACGACGTCGCGACCTTCCAGATTGTTCCGTCCGGGGCACGTACGACCCCACCGTAGCCCCAGAACGACTTCTTGGTGGGCTTGAGCGCCTTCGCGCCGGCGGCGGTGGCGGTGGCGATGAGTTCGTCGACCGTGGCTGGCTGGGACACCACGAGCGACAGCGTGAACCCACGAAAGCCGGTCGTCGGCGCCTCCGAGGCGCGTAGGCCTAGTTGCGGCCCCAAGCCGAAGGCGGCGGCGTAGAAGGCGCTGGCGGCCGTCGGGTCGGGGACCTCGAGAGTGACTGATTCGATGGAGGTCATGGCATCTCCCTTCGTGAAGCGTTGGACGCTCGGCTTCGTCGGTAGTGCATCAAAGCCGAGCACGTTGGACACGGACCATCATGGTATACTACTCATCATGGTGTCTGTCAATCATTGTTTATGACCAGTAGATCTGCAAAGCTTGAGTCATGGCGACCGACATCGAGGTGACCGAGTTCGCCGGCCA
Organism: uncultured Solirubrobacterales bacterium; assembly: GCA_963756105.1. Taxonomy (GTDB): domain Bacteria; phylum Actinomycetota; class Thermoleophilia; order Solirubrobacterales; family Solirubrobacteraceae; genus Palsa-465. Next base: position 552,404 of record CAVWMM010000010.1, read on the forward strand.
ACTCTTCTTCCGGCTCTGGCGGGCCTCGCATACGCGCACCGTCGAGGCGCTGAACTCAATTGGCCTCACCCCCGCGCTGTTCGCGCTCCTCAATGTGCTCGGCGCTCGCGACGGGACAATCCAGCAGCAATTGAGCTACGACATGGGCATCGATCCAAGCGCAATGGTCAAGCTCATCAACGAACTCGAGAGCGCGGGTCTCGCCGAGCGCAGACGGCGTCCCGGCGATCGCCGCGCTTGGGAGGTCTCGATCACGCCGAAGGGTCGACGCACCCTGGAACGGGCCAGACGACTCGCCATGCAGGTCGAAGACGAGGTGCTGGGCGGGCTCACCGCCGGCGATCGCCGCCACCTGCTCACGCTCCTTCGCCGAGCGCTCGTCTCAGCGCCCCCCCAACCTCCCTGGCGCCCCGAGGAGAAGGACTGAGCGATGCCAGCGCGCACGGAGCCGTCGAGCTAATGCGCGTAGCCGCGCTGTACGACATCCACGGGAACCTTCCGGCGCTTCGCGCGGTTCTCGATGACGTGGCAGGCGAGGGCGTCGACGCGATCGTCGTCGGCGGTGACGTCGTGCCCGGACCCCTGCCTCGGGAGACGATCGAGCAGTTGATGGCCCTCGGTCACCGCGCACGATTCGTCCGCGGCAACGGCGACCGCGAGGTGGTCGAAGCCTACGATTCAGGTCGTACCGACGTCGGCGCGGTCGAGGATCCCGCGGAGCGCGCGGCCGCTTACGCCGCCGCCCAGATATCTGGCATGCACCGAGACTTCCTCGCTGAATTTGCCCCCGTCGTCGGCCTCGAGGTGGAGGGTCTTGGCTCAACGGTCTTCTGCCACGGATCGCCTCGCAGCGACACCGAGATCCTCACGCGCATAACGCCCGACGACCGCGTGCGCCGCGTGCTGTCAGGCACAACCGAGCAGGTCGTTGTGTGCGGGCACACCCATCAGCAATTCGACCGGTCGATCGACCGGTGGAGGTTGGTCAACGCGGGCAGCGTCGGGATGCCCTACGAAGGACAGCCCGGCGCATACTGGGCACTTCTCGGCCCGGCGGTCGAACTGCGACGCACGGAATACGACCTCGAGCAGGCGCTGGGGGAGCTTCGCGCCGGTGGCTTCCGGGACCTGCACGAGATGCTGAACGAGAGCTTGCTCGAGCCAGCAGAACCCGGAGAAGTGGCTGCCTTCTTCGAGCGCCAAGCCGATCCTTGACCTGAGCGCGCTCTACGACAACGGCTCACGACCCCACGGGCCGTCTTAAACGCCGGCGCGGGTGGCGGCCCACTCTTGGAGGCGACCAGGGACCCCGACTGTCTCGCTCCCAACCTCGACGATCGAATCGGCGGGAATGTCTACGCGTTGCGCTGCTGCCATGATTTCAGCCGCCGAGGGAGCTTCGTAGAGACAGTAGGTGCGTCGGCGGTCGGCGCTCAGGAAGGAGAAGAGCCAGCGGACGCCCTCATCGGCGTTGATCTCCTCGATCAGCTGGATGTCGTTCCCCGTCAGCTCGAGTTGCTCGGCGAAAGTGCGCTCGATCACGAACAGTGGCATGTTGGGCAAATCCTAGACAGGTGCGCCGGCGTCGACAAGGGCGTGACGGTGGGCGTAGGAAGCGGCTTCGGTCCGATTTGCGCAGCGCGTCTTGCGCAGGATGCTCCGGATGTGGTTGGCGGCCGTGTGCTCGCTGATGAACAGGGCCCGCCCGATTTCACGGTTGCTGAGCCCGCGTGCCACCAGGCGCAGGATTTCGGCCTCGCGCGCGGACAGGTCGTCGGGAAGGCTGCTCCGAGTGACGTGCGTACCGATCGCGGCGATGCGGGCGCTCAGAGCCTGCATGCCGATATCCGCCGCGAGCTCAGCGGCGTGACCGAACAGCCGCGATGCTTCCGAACCGTTGGCTGAAGACCTTCGGAGCATGCGCCCGTACTCGTACTCCGTATGAGCAAGCCAGGTTCTGGCTCCCATCTTCCGGTTGAGGTCGAGCGCGCGCTCGAAGTGCTCCGCGGCGCGGTCCCATTCGCCCAGCGTGCCGGCGAGCATCCCCAGATACCGGTCGGCTGAGCCGTAGTAAGCAACGAGGTGGCCGACCATCACGTTGGTACCGGCGAGCGGCAGCAGCTCCGGATACACGAGCGCCGCGGTCTCCTCGTCGCCGAGCGCGGTCGACGCGTCCGATATGTAGGTCAGCGCGGCAAGCCAGAGCGACTGGCGCAACGGCTCGAGGCCCTCGTGGACGATGCGATCGAGCTCGCGTCTGGCCTCGTCCTCCATCCCCAGCTCGACGAGAACCGACGCGAGCCCGGGACGCCACGGGCCGCGCTCACGGCGGTCTGAGGCAAGGATCCTGATCACCGGCGCCAGCTCGGCCAGCCGACCCTGCTCCCGCCGCAGACTGAACATCTGGATCCCGTAGGTACCCGACGCGTCGCGTCCAGTCAGCAGTCTCCCCGCCTCCTCTGAGCGGCTCGCCATCACGTCCGACGGCTCGAGCCGGCCATCGGCGAGCGCAATCGCAGCGCCGTAGTGCTCGGCGACGTGAAGGTAGAACGGCTGCGCGGTCATCTGCGCCAGCTCTCGCAACAGCGTGATCTTCGTTCGGGCGCCGGCGATGTCGGCGATGGCGACAGACGCCGGCACGCTCCACGAGATCGCCTCTGCCTGGATCTCGGTGTCGCCGAGTTCCTCCCCGAGCGCCTTGGCCTCGGACAACCTGTCCAGGATGTCCTCGATCGAGCTGGCGCCCCTAGACCAGTAGGAGCGCATCAGCACCGTCGCGAGCCCGCTTCGGTCGTCCAGCTTCCGCGCCAACGCGATGGCGTCGGCGCGGACGACCCGCGCCCGCTCGTGCCAGCCCTGCATGTCCAGCGCGCGGGTGAGGCCGCTGAGCAGCCCGACGCGAAGCTCCCGAGGCTCCTCGCCGAGCGCGGCGGCGGCCTCCTCGAGCAGCGCCACCGCGTTGATGTCGGTGCCGGGGCGCCAGCTGGCATCCTCGTAGCCGATCGCCGCTCTGGCCAGCAACTCGGCGTCGTCCAGCTCGCGTGCGATCTCGGCCGCGGATCGGAACGCGTCCAGGGCCTCGAAGGCCTTCCCGGCACGGTGCCGGACCGTCCCGAGCTCCAGCAGGACGTGGGCACGACGGCCGGCGTCGTCGACCCCGAGCTCGAGAGCCGTTATCAGCAGATCGGCCGCCTCGTCGAAGGCGAGCGCTTCGGTCGCCGCCCGGGACGCGCGGACGTTGTATTCGATCGCCCGCTCCGGGTCGCCAAGCGGAGCGGCGGCGGCGAAGTGGTGGGCCAGCTCGGCCACGACACTCCGGGGCCGCCCGGTGGTCTCGAGCGCCTCGCCGACCCGCAAGTGCAGCTCGGCCCGTCGCACCCCGGTAAGCCGGTCGTACACCGCGCGGCGGACGAGCTCATGGGTGAAGCGGTAGGCCATCCGGGTGCGCGGAAGCTCCTCGATGATCCCGCTGCGCAGCGCCTCGTCTAGCGCCGAGACCAGCTCGCTCTCCGAGAGGCCAGAGCCGCGCCGCATGAGGTCAAGCTCGAATCCAGTTCCGGTAGTGGCCGCGAGCTCGAGCAACCCCGTCGTGGTCGACGCGAGCCGGGTGAGCCGTTGGCTGACCACCTCACGAACGCTTTCCGGCGTGCCGAGCGCCGCGAGGGGACGCGCTAGGCGCACCCTCCCGTCGAGCATCTCAATCACGCTCGTCTCGATCAGCGCGCGCCACAGCTCGCAGACGAGGAAGGGATTCCCCCCAGTCAGATCGCTGATCGCCCGGGCGATCTCCGGCAGAGCTGGGCCGAGAGCACCCCCGGTTGTCCGCTTGACGAACTCGTCGACCTCCTCGTCTGAGAGGCCGCCGACGCTCAGGCGCACGACGTCGTCGGCGCGACGAAGGTCCGCGAGGGTGTGCGCCAGCGCTTCGGGGAGATCGGCCTCGGTGTCTCGAAACGTCGCGAACAGCAGCACGCGCCCCGCCCACGGCGAGCGACCGAGGTGCCGCAAGAGCAGGAGGGTCGACGCGTCGGCCCAGTGGCCATCCTCAACCACGAGCAACACTGGGCGCCGGCGGCTGATGCCGTTGAGCAGATCGGTTACCGCCGTGTGCAGCCGGTGGCGCTCGGTGTCGGGATCCGCGCTGACCGCCGCGGGAAGGGGGCCGACCACGGTCGAGAGCGCCGGCAGCAATCGGGTGAGCTCACCCGCACCGTCGCCAAGCGCGGCTCGGAGCTCACGCGGATCGATCACCCGAGCCAGCCGTCCGACTGCCTGCGCGAATGGGCCGTAGGGCGTGCGCACGACCGCATCGCAAGCGCCGTAGAGCACGAGCGCACCGTCGCGGGCGGCCTCGGCGGCGAACTCTCTGACGAGCCGGCTCTTGCCCGATCCGGGCTCTCCGCCGAGCAGCACCACCCGGCGACCCTCCCCTTCGGCCCGCGGGAGAAGTCTCCTCAGCTTCTCCAGCTCGGTGGAGCGGCCGACGAACGGAAACGGTGAGGTGATCCTAAGAGAGGCGGGAAGATCATGCACAGCTTGGGCCCCCGGTGAGCGCACCCACCATAGTCAGATCTGATCATCGGCGCAACCAACGCGGCTCTCCCCTAGACCACCGCGAAGTGGGTCAGGATCGGTCATGACAGCAGCGCTCCGGGTGCGTAGCTTTCCTGGCGGAATTGAACACGGGCTTCCGCTTTGGAAGGAGGGGCTATGAGTACCACCGCGACACCAGCGCAGCTTGCGCGCACGGAATTGAAGGGCTTTCGAGGACGGTTGATCGGGCCCGAGGACAGCGACTACCCGGAGGCGCGCACGGTCTTTAACGCGATGATCGACAGACGCCCGGCGCTGATCGCGCGCTGTACCGACGCCGCGGATGTCTCACTGGCGGTTGGCTTCGCGCGCGAGCAGGGCCTGCTCCTAGCGGTCCGCGGCGGCGGACACAACGGCGGCGGCCTCGGGACGTGCGACGACGGGGTCGTGATCGACCTCTCCCTGCTCAAGTCAGTCGAAGTTGACCCCGAGGCCCGCACGGTCCGAGTCGGAGGCGGATGCACCTGGGCGGAGGTTGACCGCGCCACGGGCGAGCACGGGCTGGCGACGCCAAGCGGGATTATCTCCACCACCGGAGTTGGCGGCCTTACGCTGGGCGGCGGGCTTGGCCATCTGACTCGAAAGTGCGGTCTGACGATCGACAACCTGCTGGAGGCCGAGATCGTTCTGGCCAGCGGCGAGCATGTTCGCACTAATGCCGACGAGCGCCCCGACCTCTACTGGGCCATCCGCGGAGGCGGCGGCAATTTCGGCGTCGTCACGTCGTTCCTCTTCCGCCTGCACGAGGTGGGCACCATCTTCGGTGGCCCGACCTTCTGGCCGGCTGAGCGGGGCGCCGAGGTGCTTTCGGTCTATCGCGAATTTTTGCCCTCGGCTCCACGCGAGCTGACCGGCTTCTTCGCCTACCACATCGTCCCGCCGGCGCCGCCGTTCCCCGAGCCGATTCATCTGCGCGAGGTATGCGGGATCGTGTGGTGCTACGTCGGCCCGGAGGAGAAGGCCGCGAGGGCAATGGCTCCGCTGCTGGCCGAGGTGCCCGAACCGCTGATGCACGGCGTTCAGGCGATGCCCCACGCCATGCTCCAGGGCGCCTTCGACGGGCTCTACCCGCCGGGGGACCAGTGGTACTGGCGAGCAGACTTCGTCAACGAAATCCCCGACGAAGCCATCGAGGTGCACCAGCGGTTCGGGGCCCACCTACCCACGATGAAGTCGACGATGCACATGTACCCGATCGACGGGGCCGCCCACGACATCGGGTCGGCCGAGACCGCGTGGAGCTACCGGGACGCGAACTGGGGCTCGGTGTTCGCCGGGGTCGATCCCGATCCCGCGAATGCCGACGGGATCAAGCAGTGGAGCATCGAGTACCACGAAGCGCTGCACCCCTACTCGGCAGGCGGCGCCTACGTCAACATGATGATGGACGAGGGGGAGGAGCGCGTCCGCGCGAGCTACCGCGAGAACTACGACCGCCTGGCCAGCATCAAGCAGACGTACGACCCGCACAACCTGTTCCGCGTCAACCAGAACATTCGGCCAAACGCGGGCTAGGTTGGCTGAAGGTCGAAGCCGAGTTGGCGGAGGCGAGTGAGGTTGTCCTCGACGGCGTCGAAGGCGGCGAGCTTCCCGTTCCGGACGCGAAAGATGTAGATCTCATCGACGTCTTGAAAGCGTCTGCCGGTGGCCGGTATTCCGTTCCACTCACCGCGGTGCGTGCCGGAGCAGCGGAAGTGTCCAACGACTGTGTCGTCTTCGGCAATGACGTCGACGATTTCCATCGTGAAGTCAGGAAAGGACGCTCGGAACGGGCCGATCCACCGTTTTGCCGCCTTCGCCAGCTCCCCGTCGGCAAGCTCGTCAATGACCTCGAGGTTCCGCGCATTGATCGCTTCCTCGACGAGGCGACGAACCAGCTGCTTGTGCCCGTCGGAGTTCATCGCCGCCACCAAAGCAAGCGCGCTGGCCGCCACGCGGGTGCCAGCCGTGGTCCCCGGCCGCTTATCCCAGCACGCTGTCCTCCGGCCGCCGGCGAGAGTTGAACGTAGCGGCGTAGCGCGACGAGCGACCAAATTGCCTCAACCACGCCGAACGGCCACGTCCCCGCGAGGAAGCCATAGATGCTTGACAGGACGCAGCCGCACGCGAAGGCGAGGATGAAGTGGCGGCTGCGTCGCTCGAGGGCGTACATGAGCATCATGAAGGTCACAGCGCAGGCCCCGAAGATCGTCAGCATCCAGTGAAGTATCCGCCTCGACGCGAAGTCGCCCAGGCACTGATCGAGTTCCTCGGCGATCGGAGCCGCTGAGACTTCTGATCAACTCGGTGGGCGGAAGCTTGCGTCCGCAGCCCTGCGCATGGCCTCCTGCGCCTCGTTCATATCGAGGAGGGGGGTGGCCTCGGTGCTGATCTGCCCGCTCGCGCCGACCGCCATCGACAGTGCGACCACGGCCACGTTGTCCGGCGCCTCCAGAATGAACGCGCCGTCGCGATCCCCAAACGTCCACCAGATCCCGTGGAGCTTGCATCCGAGCGACTCGGCCGTCTGCGCTGCGGCCGCGCCTCGGTCTTGTGGGTTCTCGATCATCGCCTTTATCGCCTGGGCGGAATACTTGAAGCGTCCGAGGTAGAGCGGCATGTGGGCCTCCAGTCGTGAGAAACGGGTCCCGCCGATCCTCCTCAATCGGGACCGCAGCTGCAAGCTCCTCCAGCCTGATCTGCGATGTTGTCCGCGATGCTCGAGGGCGTTCGCGCGCTTCTGATCGATCTCGACGGCGTCTTGTACGTCGAGGAGGAGCCGATCGTCGGGGCCAGGGAGGCCGTGGAGCGGCTCCGCGCCCGGAGCCTGGAACTGCGGTTCGTGACGAACACGACTGCTTACTCACGGCGACGAACGCTCGAGAAGCTCATGCGCCTCGGATTCAAAGTCGAAAGCTCCGAGCTGATCACGCCGGCGGCTCTCGCGGTCCAGCATTGCCACGAGCGGGGCATCCGGCGCGTCGCCCTGATCATGAACGATGAGGTGAAGCGCGACTTTTCCGAGCTCGAGGAGACCGCCGACGCGGCTGACGCGGTGATCGTTGGAGATCTTGGGTCCGCGTTCGGCTATGACGTGCTCAACCACGCCTTTCGCCAGGTGATCGGTGGCGCGGAACTCATCGCGCTCCAGAAGAATCGCTACTGGATGCGCGCCGACGGGATCTCGCTCGACGTCGGCCCATTCGTCGCCGCGATCGAATTCGCCGCCGGCCGCGAGGCATACGTGGTCGGCAAGCCGAGCAAGGGATTCTTCGAGCAAGTGCTCGCGTCCGTCGGCGTCGACGCCCGCGCGGCAGCCATGGTCGGCGACGACATCGAGTCCGACATCGGCGGAGCGCTTCGCGCCGGCCTCGCCGCCATCCTCGTACGGACCGGCAAGTACCGGGAAGACCGCGTCCGCGACTCCGGCATCGAGCCGACCTGCGTCCTCGACTCGATTGCCGACGTGCCGGCGTTGGTCGGCTCTCGATGACCTAGGCGGTCAGCTGACCTCGTACTTGATGTGTGTGACGCCGGGCGCGTCGACGGCCCGGATCTGCTTGAGCTTCAGCGTTCCGGGGTCAAGCCCGTCGAACAGGGGAGAGCCGGCGCCGAGGATCAAAGGAGCGATCGAGACGTCGATCTCGTCAACGAGCCGTGCGGCGAGGTACTGGTTGACCACCGAGGCGCCACCCGCCAGCCAGACATCGTGTTCGCGTGCGGCGTCCTTGGCCTGCGTGAGCGCCGACTCAATCCCGTCGCTGACGAAGTGGAAGGTGGTGCCGCCCTCCATCTCGAGAGGGTCGCGCGGGTGGTGGGTGAGCACGAAGACCGGGTGGTGATAGGGAGGATCCTCGCCCCACCAGCCCCGCCAGGACTCATCCGGCCACGGACCACGGATCGGCCCGAACATGTTGCGGCCCATGATGGTGGCGCCGATGTCTGCCTGGCGCTCCTCGACCACGGCAGAGCTCGCGTTGACCTCGCCTCCCTCCTCGCCGTGCATTTCCCGGAACGCCTTGAGCGGGAAGAACCACTCGTGTAGCTGCATCCCGCCGATACCCAGCGGGTTCTCCTCACTTTGGTCCGGGCCGGCGACGTAGCCGTCCAGCGACATCGTGATGCTGAGTCTCAGCTTGCTCATCGAGGCAGCTTCAAGCGTCGAGCGCTCAACGAAAGCCGATGTGCGAGGTGGACGTGTCGGTGGCCTCCGCCTGCCGCGCCGCCGGCCGATACCGCAAGCAATAGTTGGGCGCGCAGAGGTGCGAGCCGCCCTTTATCACCCGGCGGGGGATTTTCGGGGAGGGCTGCGCGGGCGCATCGCCGGGATCTGGCGCTCCGACGCGAGGATTGTGCGGAACACAGCAAGGCTTGACCGCATCCCCCGGGTGGCGGGGAGTAAAGAAGTCGGATGTCCACTCCCAGACGTTTCCGGCGACGTCGTAGAGCCCGTGGCCGTTGGCGGGAAAGCGCTTCACCGGAGAGGTTCCCGGATAGCCGTCGAGTCCGAGGTTCTGCCAGGGAAACTCTCCCTGCCACGTGTTGGCCATCATGCGGCCGCGCGGCGCAAACTCGTTCCCCCATGAGAACACCGCCCCCTCAAGGCCACCCTGCGCCGCGTACTCCCACTCGGCCTCGGTCGGGAGTCGCTTTCCGGCCCAGGTGGCGTACGCCTCGGCGTCCTCGACCGCGACCTGCACGACCGGATGCAGTTCCCTGCCGCCGATGTTGCTCGCCGGCCCCTCCGGACGGCGCCAAAAGGCACCCGGTCTCCACTCCCACCAGTTGCGCACGTCGCGCAGGTCCACGGGCCCACTCGTCGCGCGGAACACCAGCGAGCCCGGCACCAACAACGCGGGATCCGCGTCCGGATAGAGCTCCGGATCGGGCTTTCGCTCGGCACACGTCACGTGCCCGGTCGCCTTCACGAACCTCCGAAACTCGGCCACCGTCACCGGATGCTCATCGATCCAAAACCCGTCGAGCTCGACACGGTGAACCGGGCCCTCTTCCGGATAGAACTCCTCCGATCCCATCCCGAAGGACCCCGGAGGTACCCAGCACATTGTCTTGATGCGAACATCGCGATCAGGACTCATCTCGCCATTCATGCCCTCTCTCGCCGCCTAGAACGGCCTGCGCACTCCCGCGCAGTCCGAGCCACCCGCCAACCGCAAATACGGTCGCGGCGCTGGCCATTATCACTCACGACCAGTCCAGGCCGCGCCGGTCAACCGCTGGACCTTCGGCGGGATATGATGATTTGCAGTAAGGGCGATGAGGCTCGCCTTCGTCCGCGTTGCATCGCGCTGATGGCCTCTGTATCGGTTTCGAGAGACGGAGGTCAACGGGTGAGGCTTCTTGGCAGGTCTAGAGCCAACGCTTCCGGAGGGCGCCTTCCTGACCGCCCCGCAAGCAGTCGACAGGCGCCCGCCAGCGTGCTCACGAGCTGGCTAAGGCAGGGATTGCGCAACGGCACGTGTCCGCTTTGCCGCGTCCCGCACAAAGCGGACCGCGAGTACATCTGGCAGGTCAACGCGGGGTATCTGCTCGACGAGCTCGCGACCAGCTCCGGCTACCGTGAGACGTTCGCGGCCTCGCCCGGCCTCTGCTTCCCCCATTTCGAGCTGGCTTGGAATGGTGCTCAAAGCCGCTCGGACCGAGAGGTCCTGCTCGCGACGCAGCGCAAAGCCGCGCGCAAGCTTCTCCACGACGTCTCCGAGCACGTTCGCAAGCACGACGACAAATACCGCCACGAGCCCAAGGGCTCGGAGCGCGACTCCTGGCAGCGGGCGATCTTCCTTACCGCGGGCTGGCCACCGCCGGCTGCGACGGCGGGAGAGCCCGAGGACGCTCGCAAGGCCTGAGCGTGCCGATCGAGCTTGAGATACCGGGGCGAACCTCGCTCTCCCTGGCCCATCTGCTGCTCGACCTAAATGGAACGCTTTCGGATAGAGGAGTCCTTATCGAGACCGTGAGCGACCGCTTGCGCAGACTCGCGACGGATCTCGCGATCCACCTTCTGACTGCAGACACGTTCGGATCCGGCCAGGAGATCGCGCGGAATCTGAACGTTTCGCTGACGCGCGTGGGCGACGGCTGGGAGAAGCTCGTGGTCGCCGAGAAGCTTGGCGTGGAGCGATGCGCCGCTGTTGGCAACGGCACGAATGACGTGCCGATGCTCGAACGCTGCGCCCTCGGGATCGCCGTGCTCGGACCCGAGGGGTCAAGCGCGGCCGCTCTGCTCACGGCGGACGCCGTGTGTCGCTCGATCGATGAGGCCCTCGACCTCCTTCTCAGCCCACAGGCTCTGGTGGCGACGCTGCGGCATTGACGGGGTCGCCGCTCGCGTCGGCGAAATCAGCTTGCAACCGAGCCCCCAACTCCTCGCATCGCCGCTCGACGTCGGCGAGCCGGCCGAGCCGTTCGCGCGCACGCTCCTCACCGTGCCGAGCGAATGAATCCACCGCGACTTCGCGGTCGTGTTCCTCGAGATGGTCGATCTTGTTCACGACCATAAGCAGGCGCGGGACGAGTTGCGTAGCCTCGACGAACAGCTCGCGTTCTGACTGCGACAACGGCTGCCCGGCGTCGAGTACGCACAGGGCAACGTCGACTTGGGGGAGAAAGCCGCGGGCGACGTCCGTGTTGTGGCTGTGGATCGAACCGATCCCCGGTGTGTCCACGAGTTCCAGGCCTGCGCGCAGCAGCTCGTGGTCGAGCTCGAGCTGTGCCAACTCCACGCCCAGCCGGTTGCCGGGGTTGCGCGCCTCGGTCACGTACCGCTCGAGCTCTTCGAGCGGGCGCTCCTGCTCTCGGCCGTCAGCGAAGCGAATGACCAAGCGTTCGGTCGAAGATTTGGCGTGATCGCGCGCCCCGCCAATCACGGTCACCACCGAGGTCAGCGGGACGACCCCGACGGGCAACAGGTCTCGCTGCAGCAGAGCATTGATCAGCGTGCTCTTGCCACGCTTGAACTCCCCCAGCACGACGAGATTGAAGCGGTCCTCGGCGACCCGGTCGCGCGCCGCCCTCACCGCCCGATGCTGACCAGCGGGCAGAAGTCCTTCGGTCAGCGCCAGCAGCTCGTCGAGGTTCCGAAGCGTGCGCGCGTGGGAAGTCGGGCCGTTCACCGCAACGTGTGCCATCCCTTGCCCGTGCCTCAGCCGACGCTCTCCGAGACGGAGGCGGTCGGGCCGAAGATGCGCTCATAGGAATCCGCGCCGTGGCTTGTGGGCATCGGATCGCCCTCCACCAGGCGAAAGGTGCGCGTTCCATCCGCATTTCGCTGCGCTCGCAGGAAGAGAGCGGTGCCGAGATCCTGTCGGCGCAAGCTGTCGGCCAAGTCGAACAGGTGCGTGACGAAAGCCACCTTGATGCCGTTTTCGGTCATCGCGCGGATCACCTGGCGCGCGATCTCAGAGCCCTCGCGTTCGTTGGTCGAAGCGAACGACTCGTTGCACAACAGCAGGCAGCTGGGGCGGATGCGCTCGGCGATCTGGCTCATACGCGCGAGCTCCTCGTCGAGCTTTCCACCCCTCATGGCGTCGTCCTCCTCGCGCTTGTAGTGCGTGAAGACCTGTGCGCAGACGTTCGCGCGTAGCGACCGCCCGGCGACGAACATCCCCGCCTGCATCATCAGCTGCGCGAGCCCGATTGCCCGCAGGAAGGTCGACTTGCCTCCCTGATTGGCACCCGTGATCATCATCAGCGTCTTGCGATCGGCGTTCAGATCGCTTGGCACCACGTGCTCGCCCGCCTGTAGCACGAGGCACGGGTCGTAGAGAGCGCTCGCGCTCAGCGCCTGCCCCGCGGATGAAACGGGGTCGGGAAAGCAGGTCTCATGACCACGAGCCTTCAGGAGATCACGCAGGTTCAAGCAGCCCAGGTAGAAACCAACCTCGGTACGCAGGGCCACAAAGAAGCTGAGCACGTGGTCGGTCGCTTGCCCGATCGCGACTGCGGCATCTTTGAGGCCTCGGTCCTCCAGCTCGGACAGCGCCCTGAAGCCGCTCTCGTCGCGGCTGGGAATCGTGAAGCTGAGGCGCGAGAAGCCGCCGAAGGGCAGCCGCTCGCGCAGCCCACGCTCGCGCGGCCTGCGCAGGACGTAGCGCCGCCCTTGTTGGTTGGCCCGAGCTCGGCCGAGAACAGCTCGCCCTGGCGGAACTTCAACTCTTTGAGGTGGCCCTCGACGCTCGACAGATAGGACTCGTCGAGCTCGGCGCCAACCATTTCGAAGAATCGGGTGAATCCCTCGGAGTGAAAATCGGCGGCGTGCTCGGTAGCCAGTTCGCGCAGACGGCGCAGAAAGGTCACGAACTGCTCCATCACCTCGCCTGAACGGTGCACCAGGTTGGAGGGCCGCTCCTGAAATATGAACCGCCACACCTTGTGCTCGGCCGCTATCGCGTCGCCGGCGAGGTCGTAGAGCTCGCGCGCGACTGCGGGCTGCGCGATTGCGTCGGCCAGCACACGCTGGCGATATCGGATCGCCTCCGGGTCCGCGAGGCCCTGAAGCAAGCCGCGGCTCGATACGTCGAATACGAACTCGTCTCCCCCGGCCATCGCCTCTAACAAGATCCGGAGCTCGAGGTCGTTGATGAGATCGGTCACGCCTTCCGGAAGGTCCCGGCTGGAGTCGAAATCCGCGTCCTCGTGCATCAGGCGCACCTTCACGCTGCCACCCTCCCAGCGTGCTGCGCACGGCTCACGCGGCGACCCTCCTGCGCACCGAGTCGTACGTAAGCCCATACTTCTCGGCGATCGCCGCCGCGTAGGCGATCCCGTTGGCGGGTTGGCGGACGACGCGGAAGGTCCGCACCGACGGGTCGTCGGGCGCGACCGTCGCGACCATGCTGACGGTCGCGTCGTTCAACGACGCGAGCTCGTCGACGAACGTCACGTAGACCGCGAGACAGTCCCGATCCACAATGCGGCCGATGACCTCCGTCCCGAGGAAGAGCGCGTCGCTCAGCGTCGTCGAGCTGAAGCTCTCGTTCATCACGACGAGGCTCGACTCCGTGGCCTGCTCGAGGATCTCGTGGATGCGGACGAGCTCATCGTCGAGCTTGCCGCGCAGCGTGGCGATGTCCTCTTGGCGCTCGAAGTGGGTGAACACGCGGTCGGGCAGCGACAGCCGGGCACTCGCCGCCGGCACCGGGAGCCCGAGCGAGGCGAGGTAGTGCAGCTGGCCTACCATGCGCGCGAAAGTCGTCTTGCCCCCGTTGTTCGGCCCGGTGACGACGAAGATGCGCTCGGGCCCTGAAAGTCGGAAGTCGTTGACCACTACCGGAGCGCGCTCGGTGGCGCCCTTGGCGGCGAGGACCACGTCGAAGCCGTCCTCGACCTCGATCTCCTTGGACCGCGCCGACACACGCGGGTAGCAGAAGCCGGAGGCCCGGCGGCCTTGATGGGCTCGATGTACTCGAGGTAGCCCAGGTAGAACTGGATCTCGCGCTCGAAGCGCCCCACGACTGCGTCAAGGTGATCGGCATGACGCTCGCAATAGCTGTGAAGCGCCCGGAAGGGGTCCGGCTGCAGAATCTCCACGCGGTCGATGATCTGCTCCTCGACGTGGTTCATCTGCGCGGGGTTCGGAACCTCCATCTTCATCTGCTTGGCCCGCGCCGGCTGAACTTGGCGAAGACCTCCCCGATCTCCGCGCTGTAGTCAGCCTCGGCCTCATACCTCCCGACCGTCACCCGGCCGCCCTTGACTGCACCGTGTAGCGGATCTGCGCCAGATGCTCGGCGACCTGCTTGGTCTCGGAGACGACCGACATAACGCGTGACCCCTCGACGTAGCTGGACAGGTAATCCCGCAGCCCAACAAAGGCGCGCGAATTGAGCTCCAGCTCCGCGAGGCGATCCGCCAAGCGTCCTGACCGCGTCGCAGTAGACATGCACGGCGGTCAGAAACAGTCGCTCGCGCTGGTGGGCGTAGTAGGCCTTCTCGATTCGAGCGAGATGCCCTCGCCACGCGCCCATGCGCTCGCCAAACTCCCGCACCGCCTCGAGCAGCACGTGGTCCTCCAGATCGCGTAGTGCCTCGTGGCGATACAAGACGGCGTCAACCGTCGCGAGCGGCCCGTAGAAGAAGCTCGCGAGGTCAGATTTTTCGTGGATCGCCGTGATTTCCCCGACCAGCTGGTCCAGGTTGAGGTCGTGCAGGCACGGCGGCTGCTCGTGCCTCTCAGGGCCTCGCGAGGCTAGGTCAAGGATGCTCTCGAACGACATGGCTTCATGGGGTGCTCATCCATAGAAGCCATCAGCCGCTAAGGCGGTTTCAGGGCCCGCTGGGACCGCTTGGCGAGCTTCATCGCCGTCCTGATCGTACCGCTACCGAATGGTGCGGCATTCTCATCCAATCCTCGGCGCGACCAGGAGCAGGACCACGAATGCCAAAGATTCGGCGCCATCGCTCATGTGAGCCCATTGGCTTGCAGCTGTCGTACCGCGGCGTCTCGCTTGGGTAGGTCCTCGAGGCCCATTCCGCGCATCACGGGCGGTGCCTTTGTGAACTGGATTTCTCGGTAGTCGACTATCTGGATCCGGTTGCCCGAGGGATCGCGGAGGTCAAGCCGCGAGCCAGAAAGGATGTCGGCGCGGTGCGCTCGCAGGGCGGCTCGTGTCGCGGGTTTGTCGTCGACAACGAGGCCGAAGTGGCGGTCCTGGTCCGCCGGCTGCGTGCGCCCTTGACTGAGCGCGAGGAACTGGTCACCCATGTCGATGAACGCGATTCCCGGCTCGCGCTCTACGCCGCGGAGCTCGAAGATCGCGGCGTAGAAGGCGAGCGCCGCCTCAAGGTCGTTGACCTCGAGGGCGACATGGTTGATCCCGACCAGGCGAGGACGGGCGCTACTCATCGCCCCACCGCCTGTGCGTGGGTATGGCTGTTGAAGGTCATCGTGGCTCCTTACTTGTGCAGGGGCCTTGCGTCAAGCGCAGGGTCCGGGGTTGTCGGGGTAGTACTGCTGCGGGTAGGGGACGCGCGGGCGCGGTCGACGGTGCGGGTGTTGTGCGCGCGGGCGCCCAGCCTTACTTCGGTCCGCGACCCGGGTTGGTTCCGGGCCGGCGACATGATGTTTGATGGGGTGATCCCGCTGGGGGAAGCGTTGCGGCCGCTCGGTCTTTCGAGGCCGTCCACGAGGAGGTGGCGGCGGGAGCCTGTCGGGAGCCGGCCGCGGCGCATCGGTGTGACGAAGGGCTTGGCGCGCACCGGGAAGGTCATGCGGGTGCCAGCGCCTCCTCGCCGAGCTCGCGCAGCGTGTGGTAGCTCCGCTTGAGGAGCTTGCGCGCGACCGACAGGCACGCCCGGTTGCCACCGATCCGCTCCGCTGCTTGGGTGTAGTAGTCGCGGTCCGGCGAGCCGGGGCGCCGCGCGACCTGGGCCGCCTCATACAGCGCCCAGCGCAGCGCCGGTGGTCCCTGACGAGACGAAATGCCCGGGCGCGCGGTGTTGGTCTGACTGGTACACGGTGATATCCATCCCGGCGTAGCGGACCGCCTGTCGGGAGGAGGAGAACCGGGTGCAGTCACCCAGCTCGGCGAGGATCGTGACCGCGGTCAGCTCTCCGATCCCGTAGTGGGCCATCAGCGCCTTGCACCCCGTCTGGCGGCGCGCATACGCCCGCAGCTCCTTCTCCAGCGGAGCGATCTGCACCTCGAGCGCGTCGATCATCGCCAGCGCGACCGTCACCCGCTCACGCGCGGCGGCCGGCAGCGGCTGGGCGGCGAGCCACTCACGCCCATCCCCGACCATCAACGAGCGGCGCTGCGGACAGCCGTGGTGATACAGCGTCGCCTGGATCCGCTGCTGCCACTCCGAGCGCTGCTCACCCAGCTCGTGACGCAACCTCACCCGCGCGCGGAGATCCAAGATGTGATCAGGTGGGATCCACGACTCCGGCAACCGCTTGATCATCAACAACTCCCGCAGATGCCGCGCATCGGCACGGTCGTTCTTCGCCCGTTTCTTGTTTCCCCGCCGCGCGGCCGTCTCTGCCGGCTCGGCCAGATGCACTACCGCGCCCACCCGACGCAACTCCTCGACCACGAACCGCCACCCCGTCGTCGCCTCCAACGCCACCTCCAACTCCTGGCCGCGGAAACGCTCCAGGAACCGGCGCACGCCAGCACGGTCCGCCGGCGCTACCCGCGAGCGCTTCACCTCGCCCGTCTCAGTCTCCAGCCAGTCGGCGGTGATCTGCGCTCGATGCTGATCAAGTCCCATTACGATGCTCACAAGGGGCCTCCTCAAGCTCCACGGTTTGAACGCCTGCGCGGACACGCTCCGCGCTTGAGCTGAGGAGGTCCCTACACGTCGGAGTGGACAGACTGCTCATGACATCTTTCACCGTGGTGTCTGCACTATGGCCCTCAACAGCTATAAGGTCAAATAGAGAAATACGCGGATTAGATATAAGCTGCGCTTATGTTCGAGCTCCGGCACCTGCGGGTCTTCCGAGAGGTGGCCCGGCTTGGTTCTTTGTCGGCCGCGGCGGAGTCGCTTGCCTACACGCAACCCGCCGTCTCCCAGCAGATGGCGGCGCTCGAGCGCCGCGCCGGAATGCCGCTGCTTGCTCGCACTACCAGGGGCGTGCGCCTGACCGACGCTGGCGTGGCGCTGCTTCGCCATGCCGAGGCGATTCTTGCCGAACAGACCCTCGCCGAGCGGGAGCTCGAGGCGATCGCGGGCCTTCGTGGCGGTCGCGTGCGATTGGCTTCCTTTCCGACCGCCGGCGCCGCGCTCGTGCCCGCGGCGGTGGCACTGTTCAGCGCGCGATACCCCGATGTCGAGCTTTCGGTTCTGGAAGCCGAGCCGGAAGAAGCGGTGCCAATGCTCCGCGCCGGCGAGCTCGAGGTCGCGATCGTCGCTGAGGCGATCAAGCGACCGGAGGGGTTCGGGGAACTGTATGAGGGCATGGACCTGCACCACCTGTTTGACGAGCCCAGGTACGCGCTCGTTCCCGCCGGGCACCGCCTGGCTCGCCGCAAGCGGCTACGCCTCCAGGACCTCGGGAAGGAGACGCGGGTGGAGCTCGCCCGCACCCCGAGGCGCGAGGGCCGCATCTATTTAGCCCCGGGTCCCGAACCGGGTCGCGACGAGCCACGCATCGCGTTCCTCAGCGACGACATCAACGTGGTTCAAGGCATGGTCGCCGCGGGCGCAGGGGTCGCGGTTCTCCCCGAGCTCGCACTCGCCAATCTGCGCCCCGATATCAGCTTCTACAACCTCGGCACCTCGGCCCCGATGCGCACCATCGCCACCGCGACGCTCGCCGGCGTGCACCGCTCACCAGCGACCTTGGCGCTGCTCGAACTCCTCGAGGAGATCAGCGAGCAGCACCTCGCGACTCGCCGAGCGGCGACTGTAGGGCGCTGAGGCATGCTTCGACGTCGCCGGCAAACGCTGACTGGGCCTTGCCGGGGGATCGCGCCGCCCTTACGATTGGGGGCCGGTGTCAATGTTCATCGTGCTATTGGGCGCTTTGGATCTCGTCGTGGCCGCGGCGTGTGTGATGGTCGCCCTGTCCTTTAGGCCGCGGCCCTACTTCTGGCCTCGCGTGTTCCTCGGTTACGTTGAGCTGCCCTCGCTGGTGCTGGCGGTCGTGCTCGTGACGGCAGATCACGTTCCCAGCCTGCTCGTGTGTCCGATCGGTTTCGCGGCGCTGATAGCGGTCCCGTTCGCGTCGTCGCAGAGCATGGACCCCCCATCAAATCCTCCTCGTGGCGACGATGGCTGGGGGCGGCCAGGCCCCGATAGGCCAATCGGTCCGCCCCCGTCTCCGCGCGGCGACGTTCCCCTCCCGGATGGTGCCCCGTCACGCCTACGGGTGCGCGACCACAGCAGTCCGAAGATCCCCCGCGTGACCCGCCGGCGCGGGCGAGAGCACGAGCCGATGCCGACGCCGTCAGTGCCGACCAAGTAGCTCATCGGCTAGTACGCCAGGGTCGGTTTCAGCCGCATAACGCAGTTACATTCTTGTGACCGTGGATCGTGCATCCTTGACGGGATGCGAGTGCTGTTGGTCGAGGACCACGCGAAGCTGGCGATCACAGTCGCGGCCGGGTTGCGGCGCCTGGGGATGGCGGTCGACGTGGCGTTCGACGGCCAGGACGCGCTCACGCACGCGGCGCTGACCGAGTACGACGTCGTCGTCCTGGACCGCGACCTTCCGAGAGTCCACGGCGATGAGGTCTGCCGCCGGCTCGTCGGCGAGGGGCGCGACTGCCGCGTGTTGATGCTCACCGCCGCGGGGACGGTCGCCGACCGCGTTCAGGGTCTCCGCCTGGGCGCCGATGACTATCTGCCCAAGCCGTTCGATGCCTCAGAGCTGGTCGCGCGGATCCAGGCGCTCGCGCGGCGCTCGCGGCCACGCCGGCCGCCTCTGCTCGTAGGCGGCGAGCTGACGCTCGACCCCGCCAAGCGGATGGTTACGCGTGCGGGACGGCCGCTGACGCTCAACCCGAAAGAATTCGCCGTGCTGGAGGCGCTGCTCGCCGCCGATGGGGCGGTGGTGTCGGCAGAGGAGCTGCTCGTACAGGTGTGGGACGAGAATGCCGATCCGTTCAGCCACGTCGTCAAGACGACGATCAGCCGCCTGCGCGCCAAGCTCGGGGAGCCGCCGATGATCGAGACGGTCGCCAAGGCCGGCTACCGGATCCGAGGATGAAGTGCCGCTCAGCGATCGATTGATCCGCCTGGCGTCGGGGCCCCACCTCCCGCGCCGGACGCTGCGGCTGCGACTCACCTTGCTCTACGGCGGCCTGTTCCTCGCCTGCGGAGCGGTGTTGCTCGCGATCACGTACGTGCTGGTGGCGCACGCGGCCGTGAGACCAGGCTACGTGCGCACAGTGCGTGGCCGTGGCGTGGCACTGCGAGCCTCCGCGCGCGGCCATCGCGGCTTGTCCGCGACACTGGGGTCGGCCGCCGGTCAAGCGGTCTTGACGAGCGCGGTTCGCGGACAGCGAATCTCCGATCTGCACCAGCTCGTGATCTGGTCCGGGATCGCGCTCGCGATCATGGCGATCATCTCGGCCGGGCTGGGATGGATCGTCGCTGGACGCGCGCTACGGCCGCTGCGAACTATCACAACGACCGCCCGCGAGATCTCCGCCACCAACCTCCACCGCCGACTCGCGCTGGCGGGCCCCGACGACGAGCTCAAGGACCTTGGCGACACGTTCGACGCGCTGCTCGCCCGTCTCGAGGGATCGTTTCAGGCCCAGCGCACCTTCGTCGCCAACGCCTCGCACGAGCTGCGAACACCTCTCGCACTCAGCCGCGCGATGCTCCAATTCGCACTCGCCGACCCCCAGCTGACACTCGACGGGCTCAAAGCGACCTGCCAGGACGTGCTCGAGGCCGGCGCGGACCACGAGCAGCTACTCGAAGCGCTGCTGACCCTCTCCCGAAGCCAGCAGGAACTGGAGCAGCACGAAAGCGTTGACCTCGCCGCGACCGTCAAGGACGTGATCGAGACCCACCGGCCGCATGCCGCCAGCCAGGGCATCAGGATCCACGCCGCGCTCAGACCCGCGACGATCTCCGGCGACGACCACCTCCTGCGCCGGCTAGTAAACAACCTCCTCGAGAACGCAATCCACTACAACATCCCCGGCGGAGAGGTCCGAGTGGCGGTCGAGCCTCGCGCCGAGGACGTGACGCTCACGCTCGCCAACACCGGCCCCCGTGTCCCCGCTGAGCAGATCGAAAGGCTGCTCCAGCCGTTCCGGCGACTGGCGCCCGACCGCGCCGCCAACTCAAACGGACACGGTCTTGGCCTATCGATCGTAGCCGCGATCGCCGCCGCCCACGAGGCCACCCTCGAGATCGATCCCCAGGCCGGAGGCGGACTCCGAGTCGCGATCGCGTTCCCCCACGTCCCGCGCACCAGTCCCGACGCGGCGGCTGACGTCTCGCCCCCGCTCAGCAATTCCGACGCTTCAGCCCTCTCCGGCATAGCGCGCTGATCTCTCCCCAGGAGTTCGTGGGTGGGGCTGGTGGTCGTTTATGCCGGGGGATTCTCGGCGAACTGCGGAGCGTCGCCGCCGATTTCGTGCCAGCTGGCCTTGTAGGCGACCTGGAGGTGGAAGCTCGGTTCAAGGTCGAGGTCGCGCATCAACCCCGCTGCCACGAAGTACTGATCGCCGAGGTCGTCATAGAGGCTGGAGCCGCAAATGCTGCAGAAGTTGCGGGGGGCGAACTCGCTCTCGTAGCGTGTGACCAAGTCCTCGCCCTTGGTGAACCTGAAGTTCTCCTTGGCCACGACTACGCCCGCCAGGCTCGAGCCCGTCCAACGCTGGCAGCGCGTGCAGTGGCAGTACCCCAGAGCCTCCGGGTCTCGGACCTCGTACTCGACATTGCCGCCAGGCAAGTTCCCTTGAGTGTCTCAGCCATCGTGACTCCTCCTCGAGTTGGCAGCTGGACGATCCGCAGGCAAGCTAACACAGGTCGGTCGGCTCGATGCGATCGAATCGTGGCGGCGCTCAGCTGGCCTTGCGCGCCTTCCAGACCTCTTCGCAGGGCCACTTCTGCGCCCATTCGAGCGTCACGTACGGGTAGCGGGTGGCAGCTCCGTCCGGCGGTCTGATCTCGATCAGCTCTTCGACCTCAAAACCGGACCGGCGCAGGAGCCCAATCATCTCTCCATGCGGGAGATGGAACTCGACGGATTCATCGTCCGGCCATTCGAATCGGTGCATCCCGAAGTACGGGCGCAGGAGCCGGTCGCTCGCCGGCAGGTCTTCGTCGTCGGGAGCGCAGAGCATCAGTAGCGCCGCGTTGACGAGGAAAATAAGCCTGCCCGCGCGGCGCAGCAGTCTCGCTGCCTCCGGGATCCAACGGTAAGGGTCACACCAGATGCTCGCGCCGTACTCGGAGATCGCGAGATCGAAGCTCTGGCCAGGAAACGGAACTTCCTCCGCGTTGCCGTGCAGAAGCGGGAACTCGAGACCGAACTCCCGCTGGAAGCGCCTCGCCGTCTCCAGCTGGACCTCGGAATTGTCGATTCCCACCGGTCGCGCTCCGCGCCGTGCCAGCCAGGCGGACACATATCCGGTGCCGCAGCCGAGCTCGATCACGTCGAGCCCGGCCACGTCTGCCGGGAGCATTCCAACCTGGGCCTCCTGCACGCCCCAGATTCCCCACCGGGGCTCGTCGGTGGCCCAGTTACGACGGCCTGGCTCCTCGTACTCGGCGGCGGCCGACTGATCCCAGTAGGCGCGGTTACGCGCGACGTGATCCGGAAGCTCGCCCATGACATGCGCAGGCCTATCACACGGTTGCGCTCGACGGGACCCATTAGTCGCCAATCCGATCGTCCGCGTTGCGGCTCGTGACCGTCCTCGACCACGGACTAGCGACCCCCGAGATCCGGTAGGTTGACGGTTCGTGACCAACGCACCTAGGTTGGACGGCCCGGTCGGGCTCGTCGGTGCGGGTTACATCGGCCACCTCTTCGCACAACAGTTCGCACTTGGCGGTTATGAGGTGCGGGCCTGGTCACCCGGGAGCTCGGCGCCCACCCTGCATGACCGGTTGCGCCAGAGCGTGTCGACGCTGGCCGAGATCGGAGCCGATGAACCATCGGCGGTCGATCGGGTCCTGGCTCGGGTCTCGATACACAATGACCTCCCCGCGACGCTGAGACCCTGCGCCGCGGTCATGGAATCGGTCGTGGAAGATGCGGAGGTGAAGGCGGACTGCTACCGCGAGATCGAGGGGGTGATCGGCCCGGAAGTGCTCGTGTGGAGCTCGACATCCAACTTTCCGATGACGCGGCTCGCCGCCGGGATGTCCCATCCCGAACGAGCCATCGTCGTCCATCCGGTCCAGACGCAGCTGATCATATTCGTGGAAGTTGTCGCCGGGGAACGAACCAGCGAGGAGACGGTCGCGAGGACGATGGGCTTCTGCGAGGACGTGGGGCTACGAGCAGTCCGTGTCCGCAAGGAGATCCCCGGCTTTCTTTGGAACCGGGTCTGGTTCGCATTGCTGCGCGAGATGCTGCACCTGGTAGACATCGGCGCAGCCGATCCGCTCGAGCTCGACACGATGGTTCAGACCACGCTGCGTGCGTTCGTGCCGGTCTTCGGCCCACTCCAGATGACCGATCTCATCGGCCACGACACGTTGCGGGACATCTCCAACGCGCTTTATCCCGAACTCGCCACCGATCGGACCGTTTCGAAGACCATCGAAGAGCACGTCCACGATGGCCGGCTCGGCGTGAAGACCGGCCGGGGTTTCTACGACGACAACGACCAACGAGTCGCCGAGCTCACGAGCAAGCTCTACCAAATCGCCCGCGAGCTGGGGGATTTGGCCTGACGTCCAGATGACCAGCTGATGGCGAAGGAGGAGACCCCCAACGACGCGTCCGAGGCCCCAGAGGTCCACATCACGATCGTCGTGGTGCCGGGGCGGGTGCGAGCCACGCTTACCAAGTTGTTGGCGGGGGCGCGCGTCCGCGCCGGGCTCGCAATTGGAGTGGTGATCGCCGCCGTCGCGGCGGGTGCGGTCATCGCCGTCTCGTCGAGCAGCGGCCGCGCAGGACGGCCGTTGAGCTCGGACGCTTTGGCGACGCAGTTCGGCGTTCGATCGAACTGCGGGCGCCGTGAGGTCCTCTCACCTGACGGCGCCTACGCTCGGATCGATCTCGATCATTCCGGTCCTTGCGGGACGTTCGGCAACCAAGTGACGTTGATCTTGCACCGCGTTGACGGCACGTGGATGCGCGAGTTCGAGGCCTCCAGCTGGACGTGCCCGTTGAGACAACTTCCACGACGGGTAGCGACCGAGCTGGGACTCTGCGGGCGAGCCGGCGTGCCATCCCGGCCGGTGGCGCCATGGGCGCAGGGCGTCTGACACGCGGCAAGCCGATGTACTCGTCACGCTCGTCGCGCTCGCTCTCGCCGCGCAATCGGGCGCGCTCTCTGGCAAGACGGCCACCCGCATCAGCGCTGCCTACCCGGACAGGATCGAGGTGCGCGGGCGGGATCTTTGCGGGGAGGTGATGGGGAGACTCAGCTTCACCGAGTACTTCCATCTCTTGCTCACCGGGCGCGAGCCGACGGACGATCAGCGCTTCTTCCTCGACTTGCTGTTGCTGGCGATCGCCGAGCACGGCATGATGCCACCAACGTTGCCGCTCGCATGACGCTCGCGGCGGATCCCGGATCGTTACAGGGTGCGGTCGCGGCTGGGATCCTCGGCTGTGGCCCGGTGATCCTCGGCACCTCGGAGGAGTGCGCTCGCCTGCTCGAACTGGCCCACGAGAGGATGGCGGCCGGTGAGGAGCCCGAACGGGTCGCTGAGTGAGGTCAGCGGTCACGTTCTCGTGAGACCGCAGACGCCGGGGGTCAAGCAGGAGCAACCGCTTCCGGTCACGGTCGAGCTCGCGCGCGATGCGGCACCAAATCCCTCGCTGGCCGAAGCGATCCGTGAGAGACTGCGCCAGGTGCTCGTCGTCCAGACACGCGTGGACCTTGTGTCCTGGGGGAGCCTCCAGCCCAGCGAGTACAAATCGAAGCTCGTGGAGCGCTAGGCCGGTGCGCAAGCTTCAAAGCCAGGGCGTCCATCACATCACGCTCGTCGGAGCCGACCGGCAAACGTCGATCGATTTCTGGGAGGGGGTGCTCGGCATGCCATTCGTATTTGAGCAACCCAACCTCGACCACCCGGCGGACAGCCACCTCTACTTCGACCCCGGCGACGGGCGGCTGATCACGATATTCACCAACGAGGAGCGGCCGCCAGACCCCTCTCGCACCTCCACGGATACGGGCTCCGTCCACCACCTCGCGCTCGCGGTCTCACAAGCGACCTTCAGGCAGACCGTTGAGCGTTTGGATGAGCGCGGGATCCGACACAGCGGCGTCAAGGACCGGGGCTTCATGGACTCGATCTACTTCGAGGACCCGCTCGGCCTGCTGATCGAGCTGGCGTCCTACCGGTTCGAGCCGCCGGCCGGCTACGGCCACGCCGACGTCCTGCTCGAGGCGCACAGAATCCGAGTGGGGCGCGGGGACGACAACATCGACCAGGTGCACCTCGCCGATGCGATCGAGTCGCTGATCGACCGGTCGCACGCATCGCTCTCGGCCGACAGAGCGCCGAAGGACCCATATCAGCAGCAAGGGCAACAGTGAGGATCAGATGGCGGCAAACACCCTCAGCATCCTGCCGCCAAGCGTCAACAACCTGACCGTACGGATCTTGGTTCGATCCGCGGGTCTCGACTTGAAGAACGCGACGTGTGGGGCAAGAAGGACGAGCCCGACTTCGTGCGCAAGGACCGGCGTGATCGACTGGTCCGGGTCGGTCGTTGACGGCAGCCACATACGCGCTCTTCAAGGGGCCTTGACCGGGCCTTCGCCAGTTGATCGCGGCAAAACCGGGTCCGAGCACCATCTGATCGTCGACCCGTCAGGCATCGCGCTCGCCGTCACCCTGACCGGCGCCAAACGCAACGACGTCACCCAACTGCTCCCGTTGGGCGATGGCGTCGGCCCGGTTCGCGGCAGGCCTGGGCGGCCACGCCAGCGCGTCGACAGCGTGATCGCCGACCGTGGCTATGACCACGACTCGGCCCCGGTGGGGGCGCGTCAGCCGCCGCACAATGCCCCCGGCCAGGGCGCCGAGCGAGTCAGTCCTTACCGATTAACGACCGCGCCTCTGCGAGCCCGACCACGCGATCGTGAAGGTCCCCACCCACCTCGAGTCGACCCGACTGTTCGATCCCGCCGACCTTCACCGGCTCAAAGCCGGCCAATCGGATTAAGCGCTCGACTCCCTCGCCGGCACGGTCATCGTCGGTCACGTAGAAGAGGACCGCCGGCTCCGGTGACCGGTTGTTTGAGGACTCGAAGAGATCGGCCGACATGGTTCCGAACGCCATGGCCAGGCGCGCCCCCGCCGGCAGCCACCCGGCTACAACCTCGCCGGAGGATTGCTCTTTCGGCAGGAGACGTGAGACGTTGCCTTCTGCGTCGAGGCCGACTGGGTTGCTCGGAACGACCACGAGCGTGTCAGTCAGCGGTTCGGCGATCTCGTCTATGACGCCCTTCAGCGCGGTAAACCGCAGCGCGAGGACGACGGCATCGGCACCCTGCAACGCGTCGCGGTTGTCGACGGCGACGATCGCGGCTCGACCGATCTCTGCAGCGAGCTTTCGTGCCGACTCAGCGTCGGCGCTCGAGAGCCGCAGGGTCTCGCCGCCGGAGGCGAGGTGGCGGGCGATCACCGATCCGATCCCGCCGGTGCCGATGATCGCGGTGGTCATGACCGAAACGTCCTCAGCGTGAGGGTCTCGCCGGTGATATCGGCATTCACCCGGACTCGCCGGCGGGGGTACTCGGCGGCCAATGAGCGGGCACCCAGTCCCCCTCCGGGTCCGTGGTCTGCCCAACCTCGATCAGATATCCGTCGGGGTCGCGGATATAGCAACGGATCTCATA
Organism: uncultured Solirubrobacterales bacterium; assembly: GCA_963756105.1. GTDB lineage: Bacteria > Actinomycetota > Thermoleophilia > Solirubrobacterales > Solirubrobacteraceae > Palsa-465. The sequence goes on from CAVWMM010000010.1 coordinate 578,437, forward strand.
CTGGTGCTGTTTCGGCGGTGTAATGAATTGAGCACCCCTGGAGCTCCATTCCGCGTACACGGTCGCGATGTCTTTGACCCGGATATTGAGGAAGCTGCTGACCCGATCGAGATCGCGTGGCGTCTCGAGGGTGACCGTGGGCTTGTCGTCGGTCGGACCCCCGCCGACATTGATGATGATCCAGGTGTTGGATAGCTGGACATAGGTCAGCGGCGCTGCGGAGAAGACCACCCTGCCGCCGAGCACCTCGGTATAGAAGCGCCGAGAGCGCTCTACGTCGTCCGAGACGATGAAGTGGGCCAGCGCAATTCCCTCTGGTGGCGGTGGGAGCTCGGCCATCAGGCACCTCCAATGGTTAGGCCTCACACCCCGCTTACGACGGGGTCTGCAGCAGATGTTGTTGCGATCGGGATTCCATCTCTTTGACGTTACAAGCGCGAGACGAGTTCGGCCACGATTTCGGCAGCGGGCTGTGGCTGTTTGGCGAGCGCGACGCTTTGTCCGGCCCACAGCGATAGCGGTTCGATCTCACCGGTGGTTCCAACCATCGGTGGCGCGGGTTCGTATCGAACGATCGCTTCGCCCGAAGCGAAGTGGGCTAACACTTCACCCTCTCCCGGCCGACTACCCGGGGAGGGTCGCCCGGCGGCCTCCCACATCGCGGCCGTCGAGTTGTGGATCGCGCGGTGCGAAGCGTCAGGCCATCCGACCTCATAGAGGTTGGGGTACCACTCTGCATCGGTCTCCGTCGCGGCGATCAGACGGCGCCGGTACTCGTCATGGATCGGCATCTCGTCGGCCAGCAGGAACCGCGTGCCCAGCAAGGCGGCCTGCGCGCCCAGGGCAAAAACGGCCGCGACGCCTCGAGCGTCGCCAATCCCCCCAGCCGCAATCACGGGTACCGGCGCCACCGCGTCCACGACCGCAGGCACTAGCGGGAGCGTGGCCACGCCACTCCAGACGTGCCCTCCGGCCTCCCATCCCTGCGCGACGACGATGTCCACTCCACACTCGACCGCGCGCCGCGCTTCCTCGACGCTGCCGACCGTGTGCATGACAAGCCCTCCGGCGTCGTGCACCGAGCCGACGTAGCCGCGGGGGTCGCCCCAGAAGAGCGACACGATCCGCAGACCCGCCGAAAGCGCCTGATCGACTCGACGGTGCTGATCAAAGGCCAGAACGAAGTTACCGGCAAAGGGCCGGTCGGTGAGGGCTGCCGTTTGACGCACAACGTCGCCGGCGTCATCGGCCCACCCCAGCCCGACGGTGCCGAGGCCGCCGGCACTCGAGACCGCGGCGGGCAGGCGAGGATCTGCAGCCAAGGGCGCCTCCACGATCGGGTGTTCGATGCCGAGCAAGTCGCACACTGGCGTGTGGGTACTCATTGGGATGGCCCCCTTTCTGGCGCCCGCGGCGCCTATTGACTACATCGATATGAATCGTGTGGACTGTGGCTGCATCATTCTCGCCACGTCGTCAACCCTGAACAGGAGCAGATCATGCGCCCAGACATCGCCCCCGGCAACACGTTCCCCGACTACGAGCTGCCCGACCACGAGAACGTCCCCCGCAAGCTCAGCGAGATCCAGGGCGACGACCCCCTGATCCTCACGCTAGCGCGCGGGAACTATTGCCCCAAGGAGCACCAGCAGCACCTCCAGCTCGCCGCCAACTACCCCAAGGTCGCCGTCGCGTATACGAAGATCGCCACCATCTCGACCGACACCCATCACTCCAGCCAGGAGTTCCGCGCCTCGACCGGCGCCCAGTGGCCCTTCCTCTCCGACCCCGAGCGGACCGTCCAGAAGGACCTCGACATCCAGGAGTACACCGACCCCGAGCACGACCCGATGATCCCCCACACCCTCGTGCTCAAGCCCAAGCTAGTCATCCACAACATCTACAACGGCTACTGGTTCTGGGGACGCCCCTCCTTCGTCGACCTCTGGCAGGACCTACGGACCGTGACCAGCGAGATTCGCCCCGACTGGGATCTGAGCAAGCCTGGGCTGCGAGAAGCCTGGGATGCGGGTGACTACTCGCCATTTCACGGATGGGACAAGCGCTCCCCTCAGTCGACGCCGACGTCTTACACCTCGTAACGCCGGCGGTTGCCACGATAGCCCGCCGCGGGTGATGCCCCGGAGGTCGAGGGGCATCCCGTACGGTGCGATCTTGTGAACGAGGTTGGATGAGGACGAGGCCGCGTTGACTGCGGGGCATACGTGACCGCGCGCGGCGGCTTGCTCTTGCGGGGGATGCGGTGGCGGCTCGGCGCCTCTGTGCTGACGGTGGTGACCGCGGCGATCGCCGTCGGGGCAGCCGTGCTCGGTCCTCTGTACCTGAACACCGCGGGCGACTCGGTGCTCCGAGGGATCGTCGCTTCGGCCCCCGTGCAGGACAGCGGTGTGACTGTTTACACGCGCTCGGACCAGACGAACCAGCTCGGTGCCGTGCGACGTGCCGAGCGAATCGTCCAGGGGTCGGGCGGCGCCCGGCCTCTGTATGGCGCCGCGATCACGACGGTCACCAGCGGCGTCATCCTGTCCACCCGGGACAAGTCACAGCTGTTCTGGCGGACCGGGATCTGCCATCGCCTGCACTTCCTCGCGGGTGACTGCGACCTCGGCACCGGCGATGTCGTGATGACCGCGCGCGGCGCCCGGCAGATCGGGGTGTCGGTCGGCGGGACGGTGCTCGCCCACGTTACGGGGCGTAGCCGGCCGCTGCGCCTGCGGGTCACGGGGATTGTCTCCGTACCGGATACGTCTTTGCCGTACTGGTGGGGCGACGGGATCCAGGACTTCCCGGCGGGGCACAGCATCGGTGGTCAGCTCGGGCCGGTGGCGACCGACCCGCTGATCGCTTCAGCGGCGACGGCTCTGGCGGTCCCGGCCGAGGACGTGCCGACCGCGACGGGTCAGCTCCCGCTGCTTCCCGGTGCCGTCGGCCTTGGTGACGAGAGCGCGACGCGCCTGGCCCTCAGCCGGGTGGTCGCGACATTGGATCGGGAGGGCATCCACGCCGGTACCCAGTTGCCCTCGCTGCTGACCGAGGCCGACCACCAGCGCCGGTCGATGGTGACGATCGTGGCGATCGCCGCGATCCAGCTCGTGTTGCTCGCCGTCTGGGTGCTCGGCGCACTGTTGGTGCGTGGCAGCGACACTCGCCGGTCGGAGGCGCGCGTTGCCCGCCTGCGTGGGTTTCCCACAGCCAGCATGTTGTGGGTGACCGCGGCCGAGCCGGGGCTGCTGTGCCTGTTTGGCGCCGTTGTGGGAGTGGCGGCGGCCTGGGCGACGATGGTTGTCGCGCGGGACCAGTTGTTCTCGCCCTCGGCGGTGATCGCGTTTGACGGATGGACGCTTGCGGCGTTGGGGTTGACAGTGGCAGCGATCGTCGGGGCCCTCGGCCTCGCAACGGTGCGACTGATGCGCTCCGCCGATCGCCACGACGGCTCGGCACGTGCTCTAACGGGCGCCTCGGCGATGAGCGCCGTCGCTGATGTCGTCCTAGTCGTGCTTGCGATCGTGGCCCTGGTGGAGCTCGCCACGGCCGGTGCGCTGAACGGGCACACCGATCCTCTGGCCTCCGCTGCCCCGGGGCTGATCGCGCTCGGCACCGCCGTGCTTGCCGTTCAGCTGCTCCTGTTCGGATGCCGGCTCGGGATCCCGCTGACTGCGACTTCGGGCTGGGTGGGGTCGTTTTTGGCTCTGCGCCAGAGCGTGCGCCGCCCCAGGATCCTGCGCCAGGCGCGTGTGCTGATCATCGCGCTGTGCTTGGCTTGCTTTGCCGCCGCGGCTTGGTCGGTGGCCCGGACAAATCGCTCGACGGCGGCGCAGTTCCAGGTCGGAGCCCGCACGGTAGTCGGCGTCGCGCCGGTGAACGCCGCGGACCTCGAGAGCGCAGTCAGGCGGGCGGATCCCCGCGGACGGTTCGCGATGGCCGCGATTGACCTGCACACGCCCAATACGACGCTGCTTGCCGTCGACTCCTCACGCCTGTCGGCCGCCGCATCGTGGCCGCACGGGATCTCGTCTCGGGGACTGCACAGTGTCGCCCGCGCCCTCGATCCGGCGATCGTCCCGGCCGTGCTGGTGTCCGACGGATCGCTGAACGTCGCCGCGCGGACGACTGCCCTCACCACCCATGGGGACGTCGACTTGGCCGTATGGGTGTTCAACGGTCGGGAGGGAACCGCGGTCATCGACCTGGGAGCGCTGCGGCACGGTGAGAGAACGTATCGCGCCGACCTCTCCGCCGTGTGCCCGGGCGGCTGCCGTCTGGCCGGTGTCGGCATCATGCCGGCGGCCGGCCGCGCTCCGCCAGCGACAGGAACCGTTGCGCTCAGCGTGGGCCGCCTGTGGTCTGAGTCGCCGGGGGGCGCATCGCGGGCAATCTCCGCAGACTTGGTCGCCGGGGGCTGGCGGGCCAGGTCCGCCGGAGTACGCGTGCAGTCAGGGCGGGCGGGCGGCCTCATGCTCTTGGTCAGCGCCGCAGCGATCGCGGCCGAGGCCAACGCTACGGGAGCGTTCACCGCACCGATGGCCGCACCCGCCGATCATCCCTCAACCCTTCCGGTCGTTGCCACGTCCGAGCAAGAGTCGCTCAACAATGGCCAGGCGGGATCCATACCCACTCAGGGGCTCGACGGCAACACCATCAACGTGCAGCCGGTGATCACCGCATCGGCACTACCGCGGCTGGGGACCAACGCGCTGATGGTCGATCTCGCCCTGCTATCCAACCTCCAGGTCGGCCCGACCACTCCTGACGCCACCGACGAGGTCTGGCTGGGTCCCCACGCCCCGGCCGACGCGCCGGCCAGATTGCGTGCGGCGGGTCTGCGGCCGACGAGCGTCGAGCGCTCATCGACGGTGTTTGCGCAGCTGCAGCGCTCGGGCCCGGCGCTCGCCGATGACTTCCTGCTCCTGGCCACGATCGCCGCGCTGCTCGTGGCCACGGCGAGCACACTGGGTGCGCTCGGCGCCACGGCCCGCGAGCGCGCGACCGAACTCGCCTCGCTGGAGGTGGCGGGCGTCCCCCGCCCGGCGCTCGTCCGCTCGCTCGGCTTGGAGTCGGCAATCCTGATCCTCACCGCCTTATGCGGAGCCGCGGCCGGAACTCTGGCCGCCGCGATGGCGGTCCCGTCGATGCCCGAGCTGACCGCCGTATCGGCCGCGCCGGTGAGCTACGCGCTCCCGGCGGGGGTGATCGCCGGCGTCACCGTGCTCGTGGTCGCCGCGGTCGCGCTTGCCGCCGCGGCGACGAGCGCCGTCATCTTGCGCCGTGCGTCCCCCGTCCTCCTGCGAACGGTCCCCGATGACGTCTCGTTCTGAGCCGGCGACGCGCGCGGCGGGCGCCGAGGTGGTCTGCGCCGGGGTGGTTCACATCTATCCCGCCGAGGACGCACCGATCGTCGCGCTGCGCAACGTCGAGTTGCACGTGCGGGCCGGAGAGATGCTGGCGGTAATAGGGCCGTCGGGCTCGGGCAAGTCAACGCTGCTGGCCTTGCTCGGCGGCCTCCTTCAGCCCACCGCGGGCGCGATCCTCGTCGGCGACCACGACATGGCTCGCGTGGACGGACGAGGACTGGCCCGGCTGCGCGCCACCGAGCTGGCGCTGCTGCTACAGGATCCGCTACAGAACCTGCTCCCCTACGCCACAGCGCTCGAGAACCTCGCCTTCGCTCAGCGTGGCGCCCGCCGTCGCGGCTGGCCGCTGCGCTGGTCCCCGGAGGAGCTCATCGACGTGTTCGCGCTGGGCACGGTCGCCCAGCGGCCCGTGCACCAGGTCTCCGGCGGCGAACAGCAGCGCGTCGCGATCGCCAGCGCGATGGCCACATCGCCCCGGGTGCTGCTAGCCGATGAACCGACCGCCCGGCTCGACCCCGCCGGGCGCGACGCCGTGATCGACAATCTGCGCCGCGCTCACCGGCTGAGCGGCTCCACCATCGTGATCGTCACTCACGACACCGCGCTCGCCGAGGCCCTCCCGCGAACGCTCGGGATCGCCCACGGAGTGGTTGGGTCTGAACGGCGAGCCGAGCGGCGGTTCGCCGTCGCCGGCCGCGATGGCAGCGTGCAGTTGCCCCCGGAGATCTTTGCGCGCTTCCCAGCCGGCACCGTGTTCGCGGTTAGCGCGGAGGACGACGTCGTGCGGCTTCGACCGGAGCCGGGATTTCGCTCCGATGCGGAGCGTCGCGATGAGGCACCGCACGATTCAGACCGACCGTCAGGCGACCGATGAGCATCAAGGAGATCCGCGGCGAGGACCTCGCCGTCCGCGGCGGCGAGACGGTCATCCTGCGCGGCCTCAATGTCCACGCCCGCGCCGGCGAACTCCTCGCGGTCAGTGGGCCCTCGGCGTCCGGCAAGACCAGTCTGCTCTACGCGCTCGGCGGTCTCGGCCCGCTCGCCGCCGGTCGTCTACTGCTCGACGGCCGCCCGGCCGTGCCCTGGCGGGACGTTCCCACCGGCGTCATCCTGCAAAACCTCTGCCTGGTCCCGACGCTCACTGCCGCCGAGACCGTGGCGCTTCCGCTCCAGCCCGGCGCGATCCCTGGAGCCGAGGTGGCGCGCCGCGCGGCCACCGCGCTCGATCACCTCGGCCTCGCGGATCATGCCGCCCAACTCGTCGGCACGCTCTCGGGCGGGCAGCGCCAGCGGGTCGCGGTGGCGCGTGCTCTCGCCACCGAGCCCAATCTGATCCTCGCCGACGAGCCGACCTCCGCGCTCGACGACCACTGGCGTCGGGCCGTCCTGGACCAGCTCGTCAAACACGCGCGACGGGGCGCCGTCGTCATCCTCGCGTCCGGCGACACCGAGGTGACCTCCACCTGCGACCGGGTGCTCTCGCTGTCTCGCGCGACCACACCCGAATGACCGCGCGTCGGAAGCTTGGTGCCTTATGCGCGTGTTGCGACCGCAAGGACGGTCACATACTGCTTGGTGACGACTCCGGCCAGGCGTTCGTCGATCAGCCGGCCGATGCCCGCCAGCAGCTCGTTCCGACGGCTCGCTTCGATCAGCGCGTATGAGGACTGGGTGGCGAGCATGTCCAGGTAGGAGCTCCTGTCGTACGTGGCGAGCCAGGGATATGTCTTGACCGTCGGTCGCTCGAACAGGCGTGAGACGTCGGGCGGGTCCGAGAGCTTGCGCTCCACCCTGGCCCATAACGCGCCGATGCCGCCTTCGGGAGTGGCCTTGCGCTCAATGTCGTCCGTGGTGGGAAAAGTCCAATCTCCGATCTCGGGAGCGAGGCGCTGGTGCAGAGCACGTACTGCATCTCCAATTCGCTGGTCTGCATGGTTTCCTTCTGCAGCATGGATGTTGGTCATCAGCGCCAGCTGTCCGCCCGCCTTCAGTAATGCCGCGGCTTTGACGAACGCGACGCTGGGCTCGATCCAGTGAAACGCGGTGGCCGAGACGACGGTGCGGTAGCTACCGGGTTCGTCCCGGAGCTCCTCGAAGGTCGTGGCGATGACCTCGACGTTCGGGTATTCAGCCAGGTTGGCTCGTGCGATGTCGGCGAGGGACGCTCCTGGCTCGACGCAGCAGATAGCCGCCCCGGTTGTGGCGAGTTCTCGGGTGAGCTGTCCGGTGCCGCACCCAATCTCCAAGATCTGGCTGGAGCCTGTGATGCCCCCAAGCTCAACGAGGTCGCGGACTGCGTCGGGTGGGTAACCCGGTCGCGCCCGATCATAAAGCGCAGCGACCCGGTCGAAGATCCGTCCCTCAGCTGTGCGGCGCTCGGCGAGCGCCACGGTCACACGGCCCGGTCGCCAGCGCGAAGCGGCAGCCAGACGTGAAACACGGTTTGGCCGGGCTGTGACTCGAACTCGATCGAGCCGTTCAGCCGGTCGGTCACGATCCGCCGCGCTGTGTCGAGACCAAGTCCGGTCCCTTCGCCGACGTCCTTGGTCGTGAAGAACGGGTCGAACACGCGGTCGCGGATCTCGGCAGGGATCCCAGGCCCGTCGTCGGCGATATCTACCCGCGCGCAGACGCCGTCGCGCACCGTGGTGATTCGGATCGTGCCCGACTCGCCCAAGGCCTCGATCGCGTTCGCCAGCAGGTTCGTCCACACCTGGTTGAGCTCTGACCCGCGTAGCGTCAGCTTCGGCAGCGAGCGGTCGTAGTCGCGCTGGATCTCGATCGAGGTGTGCTTGAGCTTGTGGCCGAGCACCATCAGCGTTGTCTCGAGTCCCTCGTGGATGTCGGCCTCGACGAGCTCGCCGCGGTCCATGAACGCATACGCCTTGATCGCCTTGACGAGCTTGCCCATCCGGTCGGTCGACTCGGAGATCTCGGCGGCGAGCTCGCGCGCCGTGAGCGAGGCGGCGATCCACGCGATCGCGGAGCTCGCGCCCTCGCCGGCGACCAATGCCACTCGATCGAGCCGAGTGCCATCGACGCCCGCCGCCGCGAGCGGCGCCGCGAGGCGCCACGGTTCCGGCACGCCGAGTCGCTCGAGCGACGCCGTCAGCTCGTCCTCGGCGTCCGCAGCGTCGAGGGCCGACAGCGGGCTGCCCGACTCCAGGTCAGCCATCGCCTCACGCTGTATCGCGACCAGCTCCTTCGCCTGCTCCCGTTCGACGCCCGACTCGACGAACCGCCCGATCGTCGAGGCCAGCACGTCGAGCGCCTCGGCGAGGTCGGAGGCGGCGCGCCGAGCAGCCGCGGCGGGATTGTTGAGCTCGTGCGCCAGACCAGCGGACATCGTGCCGAGCGACGCCAAGCGCTCCCGCGTCTGCTCGCGGACTGCGATCCTTGTCGCGACCGGACGGATCGCCCGCATCACCCGCCGGTGCACGGGCCGGTTGGTGAGCGCCAGCCGGATGAAGTCGTCCGCCCTGGATCGCGGCTAGCCGCACGTCGGTCTCGGCGACCATGCTGGCCGGCGAAGCCGGTCTCGGTAAGGACCGGGATCGCGCCCATCCATGTCGGGGCGACCTGCCGCGTGACCGGCTCGACCCGCCCCGCCTCAACGACCAGCCCCTGGACGATCCCCTTGAGCAGCAGCAGGAACTCGCGTACGCCGTCGGCTCCCGCCTCGGCGACGACCGATTCGGCCGGCTGCTCACGGATCACGGCGACCTGCTGCCACTCCGTGAGCTGCTGGTCATTGAGCTCGTCGAACAGATCGATCGTGCGCAACTCGTCGAGCGTTGGGCGCTCGGGCTCACTCATGCGCTCGCCAGGTACTCGTGGATCAGCGACACAGCCATCGAACCCTCCCCTACCGCGCTAGCGACGCGCTTGATCGAGCGCGCGCGGACGTCGCCGGCGACGAACACGCCGGGAACGCTCGTCTCGAGCACGTAGGGATCGCGCGGCAGCGGCCAGCCGTGCCCGCGCACCTCGGGGCCCGCGAGAATGAACCCGCGCTCGTCCCGCGCGACGACACCGTGCAGCCAGTCGGTGCGTGGCGCCGCGCCGATGAACACGAAGCAGGCGTCGACCTCTTCGACGGTCTCCGCTCCGTCGGCTGCGCGGACCGTGAGTGAGCTCAGGTGCCGATCGGTGGCGTGCGCGGCGACCGCCTGCGTGCCGGTTCTGACCTCAACGTTCGGCAGCGCCGCGATCTGCTCGATCAGGTAATGCGACATCGATTTGACTAGCGAGTCGGCGCGGACGAGCATCGTCACGCGGCCCGCGTACCCGCTGAAGTAGACAGCCGCCTGGCCGGCGGAGTTGGCCCCGCCGATAACGACCACGTGCTGATCGGCGCAGGCCCGCGCCTCGGTCAGCGCGGCGCCGTAGTACACGCCCGCTCCAGTCAGCTCAGCGAATCCAGGAGCGTCGAGCTGTCGATATGAGACGCCAGAAGCCACGAGCACGGTGTTGGCGCTGAGCGCACCGCCGCCGGTCAACTTCACGAGCCGCCCGGCACCCTGCACCTCGAGCTGAACCGCCTCCTGGACCGTCACGAGCTCGGCGCCGAGCCGCCGCGCCTGGTCGGTCGCCCGCCGCGCGAGGTCCGATCCACTCAGCCCCGCCGGGAAACCCAGGTAGTTCTCGATCCGACTCGACTGGCCCGCCTGCCCACCGGGCGCCTCGCGCTCGACCATCACGGTGCGCAATCCCTCCGATGCGCCGTACACGGCCGCCGCTAGACCGGCAGGGCCACCGCCGACGATCACCAGGTCGTAGTGATCGCCGACGGGCTGGGCGGAGATGCCGAGCCGCTCGGCCAGCTCGAATGTGGTCGGGCGCTCGAGCACGGAGCCGTCCTCGAGCAGGGCGACGGGCAGCCGCTCGGCGTCGACCCCTGCGACCGCCAGCAGCTCGCGCGCCTCGCTGTCGCGCTCCACGTCGAGCCATCGGGCCGGGACGCGGTTGCGGGCCAGGAAGTCGCGCACGTCGTGCGACTGCCGGGAGAAGCGATGGCCGATCACGCGTACCCCGCCGGCCTCGAGCGCGGCACCCGCCTCCCAGGTGGTGAGCAGGTCCTCGACGATCGGAAACAGCTGCTCCTCGGGCGGATCCCACGGCTTCAGCAGGTAGTAGTCAAGCGATACCTCGTTGATCGCCTGGATCGCGGCTTGGGTGTCGGCGTACGCAGTCAGCAACACGCGCTTGGCGTCGGGAACCAGCTCCCGCGCCTGGACCAGATAGTCGGTACCCGACAGTCCCGGCATCCGCTGGTCCGCCACCAGCAACGCCACCTGCTCCCCGCGCGCCTGTACCTCCTTGAGGATCTCGAGTCCCTCGCCACCCGAGCCGCCGCGCAGTATCCGGTAGCGCTCGCCAAAGCCGCGGCGCAGGTCGCGCGCGACAGCAGCGAGCACCGCGGGCTCGTCGTCGACCGCGACGATCGCAGGACGGGTGCGTCCGTTCTGGGCAGGCTGCCGATCCGTGTCGCTTGTCGGCCTTTCGGGCACCGAAGCCGATGCTAGGCGATCCCCGGTCGACCGCCTGGGAGCATGGTCGCGAGGCCATCGAGCACTCGCTCGAGCCCCGGGTCGAAGCCGTGCTTGAGGCGGTCGGGGTCGTGCGGCGCGCGAGCGTGGAGGACGACACGAGTCAGCAGCGGGTAGCGGCCGCTTTCGATCAGATTCTCGATGTAGGGGATCTGGGCTTGCATCCATTGCTCCTGGTCGAGACCGGAGCGCCGGACGGCTTCCTGCTCGGAGAGCTCCTCGAGTGCGCGACCACGGACGAAGGCGTCGAGCGTTTCGACCATCACGAGCATCTCGTCGATCTCGAGGCCAAGGCCGTCGATCGCGCTGAGCACCTGCTCGTAGCGCCGAGCCGTGTTGGGTCCGAAATTGCGTCAGGCCGGCGCTCGGGACCGCCATCCAGGGGTGGCGCAGGATCATCGCCCGCAGGCCGTGAGCGAACGAGCGCAGGTCCTCGCGCCAGTCCCCGCGGATCTCGAACTGCAGGTCGTTGCCCATCACCGCGTCGACCATCAGGTCGATCACCTCGTCCTTGCGGGCGACGTAGCGGTAGAGCGATGCCGCTCCAACACCGAGCTCGGCCGCTATGGCCCGCATCGAGACCGCCTCGATTCCCTGCGTGTCGGCCAGCGTCACGGCGGCGGTGGTGATCTGCTCGCGCGAGAGCGAGGGTGCAGGGCCCCGAGCGGCCCGCTCGGGACGGTCCCAGATGACGCCACGACTCGAACCCATTGCGAACAGTGTACTCAGTCTGCTACGGTGTCGCCAGCGATTACTGCGAACGGCGTACTCAGTAAGGAGTCTAAAATGGGAACCGAGTGCAGACGTGGCCACGATCGTCCAGACCGAAGGACTGGCGAAGCCCGCCGGCGCCGCCACGCAGCCGGCGGCCCGCAACCCGCTGCGCTGGTTCGTGCTCGCGGTCGTGCTCGCCGCCAACATCATGGACACCATGGACGCGACGATCGTCAACGTCGCCGGCCCGTCGATCCGGCACGCGATCGGCGGCGGCGCCTCCACCCTGCAGTGGCTGAGCGCCGGCTACACGCTCGCGTTCGCCGTGTTCCTGATCACCGGCGCGCGGCTCGGGGACATCTTCGGCCGTCGCCGGCTGTTCCTGGTCGGCTCGGCCGGATTCACGGTGATGTCCGCGGCCTGCGCGGTCGCCCCCTCGCCGGCAGTGCTGATCGGCTTCCGGGTGCTGCAGGGCTCCTTCGGGGCGCTGATGATCCCCCAGGGGGTCGGGATGCTCAAAGAGGTCTTCGCCGAGGACGAGATGACCAAGGTGTTCGGCGCCTACGGACCGATGATCGGACTGTCCGTGCTTGCCGCACCGATCCTCGCCGGCGCGCTGGTCGAGGCAAATCTGTGGGGGATCGGATGGCGGCTGGTGTTCCTGATCAACGTCCCGATCGGCATCGTCGCTTTCGCCGGGGCCGTGCGAGTCCTGCCGCGAACCATCGCCCACCCCGGAATCCGGCTCGACACCGGCGGGATGATCCTCGATTGGATTCGCGCTGACCGCGATCATCTACCCGCTGATTCAGGGCCGCACGGCCGGCTGGCCAGCGTGGACCTTTGTCATGCTCGGGGCCGGGGTGGTGCTGCTCGGCGCGTTCGTGGTGTGGGAGCGCCGCCGGCAAGGCGATCCGCTGATCGACCCAGCGCTGCTGGCCAACCGCACCTACACGAACGGGATCCTCGTCGCGCTCGCCTTCTTCGGCGCCTTCAGCGGAGTGCTGCTGTGCGTCATCCCTGTTCGGCCAGCTCGGCGAGGGATTCTCCCCAATCCACGCGGGCATCACGCTGACGGCGATGGTCGTCGGACTCATCGTTGGGATGGGCGCCTCCTTCGGGCTCGTCGCTCGCCTCGGCCGCCATCTGCTGCACGTTGGCATCGCGCTCGTCGGTGCGGGGGCCGTCGTTCTGGCCCTGACCGTGACCGGCGCGCAAACGGCCTCGACGCTGGACCTCGCTCCCGGACTGCTCCTGTTCGGCGCCGGCGCTGGAATGGCGATGGGGCAGCTGTTCGACTTCATCCTCGCCGGCGTCGGGATGGACGAGGTCGGCTCCGCCTCCGGTGTGCTCCAGGCCGTGCAGCAACTCTCCGCCGCAATCGGCGTCGCCGCCCTGGGAACGATCTTCTTCTCAGCCTTCGCCGGCCATCCGCCGACCCACGCACTCGCGATCACCGCATGGGCGTGCCTGGCACCCGTCGCCGCCGCGTTCGCGCTCATCTTCCGGCTACCGATGCGCGCCCGCGAGCCACAGATCTGACCGCCCGCGACTGCGATCGAAACGCGTAGTGCGCCGGCAAGCGCGATCGCGCGATGATGCACGGGATGAACTCCCGCAACGACGATAAGCCGATGGTGATCGTCGGTGGCGGGCTTTGCGGCGGCAACGCCGCGGTGACGCTCAGAGAGGAGGGCTTCAACGGCCGGGTCGTGCTGATCTGCCCCGGAGCCCGGCGTCCCGTTTGGTCGCCCGCCGCTGTCGAAGACGTACCTGCGCTCAGAGGAGGGGCTCGACGGCTGGTTCGTCAAGCCCGCCGAATTGGTACGGCGAGCACGACGTGGAACTGCGTCCGCTCACCGTCGCCGAGGTGGACGCGAATGCGCGCACGGTGTTCCTGGACTCAGGCGAGGAGCTCGAGTTTCAGAAGCTCCTGATCGCGACCGGCGGAATCAACCGCCGCCTCGACATTCCCGGGGCGGGGCTAGCGGGCATCCATCAGCTGCGGACGGTTGCGGAGTGCGACGCGATCAAGCGCGAGGCTCCGAGCATCGCCGCGCGGTCGTTGTCGGCATGGGCTTCATCGGCTGCGAGGTGGCCGCCTCGCTGACGGAGCTCGAGGTCCGGGTGACGGCGGTCTTCGGCGGGAGGGTGCCGCTCGAGCGAATCGTGGGACAGGAGGTCGGCGGTGCGTTCGCCGCGATCCACGAGGAGCACGGCGTCGAGCTTTTGAGCGACGAGCAGACTGTCGAGTTCGAAGGAGACGAGCGGGTGGAAGCAGTCGTCACCGCGAGCGGCCGCCGTGTTGAGTGCGACTTCGTCGTCGTCGGGCATCGGCATCGAGCCCCACGTGCCGCCGTTCAGGGCGGGCTCGATCGAGCAGTCGCAACGGGGTGCTCGTTGACGAGCTGTGCCGCGACCAGCGCGCCGGACATCTATGCGGCCGGGCGATCTGGCGAACATCCTGCACCCGCTGTTCGGCCGCGTTCGTGTCGAGCACTACAACAACGCCGAGAAGCAGGGTCGCGCGGTGGCAAGGTCGATGCTCGGCGCAACGGACCCGTACGACTACATCTACACGTTCTGGTCAGATCAGTACAAGCACAAGCTCGAGTACGCGGGCTATGCGACGAAATGGGACGAGTTCGTCATTCGCGGCAGCCTCGAGGACCGGAAGTTCCTCGGGTTCTACCTCGTGAACGGGGCGGTGGCGGCGGCCGTCGGGCTCGACCGCGGCGGCGATCCGGAGCTCGACGAGGACTCGGAGATGGCAGCGGCCGCCAGTCTGGTCGGAAGCTCCGAGCGCGCGAGACGCGGGCGTCCTCGCGAACGAAGATGTCGATCTCTGGTCGCTGGCGCGCTGACGTAGCTCGCTCGGCGGCGCGCTACGCGTTTGAGAACAGCGGGATGTTCGCGCCGCTGGCCGCGGCGAACGCCCCATCCAACAGCGCCACGATCAGGCGGGCTACGTCGTCCGGCGTGAGGCCGGCGCGCAGCGCGGGATTGGCCGCGCGCAGCATCTCGGTGTCGACCGCACCGGGGCTGACACAGATCGCGCTGATGCCGTGCTCCCGCCCCTCGACCGCGATCGCCTCGGTGAGCCCAATGACTCCGTACTTGGAGACGTTGTACGCGGCCAGACCGGGGAACTTCTCGGTCGCATAGACGCCGGACAACGAGGCGATATTGACGATCCTTCCGCCTCCCGTCACACGCATTGCGCCGAACGCCGCGCGGCAGCATAGAAACGTCCCGGTCAGATTGACGGCGAGCGTCTGCTCCCAGATCTCTCGTGTCGTTTCCTCGAACGGTGCCGGCGTGAGCACGGCGGCAGCGCAAACGAGCGCGGCGAGCGGACCGACCCGCTCGACCGCGGCGAACAGCTGCTCGACCTCCTCGCTCCTGCCGACGTCGCTCGCCCACCGCCAGCGCCCGGCCGCCAGCCTGATTAATTCCTCGAGCGACTGACTCCGAGCGCTTCGCGGTCGCGCGCCGCGAGCACGACGCGCACGCCGGCCGCCCCGAGGGCCTGCGCGGTGGCCGCGCCGATCCCCGACTCGCTCCGGTCACGAGCGGCCACCCGCCCCTCCAGCCAATGTCCCGAGTCAGCCACCGGTTCGCGCTCCGGCAGCGGCGCCGGCAAGCTGCTCGTACAGCCGCTGGTGGGCGTCGACGCTGCGTTCGATGTCGAGGTCGGTTTCGGCATGCTCTCGGCACGCCTCGCGGGACAGAGCTGGGGTCTCACCGACGGCCGCGGCCGCGGCTGACAGATCGTCCGGTGCGACGAGGAACCCGGTGACGCCGTCGACGATCACTTCGTCGAGCGCGCCTCGCCGGAAGGCCACGACCGGCGTGCCGCAGGCCTGCGCCTCGGCCGCCACCATCCCGAAAGGCTCGTCCCACTTAGCCGGGCAGAGCACGACGGCGGCGCTCCCCATCGCCTTCCACAATTCGTTCTGCGAGACCGCGGGACACACGACCACTCCACGGCTGGCGCTCACTGGGTCGATCCGCCTGCGGGCGTAGGACTCGTCATAGCGATCTCCGAAGAGCTCTATCGGGATTCCCGCGATCCGCGCGATCGCGATCGCCTCCGCGGCGCCCTTCTCCGGGCTCAATCTCCCGGCGAACAGGGCGCCGGAACCCGCGGCTTCAGAGAAGTGGATCCGTCTGGTGGGGATATACGGCGGCAGGATCGCGTCGACGGCGACGACCTCGCGCCACGCGTTTGCCTGCGCGGCGGATACGCACGCCACCGTGGGGGCGGGCTCGGTCGCGCCGGCCTGCGAAGCGCATCCGCAACCTTGCGCTCGGGCGGCAGGTGAAGGGTATGCACGACCGGCGCGCCGAGGTCCGAGGCCAGACTGATCGGCGGGTGCGTCGAAGGCGTGGTTGTGAACGACGTCGTATCGGTTCTTGCGGATCAGCGCGTAAAGGCGAGCAAAGGCGGTTTGGGCCGGGCCAGGACCGTCGGCTCGGCGCCGTCGGCCCGGTAGAGCGTGGCCTCCAAGTCGCGGTGGTTGATGCCGGTGTCGATCACCTTGACGCCCCGCACCTCCGATCCGGACGCCGCGTACAGATGCACGTCGTCGCCTCTGTCGACGAGGCCTCGCGCGAGCTCTGACAGGAACGCCTGCGAGCCACCTCGCTGCGGCTCACGGATCGCGCTGACCAGCGGGGCGACGATCGCTACTTTCACGCGGCCATCACCTTGAACGCCACGTCGCGCGGGGGATTGATCCCGAGGCTGTCGAACGACACACGTCGCTGGCCGCGCCGACGTATCTCCGCCGCTGCCCCGGGGTAGAAGATCTCGGCCAGCTCAGCGGCGTCTCCGGGGCTCGCGAACTCGACGAACATCTCACCGGCGAAGCTGATGTGGCGATAGCCGTGGGCCTCGAGCCAGGCCACGTTGTTCGGCCAGACGATCGCGACGCAGCCGCCCGGCTTGCAGACGCGCTCCATCTCCGCCAGCCCGGCGTCGCCACCGTGCCCCGGGTCGGGTGTGAATGCAGAGCACGCGACCACCACATCAGACCAGCTGTCCGGCAGCGGGAGATCATCGAAGAAGCCGGCGGTTACCCGCACTCGGTCCCCGTGCTCGGCCCGCCTGAGCTTGCGAGCCAGGATCTCGCGCAGCGGCTGCTGCGGGCTCGAACGCGACGATCTCACGAGCACGGCCAAGCAGCTCGAGCGTAAGCCGGCCCGTGCCCGCACCCACCTCGACGATCCGATCGACATCGGACGGGAGCCACTGAAGCAAGGCCTGATGGAGCCGCTCCGCGCTGGCGAGCCGGTCGTAGAGGTCCGGCTCGAGGCGGTAAAGGAGTTCCCAGGCGAGAGGCACGTCGACCTGCGGGTCGCAGGGCCCGCTGCGCAGGAACCGCCGCGCCTCGCCTGCGCTTAGGGCGCACAGGTCGGCGACTGTGTAGCGCGTGCGCAGATCCCGCGCACGTCCCGACAGCCCTTCACCCGTGCTCACCGACCTCGGCCCAGTTCTTGTCCGTCTCCCACACGCGAACCGTCAGAAGTGTTCCCTCCGGCAGCTCCGTACGAATTCTCTCCCGGAACGCCAGGGCGAGGTTCTCAGCCGTCGGGATCAGCCCCTCGAGCCAGGGAACATCGGCGTTCAGGTTGCGGTGGTCGACGTCGTCGATGATCCGCCTAGAGACGACGCTCGAGAGCTGCTTCAGGTCGAACACGTAGCCCGTGGTCGGATCGACCGCGCCCGCGATCTCGACCTCGAGGACGTAGTTATGGCCGTGGAGGTTGGCGCACTTCCCGTACAGCCGCCGGTTCTCGGCTTCGGATAGGTCCGGATTTCGCAGCTCGTGAGCCGCGTTGAACGATTCTCGGCGACCAATCAGGACGGTCGTCGCCGCCGGCCGCGCAACGACGTCTGGAACGGCCTCGGTGAAATCACGGTACGCCAACACATGCCTCCAAAATTTGCTCAGCTCCCTAGCGGCACCCCCGACGATACCGCCCAAGTTCCAGTCAGGCCCGGTCCGTTTTTCCTGTGCGCGAAACACAACCCAACGAACGCGGACGCAACTCCGTGGGTCGAGTGTGAGATGGTCTCCTTCCCGCAGGCGCACCACAGGTGGCCAAGCGGAGGACGTTCGTGATGCCCGATAGGTGGACAGCCGCCGACATTCCCGATCAGACCGGTCGCATGGCGGTGGTTACGGGCGCCAACAGCGGGCTTGGGCGGATCGATTCACGCGAGCTCGCGCGGGCGGGCGCGACCGTCGTGATGGCGTGCCGCGACACCGAGAAGGGAGAGCGGGTGGCGGATGAGATACGCGGCGAGGTGCCGGACGCGCGACTGGTCGTCGAGGCCCTCGACCTCGCGGACCTTGGCTCGGTCCGGGCGTTCGCCGGGCGGTTGCAAGGGCGCCAGGAGCGCCTGGGTTTGCTGATCAACAACGCCGGGATCATGGCGGCGCCGCGGCGGCCCACCAGGGACGGGTTCGAGTCCCAGCTGGGCACCAACCACCTGGGGCACTTCGCGCTCACAGGCCTTCTGCTGGCGCTGCTGCTGGCCGCGCCCGACCCGCGGGTGGTGACCGAATCGAGCGGCGTGCACCGGGTTGGACGGATCAACTTCGAGGACCTTCAGGGCGAGCGCCGTTACTTCAGGTGGCTGGCCTACGGACAGTCGAAGCTGGCCAACCTGATGTTCGCGTTCGAGCTCCAGCGGCGCGCCACCGAGGCGAAAACCGCGCTCAAGAGCATGGCCGCCCACCCCGGCTACGCGGCGACCAACCTTCAGTTTGCCGCCCCGCCTCCCTACGAGCGGGCGCTGTTGGCGGTGGGCAACCGCCTGTTTTCGCAGAGCGCCGAGATGGGGGCGCTGCCGACGCTGTACGCCGCGACCGCGCCAGACGTACCCGAGGGAAGCTTCATCGGTCCCGACGGATGGATGGAGCAGCGGGGTTACCCGAAGGTCGTCACCGCCGCCGGCAAGGCCTACGACCAACAAGCGGGGCGTCGGCTATGGGAGGTCTCGGAGCAATTGACCGGTGTGCACTACGACTTCGCGGGTCACGCGGCGGCGGTTTGACCGAGCCCGGGCATCTCGCCCCGTCAAGAGTCATCCATCCAGAACGTCGTGTACGAACCGCACGACGATCGTCCCGTCGCCGACCGCGCCGGCCACGCGGTTGGATGCGCCGGCGCGCACGTCACCGGCCACGAACACGCCGGGCCGAGTGGTCTCGAGCATGTGCGGCCCTCGGTCCGACACTGGCCAGCGGAGATATCCGTCGTGCTTCGCGGCGTCCGCTCCGCACAAGATGTACCCGGCCGAGTCCACTGGGAGCATGCTCGTCGTCGCTTCGGTGCACGGATCCGCGCCGATCATCACAAACATGGCCGTCGTCGGCACTTCCATGGTGCTGCCATCGCGCCGGTCGACAACCGTTACAGACTCCACCGTCGCCGAGCCATTGACTGCCACGACCTCTGACTCGGTCATGACCTCGATCCGGGGCGATCGCTTGATGCGATCGATGAGGTACCGGGACATCGTTGACTTCAGCGAGGGACCACGGACCACGACACGGACGCTATGGGCCCGCAGCGCGAGGTGCGCCGCGGCTTGGCCTGCTGAGTTGCCACCACCGACGACGACCACATCCTCGCCTCGGCATCGCTCGGCATCGATGCCCATCGCCGCGTGGTAGAGGCCCGCGCCCCGGAAGCGGTCCACACCCTCGGCCTGCAGTTCCCGCCAACGAGCGCCTGTCGCCACGACGACCGAACGAGCGAGCACGTGCTGCCCGTCATCGAGATCCACCCTTACCAGTCCGTCGGGGCCGTCGGCCAGTTCGACCGCTCGATGGAAGCTCGAAAGGACCGCGTCGAAGCGGCGGGCCTGCAGCGTCGCCGCGCGCGTGAGCTCCGTCCCGCTGATCCCCGTCCGGAACCCGAGATAGTTCTCGATCCGCGTGCTGGTACCCGCCTGGCCGCCGGGCGCCCAAGCCTCGGCCACGAGCGTCCTTAAACCCTCGGAGCCTCCGTATACGGCTGTCGCCAGCCCCGCTGGTCCGGCACCCAGCACGACCAGATCGAATCGCTCCGCATCGACCTCAGCGCGCAACCGAAGCGCCCGGGCAACCTGTGCCGCCGATGGATTGCGCATCACCTCGGTGGCGTGCACCAAGACCGGCGTCTCTGAGCGCGGGATATCGAGCCAGTCGAGCAGCGCGGCACTCTCCTCGTCAGTGTCAACGTCATACCAACGCACCGGCAAAAGATTTCGCTCCAGCAGGTCACGAACCTCGAACGCCCGGCGCGAACCGCGGGGCGCAATCAGCCGCATGGCTCCATGTCCCTCGGCCTCGTGCCACGCACGCCGCGCCAGCAACGTGGCAAACACCTGCTCGCCGAACTCCGGCCAGCGGGCGACCATGTCGCGCAGCCCATCACGGTCGAACGCGATCACGTCAGTCGGCTCAACCGCCACACAGGCGCTGATCGTTGGCTCCCCTGTAAATGCTGCGATATCGCCGATGTACGTGCGGCTGTCCGCGTTCGCGATGTAGATGTCCTTGCCGGGTTTTCGATCTACGAACTCGACGAGCCCACGGTCGATCACATAGAACGGCGCATCTCGCTGGGCGTGCTCATAGAGGACGTCCCCGGGCTCGAAGCTGAGCCTTTGCCCGCGTTTTGCAAGCCACTGAAGTTTGCCGTCCGAGAGCCGCGGGAACAGCACGGCGTCATTCAGATCGGGAAACCGATCGCTACGCACCACCCGCGTCGTTGCCACACGCCGAGGCTAGCGGCTGCCCACGCCACGAGATGCCTCACGCCCGGCGAAGACGTCGAGCCGCTGCCGTCAGCCGCGACGGCTAGGCGCGGCGCGATAGGGATGGGTCGCCTCCGGGCGCGTATTTCCGTCCCTCCCACGAGAGCTGAAACGTGTCTCGTTTTCAATCCCACGCGCGGATCGTTTCAGCCACCGCGCTTCGCTTCTAGCTATGGCACCTCGGCACGACGACTGAGGTGGGTGGCTAGATAGCCGGAGTTGCCGCTAGAAAGCGAGATGAAGCCGGCTTTTGTCGTCCCCCGCGCGATCGCGAACGCGAGAATCAGTTCCTCGGTGCCGCGCCACCCGGCGCCGAAGGACACCATGCAGGTCCCGGAATCCCGATCGTGCCACACATCGTCGGGCACCACAGAAGAAAGGGAAGATCGGTGCTGGCGGTAGGCGGGATGACGCTTAGCTTCTTTCACCGCGGCGCTGAGGGTCTCGTCATCGGCCCAACTGGGCCGAGAAGCGTCGCTTCAGGGATGACCCCTCGCCGCGATCAGCACGGCCCGTAGGTCGTAGCTCGTGCGCACGCGAGACCGGCACTCAGTCGACCAATCTTGCTAAATGCGGCAGCGGTGAGGTCAAACTTGACAGTTCTGAAGCCCTTGCATCCGTACGGGCTGAGGCAGCGAACACATGGGCCACAATCGGTTACTACGCACTTGACAGATTTGCCATTGCATGGGTTATGGATTGGCACGGTCCTGCCGCACTTCACAGATGGGAGACGTGGATGGGTGCAGCAACTCGCATCACAAGTGTTTCCATCGCAATCGGCGTTGCACTCCCCGGGCCCAGAGCAGTACTTCAGCCGTGGCCATGCCATTTGGTTGTAGTTCGAGTTACAGCGCGGGCAGTCGCCGTCGCACGCCCCATCGGAGCAGTCAAACCAGCTCGTAATCCCATAGTGGTAGTGAGGACAGCCAGTGCGTGACGCTGCCGGGGGCGGGCCGTGCGCGGGAAGCGCAGCCTCGGGGCTTCGGGGCGGGGGCCCACCGGGTGCCTCGAACACAAAGACGCGTGTGGCCACGAAAGTTCCTCCCGCGAGGTCGCCATAGCCGATGACCTGCAATGCGTCGTTCTCACGTAGGTGGGAGGTATGCCCTCGAACGATGCCGCCTCCCTGCTCTGCCACTAGGGAGTTGGCTTGAATCCCAATCGGCAGCTGCCGCCCCGGCCATCTCGAGAGTTCGACGGCGAACCGCGAACGCTCGGGGCTCAGGACCTTCGCCTGGAAACTGTGGATGTCGACCCAGGCGCCGGTGACAGCCAAAGTCCCGCCGGCGCCGCGAGACCCGCGGGCACGGACATAGTCACCTGGCTCGAGAGGAAACTGGCCCTGCGTCCCCTTCTTCCAGACCACGGACGGATTGGCGAAGCGGATCATCTCTTTGCTTCCGTCAGCGACCCTCACCACGAACCCGCCAGCGCGCTTGCGGCTGACTACGGTGCCAGCCAAATATCCAGGGTCATACCCAGCTGCCGGGTCAGCCGCCGGCTCAGCGTCCGCGACATCGTTTAGCTCGACACTCGAAAACACCGTCGCGCCGGCTCCAGCCGCGAACGCCTGAGCAATCACAGAGCGCCTCGTGACGCGCTGCATCATCGGCATTCCTGCCACAGATCTATTTGGCCAGCGTCTCGTGGGTAGTCCACAACTCTTCCTTCGAACGGTCCCGAAGCCTGCGGAGTTAGCTGACGGGCTAGCGCAGTGCGCTACGCCACAACGTGCGGCGCTTCGCCCCAAGCGATCACGGCCGATCGCAACTGGGTCCCCCGCTCGCCGGACACGGATGACCGACGATTCGGCTGGTATTTCAAAGCGGCGGCAGCGTATCAGCAAAATCCGTTGCATGGAGCAATAAAGCAACGCGTTCCGTGCGCGACGCGTCGGCTCATACGTGGCCTCTCTAACAACGCGCTCGCCCCGGTCGAGGCGGATCGGCGCGGCGTATGACGGTCGCAACCGTCAGTAGTCGTCAGAGCTGCGACCCGCGCCTCGCGCGGCGTGGTGAGGCTCACTCGAGGTTGTCAACGATCTCGCTGGCTCGGGACCATTGCTCCGGCGGGACCATCAGGTAGATGTCCCCTCGGCCAAAGCGGTCGAGCGGATGATCGGCCACGCAACTCGCATCGACGCCCATCGATCGCAGCTGGTCACGCCAGGCGACGGCCGTCAGCTGGTCCTCAAATGTGCTGACCGACTCCCAGGCCGCCACGCGGGGGTCACCGATCAGAATCGCCTCTTCCTTGGCGACGCGCTTTTTCAGGAGGCGCGGGATCGGCATCCTTGAAGCGTACGCGTCGGCCCATCCTCGTACACAGCCTGCGAACAGCGACCACGCGACGCTCGTGTTGGGCGAACCGGGCGCGAGGGTTGACCTGCGAGGATTCGCACGTGGATCCCTCGGCAGCCTACGAGTCGATTGTTGCGGAGGTCGACGAGCTGCTCCCGGCCGAAGCTGTCGTCGTTGACGCGCACACGCATCTGGGCCGGGACGAGGACGGACAGGCGCTGGACCTGAACGGGCTTATCGCGTTTCTCGACGAGGTTCGTCCGACCGCTCGCGCCTGCACGTTCGCACTACACGATCCCGATCGTGCACCTGCTTACCGGGTGCCCAATGACCGCGTGCTGGAGTGGGCGGAGGAGTCTGGCGGGCGGCTTTATCCGTACTGCCGGTTAGACCCTGCGGACGATCCGGTGGGCGAGGCGGAGCGCTGCCTCGCTCTCGGCGCGCGGGGGATCAAGCTTCACCCGCGCGCGCAGGCCTTCGGGTTCGGCGACGCCGCAGCCGAATCGATCTGGCGGGTCGCGGAGGCGGCGAACGTCCCGATCCTGATCCACACCGGGCGCGGGATGCCGCGGATGGACCCGCTCGCCGACCTCGCGCTCCGTTTCCCTGACGTTGTGCTCGTGCTTGCGCACGCCGCGATCGCCGATCAGGGGATGTTCGCCTCTAGATTGTGCAACCACCCAAACGTCGTTTACGACACATCCACGTTCTCGGTGTTCGATCAGCTCGAGTTGTTTGCCCGTGTCCCGGTCGAGCGGATCGTGTTTGGCTCGGACGTTCCTTACGGACGGCCGCTCGGCGGTTTGCACGCCGCGCTGCGGCTGGGCCGATACGCCGGCCTTGACGAGCGAGAGCGCACGCTCCTGGTCGGCACGACGATGATCAATATTCTCGAGAGGCGACCGCTTGCTGATCCCAAACCTCCAAGGGTCGCGGAGATGCGCCGCATCAGCGGCCGGCTGGCCCGGGTCAACGGCTACTTGATGATGTCGTTCTCCGCCGCACTCAGCTCCGGGCCGCCACCGAACTTCGCACGCGCGCTGCCATTCATCGCGCTAGCCCGTGCAGCGTGCCGCGACCCCGACCCAGGAGTCGTGGGCCCCGCGATAGAGCGCATCGACGGGCTGCTGGCCGCAGCCGAGCCGCTTCTCGCCGCTAGCGATGATCGAGCTCGCGCTGCCGTCGGCCTGGTGATGGCCGCCGGGATGATCGCCGCAACCGAGCCACTCGCCGCGCGCGGCTAACCCACGGAAAACCAGCACCTCGCAGCAACCTCGACGCGGCCTTCACACACACACACAACATCCGCGCCTTGCGTCCGGGCCTGGTGGCCGGTTAGGGTGCCCTCGGTCATAGCTCGCGGAAGGAGCGCGGAATGAAGCGGATGGTGCTGGGTTTTGCGACTGTATGCGCGAGCGTGGTGCTCCTGGTGGCAGTGGGCGGTGCGGCCGGTTCGGCGTCGACGACGAGCGTGACCGGGGCTCCTCGGGTGCCGCTTGGCGCGCGCTCGATCGGCCGGGTGGCCGGCTCCACGCGGCAGACTGCGACGGTCGTGCTGCGCCCGCGGGACGACGGATCGCTGCAGCAGTTCATCGCGAACGTCAGCAATCCCGCCTCGCGGCTGTTCCACCAGTACCTGGCCCCAGGCCAGTACCGGAGCCGGTTCGGACCGACGCAGGCCACGATCCACGCGGTGACCTCGCAGCTGCGCGCCGAGGGCCTGCGGGTGATCAGCGTGTCCAGCGATGGACTGTTCGTCCGGGTGGGCGCGTCGACGAGCGGGATCGACCGGGCGTTCGGAACGAAGCTCGAGCGCTACCGGCTAGCCGACGGGTCGATCGGCCAGGCCACGACGAGCGCGGCGCGGCTCCCTTCGTCGATCGCGGGCAAAGTGACCGCCGTGATCGGCCTGAACAGTCTCGTGCGCGACCAGCCAGCCCAGGTGATCTTCCACCCGAAGTCGCAAGGCTCCCATCCGGCAGCGAAGGCGCCGTCGTTCCCGCACCCGGCCGGCTCGCCGCATGCGTGCGCCGCCGCGACGGCGCGGGCGCAGGCCAACGGCGGGCTGACCGACGATCAGATCGCCCACGCGTATGGTGCATTTGGCGTCTACGGAGCGGGTGACTTGGGTGCCGGGCAGCGCATCGCCGTCTACGAGCTCGAGCCGTTCCTGCGCTCGGACGCTCAGGCGTTCGACACGTGCTACTTCGGCGCCAAGGCCGCGGCGCAGATGGCCAAGCGGCTGAACGTCTTCAAGGTCGACGGCGGCCAGCCGACCGGGCCGGGAACGGGCGAGTCGGCACTCGACGTCGACGACATCTCGGCGATGGCCCCGGGTGCCGACATCGACGTCTACGAGGGGCAGAGCCCGGGCGCGGGCGGGGTCGAGTACGACCCGATCGACCCGTACGTGCCGATGGTCGACAAGGACATCGACAAGGTCATCAGCACGAGCTGGGGCCTGTGCGAGCAGTCCGTCCAGGCCGGTCAGCCCGGGCTCCAGGCGGCCGAGAACGTCCTCTTCGAGCAGGCGGCAGCCCAGGGGCAGTCGACCTTCTCGGCCGAGGGCGACACTGGCGACGACGACTGCAACGAGAACCGCGCCCCGAGCCCGGTGTCGGGGCAGAACCCGTTGTCGGTCATGGACCCGGCCAGCCAACCCGACGTCATCGGGGCTGGCGGGACGACGATCGACGACGCGACCTGGCCGCCGCAGGAGCGCGTGTGGAACGATGGCGCCGAAGAGGGTGCCGCCGGCGGCGGGATCTCGATGTCGTGGGAGATGCCGGCGTGGCAGCTCGAGTCCAAGGTCCCGGGGATCGTGCTCCCGGGCAGCACCGACTACGTACAGGCAGACAAGGTCGAGAAGCAGTTCGGCTACCCGCAGAACTTCTGCCAGGCGTACCTATCCGGGGCGACCTCATCGACGCCGTGCCGGAACCTGCCGGACGTTTCGGCTCAGGCCGACGAGTTCACGGGCTCGGTCACGATCTACTTCGACGGCAGCTGGTTTACGATCGGCGGAACCTCCTCGGCCGCGCCGATCTGGGCGGCGATGCTGACGCTGGTCAACAACTCGGCGGCGTGCCAGGCCAACTCCAATACCAAGTCCGGCGTCGGGTTCGTGAACCCGCTGCTCTACGCGGTCGCGTCCAACCCGGCCGCCTATAAGGCGTCGTTCAACGACATCAAGGTCGGCAACAACGACATCTACGACCTGGACAACGGCCAGGTGTTCCCTGCAACGAAGGGCTACGACCTGGCTTCGGGGCTCGGTTCGCCGCAGGTGACCGACCCAGGGGGCAAGGCCGGGCTGGCGTTCTACCTATGTTCGTACGCCGCGCACGCGACCAGGCCCACCGTCAGCGGTCTGAGCCCGGCCGAGCTCTCGACGGCCGGCGGGAAGGTGACGATCACCGGCTCCGGGTTCGAGTCCTCAGGTAAGCTGGGGGTGAAGGGGATCGAGGTCGGAAGCTTCGCGCTGCCGGCCAGCGATTTCACGGTCAAGAGCAACACGTCGATCGTGGCCACGTTCCCGCCGGCGTCCAAGACGGTGCCGCCGGACGCACCCCAGCCGCAGGACGGCGCGGGGCCCGCGGACGTGCTCGTGACGGTGGCCGACGGGCAGACGAGCGCGCCCGGCTCGGCCAGCAAGCTCCAGTACGTGGATGAGAAGAGCTCCTCGCCGATCCCCTCGGTCACGGGCGTGGTCGGCTACGGCGGCTCGGAGACCGCGCCGGCGCCGGTCACCATCCTCGGGTCCGGGTTCACCGGCGCAAGCAAGGTCACCTTCGGCGGCGTGGCGGCTGCCAGCTTCAAGGTGGTCAACGTGAACACGATCACCGCGACGCCGCCGGCGTACTCGAGCTCGACGAAGTGCTCACCGCTGCCGACGTCGGGCGTCTACAAGGGCGAGAACGCGACCAACGACATCTGCCAGGTGCAGGTGCAGATCACGAACGCCCACGGCTCGAGCGCGCTGGGGCAGATCCTCCCACCGCTCCAAGGGGCGATCTCGTTCGATTCGATGGCCGACCTGGTCCCGCCGCCGCACTGCGGGTGCGAGATCGCGCAGGCCCCGACCGAGTACGACTACGTGCCGGCCCCGTCGATCAGCTCGGTCTCGACCTCGGCAGCCGCGCCGAGCTCGCTCGCCAGCGAGAACGGCGGCACGGTGGTCACGATCAAGGGCAAGGGGTTCGACCCACTTACGATCGACTGGGTCGACGTTGGGGCCCCGACGCTCGAGTCCTCGCAGGACTTCAACTACGCGTACATGACCGGGACCCAAATTCAGATCGTGGCGCCGGCTCAGCCCTTGACGGTCGATTCGCAGTCGGTGCCGTTGCGCGTGAAAACCGTGGCCGGGCTGTCGTCGGCGTCGTCGCTTGTGTATGCGGGGGTCCCGAAGGTGACCGAGGCGCTCAACACGGCGTCGGGTCGCAACGGGGCGGCGGACAGCGGCGGCGCGCCGGTGACGCTCTCCGGTCAGGGATTCTCACAGGCGGTCGGGCCGCTGCTGTTCCAGGACACTGGCGGTGCGGGCGAGTACGCCACGCAGTACACATACACGGTCGCGAACGACAGCCGAATCACGACCCACGCGCCGGCGTCGCTGCCGGGGTTGGACGACGTCGAGGTGTGCAGCGTGACCGCCTGCACGCCGAACCCGCCCGCGGACCACTTCTACCTGTACCCGCCGGGGAATCCGAAGGTCGACTCGATCAGCCCGAGCTCGGGCCCGGCCGGCGGCGGGACGGCCGTGCAAATCCATGGCGAGAACCTGGGCTGCATCACCGGGGTGTTCTTCGGGAAGGTCGTGGCGGAGAAGTTCACCAACTCGAAGGCCGCCCTGGATTGCGGATCGACGGATCTGGTCGATGCGACCTCGCCGCCGGGGAAGGCCGGATCGACGGTCACGGTGACCGTGACGACTGTCGAGAGCGACTTCACGGGGTCCGGACCCGGTACCTCGGCGGCGAAATTCACGTACAAGTAGAGGCGTTCTGGCGGCCGCTGGCTCAAGGCTCATTTTCTGTAGCCGGCGGTCGATTTCAGTGGTCGTGGGGCGTTTGGCTGGGGGGCGGGAGGGTTTGGGTTTTGGGGTCGATTTGGTGGGCTGTGGTTAGGGTTGCTGCGAACGCGGCGAGGAGGAGGTCGCGGAGCTGTTCGCGCGGGATGTCTTTGGTTTTGGCCCAGTCGAGGATCACGGCGTCCATGTACCCCAGCCAGCCCGTGATCGCTGCGCGTAGCACGGGACGCGGTTCGCGCGTGCCCGTGAGTTGCGCGAGCACGGTGTCCATCGTGCGTTGACGGAAGCCTTCGATCAGCTCACGCGCTTCGGGTAGCGCCGCGGCGCTTTGCATGAGCTTTGACCACGCGCGGGCGTGGGTCTCGATCCACTCCAGGTAGTGCTCGAGGCTGTGCGTGAGCTGCTGCAGCGGCGTCCCGTCCCCGCTTGGCTCGATCGCCGCCTCGAGCTCGGCCGCGCTCTTTGCCACGGCGGCCTTGAAGAGCTCGGTCTTGGAAGCGAAGTAGTGGTACAGAAGCGGCTTTGAGACCCCGGCGGCGCGCGCGACGTCGCGCATCGAGATCTCCTCATAGGCCCGCTGCGCGAACAGCGCGGTGCCCGCGTCGAGCAGCTGACGCCGGCGCTCGTCGACCCCGAGGCGTGTGTAGGACGGTCTTTGCGCCATCGCCACACAAATCCTACTTGACCGCCGGTCAATAGTCGTGTAGTCTTATCAACCAGAGGTCAACAGGAGGGGTGTGGGGGTCTGTCGACCCGGGGGCGCGCCTCACCGGCCCCAAACACACGCCGGAGAGGCAACGGCAGGGGTACCTGGCAAGCCGAGCGGCCCGGACGGACCCGGGCCACTCGGCTTACCCGCGGCCCACCCCCGCGGCAGGCAAAGCCGCTGGCACGACACCGACCAAGCCCTAGGTCAGCGCACGCGGACCCTGGCAGTCGTGTCGAATTTCTTCCCGTCGAGAGTTCCCGCGTGGCGCACCGTGTGGGTGCCCTTGGTAAGGCGCTGGAGCAGTAGGCCGTAGCCGTAGGCGGCGGAGCGGCCGCTGCGCTGCTTGACGCCCGGGAATCTGTTTTTCGGGAGACGGAACGCGAACGCCTCGGTGGCGGTGATGAATCGGGCGAACTTCGGCACGCGGTGCCCGTCGAGGAAGGCGTGCACGACGCCGAAGACCTTCATTGAGGCTCGTGCGCATTGCTTGAGCTGTGAGGCGGTGGTGCCAAACCCGTTGTGATCCCCGGGGATCGTGGAGCACTCGCTGCTGGGCCCGGCGAAGTAGATGGGCCGGCCTGCGGGCTCAGTGCAGATGGGCTCGTTCGTCGCGTTGATCACCGCCACTCGGAGTCCACCGACGGTGGCCGTCTGGCAGGGCTTGGGGGAGGCGAAATAGCCCTTCCACCCACGCTCGAGGTAGTAGGAATACCCCTTGCCCGCCACCTTGCCGTTCGGTGGAACGACGTGGCTGGGTATTGCGGCCGCCG
The DNA here is from genome assembly GCA_963756105.1 of uncultured Solirubrobacterales bacterium. GTDB lineage: Bacteria > Actinomycetota > Thermoleophilia > Solirubrobacterales > Solirubrobacteraceae > Palsa-465. Next base: position 607,701 of record CAVWMM010000010.1, read on the forward strand.
CGCCACCGCACAGACCAAGTACGAGCGCCGCCGCGAGGGTCGCGCTCAGAAGGTGTGGCGGCCTTGTTCGGCCGCCCGCGGCGTGCCGTCTGCGTCGATCGAGCATCTGCGCTCCTTGATCGGATGAACGTGTTCTGCTCACCGCCCGGCGCCGTCGCCCGGACGGTGCAGCATCACCTCTTCATGTCCGCCCGGCGGAGTTTTGTGACCGGTTCACCCGCAGGGCTGTCAGGTCACGTCAAAAATTGATGAAGCCCGCGAGCACGACCGCGCCCGGCGCCCGGAGCGACCCATGCTGCTGGACGGTGATCACCAACTTGTATACGCCGTTAAAGCTCTGGGAAAGCAGGTGCGCGATCGTCAAGTGGCCGCTCACTCCGGCCGGCGGCTCGATGACACCAACGAGCTCGGGCGGCTGAGAGCGCTGGAGCCGGTAGCCGCTGGACAGCGCGTTCTCCACGCCGGGAAACACCCACACCGCATAGACGTCTCGGGCACTGAGCCTCACGCAGTCCAGTGGCCGTGAGAAACATCTCAGTGCGCGTCGGCGGGGCAGAGTAGAACCGCACCTCGCCCCGGGCCGATGCGCCGCCGCGCGGAGCGTGTAGCGGCGACTCACACACCGGCGGCCCGGGGGGCGCGGGCAGTGGGGCCGGATACAGGTTCAAGAGCACGCGCGACGCGCTGCTGTGAGTCGTCGGGCGCGCGTGGTGGTGCGCGCCGTGGCGGGCGGTGCCGATGCTCAAAATCGCCGCGGCGACTACCACCACGATCAACACCGACGCGGCAACCGCAACCAACTCGGACCAGAACCGAGGCTTAGGCAGCGCCATCCGACGCGGGCGATGACGGTGCGCGCCGCGCTCCGTCACCGCGACCAGCTGCGTCTCGAGTCGGTCGTAATAGTCAGCCATCGTCCCGCCTGACCTGCACCCTCAGGCGTCCCAGTCCCCGGCTCACGCGCTTTCTGACCACAAGCTCCGAGCAGCGCATCCCCACAGCGATCTCCGAATAGGCGCGTTCATCGATGACTCTCGCCGTGACGGCATCGCGCTCGTCCTTCGGGAGCCCCTCGACCAGCGCGAGCACGCCCCCGCGCTCACCGGCGACAGCCGCGGTGCGCTCCAAGTCATCGTCGTCGAACTCGATCGGCTCGACGCCGAGCCGGCGCCGGGCGCGATCCTCTACGCGGCGACGACGCCGGCTCGCTCCGAGGACGTTGCGGGCGATACCCAGCACCCACGGAACGGCCGTGTCCCTCTGCGGACGGTAGCGCCGGGCCGACAACAGCACCGCAGCGAACACCTCCGCGGTCAGATCCGCCGCCAGCTCCCGATCCCGAGTCTCCCCAAGCAGATAACCCACCGTCCGCGACAGATGCCGACGGTAAAACACACTAAACGCATCCCCATCACACGCCGCGATCGCAGCAAGCAGCCGCTCATCAGACCAACGCTCGCGGACAACGCCCACAGCCATCGCCAATACATATCCTCGGTCCCGAAGGCTGTGACCAGCCTACGCCCCTGCCGCCATGGCCGCCGAGTTGGACCACGGTTCTCGTTGCGAGGGCGACAGCGTTTGCATCGGCCCGGCGTTTCAGTCAATGCCGTGGGTGCGGCCCCTGCCCGTTGGCGCGCCTGCGAATACAGTGGCATGGTGGCCTGCGCCGGATCCTGCACCAGAAGATGCCGCCGCCATCGGCGTGCGCGGCGAACTATTTGTGCGTCGGGGCGCGATTAGGAGGGGCGCCGGGTGTCCTCAGATCGAGATCCAAGGGAACGGGTCGAGCGCGCTATTGGCGCCGGCCGGAAGAGGCTTGCCCAGGGCGCTAGAGATGTTTCGAACATGGCGACGAGCAGCGCCGGGGAGGTCGCAAAGCAGCTCGCTCGCGCCCGGGTTGCCGGCGGGAAGGCCGTGGCGCAGCGCGGACTTGGGAAGTCCCGACGAGAGAGGGATAAGGCTGCCGCGGACCCCGCTGCTTACTTCAACGGCGAATACGAAAGGCAAGTGGAGCAGCTCGGGCGTGCGAACATCCTTATCGGCGGCCAGACGGGGGTTGGGAAGAGCACGCTTATCAACTCAGTCTTCCGCGCCCGGCTCGCTGCAGAGGGCGTTGGTAAACCTGTGACCAAGCTCGTGAAGCGCTATCAGGTCGAGGGTGTTCCCGTGACTATCTACGACACGCCCGGTATCGAGTTGGGCCAGTCGAAGAAAGAGGTTATCCGCGAGTACAGGAAGACCATCAAGGACTCTCTCAATCGCCCGCTCGACGAGCACGTCCATATCGCGTGGTACTGCATGAGCGCCGAGACTCCACGTGTCCAGGACTACGACGTTGACGTCATCAAGGCGCTTGCAGAGGAAGCTCCCGTGCTCCTCGTCCTGACCCAATGCGTCGACGACGAACGCGCAGAGGCACTGGAGACCGCCATAGCCGCCGAGAACTTGCCCATTCACGGGCCACCGTTGCGGACGCTTGCGCGCGAGCGCAGAGTCGCTGGACACACGATTCCGCCCAAGGGCTTGGAGGAGCTGGTGGAGCGGACCCACGAAATCCTCCCTGAGGCGGTGAGGCGGGCGTTCACAAACGCCCAGGGGGTAGTAATCCGATTGAAGGTACGCCATGCGCGTGCGGTGGTCGGCGCGGCCGGCGCCGCAGCCGGCACTGTTGGCGCGGCGCCCATTCCTGTCTCCGACGCCGTCGTGCTAATGCCTATCCAGGTAGGCATGCTTGCCGGCATTAGCGCAATTTTCGGTATCGACGTCACCCGAGGTCGCATCGCCGAACTAATTCGCGGCCTCGCCAAGAGCGGGGGAACGGAACGGGCAGGCAAGGCGCTCGTTCAAGCGCTGCTCAGGGTGGTCCCCGGGACTGAGCTAATCAGTGCCGTCGTCGCGACCGCCATCACGCTCGCGCTCGGCGAAGCACACATCCAGCTTTCCAAGGAGATCCTCCATCGGCAGTCGTCTGGCAGGCCGATGACAGATGCGGAGATGCTCTCGTTCCTGCTCGACGCATATCGGCGCGCCTGGCGCTCCGTTCGCAGCAAATAGCACTACCAGACATCGACCACTACGGAGAGACTATGTCAAGGGTTCGCTCCCTCGACCGCCCGAGCATCCCCGCCAGCTACCGCGCTGCCAGTGTCTCGCCACACTGCTGTAGCGACAGCTGGCTTTGTTAATTAGCGTTGATGTATGTCCACGCATCATCGCCTCCACGCGGGCGGCGCTGATCCAACGCAATCCCTCCCTGAGCAGGGTCTGAAACCGGCTTCGCAGGCCAGCCACGCGATGGTCTCCACCTCGCACCCGGTGGTCACCGCGGCGGCCCTTGACGTGCTCCGCTCGGGGGGCAACGCGATCGACGCGATGCTGACCGCGATTCCGCTCCAACACGTGCTCGAGCCGCAGCTTTCGACCATCGCTGGCGGTTTCGCGATGCTCTACTGGGACGCCGCGCGGGGTGAGCCGGTCTATCTCAACGCTCATCCGGACCATCCCCAGGGCATGACCCTGCCCGGCGAGGACAGCGCGGACACGTCCGGGGCGAGGATTGCGGTACCCGGAACGGTGATGGGACTGCGAGCGGCGGCCGAGCGGTTCGGCACCCGTCCCTGGGCCAGCTATTTCGCGCCGGCGATCGCCGCGGCGCAGGACGGCTTTCCCATGTACTCGACACTGTACGGCGACATGTCGGCTGCCTTCGAGCGGTTGACGCACTTTCCTTCAGGCCGGGAGCGCTATCTCCCCGAAGGATTCCTGGTGCCGGTCGGTCGTGCCTTTCGACAACCGCGACTGGCCGCCGCCCTCGATCGCATCGCACAGCCGGACGGCGTCGAATGGTTCCAGCGGGGCGCCTTTGCCGAACGCTTCGTCACCGCCGCGTGCGAGACCGGCGGGACAATGACCGTCGCCGACATGCATGCCTACGAGCCGCGCTGGTTCGATCCCCTGCCCTTCTCCTACCGCGGTCATGAGTTCCTCGGCTCTCCGCCACCCGACGGTGGCGGGCTGTACTGTGGGTTCGCGCTGGGCGTCCTGGAGCGAACGTCGCTGTCCCAGCTTGGACCATGGGAGACGTCGCCCCGGGCGCTGGCGCTCATCGCCCGCGTGCTGGCGGAGGCAGACACAGTCTCTGATCGCTACAACGCCGACCCGCTGACGTTCGCCATTCCACTCGATGCGTTGCTGGCGGCAGAGTTCCTGACTGCGATCGCCCGGCTCCTCGACGGCAGCTTCCCGGTCGTTGATCTGACGACGCCCACCCCAGTGACTTCGTCAGCCGGCGCCGAGGGCGAGGACGGGCGACACACCGGCAGCAATCACCTGCTCATCGTGGATGAAAAGGGCAATTGGGCCGCGGCGCTGCACACCGGATACGCCACGGACTTCGGGACCGGGCTGGTGGTCGACGGGATCGGAGTTAACGCCGCCAATGTCTTCCCCGGTGTCACGGTAGGGAACGGACGACGGATCTGCACCCCGATGGCGGCGGTGCTGGGGTTGCGCGATGGCCGTCCCTGGCTCTCGCTCGGCACGACGGGCTACCCGCCGCCCTATGTCACGTTGGCGCTGATAAATCTGCTTGACCGTGGGATGTCCGTGGCGGAGGCAATCGACGCCCCACGCTTCCGGCTGGTCTCGGTTCCGTCAGCCCCGCGGTCGGCCTGGGGCGTCGGACAGCTGACAGCCGAGACACGCATCGCCTCTGCGACGATGGATGGACTCGCGACACTCGGCCTCGCAGTTACTCCGCTCGGAGACTATGGGCGCACAGGCGCGATGCATGCCGTGATGAAGGACGCGCATACAGGTCAGTTGATCGGCGCTGTCGATCCACGACAAGGTGGGCAAGCCGCAGGGTATTGACATGACGCCGAATCGCGGTTGACGCCTCAGGCGACCGGTCCGAACGCGCGCCAAACGGAAAGCGATCACCAGCTTGGTGCGCCCTTTCCGCGTGTTATTGATGCGCCCTTTTCGCGCCTGGCGGGCATCCGGATGTGGTGTGGCGGGAGTACCGCGGCGGGAGCGGAGCAGGGCTCGCCAGGCCGCCGTGCTCGCGTTACTCGGCAAGCCGGTGGGCTACGAGCTTTAGCTGTTCGGTGAAGCGCTGCTCGAACTCGGGCTCGGTGGGGTGTAGGCCGGTCATCTCGCGCGTCACTTGGGGCAGGGCGATGGGCGCGAGTAGCGCGCCCATCATGATCAGCTGGATCATGCCGGCGTCGAACTCGGGCGCGAGCTCGCCGCGTCGCTGGCGGCGGCGCACGTCGGCGAGCTCATCCTGGCGGTCGTCCGACAGCGGGTGTTCAGCGGCCGCGTGTGGCTCGGCCAGCCCTGCCCACAGCAGCAGGCGGGTGAGGCGCGGATCGGCCAGCGTCGCGTGTAGGTAGCGGCTGACGAGTTCCTTCAAGCGCCTCCTTGGAACCGCGAGGGGTCCCGGCGTCGCGTGGCCGTCCGTCGATGGCCTAGAGCACGGTTGGCCCGGTAGCGTCGGGGTAGTCGGTGCTGAATGCCATCTCTTTGCCGGCCTCGTACTCGGCGCGCTGCATGTCGAGTTTCACGCCGATTCGCCGGTGGGCGTCGCTGCCGAGAATCACCCAGTGACGGGCTTCGTCTGAGTTGACGACGTGGTAGATCGCGGCGGCGGCACGGGCGGGGTCGCCGGGCCACATCTCGGGGGTGATTGTCTTGAGCATCTCCCGGAACGCTCCTGAGGTTGCCGCGTAGTCATCGATCGTCGTGCCGGAGAACTTGGTGCGCGTCTCGAGGCCGGTGCGGAAGGAGCCTGGTTCGACCAGGAACGCGCGTAGGCCGATCGGCTCGAGTTCTTGCCACAAGGCCTCGGTGAGGCCTTCGAGCGCGAACTTGCTTGACGCGTACCAGCCGTTGACCGGGAGGCTGGCGATCCCGTCCATTGAGGAGATATTGATAATCGTGCCGCGGCCGCGGGCGCGCATGCCGGGAAGCACCTGTCGCAGGAGCGCGGCGGCGGCGAAGAAGTTGACCTCGAACTGGGCACGGTAGTCCTTTTCCTCTTGCTCTTCGATTGCGCCGATGAAGTCGATACCGGCGTTGTTGACCAGAATGTCGATCGCGCCGAAGCGTGCCTCGGCCTGACTGATGGCGTCGGCTCGTTGCTGCGGATCGGTGACGTCGAGCGTGAGCGCGAGGCCCGCGTCCGGGTAGCGCTCCGTCAGAGCTGCCATTGGCTCCAGCGTCCGTGCTGCGGCCACGACCTGATCTCCCTGTTCAAGGACATACTCCGCGAGCGCGTACCCGAGCCCGCTCGATGCGCCGGTGATGAGCCATGTCGATCTGTCCATGTGACCTTCCTTTGATTCAGTCAGTGTTGACGGTGAGAGCCCGGCCTGTCGGTCGGCGCCTATGCCGCTGACGCGCTCTGCTGCGGAAAGTCCGCGGTCGCGCTGAGGTCCGCCCACTGCTCGAGCTCGGCCGCGCGCTGCGTTGCGGCGTCCCGTGCTTGAGCGACGGCGCCCGCTCCGAGCAATAGCCGGCGCGGCGGGTCGTCAGATCCGACGACCTCGACGATGATCCGCGCGGCCCGCGCCGGATCCCCGGGCTGCGTTCCGTTGGTCCGCTCCCGCATGCGGTTGATCTCCCCAACGCTCGGCTCGTAGTCCGCGCCGACCTCGTGCAGCCGCATCGAGGATCCCTGCCAGTCGGTGCGGAACGCGCCGGGCTCGACGATCATGACCTTCACGCCGAACGGCTTGACCTCGTTGGCCAACACCTCGGAAAACCCCTCCACCGCAAACTTGGCCGCCTGGTAGGCACCCATCCCCGGGGTGCCGCCGACGCGCCCGCCAACGGACGAGAATTGGACGAAGGTGCCGGAGCGTTGCCCGCGGAGCACCGGTAGCGCCGCACGCGTGACATTCACCAGCCCGAAAAAGTTCGCCTCGATTTGGGCGCGGAAGTCGTCCTCATCCATCTCCTCGATCGCGGCGCTGTTGGCGTAGCCGGCGTTGTTGACGACCACGTCGAGCGCCCCGAACGCGTCGACAGCCGCCTGTACCGCGGCCCGCGCGGCCACGGGATCGGTGACATCGAGCGCGGCCGCCCGACCACGATCGCCGAACCCGGCGAGCAGATCGGTCAGCTGCTCAGGGCGCCGGGCGGTCGCCAGCACCCGGTCGCCGCTCTCCAGAACCGCTCGCGTGAGCTCGAGCCCGAACCCCCGCGAGCTGCCCGTGATCAACCATGTTCTGCTCATCAGACATCTCCGATCTAATTAAACAACCGGTTATATACGGAGTCTTTCAGATCCGATGCACCATGTCAATAACCGGTTAGATAGATAGAATCAGCCCGGTGGCGAGCGATAGCCGACCCGAACGGACCCGCGACGCAGCACGCACCAAGCAGCGGCTCCTCGACGCGGCGCGCGACGAGTTCGCCGAGTACGGCATCGCCGGCGGCAGGGTCGAGCGGATCGCGGCCGCCGCCCGATGCAACAAAGCGCTGATCTACGCCTACTTCGACAGCAAGGACGCACTGTTCGACGCGGCCTTCGCCGCGCACGTCCAGGCCCACCTGGACCGCGTCAACTTCGACGGCACCGACCTCCCCGCCTACGCCGGACGCCTATTCGACATCTTCGAAGACGACCCAGCCGTCATCCGACTGGCCTCCTGGTACCGCCTCGAGCGCTCCAACGGCCCGGGACTCCCTGCCGTGATCTCCGCGAACCAGGCCCGGCTGGAAAAGCTGCGCCAAGCTCAAAGCGAAGGCAAATTGACGGATCGATGGGACGCAACCGCAATCCTCGTCCTCGTCCAATCGATCGCCAGCGCCTGGGCAACACTGAACCCAGAGTTCAGCGCGACCACAGCCCCCGACCGCACGACAAGAAGACTCGCCGTCATCGACGCCGTCTCACGACTAATCGCACCCGACTGACCGAACAAAGGCGAGTGAGCCGCCTGTTCGTCGCGGAAGCTCGGAGGGGATTCGCGACGAATACGGCCGGCTCGCCGCTGATCCGGCAACCAGCGACATCGTGGCAATTCTGGGCGCGGTGCATAGGCAGAGCCGACCGATCGAAGGCCTCTCGGGACGATCGTTTCGCGCGCGAAAAGCAGAGTCACGGTCTCGTCGTCGCCAACCTCGGCCATGGCGACCCCGACCGGACAAAGGCAGCCATTGGACTCGCGGCCACGGTGATGCCCGCGCGATGACCGTTTGCAGGTCTCGACCGGGACGCGGCATCGGTCCCACAAATCGCCGTGGCTGTCGGGCAAAGTTGTGCGAGCGCGCAGCCTTCATCGTGACTTTCGCTTGAAGTCACGACTGGCAACTGGCGTCGCCCGACTCCTCAGGCGGTCGCTGGGCTGATCCAGTGGGTGTGGTCGGGTGGCCGGGGGCGTTGCGACCCCCGGCTCCCACAGATCCCGGCGTGACAGTCTCCCGTCACCGGGCTCTTCTCACCGGCCGCTCAGGACGTGCGGACCCACTTGCCATTGGGCGAACAGGTCGGGCTGCTCGATCGATCAGCCCGAGCCCACCAGCGCTTGAACCGCGTGAGGGTTCGCAGCCGTCGGTATTTCCTCCCAGCCCAGCGCCTCAGGTAGATGTTGACGCGCCGCAGGAGGGGATAGATCACCGACCGGTAGAACCGGCCGTAGTAGTTCATCCACCCGACCACGATGGGGTTCAACCATCGCGCCAGGGCGTCTAACGACAGGTCGGTGCGCCGGTGGATCCGCAGCTCGCGGAGATCGGCGCCTTTGGCCTTGAGCGCCTCGGGACTAATCGCCGGCGAGAACGACGTGAAGTACACGCCGTCCTTGCTGACGCGCTCCCCGTGGCCGGAAGGCGAACCCGAGGAAGGAGAAAGAGGTGTGCTCGTGCTAACTCCGACGATTGCTGTCCTTGCAATAGACGATCCTCGTCTTATCGGGGTGAAGCCGCAAGCCCACTTCGTTCATCCGCGCGGCGATACCGGCAAGCACCTTTTCGCCTGCCGCCTGCTCACGCAATGCACGACGGCATCGTCGGCGTAGCGCTCGAACGGGCAGTCCGGGTAGTTCCGGGCCATCCAGCATCGAACGCGAAGTGCATGAACAGATTCGCCAGGATCGGCGAAATCGCCGAACCCTGCGGAGTTCCTTTGTCCCGCTCAACAAGCGGTGCCGTCTGGGCGCTGTAGCGGGGCAGCGAGCCACCGCTTCACATACAGCAGCACCCAGCGACAGTCGGTGACCGCCTCGACCGCTTTGACACGAGATCCCAAGGAACGGTGTCGAAGAACTTCTGGACATCCATATCGATGATCCAGTTGAACTCCCAGCACCGCCGCCGACACGTCCGACCGCCTCAAGGGCCGACTTGTTCGGCCGGTAGCCGTAGGAGTCGCGGTGGAACATGCGGCTCCCCAGCGGCTCCAGGAACATGGCCGCGACCGTCTGAGCGATCCTGTCTGAGATCGTGGGCACGCCGAGCACTCGGACCCCGCCGCCATGCGGCTTGGGGATCTCCACCGCCCTGACCGGAGGCGGAAAGTAGGGACCCGAGCTCATCCGATTCCAGATCCTGTAGAGGTTGTCCCTCAGATCGGCCTCGAACTCGTCCAGCGCCTGCCCGTCCACTCCGGGGGCACCCTTGTTGGCCGCAACCCGCCGATACGCCTCCCACACCATCGACTTGGGAATCGCGAACGGCTTGTCCTTGGGCTGTGGCATGTTCATCTTCGCTTTCTCCCAGGACCAGCGGCCCCGGTTGAACGAACCGACATTCCTGGTGAGCCGGCCCCTTCGCTCCACCCCTACCCCAGCGAGCAGGCGCTTCATAGCTACTACGGGCCGGTCCGCCAGCGAGCGCCGCGACTGGTACTCAGTGCCTTCGGTTTCTGCCTCGGCACGCTCCCTCTCGCGACCACCACGATTTCGGTCGCGGGTTCGACGCTCGCCTTCTCACGTTCCGTGCAAGAGCCGCAGACCAGGCTCACGCCGCCTCTACGCCGGGCACCACCTGGCCAATACACGGGCACCCGCCAGGCTCATCTCGAAGGAAAACTCAGGCCCCTCGATTTCGATGCCAACTGACCTACTTATCGACGCCTCAACAGCGCACACCCACCCGGAATTCCCGAGCGAGCGCTTCTGGAACGTCTTCCTGGTCCCCACCTGACGCGTTCACGCCGCGCCTTCTCCCTGGACGCTCACCACGACGGTCTTCAGCCAACGCAGCACCAGGGCGGTTTAGCGCCTGCCCCCGTAGGCCGACGCTGGAGGGCCAACAAGCCTCCATCTCCTGCACAGCACCGCCTAGATGAAGAGTCTTCTACACGGCTCCCCCTTCAGCGTTCGTGACACACGAGCTTGAGCAGGTTGTGGACCGCTGCTTGGAACCGCCACTCCGAGCGTGCCGCGGCTCTGCCTCGTCGCTGGAAGCGGCGGAAGCCGCGGTTGAACTTGTTCTGCGCGAACACCGGCTCGACCGTGGCCTTTCGATGCTTGTAGAGCTCGTGTCCGGCGTCGCTTGAGAGCACCCGGCGCATGAACGCGTAGGCACCTTTGTCCCATCCCGGCCGGGTGCCTTCTCGTAGCCCGGCATCGGGCGGGACCAGCACCTGGATCCCGTCGCTGACGATGTTCTCCATCTGCCGCGTGTGCCAGTAACCCGCATCGGCCAGAACGATCTCTGGGCGTTGTGTCACGCCCGCATCCTCGAGCTCGCGCAGCGCGGCGCGGACGGCCGGTTCGAGGTGACCGAAGTCGGGGCTCTCGACCGCGACGTCCGCGGCGACGATGACCTGCCCACGGGTGACCGCGGCCTGCGCGTTGTATCCCTGCACCGTCGGCTGCCCCTGGGTGCGCATCATCCGCGAGTCCGGGTCGGTCTTGTTCATCACCCCGTCGGGCACCGGCGACGGCGTGTACGGCTTGGGCGGCATCCCGAGCCGCTGCCCAGGCACGCCGCCCGCGCGCCGTTGCGCCTGCCACCGCTCGTATGCCTCGCTGGCCTGGATCTCGATAAGCCGGTTCTCCTCCAACCGGTGCAGCACCTCCAACAACCTCTCCGCGCGGGCCCGCGGGATGGGCTGAGCCGCTTGCTCACGCTGGCGCAACAACTCCTTATGAGCCTCGCGATGCCACGTGCGCCGACCCCAACCCCGCGTCGACTCAAACCGCTCCGGATCCGGTTCGATCCGCGCCACCCGCGGCTCCTCACCACGACCGGACTTCTTCGCCAGCCGCTCCTTCGCCGCCGTAAACGCCACGCGACGACCCTCCTCGGTCCGCAAATGCTCCGGCACCTCATCGCCACGATCTGAGCCGAACAGCCCGTCCTCCCAGCGGTCGGTCTCCTCAGCCTCCTTGAGGATGTCCGCGACCAGCTTCTCGTAGCTGCGGTTCGCGCCCCGCGAAGCGTTCGCGCGGACCTTCGTCCCATCGACCGAGATCACCCCCACCTCGACCAGGCCCGCCTCGTCGCACAGAGCCAGCACCTTGGTGAACAGCTCGCCGAGTTCCCGCTCGTGCCGGCGGCGGAACTCCGCGATCGTTGAGTGATCCGGCACCCGCATCGCCGTGATCAGCTTGTAGGTCACATCCTCCCGGCACGCCCGCTCGATCCCCCGCGAGGACCGATTCCCCCGCGCAGTACGAGTACAGCAGCAGTGCCACAGGTGGATTCAACTGGTTGTCGCAACGCCTGACGTTGAGGAGTTGCCATGCCGAGAAGAAACCGTGCTTTGGATCGTGCCGCTGCAGCCGGAACGCGTTGGGGTGGACATCCGCCTGCGGGCCGACGGGAGCATCGGGTCCGATTCTGGGAAGCGATCGCTCGAGGTGCATCAAGCGAAAAGGCTGCGGTCGAGGTAGGTGTCTTGCCGAGCATTGGCGTCCGGTGGTTCCGCAAGGGTGGCGGCATGCCGCCTCTCACCCTCGCGCCGGTGTCCGGGCGCTATCTGTCCTTCACCGAGCGAGAGGAGATCGCGGTCCTGCTCGCCGGAGGTTCCGGGGTGCGAGAGATCGCCCGTCAGCTCGGTCGGGCGCCGTCGACGATCTCCCGAGAGTTGCAACGCAACGCTGCGATCGGACGTGGCCGCGTTGAATATCGAGCCTCGACTGCCCAGAGGCATGCTGAGCGTCGCGCTCAACGTCCCAAGTCGGCGAAGCTCGCGGTGAATGCGCCGCTGCGGGCCTATGTGCAAGCCCGGCTTTCTGGGACGGTGCAGCGGCCCGACGGGAGCGTCGCGGGTCCAGATATCGCATGGCGTGGGCGGCGTCAGGGACCGCGAAAGGATCGCCGTTGGGGACAGTGCTGGAGCCCGGAGCAAATCTCTGGTCGCCTCCGCCTGGACTTCCCCGATGATGAGTCGATGCGTGTGTCCCACGAAGCGATCTATCAGTCGCTGTATGTGCAGGGCCGCGGAGCGCTGCGCCGGGAGCTGAGCGCTTGTCTTCGGACAGGTCGGGCGCTGCGGGTCCCCAGGAACAGGACATCGAGAGGCAACAGGAGCTTCGTGACGGACGAGCTGTTGATCAGCGAGCGGCCGGCTGAGGTCGATGACCGTGCGGTCCCGGGGCACTGGGAAGGCGATCTGATCCTCGGTGTCGACCGATCAGCGATCGGGACTCTGGTCGAGCGCTCAAGCCGGTTCACGATGCTGCTGCATCTCCCGCCGATCGAAGGTCACAACAGCCCGAGAGTGAAGACCGGCGCGCCGATCACTGGTGCCGGCGCTGGCGCCGTTCGTAATGCGATCGCTGACACGATCACGACCCTCCCCGAACAACTCCGGCGGTCCTTGACCTGGGACCAGGGCATTGAGATGGCCCAGCACGTGCAACTACGGCTCGATACCGGGCTGCAGATCTACTTCTGCGATCCGCGAAGCCCGTGGCAGCGCGGGACGAACGAGAACACCAACGGGCTGCTGCGCCAGTATTTCCCCAGAGGCACCAACCTCGCTCGGCACAGCGCCGAGGAGCTCACGGCTGTCGCGACGGCGTTGAACGGTCGACCGCGAAAGACACTCGCGTGGAGGACACCCGCCGAGGTGCTCACCGAGTACCTAAGCGCCGCGGCCTGACCGCCGCCTGCAGCACCGACGCGAGTGACCTGCCGGACTGCGGCATCCCTGGTTCCCGGGGGGTGTCCGGACGGACGCGCGCGCGGCTATCGCCGCTCCGGCACTCGCTCCGCTCGCGCCAACGCGACGACAGCCGCGCCACCAGGCAAGCCCAGTCGCCAGTTCCAACCCTTAGAGTCACCGACCACACCGCGTTGCGACGACCGGTTGAGCTCAGGCCATCATCGACGGTTCATAGGCCGCCCGCCCCTGGCCGTTCTCCCGATACGCCCCATAGAACGCGCTCAGGTCCATCTGCTCGACCGCCCCCAGGATCGACCACACCACGTGATCGTCCGGCACCCAATCCGTCAGATCCGGCGGCATCAACAACGACTGCCCCCGGTCACAAGCGATGAAGTTCTGTGGCATGGCTGGATGGTCTTAAACCCGCCGGACGTCACAACTTTGCCCGACAGCCACCGCCACAAGCAGGTCTGGCCGCGCCGCGCTTCGTCGCCTTTGCGATCGCTCGGTGCCAAGCGGCTGCACAAAGGAAGCGGTCGTACGGTGGTGGCGACGGGACCGTTGAGATCGCGCGACGGCGCTATTCGATGTCCTGGTCACATATCTGGTGGGGAGGGCCGGCTTGGATTTGGGTGGCGATGTTTCGTGTCCAGATCTCTACGCGGTGGTCGTCGGGATCTTCCATGTAGGCGGACCGCATGCCCGGTGCCTTGGGGTCGTCGCCGAAGTAGACCTCGTCGACGTGGACGCCGTGAGCTCGGATTTGCGCGACCATCGCGTCGTAGTCTTCCTCGGCGACGGTGAGCGCGAAGTGCACGTGGGCTCCGGGTCGAGCGCCGCTGATCCCCACGGCGGGCTTCCAAAGCCCGATTCTCGTTTGCTCGCCGGACTGCACCCAGACCGCTTCGCGGCCCGTCCATGCCTCGCCTTGCCAGCGCAGGGCGACGGGCAAACCCAGGGCCTGGGTGTAGAAGCGCTCGGACGCCGCGAGGTCTTTGGCCTCGATCACGAGTTCGCTGACGCCGTGGGTAGCGACGGGCATTGGCATCACTCCTCGTTGTTTGCCGATTGCCTATATAGGAATATCACGATATGGTCCACCTGTGCAAGACGACTTGGGCACGGTCGCCGCGGTTCTCCGGGCACTCGGGCATCCCACGCGGCTGGGGATCGTCCGGCGGTTGGCGATCGAGGGCGAGATCTGCGCGTGCGACTTCACCGAGCACTTCGGCGTCAGCCAGCCCACGGTCTCGGGACACCTGAAGGCGCTGCGCAGCAACGGAGTCGTTCATACCCGGCGGCGCGGAACCCAGGTCTGCTACTCCCTGGCCCCGAGCGTCGCTGACCTGCTCGGCGAGCTGGCCGAGACCCTGGACGGCGCACCGCAGGCGGCGTCCCGCTGACGCCTTCGCCCTCCTCGCTGCCCGACCGAGCGATTCCTTTCGTCACATCGCCGACTCGCTGCGGATGATCGCCTTGGCGAGGGAGGGGTCACACGCAAGAAATCTGATTGAGGACGCAGTTACTGGGTCCTCGGCGCAACGCATCGCTGCCAACGGCGAGATACCAGGCTGCCGCTGCGCACGTGAGGCATCACGGTGGCGCGAGGTGACAGCTGCCGCTCCCGGTGCCGACCGGGCTCGATCACTGGTGCGCCCCGAAGACGTGGGCGACGGCTCCGCCGCTGAAGGCAGTGGTGCTGATCGGCTCGATGGTGAGCGGTGCGGTGAAGAGCCGCTCGCCGGCCCCCAAGACGACGGGGTGGATGACAAGGCGGTACTCATCGATCAAGCCGGTCTGGACCAACGATCGGGCGAACCGTGCACCGCCCTGAGCGAGCAGGTACCCGCTGGCCTGCTCCTGCTTGAGTCGCGTGACCGCTTCGGTCAGGTCGCCGGCAGCGATCGTCGTCTCGGCCCAGTCGGCGGATTGCAGGGAGTTCGAGAACACGACCTTGGGGATGTCATTCATCGGCTTGGCGAACGGCCCTGGCGCGCTGGGCCAGAAGCCAGCCCACCTAGCGTACGTGGCGGCACCCATGAGATGCGCAGCGGCATTGCTCACGGTCTCGAGGGTCCAGCTCGCGCCGTCGGGAGAGCGGCCCGCGGCGGCCCAGTCGGTGCTCCCGTCGCGCGGTGCGACGTAGCCGTCAAGAGAGACGGACATCTTCAGAATCAGTGAGCCCATGCGCTGCTTCCTTCCGGGTGGATGTCATACCCCATGGACTCTGCCGACTTCGAAAACTCATCGCTGGCGATCGCGGTGCCACGCGGACTCAGCTCGGCACAGCGTGTCGTGATCGCCGTTGGCTTCGATGCGCAGGCCTGGGCGCTCGCGGTCGACGACCTCGACGGCGTCGCGTTTACCGGCTCGGACTGGGTTGAGCACTGTCTGGCGGGACACGCCCGAGCTCGCGGCAGCGGCGTTCAGCGGGAGGTGAGCGGAACCGATGCTGCCTCCGGCCGAGTGAGCTTGCGGGACCGCGCCGTTGAACTTCTCAAGGCGCGACACTCGCGAGCGCGCCGGGCGCATCCCGCCCCGACCGCCAAGACGTCACTGAGATCGACCTCGGCCACCGGCGTGTCCCAGTCGGGCCGCAGTGAAGCCAGCGCCGCATCACCTCGGGGCTCGTCCAGGCGTCGAACACCTCGTCGGCCGGGGCGGCGAAGGTCCGCTGAATCCGGACCACGCGGCCGGACTCGTCGCTCGCCGCCCTTTCTTCCGTTCCTCCAGGTACTCGCCGACGACGTCGAACAGTCGCTCCCACCGGTTCCGCTGGCTGTCGATCCAGTGTGACGCCCCGGCGAGCGCCTCCGGTCGCAGAGCGAGCCGGTGGGTCCGGCCGTCGATCACGCGGCTCACGACGCCTGCCTCCTCGAGCGTTCGCAGGTGCCGCGAGATCGTCGGCTTCGAGACCGCGAAGTCGTGCGTCACTTCCCCGACCGTTGCCGGTCCTTGGCTGAGCCGCTCGACGATCTCGCGCCGGAGTGGATTGGCGAGGGCACCGAACACATCATTAGCCATTTTGCTAACTATGTGTTCCAAACCGCAGCCAAAGGAGGGAGCCAGCCGATGCCAGAGCACAGGACCGCAACTCGCGAGGCTTGGGACGCCGCACGCGCCGAGCTACTCAAGCGCGAGAAGGAGCTCACCCACATGAGCGACGAAGTCGCCCGCCAGCGCCGAGAGCTTCCCTGGGTGCCAGTCGAGAAGCAGTACACGTTCCAGACCGAGGACGGACCGAAAACACTACGTGAGCTGTTCGATGGCCGCTCGCAGCTATTGGTGTACCACTTCATGTTCGGTCCGGACTATGGGGCCGGGTGCCCAGTCTGCTCCTCGATCGCCGACAGTTTCAACGGTGTCATCGAGCACCTGAAAGCCCGGGACGTGACGATGATCGCCATCTCGCGCGCGCCGATCGAAAAGCTGCTCGCCTTTTCGCGAGCGGATGGGCTGGAGCTTCAACTGGGCCTCGAGCTACGAGACCGAGTTCAACTGGGACTTCGGGCACTCGTCGACGCGCGAGCAGGTCAGCGAATGGGTGGATCAGGTGCCGCCGCTCGTCTCGAACTTCGCTTCGGCCGCCGGGACTGATGTGGTCGGCTACTTCACGGAGGGACCGGGCCTGACTGCCTTCGCGCGCTCGGACGACGACGTCTATCTAGCCTACTTGACCACAGCCAGGGGGCTGAGGTCGTTATGACGTATTACGGGATCCTCGACCGCGTACCGCGGGGACGAGGCGAGCAGGACCCGTTCTGGCTCCGGCACCACGACAGGTACGAGCACACTCCCGGAGGCCGCGCATGACGCCGTTTGGCCGCCTGCCGCGAGGCTCGCGACGGCGGCCGTGCTTGCGGTGCTCGCCATGGGAATCCTCGCCGCGCCACCGGCCCCGGCCTCGTTGTCGCGGCGCCGGAGGGATGCCTGCGACGAAGGTGACGGGTAGCCGGCGCCCATGCCGGAGTTCATCGCCCCGACGAGACCGCTACCCACCGGCACTGCCGGTAGGTCAGCGCAACCTGATGTGACAAGGAGAGAAGCAATGACTGACCACACGACGGGAACACGTGAGGAGTGGCTCGCGGCCCGGTTGAGCTGCTCGAAGCCGAGAAGGAGCTCAGCCGGCGAGCGACGAGCTCGCCCGCGGGCGGCAGGAGCTTCCCTGGGTGCGGATCGAGAAGGAGTACGTCTTCGAAACGGAGGGGGGCGAGGACGCTGGCCGAGCTGTTCGATGGCCGCTCGCAGCTGCTCGTCTACCACTTCATGTTCGGCTACGGGGACCGGGTCGATGAGCGGAACCCGGGATGCGTCGGCTGCTCGTTCGTCGCCGACCATTCGACGCCGCCGTCCCGCACCTGAACGGCCACGACGTAACGCTGGTGGCCGAGTCGATCGCCCCGCTGGAGGAGCTTCGCCGGTACAAGCAGCGGATGGGCTGGCGGTTCCCCTGGGTGTCGTCCCTAGGCAGCGACTTCAAGTACGACTTCGGCGCCGCCTTCACCGACGAGCAGCAGCGCAACGGCGCCGAATACAACTTCCGCTACACCGACGATCTGGCCAGCAGGCGCCGGGGATGAGCGCGTTCGCGCTCGCCGACGGGTCGTCTACCACACCTACTCCACCTACGCGCGTGGGGTCGAGCAGCTGATGGGGACCTACCGTTTCCTGGACCTGGCGCCGCTCGGTCGCAACGAGGAAGGGTCGACTCGCCCGCGGTCCTGGTGGCGCCGCCACGACGAGTACGACCGGCCCCCACGCTAGCGCCGAGGGCATGAGAGGAGTCCAATGTCCGACACCCGGCGAGTACAACGCCAAGATAATCGCGGAGTTCCGCGCCAACCAAGGACACGTCGGCGGCATGTGGGAGGAAACGCCGCTGCTGCTGCTCCACCACACCGGCGCAAAATCGGGGCTGAGCCGGTGAACCCGGTCGCTTACCTGCCCGACAATCAGCGCTACCTGATCTGGGCCGCCAACGGAGGAGCGCCCAACAACCCCAACTGGTACCACAACCTCCAGGCGCATCCGAACACAAGGATCGAGGTTGGGAACGAAACGATCGATGTCGTCGCCGAGGACGCGACCGGCGCGGAGCGAGAGCGCCTGTTCGCAATAGCGGCCGAACGCTATCCGCAGCTGCACGAACTCGCGCGCAAGACCCCCCGAGTCATCCCGATGATCGTCTTGAGGCCCCACCAAGCAGGGAAGCGCAACTGAAGTCGTGACACCCCCTAACCGAGGTCTCGCG
>CAVWMM010000011.1:0-623295 GCA_963756105.1 uncultured Solirubrobacterales bacterium
GTCAAGTCTGTCGGCGCCGGTGGAAAACTCACCCCCCTCTGCCGGTTGAAAATGCACCCCTTTTTGAGGCGGTGGTGGAGGCGTCCGGGGGTGGGTTGACCCTGGCTCGGTCGTCGTCGATCGAGTCTGGGAGAAGGGTGTGCTTGACGTGGAGCGGTGGGCTGAGTTGCGCCGGGAGCATTTCGTTCGCCGGGTGCCGATCAAGGAGCTCGCGCGCCGCTATGGGATCGATCGCAACACGGTCCGCAGGGCGGTGCGCTCCGATCAGCCGCCGCGGTATGTGCGGCCGTCAAGGCCGTCGAAGCTGGATCCGTTCAAAGACGAGATCCACGAGCTGCTCAGGCGCGATGCGAAGCTGACCGGGGTCAGGGTCCGGGAGCTGATCGAGCCGCTGGGGTTTGACGGCGGCAAGTCGATCGTCGATGACTATCTGCGGGAGGTGCGGCCGCTGTTCTTGAAGCGCCGCACCTATCAGCGCACGATTTATCGCCCGGGCGAGGTCTGCCAGTTCGATCTGTGGGAGCCCAGCCGGGAGGTGGCGGTCGGTCACGGCCAGACCCGGCGGGCGTGGGTCGTGGTCGCATGTCTTGGGTACTCGCGCGCGGGCGCCGGGGCGTTGGTCTTCAGCAAGGAGGCGCCTGATGTGCTGTGGGGCATGACGCGCTGTTTGTGGTCGCTCGGCGGGCTACCGGCGCTGCTGGTGTGGGATCGGGAGGGGTGCGTGCACGCCGGCGGCGGGCGCCCGACCGACGTCTATGCCGGGCTCTGCGGCCAGCTCAAGGTTGACTGGGTCTTTTGCGAGCCGGCGGATCCGGAGGCGAAGGGATGCGTCGAGCGCTTGCAGGGGTATATGGAGACGAACTTCGAGCCAGGCCGACGGTTCGCTGACGAGCTTGACTTTCAGCTCCAGCTCGACACCTGGTTTGAAAAGGCCAACGCGCGGACGCACAAGACGCTTCGCTGCCGCCCGGTCGACCGCCTGGCAGAGGAGCGCGAGGCGATGCGGGCGCTCCCGGATCGCGAGCCTGAGCTCGATCGCCGCTGGGCTACGCGCGTGCCGGCCGATCCGATGCTGCGGTTTGACACCAACGACTACTCGTTAGACCCGCACCTCCTCGGCCGCCGGGTCGAGGTCCGGGTCTCGCAGCGAGAGCTGACCGCCGTCGCGCTGGACACCGGCGAGCTCGCCTGCCGCCACGAGCGCAGCTTCGCGCGGCACCGGACCATGATCGCGCTCGAGCACGCCCGGGCGCTGCGCGAGCGCTGCGGCGAACCAGACCAGGAGCTCGAGGTCGAGGTCCGGCCGCTCGCAGCCTATGACCGGCTGATCGCATGACCCGCACCGCCGAGCTCACGCACCTGTTCCGCGAGCTCAAAGCCCCGGCCGCGGCCAGAGCGCTACCAAAGCTTGCCGACCGGGCCCGGACCGAGGAGTGGAGCTTCGAGCGGTTCGCCGAGGCGCTGCTCTCGACCGAGGTGCAAGCCAGGGAGGCACACGGCGGCGAGGGCCGGATCAAGTCCGCAAGGTTCCCGGCTCGCAAGACGCTCGAGGAGTTCGACTTCACCTTCCAACGCAGCGTGAAAAAGACCGTGATCGAGCATCTCGGCCAGCTCGACTTCCTCCACGCGCGCGAGAACGTGATCCTCCTCGGGCCGCCCGGCACCGGCAAAACGCATTGTGAGACTCCCTGATCAAGTCGTCCTGGGCGGCAGCGAGGCTGGCGTCGGCTTGGCGGAGTTGACTCAAAAGACTCATTGACCCCTCGATGTCTCGAGGGTGTCCTTGCCTTGGAGGTGTCGCTTCGTCTTGCCGGCGTCGGCCTGGCTGCCGCACCGCTGGCCTCATCAGAAGCATGTCCGCTCCTCGTGGGCGTGACCCATCACAGTCTCGCCGCGCGGCAGCCCAGGCCGACCACCAGCTATCAGCTCAAACCCCAACATTGGGAGGTTCTCGCATGGGCATCCTCGCAGAGCAGGTGGATCACGTGATCGGTGTGGACACCCACCGCGATTCGCACTCAGCCGCGATCGTCGCGTCTGGCACCGGCGCGGTCGTCGACGATCGAACAGTTCCCGCGGATGCGATGGGATACAAGCGGCTGTTGAGATTCGCGCGGTTCCACGCCAAAGGTCGGCGGGCGTGGGCGATCGAATCAAGCGGCAGCTTCGGCGCCGGGCTCACAGCGTTCCTTCTCTCACACGGAGAATGGGTCGTTGAGGTGGAGCGGCCGGTCAGGCTGGCGCGCCGCAACGGCGCCAAGTCCGACCACCTAGACGCGATCCGTGCCGCGCACGAAGCCCTCTCGCGCAAGCATCTCGCGCAGCCGCGTCGCCGCGGCGACCGAGAAGCGATACGGGTCCTGATGGTCACTCGCCGCGGGGCGATGCGCGCCCGAACAAGAGCGATCAACCACCTCAAGGCCCTGGTCGTGACCTCGCGTGAGGAGCTGCGTCACCAGCTCCGCCGGCAGGACACCGACGAGCTCATCGCCCGCTGCGCCCGGCTACGGACGCTTCCCAAGCACACAGCCGAGCACCGGGCGACCGTCATCGCTCTGCGCCACACGGCGCGAAGGATTCTGATGCTCGAGGCCGAGGCCAACGACCTCGAAAGCGAGATCGAGCAACTCATCAAGGCCAACGTCCCTTGGCTCCTCGACGAGATCGGCGTCGGCCTGATCAGCGCCGCGCAACTGTTCTGCTCCTGGTCACACCCCCACCGGCTGCGCAACGACGGCGCGTTCGCGATGCTCGGCGGAGCGGCACCGATCCCCGCCTCCTCCGGCCAGACGATCCGCTACCGCCTGAACCGAGCCGGCGACCGCCAACTCAACTGCACGCTGCACACGATCGTGCTCACCCGACTCAAGCACGATCCCGCCACACGCGCCTACGCCGCCAAACGCGCCGCCGAAGGCAAGACGCCGCGCGAGATCAAACGCTGCCTCAAACGGTACGTCGCCCGCCGCCTCTACCGCCTCCTCGAAGCCAACGGCCCCACCAGCCCACCGAAGCGAATGCCCCGCGGCCGCATCCTCGGCAACTGCCATTGACAAACATAGAAGCCTCCTGGCGATCGCGATCTCCATCCGCGCGTGCCTCGCCGGCCAGCGGGTGCAGTTTCACACCGCCACCGAATGGGTCGCCCGGCTATCCGAGGCCAAACGCCAGGGCACGCTCGAGGCCGAGCTGCGCCGGCTGTCATTCATCCCGCTGCTCGTGATCGACGAGGTCGGATACATCCCGTTTGATCCCGAAGCCACGAGCCTCATGTTCTCGCTGGTGTCCAACCGCTACGAGCGCGCGAGCCTGATCGTCACCTCCAACAAGCCGTTCTCCAAGTGGGGCGAGATCTTCGGCGACGACATGGCCGCCACCGCGATGATCGACCGCCTCATCCACCACTCAGAGATCCTCTCGCTCAAAGGTTGCTCCTATGTCAAGCAGGGAACGAGGGCCGGCGCTTCAGCGACGCGGATTCGAGCCTGCGGTTGTGGTGGGTTGGGGTCGGTGAGGAGCTGGTGAAAGTGCCGTGAGAGGTGTCGTTTGAGGCAGCGAAGAGCTTCTTGGCGGCTCTTGCCGTTTTGGATGTGGCGTTGAATGTATTCTCGAGTTGCGGGATCGATTCGGGCGCGGGTGATCGCGATCACGTGCAGCGCCCGGTTGAGCTGGCGATCGCCGCCGCGGTGAAGGCGTTGCCGATCGCGTCGACCGGAGGAGGCCGGGATCGGCGCCACGCCGGCTTGGCGAGCGAACTGTGCGTCGGTGCGGAAGCGTTCAGCCCCGGCGGCACGGCTGATTAGCGCCGCCGCGGTGAGCGCGCCGCAGCCCGTCTCGGCCAGCAGCGCAGGCCGATACGTCTTCACCAGAGCAGTTATCTCCCGCTCGAGCGCGTTTGCCTGGTGAGTCAGCTTGCGGATATGAGCGAGCTCCTCTCGCGCAATCCGTGCCCGCGGGTCGTTCTTGAATGAGCGCAGCTTGCGAGCGATCCGCTCGATGACGACGCCACGAGCAAGGCTCCGCTGCGGGAGGCTGGCCTCAAACTCGGGGACAGCGCCAACAGATGCCAGCGCAACCGGTTCTGAACCCGGGTGCGCTCACCGACCAAATCGTCGCGATGATCGGCCAAGAGCCTGATCTCCATCGCTCGCTCGTCAAGCTGCGCAGCCGGAAACCGCTCGACTCCGTCCCTTACGACCGCGCGAGCGACCGCAACAGCATCGATCTGATCGGACTTGCCCGGCTGGCGCTCCCCTCGGCGCGATTGCCCCATCATCTTCGGCGGCACGCGCACCACCTGCTCACCTGCCGAGATCAACGCCTGCTCGAGGCGACGGGAGACATGCCTGCAGTCCTCAATCGCCCAAACGCGATCCCCAGACAACCCCCGCGCCCAACGCAACGCATCAAGATGGCCTCGATCGAGAGCCACAACCTCGCGGCATCCCAACAGCCGCCCGGTACCCGCATCCACAGCCGCCAACATGTGAGTCCTCTTGTGCGTGTCCGCTCCGATCACGATCATTGACCTCGTCCCCTTCGTTGGATGACACCGGCAAAGCGGATCTCCGGTCGACAAACCTCAGTCGGGGCGAAGCCACGCTCCTGTTCGGCGCGGCCGTTTGCAGTGGCCCCACCGCGGACGCTTGAAGTGGCCCCACTTCGCGTCGGTTGTTGTTGACGTTCATCTTGCCTGATCGGCTCAGGTGACGGAGACGCGACTGTCGACGGAAAGCCCCGAGCGCGTAGCGCGAGGGGCTTTGCGGCGATAGTCGCGTGCGCGCCTCCGACGGGGGGGTCACGCTCGTTTGCGTCCTTTGCGTTCGAGGCCGTGGCGGAAGCGCCAGCTCTCGGTGCCGGTATCGATGATGTGTGCCTTGTGAGTGATCCGGTCGACGACGGCCTTCGCGAGCCGGGGGTCGGGGAACACCTTGGTCCAGTCGCCGAACGACAGGTTCGTGGTCACGATCAGGCTGCCGCGTTCGTTGCGCTCCGAGATGACTTGGAAGACGAGCTCGGCAGCGCCCTCGGGCAGGTTCAGATAGCCCAGCTCGTCGAGGACCACGAGCTCGGTGCGGGCGTAGCGGCCGACGACCCGGCCAAGCTCGCGGCGGGACTCGGCCTCCTGTAGCTCGTTCGCGAGCGCGGCCAGGGTCGTGAACCGGACACGGCGGCCCTGCTGGCAGGCGCAGACCGCCAGGCCGGTGGCGAGCATCGTCTTCCCCGTCCCGGACTCGCCGACGAAGATCACGCTCTCGCGGTCGTCGATCCAGGAGCCATCGGCGAGCGCGGCGATCGTGGCCTGCGGCACGGCCGGGTTATCGGCGAATCGGAACTCCTCCAGTCGCTTGATGAGCGGGAAGCGGGCGTCGAGTAGCCGGCGTTTCTCGCGTCGCTCAGCGCGCTCTTGGTGCTCGGCTTCGAGCAGCGCGGCGAGATAGGCGATTGGGGTCTGCTGCTCGCGGGTCGCTTCGGCGGCGAGCTGCCGGAAGCGGCGTTTGACGGTCGGGAGCTTCAGCTCGGTCGCGTGCGCCTCGATCAGCGCCTCGAGCGCTTGTGTCCTCGGTGAGGCCGTCATCGTCCGGTCTCCTGGGCGAGCAGCTGGTCGTAGCCTGCGAGATCGGGCACGGGCCGGTCGGCAGTGGTCAGCCGCGGATCGAGATCGATCAGCGGGCCGGGCGTGGCGCGCTCGGCGCGGCGGGCGAGCACGGCCACCGCGCGGCCGTCGATCGCGCCCGCCGCTAATGCGCCGCGGACGGCGAGCTCGACCTGAGCGGCCGGAAGCTCGCGGCAGAGCAGCAGCACGTCGACCATCTGCCGCGCGGCCTCCGAGGCGCCGACCCGATCCTGGATCCCTCGCCAGAGCTGGTCGAAGCAGTCCGGCCAGCCACCTCGTTCGCGCTCTTGGCGCAGCGCGAGCGAGCGGGCGAGTGCGCCCGGCTTGAGCTGGAGCAGCTCGAGGTAGTGGTCCAGCTGCGCCGAGGTGCCGAACCGGCCGTGCAGTCGCTCGTGCCGGGTGACCACTTGTCCGTCGTGATGGAAGACGATCTCGCGTGCCCCGATCCGGGCGGCGACCCTGAGCCCGGCGAGCCTGACCGGCAGCGAGTACTGGTTCTGGCGCACCGTCGCCAGCGACTTGCTGTCCACCCGCGGCGTCGCGTGCTCGCAGGTGTCGAACGGCTCGGCCGGCAACGCGCGCAGCAGGTCGAGCTCCTGGCCCAGCGCCTCGCCAACGGTCTGGCGTCGACCGCGGATCGTGCGCCGCAGGTCCGTGATGCACGCCGCCGCCAGCAGCTTGTTGAGCTCAGCCAGCGAGCCGACTTCCGGCACCGGCACCAGGTAGGTGCGGCGGAACCTGCCGACGTCACCCTCGATGCCGCCCTTCTCGTGCGCGCCTTCCTTGCCTGTGCGCGTGAAGCTCGACTCATACAGGTAGTGCGAGCGCAGCGCGACGAACCGGTCCGTCTCCACGCGCCGACGGCCGCGCAGCACCCGCTTGACCGCGGAGCCGAGGTTGTCGTATCGGATCAGACCGAACACGCCGCCGAAGAACTCCAACGCGCCAACGTGCCCCTCCAGGAACGCCTGCTGTGTCTCGCGCGTGTGCGCCTGCACGAAGCACGCCCCCGAGAAGCAGGCGCGCATCTGGAACAGGTGGACCTTCGTCGCGACGCCGGCGATCACGACCGTCGCCTCGCCCCAGTCGACCTCGGCCTCCGCGCCCGGCTCCGAGCACAACGGCACGAATACCTCGTCGACCAGCTCGCCGAGCTGCGCCCGGCGCTCGCGCACATAGCGGCGGACCTGCCGCTCGGACACCTCCACGCCCTGCTCGTCCCGCAGCCGCTCGTGGATCCGCTTCGCCGTGTGCCGCTGCTTTCGCGGCGCCGAGCGGTCGGCCTCAATCCACGAGTCGATCAGCGCCCGCCACTCGCCCAGCTTCGGCGCCGGCCGGCCCTCCGGCCGCTTGCGCGCCGGCGGGACCGGCGACTCCAACGCCTGCCTGACCGTCCGTCGATGCACCCCGTACTTCAAAGCCAACGCATGCGTTGACGTGCCCGCGAACTCGCGGTCCCTGCGGATCTGCTCGAACAGCTCCACTCTCGATCGCATCCTTTCCGCGGACTCCCTTCAACGCTCGATAGAGCGTCGAAGGTCGCCTCGCGATCGGACGGAAGTGGGGCCAAATCAAGCGTCCGCACTGGGGCCAAATCAGACGTCCGCGCCCAATCCGGCCTATGTGCTCGCCTACCGATCTGTAGCGAGGCTTAGTCGATCTAGCTGTCTGAGCATCTCGACCGTCGCGCGCATTGTGGTCGCCGGTTTCGGGCCCGTTGCGGTGTCCGGGGGATTCGGCGTCGACAAGGACGCCTTGCATGCGCTCGAGGAGGACGAAATCGGAGCCCTGGTGCGCGTCGGCGCGATGGCGACGATCGAGTGGGCGGTGCTCGCTCCAGTGACGTGCGTGGTCGCGATCGCTTTGCTCGCGAGCGGGTCAAACGTAGCCGGGTCGCTGCTATGGCCGTGGGCCGTTGGACTGCCGACGCTCATCGGATGTGCGCTGTGGGCCACCGCTCCTGGGCGCGTTGAGAAACTGTTGCAGTCATTCGGCAGGCGAAGCGGCCTCCTCGCTCACGTCCTCGACGGGCTCAACTCGGTGCGGACGATGGCGCGAGACCCGCGCCGGTACGCGGGCGCGTGGGCTGGCACCGCCGTCTACTGGACCGCCGAAATCTGCGCGCTTTACGGAGCCCTGCGCACGGCCGGCCTGGACCTCGGTATCGAGAGATCGATCCTCGCCTACTCGACCGGCTATCTCGCCTCTCGCCGCTCCCTTCCCCTGGGTGGGGCGGGACTGACCGAAGCTCTACTGGTCTACTCGCTGTATGAGTTGCACCAGCCGCTCGGCCCGGCCATCGGCGCCGTCATGATCTACCGGGTCTTCAACTTCGTGATGGTGATCATCCCAGCGCTGATCGCCTACCGTGGGCTGCAGCCGGTGCTCCCCGAGGCTCGTATTCAGCTGCAGGACGACCGAGCCTTGAGCGCGCACACGGCCGCTCGGCTCTCAAAATGCGAGCACATCTAGGAAGCGGCTCTCGCCGGTCTCGAGTGCGGCCGCCGACTCGTCGCCGCGGTAGGCGGCGAGGACCACGGCGGCGTCGGGCCGGGTGGCCCTCAGGACGGTCTCAGGGGCCGATCTCACCCAAACCGGCCGGATCTCGCGGTCAACTCAGGGGCAGATGACTCGGTGCGCAGTCCTGCATCGCGCATGCAAAACATCACCCGCCGCGATCTCCAGCGGAGCCCTCGCGCGAGGGACGTATCGCTACTGCGGGGCGGAGATCTCGTTGCGGAGCGCGTAGACGATGGCCTGGGGCCGATCGCGGCAGCCGGTCTTGCGCAGGATCTGGTTGATGTGAGTCTTGACAGTCGGCCGGCTGATGAACAGGCGTTCGGCGATCTCGGCGTTGGACAGGCCCTCGGCGACGAGAGCAAGCACCTCGCCCTCACGGGCGGTGAGCCCGTCGGGCAGGTCGCCGGCGGAGGTCGCGTCGTCCTCGCCGGTCGCCGTCGCGTGGTCGAGTAGTCGTGCCTGCACGTTGCGGTCGAGAACGGCTTGACCGGCGACCGCCGCCTCAAGCGCGCGCTGAATGTCCTCGGCGGATGCGTTCTTGGTGAGATATCCACTCGCGCCCGCACTGAGCGCATCGAGAATCGAGTCGTCGTCGGTGTACGTGGTCAGGACGACCACCGCGGTATCCGGTCTGCTGAGGCCGAGCCGACGGGTCGCTTCGATTCCATCCAATTTAGGCATCCGCAGATCCATTAGCACGACGTCGGCCTCGCCGCGCTTTGCCAGCGCGATCGCCTCAGTGCCGTCAGACGCCACGCCGACCACGGCGACGCCGTCCATCGCCGCCAAGATGGTGGCCAGGCCGTCACGAACTATCGATTGGTCGTCGGCGATCACGACCCTGATCGCGTCGCCGCCAGCGCGATCGTTCATTCGCCCGGGACCATGGCGCAGACACGCCAGCCGTCCTCGGTGGGTCCGGCCTCCAAACTCCCACCGGTCAGCTGAACTCGCTCGCGCATACCCGCCAAGCCGTAGCCCCCGCCCGACGAGGCCAGCGGGCCGGCCGCCTCCATACCCGAGTGCCCATTGTCGATGCGAACGCCAACCACCTCTACGTCGAACAGGAGCTGAACCGATACCGCGGCTTTGGGAGCGTGCTTATCGACGTTGGTCAACGCCTCCTGGGCGACACGATAGAGCGTCAGCGTCGTCTCAGGTCCCAACGAGCGAGCCTCCCCCTGGACGCCAAACGCGGCCCCATGCAGCTCGCACAGGCGTGCGAGCTGCCGGTCGAGAAGCAGGTCATCCTCGCGCAGCGCGCGAACCGCGGCACGGGCCTCGCCCAGGCCATCGCCCACGAGGCGATGAATTGCCCCGATACGCTCGCGCACGCTCGCCGGCGCATCCCGAGCAGCCACGCGCGAATCCAGGGCAGTCAACTGGATCGACGCCGCCCCGAGGGTATGCGCCAAAACATCGTGCAATTCCCGTCCCAGCCGATTCCGTTCCGCCGTCAGCTCCGCCTCATACCGCGCGAGCGCGGCCCGCCGCTCCGCGGTCGCGACCAACTCGGCAAAAGCCGAAAGGCGCTCCTCGGTACCGGCCGGCAGCGGCCCGTGCGGCGAGTAAGCGGCGAGGGTTCCCCAGACTTGCCCTGCGACCACGATCGGTGCCCCCACCGCGGCTCGGATACCCGGATAGTTGGTCTCAGCGTCGGGAACTTGATCAAAATCGTCTATCCGTACTGCGGGTCGAGTGTGCCTCACCCGCTCGATCCAAGCCTCGGCCCTCGCGGCCGGAATCCGCGCGGGCAGCGGCTCTCCGCTTTGCGCGACGAATACCGCCCCGACCGTTTGGTCGTGGCGCGCCAGCGAGATCGCGACGCCACCCATCAATCGACCGGCCTCGACCGTCACTGCATCGAAGACTTCCTGGGACGCGGCGCCGCGCGCCACCAAATCGGCGACCCGCCGCAGTCCCGCCTGCTCCGCGACCAACAGCTCCAGCTCGGCACGGGATTGAGCGTTAGCTATCGCCGTGGCCGCGCAATCGGCGAACAAAGCCAGGCGATCCTCGATCCCGGACTGCAGCGGCGGACCGCGGCTTACCACGATGAGCGCCCCCCACATCGTTCCCTGCACGAAGAGCGGCGCTGCCGCGCTGCCCACTACGCCCAACCGCCGCGCGCGGTCGGGGCCGGGTCCCGTCAGCCCCGCGTAGCCGTCGAGACGACTCGGACGGCCCCTCCGCCGCGTCAGCTCCAGGATCCCGCCCCCGAGCATAAGGTCGGCGGCCTCGACGCGCTCAAGACCGGCCGCCCCGTGCTGCGCGACGATCGTTCCCCCGCCCTCGGCCTCGAGGCGCAAGAGCCAGGTTTCCGTCCCGAGCAGCTTCACCGCCTCCGCAACGACCGCCTCAAACACCTCCGACTGAGGCGCCCCGCGAGCCACCAGCGTCGCCACGCCCTGCATGGCGGACTGCTCGGCCAGCAGACGATCAGAGCCGGCGCTCTGCAGACGAGAATCGCCCTGGCTGTAGATCTGCAACTCCCCGATCCGACCCCCGGTGATTCGAGACACCACACAAAGAGCGACCGAGACCCGGTCCTGCGGTAGCCGAAGCTCGGGTCCGTCCTCCAGCCGGACGACCCTCGTCCGGGTGACGATCGTGTCCTCGCTCTCGGCCAGGACCCGCTCGAGCTCCCAACGCACGTCCGGAACAGCTCGCCCCAGCGCGGCAGAGTAATCGGCGACGGCGGCCAGGCCCTCCAGCCGCGTGCCGTCCGAGAGCACCAGGGCGGCGTCGGCGTGCATCACCTCCCCGAGCCCGTCAAACCGGCGGGCGTTGATCAGGTCATAGACGCGAGCGACGAGCGAACGGGCCTCCGACACCGGGTCTTAAGCCTACGCCCAGCTGATCGGATATCCAGCGTAGGCTGCGCGCCCACGCTGTCGGCAGCGCGGGCACAGGAGGCGCTTACAATCGTTTGCCTCTGCCCCACCCAGGACGTGCCCCAACGCTGCCGCTCTCGTACTGAAGCGGTCAAGTGACGGTGGCGGCGTCGACATCACGGACACTCACTCCGATCCGGTCTGCTGAGACGCGGCTCAGGAGCTGGTTGACGATTTTGCGCCCGAGCGTCGCGCTGGCGTCGGCCACGATCAGTGTTGAATCCTCCGGAGACTCGCGACGGGACTCTGGGGGCCAGACGTGGAGCGGCCCTGTCCGCGCTCAGAGTTTGTCGTTCGGTGCGGCGTTGAGATCAGCGACGGGGTGGTCTGCGCCGGCGGCCTGCACGGCGCGGAGGATGTCGTGGGTGCTCGCGTCCTTAGTCAGGTAGCTGCTGGCGCCCGCTGCGCACGCAGCGGCGAGAGCCTCATCGTCCTCGTAGGTGGTGAGGACGATGACGGCGGTATCTGGTCGAGTGGCAGCGAGCCTGCCCGTGGCCTCGACGCCGTCGGTACCCGGCATGTGCAGGTCCATGAGCACGACGTCGACGTCGCAGCTTTCGGCCAACGCGACGGCGCCGGCGCCATCCTGGGCGACGCCGACCACGACGATCTCGTCGACCAGCGAGAGGAGCTCCACCAGGGCATCGCGGATGACCGGCTGATCATCCGCGATGACCACCGAGACGAGCTTGGACGAGCGACTCATCGAGCCTGTGCGATCCGCGCCTGGAGCCGTCCGCGCCGCAAGGCGAATGCTCCTCGTGAGAGCAGCCCGACGCTGCGAAACACGTCCATGCCAAGGGGCAGGAAGATGAGGGCGTTGGTCAACGCGTCAGAGGCGAGCTGGTGTTTGACCATGAACACGCCGAGTGCGTGCCCAAACCAGTGCCGTGAGCCATACGCGAAGCCGAGGCGAGCAAGCGTCGCCATGATCCAGATCGTGGCGTACGCGGCGCCGGCAAGGGTCACCGCGGCTGGCGCTCCGGGCTTCCCTTGGCGACGGGCCAGCCAGCCACGAAAGTCAGAGTCGACACCGACCGACACGAATGGCGGCGAAACCGAGATCAGGCCAAGCAGCATGCCTAGCAGTGCACCGGCGCCCTGCAAAACGAGATTGTTATTCGAGGTCGGCAGGCTGCTGAAAAAGAGCGGCACGATCGCGACCGCGACGATGACCGGACGCGCGATCCGAAACCAGCCAACCTTCTTGCGACCCAGATCCGACTCTAAAACCACCCCAAGGATGGCCAACGACAGGATGACGTCTTTAGAAAATGACATGGCCTCATCCTCACCGCGCTGCAGAGGGATTTCATCGGCCTAAGGGTCGGTTCGCGGGGTTGATCTCGCCCTCGGGGGGTGGGCCGTGTGTCCCACCCAGAGGTGGAGAGAGACACGCGCGATGCTCCGCGCGCTCAAACCCGCACGAATCTCGCCGTCGCGGAAACCGGGAGGATGCCCTATCAGCAAGTTGGAGATGAAGTCCGATATTCAGCGCGTGCTTGGGCGCATCGTGACTGCCTCAAGACCCTCCAACTTCAGGATGGCGACGGCCGGGTTGACGACCGCGCATTTGGGGCAGCGGCACCTTTGCGGGACGCTAACGAGTCGAGCGGTGCCGGACCGGCCGTTCTGCGACGCCTGTCCCAAACCCAGTTCTCGCGGCGGGCGCACAACGCGATCGCGCCGGGAGCGCGCACCGGATCGTCGCCGGAGTGCTCGCTGAGATTTCGGTGATCCGGTTGCTCATAGCGCTCGTCTGCTGATGTCTATGCAAACGGTCGATCTCGCCCACTGGCCGCCGCGTTGCTGCCTCGGCGACGTAGCGGGTACCGACCCGCTCGCCGGTGACGGACCTGTTTTTGCGACTCAAAGACAGAACTTCATGAGCCACGTTCAAAGACGGTAATGACGATGGTCATCGTGAGACTCCCTTCAGGTGACAGGCCCGCCGTCCGGCGCCGTTTACCAATGAGGTCCGGAGAAGAAGTCAGTCCGTCAAGTCTGGCGAGGACGTTTCCAGACATTAAGGGACATCTCGAAAGTGTCTACGTGACCAGACTTGGGCGTTGGAGTAGCGAATTGCCTGTAGACCGCTTTTGCGAGAGCCCCTGCAAACGCCCGCGTCTGCCGCTGACCCCGGCCCGCCCTTCGTATGCCCCGGGGTCAGCGGCATCCGCGGGCAGACAATGACTTGACAGCTTGTCCAGGGACGGATGAGCGAAGAGTTGGCCGAACCGGGTGGGCGGAGATCCGAATGAGCAGATCTATGCAGGCGCGAGGACGTCATCGAGGGCTTCATGACCCACTTCGACGCGCTCGGGGATCGTGATCGTGATCTTGCCGTCCTGCTCGAGAATCGATCTCGGGTGGATGAGGGTGATCCCGACGAGATTGCCGTACTTATCGAAGCGCACGTGGTGACCTTCGGGCGTCCCGTCGAACTCGACTGCGGTCGAGGGATCCCCAACATGCAGGTAGAGCACGTCGACGTCGCGGTCGTAATCGACGCGGTCGAAGGTGATGTCGCTGATGCGAACGGTCATGACTGTCTTGGCAGTGAGCGACGGGCGAATGCGGTCACGATCCATCCGCGCCCTTCACCATAGGCTACGACGACCTGGAGCCAACGGCTGGGTCCAATGCCGCCCACTAGGAGCCATTCCTCGTTAGGCTCGCGGCCCGGGACCCGAAGCTCTGGCTGCCGCACGGCACGTACACGTCTTCTCGGTGGTCGGCGAGTTCACCGTGCGTACCGACGATGTGCTCCCAGCGCTCGCTCGTCAGCTCGACACGGCGGTCATCGGAGCCCTCGATGAACTCGGGAGTCACCGGCCAGCCGTGTGCTCAGCCGGGCCGACTCCAGGGAGCTCGAACGCCTCCGCCACAAGCCGCGCATCCTCCTCCCGCGGCGCGTAATGGAGGTACTGCATCGTAGTCTGGATGCTCGCGTGGCCCATCCACTCCTGGAGGCGCCGGATGTCGACCTTCCCGATCATGCGCGTGCCGAACGTGTGGCGGAGATCATGGAATCGCAGCTTGCGCAGGCCGGCGCGCTTCAGCGCGGTGTCGTAGCGGCGGCGCAGCGCGGAGCCGTCGAGGTAGCCGCCCCACTCACCGACGAACACGAGGTCCTCGTCGCCAACGAATCGTCGGCGTTGCCCGAGTCGAGCAAGAGCCTCGGCGACATCCGGTGCCATCGGCACCGATCGCACCTTGCCGGACTTAGGCGTCGTGGGCACGCCGTTGGCATAGCTCGACCGCACCCGGATTACCGAGCCGGTGAAGTCGACGTCGCGCCAGCGCAGCGCCAGAAGCTCGCCGCGGCGCAGCCCCGTAAAGGCCGCCGCCAGGTACACGGCCGCGTCCTGCTCGGAAGACGCCGCGCGCACCAGCGCCCACACCTCCTCAGGCGAGAAGACCTGGATGTCACCGCTGCGGCTCAAAGGCGGCTTCTCGACCTCGGCTACCGGATTCACCGTCAGCCCCCAGACCTTCTTTGCACGCTTGAAGATTCCGTGCAGCAACACCAGCGCCTTGATCTGCGTCGAGGCTGACCGTCCCATCGAGGCCACCCAGCTTTCGATGACCCCTGTGGTCACTGACTCCAGCGGCAGCTCGCCGAACGCCGGTATCAGCTGCCCGCGGACGATGGCCTTGTAGCCAGCCACCGTCGATGGCTTACGTAGACGGTCCTGCTCGATGTACCGGAGCCACTCTGCGGCTGCATCGGCGAACGTTGCGCCGGTCTGGACCATCCCAGGCAGGGTCCCTCGTCGCGCTTCTTCGAGCACCGATCGCAGCCACGCCTCGGCAGTTCGCTTGGTTAAGTAGCCCGCCGGGGGACGACCTCGATCGGTCCACGCGGGCCCGACCCGCTTCTGAACCTGCCGCCCGTCGGGCAGCCGGTACTTGGCGTACCAGACCGGGCCGCGCCGCCGCTCGACCCGGAAGACATGTCCCGTGGGTTCCCGAAACGTCGCAGCCATCGCGCACGATCATACGCGGCTCTGGGGACATATCCGGGACACAAAACGCCAAATCCCCAAGCCCGCCGGGGGACTCGAACCCCCAACCCCTTCATTACAAGTGAAGTGCTCTACCGGTTGAGCTAGGCGGGCGCGTGGCGGTGATGGTAGGCCGACCGGCACCGCTGGGCGGCTCAGAACGGGTACTCGGCCAACCGTCCGGACGAGACCGGGCCGGAGCGAACTGATGTGGGCCGCGCGGGCATCGCGTCTTCGAATGAGCCGCGCCCGTTGCTCGAATAGGGGACTCGGCGTCCGGCCGACGTCGTTTCTGACGCTGCCTCGAGCCACGATCGAGCTCCCCGAGCAGGATGCCGAACAGCAGGTGACGCCAGGCCGCTTGTCCGAACGCGCTGCGATTGCCGGCGAGCGTGGGGAGCCGTCGCGAGCGGGGTGCAGCCGGTCGCTCAGGCCGCCAAGCGGCCAGAAGGCGAGATGCTCGGCGAGAGCGAGCGCCGGCCCTCGGGTAAAGGGCGGCATGGGAAGCGACGGGGCGAGATTCGCGTACACCGCGCCGAAAAGAGCGCCGTTGAGGACGTGGACGGCGAAGCCCAGCGGATACCACAGCTCGCCCCGGGTGAGCCCGCGGCCGATCAGCTCGACGTCGTCGTAGGAGCTCTTGAAGACGAGCTTGTCCAGCGGCTGAGCGAACGCCCAGACAGCGGCGGCGAGTGCACCGCAGAGGGCGCCTCTCGCCGTACGTGGCGGCTCGAGCGCTGGGATCGCGGAAAAGGTAGCCCACCGCCCAACTGTAACGGGCATTGCTGCGATGGGTAGGCCGTGTGCGATGAGTCACGAGCAGCGGTTCGCGATGACTGAACGGCGAGCTCCAGGAGCGCGGGCGCGCGAGACCGGCGTCAACCCGGTCGTGTACTGGCTCGTTCGCGCCGTTCATGGAGCCGTTCTTTCTGGCCTACTTCCGTACGCGGCGGGTCGGCCGCGAGCACATCCCCTCGGCCGGGCCAGTGATCGTCGCGTGCTAACCACCGGAGCTTCCTGGATCCGTTCGTGATCGCGACCGTGGCCGGGCGCCCGATGTACTACGTCGCCAAGAAGGAGCTCTTTGGGCACCGGTGGCTGGCGTGGCTGCTTGGGGCTCTAGGTGCCTTCCCCGTGAATCGCGGGGCAGGCGACGCCGAGATGATCTCGACCGCCAAGTCGCTCCTCGCTCGCGGCGACATCGTGCTGATCTTCCCCGAGGGCACCCGCACCCGCCCCGGCGCGCTCGGCACGCCCAAGCGTGGGGTGGGGAGGCTCGTGCTTGAGACGGGCTCGCCGGTGGTGCCGGTGGCCGTCGTCGGCACCGAGGCCGTTCGTCGACGGTGGCTGATCAGGCCGCACAAGGTCAGCATTCGTGCAGGGCGGCCACTGCGCTTTCCGCGGCTCGAGAACCCTTCGCCGGCGCTTGCAAGTGCGGTGACAGATCGCATCTGGCCGTGCGTGATGCTTCAGTGGGAGTGGCTCGGGGGACCTCCGCCGATCCGGCTCGACGCCTTCAGCACCGCCGGCCTCGAGGCTTCGACCGCGACAGAGTTAGGTGGGGTCGAGCTCGCGGGCTCGGCCAGACTCGAACCCGCGCCACGCGTGTGGCCTGTCGGCGCGGCCTGACGGAGGTACGCTCCACGGTGCGGTGGACACGCCTCAACCCAAAAACAAAGCCGATCTCGACGCGCGCTTCACAGAGCTTTACCGTACCCACCTGCGCGACGTCTACTCGTACAGCTACTACCGCGTCGGCAACCACCACGACGCCGAGGACCTCACCGAGCAGACCTTCCTACAGGCCTACCGCCACTTCGAGCGGGCGCTCAAGGAGTCAAACGGACGTCCGCTGCGCCCCTGGCTCATCCGTATCGCTCACAACCTCGCCGCGAACTTCTATCGCGACCGCGCGCGAAAGCCCGAGGCGGCGATCGAGGACGCCGCGGTCATCTCGGCGCCTCACACGACGGAATCGCTCGTCGAGGGGCGAGAGGAGCTGAAGTTGATCCTCGCCGGCGTCCAACAACTCGCTGACGATCGCCGCGAAGCGCTGGTCATGCGCTTCGCGCTCGGCATGGACAACCGCGAGATCGCGCGGGCCCTCGGCCGCACCGACGGTGCGACCAAGGTTCTGCTGCACCGCGCGATACGCCAGCTCGAGGGCATAGTCGCGGAGAACAGCGGTAAAGACGGCGTCACCGTGGCGGAGGAGGTTGGCGGCAATTCACGCAATGGAGAGGCACCGGAGTGAGCATGGAGGCGCCCAACTTCGAATCGCTACTGCGGGAGGCGCTGGCGCCGGTGGATCCGCCTGCCGATCTCGCGGTGCGACTTGAGCAAACGCTCGTGAGCCTGGCTGAGCTGGCCCAAGAGGAGCTCGATTCCTGGGAGCTCGCTGCGATGCGCGACCCGCGCAACTGGGTGAGGCCGGCGGCGGCGGTGGTGGTCACTGCTACGGCCGGGACCGCGGTCGTGGCGCTGCGCGTGCGTCGGCGCCACGGTAACCGTCGACAGCGCTCGTCCAACGTCTTCGATCTGGCCGGGCGTACCCTGCACGACATCGCCGAGGAGTCGCGCCGGATCCTGCCCGGCGGCTAGCGACGGACCCTCCAGGGGCGGCTGTGGCCCGCTGCTACCGTGGCCTCGGCATGGCAGTCTGCTATCGCCATCCAGACCGTGAAACCGGTGTCGCTTGCTCGTCGTGCGGCAGGGCGATATGTCCAGACTGCATGACCCCGACGCCGGTGGGCATGCGCTGCCCCGCATGCTCCCGCCAGCGGACTCGCGTCAAGACGGTTCGCTCGCTGCCGGCCGGGCCGTCGGCGACGATGGTGCTGATCGCGATCAACGTGATCGTGTTCGTTGCGGAGTTTCTGACGGGCGGTCAGTTGGTCAGTGGGAGCACCGGGGTCGTCGGTCAACGATGGCGTTCTGTACGGCCCAGTGATCATCCACCAGACCAGTACTGGCGCTTGGTCACCAGCGGCTTTCTGCACGACGGCTTGCTCCACATCCTCTTCAACATGATCTTCCTGTGGATCATCGGCCCCCAGCTCGAGCAGGCGTTGGACGCTTGAACTTCGCCGTCGTTTACTTCGTCTCGCTACTTGGCGGGGTCATTCGGGGCGCTGCTCTTCCAGCCTGACGTTCCCACGCTGGGTGCGTCGGGAGCCTTGTTCGGCCTGCTCGGCGCGCTGATGGTGGTCGCAAACGACCGCGGCATTTCGATCTGGCGTAGCGGCCTCGGGGCGATCCTGGTGATCAACATCGTGTTCTCGCTCGCGGTCAGGAACATCTCGATCGGGGGACACCTCGGAGGCTTCGTCGGCGGCTTGATCAGCGGCTGGTTGATCGTCCAGTTCTCGCAGCACCGACGGCTGTCCGCGGTCGCCCTGGCGGGCTGTGCGCTCGTGGCGCGTGGCGAGCGTCGTGGCAGCGCTCGCCGTCGCCGGCGGGACCGGGCTCACCCCGAACGGCATCGTCATCTAGCGGCTAAGAGACTCGCTCGCCTCGGGGAACCGGGGCCGCCTCAGAACCCGGCCGCGCTCACATTTCGGCTCAGCAGCGCGCCGGCCGGCCTCACACCTCGACCGTCAGCACCTCGCCGGGCTCTCCGGGAAGAGCTCGGGATGGATGATGTGCGCGAGCAGTTCGAGCCCCTCGACGATGCGCGGCCCAGGTCGGGAGAAGATGTGCTGCGGCGTCTACTGCGACGACCTCGCCGGCTCCGACCTCCGCGAGCTGCTCGCGGTGCATCTCAGCCTCCCGATGCGCGATCTCGGCGTCGAAGCCGCACGGCATCACGACCACGATGTCGGGGTTGCGGCGATGAGCTCGCCCCAGGCTCGCTCCTCGGAGCGCTCCCCGGCGAATCCCAGCACGTCTTCGCCGCCCGCGAACTCGATCAGCTGGGGAACCCAGTGTCCGGCGGCGTACGGCGGATCGAGCCACTCGAGCGCCGCCCCGCGGGCGGCGATGGCGCCGGACCGCAGCCTGACGTGGTCGATCCGACCGGCCGCGTCACGCACAAGCTCGGCCGCGGCGTCGCGCGTCCTGTCGCGTCCGCCAGCGTGCGAGCGTCGCCCAGCACCTCGCCGACGGTCTGCGGGTCCAGCGAGATCACCCGCGGGGGACTTTCGAGCGTCTCCGCGAGCGCGCGCACGTCGTCATAGGAGACCGCGCAGACCGTGCATAGTGCCTGGGTGACGATCAGGTCGGGCTCGAGCGCCTGCAACGCGTCGTCGTCGAGCTCGTAGATCGATTCTCCGCGCAGCGTCCGCTCCTTGACGGCGGCATCGATCTGGGCGGAGGTGAGTCCCGCCGGCAGGACGTCGCGGGTGATCCTGGGTAGCTCGCGCACGGCCGGCGGGTAGTCGCATTCGTGGGTGACTGCGACGACTCGATCGCCCAGACCGAGGGCGAAGAGCATCTCGGTGGCAGAGGGGACCAAGACTGACGATGCGCATCAGGTGTGTTTGAGGTCGGTGAGGGGAAGCTATGCGAGACCATCGTCTCCGACGGTGAGGGTAGTTCCGAGTTCGAGGAGGGAAACGTTATGCCAGAGCTCTTGAATGATCGTGACATCGCCGATCTGCTCGATTGAAGCCGGTGGACGCGAGAGGGCAATGAGATCGTGCGGGAGTGGAAATTCGATGACTTCGCCGCGGCGATGGCATTGTCAACCGGGTGGCGGAGGCCGCCGAGGAGGCCAACCATCACCCCGACATCCTCCTCCACGGCTGGAACAAGGTTCGTCTCTCGCTTACGAATCATTCCCGCCGGCGGTTTGACCGAGATGGACTTCGAGATGGCGCGGCGGCTCGACGGGCTGGGCTGACTACCTCGCGCGCGAGCGAGTGGGCGCGGGACGGTGACATCCCCGTGCGCCACAAAACGGGCGCGGGAAGGGCCGGGCTGGGTGCTACCGTTGCGATCTGTCGGTCTTGATGAGCGAAGACGACTTATCCCGAAGTAGCACGACTCGGGCGAGGGGCTGCGTGCCGAAGACGCGCCAGTGAAGGCGCTGTTCATCGTCCTGACGGGACTCCTGGTCCTCGTCAACGCGTTCTTCGTGATCGCGGAGTACGCGTTGGTGCGCTCACGCCGTGCCCGGCTCGAGGCGCTGGTCGGAAGAGGGTGCGCGCGGCGCTCGCCTGGCGCTCCACCAGCGAGGCGAACATCGGGGACTACATCGCCGCCTGCCAGGTCGGCATCACGATGGCCTCGATCGCGATCGGAGCCCTCGGCGAGCCCGCGATCGCGCACGCACTCGAGCCTGTTCTCGGTGGGGCGGTCGGCCACGGGGCTGCCATCGTCGATCTCGGTCGTGATCGCCTACGCTGCTGATCACGACCGCGCAGAGCATCGTCGGCGAGATCGTCCCGAAGCTCTACACGATCCAGCACGCCGAGGACGCTGGCGCGCCGTATCGCGAGACCGCTGCAGTTCTTCCGCGTCCTATTCGTCCCCTTCATCTTCATTCTGAACTCGTCGTCGTATTCGATCCTGCGCATGCTCGGGGTCGATCCAGAAGCCGACCAGGAGGGGAGCACGCCCGACGACCTCAAGCGCTTGATCGCCCAATCGCAGACCGGCGGCCAGCTGGAAGCCGGCGAGGCGAACATGCTCACCGGCGTCTTCCACCTACACGAGCAGGAAGCTCGCCAGGTCATGACTCCGATTCCGGCCGTGGTGACCGTCGATGAATCCGAGACCGTGGCGGCCGCGCTGCGACAGTGCGTCTCGAGCGGCCATTCCCGGCTCCTCGTGACCGAGGACCACAACCAGGACCGCGTCAAGGGGATCATCCACGTCAACCAGCTCGTGAAGCTGATGATGTCCGAGGGAGGCGAGGCGAGCTTCGCGAGCCGCGTGCGGGCGGCCCCGATCATCCCGGAGACCAAGCCGTTGGATGATCTGCTCGCCGACCTTCAACGCGAGCGCACGGAGCTCGCGATCGTGGTGGACGAGTACGGGCGGACCGCAGGAATCGTGACGATCGAGGACATCATCGAGGAGGTCGTCGGGGAGATCTCAGACGAAACGGACCCCGCCGGCGGTGCTGTCAGACGGCTCGCCAACGGCGACTGGTTCGTGCGCGGCCACGTCGCCGTCACGGATCTCGAGGACTATGGCCTGACGCTGCCCCTCGACACCGACGCATACAACTCGGTCGGCGGCTTGGTCTTCGCGGAGCTCGGCCGGCTGCCGAAGCGGGGCGACACGATCGCCGCCAACGGCTATTCGATCCGGGTGGAGTCGGTGCGCGAGAACCGGATCGAGGCGGTGCGCATCAGGCCTCGGCGACGCGCCGAGGCGCTCCGACAGCAGACCGCGCGCCGTTCGGAGTTTCGTTACATTTCGCATCATCAACAACGGCCGGGTTTAGCTGCTGCTGCCCTCCCGGTGGTTGAGAGGAGAGATGAAGCCGGCCCTTACGGGCCGGCTTCGACATCTCGCCAGTCTCGCGACTGGCTGAACCGGAGCTAGGTCCTCTAAGCGCGTCGACCCTTTAAGAGAGAAGCCGGCCCGCTGGTCACGGGCCGACTTCTGCTTCTGGGGAGGAGGTGCTGCTATGAGGTACGTCGCGAGTCGCAGTCTGCGGTCCGCACCTGAACGAGCCCTAAACTCTCTGGCAGCTGGTCGAGAGTGGGTCTGGCAGCTGGTCGAGAGCGGGTCTGGCAGCTGGTCGAGCGTGGGTCTGGCAGCTGGTCGAGAGTGGGTCTGGCAGCTGTAGAGAGAGCGGCTCCCGGGCCGCAAGAGCGCCGCCGGCTCAGTCGTAGGAGAAAAACCCCCGACCGCATTTGCGGCCGAGGTCGCCGCTCGCCACGAGCGCACGCAGCGCCGGCGGCACCGCGGCGCCGATCGCGTCGCCGATCGCCTCCGCGACGTCGAGGCCGACGAAATCCAGGAGCGCGATGGGTCCCATCGGCAGACCGGCTCCAAGCGTCATGCAGCGATCGATGTCCTCGGGGGCCATGCCGGTCTCCGACATGAACTCGACCGCGCTGAACAGATAGGGGAACAGCAGCCGGTTGACGACGAACCCGGGATGTGTCGGGAACCTCCACCGGCGTCTTGCCGAGCGCCTCGCAGAAGGCCAGTAGCGCGGGAGCGGGTATCGCGCCGCGGCTTGCGGCGGAAAGACCAGCTCGACGAGCTTCATCTTGGTCACGGGGTTGAAGACGTGGAGCCCG
The DNA here is from genome assembly GCA_963756105.1 of uncultured Solirubrobacterales bacterium. GTDB lineage: Bacteria > Actinomycetota > Thermoleophilia > Solirubrobacterales > Solirubrobacteraceae > Palsa-465. The sequence continues at coordinate 22,238 of CAVWMM010000011.1, forward strand.
ACGAAACCGCTCCGGGCGCCCCCGTGGCGCACGCCAGCTCGGCTGATCGAGAGCGAGGAGGTCGTAGTCGAGAGCACCGCGCCATCGCGGGCATGTCGGGAGAGCTCCGAGAGCAGCGCGGCCTTGCTGGGATGGTGCTCGACAACGGCTTCGACGAGGAAGCTCGTCCCAGCGAGCGCGTCGAATTCGCGTACGACCTCGATCTTGCCCGCCGAGCCTCCAAACCATCCGTTTCCTTTGCGCACAGCTTCTCCACCCGCGCTCTCGCCCGATCGGCCGAGGTGTCGGAGCGAGCCCATAGCACGACCTCCCCGGCCCGCGCCGCGGTCGCGGCCAGCCCGCAGGCAATTACCCCTGCGCCGGCGATGCCGAGGCCTCCCCTGCACGGGAGGTTGATCTTGCTCCTGGACCGAGCCGTTAACGACCATGCCGCTGGGTACAGTACGCGACCGATCGACTGAGATGGGCTGTCGGCAATCCGGCGATCCCGGCTGCGGGGTCCGATGCCGAGGGAGGCCGCGAGGCAGTGATGGCAGTCTGGCTGGGTAGCGCCGCTCACGCCGTCCTCGCGGTCTTCGTCGTGAGCGGGCAGCACCTCAAGCCGATGCCCTGGCAGCGGAGGTCCACGGCGTTCCGGCGGTCGCGCTGATGCTCGAGGTGCGCGGCCAGCCGCGCGTAGAGACGCTGGTGGCGGCGCTCGACGAGATGGAGGGGGTGCTCGAGGTGTCGACCGCCGACCTCGCCTACTCGTCCGATTGAGCCCTCCGCGTACGGCCAAAGAGCTGCGGACGCCTAGCCCTGTAGCCCGCCCTGCCGGACCCCGCTCTGCTCCAGGCAGCGATCAGCTCCTCGAGCCGCAGCTCCTCGAGTCCCTGGCTCACGGCGTCCAGCTCACCGGCGCAGTACTCGACCAGCTCGCGACCCTCGCGGATCAGCTCGAGCGTCTCGCGCAGCCCGGCGTCGCCCGAATCGAGCCGCCGGATGATCTCCTCCAGCCGGGCAGACGGCGCTCTCGTAAGTGCGCTCCTCGGTCATCCACGGTCACGGCTGGCCGGCCTCGGATTCGCTGGTCTTCGACCCGCGCGGGAACCCGACCGTCGTGGAAGCGGAGCGCAGCGCGCCGGCGTCGCGGGCCGCGCCGGCGGACGTCAGCGGGCCCGCCAGAGCGATCCTCGACCAGCGCGTAGCCCCGGGCAAGGGTGCGCTGCGGGTCGTGGGCGGCGAGGGCGAGCGCGAGCCGCTCGAGCTCCCGCCGGCGACTCCAACGCCATCGCGAGCGCAGCGCGCGCTCGCGCGAGCGGCTCAGCACGAGCAGGTGGACTGCACCGAGGTTGCGACGTTCCTCGAGCGGAGCGGCGGCCCGCGGCGCGCAGCTCGCGGACGAGCTGGTGGAGCCGGCCGCGGTGGCGCTCCACGTGCTGGGCCGGCCGGCGGGAGAGCGCCACCAGTAGCTGCGCGCGGACCGAGCAGCGCGCGCCGGCCGTGTCGCTGCAGGCGGTGGGCGTGTGCCACGAGCTGCTCACTGGCGTCGCGCACGTCGATTGGGACGGCCGCCTCGGCCGCGTGCGTCGGGTGTGGAGCAGCATACGGCGGCCACGTCGTCGATCAGCGTCCGATCCGTGTGGTGGCCGACCGACGAGATCACCGGCACGCGCAGCAGCGCCACGGTGCGGCACAGCGTCTCGTCGCAGAACGCGAACAGATCGGCGAGCGAACCGCCTCCGCGCGCGACGATCACGATCTCCACTCTGGGAGCGCCGCGAGCTCCCGCAGCGCGGCCGCGATCTGCGGCGCGGCGTGGCGGTCCTGAACAGGGGCGAACGCCCACACGAGCCGTCCTGCCCATCCGCGGCGGGCAGCCCGGCGAGCAGGTCGTCGCGGGCCTTCCCCCGCTCGCCCGTGACGACCCCGATCGTGCGAGGAAGCAGCGGTCGCTCGAGGCGCTTCTGCGGCTCGAAGAGCCCCTCGGCGGCGAGCTTTACGCGCAGCCGCTGGAGCGCCGCGAGCAGGTCGCCCTCGCCGGCGATCCGCAGCTCGGAGACGGCGAAGCTGAACGAGGGCGAGGAGGAGGCGCTGCCGGGGTAATAGTCGCAACCGCCTCCGACCACGACGCGCACGCCGTCGGACACGGCGCAGGCCCAGGCGCTCGAAGTCATCGAGCCACATCGAGCACGGCAGCGCTCCGTGGGCGTCGCGCAACTCGAAGTAGACCCGCGCGCGGCTGCGCCGCAGCCTCCACAGCTCGCCGACCAACTGTACGCGGGCGAACTGCCGCAGCCGCGCCTTGAGCTGGGCCGCGTAGGCGCCGACCGGGTAGGGGCCCGGCAGCCGGCTGCCGGGGGCGCCCTGCGGAAGACAGAGGCGAGACTGGCGGGTCGTCGAGCATGTCGCCGAGGCTAGCGCCCGCCGCCTGTCGCGCCGGGCGCGCCGCGCCGGCGATCGATGGGCTCGCTGTACGCTCCCGTCCGTGGACCTGACGCTCTCACCGTCCGAGGAAGCCTTCCGCGACGAGCTTCGCGCGTGGCTGCAGGCCAACCACCCAGGAACGCCGCCCCGCGACGAGCGGGGCTCGTTTGAGTTCCGCCGCTCCTGGCAGCGGCGGCTGCACGAGGCCGGCTGGGCCGGCATCTCGTGGCCCGAGAGCTACGGCGGCCGCGGAGCCAGCCTGATCGAGCAGGCGATATTCAACGAGGAGATCGTGCGCGCGCGGATGCCCCAGGTCGCAAACGTGCTCGGACTCGCCATGGGCGGCCCGACCGTGATCGCCCACGGCACCGAGGAGCAGCGGCAGCGCTACCTACCGCCGATCCTCTCTGCCGATGAGATCTGGTGTCAGGGGTTCTCGGAGCCCGAGTCGGGCTCCGACCTGGCGTCGCTGAAGACGCGCGCGGCCCGCGAACGGCGGTGGGTGGGCCGTCAGCGGTCAGAAGGTCTGGACGACCTATGCGCAGCACGCCAAGTGGTGCATGTTGCTTGCCCGCACGGACACCGACGCTCCCCGCCACAAGGGCCTGACCTACTTCCTCATGGACATGGAGCAGGACGGCGTCCAAGTCCGACCGCTGCGGCAGATCACCGGGCGAGGCCGAGTTCAACGAGCTCTTCATCGAGGAGGCGCGCGTCCCCGACGAGAACATCATCGGCGGCGAAGGCAACGGATGGGCGGTCGCGATCACCACGCTCATGCACGAGCGAGCGACGCTGGCCTTCGGTCTTCAGGTCTCGGTCCAGATCGCGATCAGCGAGTTGGTCGAGCATGCCAGGACGCACGCCCGGCCGCGGACGGCGGGCCGCCGGCGACGATCCCCTTGTGCGGCAGCGCCTCGCGCAGCTGATGATCGAGTCGGAGGTCCTGCGGCTGAATGCGTACAGGAGGCCTCAGCGCGACGATGCACGGCGGCGTGCCCGGCCCCGAGGGCTCGCTCGGCAAGTGGCATTGGTCCGAGGTCAACCAGGCGCTCACCGAGCTCGCCATGGAGGTCTCCGGGGTGCGCGCGCTGACCATCGAGGGCGATGGCGAGGGCGGGGGCGATCAAGACTGGACGTACCGTTTCCTGCGCGCGCGCGCCAACTCCATCGAAGGCGGCACCACCGAGATCCTCAAGAACATCGTGGCCGAGCGCGTGCTTGGCCTGCCGCGGATGCGGTGATGGCCGCCAGGAGCAGGATACCCAGCGAGACATGAACTTCGAGCTCACCGACGATCAACGCTCGATCAAGCGGACGGCGCGCGAGTTGCTGGCCTCGCGCTACCGCCTCGAGACGGTGCGCGAGCTGGCCGCCGATGAGCGCGGCTTCACCGACGAGCAGTGGCAGGAGCTGAGCCAGCTCGGCTGGCCGGGCGTGGTCGTGCCCGAGGATGACGGCGGCCTCGGACTTGGCGCGGTCGAGCTCGTCGTGATCGAAGAGGAGATCGGATACGCCCTGGCGCCGACCCGCTGCTCTCGACGTCGCCGCTGCGTTGCTGCTGGTCGCTGCGGGCACTCCCGAACAGCGGACAGACTGGCTGCCGCGGCTGGCGGCCGGCGACGAGAGGGGCCGTTGCGGTCTGGGAGGAGCGCTCGGGCGGGCCCCGATGGCTCCGAGCTCGAGCCGGTTGACGGCCGCATGTCGGGGAGGAAGATCGCGGTGCCGGACGCCGCGAGCGCGCAGCTCATGATCGTCGCCGGCGCCGACGGCCGCCATTTCCTCGTCGAGACCGACGATCCCGGCGTCGGACATCACGCCCTCAACGCGTCGCTCGATCCCACCCGCAAGCTCTACACAGTCGATCTGACCGGTGCCGCAGCCGAGGAGCTGCGAGCTCCGGGATCGCGACCGGATCAGCCACGGCCTACGCCACGATCGTGACCGCGCTCGCCGCCGAGAACGTGGGCGTCGCACAGCGCGCGATGGAGATGGCGGTCGCCTACGCCAAGGACCGCAAGCAGTTCGGTCGTCCGATCGGCTCCTACCAGGCGGTCTCCCATCGCTGCGCGCAGATGCTGCTCGAGGTCGAAGGGGCGCGTTCTCTTTGCTATTGGGCGGGTTGGGCGCTCGATCACGATCCGAGGGTGGCGGCACGGGCGGCCTCGATGGCCAAGGCCTACGCGAGCGACGCCGGATTCCGCGTCACCGCCTCGGCCCTCCAGGTCTACGGCGGCATCGGCTTTACCTGGGAGCACGACCTGCACTTCTTCCTCAAGCGGGCCAAGGCCAACGGACATGCGTTCGGGGACGCCCGCTGGCACCGCGACCGCGTGGCCGAGCTCTCAGGTATCTAGCCTTCAACCGTGAGCGCGTCCCGCCCCGAACCGGGTCCGGACAAGGAGCCGATCAAAGCGCAGCAACCGCGCTACCGCGAAGAGCGCGCCGCAGAGGCTGAGCGAGACCGTGTCGGCGGAGTGAGCGAGTTGGGGGCATTGGTAAACAGCCTCCGCAGCGGCCGCCCGCTGGATCGGCAGGGCGCTGCGCGGGCAGGTCGTTCAGATGGTCGGCGGGCCGGCGCGCACGCGCGTGGTGGCGTTGTTCGGGCTGGTGCTCGCGTTGAGCGGCGCGGACGCCGCCACCGTGGGCGCGGTGGCGCCGCAGCTCCAAGCAGTCTCTGCGCATCAGCATCACCGAGATCGGGCTGCTGAGCACGGTCTCGCTGCTGGTCGGGGCGCTGTTCGTGATCCCCGTCGGCTTGCTCGTGGACCGGTTCAAGCGGATGCCGATGCTCTCGGCCAGCATCGTGCTGTGGAGCGTCGCCTCGCTCGCGAGCGCCTTCGCGGGCAGCTACGAGACGCTTGCTCATAACCCGGCTGGCGCTGGGTGCGGTCACCGCCACCGCCGGCCCGGCGATCGCCTCGCTGACGGGCGACTACTTCCCCGCCCGCGAGCGCGCGCGCGTGTACGCGTACATCCTCGGCGGCGAGGTGGCGGGCACAGCGGTGGGGTTCATCGTCTCGGGCACGGTCGCCAGCGCGATCTCGTGGCGGGCGGCGTTCGTGCTGCTGGCGATCCCGGGGTTCTTTTTGGCCCGCACGCTGTGGCGGACCGTGCCCGAGCCGCTACGCGGCGGCCAGAGCCACCTCGAGCCGGGGGTGGAGGACCTGCACAAGGCCGTCGACGAGGCCTCGATCAAGCTCGACTGGGAGTGGGAGGAGCCCGGGGCTGCGCGCGAGGGTGAGCTGGCGCGGCGAGGCGGCGGAGCGACAGGGCGTCGAGCCCGACCCGCACATGGTCCTGGAGGAGGACCCGCGCGACGATGGGGCTCATCCGCTCCACCAGGTACATCCTCGCGGTCCCCAGCAACGTGCTGATGATCATCTCCTCCGCGCTCGGTTACTTCTTCTTCTCGGGCCTGCAGACATTCGCGCTGCTGTTCATCCGCGGCCATTACAACGTCGGCCAGGCGACCGCCGAGCTGGTGCTGCTGGGGCTGGTGATCGGGGCGCTGGTGGGCACGCTCGTCTCCGGGCAGGCTGACCGACGCGCTGCTTCACCACGGAGTGATGACGGCCCGCGTATCGATGCCGGCGGCGTGTTATCTGGCGGCGGCGTGGTGCTGGTGCCGGGAATCGTCGGCTCGAGCCTCGTCCCCGCCGTGTGGTTCGACATCGGCGGCGCGGCGCTATTCATGGCGGCCAACCCCCCGCTCGACGCCGCGAGGCTCGACATCATGGCGGCGGGGCTGTGGGGGCGCGCGGAGAGCACGCGCACGTTCCTGCGCTCGCTGGCGCAGGCGATTGCGCCCGTCACTTTCGGCGGGTTGTCCAGCCTGATCGCGGGCTTCGTGCCGGCGCAGGCGCCGGTCGGCACGCACCCGGGCGGCTGTCTCACCCGCGATCGGGACGGGGCTCGAGCTCACCTTCCTGGTGATGCTGGTGACGCTGTTCGCGCCGGGCTGGTCTTCCTTATATCGCCCGACGCCACTATCCACGGGATGTGGCAACCGCGGCCGCCTCGAACCAGGGGGTGAAGTGGAAGACGAGCGGCTAGTCCCGCCCCCCGCGGCCGTACAGCAGCTTGACGCCCTTGAGCAGCAGCTCGCTGCGCATCCGGCTGTAGGGAAACATGTAGAGGTCCTTCTTGGGCGCGAAGCGGGTCAGCACGATCGTCTGGCGGCGGGTGTACTTGCGGATGCCCTCAGGGCCGTGGCGGACCCCAATTCCCGAGCTCTTCCAGCCGCCCATGGGTGCCTCCAGCGCCGAGTAGTTTGCACCGGCATCGTTGACCACGACGGCTCCCGACTGGACCCTGCGGGCGACGGCCTCGCCGCGGGCGATGTCCCGAGTGAAGACCGAGGCCTGGAGGCCGTACGGGGAGTCGTTGGCCATCCGGATCGCCTCCTCGGCGTCGGCGACCTTCATGACCGGAAGCGTTGGCCCGAAGGTCTCCTCGGTCATGCACGCCATCGTGTGGTCGACGTCGGCAAGGACGGTGGGTTCGAAGAACGAGCCCTCGCCGCGGACGCGATGGCCACCCGAGAGCACCCGTGCGCCCTTCGCGACGGCGTCTTTGACGTGCGCCTCGACGATCTCCGCCTGCGGCGGGTTGATGAACGAACCGACCTCGACCGAGCCGAACTCGGTGGGCACGCCCTGGCGCAGACCCGCGGTCTTCTCCGCCACCCGCCGCACGAAATCGTCGTAGATCGGTTCCTCGACGTAGACCCGCTCGACCGAGATGCACGTCTGCCCGGCGTTCTGCATCGACCAAAAGACAGCGACGTTGGCGGCGCGTTCGACGTCAGCGTCTCGCAGCACAATCATCGGGTCCTTGCCGCCGAGCTCGAGCGAGACCGGAGTGAGCGTCTGTGAGGCCCGCTGCATCACGCGCCGGCCCGTGTCGGTCGAGCCCGTGAACATGATGAAGTCGACGAGGTCGATGAGGTCCTCACCGAGGGGGCCGCGACCCACCGCGACCTGGAACACGCCGTCGGGGATGCCGCACGCGTGCAGGCACTCCTCCATCAGCAGCGAGCTCAGCGGGGTCACGCTCGAGGGCTTGAGGATCACCGCATTGCCGGCCGCGAGCGCGGGCATGGCGTCTCCGATGTTGTTGACGAGCGGGTAGTTCCACGGGCCGATGACGCCCGCGAGCCCCACGGGCTCGTAGCGAACGATGACTTTGCGCCCGAGCAGGAACGGCGATCCGGTCCTGACCCGTTCGTCGGCTAGGTACTTGGGGGCCTTCTTGGCCCAAAAGCCGAACCCCATCGCGGTGAGGCTCAGCTCGAGCGTCACGTCCTCGCGCGTCTTGCCGGTCTCGGAGACGACGGTGTCGATCACGCGCTCCGCGTTGTCGAGGATCCACTTCTGGGCCCGGCGCAGGATCTTCCCGCGCCCATCGAAGCCGAGGGCCTCCCACTCAGGCTGGGCCCGGCGGGCACGCGCCGCCATCTCGGCCAGCCGTTCCGGCGTACACGCCTCGAGCGTCGTGACCACCTGCCCCGTGGCCGGATTCAAGACCTCGATCGAATCGGATTCCCGCTTGCCGTTCGTCGCCTGCTGCTCAGTGATTGTGGCCATTCCCCATGCCTTTCTCTGGATATCTGCAGCCCAACCTTAACGGCCTCAGCTCGTCATCCCGCTGAAGTGGCCGCCGGTGATGTTGAGCACCTGACCGGTGACGTAGTTCGACCACGGCGAGCAGAGGAAGAAGACTCCACCGGCTGCCTCCCGCGGCGTCCCCGCGCGCCCTAGCGGGATCAGCATCGTCACCATCTGCCGCAGCTGCTCCGGGATGCCCAGCTGCACCCGCTCGCCCGCGATCTCGGTGACGTTCTCCTCGCTCTTGGCGGCGGTCAGGCGCGTCTCGATGTACCCGAATGCGACGGCGTTGACGTTGATCCTGAACTGGCCCCATTCCTTGGCGAGCGACTTTGTAAGCCCCACCACCGCCGACTTGCCCGAGGCATAGTTGGCTTGGGCGGCGTTGCCCATCGTCCCCGATACCGATGAGACGTTGACGATCTTGCGGAAGACCTCGCGACCTTCCTCGCGCTCGCGCTTGGCGGGCTCGCGCATGTAGGGAGCGACGGCGCGGCACATGCGGAAGGGCACGACCGAGTGGATATCGAGCATGCGCTGAAACCATTCGTCGGACATCTTGTGGATAGGGGCGTCGAGCGTGTAGCCGGCGTTGTTTACGAGGATGTCCACCTTGCCCCAGCGGTCGATCACGGCTTCGACGAGCCGCTCGGGTGTTTCGGGCTTAGTGAGGTCGCCGGCGAAGGCCAGCGTCTCGCCCGGGATCTCGGCGGCGGCCTGCTCGGCGAGGTCGTCGTCCAGGTCATTGATCAAGACGCTGGCGCCCTGCTCGCACAAGAGCTCCGCGGTCGCGCGGCCTATGCCCCGCGCCGAGCCGGTCACGATCGCGACCTTGTCGTCGAGAACTGTCATCTCAGCCTCCTGGTTTCACGGTTCGGCGGCAGTCTGCCAGCGATAGAGTCACCACCGCAGTGGCCCTCCTCGCAGATACGACGACATTCGAGCCGTCTCTGATGGCCGCTGCCTTCGTCCTCGCTCGCTCGCGTACCTTCCAGGTACGCCACGCTCGCTGCGTCCTCGCCAGCCATCCGCCAGTGACGCCCCTCGGTGCCGCCGTACCTACGAGGAGAACCACGTGAACGCAAAGGAATGGCTCGCGGCGTACGCCGCAAGGCTCGACGTCGACCCTCCCACGACCGCCGAGTTCTCGACCCTGCTCGATCTGGCGGCAGAGGCCGGCCACGCCTCCCAACGCTTGGCCGCGCCGGTGGCCTGCTGGCTAGCGGCCAAGGCGGGCCGGAGCCCCGAGGAGGCACTTCAGGCCGCCCGGGAGGTCGAGGAAGATTGAGCTCTACTGACCGCGAGCACGACATCGTCGTCTTCGGGGCCACCGGCTACACCGGTGAGCTGACCGCCGAGTACCTCGTCGGCCGCACGGACGGGACCACCCGGCTCGCGCTCGCGGGCCGCAACCGATCGAAGCTCGAAGCGTTCAGGGAGAAGCTCGGTTCCGATGTGCCCCTGATCGATGCGGACGTCAACGACCCTGCGTCCTTGCGAGAGCTCGCGTCCTCGACGCGCGTCTTGATCACGACCGTCGGCCCGTACATCAACTACGGCGAGGCCGTGGTCGCGGCCTGCGCGGCGGCGGGCACAGACTACGTCGATCTCACGGGCGAGCCCGAGTTCGTCGACCGCATGTGGTTGCTCCACCAGGAGCAGGCGGTCCAGACGGGCGCCCGGATCGTCCATTGCTGCGGGTTTGACTCGATCCCCCACGACCTCGGGGTGTTATTCACCGTCGGCCAGCTCCCCGAGCAGGTCCCGATCACGATCTCGGGCTTCGTGCGCACGAACGGGGCCTTCTCGGGCGGCACCTACTCGACGACGATTACCGCTTTCTCCCGTTTGCGTCAGGCCGCGCAGGCGGCCTCCGAGCGCCGGCGGCGCGAGCACCGGCCTGCGGATCGGCGCATAAAGGGAGTGCTCGGGAGGCCCCGCCGCGACTCGCTCGCGGGCGGCTGGGTAGTACCCATGCCCTCGATCGACCCCCAGGTGGTGCTGCGCTCGGCGCGGGGGCTCGAGCGCTACGGGCCCGACTTCTCGTACTCTCACTACTTCGTCTCGAAGCACGTTTCGACGCTCGCTCAGATAGCCGCGGGTGGGGGAGCGGCAATCGTGCTCGCCCAGCTGCCGCCCACCCGAGATCTGCTACTCAAGCTGAAGCCCGCCGGCGAAGGCCCCTCGCCCGAGCGCCGGGAACGGACCTGGTTTTCGGTGAAGTTTGTCGGCGAGGGAGGAGGGAGACGGGTCGTGACGGAAGTCTCGGGCGGCGACCCGGGCTACACGGAGACCGCCAAGATGCTCTCGGAGTCGGCGCTCTCGCTCGCCGAGGACGAGCTGCCCGAACGCGCGGGCCAGCTCACCCCGGCGGTCGCGATGGGTGAGCATCTCCAGCGCCGGCTCGAGGCGGCCGGTATCGGCTTCCGCGTGGTCTCAGATGCTGATCACGTCTCGAGGTCAAACTCGCCGCCGGCGTAGATCGTCCGCTCCGTGCCGTCGCGCATCACGGCCATCACCTGCCGATCCGTGGTCGAGACGATGTCGCAGTGCACGACGGAATCGTTGAAGCCCAGTCGCTTCCACTCCTCGGCGGACACCTCGCCGGGATCCCCGGCGTAGCAGTTCTGGATCGATTTACCCACCGCGATGTGGGTGTTACCGAACGGACCGCCGACGTTCTCGTCGAAGAGGGTGTCCGCCATGGACCGCGTGATCGGGGAAAGGCGTGAGTCGGTGAGCGAGAACTCGCCGATGCGGTTCGCGTTCTCGGTCGCGAGCATCTCCACGAGCAGCTCCTCGCTTTGCTCGGCCGTGGCGCGCGTGACCAACCCCTCGTGGAACGCGAGCTCTATGCCGGTGATCAGTGTCCCGTGTTGGTACAGCGGCTCGCTGAAACGGATCCACCCCTCGGTGCCACGCCAGTCCGGGCTGGTGAAGATCTCGAAGCTCGGGATGTTGCGCCCGCCGCCGCCGATCCAGCGCCGGTCCTCGCCGAGCGTGATCCTGAGGTCGACATCCTGGCCCTCCACGTGCAGACGATCGATTGGCAGGGCGTTCAAGGCTTTGGTGTAGCGGCCAATCTCGGTCTCCACCTGCCGCCACCTCGCCTTGGGATCGGAATGGTCGAGGAAGCAAGCCTTGATGATCTGATCCCAGTAGTCCTCGAGCGAGAGCCCCGCCTCGGCGGCCATCCCCTCAGTGGCGTAAGCGCCGATCGTCCAGGTGAAGCGCCCCTCGCTCTCCTTGGCGGTCTGCCACTGCACCAACGGTGCGTGCGCGCTCTGACGGGCGAAGATCTTCGCCGGCTCGACATCGCGCAATGCGTGCGGATCGGCCACGGCGCGGAGATAGAGCAGGTGGTCGGCCTGCTCAGTCAGCCCGCGCCAGTACTTCTCGGCGAAGAACGCCAGCTGCTCCTCGCCCGCGAGCTCGTAGAAGTCACGCGTCAAGTTGAAGTTGGGGTCGTTGTCAGGCGCGTAGTCGGCGATCACGTTCCCGCCCGCGCGCCACACCGCGCGGCACGCCTCGGCATACAACGGCTTGGCGCTGTCGGGCCCGCGCACGACCACCACATCTCCGCGCTTGATCCCCTCGCCGCCCCCGAGCGCGAAGTTGACCAGGAGGTCCGCGTAGCGCTCCAGGTAGTTGTCGGGCGGTTTGTATCCCATCGTCTGTCTCCTACGCTCTTAAGGCTGGCGCACATGTGCGCCAGCCCCGGCCGGAACATGTTCCGGCCGGCCGGTCGGCGCATGCGCCGACCGGGACAGACTATTTCAGTTCGGCCGAGGTCTTCTGGAGCAGCAGCCGCGCCACGATCAGGAGCTGGATCTGCTGGGTGCCCTCGAAGATGTCGAGGATCTTGACGTCGCGCGCCCACTTCTCGAGCAGTTCGCCCTCGCCGTAGCCGACGCTGCCGCACAGCGCCACACACCGAAGCGCGATGTCGGTACCGGTCCTGCCGGCCTTGGCCTTGGCCATCGACGCCTGCAGCGAGTTGGGCTTGCGGTTGTCCGCCATCCACGCCGCCTGGAGGGTGAGCAGCCGTGCCGCCTCCCAGTCGGACTCCATCGCGATGAATTCCGACGCCGCGGCGCTCTGGGCGTGGGGAGGGGCGTTGTAGTCGACCTCGATCCGGGCCTGCTCGAGGACCTCGCGCGTGCGCTCGAGGCACGCCCGCGCGACGCCGATGGCCATTCCTGCCACCAGTGGACGCGTGTTGTCGAAGGTCTGCATCACGCCCGAGAAGCCCCGCTTGGGCTCGATCTCGGGGCTGCCCAGCAGGTTGTCCTTGGGCACGCGGCAGTCGCTCAGGACGAAGTTGGCCGTGTCGGAGGCACGAATCCCCAGCTTGTGCTCGAGGCGGTCGAGCTTTAGCCCGGGGTTGTCGCGCTCGACAACGAACGACTTGATCGCGGCGCGCCCCTTGGTGGCGTCGAGCGTGGCCCAGACGACGATCAGCTCGGCACGGTCGCCCGAGGTGACGAAGATCTTCTCGCCGTCGAGCACGTACTCGTCGCCTTCGAGCCTCGCGGTGGTGCGGATCGCGGCCGAGTCGGAGCCCGCCTCGGGCTCTGTGATCGCCATCGCCGCCCACTTACCGCCGAAGCGCTTGAGCTGCTCCTCGTTGGCGACGGCGGCGATCGCTGCCTGTCCGAGTCCCTGCCTGGGCATCGTCAGCAGCAGCCCGACATCGCCCCAGCAGAGCTCGGTCAGCCCGAGCAGGCTGGCCATGTTGGAGCCGTTGCGGTTGCCGGTCCCGTCGCTTGACTGCACCGACGCACCATTGCCACCGCCGACCGTGGCTGCGCCGGCACCACCGAGGGCACCCGACTCGGCCATGCCCTCCATCGCCGCCGCCAGCATGTCGAGCTCCTTCGGGTAGCTGTGCTCGGCGAGGTCGTACTTGCGCGAGTTGGCGCGGAAGACCTCGACGGCGACCAGGTGGGCCTGGTTTATGAGGAAGTCGAACTTCTTTGGCGTCTCGAGGTTGATCATGGAACCAGTGCGCCCTCCATCAGGCCGGCGGCGCGCAGGTCGCGGTACCAGCGTTCTACGGGGTGCTCCTTGACGTAGCCGTGGCCGCCGAGCAGCTGGACGCCGTCTGAGCCGATCGCCATGCCGCGCTCCGCGCACAGGCGGCGCGCGAGCGAGGTCTCGCGCAGGTAGCTCTTGCCCTGGTCGGCGCGAGCGGCGGCGCGGTAGGTCGCCAGCCGCATCCCCTCGAGCTCGATCGCGATGTTGGAGACGGTGAAGGCGACCGCCTGGCGGTGGGAGATGGGCTCGCCGAAGGCCTTGCGCTCGTTCACGTAGCGGATCACGTAGTCGAGCACGGCCTTGCCCGTGCCGACGGCGAGCGCGCACCACCCGAGCCGGCCCAGTGCCACGCATTCGGCGAACACCTCGGGGCTGGCCTCTCCGAGCAGGGCCCCGGCCGGGAGCTCCACCTGCTCGAAGCTCACACGCCCGGTCGCGGCCGCGCGGACCCCCATGGCCGGTTCCGCTTGGATCGAGACTCCGGGGGTCTTGGACTCGACGATGAACAGCGCCGGGCCTCGGTCTACGAGCTCCGCGGCGACGATGAAAAGCTCGGCGTCGGCGGCGCGGGGAACGAGCGCCTTAGCTCCTTCCAGCACGAAGCCGTCGTTCGCTGCGCGCGCGGTGGTCCTGAGCTTGAAGGGGTCGAACAGGGGGTGTGGCTCGAGCACGCAGACGGCAGCGGCAGGGACGTTCTCGGAGACGAACTCGTGCAGATAGGTGGCCTGCTGGTCGCCGTCACCCCACAGGCTCAGCGCGGTCGAGACGCCCGCCGGCGCCAGACACGCGACCGCGAAGCCCATGTCTCCTTGGGCGAGCGCTTCCGCCATCAGCACCGAGGTAACCGCCGAGCGCTCCTCGAGGGCTCCGCCCAGTTCCTCGGGCACTCCCACCATCGAAAGTCCGAGCTCGTTGGCCTGGCTGAGCAGCTCTTCGGGCGCGGCGGCGTGTGCGTCCGCGTGCTCGGCGGCGGGGCGCACCTTCTCGAGCGCGAAGCTCCGCACCGACTCGCGCAGCATCTGCTGCTCGTCGGTGGGTGTGAGGTCGAAGAGGGCCCTGTCGGCGGCGCGCGGTTGGCGGGCCGGGCGCCCGAGGTTCTGGGTGGCTTTGAAGGTCCGGCCGGCGTTGGCCGCCGTGCGCATGGTGGTCTTGGCGGCCTCGTGCAGGAAGCGCTCGGCCGGCTCGCGCAGGCCTAGGCGGTCGACCACGGAAGAGGAGGCGAAGCGGTTGAGCGCTCTCAGGCCGGCGGCCATGCCGCGTTCGCCGAGGGTCTGCTGTGCGGACATGGGCGAGGAGGATAACACTATTTGGTGTCACGTTGGATGGTGTCAGCGTCGCAGCCAGGCCGGTCTGGGGCGTCTACTTGAGCGCGCGGAGGGCCGCCAGGATCTCCTCGGGCGACGCGTTGTCGCTGGCGTCCTGCGACATGTGCGACCAGACGACCTCGCCGCCTGGGCGGATGAGCAGCGCGCCCCCGAGCTGCGCGGGGTGGCCGATCGGGCGAGTCTGGACCGCGCGGTGGCGCACGGTGTTCAGCGCGCCCTTGGCGATCATCTTGGGCCCCACGAGCTCTGACGTGGTCGCGACCTTGGCTCCCGCGGCCTCGTAGCTCTCGCGCTCGGAGTCGGCGAGCACGGACAGCTCGATCCCCTGGCGGCGGCGGAAGTGCGCCGCGTGAGACGGGGTGGCCTGCCCGATCAGCACGAGCCGTGCGCCGGCCGCCTCGATCTCATCCCGAGCGCGATCCAACTGGACCGCGTGCGCCTTGCAGAAAGTTCAGCCGTAGTGGCGCAGCCACACGAGCACGGCGGGCCCGTCGCGCCACAGGTCGCCGAGGCGCACCTCGTTGCCGTCCTGGTCGGGCAGGACGATGTCGGCGAGGGCGTCGGCCCGGGCGGGCGGGTTGGTCCGCTGGCGTGCTGTCGCCGTGCCGAGCACCGGGCGCAAGCCTACACTGCCTGCGCACCATGGCCGAGCTCCTGTGGACGCCCTCGCCGCAGCGCATCGGGCGCGCGACGCTCACGCGCTATCGGCGATGGCTGCAGCGGACTCGAGGGCTCAGCTTTGGCTCCTACGAGGAGCTGTGGCGGTGGTCGGTCGCCGAGCTCGAGCAGTTCTGGCGGTCCATGGCCGAGTTCTTCGACGTGCGTTTCTCGGAACCGCCGCGCGCAGTGCTCGGCAGCCGGGACATGCCTGGGGCGCAGTGGTTCCCTGGCTCGAGCGTCAACTACGCCGAGCACATCTTCAGGGACAAGGACCCCGGCGCGATCGCACTCAGACATGCCTCCGAGCTGCGCTCGCTTGGCGAATGGTCCTGGGGCCAGCTGCGCGAGCAGACCGCCCAGATCGCGGCCGGGCTCCGCGAGCTTGGCGTGGGCGAGGGCGACCGCGTCGCCGCCTACCTGCCTAACGTTCCCGAGACGGTCGCGGCCTTCCTCGCGTGCGCCTCGCTGGGGGCAGTCTGGTCCTCGGCGGCTCTCGAGTTCGGCGCGCGCAGCGTGATCGACCGCTTCGGACAGATCGAGCCCAAGGTGCTCCTGGCGATCGACGGCTACCGCTACGGCGGCCGGGACTTTGAGCGCAGCGAAGTCGTGCGCGAAATCGCGGGCTCGATTCCGCCGGTGGAGCACATCGTGACGCTGGGCTATCTCGACGGCTCGGGGTGGCAGCCGGGGTTTCTGGGGCCGGGGAGCGGCCTCGAGTTCGCACCGGTCGCGTTCGACCACCCGCTCTGGGTGCTCTACAGCTCGGGCACGACGGGGCTACCGAAGCCGATCGTCCACGGCCACGGCGGGATCCTGTTCGAGCAGCTCAAGAAGAGCCACCTCCACCTCGACGCCCAGGCGGGCGACAGGCTGTTCTGGTTCTCGACCACCGGCTGGATGATGTGGAACTTCCTTGTCGGGGTGCTGCTGACCGACGCCTCGATCGTGCTGTTCGACGGCAATCCCGGCCACCCCGACCTGGGCGTGTTGTGGGATCTGGCGCAGCGCACGGGTATGACGTGCTTCGGCACCAGCGCGGCCTTCATCGGCTCCTGCATGAAGGCCGGGGTGGAGCCGGCTGCGGGTCGGGACCTCTCGGCGTTGCGCGCCGTCGGCTCCACCGGCTCGCCACTCTCACCCGAGGGCTTCCGCTGGGTCTACGACCACCTCGGGCCTGACCTCTGGCTGTTCTCGACGTCCGGGGGGACCGACGTCTGCACCGCGTTCGTGGGCGGGGTGCCGACGCTGCCGGTCTACCTCGGGGAGCTCCAGGGGCGCGCGCTGGGCTGCGCGGTGGAGGCTTGGTCTCCCGACGGGCACTCGCTCGTGGACGAGGTGGGCGAACTCGTCATCACCGAGCCCATGCCCTCTATGCCTGAATTTTTTTGGGGGGATTCGGATGGATCGCGCTATCGCGAGAGCTACTTCTCGATGTACCCCGGCGTTTGGCGCCACGGGGACTGGATCGAGATCACCTCGCGCGGGACGGCGATCATCTTCGGCCGCTCGGACTCGACCATCAACCGGGGGGGAGTGCGGATGGGCACCAGCGAGATCTATCGCGCCGTGCTGGACGTGCCCGAGGTGCTCGACGCGCTCGTGCTGGACATACCTCGCGAGGGGACCTCCGGCTGGATGCCCCTATTCGTCGTGCTGCGCGACGGAGTGCAGCTTTCAGACGAGCTGCGCGCGACGATCAAGCGGCGCATCCGCGAGGACTGCTCGCCCCGCCACGTCCCCGACGAGGTGCGCCAGATCGCCGAGGTCCCGCGGACGCTGTCGGGCAAGGTGCTGGAAGTTCCCGTCAAGCGGATCCTCACGGGCACACCGCCCGAGCGGGCCGCGTCGCGCGAGTCACTTGCGAACCCGCAAGCGCTCGACTATTTCGTTGCGCTCGGTAGGGGCGAGAACCCGGCCTGACAACGAGGCCGTTGCACCTACGGACGAGGCAACACCCGGCTTGCCCGCACCCGCGGTTCTCTACCCTGGGTGGTGGTGGCGTCCGCGTCGGTTCTCAGCAAACTCTTAGCATCGTCTGACACGGCGGCCAGATGCTTGTGTTGATATTCCAGCGCGGGGCGGGGAGCCGCCCCGCCCAAAGCGAAACGAACCCGAGATGAAAACCCTTCGCATCCTTCTCCCGATAATCGCCGGCGCCGCCGCCGGGGCCATCGTCGCGGTGCTCGTGGCGAGCGGCACCGGCTCCACGCGCACGATCACATCGACCACGGTCCTGCCCGAGGCGCGCTCGTCGCAACCCGCGTCGACATCGGGCCCCACGCACGGCCTGTCCATCAACGCCCTGTACCGCGCCGATGACCCGGGCGTGGTCGACATCACGACCTCTTCGACCTCGAGCAGCGGCGTCTTCGGCTTCGGCTCACAGAAGACCGAGGGAGAGGGCGCCGGAGTCGTCTTCAACAAGCGGGGAGACATCGTCACCGACGAGCATGTGGTCAGCGGCGCGCAGTCCATCACCGTGACGTTCCCCGACGGGACCAAAACCAAGGCCAGCTTGGTGGGCTCGAACACCGGCGCCGACCTCGCGGTGATTCGGGTGAACGTACCCAGTTCGCAGCTGCATCCGATCTCGTTTGCAAACTCCAACGACGTTCACGTCGGCGACGGCGTGATCGCGATCGGAAGCCCCTTCGGCCTGCCGAACACGGTCACCGCGGGAATAGTGAGCGCGGTCGGGCGGACCATCTCGGCCCCCAACCAGTTCACGATCGCCAACGCGATCCAGACCGACGCCGCCATCAACCCGGGCAACTCGGGCGGTCCCCTGATCGACTCGAGCGGACAGGTGATCGGACTAAACGACCAGATCGAGACCAACAACACCAATAGCCAGGGCCAGGGCTCGAGCTCGGGCGTCGGCTTCGCGACCCCGTCGAGCAGTGACGCCCGGATCGCGAACAGGATCATCTCGACCGGCAAGGCGCAGAACGCGTACGTCGGAGTGAGCCTCGATCCGACCGTCGGCGGCGGCGCTGCCATCGCGAAGACGGCCTCGACGGGCAGCAACGGCTGCCAAGAGCCCCCGGTCGTGCCGGGCGGGCCGGCTTCGAAGGCGGGGCTGAAGGCCGGCGACCTGATCACGGCCGTCAACGGCAGGCGCGTCACGTCGGTCGACCAATTCGTGGGAACGATCGCCAGCTACTCGCCCGGTGACACCGTCCACCTCACGGTCAAGCGCGGCGGGCAGACCATGCACTTCAGCGTGAAGCTCGGAGCTCAGCCGAAGAACCCGCAGAGCTGCAGCAGCAGCGGCAGCGGGGGCAGCACCCCCTAACGGGCCGCGGCAGCTAGTCGCTGGCCGCCTGCGCGAGCTGGGCAGCCGACAGCACCTGCGCCAGCGTGCGATCCATCAGCTCGCGGTGGACGGACCGCGTCCGTCCCTCGCGCCTGCGCCAGGTTCGGTCGCTTTGGAGGGTCCAGCCGAAGGTGTCGTCGGCCAGGCAGCGCTCGAGTGTGTCGTCGAGCTCCGCCTGCAGTTCGGGTCCCTCGATCGGCACCACCAGCTCCACTCGATCGTCGAGGTTGCGCGGCATCAGGTCGGCTGAGCCGATGTAGTAGCGGCGCTCGCGCCCGCGGTGGAAGGCGTAGACGCGCGAGTGCTCGAGGAACCGTCCGACGACGGAGATAACCCTGATCGTCTCCGAGACCCCCTCGATTCCGGGCCGCAGGCAGCAGATCCCGCGCACGTTGAGGTCGATCGGCACGCCGGCCTGCGACGCGCGGTAGAGCGCCTCGATACAACGCTGGTCGACGAGCGAGTTCATCTTCATCACGATGCGCGTGGGCTCGCCCGCCTCGTGCGCCGCGACCGTCCTTGAGATCTCCTCCAGCAGCGGCTCTCGCAGCCAATCCGGCGCGACGAGGATCTTGCGCTGGCGCGGCGAGTGGCCGTATCCGGTCAGGGAGTTAAACAGGCTCGCGACCTCCTGCCCCAGCTCGTGGTCGGTGGTGAACAACCCGAAATCCTCGTAGAGACGCGCGGTCCTTGCGTGGAAGTTCCCCGTCCCGATCATGACGTAGTGACGGACGCCCCCGCGCTCGCGTCGCACCACGAGGATCGCCTTGGCGTGGGTTTTCAGACCCGGGATGCCGTGCACGACGTGCGCGCCGACCTCCTCCAACGCGCGCGACCATCTGATGTTGCGGCGTTCGTCGAAGCGAGCCTTGAGCTCGACCATGCAGACCGCCTGCTTGCCGTTCTCGGCCGCCTGGATCAGAGCGGGGACGAGCGCCGAGTCGTCGGAGGTCCGGTACACGGTCATCTTGATCGCGAGTACATCCGGGTCTTCCGCGGCCTGTTTGACGAACCGTTCCACGCTCGTCGCAAACGAGTGATAGGGGAAGTGGACGAGCACGGGGGCGGCGCGCATCGCCGCGAAGACGTCGGGCTGGTCGTCGGCGCGGCCGGGCCCCGGGACGAGGTCGGGATGGGTCAGGGGCGTCCAAGGGATCTGGCGGATATCGGAATGTCCATCGAGTCCGGCGATCTGCCACAGGTCGCTGAGGTCGAGGAGGCCCTCCACGTCGTAGACCTGGACGTCGTCGACCCCCAGCCACTCCACCAGTCGAGAACGGAGCACGGGATCCATGCCCGCGCCCACCTCGAGCCGTACGACCTCGCCGAACCGGCGCCGGCGCAGCTCGTCCTCGACGGCCTGGAGTAGGTCGTCGGCTTCGTCGGATATCTCGAAGTCGGCGTCGCGCGTCACGCGGAAGAGGTCGTGGCTGATGATCTCCATACCCGGGAAGAGCTCGTCGAGGTTGCGGGCGATGATGTCCTCGAGCGGGATGAAGGTGTCTTTGGCGATCTCGACGAAGCGCGGCAGGACCTCCTTGGGGACCTTGACCCGCGCGAAGACCTCGGTGTCGAGCTCCGGATCGCGCATGCGCACGATCAGGCTCAAAGACAAGTTCGAGATGTACGGGAAGGGCCTCCCGTGTCCGATCGCCAGCGGCGTGAGCACGGGAAAGATCTGGTCCCGGAAGGGCCGCTCGATCTGTTCCGCCTCGACCACCGATTGCCCGCTGTCCACAATCCTGATGCCGTTCTCGGCGAGCCCGGGACGGACGACCTGCTGGAAGGCGCGCGAGTGGCGGCGATCCTGCGCGCTCACGGTCTCCGCTAGCGACGCGAGCGTCGTCGAGGGAGCCAGACCGTCGGGGCCGCGGGCGTCGATGCGGGCGTCGATCTGGTCGTGCAGACCGGCAACGCGGATCATGAAGAACTCGTCGAGGTTGTCGACGAAGATCGCGAGGAACTTCACGCGCTCCATCAGCGGCAGCGATTCGTCCTCGGCCAGCTGCAGCACGCGGTCGTTGAAGTCAACCCACGAGAGCTCCCGGTTGGTGTAAAGGTCCGGATCCGAGAGATTGCGCGTCGGAGCGGAGGGAGCGGTCGCGCGCGCCGGGGCCGGCCCTGGGGGCGTCGCCACGGTTTCGGTGCGAGCTTCCTGCATCGCCCCTGTAACTGTATATCCGGGCATGGTTCCCCGCAGCGCGGGGTGCAATCTTAGTGCCACTAAGCGATCACGAGGTTGCGGCCGAATACGCGGGCGAAGGTCTCGCCGTCGCCGTATCGCTCGACGCTCCAGCGCGGGAGCGCCACGCTCTCGCCGCGGCCATCGACGTGGAGACCGATCCCCTGACCGTCGGCCCGCAACCGCACTCGCGAAACCGACTGGTCCCGCCCTCGCTCGAGATGCTCGGCGAGCCTCACGAGCACCGCGCAGCGTGCGAGCAGCTCCTCGTCTCCCGCGCGCGTGAGAGGCTCTACCTCCCCGAGTCTCGGACTGCCCTTGCGGTGATAGCGCGCGATTCGCGCGATCAGCGCCCGCTCGCGGGGATCGAAGCCGGGGAGCTCCGCGGAGAGGATCAGATACTGCGAGTGTTTGTGGTGGTCGTCGTAGGAGATGGTCATGCCCACGTCGTGCAGCATCGCGGCCGCCCACAGCAGCTCGCGCTCGCCCGGCGCCGTCTCGATCACGCCCTGCTCGCTGAGCGAGTCGAACATCTGCAAAGCGAGGCGCGCCACGTGCTCGACGTGGGACATGTCCGACTCGTACTGGATCGCGAGATTCACAACCGCCGCGCGACGGACATCGTCGAAGAGGGGAGTGCGGCCCGCAAACAGCGTGCGCGCGAAGAAGACGCCCTCGCGCAGCCCGGCCTCGGTCGCCTCGATCCCGTCGAAGTCCCCGAGCTCGATGACCGTCTCGATGACGAGCGCGGCGGCGAGGATGATGTCCTCGCGGCCGGGCTTGATGCCCGCGATCGTTTTCCGCTCTCTGACGGGCAGCTCGGCGAGCTTGCGCACGAGCTCTGCGATCGCTTCGCGCGTCAGCAGGAAGCCCTGGACTCCGAGGTCGGGAGCTCCCGAGTGATCCATCGCCGCGGCCGCGAGGTTGCGGACCGCGCCGCCCAACCCCACGAGCCTGCGCGCACGGGCGTCGCCGCCCTCGGGAGCGCCGCCGAGCCACGGGCTCCCCTCGAGCTCCGCCCGGGTCCGGGCTCGAACGGCCTCTAGCTCGCGCTTTCGCGTCGGACCGGAACCTGGCAGCAGCTCTTCCGTGAGCCTGACGGCGCCGAGCGTAAACGACGGTCGCTCGTAGGCCTGGCGCCCGGCGACGCGGATCAACTGTAGGCTGCCGCCCCCGATTTCGAGCACGACGCCGTCGGTCAGCGTCGAGGTGTTGACCGCCGCGAGATAGCCGAGCCAGGCCTCGTCGTCTTCTGGGAGCACCTCGATCCTCAAGCCGGACCTGGCCTCGGCCGCGCGCACGAACTCTTCGCGGTTTGCCGCCTCACGGATCGCGCTGGTGGCCACCACGTGGACATCGTCGCGACCGAGGTCGTGTGCCTGACAGAAGTGCGCGAACACCGACAGCGTCTCGAGCCCGCGCGCGATCGCGTCATCGCTGAGTCGGCCCGTTGCCGCGAGCCCGGCGCCGATGCGCACGTTCTCGTAGAGCTCGTCGGTCCGCTTCCACCACCGGCGGTCTTCGCCGTAGCTGAACACCACGAGGCGCCAGGAGTTCGATCCGAGGTCGATCACCGCCACGTTGCGCGCCTCGCTCGCCGCCTGCGCGCCCGCGCCAAGGCTCACCGCTGTGTCCCCGTTCTCGGAGCGCTCATCGGACCGAGTCGATCGCGGCCCGCAGCTGGGCATAGCTGGGTTCGCCGAAGATCGGCCGCGCCGTTCCCCGCGGCCCTCGGACGACAACCGTCGGGGTGGTGCCAAAGTTCCGCGCGCTAGCGGCCGCCTCATCCGCGGCCACTTGTCTGTGCAGCCGCGGCAGGCCCGTGTCCGAAACCCACCTTGAATAGTCCAACCCCGTGACCTGCCGGGCCAGACCCTCGAGGTAGTGAGCCGTGACGTAGTCGGTGCTCTCGCTCCCCTGCTCCTCGTAGAAGAGCTCGATGTAGTACCAACCGCGGTTCTGCAAACCCGCGGCGTAGGCCGCGGCCTGCTGGCCGGCGAAGCCGGCTCGGCCCAGCGCTCCCGTGCAGGTCGAGGTGCACAAGGAGCGGTAGACCACCTTGACGGTGCCGTGCCTGACGTCGCGCGAGACGAGCTGCCGCTCGGCGCCCAGCGCGAACGCGCGGCAGAACGGGCACTCGAGATCCGCGTATTCGGTCACCGTCACCGGCGCTCGCGGGGAGCCGAGTACGACTCCGGATTGCGGAATCCCTCGCAAAAGCCTCGCGACCGCTGCCACGTCCGCCCTCGCCTGGGGGCTGCCCGGCTTTGGCGGCCCGGCGCCGCCTCCGCGAGCTATCGCGATCGCCACGGCGGCGAAGGCGGCCGCAGCCAATACGTACCCGGTTCTCCGCCGCCGCTGCTGGGGCCGGGCCTCAAGCGGCGACTCGTCGTCATGCTCGGCTGGGTCTCTCCCAGCCAGTTCTGTTCGCTTCGTCGGCGCGGCCAAGGTTGCGACGCCAGACGATAGCGGCCTGTCCCCCGGCCCCCGCCGGGCCAAACAACACTCGCCAAGAGGCCGCGACCTGGCCCGCCGTCTTGGTCGTTATGCTAAGCGGCACGATGATGTCGCCCGAATCTGGGGCCGTGCGTAGCGACAGCGTCGCGGCTCTGAGGGAGCCCGAGGGTCGCCTCAGAGTGGCAGTGATCGACCGCGACTCCGGCTTCTTGCGCGTGCTCAGCGCTCGCCTCGAGGCCGTCGGCTGGGATCTGCGCGCGCTCCCCGGTCCGGTCACGCCCGAGCGGCTCGTCGAGATGCGCCTGCACGCACTCGTGGTGGATCTGGCTTTGCTGGGACCTGACAGCTGGAGCTACCTCGAGCGCCTCTGCGCCCGCCTCCCGAGCATGGTGCTGATCGTCTGCACGGGCCCGTCTTCCCTGGCCCAGCGCGTGCGAGGGCTGCGCATCGGCACCGACGCGTGGATCACCAAGCCCTGCCACCCCGAAGAGCTGATCGCCGTCGTGCAGGCGGCCGTCCGGCGTCAGCGCCGGAGCGAGCTGCCGCTGGTGGACGACGCAATCGAGGTGGGCGGGATCACGATCCGCCCTGACCGGCACCAGGCCTACGTCGGGGAAGCCAGCCTCGACCTGACGGCGCGCGAGTTCGAGATCCTCTACCTCCTCCGCCAGGCGGAGCGCGTGCTGCGGCGCGAAGAGATCTACGAGACGCTGTGGGGCTACGCGATGGCCCGTGGCGACCGCTCGGTGGATGTTTTCGTGGGCAAGCTGCGGCAGAAGCTCCGCGCCGGCTCGCCCGAGTGGTCATACATCCACACGCACTTCGGCGTGGGTTATCGTTTTGCCGCTCAGAGAGACGACGGAGCCGTCACCGAGTGCGCGGGCTCGGAATCTCTCGAGCGACGCGAACCGGACGTCGCTCCCGAGAGTCGCGTAACCGTTTCGGCGTTCGACTAGTTAGTCGGGCGCCTCTGACTAGCGCGCCGCGCCAGCCGCGGGACGCGGCGGCGTCACGGACAGCTCCCGCCGCTCGGCGGCCAGCTGGCGCCAGTCGGGCCGAGATTGGTATCGCGCTGACCGCGACCTCGCTGCGGTCGCCCACCGTCGCGCGTCCGCGTAGCCCCGAGCGGACTATCCTGGCCCGCAGTCGTGGCCAGCCAGAGGTCCAAGCGCAAGCGGCATACCCGCGCCCAGCAGCCACGCGCAGCGACACGTCTCCAGACGCGCAGGTCGTCGCGCAGCGAAGAGCAGCGAACGGAGCACCAGCCTCAGCGGCGCGCCGCCAACCGCACGCTGGGGACTGTCGGGGAGCGGCCGCAGGGACTGTTCGGCGGCGTCCCCGTCTCGGAGCTGGCGATCCTCGCCGGCGGCGTTGCATTCGTGATTGGCATGGTGCGCGGCGGAGGGCCCGCGCTGTACGTCGGCCTGATCGTGCTCGCGCTCGGAGTCATCGAGTTCACGGCGCGCGAGCACTTCTCGGGCTACCGCTCGCACACGACCTTGCTCGCGGCCATCCCGGCGCTCGCCGTCGTCACGGCGCTCGAGCTGACGGTCGGGGCCCGCAGCACCCGCGTCGTGCTCGTCGTGGTGTTCATACCGGTGTTTGCGCTGCTCTTCTACCTGCTGCGACGCCGCTTCATGGTCGCGCGCCAGGCGCGCATCGCGCGGCCGCCGGCGCCGTAGATTCCACTCCCGCAGCGAACGATGTTGATCCAGTCTCACTATGCGGGACTGGATCGACAAAGTTCCGCATAACCCCAATGCCAGACGACAAGCTCAAGACCTATCGCCGCAAGCGCGACTTCAAGGCCACCCCCGAACCTGCCGGCAAGCGGAAAGCCGCCGCGACCACCCTCCCGCGATTCACCGTCCAGGAGCACCACGCCAGGCGGCTTCACTGGGACCTGCGGCTCGAGCACGACGGCGCCCTCGCCTCGTGGGCGATCCCAAACGGCATCCCCCCGGAGCCGGCCGACAACCGCCTTGCGGTGCGGACCGAAGACCACCCGCTCGAGTATCTCGACTTCGAGGGAGAGATTCCGGCCGGCGAATACGGAGCCGGAACCATGCGCGTCTGGGACACCGGGACCTTCGAGCAGCACAAGTGGGAGCCCAACAAGATCGAGCTCACCTTCCATGGCGAGCGGCTCGACGGCCGGTACGCGCTGTTCGCCATCGGCTCGCCCAAGGACCCGACGGCGCCCGAGCAGCGCGACTGGATGATCCACCGCATGGACGCCGCGGCCGACGCGGACCGTCAACCGATGCCCGAGCGGATCGTCCCCATGCTCGCGCGCGCCGCCACGGTCGTGCCCCAGCCCGAGGACCAATGGTCCTTCGAGCTCAAATGGGACGGCATCCGCGCGATCGCCTACGTCCGCCCCGGCCGCTTGCGGCTCGAGAGCCGCAACCAGCGCGAGATCACCGACTCCTATCCCGAGGTCCGGGGACTCCTGCGCGATATCGGGATGCGCGAGGCGGTCCTCGACGGAGAGATCGTCGCCTTCGACGACGACGGCAAGCCGAGCTTCGAGCGACTGCAAAGCCGCATGCACGTCACCTCGCCCGCAGCCGTGAGGCGCCTCCAGGGGTCAATCCCCGTCGTCTACGCGATCTTCGACCTGCTCTATCTCGACGGCCGGCTCCTGCTCGACTCACCCTACCGAGAGCGCCGCGAGCGGCTCGAGGGGCTCGGACTTCGGGGAGCCGCGTGGCAGGTGCCGAGCGCTCGGCGCGGCGAGGGGAGCAGCCTGCTCGAGGCGACCCGACAACGGGGCCTCGAAGGGGTCATCGCCAAGCGCGTGAGCTCGCCGTATGAGCCCGGCAGGCGCAGCGGGGCGTGGCTGAAGATCAAGCACCGCCTCACCCAGGAGTTCGTGATCGGCGGGTGGCTGCCGGGAGAGGGAAGGCGCACCGACCGCATCGGCGCCCTGCTCGTGGGCTATTTCGAGCGGGGCGAGCTGACGTTCGCGGGCCGCGTCGGGTCGGGCTTTACGGACAAGACGCTCGAGACGTTGTCGCAGCGGCTCACGCCGCTGAGGACCAGCCGCACCCCGTTCAAGCGCGGCCCCGCGCCGCCCAAGGGCGCTGTGTTCGTGCAGCCGGCGCTCGTCGCCCAGGTTCAGTTCGCCGAGTGGACCGCGGACGGCGTGCTGCGCGCGCCGTCGTTCAAGGGTCTGCGCGACGACCGCGAGCCCACCGAAGTCGTGCGCGAGGGCGCGGGTGAGTCCCAGAGCGCGGCCGCGGCGACCCCGTCCGAGCCCGATGCCCTCTTCGAGCGGGTGCGCGGCCTGCCCGACGGCGCGCTGAGCGTGATCGTGGACGACCGTGCGCTGAAGCTCTCCAACTGGGACAAGGTTCTGTTCCCGCAGACGACCTTCACCAAGGGGGACTTGATCTCCTATTACGGGCGCGTCGCCGAGACCGCGCTCCCGCACCTGCGCGATCGCGCGCTCACGCTCAAGCGCTACCCCAACGGCGTCGAGAGCCAGTACTTCTACGAGAAGCAGTCGCCCTCGCACCGCCCCGAGTGGGTGCAAACACGCCGGATCGCCGGCATCGACTACACGCTGGCCCAGGACCGGCCCACGCTCGTGTGGCTTGCGAACCTGGCCGACATCGAGCTCCATACGTCGCTGTCGCGAGCGGACGATCCGCAGACGCCCAGCATGGTCATGTTCGACCTCGACCCGGGTCCTCCCGCCGACATCGTGCGCTGCTGCGAGGTCGCGCTGGTGCTCGCCGATCTGTTCGACCGCCTCGGCCTGAAGGCCTTCGCCAAGACCTCGGGCTCCAAGGGGATGCAGGTGTGCGTCCCGCTCAACACCCCCATCTCCTACGGGGTGACCAAGCCGTTCGCGCGCCGGCTCGCAGAGCTGCTCGAGCAGCGGCTGTCAGAGCTCGTCACCGCGCGCATGACCAAGCGGCTGAGGCCGGGCAAGGTGCTCGTCGACTGGAGCCAGAACGACCAGCACAAGACCACCGTCAGCGCCTATTCGGTCCGCGCGCTCGAGCGTCCAACCGTCTCCACGCCAGTGAGTTGGGAGGAGGTGGCGCGTTGCCGCGAGCAGGCCGACCCTGACCTGCTGACGTTCACGACGGCCGACGTGCTGGACCGGATCGCGGCACAGGGGGACCTGTTCGCCCCCCTGGAGAGCCTCCAGCAGGAGCTTCCGGCGCTCAGTTAATAGCGAAAGTCTCCGCTGCGCCCTTCGCATTGCCTAGCATCTGCGGCGGCGATGGACCAGATCACGCTGCGAAACCGTCTTCTGGTCGCGACCGCGATGTGGAGAGAGGCCGTCGGAGAGCCGCTCCCGCGCCTAGCGCCCGGCGAGCCGTCCGAACAGCTGGAGAGCTTCGAGCTCCAGGTGGTCGATCGCCTTTGGGAGCACGCTACGCCAGAGAGCGCCCGCGAGATCGCCGATCGGACCTGGGACATGGTCCATGACAGGCCCGACGACGATCCGGTCAAGCAGCGGGTGGTGGAATGCCACGAGGCGCTCGCCCGCCTCACCCACTTGCAGGACTGACGCCTTTGGGGTCTGAGACAGACCCTTACTCGGTCACAGCTGGTTCCGGAGTCGGCACGCTGCTCTGGCGGGCGGGCAGGCCTGCCGCCGCATAGGCGTCGGCCTCGTCGAGCGTCTCGTGCTCGAGCAGGGCCGCAACGAGTGAATCGAGGTTGCCGCGGTGGGCGCGCAACAGCTCCCCGACTTCGGCGTGGGCGCTCTCGACGATTCGCCGAACCTCGTCGTCGACCAGTCGCTGGGTAGCCTCGGAGGTCTCGGAGGCGCCCGGCAAGAACGGCCCGGCGCCGTCGATCGGGATCACGGTGATCGGCCCGATAGCCGGGCTCATGCCCCACCGCCCCACCATGTGGCGGGCGATCCGCGTGAGCTGCTGGATGTCCGACTCGGCGCCGGTGGTTATGTTGCCGAAGACGATCTCCTCGGCCGTGCGCCCGCCGAGCGCGACCCTGATCTGGGCCAGCAGCGTGCCCTCCTCGAAGTTGAAGCGGTCGGCGTCGGGGGCGGAGAACGTCACCCCGAGTGCCTGGCCGCGCGGGATGATCGAGACCTTGCGCACCGGGTCCGCGCCTTCGGTCAGCATCCCCACGAGGGCGTGGCCGGACTCGTGGTAGGCGGTCCGGCGGCGGTCATCCTCCGAGAGCATCACCTTGCGCTCGGCGCCGAGCACGATCCGCTCGAGCGCGTCCGTGAGGTCCTCCCGGGAGACCCGCTCGTGGCTGCGCTTGGCGGCGAGCAGGGCGGCTTCGTTGACCAGGTTTGCGAGATCGGCGCCGACCATTCCAGGCGTAGACGACGCCAGCGAACCGAGGCCGACGTCGGGCGCGAGCGGGACCGAGCGCGTGTGCACGCGCAGGATCGCCTCGCGTCCGGCGCGGTCGGGGGGCTGGACGGACACGCGACGATCGAAGCGGCCCGGACGCAGGAGCGCCGGGTCGAGGATCTCCGGCCGGTTGGTCGCACCGAGCACGATCACGCCCGTACGCGGGTCAAAACCGTCCATCTCGGTGAGGATCTGGTTGAGCGTCTGCTCGCGCTCGTCGTGTCCGCCGGTGATATTGGCCCCGCCTCCGGCGCGCGAGCGCCCGATCGCGTCGAGCTCGTCGATGAAGATGATCGCGGGCGCGGAGGCCTTCGCCTGCTGGAAGAGATCGCGCACGCGCGAGGCGCCCACGCCGACGATCATCTCCACGAATTCGGAGGCCGACATCTGGAAGAACGGCACGCCCGCCTCACCGGCCACCGCGCGCGCGAGCAGGGTCTTACCCGTGCCCGGCGCGCCGGATAGCAGGACCCCGCGCGGGATCTTTCCTCCGAGCCGCAGGTACTTGTCGGGGTTGCGCAGGAAATCGACGATCTCGGTGAGGTCCTCCTTGGCCTCGTCGATGCCGGCGACGTCCTTGAAGGTCACGTGCTGCTCGGTGGCGTCGACGCGACGCGCGCGCGAGCGCCCGAAGGACATCAGTCCTCCTGCCCCGCCGCCGGCCGCGGCCGCGGCCCGCCGCATGAGGAACACGAACAGCAGGACCAACAGCAGGGTGGGGCCGAACCCGAGCAGCAGCTCCTCCCAGAACGGAGCGCTGGTGTTCGTCGGGTGGGCGTTGATCGTGACGTTCTCCTTCTCGAGCTCGGCGAAGATCGTGGTGCCGGGCAAGAACGACGGGAGCTCGGTGGAGAACTGGCTTGCGGTGACCGCCTTGGAGCTGCCCGGCGGGTAGCTGATGGCGTGCTTGAAGGTGCCGTCGATCGAGTTGCCGGTCGAGGAGATCGACTTCACGTTGCCGTGCTCGAGCTGGTTCCAGAAGCTCGTGAACGTGACCGAAACCCGAGACGCGGGCTGTAGGGCCTGGGAGGAGATCCAGAGGTTGAGCGCGAGCAGTCCCACCGCGAGCAGCAGCAGCATCCAGCGAGCGCTGGGACCCCGGGAAGGCTGCTGTTGGGGCTGGCGCCCGCGGCCGTCGGGCGCCGGCGTCACCCTCCAGGAGGGGGGCGTGGGCGTCCGTCCGGGAGAGCCCTGAGTAGGCGGGCGTCCGGGGGACGGAGCGGTACGCCGTGGGCTGGGGTCAGCCATGCCTCCATTGTCGCAAGGTCGCGGCCTCGGTACGAGAAGGTTTGACCCGAATAGTCGACGGTGCCTAGCCGTAAGATCGGGCGATGGAAAACGGCCGCTCCGTCAACGTGCGACGCCTCCAGGACCGCGACCGCGACCGGTGGCTGGAGCTGTGGGCCGGCTACCTGTCCTTCTACCGCGCCGAGATCTCCGACGAGGTGACCGCGGCGACTTTCGAGCGGTTGCGCGACGGCAGCCAAGGGATGCTTGGACTCGTCGCGACCGGGACCGACGAGGACCCCATCGGCTTCGCCAATCTCGTGTTTCATCCGAGCACGTGGGCGATGACCGGCTACTGCTACCTCGAGGATCTCTACGTGGACCGCTCGGCGCGCGGCGGTGACGTCTCCCGGGCGCTGTTCGACGCGGTGTTCGCCGAGGCCCGCGCGCGGGGCAGCGAGCGCACGTACTGGAACACCCAGCAGTTCAACGGCGCGGCGAGATCGCTCTACGACGTCGTCGGCCGGCTGACCTCGTACGTGCAATACGAGGGTCCGCTGTAGCCCACTCGGTCAACCATCCTCGAGCCACCCCCGAAAGGACTCCGCGGATACGACGACGGCGCCGAGGGCGAAGGCCCGGTCGGCGAGCCACCGGTCGGAGGTCACCACCCGCACCTCGGCGCCGCCTGAGAGTGCGCGCAGTCGCCGCACGATCTCGTCGTCGGCGGCATGGGGCTTGGGTCGGGGCGCGTGCGCGACCTCGATCAGCGGCGAGCGGATCGGCGGCGAAGGTCGTCGCTCGAACACGACGGTGACCTCCTCGCTCTCGGAGGCCGCCCACCTCTCGACCTGGTCGACGAGGCGCAACATGGCCCGGTCGCGATCCCTCCACCAGCCGTCGGGCCGGGTGCCGATCACGTTCATGCCGTCGATCAGCCAGTGCACGCCCCCCAGCGTAGGTCCTGTGGTAGCGTCTGCGCCCGTAAGGCCGCGGGTGACCGGCGGCGAAAGTAGGTGCAGGCGCTGGGACCACCGAAGTCCTCCGCGTAGCAGCACTTCTGGCTCCGGAGGAGGACTCCAGCATGCCAACAGGAACAGTCAAGTGGTTCAGCGACGAGAAGGGGTTCGGGTTCATCACGCCCGACGAGGGCAGCCGCGACCTCTTCGTCCACCACACCTCGATCAACAGCGAGGGCTACCGCTCGCTCGCCGAGGGCGCGAAGGTCTCCTATGAGGAGGAAGCCGGCCCCAAGGGCCCCAAGGCGATAAACGTCCAGAAGATCTAAATAGGTTTGACCGGCGCACATGTGCGCCGGTCCCGACCGGAACATGTTCCGGTCGGCGGGCGCGCGCATGCGCGCGCCCGGATGTTAAGAAACCAACATGGTCGCGGAGACGGGCGGCCCGTCGTCGCATCCACGTACAATCCGTAAGCGCGTGACGCAGGCAGCAATGCCAGGGCACTTGTGACGAAGACCGTTGAACAGCGGGAGCGGGTCGTGGTCCGCTTCGCGGGCGACTCGGGGGACGGCATGCAGCTCGCGGGGACCCGCTTCACCGACGCAACCGCCGCGCTCGGTAACGACCTAGCCACGCTGCCCAACTTCCCCGCCGAGATCCGGGCGCCGGCGGGCACACTCGCGGGAGTCTCGGCTTTCCAGATCCACTTCGCGTCGCGGGACATCCTGACCCCCGGGGACGCGCCCAACGTGCTCGTGGCGATGAACCCCGCAGCGCTGCGGGCGAACCTGCCCGAGTTGCCCCACGGGGCGACGATCGTCGCCAACGAGGACTCCTTCAGCAAGCGCAACCTCGAGAAGGCCGGCTACGACTCGAACCCGCTCGAGGACGGCTCGTTGAGCGCCTACCGCCTGCACCGGATCCCCATGACCTCGCTGACGACGCGCGCGGTGGAGGGGGTCGAGGGCGCGTCGACGCGGGATGCCGGCCGGGCCAAGAACCTCTTCGCGCTGGGGTTGCTCTCGTGGATGTACGGCCGCCCCACCGACGTCACCGAGCGCTGGATCGAGCAGAAGTTCGGCTCCAAGCCGGCCGTGGCGCAAGCCAATCTTCAGGCCTTCAAGGCCGGCTGGTCCTTCGGCGAGACGACCGAGCTGCTCGACGTTCAGTACCACGTGCCGCGCGCGACCGACGTGCCGCCGGGCACCTACCGCAACGTCAACGGCACCAAGGCCCTTTCGCTGGGGTTGGTCGCGGCGAGCGTCCGCAGCCGCCTGCCGCTGCTGCTCGCGAGCTACCCGATCACGCCCGCGTCCGAGCTCCTGCACGAGTTGTCGCGGCACAAAGGGTTTGCCGTCTCCACGATCCAGGCCGAGGACGAGATCGCCGCCGCGGGCATGGCGCTGGGCGCCGCGTTCGGCGGCCAGATCGGCGTCACCGCCACCAGCGGGCCTGGCATGGACCTCAAGGCCGAGACCGTGGGGCTCGCCGTAGCCCTCGAGCTGCCGATGGTGGTGATCGACGTGCAGCGCGCGGGACCGTCGACGGGGATGCCCACCAAGACCGAACAGTCCGATCTGCTGATGGCGCTCTTTGGTCGCCACGGCGAGTCGCCCGTCCCGGTGATCGCTCCCTCCACTTCCGGCGGCTGTTTCGACGCGGCATTCGAGGCGGTGCGCATCGCGATCGGTTACCGCACCCCCGTGATCGTGCTTTCGGACACCTTCCTGGCGTCTTCTTCCGAGCCCTGGCTGATTCCCGAGCTTGAGCAACTGCCCGAGATCGACCCCGCCTTCGCGACCGCGAGTAGCGATAAGCCGCTCGCGCCTTACGCCCGCGACGAGCGGCTGGCACGTCCGTGGGCGATACCCGGCACGCCCGGGCTCCAGCACCGGATCGGTGGGCTCGAGAAGGAGGAGGAGACCGGCAACGTCTCCTATGACGCGCGCAACCACGCGCGCATGACGGAGCTTCGGGCCGCCAAGGTCGCCGGGATCTCGCGGGAGGTTCCACCGCTCTCGGTGGACGGGGATCCCGACGCGAACCTGCTGGTGCTCGGATGGGGCTCGAGCGAGGGCGCGATCCGCGCGGGGGTGCGCCGCGCCCGGGAAGGCGGCTTCAAGGTCGCCCGTGCGCACATTCGCCACCTCAACCCGCTGCCCGCGAACACTGGAGACGTGCTGCGGTTCTTCGATCGCGTGCTGGTGCCCGAGATGAACACGGGCCAGCTCGCCCTCCTGTTGCGCGGGCGCTTCCTGGTTGCGGTCGAGTCGTTCTGCAAGGTGCAGGGCCAGCCCATCTTCGCGGCGGAGGTCGAACGCGAGATCCTCGCGAGGGTGCGAGAGTGACCGGGTCCAACGGCA
The DNA here is from genome assembly GCA_963756105.1 of uncultured Solirubrobacterales bacterium. Classification (GTDB taxonomy): domain Bacteria; phylum Actinomycetota; class Thermoleophilia; order Solirubrobacterales; family Solirubrobacteraceae; genus Palsa-465. Next base: position 55,130 of record CAVWMM010000011.1, read on the forward strand.
ACGGTGGGGCGCCCCCGGCGAACGGCGCCGCTCCCGAAAAGCTCACCAAGGCCGACTTCCAATCCGACCAGGAGACGCGCTGGTGCCCGGGTTGCGGGGACTACGCGGTGCTCTCGGCCGTCCAGCAGTTCATGCCCGAGCTGGGAATCCCGCCCGAGCGGATCGTGTTCGTCACCGGCATAGGCTGCGCAGGCCGCTTCTCCTACTACATGGACACCTACGGGATGCACGGCATCCACGGCCGCGCGCCGGCGATCGCGACGGGCCTCGCGGCGACTCGCAACGACCTCTCAATCTGGGTCGTCTCGGGCGACGGGGATGCGCTCTCCATCGGCGGCAATCATCTGATTCACGCGCTGCGCCGCAACGTGCCGTTGAAGATCCTGCTCTTCAACAACCAGATCTACGGCCTCACGAAGGGTCAGGCCTCTCCGACCTCGGAGCTCGGCAAGGTCACCAAGTCGACCCCGTTCGGCGTCGCGGACCATCCCTTCAACCCAATCGCGCTCGCGCTCGGCGCCGAGGCCAGCTTCGTCGCACGCACCATCGATCGTGATCGCCACCACCTCACCGAGACTCTCCGTGCCGCTGCGGGCCACGAGGGCGCCGCGCTGATCGAGATCTACCAGAACTGCCCTGTCTTCAACGACGGCGCGTTCGCCGCGCTGACCGAGAAGGAGGTCAAGGACGCAAACCAGATCCGCCTCGTAGCCGGCAGTCCGATCAGGTTCGGTGCCGACGATGAGCGCGGGATCGCGGGCTCCCGTGGCGGAGCGCTACAGATCGTCGATGTCGCGGAGGTGGGCGAGGACGCGCTCGTCGTGCACGACCCGCACTCGCCCGACCCCGCGCTCGCCTACTCGCTCGCGCGGCTCGCAGAAGAGCCCAGCGGACCGACCCCGATCGGGATCTTCCGCGCCGTGGAGCGGCCCGTGTTCCGTCGCTTCGCGGGCGGCACCGAGCCTCCCTCGGAGGACGAGCTGGGCCGGCTCCTGTTCACGGAGGACGCCTGGACTATCGCCTGACTCCACCGGGTAGCTAGCCTGGGGATCATGCGTCTTCCTGAGATAGAGGTTCTTTGGTGGAAGGGGTGCCCCTCCACCGAGCGGGCGCTCGCCGAACTGCGTACCGCGCTTGAAGAGACCGGGCTCTCCCGGGCGGAGATCTCCATGAGCGAGATCGGCGACGAAGACCTCGCGCGCGAGCGGGGATTCCTCGGGTCTCCGACGATTCTCGTCGACGGCGAGGACGTCGCGCCGACCGGCGACGAGGAGGCCGGACTGAATTGCCGCATCTACCGCCTGCGCGACGGCAGGGTCTCGCCGACGCCCGATCCGCAGGATCTGCGCGACGCCCTGCGGCGCGCACTCGCAGCTCGAGGAGGTGCGGCGGTGAGCGTCACGATCGGTCAGCAGGCGCTCGACTTCGAGCTGCCAGACACCGAGGGCCGGCCGCACTCGCCGGATGGAAATCCCGCCACCGTGCGTCGTCTTCACGTGCAACCACTGCCCCTACGCCCTGGCATGGCACGATCGCATCATGCAGGCCGCGCTCGACTACGCCGGCCGCGGCGTGCGCTTCCTCGCGATCAACTCGAACGACTCGGACCGCTACCCACGTGACTCGCTGGAGGCGATGAAGCGGCGGGTCAACGACGAGCAGTGGCCTGTCCCGTATCTGCACGACGAGAGTCAGGAGGTCGCGCGGGCCTTCGGCGCGAAGACTACCCCCGACGTCTTCGTGCTCGACGCCGACCGCCGCCTGCGCTACCGCGGCGCACCCGACTCCGACTACGACGATCCTTCGCAGAACGCGGCCTGGCTGCGTGAGGCGCTCGACGCGGTCCTCGCCGGGCACGATCCCGATCCAGCCGAGACGCGGCCGGTCGGGTGCTCGATCAAGTGGAGACGGTAACCCCCGCGGCTACGCGGTAGCGACGTAACCGTCGACGGGCTCGAGCGGCAACCGCGAGGCATCCCACTCGAGCAGGCCACCCGTCATGTTGTAGGCGTCGAATCCGGCTTCGCGGAAGGCCTGCGTGGCGATGGCAGAGCGCGCGCCGCTGCGGCAGTAGAAGACGACAGGTCTGGTCCGGTCGATCTCCTGGGCGCGGGACGGGAGATCGCCTAGTTCGATCAGGCGGTCTCCCGCGATCCGCCCGGCCTCGTGCTCGTGCGCCTGGCGGACGTCGACCAGTTGGACCTCGTCGTCCGCCAGCAGCTCGGCCAGCTCCCGCGGGGTGTACTCGGGGTCCACGCCGACCAGCCTAGCGGGCGACCGCGGGGCGGCCGGCGGAGGTCATACGTGACCTGACACGCATCTTGCAGATTCGATAGGGTGGCGCGCCAACATATGCCCAGCCGAATCTCCCGGTCGCCCCTGTGCCGGGGGAGCGGGGGACCCTTTGGGGGGCCGGTGTGGCCGGTTTCTCGGGGCGAATCGCCTTGTGTTTGAGGCGTAGCGCGAGCTCTTTCAGCGCGAGTCCGACAGCTAACCCCGTAGGCGCAGGAAAGAGGAGGGTTCGTTGCGGTTTTTCTCGCGGGTGGTTGTCTGCGGTGTGTGTGCCGCGTTTTTGTTGGGGTGGTGCCTGGGGTTGCGAGCGCGAGTGGCGCGCGTCCGGATTTGCATCAGGGTTCGCGGGGGAAGTGGGTGAGTGTGGTGCAGAATGACTTGACTACGGTGGGTTATCCGCTGCGGGTCACGGGGGAGTATGGGCCGGCGACGATGGCGGCGGTCGAGCGGTTTAAGAACAATCATCACCTGGATAAGAATGGGGGGGTTGGGCGGCCGATGTGGCAGGCGTTGGTGGCGCAGGTTCGTCACGAGCAGAGTCTTCCGTATCGTCCTGCGCACCTGAACTCGAAGGGGTTGGCGGTGGCCCCGGCCGACGCTCCGGCCGATGTCAAGCGGGCCATTCCGGCTGCGAATCACATCGCGTTTAAGCCTTATTGCTATGGCGGGGGTCACGCGAGCTGGGATTCCTCGTGTTATGACTGTTCGGGTTCGGTGAGCTACGCGCTGCACGGCGGTGGGTTGTTGTGGGCGCCGATCGCGCTGTTTTATTCCTACGGCGAGGCCGGCCAGGGCAAGTGGATGACGATCTACACCAGCTCGTCTCACGCGTACATGCGGCTCGACGGCCTGTGGTTCGACACCGGCGACCAGCAGTGGGGCAGCTACGGCCACGGCGACCGATGGTCCACAAAACGCGTCGACGGCCCATCGGGTACATGGTGCGCCACCCCTTCCGGTTCTGAGCAGTCCCCCCGTGCCGTTCTGAGCTTCTAGGAAAGGCCGGCGGGCCGTCAGCCGGTGCCGCTCGTGACGTAGGATCCAGTAAGGATGTCTGCGCTCGCTGAGCTGTACACGATCCCGCGGGAGTACGCTCGACTTTCGTGACACGATCAGGCAGATCGCGCGGGAGCGGATCGCGCCGCGGGCCGCGGAGATCGACGAGCACGGCCGAGTACCCGCACGACCTACGTGAGCTGCTCGCCGACCAGGACATCCTGGGCCTGCCGTTCGACACCGAGTACGGCGGCACCGGCACCGGCACGCTGATGCTCAACATGGCGGTCGAGGAGATCGCCAAGGCCTGCGCCTCGACCGCGCTGATCCTGATGATCCAGGAGCTCGGCACCCTGCCGATCAAGCTATTCGGCTCCGCCGAGCTCAAGGACCGTTTCCTGCCTCGCTGCGCCAGCGGCGAGTGGTCGCCGGCGTTTGCGCTCTCGGAGCCCGAGGCCGGCTCCGACCCCGGAGGCATGCTACGCGCGCGGTCTTCGAAGGCGACGAGTGGGTGATCACCGGCACCAAGAACTGGATCACCAACCTCGGCATCGCCGACTTCTACGTCGTCTTCGCCGTCACCGATCCCGACCGCGGGCCACTCGCGCGGCATCACCGCGTTCGTGGTCGAGGCCGACCGCCCCGGGTTTCAGCGTCGGCAAGCTCGAGCACAAGCTCGGGATCAGAGGGTCGCCTACCGGGCAGCCCATCTTCGACGGCGTTCGGGTGCCCGCCGACGAACGTCATCGGCGAGGTGGGAGAGGGGTTTCAAGGTGGCGATGGCGACGCTCGACCACTCGCGCCTGGGGGTGGCCGCGCAAGCACTCGGGATCGCCCAGGGCGCGACGGACTACGCCGCCGACTACGCCGCGCGAGCGCAGGCAGTTCGGCAAGCCGATCAACTCCTTTCAGGCGATCCAGTTCAAGCTCGCCGACATGGAGACCCAGTGCGCCGCGGCGCGGGAGCTGCTGTATCAGGCCTGTGCGCGAAGTCGACCGCGGCGAGCCGGACATCGGCAAGTACTCGGCGATGGCCAAGCTGTTCTGCTCCGACGTCGCGATGCGGGTCACCGTGGAGGCAGTCCAGGTCCTTGGCGGCTACGGCTACGTCAAGGAGTATCCGGTCGAGCGGATGCTCAGCGGACGCCAAGATCACCCAGATCTACGAGGGCACCAACGAGATCCAGCGCCTCGTGATCGCCCGAACCATGAGTTAGAGCCGTGGCCGAGCGACCGTTTCCCCCACGTTCGCCCTCTGGATCGCCCCCTACGCTGCGCCGCATCCTGCTCTCGGCGCTCGCCGCGCTGACGGTGGGCGTCGCGGTCATCAGCCTGGTCGGCGGCTTCAGCGCCTCGTTCCCGGTGCGGCTGCTCCAGGGTTTGGCGATCTTCGGGGCCGGCGTCGTGATCATCGGCGGCGGCGCCTTGATCGTGATGCTGCGCCTCGCCGGCTGGCGCGACCCCGAGTCCGAGGAAGACTTCGAGGCGATCGTGCGCCGCGCGGAGGAGCTCGCGGCGCAGGGACCAGGATCCTTCGGCGGACCCGACGAGGAAGAGGGAGAGGAGGCCGTCGAGGCGACGGAGCCCGACCCGTACACCGACGCGGGGTTCCGTGCACTGGTGCGCGCGGCGATCGACGAGCTTCCGCTCGAGTTCCACGCGGCACTCGAGCACGTCGCCGTGGTGGTCTCGGACGGCGGCGCCGAGCACCACGCTTACGGCTACTACGAGGGCGACACCGTCGCCCACGACTACTTCCACGATCGCATCGTGATCTTCCGCGACACGCTGCTGCGGGACTTTGGCCGCGACCCCGACCTGCTCAAGGCCCAGGTGACCCGCACGGTCCGTCACGAGCTCGCCCACCACCTCGGTTGGGGCGAACGGGGCGTGCGCGGGCTCGGGCTGTAGGGCCTCAGGGCCTCAGGGCCTGGGGGTCGGTGTTGTGCGTGTGGGGGGCGTGCATGACGTGGCGGGCGTGCATAACGCGACAACCGGGTCGCGCCGGCTGGTCCTTGGCCGGTTGTGCGCGCAATGCGTGCATAACCAGCCATGGTTGCGGCTTGGGAGTACGCGTGGCGGGTTATGCACCCCGGGCGCCTGCCGCGCGCGGCCTTGGCGACCACCGCGCGGCCTTGGCGACCACCGCCGGAGCTTTGGCGCCCACCACGGACCCGACCCCCGCCCACGCGTCGAGGTCGGGTCCGCCGTGGGCGCTATGCGACCATCCCGGACCCAGGTACGCGGGGAGCGAAGGGGTTGGGCCCGTGATGGTCGCTAGCCCGTGCCGCGCACCTACCATTGCTTGCCCCGATTTCAGGAGGCCCGCATGCCAGAAGCCGTGATCGTCGACGCCATCCGCACCCCCATCGGGCGAGCCGGGAAGGGCTCGCTCAAGACGGTGCGCGCCGACGACCTGGCCGCAATCCCGCTTCGCGCCCTGATCGAGCGCAATCCCGGGGTGGATTTCGTTCAGACCGATGACGTGATGATGGGAGCGGCCTCCTCGGTCGGGGAGCAGGGCTACAACGTCGGCCGCAACGCGGCACTGCTGGCGGGGATCGACCACCACGTTCCGGCCTGCACGGTCAACCGGTTCTGCGCGTCCTCGCTGCAGACGATCCGCATGGCGTTTCACGCGATCACCGCCGGAGAAGGCGATCAGTACGTGGCCGCCGGGGTCGAGGCCGTCTCGCGCGCGGGCGTGGGCGCGGGCATGGCGGAGGAGAGCAAGCATCCCCAGCTCGACGGGCACGACGGCGCGCCCTACGACGTCTATATCCCCATGGGCCTCACGGCCGAGAACGTCGCCACGCGCTGCCACGTCACGCGTGAGCAGCAGGACGAATGGGCCGTCATCTCGCAGTCACGAGCCGTCCAAGCGCGCGACTCAGGTCACTTCGAGACCGAGATCGTGCCGGTCGAGGTCCCCGCCCACAGCGACCTGGACGGGGAGGGCAACGAGACCCAGGTGCCCGACTCCGTTGTCTCCAAAGACGACGGGCCGCGCCCGGGCACCACCATGGAGGTGCTGGCCCAGCTCAAGCCGGCGTTCAAGCCCGACGGGACCGTGACGGCCGGCAATGCGTGCCCCCTCAACGACGGCGCGGCGGCGGTGCTGGTGATGTCGGACGAGAAGGCGAGAGCGCTGGGGCTCGAGCCCAAGGCGCGCATCCTCGCGTCGACCGTGGCGGCACTCCGCCCGGAGATCATGGGTCTGGGCCCCATTCCCGCGATCCGGGCGCTGCTCAAGCGGACCGGGATGACGATCGACGACGTGGACATCGTCGAGATCAACGAGGCCTTCGCCGCCCAGATCGTGCCCTGCAAGCACGAGCTCGGGATCCCGGACGAGAAGCTCAACCCGTTTGGCGGTGCGATCGCGCTCGGGCACCCCTTCGGGATGACGGGCGCGCGCATCATGACGACTCTTCTCAACGGGCTGGGTGCCCTCGACGGGACCTATGGCATCGAGTCGATGTGCGTCGCCGGGGGCATGGGCCAGGCGATGCTCGTGCAGCGGCTCGCGTAGAAGAACACATAAGATCCGGCCGTGGTCGGGGCGCGGTTGGGGCGATTGGCGGTGGGGGCCCTCATGGTTATCGGAGCCTCGCTGTTCGCGGTTCCCTCCGCGGCTGCCCACCCCGCCTTCCGGCCGGTCGCCGGCTCGCCGTTTCCGGCCGGGAGCCAGCCCGATGCGCTCGCCTTCAGTCCAAACGGCAAGCTGCTGGCAACCGCCGACTCGGGCTGGAACACCGTCGAGGTCTTCTCTGTCTCGTCATCGGGAGCACTCACGCCGGTGACAGGGCCTCCGACGTCGACCGGGTCCACACCATCCTCGGTGGCGTTCAGTCCAGATGGCCGGTTGCTTGCGGTCGCCAACAGCCTCGACAACACAATCTCGATCTTCTCTGTCGCGACGAGGACGGGAGCGCTAACGCCCGTGTCTGGGTCGCCCTTCCACACAGGTTCGAGGCCCGCCTCGATCGCGTTCAGTCCGGACGGGGCATTGCTCGCATCCGCCGATTCGGGGGCCAAGGAGGTATCCGCCTTCACCGTCTCCTCGTCCGGGAGGCTGCGGCGCGTGCACGGCTCGCCCTTCAGGAGCGGCCTTGGCCCCCAGTCCTTGGCCTTCAGCCCAACCGGAACGGTGCTGGCGGTCGCCAACGATGGAGCGAACACCATCTCCGCGTTCGCGGTCCGGCGCTCAGGGGTCTTGACGAGGGTGGCCGGCTCGCCGTTTCGGACGGGCAAGAACCCAAGCTCGGTCTCGTTCAGCCACGGCGGCAGCCTGCTCGCTGACGCCAACTCGGGGCGCCAGTCGCTGTCGGTCTTCTCCGTCTCCCGGTCCGGCGCGCTTCATCGGGTGCGCGGGACACCCTTCGCGATGCCCTCAAATCCGGCTTCCGTTGCCTTCGATCAGAGCGGGCCGCTGCTCGCGAGCACCAATGTGACGGCTGATTCGCTCTCCGTGTCCTCGGTGCCGGCATCGGGACAGCTCTCGCCCGTGATGGACTCGCCCTACTCGCTGGCCCCTGCAGGCGGTCCGGGCGCGGTCGCCTTCACCCCGAATGGCCGATTCGCCGCAACCGTGGACCGTGCTACTGACGAGGTGTCCGTATTCGCAAGGAAGGTCCTGCTCGGTTATGCGGCCGCGACCTCGGAGGGGAACGTCTATGCGTTCGGTGAGCTCAAGCGCCACGGATCCGATGCCGGAAGGCTGGGCTCGGGCGTGACCGTGGTCGCGATGGCGTTTGACCGTGGCACGGGCGGCTACTGGCTGCTGAAGTCCAACGGCGGCATCAGCGGGCTCGATGCACCCTCTCACGGGTCGCTCAAGGGCAAGCTCGGCGGCACCCGGCCCGTGGCGATCGTGCCGTCGGGCGCGGGATACCTGATCCTGACCGCAAACGGCGCCGTTCACCCGTACGGGGGAGCGTCCTTCCACGGATCGGACCGGGGCAAGCTCAGACGGGGAGTAAAGGCAGTAGGGCTGGCCGTCCACGCGAGTATGGCCGCCGGTTACTGGATTCTGCTGTCCGACGGGGGCGTCGACGCCTTTGACACGAAGGCGGGTGGCTCGCTCAAGGGCAAGCTCGATGGCTCCCGCCCAGTGGCGATCGCTCCCAGTATCGACAACGGCTACCTGATCCTGACCTCGGACGGAGCCGTGCACCCGTACGGGGGTGCGGTCTACCACGGATCGGATAAGGGCAGGCTGCGGCACGGGGTAACCGCGATCGGGATAGAGAGTGATCCAGCGACCAACGGGTACTGGCTGCTGAAATCAAACGGCGGGATCGACGGCTTCGATGCGGTCACCGCGGGTTCCCTCGTGGGCGATGTCGGTGCACGAAATCGGCCGGTTGCAATCACCGCAGGCCCTCCCGAGCCGGGGTCTGGGACGACCCCCTAACTCGCCAGCCGTATCCCCGCGAAGATCTGACGGCGTTCGGGGAAGTCCCAGTTGCGGAACGACGGCGTCGCCACGCGGGCCCGAGTGGCCCACGACCCTCCCTTCAGCACCCGGTAGCCCTGGCCCAAGAAGACCTCGGAGTACTCCGGATAGGGGTACGCGCGGAAGCCTGGATAGCCATCGAAGATCGAGCTTGTCCACTCCCACACCTGTCCGATCATGTCGCCGACGCCGTAGGGAGAATCGCCCGCGGGGTGGATGCCCGCGGCGACGGGCCCGCGGTGGAGCCGGTCGAGGTTGCCGTGCAGTCCCGGAAGCGGAGGGTCGTCTCCCCAGGGGTAGGCGAGGGCCCGCCCGCTCGCGGCATCCCAGGTTGCGGCCTTCTCCCACTCGGGCTCTGAGGGGAGCCTCGCTCCGTGGGCTCGAGCGAAGGCATCGGCCTCAAACCAGGAGACGTGCACGACGGGGCTGGCGGGATCGAGGGGCTTCGGCGCGCCCAGCCGCCATTCGGTCTGGAGATCCTCACTCCAGCCGCCGGGCCGCTCGATCTTGTGGCGCTGCCTCCACTCCCAGCCCTCCGGCGACCACCACTCGGCGCGCTCGTAGCCTCCGGCGTAAATGAACTGAAGGTAGGCGGAATTAGTGACCGGCGCCTTCGCGATCGAGAAGCGCTCGAGCTCCACGCGATGGCGCGGCCGTTCGTTGTCGTAGGCGAATCCAGTAGCAGGCGCGCCGATCGTGCACTCGCCGGCGGGTATGTCGATCAGCTCGAATCCGCCGACGCCGTGATCGCGGCTGGCTCGAGTCACTGCCTGAGCGGATCGGGCGGGGGCGGGGTGCCCGTCGAGTCGCGCAAGCTGGATCGTCTGGAGCATCGTCTCGCCGTGCTGGTGCTCGTGGCGGGCCACCATCTCGTGGAGCATCCCGTCGCCGATGCCTCGGGCGCGGGCCAGCGCGACTGCACGCTCGCGGACCTCAACGAGGTAGTCGCGGGCTCCCCGAGGTCCCAAGAAGGAGAGGTCTCCCCGCTGCGCGCGCGGCGTCTCGAACGCGTCGTAGACCGTGGCGAGGTCTTCCCTCACCATGGGCAGGTCGCCGAATCGGTGCACGAGCCACAGGTCCTCGAACGCAGCGATATGACCGAGGTCCCACACCAGCGGGCTCATCAGAGGTGAGTGCACGCGGACGAGATCGCGCTCGGAGATCCCCTCCACCAGCGCCAGCGTCCCTCTGCGCGCCTCGCTCAGCGCGCTGAGCTCGCGCTCGAGGACACTGCTCTCGGTCGCCTGTGTACTCATGTTCTGATACTGAAGCGTAGAAACAACGCGCTTTCGCGCTCCAGCACGGACCGAAGCTCTAGCCTCGCCGGGTCGGAGAGGGGCGGTCCGGCGACGATTTCGAGATTGCTCTCGCCACCCACCAGCTCGGGAGCGAGGGTCAAATGGAGCTCGTCGACCAGCCCGTCAGCCACCAGGGAACCGAACAGGGTCGGGCCGCCCTCGCAGAGCAGCGTGCGGACGCCGAACTCGGCCCGCAGGCGCTCGATGACGGCATCGAGCGTCAGATCCTCCGCCGGGAGCGAGACGAGCTCGCGTTTGGCCGCCACTGGGCGGGGCGCCTTCTCCGAGGTGAACTCGACGATCCGCGCCTGGGGGTCGGAGAACAGCGGAATCTCATAGGGCACCTCTCCCGACCTCGAGATAACTACCGCCAGCGGCTCCGGGGCCAGGCCGCGCTCGGTGCGCCGCTGGCGGGCAGCCGGGTCCTTGATCAGCCGACCGTAGCGCTCGACGCGGAGGGTGCCGGTGCCCGCCAGCACGGCGTCGACACCCTCGCGCAACGCGTGGAAAAGCGCCCTGTCGCCCTCATCGGACAGGGGCGCCGAGCGCCCCCCGACAGTCGCCCGGCCGTCGGCGCTCGAGACGAAGTTGGCGAGCGTGTATGGGCGCGGGGAGGCGCGGCCTCCGAGCGAAGAGAGGCGCTCGGGGACGGCCGCGAGCGGGACCGTCGCGGGTTCGGGAAAAAGCTGCCTGAAGGTCAACTCCACCGTGGTCATAACCCTGACACACCATCCGAGCCGCCGCGTCGAGCGAGTCCCTGAAATGCACGGGCAGATTGGGACGGAGTTGCTCGCAGTCCCGCAGGATGCGCTATATCTCCCATCGGTGGCCACGCAGCCGACAGTGAGCCAGTCGCCAGCCTCGGCGGAGGGACCGGCCAATCGACGGCCGCTGATCGATTTCGCGCAACTGGACAGGGGTGAAGTGATCGCGATGGCCGGCGGGGCGCTGCTCGCGATCGCCGTCTTCCTCGCCTGGTTCACGCTTGGCAACTCGCAGGCGACGCTCAACGCCTGTCGGGGCCCGAACTCATCCTGCACCGCATGGCAGTCGATGACGACCCTGCGCTACTTCCTCCTGGCCGCGGCGGTGGCGCCGATCATCCTCGCCTGGATCATCGTCCGTGGTCATGCCCTCTCCTGGCCGCGCGGGGAGCTGACGGCGGTGATCGCGATCGCAGCCCTGACCTTCATCATCTTCCGCGGCCTGATCGACAGGCCCGGCCAGCCCAGCGGAGAGATAGGGATCGACTTCGGTTGGTTCGTCGCGCTCGCGGGCGGTCTCTTGATCCTGGCCGGATCGATGTGGCGCTCTCGCGAGAGCGGTGCACGACGCAAGCCGCCGGGCGTGCTTTGACGGGCTCCCCGGCAACCGTCCGCCCCGACCGAAACCTCGCCTTGGAGCTGGTGCGGGTGACCGAGGCGGCCGCGCTTGCCGCGGCGAGGATGGTCGGGCGGGGGGACAAGGAGGGCGCCGACCAGGCGGCCGTCGACGCCATGCGTGCGGTGCTCGACTCAGTTTCGATGGACGGCGTGGTGGTGATCGGGGAGGGCGAGAAGGACAAGGCGCCGATGCTCTACAACGGCGAGCAGATCGGCGACGGCAGCCTCCCGCAAGTCGACGTGGCGGTCGACCCGCTCGAGGGGACGAGGCTCACCGCCTTGGGGATGCCCAGCGCGATCGCGGTTATCGCGCTGGCAGAGCGCGGATCGATGTTCTCTCCCGGTCCCATCGTCTACATGGAGAAGATCGCCGGAGGCCCTGAGATCGCGGACCTGCTCGACTTGGACAGGCCTCTGGGCGAGACGCTGGAGTTGATCGCCGAGCGCAAGCGGATCGACATCCGCGACGTGATGGTCGTGATGCTCGACCGGGAACGCCATCACGAAACCATGCGCGAGGTGCGAGAGGCGGGAGCGCGCGTGAGGCTGATCATGGATGGCGATGTCTCGGCGGCGCTGCTGGCCGTGAGCGACAACTCGCCCGTGGATCTCCTGTGGGGCATCGGCGGCACACCAGAGGGCGTGATCTCAGCGGCGGCGATCAAGTGCATCGGCGGCGAGTTGCTCGGGCGGTTGTGGCCGCGCAACGACGATGAGCGCGAGGCGGCACTGGCCGCGGGCTACGACCTTGAGCGCGTCCTGACGTGCGACGACCTCGTGGCCGGCGAGGACGTGTTCTTTTCGGCCACGGGAGTGACCGACGGCGACGTGCTTCAGGGCGTGCGCTACCAGGGCGACCGGGGCGCGACCACGGAATCGCTCGTCATGCGTTCGCGCTCCGGGACGGTACGGCGGGTCTCGGCGCACCATGACCGAAGCAAGCTGCGCACGCTGAGCGTCCGTTACGGCTGAGCTGCGTCAGCGGGCGCAGGGGCATCAGCGGGCGTAGCCGCCTCAGCGGGTGTCAGATCGGCGAGGGCCTTGACCTTGGACTCGGCCAGCTCGAGCTTCGCCAGCGACCGCAGGAACGCATGCGTGACCGCGACGTGGATCACGGCCTGTGTGACCATGTACGCGGGCATGCTCAGCGAAGCGGCGATCGAGGGGTAGAAGTTGGCGACCTCCACCTCGATTCGCACCTTCGAGTTCTGACCCGTCCCCTCCTGACGAGACACGTCGACGGCCAAGACGCCGCAGCCACGACCCCCGCGCGCGACAAGCAATCCATCGCGAATGCGCCACCGGACGTTGCCGTGGTCGGCCTCAAGCAGGTACTCCGGACTGTCAAAGCGCAACAGCGTGAGGGGACGAGAGACCAGGACGACAGCGCGCTCTCGACGGCCATAGACGACGCGGACGAGACCCAGCGTGACCTTGGTGAGAAAGCGCCAGTAGGTCCGAGCGAGGTTCTCGAGGTTGGCCGGCGTCCACAGCTGCTCGAGCCGGTCGGCTGGGAGCGAGAGCTCGGCGACCTGGACGGACCGGACCGCTCCGTCGGCCGCGATCACCGTCGACTGACCCGGGGACACGATGACGGCGCGCCCGGGCAGGCGGGTACGGCGCCAGCGCAGGGCTCCGGCGACGGCGGCCACGATCGCGGCGACCACCGCGGCGATGACGGCGGCGAGGCGGCTTGGCGTTGACTTCTGCGCTGGTCCCATCTCAGCCCGGCAGCTCCTCGAGGGCAACGACGCTCCCGGCCGGGAGCTCTCCCTCCCCGGGTGGGATAAACGCGAGCGCGTCGGCTCCCAGTAGAGAGGTGACCATATGAGAGCCCTGAGGCCCGTTTGGAGTGACGGTGAGCACGCCATTGCGTCGCTGTGCGCGGACTCGGATCGCCTGTTCACGGTTGCGGTTGCGGGCTACGGCCACCGCGAGCCGCCCCTCACGGTCGAGGCTCTCCCGGGGCGCCAACCCCTGCATCGCTTCCAGCGCCGGGCGCACGAACAAGATGAACGTGACGAACGCGGAGACGGGGTTTCCGGGAAGGCCGAAGACGAGCCTGCCATCGCGCGTCCCGAACCACGTGGGACGGCCTGGCTGGAGCGACACCCGCCAGAAGTGCTCGCGCACGCCGAGCGCTGAAAGCGCGGGCTTGACGTGGTCGTGCGGGCCCACGGACACGCCTCCCGAGATCGCCAGTACGTCGGCCTCATCCAAGCTCCTCGCGAGCGCGTCTCGCGTGACCGCGAGGTCGTCGGGCAGGCGCTCGCAGGCGGGTACAACCGCGCCGGCGCGCTGGGCCAGAGAGCGGAGCATTGGCCCATTTGAGTTGTGGATCTCGCCAGGGCCAAGCGGCGCGCCGGCCTCGCGCAGCTCATCGCCCGTGACCGCCACCACGATCCGGGGCCGGCGTGCCACGGTCAGAGTCCTCGCGCCGGCGCTGACCGCAGCACCGAGCTCCGCCGGGCCCAGCAGGGTCCCCGGTCCAAGGACCGGGGTGTCGGCCCGCATATCCCCTCCAGCCTCGCGAATGCTCTCGCCGGCGCCGGTCGGCGCCGTGGTCCAGATTGCGTCGCCGCGCTCCTGCACGTCTTCCTGGCGGATGACCCCACCGGTTCCGGCCGGGACGGCGGCGCCGGTCGAGACCCTGATCGCCTGACCGTCTCCAAGGGCTCGCTCGGATGGCGATCCGGCTCGGGACTCGCCGATGACCTCGAGCGTCCTGGAGGCCGGCCCAGCCTTGACCGCGTACCCGTCCATCGCAGCGGACGCAAACGGAGGAACGTCTGAGGCCGCCCTAACCTCGGCGGCGAGAACGGACCCAAGCGCGTCCTGCACGCCGACGGTCTCGGTATCCAGAGGGCGCACGGCGGCAAGAACGATGCGCCGCGCCTCGGCGATGGTGACGGGCTGGGACGCCATCCTGCTCGCTACGGCCGTGGCAGCCGGGCGACGGCCTCTCGCACCGCTCGGGCGGTCACGGAAAGCCCGATCTCGGCAAGCTCGCCGGCCGCCTGGACCATCGTGCCCAGGACCTTCGTGCCGCGGGGCGTAGGGCGCGGCTGGGCTTGGTTAGGAGCTGTCTGCGACCGAGGCTGGCGAGCGCGGCGCGCGGCGGCGCCCCGCGGTGCGGCGGCCGTCTTGCGCGGTGAAGTCGTCGTCTTTGCGCGAGGGTTTGCGCCGCGCGAAGAGGTGCCGCGCTTCTCGCTGCGACGGTGGGGCCTGCGATGCGGAAGCGCACTGATCACGTCTCCTGGCGGTTGCCGTTGTTCGGTCATGGGAAAGGAGTCTTGGTAGCGGAGCTTATGATCCCGCACCTGCGAGCTTGGGCGTTCTCTCCCGAATGACGCCTCCGGCCGCCGGCGCCGTTGAAACGACCGGCCACGTTCTACGTATAGCTTCGGTAGTGCCCGCGGCGAAGGCCCTCCGTGGGGCCGCTTCGCGGTTGACTTCAAAAAATATAGTGACTACGCTAAGTGGTTAAGTGGCGGTAATACGCCGCCTCGTGGACGCTTCCGCCCTTCGAGCCTAAGCTCAGAACGGGTCTGGGTTTGGTGCCACCCGAGGAAACGGAATGAGATGTCAGTAGCTGAACTGCAGGAACTCGAAGAGATCAAGGTTCTGATGACCCGCGGCCAGGCGCTCGGTGTGCTGACCTATTCGGAGGTCGCCGGCGCAGTCGCCGAACTCGATCTCGACGAAGCCGACGTCGAGGAGCTGCACGGCTTCATCGAGCGGGCCGAGATCGAGCTCGTCGAGGAGGTTGACCCCGCGCTGGCGGCGGCCGAGCTCGAGCGCGCACCCGACAAGCGGGGCCGGCGCAAGCCGAAGACGACGCTCGACCTCAAGCCGGACATGACCACCGACTCCCTTCAGCTGTTCCTGAAGGACATCGGCAAGGTCAGGCTGCTAACGGCGCAGGAGGAGGTCGATCTGGCGAAGCGGATCGAGCGCGGCGACCTCGACGCCAAGCAGAAGATGGTCGAGTCGAACCTCCGGCTCGTGGTCTCCATCGCCAAGAACTACCGCAACCAGGGGTTGCCCTTCCTGGACCTGATCCAGGAGGGGACGCTGGGCCTCGTGCGCGCGGCCGAGAAGTTCGACTACCGCAAGGGGTTCAAGTTCTCGACCTACGCGACCTGGTGGATCCGCCAGGCGATCGCGCGCGCCCTCGCCGACAAGGCCCGCACGATTCGCATTCCCGTGCACGTCGTCGAAAAGCTCAACAAGATCGGGCGAGCCGAGCGTAAGCTCGTGACCGAGCTCGGTCGCGAGCCCACCGCCGAGGAAATCGCGGAGGTGACGAGCATCGAGCCCGAGGAGGTCGAGTCGATCAAGCGCTCGGCCCAGGCGCCGGTGTCGCTAGAGAAACCCGTCGGCGACGAGGAAGAGTCCGAGTTCGGCCAGTTCATCGCCGATGAGCGCGCCGAATCGCCCTACGAGCGGGCGGCCGAGATCCTCACCAAGGAGGCGCTGCGCGAGGCGCTCGAGAACCTGAGTTACCGAGAGCGCCGCGTGCTCGAACTTCGCTACGGACTCGGCGGCGAGCATCCGCGTACGCTGGACGAAGTCGGGCGAACCTTCAACGTCACGCGCGAGCGGATTCGCCAGATCGAGAATCAGTCACTCAAAAAGCTTCAGTCGCTCGCAGAGGCGCAGAAGCTACGCGACGTGGCCTGAGTCTCTCGGTCCCCACCCCGGTCCGCGCGGGGGTGGCAAACTGGCGTGTGTGTTGCCTTTAGCCACCGATTGGTCGACGGTCTCGTCGCTGGCCACGGGGGCCGGAACCCTCGTGCTCGCCATAGCCACGTTCGCGTCGGTGCGGTCTGGCAACCGCTCGGCACGCATCGCCGAGGCCGCGCTCCAGGAGCAGCGGCGGCCGATCTTTACACAGTCGCGCTTCGACGATCCGGTGCAGAAGATCAACTTCGTGGAGGGTCATTGGGTCAAAGCCGCGGGGGGACGCGGCGTCGCGGAGCACATCGACGGGGTCGTGTATCTCGCGATCAACCTGCGCAACGTCGGCAGCGGCATCGGGGTCTGTCAGCGCTGGGCGGTCAGGCGTGGGCCTCCGGGATCCCGTGATTTCCCGACTCACATGCCCGACGACCAGTTCCGCGCCCAGTCTCGTGACCTGTACATCCCGCCGGGCGACGTCGGAATGTGGCAGGGAGCGCTGCGCAACCCGGACGATTCCGTGCGCGCCCAGATGGGCGAGGCCATCGATGCGCGCGAGTCGATCACGGTCGAGCTGCTCTACACCGATCTGGTCGGCGGCCAGCGGACGATCACCCGCCTGGGGCTCACCCCGCTCGAGGATGCCTGGATCGCCACGATCGTCCGGCACTGGTATCTGGAGGGATCCGGTCCGAGGCCCGACCGAGACCTCGACGCGGCCGCGGAAGCCGTACAGCGCGATCAGGAAGCTGCGCAGGCGGCCGCGCAGGCAGCCGCCGAAGGCTCGGCGGCTGTTGACGGCGGCGGACAGGTGGGCGATGATGGTCAGCCGGCGCAGCAGCGGGAGCGCAGGCGGGCCGGAGAGACGGCCTGAGGTGATTCAGCAAGAGACGGTCGAACACGAGGTGAAGCTGGGAGTCTGGCCAGGCTTTGTGCTCCCGGACTTGCGCGGCGCGCTCGACGGGGCCGTCGCCGACGTGCCCACTGAGCGGCGACTCGAAGCCGTCTATTTCGATACTCCCGATCTGCGGCTGCTGCGTCGAGGCGTGACCCTCCGCTTCCGGCGCGGCGAACAGCCGCGCGGGGTGTGGACGGCGAAGCTTCCGGAGGATGCGCCGGAGGTCGGCCTCTCTCGCCGCGAGGTCTCGGTTCCGGCGGGCCCGGGAAGCGTGCCGACTCTGCTCGAGGATTTGGTGCGTGGTTGGGCTTTGGGCGCTCCGCTCGCGCCCGTCGCTCGCCTGAGAACGCTGCGTAGTCGCACCACGTTGCGTAGCCCGGGCGGCGAGCCTCTGGCGTTCGTCGATGACGACGAAGTCTCGATTCTGCAGCGGTCGCGCGTTGCGGCTCGGTTTCGCGAGCTCGAGCTCGAGCTCGCCGACGGTGCGCCTTCCAAGCTCCTGGCACGGCTGGCCGGCCGGATGCGGGCCGCGGGCGCCCAGCCCGTCGACCAGATGCCCAAGGTGGTGCGCGCTCTGGGGCCGCCGGCGCTGGCCCCGTGGGACCTCGCGCCGCCGAAGCTCGGACCACACCCCACCGCGGCAGAGCTGATCACCGCGGGCTTGGTCGCGTCTGCTGCGCGGCTGGTCGACCATCTCGCGATCGTTGTGCTCGACGAGGACCCGGAGGGCACGCACCAGGCGCGTGTGGGTATCAGGAGGTTGCGGTCCGACCTGCGGACCGCGCGGTCACTGCTCGACCTCGACGTGGTCGAGCCGCTGCGCGGCGAGCTCCAGTGGCTCATGGGTCATCTCGGTGAGGTGCGCGACCTCGACGTCCTGCTCGGCCGGCTGCGCGCGGATTTGGGGTCGTTGGACTCCGTCGACCGCGAACGCGCCGCCACGGTGCTGGGCGCGGTGGCCGACGACCGCGCGGCCGCCTACGAGCGCCTGCGAGCTGCGCTGCGCACCCCTCGCTGCGCCGCCCTGCTCCAGGAGACCGCACACGTCGCCGCCGCGCCTCCATTCACGAGGCAACGGGCGCAGCGACCCGCGTCCAAGGTGGTGCCGGGGCTCGTCAGAAAGCCGCTGCGCAACCTGCGCCGCGAGGTAAAGAAGCTCGGACCTACGCCCGATGACGAGGGGCTGCACCGTCTGCGAATCAAGCTCAAGCGCGTCCGCTATGCCGCCGAGCTCGCGGCCCCGGTCGCGGGCGAGAAGGCCAACCGCGCTGCTCGCGGCCTAGCCCGAGTCCAGGACGTTCTCGGCGATCACCACGACGCCTGCACGGCCCGCGAGCGCCTCCAGGCGCTGGGCGGGCGGACCGGGCCCAGCGGTGCCTGGGCCGCTGGCCTCCTCGGCGGGCTCCAGCTCGCGCACGCGGCCGAGTACCGGGAGCGTTTCTCGTTGGTCTGGGCGGACGCCGCGGCGCCCAAGCGGTGGCGCTGGACCAAGGAAACCTCAGGCGGCTAGCCGGGCCCGCTCGTAGGACTTCCGTGCGACCGACGCACCGTGGCGCGTCACCCGGATCACCCATGGGGACCACGGCGCGGAGGGATCGGTGCGGACCAGCGCGGCCAGCTTTGATCCGCTTGCACCCACGTCGATCAACCAGCGCGGCCCGGCGACCAACCGCGGTCGAGCCTGCGGGGCATGGCCGCAGATCTGGCCCCACGGGGTACGTGCCCCGGGCGTCCATTCGGAGTCCGCTCGCCAGAACAGCCCGCCGTAAGGGGCCAGACCGCCCTTCGCCGGACCCACCCAGTCGAACAGGGGATCACCGACGGCAGGGCGCGAACGGCGGTGCCAGCGGTCGTTGATCTCGAACACGCATTCCTCGGCACTCCGTGGCAGGTCATGGCTCAACTCGGGATGTACGCCGGCGTGGGTGACCAGCCACCCCCCGAGCGCGGCCGCTGCGTGGGGCCAGCCCTGGCTCGAGAGCGTGGAGAGCGCTGCCCCATGGGCAGAAGCGGGCTCGGTGAGCAGCTCAACCTCGTGGTTGCCGGCGAGAACCACGTCGAGCGATCCGACGGCAAGCCGAGCCGTCTCGAGATTGTCGTCGGGGGAGGCGCGCCGATCGAGGAGGTCTCCGACCTGCACAATCCAAAAGCCGCGTCTGCGCCGGCCGCGCGAGTCCAGCGCGCCCAGCGCGACCAGCAACGCACGCAACACGCCCTCCCGAGCATGCACGTCCCCAACGACGACTTCAATCATGCCTGTCGAAGATGACCTCAAGAACCCCCGCCGGTGTGAAAATGCTGTGTCCGCGGCCACGCCGATCGTGATAGCAACTGGGGTGGACGGGACCCCGAGGCTGCCGAGTTGCCACGGATCGTGATGCGGCGCGCCCCGATCTCAGTTGTCGCGCGTGAATGGACGCGGATCGGGCTCACCGGGTTCGGCGGTCCTCCGGCGCACATCGCGCTTCTGCGTCAGTTGATGGTCGAGAAGCGACACTGGATGGACGCTCGCGAGTTCGAGGACGCAAACGCGGCTTGCAGCCTGCTCCCGGGACCAGCGTCGACTCAGATGGCCATCCTGTGTGCCTACCGCACCGCTGGTCCGCTCGGCGCCGTGGTCGGTGGCCTCGGCTTCATCGTTCCCGCAGTAGCGATGATCATCGCGCTCTCGCTGCTGTTCATAACCCGCTCTCCACCGTTGTGGGTGCGAGCCGCGGGAGCCGGGGCCGGCGGGGCGGTGCCGGCGGTCGCGCTTGCAGCCGCTCGGATGCTGATGGGGCCCAGCGTGGCCCGCGTGCGGGAGCATCGCAAGCGGCTCGCTCGATGGTCTCTCTACCTGCTGGCGGGGATGGCGGGCGCGGTTGTCGTCGGTCCGTACCTGGTCTTTGCGCTGCTCGGCGCGGGCCTCCTTGAGCTCACTCTCCAGCGCGGTGTACCGTGGCTGCACCGCGGGCGAGCGCTCTGTCTTCCGTTCGTGTTCCCGGCCGCGCTCTCGATGGGGGGCTTGGGCTCGCTGCTATGGGTTGCGCTGAAGGTGGGCGCCCTCTCCTTCGGCGGCGGATTCGTGATCGTCCCGCTGATGCAGGGCGACGCCGTCCACGTCTACCACTGGATGAGCAGCCAGGAGTTCCTCAACGCGGTGGCCCTTGGGCAGGTGACCCCAGGACCGGTCGTCGCCACCGTCGCCGCGGTGGGGTACGCAGCTCACGGCGTGGCCGGGGCGGTCCTGGCGGCGCTCGTGGCGTTTGCGCCCTCGTTCGCGTTCATCCTGGCGGGCGCCGGCCACTTCGCCCGACTCCGTGACAACGAGGCTGCGCGGGCGTTTCTCGATGGCGCGGGCCCTGCCGCCATCGGCGCGATCCTTGGGGCTTCAGTTGTGCTCGGGGCGGCCCTCCACGAGGGCTGGCAGTTCGCGATCCTGGGTGGCGCGATCGTCGCGCTGTTGGCCTTGAGGCGCGGGGTCGTGCTCGTGCTCTTGGCCGGCGGCGTGATCGGCGTCGTGCTTGGATTGGCGGGAGCGCATGTACCGCCTTAAGCCCGCGGCGTGCGAGCCCCGGCGACCGGCGGCGAGGACGACCGGCGACTGCAAAACGCGAGCCTTGCGGCGCTCCTGGTACCGAACCGCTCAAGCATTTTTTCGTGCCCCCTTGCGGCCTGCGGTAGAGTCGGCATCGTGGAGGGCTTAAGTCGCATTCCAGCTTTCGCGTCCACACTTCCACTGGCTCAGGCCGCCATCTCCTACGCAGATCAAGGGCACGCCGGCCAGCGCCGGTCTGACGGGACACCCTTCGTCTGTCATCCGGCGGAGGTGGCGTCGCTGCTGCGCGACGTCGGCGCTCCGGACCATCTCGTCGCGGCCGGCGCCTTGCATGACCTGCTCGAGAAAAGCGAGGTGACCGCCGCAGACCTGCAAGCGCGCTTTGGCCCCGAGATCACCGCGCTCGTGCTTTCGGTCAGCGACGACGACCGCATCCGCGGATACGCGTCACGTAAGGCGGCGCTGCGCCAGCAGGTCGCGGGCGCCGGTGACGAGGCACTGACCCTCTTCGCTGCCGACAAGCTCTCCAAGCTGCGGGAGCTGCGCCGTGAGACTTCCGCTGGTGCCACAGAAGACGCCGGCACGTCTAAGGGACGCGAGCCTCGGGCCCGGCGCCTGAGGCACTATCAGAGGTCGCTTGCCCTGCTCGAGGAGCGCCTGCCCCAGTCACCGCTGGTGGACCAGCTGCGCCGCGAGCTGCAGAGCTTCCTGCACGAGCGCACGGCGCTCGCCGCCGCGGGCTGAGAGGCGGCCCGGGGTCGCCACGCGGCCTGCGCACCCGCTAGCTTTCGCTCGTGGCAGTCGAGGACGCCGGCACACCGAGCGACTCATCACCGTGTTTCGGATCTGATTAACCCTCTCAATCGGCCACCTGGCGCGGCGTTTACCTGCACAGCGACTATGCGCGTGTAAGCGTAATTCCTCTTCGACGCATAGCCGGTTACAACTCTTTTACACGAGAATTTCATCTCAGTGACGGGAATTCTGGTGCCACCGGTGAACCTAAATCTCGACGTGCACCGAAATTGCACTCGCTTGGAGAGGAACTGTGGCCATCGTCGAGCTATTGCTGAAACTGTTGTGGGGGCTGTCGGCTGAGGAGGAGCGTCCACCCCAGGTGATGGTGGACTCAGGGACCGGCTCAAGGTAACCGCGAGCGCCTCGGGTTCACTGGATCATCACAGCTTCCGGGGCGGTTTCTCGCCAGCATCGCGCCGTGGGATTCGTCGAAATTCACTTTCACGTGCTGCCGGGAGTCGACGACGGTCCACAGACGCTTCTGGATGCGGTCGACCTGGCGCGGCTGGCCGCGCGCGACGGGACTCGCGCCATCGTGGCCACTCCTCACGTGAATTCGACTGTCGCGCTCGACGTCAGCACGCTTCCCGACCGCGTGAGACAACTCGCCGGACGGTTACGGCGCGAGCGGATTCCAGTCCGAATCTCGGCCGGAGGCGAGCTCGCCCATGACATGGTGGGGCGTCTCGGGCAGGGAGAGCTAGAGCAAATTGCACAGGGGCCGCCGGGTAATCGCTGGCTCCTGCTCGAAGCCCCCTTGGGCGGCCTCGACGAGGCGTTCACCGTGGCCGCCGACGAGCTTCGCCGGCGCGCGTTCGGCGTGGTGGTCGCGCACCCCGAGCGGTCTCTGGCGCGGAGCGCGGCGGGCTGGCCCGCGATCGAGCACGAGCTCAAGGCGGGCAGCGGCATGCAGGTAAACGCATGGTCGGTAGCCGGGCGCTACGGGGAGCGCGCCCGGACCGAAGGCCTGCGCGTGCTCCGCGCCACGGACCGCGTCGTCGTCTCCTCCGACGCACACGGACCCCACCGTGCGCCCTCGCTCCGCCTCGCTTTGGGCGCGCTCGCTGCCCTTGGCGTGCCGAGCCCGCAGCGCCTGGTCGCTGCGATCCCCCAAGCGCTCGTCACGCGCGGACTGCCGGCCGGCCCCGCGGCGCTCGCAGCCTGACGGCCTCGCCTTGACCCGCGCGCCAACCGACGGCCGCCCTCAGGCGGCCCGCCGCATGCCCGGGTCGGGTCTGCTGGGAAGCTCTGCCGTCACCGCCGGCGCCTCGCCCAGAGCCCTCGCATACCCGGCGACGAGCTCCGCCAGCGAGCGCTCCCAGGTCCGCTCACGGACCGCCAGCAAGCCCCCGGTCGCGAGCCGCCGCAGGAGCGCCTGTCGGCGCGCGATCCCCCGGATCGCCGTCGCCAGCTCGTATGTATCCGCCGGGACAAGGCAGCCGGTCCGGCCATCCTCGATGAGCTCGGCGGGGCCACCGGCACGAACGGCGAGCACGGGCAGTCCGCTCGCCTGGGCCTCGAGAATCACCTGTCCGAACGTATCGGTGCTGCTCGGAAACACGAACAGGTCGGCGCTGGCGTACGCGCTGGCAAGCTCGTCGCCCTCGAGCCAGCCCAGGAAGGTGGCCTTGCCGTCGAGCCGCGCGCGTAGAAGTTCCTCTTCAGGGCCGCGTCCGACCAGCACGAGGTGCAGGCGGCGGTCGCGTTCGCGCGCCTCCAGATAGGCGTCGGCGAGCAGGTCGAGGCCCTTCTCTGCGCTCAGCCGCCCCACGTAGAGGACGTTGAAGCGTCCCGGAAGTGGTTTGTCTGCGCGGCGACCCGGGTTGAACCGCTCGGTGTCGACGCCCCGCTGCCAGCGGAAGACTCGCTCGGCGGGTACGCCGAGGCGTGCGAGCGAGGAATCCGAGGCCTGACTGGGCGAGAGCACTACCGCACAACCGGCGTAGAACCTCGCCACGATCGCACCGACGGCGGCTTCAAGCGAGGGATCGCCGGTGCGAGTGCGCGCGTACGCCTGAAGCTCCGTGTGGTAGCTCCCCAGCAGCGGAAGGCCCGTGACCCTTGCCATCAGCGCGGCGGCGATACCGGCGGGTCCTGGTGCGCACACGTGGACGAGGTCGTAGTGGCGTTCGGTGAGCGCTTCCGCCACCGCGGAGAGACTCGGTACCCCCAGCTCGAGCCCGGGATAGTGCGGTAGCTCCACCTCTGCGACGGCAGGTAGCCGCCGGTCGACGTTCGCGTCGGTGCCGATCAGGTCGATCTCGTGGCCCCTTAGGCCTCGTTCGCGGAGCTGCGACAGCGTCTGGCCCACACCGTGCACGTGGGCTAGTCCGTCGGCGACCACCGCGACGTGCACCGGATCACCATCGCGCGCGACGAGCTTCGCGCGCTCGCGTGCGAGCATGGCGGCAGCCGGGATATAGGGAACGACGGGCAGTGATGCCGCCACCAAGGAGGGGATGGCGTGCTGGCCTCGGTCCTTGGAATCGTCCTGGACGAAGCTGGTCATCACTCGGGCGAGCTTACGTTCGTGAACTCGACGCGCTCGCAGGGCGATCTCGGCATGGCTGCGGTCCTGCGCTTGGAACGTCTCGAGCAGGATCTCCAGGCGCGGATCGAGCTCCATCTCGGCCAGCCACCCCGCGAGCAGGCGGCGAGCGTCGTCGGTTCTCAGCGAAGCGGCGAGCATCCCGCGGCTCCCGTCTCGCTCACGGATTACGCCTTCGGCCAGGGTGAGAATTGCCGCGGGATCGGGCGGTGCGCCCGCGGGCGAGCCGCTCGCCTGCGCTGCGATCGCGCGAGCCGCCAGCACCAGCGCGCCGTGCGCCCACTTGGCCGCGCTTCCCTGCTCGCCCTGTGGCGATACGCGTCCCGCGCGCAGGTGCGCGAGGAACTCGGTCGGGGAGGCCGACGGCGGCGCCACGGTGAAGGTGCGACCCACGTCGATCCCGGCGTGGTCGTCGGATCCTCCGACGCCGATGCCGCCGTGGGTCTCGATGTAGAGCGCCGCGGGTGCGTTGAGCTCCCGGGCCCTTGTGCCGTTCCGCGTCTCCCAGACGGGGAACAGTTCGGCGAGCACCCGCCGGTGGCCGGCGCTCAGCGGGGCGGCGACGTGGAAGAAGGGGTGCGCCAGCGCGCACGCGATTTCGTGGGTGTGCAGATAATCGGCACAAGCCACGACGTCGCGCTGGTGCGCTTGGAGCCACTCATGATCGTCGGGCGCGATCCCGAAGCACAGGATGTGAACGGCCTGGGGTTCCTCGGGGAACCACGCCGTGAGCTCCTCGGAAACGAAAACCCCCGGCTCGTCCACGATCTCGAGGACGCCCGCGATCGTGTCGTGATCGGTGACCGTGACGAAGTCCATTCCCCGCCGTTTGGCCAGTTCGTAGACCTCGCGGGGCGGAGTTGCGCATTCGGGAAGGGCCACGGCGCGCTGGACCTCGAGCCTGGCGAGTTGGGACGCGGTTGAGTGACAGTGAAGATCGGCCTTCACTTGAGGAGACATCGCCGTTGGGTCACTTTCCACGCCGGTGCGTGGACTGGCGGCTACAAATCTGTTCTTTTTCATGGCACCAGCTTGGGACCCGGCATGCATAAATGCGTCACCAGGACGTCAATGTCCGGTGAAGATGCCGTAAAGGGGCTGCCTAGGCTGGCCGCCCTACGTGGCTTGGCTCATATCGCGGGCGCAACGATGTCGATCCACTCCCGCTATCCGAAACTGGAACGACATCGTTTGACCGCAGAGCGGTGCCAGGAGTTCAGCGCGCCGAGGATGCCCTCGACCGCGAGGCGCGGTACTTGCTCGGTCCGCTGCCGTTTGTGACGCCGCGGGCCTCTTCGACGATGTCCCGGCCGGCACCGACCAGCGGTCGCACTACCGGGCCGCCGACCGCGACGGCTGCGTTCGCGGCGTAGCCAAGTCCCCTGCCCACCGTTTTGCGAAACCGCTCCGAGGAAACGGCGGCCGCGCCCGCCGCAAGCAGGCCGAGGCGTGGATCGAAAAGCTCCATTGTTGACTCCTTCAGGGTTCGATTAGCGAGGGGGGCGAGGATAGGGTAGGGACGAAGCCATTCATTTACACGACGCACTCGCTCGGCAAAACGACCTCGGGGATATGATCGTCCTCCTGCAAATTGGTTAAGAGACCAGCGGAGATGATGCCTGGGCCGACCGGGCGGTGGCGCTCGAGCGACCGAGGAGCGATGCGCTCAGCGCAGCGTCCAATCGGGTAGCGGACGACAGATGGCGCTCGCAGCCGACGATCCCCGCATCGTCCACAGCCTTCCCGGCCGGGTTCGGATTCACGCACCGGCTTTGACGGCCGCCGGCGCGGAATCCGTAGAAGACGCGCTCACAGGGATCGGTGGGGTCTTCCGCGCCCGTGCCAGCGCCCTGACCGGCAACGTGCTCGTGGAGTTTGACCGCACTGCGCTCGACGTAGACGAGCTAGTCGACCGGGTGGGATCGATCGCCCGACGTCGCTTCGCCCGCGCCGAACGACGCGCAGGCAAAGGCCGATCAACCAACGCGAAACGACCCCGCACCGCGAAGGAACGACCCGGCACCCCGGAACGGGCCGCCGAGAAGCGGCCTAGAACGCACCGCGCCCGCGTCGCGGTCCGGGGCCTCGATCGCGATCCCGATCTCGCGCGGCGGCTCGTAGAACGGCTGAGCGCGATCCCCGACGTGGTGCGCGTCTCGCCGAGTCCCCTCACCGGCCGCGTCCTGGTCGAGCTGGCCAGCGGGACCGAGAGCCTCCAGCACGTCCTCAACGAGATCTCCGACCTCGAGCTACCTGCCGAGAGCGATGAGCAGATACCCGCCCACCCCCTGGATCCGTCTGGAGCAATCGAGGGTGGCGCCAAGACGATCGGCGCGGGGCTCGGGCTCTTGCTCCTGCTCGGGCGACGCATCGCCGGAAGCCAGGGCCCGCCGGTACCACAAGGAGCCGGCGAGGTGGCCAGCGCTGTCGGTCTGATCGAAGGGGTGCCCGCGGCCTCGCGCCGCCTAGAGGACGCGCTGGGGCATGAGCGCAAGGAACTTGTCTTTGGCGCCCCCGCGATCATCGCCACGAGCGCGTCGGGCAACCCGTGGGGACTGGCGTTCACGGGCGCCGCTGCGTTGCGCCTGCTCACCGACTCGCTCGCGCGGCGGAATGCGTGGCGAGAGTACGAGCTGCGGATCCGTGGATACCCGGAGGTCCATCCGGGCGCGGTGGTCAGCCTCGAACCGGGACAGCGCGTTCCTCTGCCGGCGCGCGTCATCGAAGGCTTCGGCGTCAGTACGGCGCTCGACGGGAGCCCGCAACCGGTCTACCCCGGCGCAAAACTCGACCCGGGGGCTCGCATCCAGGGGAGCACGCTCACGCTCGCGCTTTCCGGGGAGAAGCCGTTCGAGACGAATCCGCGGACCGAGACGACGGGCTACGACCCGCTCGAGCGCTACCTGCGGTCGATCTCCTACGGCGCTTTGCTCTATGCCCTGACCACAGGAGTGGTTACGCGGTCGGCCCAGCGGGTGCTCACGGCGCTGTTGTTGGTGAACCCGGTTCCCGCCCTCGCCGGGCGCGACAGCGCCAACCGGGCCGCCTCGTCCCGGGTGATTCGAGCCGGGGTCGTCGTCGCGGGGTCGCGTCCAAACCGCCCCATCAGCCGTCCCCATGTGCTGCTGGTCGACGAGCCACGGACGCTGTGCGACGGTTGGGAATTCGTCCGCGGGGCCTCTTTTGCGGCTGAGTGGGACGAGCAGCGCGTGGTCGCGCTGGGCTCCGCGATCTCGAGTTGCGCCGGGTCGCCGTGGGGCGTCCGTCTGCCGGCCTCCGCCGGTCCGGATGCTGTCGACGGAACCTTTGACGGCCGCGTAGCGAGCGCGGAGGTATTCGGCGAACGTTGGCTGCTCGGCCCCGAGGACGGCGCGCCGAAACCGGCACGGCGGTTGCATCCCGACGAGCACATGCTGGTACTCCGCCGGCAGCGCGACGGTCTGCAGGCTGGAGCAATGATCCTCCGTCCCCGCCTCAGCCGCGCGGTCGCATCGCTGACCGAGGCGTGCCGCGCCCGGCGCGTAACGCTCGAGCTGGCGAGCCGGACGGCGACGCCCTCCGTCAGGCGCCTGGCCGAGCGCGCCGGTATACCCGTCCGCGCGACCGCTGCCCAGCGTCGGGTCACCGAGCTTCAGCGCCGAGGATCGCGGGTGGCGGTCCTGGGCGACAGCGTCCGTTCCGCGGCAGCCTTTGACCGTGCTGACCTCGGCATCGCGCTCAGCTCGGGCCTGAGCGGGCCCTTCCCGGCTCGCGCCGACCTGCTGGCGCCCGGGCTCGACGCGGTCGCATCCATCATCGACGCCGGAGCACGACGCGACGAGGCTGTGCGCGACGCCCTGGTGACTTCACTCGGCGCCAACCTGGCCGGGGCCTCCTGGGGGATCCTGCGCCGCCCGCCGTTCCGCGTCGGAAACAGGCCGGCCCATTTCGGTGGGCTGCTCGCCATGCTGGACAGCAGCGCGCGCCTCTGGGGCGGCCGGCGCTCCCGGACCGTCATGGAGCGCCTGAGCGATCCCCTCCCTGAGCGCTGGGGCCGGGTGAGCGTGGATGAGACGCTCCGCCGTCTGGGCAGCTCGCCCGACGGCCTGAGCAGCGTCGAAGCGCGGGAGCGCTGGGGGGCGCGGCCAGATGTTGTCGAGGGGGAGAGCCTCACGGAACTGCTCCTCGACCAGATCAGGTCGCCGCTTGTCGCGGTCCTGGGGGCCGGAGCGGCGCTTTCGCTGGCTCTGGGCGCCGTGGGAGATGTCCTCATGATCGCCTCCGTGGTCTGCGCCAACGCTGCGGTCGGTGCCTGGCAGCAAAGACGCGCTCAAGGCGCGACGAGGGCTCTGCGCGACCTCAGTGCCAGGACCGCCCGGGTGCTTCGAGACGGTCGGGTTGAGACGGTTACCCGAGAGGACCTCGTCCCGGGAGACCTGATCCTGCTTGCCTCCGGGGACAGAGTCCCGGCCGATGCCCGGGTGCTCTCCGACGACCCTTTCGAGGTGGACGAGGCTGCGCTGACCGGAGAGTCCGTCCCCGTTTTGAAGGCCGCCGATGCCGCGGGCGACGCCAGCAGGGTCGTCCTCGACGGTACGGATGTAGTCACGGGCGCCGCGCGCGCCGTGGTCCTCGCGGTCGGGGAGGAGACGCGCATGGGCGCGATCGCGGCCGCTCTGGCTGAGGATTCGAACGGCGACCAGAGCCCCCTCGACGAGCGACTGGGAAAGATGCTCGTACACGGCCTTCCGTGGATCGCGCTCGGCGGCCTGGTGGTCACCGGCGCGGGAGTCCTCAGGGGCCGCTCTGCACTGGCTCAGCTTTCGCTGGGGGCCAGCGTGGCGATCGCCGCCGTGCCCGAAGGGCTTCCTCTTCTCGCGGGGGTGGCCGAGGCGGGGGTAGCCCAGCGACTCGCTTCCCGCAACGCACTGGTCACGCGGCTGTCTGCGGTGGAGGCGCTGGGACGAACGGACGTGGCATGCGTCGACAAGACTGGCACGCTCACCACGGGCACGCTGGAGCTGACGCTGGTGGCGGATACGGACGCCGCGGAGGCAGCGCCGACCGAGCTCTCGCCGCAGCTGCGAGGCGTCCTGCGGGCGGCGGCCATCGCGAGCCCTTCTCCCGACGCGGTCGACGCCGGAGCCCACCCGACGGACGTGGCGGTATTGCGGGGCGCGCGCGCTGCGGACGTCGCCGATGGGCTCGACGAGCGAGAGGAGGAATCCCCGTTTGATCCGGCCCGCTCATTTCACGCGACGGTGGCGGAGGGGCGCACCTACGTCAAGGGCGCGGTCGAGGTTCTGGCCGAGCGGTGCGCGCGGGTCCGCCGCGAGGAAGCCGATGTCGAGCTCGACGATGCGGGCCGTGGCGCGCTTCTGGAGCGTGCCTCGTCGCTTGCCGGGCAGGGCCTGCGCGTCCTCCTCGTCGCAGAGGGCCGGGCTGGGGCATCCGTCGAGGATCCCCGGGACCTGACCGCGCTTGGCTTCGTCGGCATCAGCGATCCGCTGCGAGAGGGTGCGGCAGCCGCAGTCGCGCGCTGCCGCGAGGCGGGCGTCCGGGTCGTCATGCTCACCGGCGACCATCCGGCGACGGCAAAGGCCATCGCCGGCAAAGCGGGGCTTCCCACCGACGATGCCAGCGTGCTGGTGGGCGAGGAGATCTCGGAGCTGGACGACGACACTCTGACCAGTCGGCTCGAGGGGGCGGCGGTGATCGCACGGACCACCCCGCTGCAGAAGCTTCGAATCGTGGAGACGCTGCGCGGCGCCGGCCACGTCGTCGCGATGACGGGCGACGGCGTCAACGACGCCCCGGCGCTGCGCCTGGCCGACGTCGGGGTGGCCATGGGGCGCGGTGGAACCGAAGTGGCCCGCCAGACGGCCGATCTGGTGTTGAGCGACGACGAGTTCTCGACCCTTGTCGAGGCGCTGGTCGAGGGCCGGAGCTTCTGGCATAACATGCGTCGCGCGCTGGGGCTGCTGCTCGGCGGGAATGCCGGGGAGGTGGGACTCATGATCGCCGCGGCGCTCGTCGGCCTGCCCACGCCCATGACCACCCGCCAGGTGCTCACCGTCAACCTCGTGACAGATGTCTTTCCCGCCGTCTCGGTCGCGGTCCAACCGCCTGAGCACCGCAACCTCGCTGATCTTTCCCGCGAAGGCGGTAGTGCGCTGGACGCTCCGCTGAGGGCGGACATTGTCCGGCGCGGGATCGCCACCGCGGTTCCAAGCTTCGGAGCCTTCGCGGTCGCCTCGCGCGTGCTCGGGCCGGCGCCCGCGCGGACCGTCGCCTACATCAGCATCGTCAGCTCTCAGCTCGCCCAGATGCTTGACCTGGGACAGGCCGAGGGGCGCCTCACCAGCTCGGTACTGGGGGCAGCTGGGGGCTCCCTGGCAACGCTTGGGGGGACCGTCACGGTCCCTCCGCTGCGAGCCTTCCTCGGTCTCGCTCCACCGACGGTTTCGGGTCTCCTGATCGCCGCGGGAGCTTCGGGCGTTGCCGTGGGGCTCGGCCGCGCCCTGCCGCAACGATGGCTCGCCTTCACCGAGGGCACGCGGAACCCGCCTAACTCCTACGCGGTGTAGATCACCATCGCGGTCCCGAACAGCACGCAGTAGATGCCGAACGGGATCAGGTTCCCGCGCTTGAAGTAGCGGGACAGGAAATGGACGGCGATGACGGTCGAGACCGCCGCGGCTGCCGCCGCGAGCAGGGCATAGCCGCGGATGCCGTCGCCGTTGGGCCCCGTCAGGTCTGGCAGCTTGAACAGGCCGGCGGCGAGGATGATCGGAGCGGCCATCAGGAAGCTGATGCGCGCGGCGTCGAAGTTGTCCAGACCGCGCGCGAGGCCGCCTGCCATCACCATGCCGTCACGGCTGATGCCGGCGATGAGTCCACCCGACTGCAGGAGCCCGAGTCCCGCCGCCTCGCCATACCCGAGCGTCTCGACCTTCCGGCCGCCGTCGCGCTTGGCGCCCTCGCGGCGGGCGAGCGCTCTCACCTCGGAGCGTCGCATGAGCCACTGGGCGAAGAAAAGGATCAGGCCGTTGATGACCAGGCAGATCGCCGCGATCTCGGGCTTGCCCGTCGCAATACGGGCATCGTGCTCGAACACTATGCCCAGGATCCCGGTCGGGATGCTGGCGGCGATGATCAACCACGCCATGCGCTCGTTCGTCGTCTCGATGCGCCGCTTTGAGAGCGTGGCGAAAAAGGCCTTGATGATCACGACCCAGTCGCGCCAGAAGTAGATCACGAGTCCCACGGCGCTGCCGACGTGCAGCATCACGACGAAGGCCAGCCACGCGTTTTCGGCGGAGCTGGACTGGTAGGCGACGAGCTCGCTCCAGCCGAACAGCTTGGGGAACAAGACCGTGTGGCCGAGGCTCGAGACCGGGAAAGGCTCAGTGATCCCCTGAAGGGCACCGAGCACGATCGCCCGGAAGGCGTCGAACCCGTGGGTGAGCGCGAGTACCAGCACGAGGACGCCGGAACCCTAGCGAAGGGACTAAACCGTAGGCTAAGCGTTCGATTTACCGCGAGGAAAGCTTGGACTGCGCCTCCGCGCCCGCGCCTGCGGGAACAGTCGATAGCCAAAGCCCGAGTGCGTGTGGATGAAGCTCCAGCCCGGAAGCGCGCCTTCAAGCTTGACGCGCAGTTTGTGGACGTAGACGTCGATCGATCTGTCTCCCGAGCGCAGCTCGCGTCCCCATACTTCGGCCGACAGCTCCTCTCTGGAGACGATCCTGTCCGCGCGTCGCGCGAGGTGGGTCAGCACCCGCAGTTCGACCAGCGACAGCGTGAGCGTAGTGCCGTCGACCCGGGCAAGATGCTCCGCGGGCGTGATCTCGAGGGGGCCAATCGTGAGTACTTCGTCCTGACTCGGGGGGAGACCAGGCATAGGGGAATGCTGCGCGGTAGGCGCCCTACCCGGGTCAACAAGTGGTGAGGAAGATGTGAACAGCCTGTAACCGCGGGGTCGCGGCGGACGTCACCCCAGAGCTGGGACCAGGTCCTCGCGTTCCTCCTGATCGCGGCCGGCCATTCTCCCGGGTCCGGGAGCCTGCTCGAGCTCGCCTCGCGCGCGCTCGGGCGCAAAGCGGTAGCCGATACCGAAATGGGTATGTATGTAGGCCCATTCGGCCGACGCGGCGAGCAGCTTCTGGCGGAGCTTCCGCACGAACACGTCCACCGAGCGGTCGCCGTGGGCCATCGCGTACCCCCAGACGCGTTCATAGATCTCGGCCCGCTCCAGCACGCGGTCGTTTTGAGCCAGCAAGAGCAGGAGCGCAAACTCCCTCGCGGTCAGATCGAGGCTTCGCTCGCCGACGTAGGCCTGATAGCGATCCGGCCGAATCGTCAGCTCGCCGGCCGCGAGCGGTCCGGAATCGGGCAAGAGCTCACCCCTCCGGTTGCGGCGCAGCACCGCGCCGATCAAGCACACGAGCTCCTCTGGGTGGCAAGGCTTGGTGACCCACGCGTCGACGCCCAACCGCAGCCCGCGCACTCGTTGCCCCACCGACGACGGGCCGGTGCAGACGACCAATGCGAGCGCTGGAAGGCGATCGCAGAGCCGCTCGAGGGCCGCCCAGTGGTCCTCGCCGACGACTTCCAGATCCAGCACGACCGCATCGAGCCGGGCCGCGATGAGCGCGTCGGGATCGGGGCCGGTCACGAGCAGGGGTTCCATCGCCACGCCGGGCAAGCGCTTTACGAGCGTTTGCACGAAGCCGGTGTCGCGGTCGGCGATTCCTACCCGGTAGCCGTGCGGCGCCCGGGCCGAAGAACCCCCCCGGGGAGCCGCGGTGTCGGTGGCCAACATCGGCGCGGACTGTACGCACGCCGGGCGCCCGTTCACAGCCGATTACAAATTATTCACGCGCAAATTCCGGACTTTTGGGCCGCCAAGCTGGGGTCGCCGCAGCGGCTGCCCGTGGTCCAACCTCCGGGCCAAGCCGCCGGCCGTGAGGCGTTGCGCGCCGAGCTCTTAGCGACGCCGCTCGGCCTCGGTTCGCGACGTCCCACGCGCCGCAAAGTCCCCAGACCCTCACCCGTCAGGCGAGGCGTGGGGATTGTGCGTCGCCCAGCGACGCAAATCCCCAGACCTCGGCGAAGTCGTCGGGGTGAGGGAACTTTGCGTCGTTTCGGCGCAGCGGCCGCGAAACCTCCGCCTGCAGATCCCCGGGGGCCTCGAGGCGCGCTATCCCCTCGTCACTTCGGACGGCTCTGGGACGGGGTGCGAGGCGTCGGCGAGCTCGCGGAACAGCCCCGTGACGACGAATACGACCTGTTCGGCGATGTCGACCGTGTTGTCGCCGATGCGCTCCAGCGCGCGCGCCACCAGGATCATGAGCATCGCCCACTCGCGCATGTCCATGTCCTCGCCGATGTCCACCGCGCGCTTGAAGATGTCGCGCTGGAGGCGATTTATCTCCGCGTCCTGGTGCACGAGGTCCATGGCGAGGTCGACGTTGCGCCCGGCAAACGCCTCCTTGGCCTGAGAGAGCTGCGAACGCGCCAGCCGTCCCATGCGCTCGATCGCGTCGAGAATCTCCTTGTCTTTGGGCTGCTCGTGACCGGATAGGGGCACGAGCTTGGCGATGTTCACGCACTGGTCGCCGATCCGCTCGATACAGCGAATGCTGTGGAGCAGCGCGGCAACCAACCGAAGGTCGGTCGCGACCGGTGACTGGGTCGCGAGCAGCGAGAGCACCCCTTGCTGGACCTCGAGGTAGCGCCCGTCGACCTGATCGTCGTCGGCGACGACCATTCCGGCGAGCTCCACATCTTGGTATGAGATGGCCTCGAGCACGCGGTCGAGCTGGCGGATGTCGAGGTCGAGGCCTCCCAGCGCCTGCTCCTCGAGCCGGCGGAGCTCCTCATGGAAATGGTGGCGCATCTCGCGTTGCACGGGATCAGCCGAACTTCCCGGTGACATAGCGCTCGGTCCGCTCGTCCTTGGGTTTGGTGAAGATCTCGCTGGTCGGACCGTGTTCGATCAGCTCTCCGTCGAGCATGAACGCGGTCGTGTCGGCGACCCTGGCGGCCTGCTGCATGTTGTGCGTCACGATCACGATCGTATAACGCTCCTTGAGCTCGGCGATGAGCTCCTCGATCCGCAGCGTGGCGACCGGATCGAGCGCCGAGCACGGCTCATCCATGAGGATCACCTCGGGTTCGACGGCGATCGTGCGGGCGATGCACAGTCGCTGCTGCTGGCCGCCCGATAGAGCCATCCCTGGCGTTCCGAGCCGGTCGTGGACCTCTTCCCACAGGCCGACGGATCGCAACGACTGGTTCACGCGGTCGCGGAGATGGCGTTTGCGCATGCCGGTCAGCTTGAGACCGGACCCGACGTTGTCGAAGATCGACATCGTCGGGAACGGATTGGGCTTCTGGAAGACCATGCCGATCAGTCGCCTGACGTGGGTTACGTCTACGCGGCGGTCGTAGACGTCGACTCCGTCCAGCTCGACTTGACCTTCGGCGCGCGCGCCGGGGATCTCCTCGTGCATGCGGTTGATGCATCGGACCACGGTCGATTTGCCGGAGCCGGACGGGCCGATGATCGCGGTGACCTGTCTCGCGGGAAACTCGATGTCGATGCCCTTGATGGTCTGGTTGCTGCCGTAGTAGGCGTTGAGTCCCTTGACCGAGACGCCGTGGCCGCCGCGTTGCTTGGGACGCTCGCCGCCCTCCTGGATGGCTTGCGGCGTGCGAATCTGAGGGTCGGGGTTGGTCACGTTTTGGCCTGAGGCGGTGTCGGGGGAGATCATGCCAGCTTGCTCCTTGTCAGTTGTCTCAGCCACGTAGCCTCCTCCGGCTTCGGTCATGGAACGTCCGAGCGACGATGTTCAGAACTAAAACCCCGAAGATCAGGATGAGCGCGGCGGCCCAGGCGCGCTCGTGGTCAGTGGGGCTCGGAGATTCGGACAGCGTGAAGATCGTCACCGGAATGTTCGGGAGCGCTGACGAAGGACTGGTCGAGATCCCAAGGTTGGAGAAGATCGATGACGTGAACAGCAAGGGAGCGGTCTCGCCCGCGACGCGCGCTATGCCGAGCACTGCCCCCGTGATCAGGCCTCCCGCGGCCGTGGGCAGCACGATTCGCAGCACGACTCGCCAACGCTTGAGCCCGAGGGCGAGAGCGGCCTCATGCAGCGAGCGGGGCACCAGTGCCAGCACTTCCTGAGCCGCGCGCGCGACGATCGGCAACATCACGATCGCGAGGGCTATGGAGCCGGCCCACCCGCTCTGCTGACTGCCCACCACCAGCAGCCCGAATATGAAGATGCCGACGATGATCGTGGGCACGCCGTTGAGGAGGTCCAGCGCGAAGCGCACCACGTCCGCTATCCGGGGCGGCGCGAACTCCGACGTGTAGATCCCGATCAGGATCCCGATCGGAATCGCGATCGCACTTGCGATCGCCACCAGGATCACGGTGCCGACGATCGAGTTCGCGATTCCGCCGCCTGGCTGGCCGAAGGGCGCGGGGTTCTGGGTGATGAAGTCAAGTTGATCGCCCCGACGCCCTTGAGCACCACCGACCCGATCACGATCGCCAGCACGGCGACGGCGAGGAGCGCCGCAATGGTCGCGATCACCTCCATGATGCGGTTGACCGCTTTGCGGCGGCGGTCGCGCGGTTGGACCGCGGGCAGGGGCGAGTGCTTCAGGGGCTTACGGCGCCCACTGAGCCCTTCCGGCGGTGACGCGGCGCACGATCAGCCGCGCGGCCACGTTCGCGATCAGCGTGATGACGAGCAAGATCGCGGCCAGGTAGACCAGCGAGGCGATCTCAAGGTTGCTGGTCGCGCCCTGGTACTCGGACGCGATCTGGGCGGCGAGCGTGCCGGATGGTTGGAAACAGGGAAGCGTGGATCCCGGCGTGTTGCCGATCACCTGGGTCACCGCGATGGCCTCTCCCAGGGCCCGCCCGAGACCGAGGATGACCGCTCCGACGATGCCCGGCCCGGCGTAGGGAATCACGACCATCCGCACCATCTCCCACCTCGTCGCCCCCAGCGCGTAGGCGCCCTCCTTGAATTCCGACGGGGTCGTCTGAAAGATCTCGCGGGTGATCGAGCTGACGATCGGCACGGTCATGATCGTCAGGATCAACGCGGCGCTGAACATCCCGTACGGCGACGGGCGAGCCGCTGAAGAGCGGTATCCACCCGAAGGCGCTGTGCAACGCCGGCTCGAGATGGTTGCTGAGAAACGGCCCCAGCACGATGATGCCCCACAGTCCGAGGATCACGCTTGGGATTGCAGCCAGCAGCTCGACGAGAATCGACGTGGGCCGGCGCGCCACACGGGGCGCAAGCTCCGTGAGGAACACGGCGATGGCCACCGACATCGGCGCGGCGACGATCAGCGCGAGGACGGAGCTGACGATCGTGCCGAAGATGAAATCGGCGGCGCCGAAGTGAAGATGCACCGGATCCCACGCCGACGTGCCGAGAAAGCCAAGGCCGAAGCGTGAGATCGCTGGGCTGGCCTGGTTGAAGACCGTGTAGGCGATCCACACCAACACGCCGACTCCGGCCAGCGCGGCGAGCCCCGTGAGCACGCGCAGGAACGGGTCTCCTATGCGGTCCGAGAGCTTCGTGTGCCCGGTGAACGACCGCCGCCGGGAGCTTCGCTTGCTGAGACGGACATGAGTTTGGTCTCGTGTACGGAGATTGGCAGTGAGCCGGGGCGCGATACGTGGACGCGCCGGCTTATGCATAGACGCCCCGGGCGAGGGACCGCCCCCACGGTGTCCCTCGCCCGGTGCAGCTGGCCGGGTTACCCGCCTTCACCGTCCCATTAGGACGTGATCTTCGCGATCGTGGCCGTGGCGGCCGAGACGACTTTCGACGGGAGCGGTGCGAAGTCGAGCTTCGGGCCAAAGCTCTGGCCTGCCGAGCCGATCGCCCAGGTGAGGAACGGCTTCGAGCTCTTTCGCCTTGGGCGACTTGTTCGGGACGATCGCGTACGTGAACGTCGAGATTGGATATGCGCCCGCTGCCGACGCCGGCGGGTCCACGATCGAGATCGCGTTGTTCGCGGGAACCGACGTCAGCGACGCGGCTGCCGCGCTGATCGTGCTTATGCTCGGCGCCTCGAACTTGCCCGCCGCGTTCTGGACCGCGGCGTCGTCGAACTTATTCGAGACCACGTAGGCGAGCGCGACGTAAGCGATCGCGCCGTTGGTCGAGGTGAGCACGCCGCCGACACCGGAATTGCCCTTGCCCCCAAGCCCCACCGGGAAGTGGACCTGCGTCGAAGTCCCGACCTGGGACTTCCACTGCGGGCTGACGTGGAGAGATAGTTGGTGAAGGCGTAGGTGTCGCCGCTGCCGTCAGTCCGATAGACGGGCGTGATCTTGGTCGAGGGCAGCTTCACCCCCGGGTTCAGCGACTTGATCTGGGGTGCGTCCCAGGTCTTGATCTTTCCGAGCCAGATGTCGGAGAGAATCGGGCCGGTCAGATGCAGGCCGCTGGGAACCCCGGTCACGTGGTACGCGACGGCGGTAGCAGAGAGCGCCCACGGGACCAGCGAACAGCCCTTGCAAGCCGAGAACTGGCTCGACGTCATGGGCGCGTCGCTGGCGCCGAAGTCAACCGTCCGGGCCGTGATCTGCTCGATGCCGCCGCCCGATCCGATCGCGCCGTACGTGACGGTCACTCCCTTGTCCTCGGCGTACTTGGACTGCCACTGAGACATCAGCGGAGCGACCAACGTGCTCCCCGCACCGACGAGGGTCTTGGAGGATGAGGAGCTCGAGCCGCTGCCCGAGCTGGAGCTCGAGCCACACGCCGCCACTCCGAGCGAGGCAGCGACCGCGAGCAAAACTGCGCTTGTACGAAACGTTTTGGTAGTCATAGGCAGATCGTGTCCCCTCCGGGGTCGCGTCGGTGTTTCCGGCCCGTAACTGGGATGTGAAAAAGCTGTAACCACGCTCGACCAGGGTCCCGATCGGCCTCGAGCCGTCGGGCCCTCAGCGGTCGACTCGGCTTCGGCGCGCGGGTATCAAGCCCCCGCATGGGCAAGGTGACCGAGGGCCTCACAGATCACCCGTCGCTGCGTTGTCTGCTCCTGCTCGCTCCACGCGAGCAGCCACAGGGCCGCCTTGACGTCGTCGGACGCTCCGATGTCATCGACCCAATCCTCGATCTCGGGGAACGCCTCACCCGCGCTGAGGCGCCGCTCGAGCTCGAGCAGGTGCTCCGTAATGGTCATGCTTGTTCTCCTGTCGGCCATCCCTCGGTACCGGGCAGGACCATATGCCGCCGCGTACCGGTCGGTGTTGTGAGGCTGTAATCCGCCAACCGGGCCAGCGGCGCCCGTTGCTTCAGTTGGTGAAGCATTGCGCTAGAATTGGCTTTGCGATGGTTTCGAATGATTGTCCTGTGTGCCGGACGGCTGAGATCGTCTGCGGCAAGTGGACGCTTCTGGTGATTCGCGATCTCGCCGACGGCCGCTCCCGGTTCTGCGAGCTCGAGCGCTCGCTACAGGGCATCAGCCCGCGCACGCTCTCGCTGCGCCTCAGGGCGCTCGAGGAGGAGGGCATCGTGGAGCGCCAGACCTTCCCCGAGGTGCCTCCGCGGGTCGAGTACTCGCTTACGTCAAAGGGGAGCGCCCTGGTTCCACTGATCGAGGACATGCGCGCCTACGGCCGCGAGTGGCTGTGTGCCGAGGTCGAGGACGAGTCCTCGGTCGTCGACGAACGCGAGCCCGTCGCCGTCTGACTGCCAGTGCGGGTCGCCGTCTCGGCAGACGAGCTGACCGGCGTGGCGTCCGCCTTGCCCGAGGAGCTTCGGCGCCGGGGGCACGAGCCCATCCTCCATGGCGCCTACGCCGAGACCGAGCGTGACGATTGGGCCTGGGCCACCGAGGCCGCTGCGCGAGACGTGCACGACGGCCGCGCCGAACAGGCGGTTGTGGCTTGCTGGACCGGAACCGGCGCGTCGATCGCGGCCAACAAGCTGCCCGGCATCCGCGCGGCGCTGTGCACCGACGCGCAGACCGCCGCGGGCGCCAGGAAATGGAATGACGCCAACGTGCTGGCGCTCAGCCTGCGATTGACCTCTGAGGCGGCTCTGGGCGAGATCCTCGACGCCTGGTTCGAGGGTCGCCCGAGTTCGGAGCGCGACGATCGCGAGAACGTCGCCCATCTCGACGAGCTCGAAGCGGGCCAGCTGATCCGCCGCCGTTTGCAAGCTTGCAGCCGCCGGGGAGGAGCGTCAGCGGCGAGGACGAAACGCCTTGGTCATGCGCAACGGCACCCTCCACGCGGCGCTCGAGGCCTTCACGCTCGACGTCTCGGGGTCGCTCCAGGCCGAGAGGGCAGAGGGCGCGGAGGTGCCGTTCGAGGTCGTGGAGGAGGCCGGCGGGCCGACCCCGCTGTACTGCTACCGCGCGCTGACCGGCGAGTT
The DNA here is from genome assembly GCA_963756105.1 of uncultured Solirubrobacterales bacterium. Taxonomy (GTDB): domain Bacteria; phylum Actinomycetota; class Thermoleophilia; order Solirubrobacterales; family Solirubrobacteraceae; genus Palsa-465. The sequence continues at coordinate 94,425 of CAVWMM010000011.1, forward strand.
CATTTCGCAGCGGCTCGGTCTCCTGACCGCGTTGCCGACCTACGCCGCGAGCGTCGGCGTGCTCGAACGGCTCGACACCACCGGCGCCTACCTACGCCAGCAGGGTGTGCGCCGTGTCCCCGCCGTTGCCCGCGAGCGCGCGCAGGTCGCGCTCGAGCTGTTCCTCGCCGCCGTCTTCGCCGACCGCAACCAGTTCGAGTTCGATCGCGGCCGTTTCGAGGCCGTGTTCACGGAGCTCGAGCGCGCCCTCTACGAGGGGCGTTGCGTCACCACCGTGCTCGCGCCGCTCTTCGGTGTCGCGCTCGACGGCGCGACGCGGAAGGTCGTGCTCGGCGACGGCCTCGCGCTGGTGCGGGGCGACACGTTCGAAGAGGCGCCGTTCGAGGCCGTATGGGGAGAGGGCGAGGCGAGCGTGCTCGCGGTCTTCACCGTGGTGCAGGACAGGCGTGTACCGGCCCCGGCGGCCCTGGCGCGCTCCCAGCTGCGGCGCGTCGTCACGGCGCTGCGCCTCTTTGAGCCCGGCGGCTTCGCGCTCGGGGCAACGGCCTGGATGAAGGTCGATACCGGGGGCTGGCGACCGCTGGCGCTGCATTTCAGCGGCCGGACCGGCCCCCCGACCGTCATCGCCGCCGAGCACGAGGACGAGCTGCGCGGCTTCTTCAACCTGATCTGGAGGCGCGCGGCCGCAAACGGCCAGCTCGCGTGGGCGCTGGCGCGCTTCGAGATGGCCGCCGAACGTCCGGCACCATCGGAGGCGCTGACCGACTACCTGCTCGCGGCGCGAGCCCTGCTGGAACCCGAGGGGCCGCACGCCGGCCGGCTTGCCGAGCGCCTCGCGGCAATCTGCGCTGCACCCGCGGACCGACCCCGCGTCAGCGAGCGAATCGCGCGTGCGCAGGAGCTCGAGCGACTTGTGGTCTCGGGGGCGTCGCCGTCGGGTCAAGAGGACCTCGTCATCGAGCTGTGCGAGCACCTCCGCGCGCTGCTGCGCGACATGCTCTGCGGCCACCTCGACGGCGACGTCCGCGCCCTCGCCGACCAGCTGTTGGCCGAGGCGGACGCGGACCGCCCAGAGGACTCGCCTGGGACCGTCGAGCGGACCGAGCAAACCTCGGCTCTAGGGATCGATCAGGTCGGTCTTGGGATGGACCGGTAGCAGCACCGGCTTACGGGGGGGCTGCTTGAAGTTGAAGTCGCTCATGAGGTTGCCGAGCTTGCCGGCATTCTCGCGGACGTCTGGGCGGGGGTCGGGGCGGCCGTCGGTCTTGGGGTTGAGCCGATGGCCCCCGAGGAAGAGGTCCTCGATGAACTTGGCGTAGGCGTCGAAGCTGAGCGTCTGGTGGTCGACGTAGCCGCGCTTGGCGTAGGGGCTGATCAAGAGCCCAGGCACTCGAATGCCATAGCCGTTCTGATCGACGCGGGGCGGGACGACGTTGTCGTAGAGCCCGCCCCAGTCGTCCCAGGTGAGGAAGATCGCGGTCGACTTCCAGTCCGGGCTCTGCATGATCGTGTTGATGAGGCCGGTGACATAGGTCTGGCCCTTGCTCACGAGCGACGTCTCGGGGTGCTCCGAGACCACGCTGTTGGGCACGATCCAGGAGACGGCGGGGAGCTTGCCCGCTTGGACTGCGCTGAAGAAGCCGTTCAGAGACTGGATGTTGTTGATCTGGTGGTCCTCGCGGACGGTGTCGAAGCTCAGCAGCGGATTCCACAACGACGGCGTCCTGGGACCTTGGGTCCTCGGGGCGCATGACTGCGTGGTGTCCGTCTCGCAGTCGGGCTCGATCCCCTTGAAGATGTAATAGCGCCAGCTGACGTGGTGCTTGTAAAGCAGGTAGGTGAGGTCCGTCCACGCATAGAAGCGGCTGGGGTTCTCAAGCGCGTTGTGGCAGCTCGCGGGGTCGTTCTGCTTGGTGCAGAAGGCAGACCACAGCGAGACCAAATAGAGATGTGACACCAGGCTCCGAGAGGCCGCGGACTCGAACATGTGGTCCTGGAGCACGAAGTCCCGCGCGTAGGTCCAGTAGTTGGGAATCTCGAGACCGTTGTGGTAGGCCATCACGGCGTCCGGGGGAATCTTGGAGTGGCAATGGCAGGCCGCCAGGCCTCGCTCGTGCTCGGCGATGAAGCCGTTCATCTTGCCGCCGGCGATGTCCGCGACGGCGGCCTGGGCGGTGTGGGGCCCACCAATGTTCATGTCCAGACGGGTGTGGTAAGGCCGCCCGCACTTGTGGGTCTCGGGATTGGGCAGGCAGGGGACCCGGCCTCGATGTCCCCCGAGGCCGGGGATTCCATCCGCGCGCTTGAAGCTGCCGAAGTAGGAGTCGAAGGACCGGTTCTCCTGCATGATGATCACGACGTGTTTGATCTTCGTGGCGCCGGCGGGGAGCTTGTCGTGGCGCGCGGGCAAGTTGATCTGCGGGTGGCCGCTGGTCTGAGAGCTCGCGGCCGTGGCAGCCACCAGCCCGAGCACCGCCAGGACGACCACGGCGCGAACGATCCTCATGACGCCGCCGGCACTCACGGCTCTATTAGATCGGTCTTGGGTGCAACGGGGAGCAGCACCGGTTTGAGCGGGGTCTGGTTGAAGTTGAACTCGTGGACCAGGTTGCCAAGCTGGTGCGCGTTCTCGCGCACGTCGGGCCTCGGGTCGGGGCGGCCGTCGGTCTTGGGGTTCAGGCGCGCTCCGCCCAGAAAATCGTCCTCTATGAACTTGGCGTAGGCGTCGAAGCTCAGCGTTTGGTGGTCGATGTAGCCCCTCCTGGCGTAGGGGCTGATCAGGAGCGCCGGCACGCGCAGGCCATAGCCATTTCTGTCCACTCGCGGCGGGGGGACGTTGTCGTAGAAGCCGCCCCAGTCGTCCCAGGCGAGGAAGATCGCGGTCGAGTCCCACTCGGGGCTCTGCATGACCGTGTTGATGAGGCCGGTGACGTACGTCTGGCCCTTGCTAACCAGGGCGGTCGGGTGCTCGGAGACGGAGGCGTTGGGCACGATCCATGAGACGGCGGGCAGGGTGCCGTTCTCCGCGGCGGAGAAGAAATAGTTCAGCGACTTGATGTTGTCTGTCTGGTGGTCCTCATGGACGGTGTCGAAGTACAGCAGAGGGTTCCACAGGGACGGCGTCCTGGGGCCTTGAGTCACCGGCGCGCAAGACAGGTTGGCGTTCGATTCGCAGTCGGGCTCGATTCCTTTGAAGATGTAGTAGCGCCAGCTGACGTGGTGCTTGTAGAGCAGGTAGGTGAGGTCAGTCCACGCGAAGATAGGTGGTTTGGAGGTGTGGTTCGTACCGGTGTGGGGCGGGTCTCCGGGGCTCTCGGGCGCGTTGTGGCAGCTGGCGGGGTCGTTGTTTTTGGTGCAGTGTGCCGACCACAGCGAGACCAGATACAGGTGTGACACGAGGCTCCACGAGGCGACTGACTCGAACATGTGGTCCTGGAGCACGAAGTCCCGCGCGTAGGTCCAGTAGTTGGGGATCTCCTTGCCGTCGTGGTAGGCCATAACGGTGTCGCCGGCGACTCCCGGGTCGCATTTACAGGCCTTCAGGGCCTGCTCGTGCTGGGCGATAAATCCATTCATCTTGCCGCCGTTGATGTCCGCCCGCGCATTCTTAACGTCGTGGGGACCCTCCCGATCCTCGTCGAGACGGCTGTGGAACGGGCGCACGCAGTCGTGGTGCTCCGGATCCGGCACGCAGGGAACGTGGCCCGGATGCCCGGCGAGGCCGGGGATACCGTCCGCGTGGCGGTAAGTCCCGAAATATTGGTCGAACGAGCGGTTCTCCTGCATGATGATGATCACGTGCCGGATCTTGTGGATGCCGGCGGGAATCCTGTCCGGGCGGGCGGAAACGGGGCTCCGTTTGCGGCTGCTGGCTTGCGAGCTTGTGGCCGCGCCACACAGCACGGCGGCGACGGCGAGCAGGCCCGCCAATCGGGCCCACCTCAATTGATCAGCCCCACGATCAAACAGCCCCCTCTTAGGCCGGCGGGAAGGACCGTCACTATACCGCCGCTGCTGCGGTCAGAACGCACGCGGAGGCGACCGCGCGCGCGGTCCATCTATCCGAGGTTGAGGAGCTTGTCGAGCGCGGGCACGGTCAGGTCCGTCTTGGGGCGGACCGGCAGGATCACGGGTGGTCGTGGTTTCTGGTTGAAGTCGAAGTCCCTGACGAGGTTGCCGAGTTCGGGCGCGTCTTCGCGCACGTCGGGACGCGGGTCGGGGCGCCCGTCGGTGCGGGGGTCGAGCCGTTGCGAGTTCATGAAGTCGTCCTCGATGAACTTGGCGTAGGCGTCGAAGCTCAGAACCTGGTGATCGATGAAGCCCTGTTTGGCGTAGGGGCTGATGACGAGTCCGGGCACGCGCAGGCCGTAGCCGTTTTGGTCGACGCGCGGGGGGAGCACGTTGTCGTAGAAGCCGCCCCAGTCGTCCCAGGCGAGGAAGATCGCGGTCGAGTCCCAGTCGCGGCTGCGCATGATCGTGTTGATCAGGCCGGTGACGTAGGTCTGGCCCGCGGTGATGAGACCGGGCGGGTGCTCGGAGACGCGGCCGTTGGGGACGATCCAGGAGACCGCCGGGAGGTTGCCGCTCTGGGCGGCGGCGTAGAACTTGGAGAGCGACTGGATGTTCCCCAGCTGCCCGTCCTCGTGGACGTCCTCGAAGTACGGCAGCGGGTTCCAGATCCCCGGCGTCTTGGCCCCCTGCGCGACTGGAGCACACGCGATCGCGTTGTTGAGCACGCAGTCGGGCTCTGTGCCCTTGAGCACGTAATAGCGCCAACTCACGTGATACTTGTGCATCAACCAGGTCAGATCCGTCCACGCGTAGTCGGGCGGCGCGTGGTTTGGATGCTTTTTGGGAAACCCGGGAGGGTTGGCGGGGTGCTCGAGCGCGTTGTGGCAGCTCGCGGGGTCGCTGTTCCCGCACTTCGCCGACCACAAAGAGACCATGTACAGGTGCGAGGGCAGGCTCCAGGAGAGGTTCGGCTGGAACATGTGGTCCTGGAGCACGAAGTCGCGGGCGTAGGTCCAATAGTTGGGGATGTCCGCGCCCGTGTGGTAGCCCATGATGTCGGGCTTGGCGCCGCTGACGCCGCCGCAATCGGGATTGAACGAGGCCACGCAATTGCGTATGGCCCTTTCCGCCGAGACCTGAAAGCCGTCCATCTGCCCGTTGTTGACGTCTGTGAATGCGGCGGCCGAGCTGTGGGGACCGCCAATGTTCAGGTCGTTGCGGTCGTGGAAGGGCCGCACGCAACCGCCGCCGCCACTCTGCCCGCCACTGCCACTCTGCCCGAATCTGCGCCTGTGCCTGTGATGGTGATGGTGCTTCAGGCCCGCGGTCACCCCGTGCATCGGGACGCACGGCACCGTGCCGGGATTGCCCGCGAGGCCCGGAATGCCGTCTGCGCCCGGGTAGGTGCCGAAATAGGAGTCGAAGGACCGATTCTCCTGCATGATGATCACGACGTGGCGGATCTTGTGGATCCCCGTCTCGGGCACCGGGGGTGGTGGGTGGAAGTTGGTCTTGATCTGGGCGTGCGGCTTGGGCCCGGACGAGCCGCCTCCGCAGGCCACGGCGAGCCCGATGCACGCAGCGACGACGACGAGCGCGGTCGCCCACCACCACCGTCGCGGTCCGCTCACGCCACTACCTCGGCGATCAGCTGCGCGCGCTCGGGGTCAGCGGAGAAGAGGTAGCGGTGGACGCGCCACAGGCCCTCCAGGTCGTGTACGTCGTCGTCGAGGTAGGGCACCAGCAAGAGGGGATTCCCCTCTAGCTCGCGCTCCAACCGCGCGATGTTGCGCTCGTCTCGCCGGGCGAGGACGTGGTAGTCGTTGAAGTTCAAGGCGACAGCCCGAGCCAGCTCGGGCCCGAGTTCCCCGGCGAGCGTGGAGTCGAGCGCGCTCGGCTCACGGCCGGCGAGGATGTCGTGGTGGACCCGGTTGACGACCACGCCCGTAAAGGGAACCCCTATTTCGTCGAGCGTGCGCCGCAACCAGATCGCCTCATCGATGGGCTCGCGCTGCGCCGAGGTCACTAGCACAAAGGCGGTGGTCGCCGCGGTGAGCATCTCCTGCACCTTGGCGGCGCGCAGGCTGAAGCTTTCGGTCGTGTCGCCGAGCAGGCCGAAGAATGTCGAGAGGTCAGCCAGCAGGTCGACGCCCGTTACGCGCCGCAGCGCTCCCAGCACGGGAGCGGCGCCCTTCCCCACCGTACGCATCCCAAGCCCCGTCGGTCTGACGAACGCCTTCAGCGCCCGTCCCTCTAAGAACGCGTTGAGCCGCCGCGGCGCGTAGAGGAAGTCGAGCGCGTTTCTGGAAGGGGGCGTGTCCAGCACGAGCAGGTCGAAATCCTGCTCTTGGTCAAGTTCGTAGAGCTTTGCGATCGCAGTAAATTCCTGTGAACCCGAGACCGCCGTCGAGAGCTCGCCGTAGATGCGGTTGGCCTTGATCTCCTGTGCCCGCGTTGCGTCCGGCGCGACTCGGTCGATCAGCTCGTCGAAGGTCCGCTTGGGGTCGAGCATCATCGCCCACAGCTCGCCCTTGACGCGCGTCCCGTTCGTGGCCAGGAACTCGGGCGCGACCCTGCGCGGCTCGTTGTCAAGCTCGTCCAGGCTGAGGGCGTTGGCGAGCCGCTTCGCGGGATCGATGGTGACGACGGCGACCTTTGCTCCTTGTGCGGCCATCCCCAGCGCGACCGCCGCCGAGGTGGTCGTCTTGCCCACGCCCCCGGAGCCGCCAAAGATGCAGACCCGCTTGTCCGTGAGCAGTCTCGAGACGCTCACAGGCTCTTCATAGCTGTTCCTCGAGCAGGTCCGCCAGCCGCTCGAGCTCTGACCGACCGAGCTCCTCGGCGAAGACGAATGGCAGCTCCGCGACCCGGCCATCGAGGTCGAGATCCGCGCGCAAGCGTTGCAGCTGGGCGCACTGCGTTTCCGAGCGCGCGTGTTCGGAGAGGGCCGCTCGCACCGCCGCGCGAGCCAGTGCATCATCCGAGTGTTCGAGCGCCCCGACGAGCCTCGCCACCTGCCGGTCGTCGAAGCGAGTGGGATAGACAGCGTTGGCGACGACGAGCTCGAGCGCAAGATCTTCCTGCGCCAGGGCCTCGCGTAGTGACAGGGTCTCGTTTACGGGAATCTCCTCGGGCGTGGCCACTGCCACTACCGCGGTCCTGCGGCGATCATAAATCATCGCCGCGATCTGGCGCCCCTGGTGGGCGATGGGACCGACTCGCGCGATGTCGGCGAACTTCTTGGGGGTCCGCAGGATTCCCACCCCGTGGCCGGTCGCCGGGGCGTCGACGATCACGAGGTCATAGGGCGCCGCTCCCCTCGTGCGGCGATGGAGCTGAGCGAGCTCCCAGACCTTGCCCATGCTGAGCAGCTCGCGCATGCCCGGCGTCGCCATCGCCAGCGCCTGGAAGAGCCGGCTCGACCCGAGCGCGCCGCCGAACGGCCCGGCCTTGACCCGCAGGTACTCGTCCATGGCGCGCTCGGCCTCGATCGAGATCGTAAACAGCCCCGGGATCAGCTCGAGCTCTTCAAAGCTCTCCCCGTGGTGGGCGAAGGTCCCCTGCACCCGTTCCTGGCTGTGCAGCTCGGCCACGATCGTGCGCAGCCCGCGGCGCGCCGCCACCAGACCGAGGAGGATGGCGACCGTCGACTTGCCGACGCCACCCTTGCCGGTGACGAAGATGAGGCGACGGTCGAATACGGGGACCACGGCGGGAAATACTGTCAATCCCAGCTTCCGGCGGGCGCATGCGCCCGCCGGCCGGCCGAACATGTTCGGCCGGGGCCGGGGCACATGTGCCCCGGCCTTACAAGTGTTTGCGGAGGATTTCCGCACGCCCGTGCGAATACTCACTTCCGTATGCAGTTGATCGACGGGAGCATCACGTGCCTACCACTTGCAAGGTGATCGCGTTCGCAAATCAGAAGGGGGGCGTCGCGAAGACGACGACGACGCTCAACCTCGCGGTGGCGTTCGCGGAGGAGGGCCACAGGGTCCTGTGCATCGACATGGACCCCCAGGGGAATCTCACGATGTCCCAGGGAATCGACCCCGACACGCTCGAGCGCTCGATGTACGACGTGCTCGTGCACCGGGTGCCGATCCGCGACGTCATCCACCGCCGCGAGGTCGACGTCGCGTGCGCCTCGATCGATCTCGCCGGCGCGGAGATCGCGATGTCGACCATGATCGGCCGCGAGCGCGCACTGGAGAAGGCACTCGCGGAGGTGAAGCCCGACTACGACTTCGCGTTCATCGACACCCCTCCGAGCCTGGGGTTGCTCACGATCAACGCGCTGACGGCGGCCAACAAGGTAATCGTCCCCGTGCAATGCGAGTATCTCTCCATGCGCGGTCTGATCCAGCTCCAGAACACGCTCGCGATGATTCGTGAGAACCTCAATCCCGACGTCGACATCGAGGGCATCCTGCCCACGCTCGTCGATACCCGGACCCTGCACGCCAAGGAGGCCATCGAGCTGCTCGAGGAGAACTTCGGCGACCGCGTCTTCGCCTCCCGAATCCGCAAGACGATTCGGTTCGCCGAGGCGCCCGTGAAGGGAATGTCCGTCCTGAAGTACGATCCGGACGGTCTGGCCGCCCACGCCTACAGGCAGCTCGCCAAGGAGGTCCTCTCACATGCCAACCGGTAAGCGCGCGAGCATGCGCGAGGGCCCGCTGGCGGCCCTCTTCCGCAAGACCAGCGAGGACCTGCCCTCCGAAGAGGAAGAGAAGCGGCGGGGGAAGTCCCGGCGACCCGCTTCTGCGCTGGGCGATGTCGCCGCCGGCGCCGAGCAGCCCGGTAGCGAGCCCGCGTCGGAGGTGCCCACGCCGCAGGAGCGGCTGCGCCACGCCTTTTCGGCCGACATCCCCCATAACCTTCTCGACCGCGAGCGCGATCTGCCGGAGGCCGTCGATGCCTTCGCCAGACCGGAACGTGCCAGCTCCCCCTATGGCGCGCCGAGCCTGTCCACGGAACGGTTCGTGGGCAAGCCGGTGATCCGCGTGGTGGGGGTCGGGGGCGCCGGAGTCAACGCGGTCAACCGGATGGTCGAGGCCGAGATCGAGGGAGTCGAGTTCCTGGCGATCAACACCGACCTTCAGTCGCTGCAGACCTCGGCCGCGCAGGACACCCTGCACATCGGCGGCGCGGTCACCCGCGGCCTGGGCTCCGGGTCAGATCCGGGGCTGGGCGAACTCGCGGCGCGCGAGGAGTACGACCGCATCAAGGCGCTGCTGCGCGGTTCGGACATGGTCTTCATAGCTGCAGGCGCAGGGGGAGGTACGGGAACGGGCGGCGCTCCCATCGTCGCCCAGATCGCGCGCGAGGTGGGCGCTCTGACGGTGGGCATCGTGACGCGCCCATTTCAGTTCGAGGGCACGAGGCGCGGTGAGCAGGCGGAGGCTGGGATCGGCGCGCTGCGCGAGGAGGTCGACACGCTGATCGTGGTGCCCAACAACCGGCTCCTGTCGGTGCTGGACCGCAACACCTCGATGATCGACGCCTTCAGGGTCGCCGACGACGTTCTACGTCAGGGCGTCCAGGGCGTATCGGACCTGGTCACGCTGCCGGGACTGATCAACCTCGACTTCGCGGACGTGCGCACGATCATGTCGGGCGCGGGCTCGGCGCTGCTGGGGATCGGGATGGGCGCCGGGGAGAACCGGGCGCTTGACGCGGCCGAAAAAGCGGTGTCCTCGCCGCTGCTCGAGACGAGCATGGAGGGTGCACGGTCGATTCTGCTCTCGATTACCGGAGGACTCGATCTCTCGCTGTGGGAGGTCAACGAGGCCGCCCGAGCCGTGTCCGAAGCGGCTCATCCCGATGCCAACATCATCTTCGGCGCGATGGTCGACGAGAAACTGAGCGACCAGGTCTGGGTGACCGTGGTGGCCACGGGCTTCGGCACGCGCGCGCCGCGCCGCGCGCACCGTGATCCCTCCTGGGAGCGCACCGCCGATCTGCGCGAACCGCGGGGCGAGCCCCGGATCAGTCGCGTACGCGAGCCCGCCTTCTCCGGCCGGCTGCCCGACGGGAGCTCGGCGACTCAGTCTCTGGACGTGCCCGAGTTCATCCCGCGGAGATAGTTGACCCACACTGAGCTCGGCGTCGTCGCCGCGGGCCACCCGCAGACCGCCCGGGCAGGCGCGGATGCGCTACGTGCGGGCGGCAACGCCGTCGACGCGGCGCTTGGTTCGATGCTGGCGTCGTTCGCGTGCGAGCCGCTGCTCACGGCGCTCGGCGCGGGCGGGTACATGCTGGTCGTCGCGCCTGGGCAGGCACCCGCACTGCTCGACTTCTTCGTCGAGGCACCGGGGAGACGGGTCGACAGCTCGAGCCGCGCCGAGCTGCGCCCGATCACCATCTCGTTCGGCGACGCGATCCAGGTGTTCAACATCGGGGCCGCGTCGGTGGGGACCTACGGCCTCCCGGCCGGGATAGCAGACGCCTCGGCACGCTTCGGGCGTATGCCACTGTCGGAGCTGGTCGGCCCCGCCGCAAAGTTGGCGCGCGACGGAGTTCCGCTCGCACGCGAGCAGGCCTACGTCGTCTCGATCCTCAAGGACATCGTGACCGCGACGCGGGAGTGCGCGGCCCTGTTCGCGCCGGAGGGCCGCGTGCTCGGGGAAGGGGAGGTCGTACGCCAACCGGAGCTCGGCGATGCGCTCGAGCGGCTCGCCGCCGAGGGCGCCGCCCCGTTCTATACGGGCGATATCGCGGCGGCGGTGGTTTCGTGGGTGGAGGCCGGAGGCGGCGTCCTCACCGCCCGCGATCTCGCCGAGTACGAGGTGGCCGTGCGTGAGCCTGTCCGTATTTCCTACCGCGGCCGCGAGGTGCGTGACCAACCCGCCTCCTTCGGCGGGTGGGATCCTGATCGCCCACGCGCTCGGGTGGCTCGACCGTGCGCCGGGTCCGCCCGACGTGAGTCGGATCGTGGCGGCGATGGAGCGAACCCAGGCTCAACGCACGCCGGAGTTCCTGGAAGGTCTCGACGACGCAGAGTTCGTGCGCGGGTTCCTCGGTTCCACGACCCACGTCGCCGTCCTCGACCGGGACGGCTGGGCGTGCTCGGTGACCTGCTCGAACGGCGCCTGCTCCGGGATCGTCGTTCCCGGAACGGGTATCCACCTCAACAACATGCTCGGGGAGCAGGACCTCAATCCGCTCGGTTTCCACCGCCACCCGCCCGGCCGGCGGCTGCCCAGCATGATGGCCCCGACCGTCGTGCTGGGCGGCGGTGAGCCCGAGCTCGCGCTGGGCAGCGCGGGTTCCAACCGCATCCGTTCCGCGATCCTGCAAACGATCGTGCGCGTGATCGACGAGCGCCTGCCCGTGCGCGACGCGGTGGAGGCGCCGCGCGTGCACTTCGAGGACGGCGTGGTCTATGCCGAGCCGGGAATCGACACTCGCGCGCTCGAGGCCGCGGGCCGCGCGATCGGCCGCTTTGGCGCCCCCAATCTCTTCTTCGGGGGCGTCCAGGCGGTGGCGCGGGAGCCGGACGGCCGCTTCGGCGGTGCGGGGGATCCGCGGCGCGGCGGCGTCGCGATCGTCACCCACTAGCCTCAAAGAATTCGCTCGCGCACGTTGGCAGCACTCATATTGGTCGCCTGCGCGGCCGCCGGCTGCGGCTTTGAGGTCCAACAACCGGACCTGTTCCTGCTCACTCGGACCGGCAACGGGTCCAAGGTCACCCTGCTTGTCAACACCGGGGGCACGGTCCGCTGCAACGGCAAAAGCACCAAACAGGTGCCCAGCAAGATGCTGGTTCAGGCGCGCAGCCTGACCAGCACCCTGAACAACGGACGCGAAGCGCCACCTGAGCATCCCGCCGACCCCTAACTCGGTCTACCGCTATAGCGTCAAGCTCCAGGACGGCACGATCACGTTCCCCGATACCGCCGCGGCCCACCATTGGGAGCTCGCGCAGCTCGAGCTAATCGCGGTGGGGATCCTTCAGGGGCCCTGCCGCGGAGTGACGAGCTCGGCGTAGGTACCGGCCGCTAGCGGCCCGGTCAGGCGTCTGCGCCGAACCTGACCTTGCCGTTGGAGCGCGCCCGCTCGTGGGCACGCTCGGCCAGGTCGAGGCGCTTCATGGCGGCGCGGAACAGGCGCGTGACCAGCCGCAGCCGCGCCTTTTCCGAGCGTAGGTCGAGCAGGCCCTGCTTGGCATCGAGACCGAAGTCGACGGTGGCGGCCATTGCGTACGCACCCATGTCGTTTAGCTCGGACTCCTCCGGCGTGCGGTCGGTGGCGCGCTGGACCAGCTCGGCGTAGGCCTCGTGGGCTCCCTTGAGCAGTCGGGGGTCCGGATCGTTCGGAGCGGTCCTGCACGAACTCGATGACTCCGGCCGGATACGCCAGGTGCGACTGGCGCTCCAGCACGCGGAAGGGCTGCGTGCCGCGCACGAGCACGTTCATGCGCCCGTCGTCGAGCCGCTCCAAGAGCTTCTCGATCTCCACGGCGCAGCCGATCTCGCGCAACCCGTCGTCCGAGAGCCAGAGGATCCCGAACTGGCGCTCGCCCTCGAGGCACTCGTCGACCATCGTCTTATAGCGCTCCTCGAAGACGTGCAGAGGGATGAGCTCGCCGGGAAGCGCGACGGTCGGGAGCAGAAACAGCGGAAATTCCCGGACGGGCCGGTCGGTCATCGATGAAGAGTCTATGCGCCGCTTTGCGGCCATACGGAGGCGCGCGGCCGCCTTTTTGCGCATCTCGCGGCGTGCGGTCAGCAGCAGGTTGTAGAAGATCGCCGGCGGCAGTCGCCGCTCCAGCACGTGGCGGTCCAGCCGCTGGAGCAGAGGTAGCCGACGTACGCGTAGCGCCGCCAGAGGAGCGGCACGTCTTCTGGAACCGCCGTTGCCTCGAGCGAGCGGTTGAACCACCCGAACCAGCTCGCGAGCAGCTCCTCGCCGCGAACCGACACCTCCGGAAGTCCCGCTGCGCGGGCGAGGGATGCGAGCTGGCCCGGGAGTGAAGGCGTGGATGTCGACGGACCCTCGAGGTGGTGATGCGTGCCCGCGCGTTGGCGGTCCCGCACCGTGCCCAAAGCAGCGTCCTCCACAGGGGCGCCGACCGCGGCCGCGCCGCGCTTTGGGATCGAGGCGAGGCGGTCGCCGACTCAGCGACGGCTCTCCCGCGAACACGATCCGCCGCCGGGACGCAGCACCCGATGAAATTCCGCGAAGGCGCGGGGCAGGTCGGGGAGGTGATGGAGCACCGCGTGGCCGAGAGACGAGGTCAAAGCTCCGCCGCAAACGGCAGCGATTCGGCATCGCGCTTGCCGGTTTCACAGCTAGCCCGAGCTGCTTGGCGTTTTCGGTCAGGATCGCCACCATGCCCGGGTGAGATGTCCGTGCAGGTCGACCTCGCCGACGATCCCGGCGCGCAGCAGGTTAAGGCTGAAGTAGCCGGTTCCGGCGCCGATCTCGAGCGCCTGGCGATACCCCGGCTCCAGCTCCACGCCAAGTGCCTTGCGCAGCTTGCCCAGCACCTGGGCCTGGCCGGTCGGTCCGAAGTCGATGCCCCACTTGGAGTCGTAGGTGGGGGCGGCCGCGTCGTGGTAGCGGGTGTTGAGGTCGCGAATCTCCTTCGCGCTCCGCGCCGCCGCCATGACCGGCGGCACTTTACCCTGTCCCGGCTCGCCGGCGGAACGCTGGACGTTCCTCGGCGCACCGGCGATTGAGAGGCGAGCAGGTCACCCGATGTCAACGGAGGTCTACACCCAACAGAACCAGCCGCCGGGGGTACCGCCGCTTGCGCTGACCGGCGAGCGGACCCTGCCCAACGTCCCGGCGGAGAACTACTGGTATCGCCGTCACCTCGTGGTCTATGAGTGGATCGCCGCCGGGTGATAGGGCTGCGGGTCATCGATATGGCTTGCGGGGAGGGCTACGGGTCCGAGGCGCTCCTCGCTCCTGCGGCATCGGTCGTCGGCGTCGATGCCAATCCCGACGCCTACGAGCACGCCCGCGTTCGCTACCGGCGAGCGAATTTACGCTTCGAGCGCGCTCTGGTGGAGCGCTTCGGCGATCCTCGCTCGTGCGAGGCGGTGGTGTTCCTGCAGACGATCGAGCACGTCGCGACCCGGTACTGTGCTGCACCATCTTCACGAGCTGCTCGTTCCCGGCGGCAGCGCGTACATCTCGACGCCCAACGTGCTCACGCTCGCTCCCCGAGGCGCTTCGCATTCGGGCAATCCTTGGCATCTCAGCGAGTACCGCCACGAGGAGTTCCTCGCGCTATGCCAGCGCGCCTTCCCGTCGGTGTTGTGCTCGGTCTTCACCACGCGCGCAAGCTGCGCTGCACGAGCTGGCGCTTCCGGCTCGGATGGGATCGCCCCATCGCCTGCTTGGGATCACGGCCCGCTTCTACAACTGGTTCACGCCCGCGATTCCACGAGGACTTCGCGCTGCGGGCCGAGCACCTCGAGCGCGCGCTCGACTTCCTCGCGATTTGCTCCCGAACTTGACCGTGCGCCGGGTGCCTCGCGGCGCCGCGGCCAGCTCGCGCTCGTGCTTCACACTCACATGCCCTACGTCGAGGGCGGTGCGCCGTGGCCGCGGCCCGCCGAGGAGCACAATCCGCTCGGTTTCGGCACGTGGCCGTTCGGCGAGGAGTGGCTGTGGGAGGCCGTCGCCACCTCCTACCTGCCGCTGCTCGGCGTGCTGGGTCGTGCGCCGATCACGCTCTCGCTGACGCCGGTGCTGTGCGACCAGCTGGAGAGCCCCGGAGCGCTTGGGCGATGTGTCCGTTTCCTCGAGGAGGTGAGACCGGAGTCACACCGGCGCGACATCGTGATGGCGCGCGAGCGCGGCGAGGATGCGCTGGTGGCCGTGCTCGAGCGCTCGGCAGCGAGCCTACGCCGCGGCCGCCGGGGAGCTGCAGGAGCTCCCGCGCGGTCTGCTTGGGGCGCTGCGGCGCGTATGCGAGCTGGACTTCCGCCGCCACCCATGCCGTGTTGCCCCTGCTCGTCAGCGACGCCGCCGCGACGGTACAGCTCCAGAATGGGGTGGCGTCCCACAGGCGGCGGTTCGGGGCCTGGCGCGGCGGGCTGTGGCTGCCCGAGTGCGGATACGCCCCGTGGCTCGATTCGCCGCTCGCCCAGGCCGGCGTGAGTGCAACGTGCGTGGAGCTACCGGCCGCGCTAATGGCGGGTGGCGAGGGTCCGCCACGGCCGCTGCGCAGCACCGAGGGCGTCGTGATCTGGCCGCTCGACCGCCACGCGATCTCGCTCGTGTGGGCTCCGAACGGCTACCCGGCCCGCCCGCCTTACCGCGACAGCCACCGCCTCACCCCCAGCCACCACCACGCCTGGCGCAACGACGGTGCCGTCTACGACGAGTCCGCGGCGCAGGGTCCAGGCCGGCGCCGACGCGCGCGACTTCGTGGCACGGGTCGCCGAGCGGGTTGCCGGTGGGGGAGTATGCGTGTGCGCGCTCGATACCGAGCTGCTCGGCCATTGGTGGCACGAGGGGATCCACTGGCTGGCGGCGGTGATCGAGGAATCAACGCGCCAGGGACTCGAGCTCACCACGCTCGACGACGCCCTCGAACGCCAGGAGCCCGAGCCGCTCCCGCCCGAGCTCGCCGCCGCGGAGCCGCCACAGGGCGCCTTCACCTGGGGTGCTGGAGGCGACCTGCGCACGTGGAGCGGGCCCAGGGTGGCCGATCTCGCCTGGCGCGCGCGCACCGCCGAGCTCGAGCTCCTGGCGGCGCGGCGGCCCTCGCCGCGGGCAGTGCGGGAGCTGCTCGCGCTCCAAGCGAGCGACTGGCTCTTCTTGACCTACCACGGGCTGGCGGGCGAGTACCCGCGCGAGCGGGTTGAGGCACACGTCCGGGCGCTGAAATGGGCGCTGGCGGGCGATCCGCATCTGACCCCGCAGCTGCGCAACCTCGCGCCCGATCTGGTGCCCTGGCCGGGGTGAGCGGCGATGAGTCTCGCGCAGAGCGGGTTGCCTACTCCCCCCACGCGAACGACTTGGGCGCCTCGCGCATCCTGATCACCCGCGCCGGCACCCCCGCGGCCACGGCATTGTCGGGCAGCGATGCCGTCACCACGGCCGCCGCGCCCACGATGCAGTTGTCCCCGATGCAGACGCCACGGAGGATGCACACGCCGTACCCGATCCAAGCGTTGTGCCCGACGCGGACGTCGCGTTTGTAGATCCCCTGGAGGCGGATGGGCCGTTCGACCTCGACCACGCAGTGGTCGAAGTCGATCAGCATCGCGCGGTCGGCGATGATGCACTCCCTGCCGATATCGACGCACTGGTAGGCCGAGATCGTGCACTCCTGCCCGAGCACCGACTTCGCCCCGATCGACACGCGCCCTTCGTGCACGCGAATCTTGGTGCCCTGGCCGATCCAGCTCCAGCGACCGAGCGCGAGCTTCGCGGTCCGGCCTATCTCGAGCTTCACGCCACGGCCGACGAAGCACAGGCCGTCGGTCTGAAGGCGGCCGCGCCAGCGGGCCTTCAGCCATAGCCAGCGGAGCACCAGCGGCGCGTAGGAGGGGCGCAGCATGCCGTGCTCGCGGACGAAGCGCAGCAAGGTCAGCGGCCCGCCGCGCAGGGGAGCCGGTGGGTGCCGCACGGCCGGTCGGCCGGCTGGGTGCGCTTCGAGTGCCGGAGAGCCCACGGGCGCATCGTAATCCCGCGGCTGTCTCCGCTGGGACATCGGCGCCACAGCCCGGTTGGCATGATTGCTCGCGCCATGGCCGAGCGGACGACCTCACTCGCGCAGCGTCTGATCGCCGGCGACAAGCGCGCGCTGGCGCGCGCGATCTCGCTGGTCGAGGACAAAGACCCCGAGGGGTGGAGCCTCGTGCGCGAGCTCTACCCCCGCACCGGCCGGGCGGCGATCGTCGGCTTCACCGGGCCGCCCGGCTCGGGCAAGTCGACCCTGCTGGGCGCGCTCACAAAGCACGAGCGCGAGCACGACCGTACCGTCGGGGTGCTCTCCATCGACCCGTCGTCGCCGTTCACCCAGGGCGCGCTGCTCGGCGACCGGATCAGGCTCGCGGACCATTTCCTCGACCCCGGCGTGTTCATCCGTTCGATGGCGAGCCGCGGCGCGCTGGGCGGCCTCAGCGAGGCCGCGTTGCAGGCCGCACTGCTGATGGACGCGGCCGGTCGCGACCTGATCCTGCTGGAGACCGTCGGGGTGGGCCAGGCCGAAGTCGACATCATCGATCACGCCGACACGGTGGTGCTCGTGCTGATGCCGGGTTCGGGGGACTCGATCCAGGCTCTGAAGGCCGGCGTGATGGAGATCCCCGACGTGATCGTGGTCAACAAGGCCGACCACCCCCTGACGGACACGATGGTGCGCGAGATCAAGGGCGTGCTCGCGCTCGGCCCCAGCGGGGACTGGGAGGTACCGGTGATCCGGACCGAGGCGGTGCGCGGACAGGGCGTGCAGGACGTGGCGGACGCGCTGTCAGGGCACCGCGCGCACATCGAAGCCGAGGGGACACTTTCGAGCCGGCGCCGGCGCAACCTTATGAACGAGGTCCTTTCTCTGGCCACCTACCACATGCGCCGCGAGCTCGAGGCCTCAGTGCGCGAGGATCCCGAGGTAAGGGAGCTCCTGGACCGAGTGGCGGCTCGCGAGATCGACCCCGCCACCGCGGCAGGGAGGATTCTCGAGGCCCGCGCGGCGGTCAAGCAGAGGTGACCGTCACTACGCTTTCCAACCAATGGCCCCTGTGAGAGTGAGAATGACATGCCCAAGACCGTGATCCTGTCCACCGCCCGCACCCCCATCGGAAAGCTCGGCGGCGGGCTCAAGACGGCCGATGCGACGGACTTGGGCGGCACCGCGATCGCCGCCGCGCTCGAGCGCGCTGAGGTCAAGCCCGACCAGGTTCAGCACGTCGTCATGGGCCAAGTGATCCAGGCCGGCCAGGGGCAGATCCCCTCGCGCCAGGCGCAGGTCAAGGCGGGGATTCCCAGGGAGGTCTCCTCGGAGACGATCAACAAAGTGTGCGCGTCGGGCATCCGCGCCGCCGGGCTGCTCGACGCCGCCATCCGGGCCGGAGACCTCGAGGTGGGCGTCGGCGGAGGGATGGAGTCGATGTCCAGCGCCCCCTACCTGCTCAAGCAGGCGCGCTTCGGCTATCGGATGGGCGACGCCAAGGCGCTCGACGCGATGATCAACGACGGTCTGCTCAACCCATTCTCGGGCAAGCACATGGCCCAGGAGGCGAGCGAGGTTGCGGCGGAGCTCGAGCTGAGCCGCCCGGACATGGACCGCTGGGCGCTGCGCTCCCATGAGCTCGCGGTCAAGGCCACCGACGAGGCGCGACTGCCGGAGGAGATCGTCCCCGTGACGGTCAAGGAGCGCAAGCAGGAGACGACCGTCGAGATCGACGAGGGACCGCGGCGCGAGACGAGCCTCGAGCAGCTCGCCAAGCTGCCGCCGATTTTCCTCGAGAACGGCTCGCACACGGCGGGCAACTCTCCGGGCGTCAACGACGGTGCCGGTGCGCTCGTTCTCTGCGAGCGACGAGTGGGCGAAGCGCAACGAGCGCCGGCCGCTGGCCACGATCGTGGCCCAGGCGCAGATCGCCGACGATTTTCCGTATCTCGCGCGAACGCCCGCGAAGGCCGCCCGCAAAGCGCTCGATAAAGCCGGTATCGATGTGCAGGACATCGACCTGTGGGAGATCAACGAGGCCTTCGCCTCGGTCGTGCTCAATTCGATTCGCATGCTCGGGATCGACGAGAATCGTGTCAACGTCAACGGCGGTGCGATCGCGCTGGGCCATCCGATCGGCGCCTCGGGCGCGCGGATCCTGGGCTCGCTCGTCCTCGAGCTGCAGCGGCGCGGCGGCGGCCTGGGGTGCGCCGCGATCTGCTCGGGCGGCGGACAGGGCGACGCGGTGATTGTGGAGGTGAACGGCCGCTGAGCGGCGATCGCGGCGCCGGGCAGCCGGCTGCGGCCGCATTCTTCGACCTCGACCGCACCCTCATGGAGGGCTCCTCGGCCTTCCAGTTTGTGCGTGTCGCCTACGCCACTGGGCTGGTCTCCAGGCGGCAGCTCGCCGCAGACGCCTGGGCGAACCTGCGCTTCCGGCTGCGCGGCGCGAGCGATGCCGACACCACCGCCGTGCGCGACCGCATCTCGGAGGGGCTCCGGGGCGTGCGCGTGCGCGACGTCGAGCGACTCGGTGGAGACCTCCTCGTGCGGGTGCTGCCGCGGCTGTATCCCCAGATGCTCGACATCGCGTACGAGCACCAGGATGCAGGCAGGCGCGTGTACATCTTCACGGCCGCAGCGCACGAGCTCGCCGAGATGCTCGCGCGCGTGCTGACGCTTCGATGGCGGCATCGGATCGCAGTTCTCCGAGATCGAGGACGGTGTCTTCACGGGCCGCCCGACGGGCCTCTTCATCTACGGCGCGGGCAAGGCTCAGGCGATAGCGCAGCTCGCCGAGCAGGAGGGCATCGACCTCGAAGCCTCCTACGCCTACTCGGACTCCGAATCGGACTTGCCCATGCTGCGGCTCGTCGGCAACCCGGTGGCGGTAAACCCCGACCAGGAGCTCGCACGCATCGCGCGGGCCGAAGGCTGGGAGGTGCTGCGCTTCGATCGCTTGGGCCGCCGGCTCACGGCGGGGGTCGCGGTAGCCAGCGCCGCCCTCGCGGGCGGCATCGGAAGCGCTTGGGCGACACGCGGAAGGGGCCGCGTGTGGAGCTCCAAGCGCGGTCTCTTGCGGACGCGCAGACACCCCCGCTTGCGGGCGCACAGGCAGAGCAACTTGCGCGCTTTGGCCCCACGTAGACTTCGCTAGATGGCAATCCCGACCGAGCGGCAAGCGAGCGAGCGCCTCGAGCGCTGGCGGCGCGAGACCTTCATGCGGCGCTCCCGAGCGCGACGGTCTGTTCGAGACGATCTCGGGCGAGCCGGTGAGGCCGCTGTACACGGACGCCGACCTCCCCGAGGATCTCGATCAGGCGATCGGGCTCCCAGGCGAGTACCCCTACACGCGCGGGGTGTACGGGTCGATGTACCGGGGGCGGTTGTGGACCATGCGCCAGTTCGCCGGGTTCGGGACCGCGCAGGAGACCAACGCTCGCTTCCGCTACCTCTTAGACCACGGCCAGACGGGGCTCTCCACGGCGTTCGACATGCCTTCGCTGATGGGCCACGACTCCGACCATCCCCGCTCGCTGGGCGAGGTGGGCCGCGAGGGTGTCGCGATCGACACGCTCGGCCGACATGGAGGCGCTGTTCGAGGGCATTCCGCTGGACCGGGTGTCGGTGTCGATGACGATCAACGCCCCCGCGGCGATCATGCTCGCCTTCTACGTGGTCGCGGCCGAGCGCCGGGGGATTTCGCCCGGAGCAGCTGGACGGGACCATCCAGACAGACATCCTCAAGGAGTACATCGCGCAGAAGGAGTGGTGCTTCCCGGTCGATCCGGCGATGCGCGTCGTCACCGACATGATCGAGTGGTGCTCGCGCGCACATGCCGCGCTGGCACCCGATCTCGATCTCCGGCTACCACATCCGCGAGGCGGGGTCGACCGCCGCCCAGGAGCTCGCGTTCACGCTCAAGGACGGGCTCACCTACGTCGAGCACGCGGTCGCCCGGGGACTGGCCGTCGACGACTTCGCGCCGGGGCTGTCGTTCTTCTTCAACGCGCACATCGACTTCTTCGAGGAGATCGCCAAGTACCGCGCCGCCCGCCGCATCTGGGCCCGCGAGCTGCGCGAGCGCTTCGGCGCGCGCGACGAGCGCTCGCTGTTGATGCGCTTCCACACCCAGACCGCCGGCGTCTCGCTGACAGCTCAGCAGCCGCTCAACAACATCGTGCGCACCGCGATCGAAGCACTCGCCGGGGTGCTCGGGGGGACCCAGTCGCTGCACACCAACAGCTTCGACGAGGCCCTGGCCCTCCCCACCGAGGAGGCCGTCAGGGTGGCCCTGAGGACGCAGCAGATCATCGCCTCGGAGACGGGGGTCGCGAACACCATCGACCCGCTCGGCGGCTCCTACTTCGTGGAGGCGATGACCGATCTGATGGAGCAGCGCTGCTACGAGTACTTCGAGAAGATCGACCAGCTGGGCGGGATGGTCGAAGCGGTCAAGCGGGGCTTCCCCCAGCGGGAGATCGCGGACGCCGCCTTCCGCTACCAGCGCGAGGTCGAGTCGGGTGTGCGCAGGCTGGTGGGCGTGAACTTCCACACCGAGGGCGACGACGGCGCCGGCATCCCGCTCCTGCACATCGACCCCCAGCTCGAGGGCAAACAGATCGCCCGCGTGCGCGCCGTGCGCTCCAGACGCGACGGCGCCGTGGCCGCGGCGGCCATCGAGCGGCTGCGCGCCGCCGCCGGCGACGAGCGCGAGAACCTCATGCCGTATCTGGTCGAGGCCGCGCGCGCCGAAGTGACCGAGGGCGAGATGGTCGCGGCGCTACAGGAGGTCTTCGGGGGCTACTCCGAGGCTCCGGTGTTCTGAATTCATTGTTTGGGCCGGCACATGTGCCGGCCCGCCGGCCGAGCCTGCTCGGCCGGGCCCGGCGCGCATGCGCGCCGGGCTACCTATTTCTAGCCGGGGTGGCGATGTGCGTCTGGTTGACGGTCGCGCTCTCCTCAGAGGTGCCCGTGCCTTGGACGTCCACTTCGGGTCGTTGACCCGTCGACCGGGGCAAAGACCCGCGCGGCGCCGGCTTGCACGTCGGCCACCATCCCTGCTTTCAGAGCGCGCTGCGCGCCAGCGCATCGCGGTGAACCGCGGCGTACGTGTACGCGGTCGAGTACACAAACCGGTAGGTGAGACTGCCCTTGGCCGGCACCTTGCCGCGTAGTGCATCGTGAAGTTGCTGTCGACGCTCGAAGGCGGGGTTAACGAACAGGACCTTGGTGGGCGCCTGGCCCCAGGTGATCGCGGCCTGGCCGGTATACGGGTCGCCGTCGGGGGCGCCGAGGACGTCGACGTAGGCCGACGCGATTCCTTTCGGCACATGCAAGACATTGCCCCGTGCGTGGGATCTGTAGGCATGCTGCCCGGGGAACCGGTAGCCGACGTTCGGGGCGGTGCAACGCGTTGTTCTGCAGGCACTGGGCGTTGTCGTAGAGCAGGTCGAGAGTGTGGGCGTGGCCATCGGTGCTCTTGAAGCTGTCCGTTATCCAGACCATCTGGCCCGAGGCGTTCTGGACGATCTTGCGCTGAACCTCGACACCGGTCGGCTTGAAGCTCGGGCATGTGGTGCTCGTGGGCGGATAGGGGGCGACCCGGTGCAGCGCGCGATCTGGTCGGTCTCGGTGATCGTGACATCACCGGTCGAGCTGTTCTGGGAAACGTGGTAGGTGAGCGTGGGGAAGCCGGGCTCCTGGTTGCTCCCGCCGAACACCTGGTAGGCGGAGTAGCCCATGTACGCATCACGTCCGTCGACCTGGATGTCCGAGCGCGTGTCTCCCGTCCCGTTCTCGTTGCCGTAGTTGAGCCACGCGTTGCCGTAGAAAACGATCGATGTCAGCCCACCGGTGCTGTCGAACAGGTAGGAGTCACATAGCCCGCAGGAGCTGATCGAGTCGTAGTCGTCGGCGAGGGCAGTCTGCTGGCCCCAGGCGTAGTAGTCGTACAGCTTGCCGTCGTTGGGGCCGCCCGAGATGGGATACACTGCCGCTCGCTGACCTCGATCCGCGGGCCCGTGAAGCCAGGTTCGAGCTTGGTATCGCCGGAGGGCAGGGCGGCCAGCTGGCACTCGCCGTCGTCCACAGTGTTCAGCGGGGCGGCGGGCACGGAGAACGAGCCGTCGCTGGCCAGTGTCACGCCGCTCGCGACCGTGTCGTATTGCCCGCTGTCGCCGTAGAAGCAGAGGATGTCGACAGTGTCGGTGCTTGGAGAGGTCGAGTCGTCGTCCCGGACACTTTGAAAGTGTTGGGGTTGTTCTCGTTGTAGGTGAAGTAGCTCGGGCTTTTCGCCGGAGTGGTGATGTGCGTCTGGGTGATGGTCGCGCCGGCCGGCGCAGCGAACGCCAGCGACGCCACGATTGCCACAGTCCGGCGACCGACGAGCTTCTTGAGAGGCGGCCCATCTTGTCTCTTAGCCCTCCGTGCTGGTAGCGGCCCCGCGCGGCAAGCCTCACCGCACATATAGTTGTGGATCGGCTCATGGCTGTACGAAAAGAAGATCCGCGTGGTGGTCGCGAAGCCGGGCCTCGACGGCCACGATCGCGGCGCCAAGATCATCGCCCGCGCCCTGCGCGACGCGGGCATGGAGGTGATCTACACGGGCCTTCACCAGACGCCCGAGCAGATCGTCGAGACGGTGATCCAGGAGGACGCCGACGCGGTCGGGCTCTCGATCCTGTCCGGCGCGCACATGACCCTCGTCCCGCGCATCCTGGAGCTGTTCTCCGAGCAGGGGATCGACGACGTGCTCGTGACGGTGGGGGGGACGATCCCGGCCGACGACGTCCCGGAGCTCAAGGAGCTCGGCGTGGCAGAGGTCTTCGGCCCGGGCGCGAACACTCAGCAGATCGTCGATTTCATCCGGGCGGCCGTGCAGGAGAAGGGCGGGCCCGTTGAGGCGTAGACCGGCTCCCGTTGTTTCCCTCAAGCCTACCGATTGACTAGTCAGTCAATGCTCCGGGTACTATTGGCAGGTCAAGCGATAGGAGGCAGCAGTTGAAGATTTGCGTCCTGGTCAAAGAGGTCCCGGATGCCGCCGTCGAGAAGCGAATCGATCCCTCGACGGGGCGGATGGACCGCTCAGGAGAGAAGAACCTAAACCCGTATGACACGCACGCGATCGAGGCCGCGATGCAGATTCGCGAGGGCGGGACGGTCCAGGTCGACGAGATCGTCGCTGTCACGATGGGACCGGAGTCGGCGATGCGCGCCCTGCACAAGGCGGTTTCGCTCGGCGCCGACCGCTCGGTGCATCTGACCGACGCCAGCCTCGCGGGCTCCGACGTGGCCGCGACCGGCTATGCGCTCTCCAAGGCGCTCGAGTCCGAGCAGCCGGACCTCGTGCTGCTAGGGCAGCAGTCAGACGACGGCGAGTGCTACACGATCGGGGCGGTCGTGGCAGACCATCTGCACATGCCCTCGCTGACACAGGTGATCCAGATGGACGTGGAGGAGGGCGGGCTCCGCTGCGAGCGGCAGGCCGAGTACGGCTATGACACCGTCCAGGTGAGGCTCCCCGCCGTGATCTCGGTCGGAGACGCCATCAACGAGCCGCGCTACCCGTCGCTCAAAGCGATCATGGGCGCGAAGAAGAAGCCGCTCCAGCAGGTCGCCCGCGGAGACGTCGGCATCGACTCTGCGCTCGTGGGCGAGGACGGTTCGCGCGTTCAGTGCGGCGATTTCCAAGATCCGCCGGCCAAAGCTCCCGGCCAGGTGATCGAAGACGAGGACACGGGCGAGACGGTCGAGAAGATCGTCGCTTGGCTCGAGGAAAGGAAGCTGATTTAAGGTGGCCCTCCACTCAGTCCTGACCCGCTTGGCGGCTGCGAATCGTCGCCCTGCGGCGTCCTCGCCGGCTCGCGTAGCGCTGCTACGCGTCGCCGGCTGCGTCCTTGCAATGTCGATTTCGCTCGCCAAGCGAGCCATGACTTCCTGGAGGAACCACTGATGGGTGACGTCCTGACCTACGTCCTTCACTACGAGGGCGCGTTCAACAAGAACTCGCTCGGGGCGGTCTCCGAAGGCGCCGCCCGCGCGCAGGAGATCGGTGGCCAGTGCCACGCCGTCGTGGTCGGCGGCGACGACCTGACCGACGAGTTGTGTTCCTCGCTAGGCGCCTACGGGGCCACCCGCGTCTTTCGCGCGCGCGGCCCCGAGGGCCTCGCGCAGCCCGTAATCGACGTGATGGCGAAGGTGATCGACGACCACGGTCACTCTTACGCCCTGTTCGGCGGCGGCCTGCTTGGCTTCGAGATCGGGGCGGGGCTGGCCGCGCGCAAGCAGGCCGGCGTGACCATGGAGGTGACCAGGGTCCGCGCCGAGGACGGGAAGCTCGTCGCCGAGCGCCCCATCCTTCAGGACTCCATGGTCTCCGTCTCCCGCTACAGAGGGGACCTCGGGATCATCATCGGCCGCATCAACGCGTTTGAGATCATCTCCCGAGACGGAGGGTCGGCGGAGGTGGTAGACGTCGATGTCTCCTACTCGCCGTGGTCGGAGCAGGCCACGATGGTCACGCGCGGCGAGCAGAGGGGCGCCGATGTCGACATCGAAGGCGCCGACATCCTCGTCGCGGGCGGCCGTGGGCTCGGCAAGGCCGATGGGTTCGAGCTATGCGAGGAGCTCGCCGCCGCGTTCGGCGGGAACACGGCCGTCGCGGCGACTCGCGCGGTCGTTGACGCCGGGTGGTACCCGTACGCCGCTCAGATCGGCCAGACGGGAAAGACCGTCTCGCCCAAGCTGTATCTCGCCGCGGGCATCTCCGGCGCGATCCAGCACAAGGTGGGAATGCAGTCGTCGGAGAACATCATCGCGATCAACAAGGACGCCAACGCGCCGATCTTCGAGTTCTCCGACCTGGGGGTCGTGGGCGACCTCAACAAGATCCTGCCTAAGCTGACCGAGGCGATCAAGGCGAAGAAGGGTAGCGGTTGAGCGCCTCGCGGAACGGCCACTTCCCGCGCCGAGCGGAGTACCCGCCTCCGGTCTCCTCGCCCGACGAATTCATCAAGCGCGAGCTCGACTCCGAGGACGAACGGATCGAGGTCGGCGTCGCGATCGTCGGCGGTGGGACCGCCGGCCTCGCCTGCGCCAACCGTTTGCTTCAGTTGCTCGGGGACGACGCCGCGACGATGGAGCGGCTGGGCGAGGTGCCGGTCGCTGTAATCGAGAAGGCCAAGACCTGCGGCGGGCACTACCTCTCGGGCGCGATCATGCGGCCGGCGCCCCTCCAGGAGCTCTTCCCGGAGCTGACCCGCGAGGACTGGCGCAAGGAGCGCTTCGCCTTCGGCGAGGTCACCAAGGAGGCCGTCTACATGCTCCCCACCGCCAAGACCAAGCTTCGCATCCCGACCCCTCCGCCATTCAAGAACCATGGCAACGAGGTGGTCTCCGTCTCCGCGCTGGCCCGCTACCAGCAGCGCCAGGCCGAGGAGGAGCGGCGCCTACATCCTGACCGAGACCTCGGCGGCGCAGCTGATCGTCGAACGACGGCCAGGTGCTCGGCGTGCGCTCGGGGGACAAGGGCAGGGGCAAGGACGGCGAGCCGCTCTCGAACTTCGAGCCGGGGACCGACATCAAGGCGAACATCACGGTCCTCGGCGAGGGGTGCTGGGGCCACCTCACCGGCGCCGCGATCCGCGAGTTCGGGCTGGGCGAGGGCCGCGAGCCTCAGGTGTGGGAGCTCGGGGTTAAGGAGGTCTGGCGGGTACCCAAGCGGCTCGATCGGATCATCCACACGATCGGGCCGTGGCCACTGAAGCTCTCGGCGAAGTACGGCCAGATCGGCGGAACCTGGCTCTATCCGATGAAGGACGAAAAGAACGACCAGGATCTCGTGAGCATCGGCTTCGTCGTCGACCTCGACTACGCAGACGCCACCACCTCGGCCCACGATCTGCTCCAGCTCTTCAAGACACACCCCTTCGTGCGGGAGATCCTCGAGGGCGGCGAGCGGGTCGCGTGGGGCGCCAAGGCTCTTCCCGGGGGCGGCTACTGGTCGATGCCCAAGCTCTCGATGCCAGGAGCACTGCTCGTCGGCGACGCGGGCGGGATGGTCGATACGGTGTCGCTGAAGGGCGTCCACCACTGCATCAAGTCGGGCATCCTCGCCGCGGAGGCGATCTACGCATCGCTTACCGGCGGAAGGTCGCTGTCGGCCTACGAGGAGGCCGTCGAGGACTCCTCGATCGGCAAGGAGCTGTGGCTGGTGCGGAACGCGCGCCAGCCGTTCCAGCGCGGCTTCATCCAGGGCGGCCCCATGGTCAACGTCGCGATCGCCACTAAGGGGCGGCTGCCGTCGGGACGGATGCAGTGGTACCGGGACGACGAAAAGCCACTGTTCATCGGCGATAGTCACAAGAGCTATCCCAAGCCCGACGGCAAGTACATCTTCGACAAGCTCTCCTCGGTCTACGTCTCGGGCAACGCGACCCGCGACGACGCCCCCAACCACATCCGCGTCCATCGCGAGGTGCCGCGCGAGATCGCCGAGGGATGGCGCTGGATGTGCCCGGCGGGCGTCTACGAGGTCCCCGAGGACGCGCCCGAAACGGGCCCCGTCGACGTGATCGTCAACTACACCAACTGCGTCCAATGCGGCGCGATCACCGCGAAGGGCGGGCGGCTGACGCCGCCCGAGGGGGGCGATGGGCCGTTGTACACGATCACGTGAGAGCCGGCAAATTCAGCGGCGTCACCCGACTCGTAGATCTATTGACGGGCGCTCGGGGCGTCGCTATGCTGGATATGAATGAAGACCGGAATCCACCCCGAGTACGTCGAAGCCCACGTCGGTGCACCTGCGGCAACGAGTTCACCACGCGGTCAACAAAGCCAGAAATCCACGTCGAGATCTGCTCGGCGTGCCATCCCTTCTACACGGGCAGGCAGAAGCTCGTGGACACCGGCGGGCGGGTAGAGCGGTTCCAGCGTCGCGTCGCCAAGGGCCGGCGGGCGGCCCGCACCTCCTCTTAGGCTCTATTCCCGTGGCTAGCGCCGGGCAGCTGCGGGTCGTAATCGTCGGTGCGGGGCTCGGGGGCATAGCCGCCGCGATCGAGCTGCGCAGGCACGGCTTCAACGACGTCACGCATGCTCGAGAAGGCGCCGGCGCTGGGCGGAACATGGTTCTACAACCGCTATCCGCTGTGCGCGTGCGACGTCCCCTCCCACCTGTACTCGTTCTCGTTTGCCCAGCGGCGGGACTGGTCGCGCATCTGCTCGCCGCGGGACGAGATCCTGCGCTACGTGGAGGTAGTGGCGCGCGAGCACGGGGTTGAGAGAGCGCTCGTCACGGGCACGGAGGTCACCGCGTGCAGCTGGGACGAGGCGGTTGCCAGTGGACGGTTTCGAGCACCGACGGCCGGGTCGTGGGAGGCGGATGCCCTCATCGTCGCTACCGGCCAGCTCCACCAGCCCGCGATCCCGCGCTTCCGGGGCGGCGAGCGATTCGCGGGCGAAGCGTTCCACTCCTCGCGCTGGCCCGAGGGCTTCGATCCCCGCGGCAAGCGGGTCGCGGTGGTCGGCACAGGGGCGAGCGCGATCCAGTTCATTCCCGATCTCGCGCCGAAGGCGCGAGCGGCTGTTCGTCTTCCAGCGGACCCGAACTGGTTCCTCCCGCGGCGCAACCGCGCCTACCCGGAGTGGCTGAGGGCAGTCTTCAAGTACGTCCCGGAGTCCAGGCGTACAGGCGGCGTTTCATCTACTGGTTCGCCGAGGCGATCACCTGCATGATCCGTCAACCCCCGCACCTGGGGCCGGATCGGGCGCGCCTATTCGGCCGTGTTCATGCGCTCGCAGCTCCGGGACCCCGAGCTGCGGCGCAGGGTCTGGCCGGACTACGCCTTCGGCTGCAAGCGCATCCTGTTCAGCTCCCACTATCTGCCGGCGCTGAGAAGGCCCGAGGTCGAGCTCGTGACCGAGCCGATCTCGGGTTTACGAAGTGACGCGGTCATGACCGCCGATGGCGCGGAGCGCCGCGTCGACGCAGTGATCTACGCGACCGGCTTTCGGTCGACCGAGTTCATGCTGCCGATGGAGGTCACCGGAAGGGACGGCCGCACACTCGCCAAAGCGTGGTCGCCGGGCGCCCGGGCCCACCTGGGATCGCCGTGCCCGGCTTCCCATCCTTGTTTCTGGTCTACGGCCCCAACACCAACACCTCGGGCGGCTCGATCATCTTCTACGAGGAGGCCCAGGCCGCGTACATCCGACAGCGCGCTCGAGCGGGTGCGCGAGCGCGGCGCGGGGCGATCGAGGTGCGTCCGGAGGTGGAGGAAGCCTCGGATCACGAACTTCAGGCGCGGTTCGACGGGACCGCCTGGGTCGCGTGCCGCTCCTGGTACCGGGAGGATGGCGACGGCCGCATCGTCGCCAACTGGCCCGGGTACATGCGCGAGTACCGCCGGCGCCTGGCCGAGCTGGACCCGCGCGAGTATAGTTCGTGCACGCGCAGCGGAGCGCGAGCCCGACGGGTCGATCGCAGCGTCAGCGGTGGAGTCCTAAGCCCAGCGAAGCCGTCCGGCACCGCTAGGGGACGCGGTATGAGGCCACCTCGATGACGTCCACGTTTGCGTCGGCGCTGTTGCCAGGCGACGACCGCGTCACCCCGTTCGTCGACTGCGAGGGTCAGCGCGGCGCCGCCGCCCGGACCGATCGTGACCAGGCGGCACCAGCCGCCGGCGGAACCTCGCCGGAGGACTGCCTGCACCCGGCCACCGCCCCAGGCCGCGACCGCCTCGGCTCGCCGGCCGGCCGCGACGGCCGGATTGATCGCGTACTCGCGCGACAGTGACTCGGGGGCGCGACCACCCGCCGAACGGAAGCCGGGCGCCCGCCGCCTCCATGCGACCCTCTCCGTCGCGCCAGCAGAGCGTCACCTCTCCGCCGCATCGGCAGCCGCGACGGGCATCAGAGCGTATCGGCTGGAGACGGGTGGCAGGCGTTTCCACGCGTGACGCCGCGCGTTCCACGCGGCGGCCGCCGTAACCACACGGCGGTAGCTGCCCCCCTGCCACACCGCGAGCGCTCCGCCCCACCGTCTACCGATACGCGCGGCCCGGGGCTCTCGGTCGAATCAAGGCCCTGGCCCCTGGGCTCAACCTCGCGACCCAGGTCGGCGGCTTTGGACCACCGCGCGTCGCCCCGGGCCCAGCACAGCCGCGCCGACGCGATCACCGTGCCCTGAGGGTTCACGGGCCCGCCCCGGACGTATGCCTTCCACACCGCGACCGCCTGACCGTCCGAGCCGATCGCGAGCCGGGGCGCGTACGAGGGGCCGGGTCGAGCGCGCGAGCACAGCGGCGCTGACCAGCGGCCTTTGGCGAGGTCAATCTAGATACCTCGACCGCGTTGGAGTGGGCTGCGCGAGACAGACCAGACCACCAGGCGACCCGTCTGCGACCGCCGATCGCGATCTCCGGTCCCCCAGAGAGATCGCGGGTAGCGGCGACCCTGACGGGGCTCGTCCAGCGCTCGCCCGGGCGGCGCTGGACAACAGCGTCGATTCCGTGGCCCGCCTGCCAAACGGCCACCGCCTCGCCGGCGGGGTCCACGCCGATCTGCGGCCATGCGGCGGACCGTCCCGGAGGCGGAGAGCCGGCGAGGCCGGGTCCACGCTGTCCGGCCACGCGACGACTTGCGACGATCACGCTGGATCGCCCGGCGCCCGACCATCCAGACCACGGTGGCGTCACCGTGGGCCCATCGAGCCCCACCTGTGGATAGGAGGCTTCTCGCCCGCGCGGAGACAGCCGCAGCGGTCGTGACCAGGCGCCCAAGCGGCGCTGCCACCCGCCGCCAGCCAGGCGATCGCGACCGCTGGCGTCACGACGAGCCGCACGCCCTCCGCAACGAGGATCGAGCGGCGCGCCGGCGCCTGATCATGCCTTCACAACCCTACACTCGAACCTAGATGATCGACGATCTTGCCACACAAATCGAGGAGCGCTTCGGCGAGCTGGAGCGCGAGCCTGGCCGACCCTGCCGTAATTGCGGATCGCGTCCGCTTCGCGCAGGTCAGCCGCGCCTATCGAGATCTCGAACCCGCCGCCAAGTTGGCGGCCGAGTACCGGCGCACCGCCGACGACCTGGAGGGGGCGCGCGAGCTGCTGGCCGAAGATGGCGACGACCCCGAGCTGCGGGGGATGCTGTCCGCCGCGCGGGAGCGGCTGGCGACCGCTGGAGGAGGAGATCCGCCTGGCGATGGTCGAGCCCGATCCCAACGACGACAAGAACGTGATCGTCGAGATCCGGCCCGGGACGGGCGGCGAGGAGGCGTCGCTGTGGGCCGGCGACCTGTACCGGATGCTCACTCGCTACGCCGAGCGGCGCGGCTTCGAGGTCGAGCCACTGGCGATCGGCGACGGTACCTACACGTTCGCGGTCAAGGGCGAGGGCGCCTACTCGGTGTTCAAGTTCGAGGGCGGCACCCACCGCGTCCAGCGCGTCCCCCAGACCGAGTCTCAGGGCCGCATCCACACCTCTACCGCGACCGTCGCGGTGCTGCCCGAGGCCGAGGAGGTCGAGGTGGAGGTCGATCCGGCCGATCTGCAGATCGACGTCTACCGGTCGTCGGGACCCGGCGGCCAGTCGGTCAACACCACCGATTCGGCCGTGCGGATAACCCACCGGCCGACCGGGCATCGTCGTATCCATGCAGGACGAGAAGTCCCAGCTGCAGAACCGCGAGCGCGCGCTCAGGGTTCTTCGCGCTCGGCTGTACGAGCGCGCCCAGGCCGCGCAGCAGGCCGAGTTCGCGCCAACCGCCAGGCGCAGGTCGGGACCGGCGAGCGCGCCGAGAAGATCCGCACCTACAACTTCGGCGAGAGGCGGGTGAACGATCATCGCATCAACCTGCGCTCGCACAACCTCGACGGGATCCTGATGGGGGAGCTCGACGAGTTCACCGCGGCGCTGCAGGACGACGAGAAGCGACGCAGGCTCCAGGAGCAGGCGCTTGCCTGAGCTGGGGTTGGTCCTAGCGCCGCGAACTGTCGCGGGCGCGATTGCGCTCGGGACCGAGCGTCTGGCCGCGGCGGGATGTGACGCGCCGCGTCTCGACGCCGAGCTGCTGCTGGCCGCGGCGCTCGGGCACGGCGCGCGCGCCGGCTCGTCCTCGATGCCGAGAATGAGCTCGATGGGCCCGGCTCGCCGCGTACGAAGGCTTGCTGGCTCGCCGCGAGCGGCGCGAGCCGGTCGCGTACATACTCGGCTGCAGGTGGTTTAGCGGGATCTGCCTCGCGGTGGATTTGCGCGTCCTGATTCCGCGGCCGGAGACCGAGCACGCTCGTCGAGGCGGCCCTCTCGCTGCCCGTCGGCGCGCGCGTCGCGGACGTGGGGACGGGCTGCGGCGCGGTGGCCCTCGCACTGGCGCTCGAGCGCCCGGACCTCGCTGTCACGGGAATCGACGTCAGCGAGGACGCGCTCGCGGTCGCGCGCCACAACCGCGACCGCTTGGGCGCAGAGCGTCGAGCTGGTCCGGGCGGACCTGCTCGACGGTGGCGATACGACGCCGTGGTCGCGAACCTTCCCTACGTCGCCGAGGGCGCGGAGCTCCCAGACGAGATTGCGCTGTTCGAGCCGCCCGGGGCGCTCTTCGCAGGACGCGACGGGCTGGACGTGGTGCGCCGCCTGGTCGATCGAGTTACGAACCCGCCCGACCGTGCGCTTTGCGGCGCTGGAAGCGGGGGAGGGACAGGCCGTGGCGGTTGGCGAGTTGATGCGAGGGGCCGGCTTCGCCGCGATCGAGATGCGTCGCGACCTCGCCGGCCACGAACGAGTCGTCGTCGGGCGCAGGTGAACGGCGCTCGGGTGGGCGCCTCCGGCGACCCGCGACCAACCGCTCCACGGTGGGGGAGTTCACGCGCTGCCTGGTGGGCGGCGGCCTCGCGGTCTTTCCGGCGGACACCGTCTACGGCCTCGCGTGCGACCCCGAGCACGCGCTCGCGGTGGAGCGGTTGTATTTGCTCAAGCGCAGGGACCGGAGCAAGGCGGCGGCGGTCATGTTTTTCGCGCTCGATGCGGCGCTGTCGGCGCTACCTGAGCTGGGTGCGCGGACACAAGAGGCGCTCACGCGCCTTCTCCCGGCGGGCTGACGCTCCTGCTGGCCAACCCCGCCGGACGCTTCCCGCTCGCTTGCGGCGATGACCCGGCGACGCTGGGTTCCGCGTACCCGCCACAGGGGTTGTCGGGCATGCGCCAGCCGGTACTTCAGTCGAGCGCGAACCGTGCGGGCGGTCGCGACCCGCGCGGCTCGAGGAGGTGCCGAGCGCTGCTGCGCGCGGCAGCCGACCTTGTGATCGACGGCGGCGAGCTCCCCGGCACGGCCTCCACCGTGGTCGACCTGCGCTCCTACGAGGAGGCGGGTTCCTGGTCGATCGTTCGCGCATGGGGCTGTGGACGAGGCGACGGTGAGGACGGCAATTGAGGGTCAGTTCCATTTCGATCCCGAGAGCTATGGCGACGAGATCAGGGCCGACATCCCGATCTTCGACCGCCTCCAGGAGGAGCTCGATGGCGGCGAGCGGGACCGGTGCCCGGCACATCCTCGAGCTGGGAACCGGGACCGGCGAGACCGCGCGCCGTTTGCTCGCTCGTCATACCGAAGCTCCATCCTCGGCATCGACGCAAGCGAGGCGATGCTGGAGGCGGCGCGCTAGTCGTTTGCCGGCCGACAGGGTGCGGTTACGTGTGGCCCGGCTCGAGGAACCCCTGCCCGATGGAAAGTTCGACCTCGTGGCCAGCGCGCTCGCCGTCCACCACCTCACGACCCGACAAGGCGAAGCTCTTCGCGCGCGTCGCCCAGGGCCTTCAACCCGGCGGCAGGTTTGTGCTCGCGGACCTGGTGGTCCCCGCCGATCCGGTGACGCGGTCACCGCGCTCACGCCGGCTTTGATCGGCCCAGCCCGCTCGCGGATCAGCTACGGAGCTGCAGGGAGCGGTCTCGCGCCGCGGGTCACGTTCTCCATGGCGCGATCTGGCCGTGATCGTGGCGGAGAAGCCCGGGGCCTGACGGGTCGGTCAGAGAGCGCCTGGCTCCGCTGGTATCGTCGGCGCGGAGCGTGACTGTCGAGTTGCCGCCCGACTTCTTCAACCGGCCCGTGAGCGAGGTCGACCCCGAGATCGCCGAGGTGCTCTCGCTGGAGTTGGCGCGCCAGCAGGGCACGCTCGAGATGATTGCCTCCGAGAATTTCGCGCCGGTCTCGGTGCTCGAGTGCCAGGGATCGGTGCTCACCAACAAGTACGCGGAGGGTTATCCCGGTAGGCGTTACTACGGCGGGTGCGAGTACGTCGACGTCTCCGAGCAACTTGCCATCGACCGCGCCAAGCAACTATTCGGCGCCGAGCACGCAAACGTCCAGCCCCACTCCGGTGCCCAGGCAAACGCCGCCGCCTACATGGCCCTTCTCGATCCCGGCGACACCTTCATGGGGCTCGAGCTGGCGCACGGCGGCCACCTCACGCATGGGATGAAGATCAACATGTCCGGCCGGCTATACAACGTGGTGGCCTACGGCGTCGATCCGGGACTCCAGCCTGATCGACATGGACGCCGTCGAGCGGCTCGCTCATGAGCATCGGCCCAAGGTGATCGTTGCCGGGTGGTCGGCGTATCCGCGCTTCATGGACTTCGAGCGCTTCCGGGCGATCGCCGACGAGGTGGGCGCCCGTCTGGTGGTGGACATGGCCCACTTCGCGGGACTGGTCGCCGCGGGACTGCATCCCAACCCTGTCCCGTACGCGGACGTCGTCACGACCACGACCCACAAGACCCTCTGCGGTCCTCGCGCGGGAATGATCCTGTGCCGCGAAGAGCTCGCGAAGAAGATCAATTCGGCGGTGTTCCCGGGCGAGCAGGGCGGGCCCCTGGAGCACGCGATCGCCGGCAAGGCGGTCGCGCTGCGGATCGCGATGTCGGACGCATTCAGGGAGCGCCAGGAGCGAACGGTCGCAGGCGCGCGGGTCATTGCCGACGAGCTGCTCGCAGCGGGCGCGGCGTGAACGTCTTGACCGGCGGGACCGACGTACATCTTGTCCTGTGCGACCTTCGCGACTCGGAGCACGACGGCAAGCAGGCGGAGGACCGGCTCGCCTCCGTCGGCATCACCGTCAACCGCAACGCCGTGCCGTTCGATCCCCGCCCGCCGGCCGTCTCGAGCGGGTTGCGGATCGGCACCCCCGCGCTGGCCACGCGCGGGCTGGGCGTCGATGACTTCATCGAGGTGGGGAGGATCCTGGCGGCCACGCTCGTCGCCGGGGAGGACTTCGACGCCGAGCGTGCCGACCTCGCCGAGCGTGCCGCGGCGATCTCCGAGCGATATCCGCTCTACGTGGGGCTCGCGGCGGCGGCCCTCGCATAGAGGTTAGGCTAAGGGGGAAGCTCCTCCCTCACGGGTCCCCTACTGCTGCCATGCTTCCCGCTAAGGATGCGTTACTGGCACGCGGTTTTCGCCTTGCTCGTAGCCCTGGTGCTGGCGGCGGTGCTGACGCCGTTCGCGGCCCGGCTGGCGCGTTGGATCGGGGCGCTCGACAAGCCACGCGACCGCGGGTTGGCGGTCAAGGAGACGCCGACCCTGGGCGGTCTGGCGATCTTCGTCGGCGTGCTCGTGGCCGGAGCGATTTGGTTGCCGCGGCCGGCACGCGCCACGGGATCGATCTTGCTCGGGGCGGCGCGATCACCGCTGTCGGCGCGATCGACGACATCTTCGACCTCCCGGCGTGGCTGAAGCTGCTCGGCCAGATCGGGGCGGCGGTGATCGCGTCACGGGCGGAGTCACCTCAAAGAGATCACGCTGCCATTCATCGGCCGGCTCGCCTTCCCCAACGAAGGCGGCGTGCTCACCGTCTTCTGGCTGGTCGGCCTGATGAACGTCGTCAACTTCTCCGACGGGGTCGATGGCCTCGCCGCCGGTCTGTGCGCGATAGACGGGATCGCGTTCGCCGTGATCATCTTCGACCTTCCGAACGTCGACCACTCCTACGCGGACCTGGGGGCGCTCACCGCCGGCGCCTCGCTCGGCTTTCTGGGACACAACTTCCCTCCGGCCAGGGTGTTCATGGGGGACTCGGGTGCGAACCTGTTGGGGTATCTGCTCGGCGTAGTCACCATCGGCGGCACGCTGAAGTCCACCGCCGTGGTGGCGTTGGTGGTGCCGCTGGTGATCCTCGCGGTGCCGTTTCTCGATACCAGCTTCGTCATCGCCAAGCGGCTCAAGTACCGCCAAAAACCGTGGCTCGCCGACGCCAACCACCTCCACCACCGGATGGCCAGGATCGGATTCAGCCAGCGCAAGACGCTCGCGTACCTGTACGGCTGGACCCTGCTGCTAGCGGGCCTCGCCGTGGCGCTGCGCTTCGTCCCCTACCACGATCACGCCTTCCCACACCACTACCACCTGGGCTGGCTGCTGCTGGTGATCGCGCTCGCGGCGGTCGCCCTGGCCGCGAGCGTCTACCTCGTGTTCGTGCTCGAGATCCTGAAATTCAAGCGCGTGCGGATGCGACAAATCCAAAGCCTCGAGCCTGCCACCAGCGAGCACGAAATCGACGTCCGCGTCCGCCAGGAGTTCGAAACCGGTGAGTTCGAGCGGGTGGGATGACGGTCGGAGGCCGCCTTCGGACGGAGCGTGGCGGCCTGAGCACGACCGAACGTAGGCAAGCCGGATCCGCACGACCAGACGGACCCGGCGGCTCCCGGCGAGGTGCCGTCGCGGGCGGCCTCGCCGCGCTCGAGCTCATTTTGCTCGGCGCGGTCGCCGCCCTCACCGCGCTCGCCGGAGTTGCCCGCTATACGAGCTTCGTATCCCACGTCGTCGCCTTCGTGCTGGCCGCCGTGGCGCTGGCGGGTGGAGCGTGGGTGGTCTCGCTGGCGACCGAGCAACTGGGCCACCGGACGGGCCCCGCTATCACCGGGGTCTCGCAGGCAACGCTGGGCAACCTCCCCGAGTTCTTCGTCGTGATCTTCGCCCTACAGGCGGGGGAGCGAGTCGTCGCCGAGACGGCGATCGTCGGCTCGATTCTTGTCAACGCGCTGCTGGTCCTCGGGCTGGTGATCGTGGCCGGTGCCAGGCGCGCCCGCGACGGGGTGATGCGCTTCAGCCCGCGGCTGCCCAACGACACCGCGACGCTGTTGCTGCTCGCCGTCTTCATCATCGTGCTGATCGGGCTGGCGGATGCGGCCCACGACCCCGCCAGCCACCACACGCAGACGATCTCGATCGTGGGAGCGATCGCGATCCTGCTCGTCTATGGCACGTGGCTCAGGCAATACCTGCGTGGTGGCGGCGACCACAAGCCCGCCGAGCCGCCGCGGCTTTCGCTCGCGATCACGCTCGTGCTGCTGGGGGCGGCCGGCACGCAATCCGCCTTCGTCTCTAACTGGTTCATCCACGCACTCGAGCCTTCGATCCACACTCTCCACATCTCCCAAACGTTCGCGGGTCTGGTGATCGTCGCGATCGCCGGTAACGCCGTCGAAAACGTCACAGGGATCGTGCTTGCGGCCAAGGGCCACTCCGAGCTCGCGATCTCGGTGGTCAAGAACTCCGTGGCCCAGATCGCGGCCTTCCTGTACCCGGTGCTCGTGCTGGTCTCGCTGCTCACGGCGATCTCGCTGACCTTCGCGCTGGCGCCCATCTACATCGGGGCGCTGTTCGGGACGGCCGTGATCGTGTGGCAGATCACAGGAGATGGGGAGGCGACCCTCTACGAGGGGTTGGCCCTCATCTCTGTATTCATAATCCTCGCGACGGTGGCGGCCTTCGAGGCGTGAGAGGGGCGGCGCGGGCCGCCTGTTGTGACGGGCGGGCTTGTGTGCGGGTTGGGTGGGCCTGGCGTGCGCTTGGGGGGTGCGCCTCGCCTGCGCGGGGATGAGTCCGGTAAGGGCGCGCTCCGTAAGGACGCCTCTCGGCCGCGGGACAAACTAGCCCACGGTGGCCGGGCTATGCGGACGTTGTTCACTTGTGCCCGCCACGCGAGCACAAGTGAACACGCTCCGGCGGGGACGCGTGGTTTGGCTGGTTTTGCACGCCACAAAAGCCTCCCGGCGCGCAGCCCGACGGGCGGCGTGAGCGTGCGCCTCGCGTGTCGTGTGAGGGGCGGGCGACCTGCCGTGCGCGCGCCCCCTCGCCTGCTAACTTCACGTTAACGTGAACTCTTTGACAGACAGACCCCTGC
Organism: uncultured Solirubrobacterales bacterium; assembly: GCA_963756105.1. Taxonomy (GTDB): domain Bacteria; phylum Actinomycetota; class Thermoleophilia; order Solirubrobacterales; family Solirubrobacteraceae; genus Palsa-465. The sequence goes on from CAVWMM010000011.1 coordinate 132,254, forward strand.
GCATCGGCGAGGTCGCTGAGCTGACCGGTACGACGCCTCGGACCATCCGCTACTACGAGGAGATCGGCCTGTTGACGGGCGCCGAGCGAGCCCAGGGCAAGCATCGCTGCTACTCCGAGGAAGACGTGGAGCGGCTGCGCGAGATCGTCCGGCTCAAGGAGTTGCTCGGCCTCTCGCTCGAGCAGCTCTCCCAGCTGCTGGAGGCCGAGACCGCGCGCGCCGAGCTGCGCCGGGAATACCACCGCACCGACGACGCGCGACAGCGCAAGAAGATCCTCGAGCAGGCGCTGCAGCACATCTCGACCCAGCTCGAGCTCGTACGCGGCCGGCGCGACGAGCTCGAGCGACTCGAGCGTGATTTGGTGCAGCGCCAGGCCAAGGCCAGGGAGGTTCTGGACGCCCTCGCGGCGGAGGCCGAAGCCGACGCTCTGGCGCGGCACTAACTCGTCTGCCGGGGGCGTTGGGGGTGAGCGGCCCGCAAGGACCACAGGTGGCCACACCCAAGGACATGAACGAGGTGTGGCCCGCGATGGTCGCTATACGCCCATCGCGGGCCAGACCTCTCGGCTACAGGGGAGGTGGGTCCTCCCGTGGTCGCACGAGTGCCTCTGTGCGTCCCCTGGACCGCCACCCGGGCGGGACCAGCGCGCCGCCCCCGCCACGCCCGTCGCGCCTTGGGGGGTGCCGCCTCCGCCGCGCTTCTCGCGCCGACGCTCCTCCCCCCGCCACGCCCCTCGCGCCGCCGCTCCTACCCCCCGCCGCGCCCCTCGCGCCGCCGCTCCTCGCGGGAGCCGCGCTCCTCGCGCCGGCGCTCCTCGCGGGCCCGGCGGAGTGAGTCGGAGCGTCGCGCCGCGGCGCCGCGCAGCCCGAACTTGAGCGGCCTTGAGATCGGCGAATACACCCGCTGTGGCTGCCCGGCACCGCACGCGGGGCACTCTGCTTCGCCGTCGGGGGCAGTCAGCGCTTCGAAGCGCTCGCCGCACCGGCCGCACTTGAACTCGTAAAGGGGCACGAATGCAGAGGATATGGGCAGCAAGGGAGCATCTGGCGGCGTAACAACCCCGTGGCCCAGGAGTACCTGCACGACCGTCCACGCTCCTATGAATCTGCACCGACTTGCCAAGCGGCGCGACCTCGTGTCGTTCGCGGCCTCGCCCGCGCTCCCGCGCGTGGCCGCGCTCGTCGGGTCGTCGGCGCCGTCAACGTGGCCTCGACCCTGACACCCAACATCAGGTGGCGTGGTCACCTGCTGCTCGAGTACGAGCCCGTGCAAGCGATGCGGCTCTTTCACGCGCTCGCCCTGCCGGCCGGGGCGGCGCTCCTGCTCGTGGCTCCCTACCTCGCCAAGCGTCGCCGCCGAGCCTTCAACGTGGCGATCGCGCTGATGGTCGCGCTGGGGGCGTTCGACCTGCTCAAGGGCCTCGACTTCGAGGAAACCGCGATCACCTGGGGCGCCGCCGCAATTCTGATGCTGGGCTCCGGGGCCTTCCGCGTCAGGCACGAGCCGATCAGGCCCGGCTCGCGCGTGTGGCGCGTGCCCCTAGCCAGCCTCGCCGGGCTCGGAGTGGCTGCGCTGTCGATCTGGGCGGCTCAGGGGCACCCATCGTGGCAGGCGATCGTGCACGAGACGGGCGACTTACTGATCTACGGCTCTGGGCCGATGCACTTCCGCAATGCGGCCGCCTGGATTCCGCTCGGGGTGCACGTGGTCGAGCTCGTCACGGTGCTGGCGGTGACCTATCTCGTCTTCCGACCGCTCGCCGCGCCCCTGGCCCTCCCCTCGGTCAAGGCCCGGGCGGCCGCGGTGGACCTGGTCCGCGCCCACGGTCACGACACGCTCTCGTTCTTCAAGCTCCGCGGCGACAAGCGCTACTTCTTCGCCGCCGACGGGCGCGCGTTCGTCGGCTACCGGATCGAGAACGGGGTGCTGCTGTGTTCGGGGGACCCGGTGGGCGAGCAGGACGCCTTCGGTGACCTACTCGCCCAGTTGCGGGCCTTCGCGGAGGTCCGCGGTCTGAAGCTGGGCGTGGTCGGCGCGAGCGAACGGCTCTGCCCGCTCTACGAGCACCTCGGCCTGCGCACGCTGTATCTCGGCGACGAGGCGATCGTCGAGCTGAGCCGCTTCTCGCTCGAGGGCAGACCGATCCGCAAGGTCCGCCAATCGGTGAGCCGACTTCAGAAGGCCGGATACGGCGCCGAGCTGCACGAGCTGCTCGCGCTGGACGACGACACGCTGGCGGAGGCCGAGAGGGTGCTCGAGCTGGGCCGACAAGGCGTCCCCGAGCGGGGCTTCTCGATGGCGCTCGATTCCCTGCGCGGCCAGGATCGTGACGACACGCTGTTGCTGCTCGCGCGGGACCATGACGGGGCCGTCCGCGGCGTGCTCCACTTCGTCCCCTGCTACGGGCGGGCCACGGTGTCGCTCTCGTTCATGCGGCGCGACCCCGCGACCCCCAACGGACTCATGGAGTTCATGGTTGTCAAGGCGATCGACCTGCTACGCGAGCGCGGCGTCGATGAGCTTTCGCTCAACTTCGCGGCCTTCGCGAAGTGGCTCCACAGCCCTGAGAAGCGCGTGGAACGGGCCTTGGGCCGGCTCGTGGCGCTCGGCAATCCCTTCTTCCAGATCGAGAGCCTGTACCGGTTCAACGCGAAGTTCTTTCCTCGCTGGGAGCCGCGCTATCTCGTCTACGAAGGCGCCTTCGGGTTGCCCAGAGCGGGGATCGCCGCGTTGTGGGCGGAGGGCCAGCTGCCGAAGCCCTCGCTCGCGCGGCCACCGCACCCGCGCACGGGAGCGGCGAGGGCGGCCCGCGCGACCACCTAATCTCCGGCCCGCCGTGCCAGCCGACTCGGGCTCCAAAGCGCCTAAGCTCGCCTGCGATGGAGCCCCGCCGGCCAGCCGGACCACAGCGCCAGCGCCCGCCGATCACCGGCGCCGATGCCGCCAAGGCGGGCATGGTGATGCTCGCCGTCAACGGCCTCTGCGCGGGGGCCGGCGCGGGCGTCGGGGCGCTCCTCGGCGCGACCGTGCCGCTCGCCCTCGTGGGCTTCTTCGTCGGCTTCGCCGCCGCGATCGCGTTCGTCATCAGGCGCTACAGCGAGCGCGCGCAACGACGGTAGATCTGAGGGCATGAAGCTAAATCGTCGGCTACGATCATGCTGCTAGCGACCTGCCGCCGTTGCAGCCTGCCACAGACATGACAGACCGCGCCCAGAGGCATATGCGACCTTCTTTACCGCGCCGGGCGCGCCCGTGGCTCCTGGGGAGCCCGCCTTGGCGCTAGGAGCCGAGGCGGTTTTGCAAACGCGGCCCATGAACGTCTTTCGGTATTTCGACGTCGTGGCCGTGCTGATCGCGGCGATCCCCGCGCTCCTGCTGGGTGCGCCGGCCCTGGGCTACTCGATCGCCGGCGGTGCCTGGATCCTCCAGCGCCTGATCGCCGCCGGCGAGCGGCGCTTCCTCGTGCGCGTCGATGACACCCGCAGGTACCTCGGCGCACGGCTGTTTGCCTCCTTCGCGCGGATCTGGCTGCTGGCGGGCGCGATCATCGCCGCCGGCGTGGCAGGCGGGCGAGCCGATGGCCTGACCGCTGCGGTCGTGATCTTCGCGGCGTACTCGATCGCGTTCGCGCTCCGGATCGCGAGCGGGCCGCCGGAGGGGCAGGCGTCGTGAGCTTCGTCCGAAACATGAGCACGCGGGCGAAGGTCGGCTGGGGGTTCCTCATCGCGTGGCTGGGCGGGACGATCGTGTTCGCGATCGCGTACGGGATCACTTCGCACAAGGCGGCGTCGATTGTCTCCGGCCAGTTCTCGCCGATCGACGAGTTCAGGCTCGACACGTGGTTCAAGATCGGGCCGATCGCGTTCAACAAGGGCGTGCTGTTTGTCCTGCTGACGGCCGTCTTGACGATCGGGATCATGTTTTGGGTGGCGCGCAAGATGCGGATGCGCCCCAATCGCGTCCAGGTCGCGGTCGAGTGGCTCTTCGACTTCACCCGCGAGATGACCTCGGAGAACATGGACGACCGGCTCGCCCGCAAGTACTTCCCGCTAATCGCCACGCTGTTCGTGTTCATCCTGGTCACGAACCTGATCGGCTACATCCCACTGCCGCTCGAGACGAGCAACACGTTCAACTTGTTTGGGGTCCACGTGCCGGGCTTCCAGATCTACGCGGCGGACACGAACGTCGCCTTCCCGCTGATCCTCTCCGCGATGGTGTTCCTGCTGTTCAACTATGAGGGCGTCCGCCACTACGGCCCGATCGGCTACGTCAAGAGCCTGATTCCGGGCGGTGTCGGCGGGGGGATCCTCCCGCTGATCGTTGTCATCGAGATCCTCTCGGTCTTCCTGCGCCTGCTCTCGCTGACGATCCGTCTGTGGGCGAACCTGCTGGCCGGCCACCTGCTGATCGCCTTCATGGGCGGCGAGCTCGGCGTGCTGGTCGGCCTGCCGTTCATCTCCTGGTTTCTGCTGCCGCTCGGGGTCCTGATCTTCGTCTTCGAGGCCACACTGATCGCGGGCTTGCAGGCGTTCATCTTTGCGATCCTTACCGCCATCTACCTTGGCGACTCAGTTCAGGGCCACAACTGACAACTCGATAAGGAGTCCTCCCCGATGCTCATCCACTTCCTGACTCTTTTCCATCCTATGATCGGCGCCGCCTCCTCCGCCGGTGACACCCTGGCCAAGAAGGGCCTGCAGTCGGTCGCTCTTGGCTTCGGAGCCGGCGGCGGCGCCGCAGGCGCCGGCGCGGGGATCGGCATGGTGTTCAACGCCTCGATCCAGGCCAAGACGCGTCAGCCAGAGCTCCGCCAGGACATCGAGCGTGACCAGTGGCTCGGCTTCGCGCTGACCGAGGCTACCTTCTTCTATGGCCTGGTCGGCGGCTTCATCGCCTTCTTCCTCTAGACCGAGACGATGGACTCGCTGCTATCCCACACGATCGTGCCTTTCGCCTCCAGCGGCTCGTTCCTGGTCCAGCCCAGCGCCGGGCTGACGATCTGGACGCTCGTGGTCTTCCTGCTCTCGATGGCGATCCTCGCCAAGTGGGTGTTCCCGCTGATCCGCAAGGCGCTTGACCGCCGTGCTGCCGCGGTCAACGAATCGATCGACGCCGCGCAGCGCACCCGCGAGGAGGCCGATCACGTGCTCGCCGAGTACCGGGAGCGGCTCAGGGAGGCGCGCCGCCAGGCCGAGGAGATCGTGCAGCGGTCTCGCCAGGCGGCGGAGGTTCACGCGCGCGATGCGCAGGCCGAGGCACACGTCCGGCGCGAGCAGATGATGGAGCAGACGCGGCGCGAGATCGAAGCCGAGACCCGCCGCGCGATCGAGCAGATCCGCAGCGAAGTCGCCGATCTGACGGTCATGGCCACGGAGAAGGTGACGCGCATGTCGCTGAGCGACGAGGATCAACGCCGGCTGGTGGAGGAGGCCGTGCAGGAGCTCGACTTCACCGTGCTGCAAGCGGGCGACGGAGACGATCACTGATGGTGTTCGCCACCGCAACGACGCTCACATTTGAGTGGCCCCCGGCGGCGCCTAGCTGCGTCCTCGTCGGCTCGCGTAGCGCTGCTGCGCCACGCCTCCTGCGTCCTCGCCAGTCATCCACCGGTGACCCCTCTCGGTGTGACCGTACTTACGGAGATCACTGATGGAAGAGATCGCGCAGGTCTATGCCCGGGCCCTGTTCGAGGTGGCCGAACAACACGAGCTGCTCGACACCATCCGCGAACAGCTCGGGCAGTTCGTTGAGGCGCTCAACGACAACCGCCAGCTTCAGATTTTCTTCTTCTCCCCCTATTTCTCTGCCGAGGAGCAGAAGCAGGCCCTCCATCGCGTCCTCGACGGGGCCGAACCCATCTTCGTGGGCTTCCTCGAGACGCTCATCGACGGTCACAGAATGCCCGTGCTCTTCCGCATTCAGGCTCGCTACGAGCAGCTGTGGGACGAGGCCAAGAAGGTGCTTCCTGTCTCGGTCACGAGCGCCGTGCCACTGGATGAATCCGTCGTCAACGAGATCGGAGAGCGCATCGGCGAGCAGACGGGCCAGACCGTGCAGCTCACCGCGACGTCCGATCCAGAGATCCTTGGTGGCATCGTCGTGCGCGTGGGTAACGCGATTCTGGACGCGTCGCTCAGGAACCGACTAAACCAACTTCGCAACCAACTCGCGCGCGCCTAGGGCCGGGCGGCACTTTCAAGGAGCCTTCAGCTAAATGCAGATCAAGCCAGACGAGATCACGTCAATCCTCAGGAGCCGCATCGAAGGGCTCGACGAAGGCGGCGCGGAGCTGACCGAGGTCGGCACGGTGCTTTCGGTGGCCGACGGCATCTGCCGCATACACGGCCTCGAGAACTGCATGTCGTTCGAAATGCTCGAGTTCCCCCACGGCGTCACCGGGCTGGCGCTGAACCTCGAATCGGACAACGTCGGCGCGGTGATGTTCGGCGAGTGGGAGAACATCGTCGAGGGCGACACGGTGAAGCGCACCGAGCGACTGCTCGACATTCCGGTCGGCGAGGCGCTGCTCGGCCGCATGGTCGACCCGCTCGGCAAACCGCTCGACGGCAAGGGAGAGATCCTCACGACCGAGACGCGCCCGTCCGAACACAAGGCTCCCGGTGTCGTGCAGCGGCAGCCGGTCAAGGAGCCGATGCTGACCGGGCTCAAGGCGATCGATTCGATGATCCCGATCGGACGCGGCCAGCGCGAGCTGATCATCGGCGACCGCCAGACCGGCAAGACCGCGATCGGCATCGACACCATCATCAACAACCAGGACCGCGATCTGGTCTGCGTATACGTCGCGATCGGTCAGCGCAAGGCCACGGTCGTGGCGCTTGCCAAGGTGCTCGAGGACGCGGGGGCGCTCGACAACTCGATCATCGTCATGGCGGCCGCGGACGAGGCCGCGCCGATGAAGTTCCTGGCGCCGTACGCGGGCTGCGCCATGGGCGAGTACTTCCTCTACAACGGCAAGGCTGCGCTGGTCGTCTATGACGACCTCACAAAGCACGCGTATGCCTACCGGCAGATGTCGCTGCTGCTACGGCGGCCACCGGGACGGGAGGCCTATCCAGGTGACGTCTTTTACTTGCACTCGCGGCTGCTGGAACGCGCGGTGAAGCTCTCGGACGAGCTCGGCGCAGGATCGCTGACCGCGCTGCCGGTCATCGAGACCCAGGCCGGCGACGTCTCTGCATACATTCCAACCAACGTCATCTCGATCACCGACGGACAGATCTACCTCGAGCCGAAGCTCTTCTACTCGGGCGTCCGGCCCGCGATCAACGTCGGCATCTCGGTATCGCGGGTCGGCGGCAACGCCCAGATCACGCCGATGCGCAAGGTGGCCGGACGGCTGAAGCTCGACCTCTCCCAGTACCGCGAGCTCGAGGCGTTCTCCCAGTTCGGCTCGGAGCTCGACACAGCGACCCAGCGCACACTGGCGCGCGGGGAGCGGCTGGTCACGACGCTCAACCAGCACGAGCGCCACCCCATGGCGATCGAGGATCAGGTCGTTCAGATCTACGCGGCCACGAGCGGGTATCTGGACCGCATCACCGTGGACAAGGTCGAGCGGTTCCTCGAGGGGCTGACGGATTCGGTTCGCTCAGCAGAACCCGAGCTGCTGGAGAAGATCGCTTCGGGCGACTGGAGCGAGGAAACCGAGAAAGCCGTCGACGGGGCCGTAAAGCAGTACGCCGAGGACTTCGGCTTCGACCTCGACGAGGAGGGCCATCCCCTCGAGGAAGGCGAGGACGAGCCGCGGGCGCGGTCGGGCGAGAGCCCCCAGCCGTCCGAGGAAGCGTCGCAGGAGGAGGACGAGGAATCGCAGCAGCGTGAGCCGACTGGCGCTGGCGCGCCCGCCAGCTAGCAATGCCCGTCTCCCAGCGCGACGTCCGCAACCGGATCGCCTCGGTTCGCAACATCCAGAAGATCACGAGCGCGATGGAGATGGTCGCGGCGGCGCGGCTGCGCCGTGCGGAGCAGCGAATCGAGGCGCTGCGACCCTATGCGTCCGCGATCCGCCGGATGACGCGGGAAGCTGCCGACGCCGCGCGTGGGCTGCCGCGACTGCCGATCCTCTCGGAGCACGAGCAAGTGCGCAGCGTCGGTCTGCTGCTCATCGCCGGCGACCGCGGGTTGGCAGGCGCCTTCAACTCCAACATCGTCCGCGCCGGGGTCCAGGCCGCCCGCGAGCACGGCAGCGAGGGACACCGCGCTGTCTTTTTCGCGTCAGGCAGGAGGGCCGCCTCCTCTCTGACCTTCCGCGGACTCGAGCCCGCCGAGAGCTTCACCGGGTTCTCCGATCGGCCCTCGTATGCCGACGCCCGCGCGATCGCCGAGCGTGTGATGGCCGCCTACGTCGACGACGAGGTCGACCGCGTGGAGGTCTTCTACAACGCCTACATCTCGCCGATCTCTCAGGAGGTCACGCGCGAGACACTGCTGCCGCTGCAGCAGGCGACGGTGCTCGAAGAGACATCTGAAGATGACGACTCCGAACGCTCGCCCGAGCGTCGCGGGCTTGTCGAGTACGAGCCCGGCCCGGAGGAGATCCTTGCCCGGCTCGTGCCCGACTACGTCGAGGTCTCCATCTACCGCGCGCTGCTCGAGTCCACCGCCTCCGAGCACGGCGCGCGTATGACCGCGATGCGCAACGCCTCGGACAACGCGGGGACGCTGATCGAAGACCTAACATTCGAGATGAACCGAGCCCGCCAAGCGGAAATTACGCAAGAGATCATGGAGGTAGTGGCCGGGGCCGAGGGCCTGGCAGGCTAGACACCACCTAGACTGGAGAACACAATGGCCCTCACCGAAGAACGCGAAACCCACGCGGAGTCCCGCGAGGAGAATGTAGGCCGGATCGACGAGATCCAGGGGGTCGTCATCGAGGCGGTCTTCCCGGACAAGCTGCCGGAGATCAACCATGCACTGAGGATCCGCCGGCCCGAGGCCGCTCGCGCCGAAGAGGACGAGGACATCGCCGCCGCCGAAGACGACTATCTGGTGTGCGAAGTTCAGCAGCACCTCGGCGACGACCGCATCCGCGCCGTTGCGATGGACATCACCGACGGCCTCTCCCGCGGCACCGAGGTCATCGACACAGGGGGCCCAATCACAGTCCCGGTTGGCCGCGTTACGCTCGGGCGGATCTTCAACCTGCTGGGGGAGCCCATCGACGAGGGCGAGCCGCTGCCCGACGACGTGGAGCGGTGGCCAATCCACCGCGAAGCGCCCACCGTGGAGGCGCTGACCCCGACGACCGAGATGTTCGAGACCGGCATCAAGGTCATCGACCTCCTCGCCCCCTACGCCAGAGGCGGCAAGGTCGGCCTCTTCGGCGGCGCGGGGGTCGGCAAGACGGTGATCATCCAGGAGCTCATCCGCAACCTGGCCGAGGAGCACGAGGGCCTCTCGGCCTTCTGCGGCGTGGGCGAACGCTCACGCGAGGGCAATGACCTATGGCTCGAGATGAAGGAATCGGGCGTGCTCGAGAAGACGATGCTCGTCTTCGGGCAGATGAACGAACCGCCCGGCGCCCGCATGCGGGTCGGGCTCTCGGGTTTGACGATGGCCGAGTACTTCCGCGACACCGAGGGTCAGGACGTGCTGCTGTTCATCGACAACATCTTCCGCTTTGTCCAGGCCGGCTCGGAGGTCTCGGCACTGCTCGGCCGGATGCCCTCACAGGTGGGCTATCAGCCCACGCTCGAGACGGAGATGGGACAGCTCCAGGAGCGAATCACCTCCACCATCAAGGGCTCGGTGACGTCGATCCAGGCCATCTACGTGCCTGCCGACGACCTGACGGATCCAGCACCGGCGTCGGTGTTCGCCCACCTCAACGCGACCACGACACTGTCACGCTCGATTTCGGAGAAGGGCATCTACCCGGCGGTGGACCCGCTCGACTCGACCTCCACGATCCTCAAGCCCGAGATCCTCGGCGACGAGCACTTCAACGTCGCCAACCAAGTCAAGCAGGTGCTCCAGCGCTATCGGGAGCTCCAAGACATCATCGCGATCCTGGGCATCGACGAGCTCTCGGACGAAGACAGGCTGACTGTCGCGCGGGCCCGCAAGATTGAGCGATTTCTGTCCCAGCCCTTCCACGTCGCCGAGCAATTCACCGGCATGCCGGGGGTGTACGTCCCGATCGCCGAGTCGATCCGCGGCTTCAAGGAGATCCTCGAGGGCAAGCACGACGAACTGCCCGAGCGGGCCTTCTTCATGAAGGGCACAATCGACCAGGTCGTCGAGGAGGGCCGCAGCGAGGGCGAGCGCGGGCGACGCACGGAGCGCGAAGGCGAACGATCGTGAGGCCGAGCAAGACGAGGCGAAGGCCGATGACTCCGGTCCTCAAGGGGAGCAAGAGGGTGACGCGCGATCGGTCGGGGGGCGAGAGCGCGGCGAGCGACGAGGAACGGCCGCAAGACGGGGCCCAGGACGCATCGGCGGACTGATCCTCAGTGGCCCATACCAAGTTCCCCGCCGAGGTCCTCACGCCAGAGGGCGAGGTGTTCAACGACGAGGTCGAGATGGTCTCCACGAAGACCACGATCGGCTCGATCGGCATCCTCGCCAATCACGAGCCCGTGCTGGCGATGCTCGAGCCGACCGAACTTCGGCTCTACAAGACCGAGTCCGAGATCGTCCGCTTCGCGCAGGCGGAGGGCTACATGCAAGTTGCGGGCAACCGCGTGATGGTGCTCGTCGAGGAGGCGCATCCGACCTCGGAGCTCGATCAGGCGGCGTTGCGCGAGCGACTCCAGCAGGCGCAGCGAACGCTCGAGGAGGCCGGCGACGACTCGGAGCGGCGGCGGGTGGCAGAGCGCGATAGGCGCCGGTGGCAAACGTTTCTCGAGATCGCGTTGCTTAATGCGTCTGTGGTGGCGGCGGCTTAGGCCCTGCTGAAGCCGAGCACATAGCATCCGTGCCCATGGTCAACGAGCGTGTGCTTGCGCAGCGGCTTATCGCATACGACACCTCGCGGCCTGAAGAGCTTGTGGCAGCCGCAGGATTTGTCAAGGGATGGCTCGAATCCCGAGACATCGAGGTGCACGAGCACGACCACAACGGGCTGCCCGCGCTGGTCGCCGAGGTGGGCCCTCCAGCCTCGGCGGGGATCCCCTGCGTCGTGTTACACGGCCACCTCGACGTCGTACCGGGCCGTCCCGAGCAGTTCACCCCGCGGGTCGAGGGCGATCGTCTGATCGGGCGCGGGGCATACGACATGAAGGCGGCCTCGCCGCGATGATGTGCGCGCTGCAGGACCTCGGAGGCTCCTCGCCGGCGCGGGTGAAGCTCGTATGCGTGCCCGACGAGGAGTCGGAGGAACTCGATGAGCGCTGCACCGATGCTCTCGTGGCCCGCGGTCTGACGGGCGATTTCGCGATCACGGGGGAGCCGACCGACCTGCACATCGGCATCCAGGCCAAGGGCGTCCTGGCGCTGCGCATCGAGGTTCACGGACGCGCCGCGCACAGCTCGACTCCCTGGCTCGGCGACAACGCCGTGCTAAAAGCGATCGACGTCTTTCGCGCGATCGAGTCCCTGTCCTTCACGCGCGAATCCTCGGAGCTGTTCGATCGCCCGTCGATAAACCTCGGCCGCATCGCGGGCGGAGACGCCGTCAACAAGGTGCCCGACTGGTGCACGATGGCGGTCGACATCCGCTATCTCCCGGGCCAGGATCCAGCGCGTATCCTGGCGGAGATCAGCGCGATCGAGGGCATCGAGGTGGCGCGCACCTTCATCCATCCACCCGTGACGCGTTTCGCCTAACGACCGGTACGTGCACGCGCTGCGCGACGCGGTGGCCCGCCTGGCGCCCGAGATCAAGACCCTGAGCGTTGGCCGTGACGGCGCCTCGGACGCGGCGTCGTTCATCGAGGCAGGGATCCCCGCGGTCGAGTTCGGGCCGACCGGAGCCGGCCACCACGGCCCCGACGAGTGGGTCTCGCTGAGTTCGCTGCAGCGCTACCGCCGAGCGCTCGGAGACTTCGTCCGCTCGCTTCCTGTCCGGCTGCGCTCGCGCGATCAGCGGCCGGATCTGTACGCAGGCGGCGTCGCGTGAGCTGGCTGCCTTCAACCAAGCGCGGCACGCTGGGCCGCTTCGCGGTGGGGGCGCTGATCGTGGTCCTGTTCACGGCCGCGACCACGGCCGTCGCGGGCCTGATGCAGTTCAAGCAGCTCGCAGCGGACATCTCGCGCACCCCGGCGCTCAAGCACGCGAGCGTGACGATCGCGAACCCCGGGAGCTCGCAGACCATCTTCGTTGTCGGCTCGGATCACCGCGCGGGCACGTCCGTGGAACTCGGCCAACACCGACACGATGATGCTCATTCGGCTTAACCCGAACTCCTCGACCATCAACGTGCTCTCGGTCCCGCGCGATCTTGAGGTCCGGCTCCCGGTGGCGGGAGGAGTCGCCAAGCTGAACTCCGCCTACTCGCTGGGCGGGCCCAACCTGTTGATCAAGACGCTGCGCCAGCAGGTCTTCCCCGGCCTGGTCGTCAACCACATAGTCGACATCAACTTCGGCGGCTTCGAGGACCTGGTCAACGCGATCGGTTGCGTCTACTCCGACGTCGACCACCGCTACTACAACAACACGGCCGCCACCGACTACTCGAGCATCAACATCCAGCCGGGCTACCAGAAGCTCTGCGGGACCAAGGCCCTCGCCTTCGTCCGCTTCCGGCACACCGACAACGACATCGTCCGCAACGCCCGCCAGCAGGACTTCATCCGCTGGGCCAAGGACCAGTACCCGCAGGGGGAGCTGCTGGCCAACCGCGACCGGCTGCTGCGGATCTTCGGCGAGCACACTCAGACCGACCACGACCTGCACACGGTCGACGGGTTGATCAACCTCTTCAACCTGGTCGCGTTCATGGACGGACACACGATCAAGCAGATCCACTTCCCCGCACAGTTCTCGCCGTGCAACCCCGTCTGCTACGTGACCGCAAACAGCTCCGCCGAGCACGCGGCCTTCCACCGGCTGATGACGCCCACGGTCAGCCAACCCTCGAGCCCGTCGCCTCACCGATGGCACAAGCGGCCACAAATCCGGTGGTGGAGGTCCTCCCGCGGTCCGCTCGGATCCGGCCGGCGGCAAGCAGCAGGCCGCCGCGCTGCGACACGCCGGCATGCCCGTCTACTACCCACGCGATATCGCCAACGGCTCGACCTACTGCTACAAGGACTTCAACCCCAACTGCTACCTGGAGATTCCGAGCCCCAGCTCGTATCCGCGCAAGTACACGATCGCCGACCGTGCCGGCACCAACTACCGGGCTTACCGGATCACGCTGGTGATCAACCCGCTGGACGGGGAGTACTACGGGATCCAGGGGATGCAGTGGCAGACCCCCTCGCTGCTGCACAGTCCGTCGTACTCGACCACCGCGGGCGGTAAGCGGCTCGAAGTCTTCAGCAGCGGCGGCAACGTCACGCAGGTCGCGTGGCACACGCCGCAAGGTGTCTACTGGATCTCGAACACGCTCACGAACAATCTCTCGGGCCGGCAGATGATCGCGATCATGGCGTCGCTGACGCGGGCGCGCTAGTCCGGCCGGACTGCTTCCGAGCGCCCCCGCTAGCCTCTCCGCTCCGATGAGCAGGTTGCGCGAACCGGTCGCTGTGATCGGCACTGGCTACGTCGGTCTGGTCACCGCTGCCGGATTCGCCGAGCTCGGCAACGAGGTCTGGTGCGTCGACGTCGACGCCGAGAAGATCGCCTCGCTGCAGCGTGGCGAGGTGCCCATCCACGAGCCGGACCTGAGCGGTTCGATCCAGCGCCATCGCGAGCGGTTGCACTTCTCGACCGAGCTGGCGCCGGCTCTGGAGCACACGCGACTTCTGTTCGTGGCTGTCGGCACGCCCCCGACGTACTCGGGAGACGCCGACCTCGCGGCCGTGCATCAGGTGGTGGCGGCGCTGCCGCGTTCGGACCGCCACGCGATGGTGATGAAGTCGACGGTTCCGGTCGGTACCGGAGAGGCGATCAAGCGCAGCTTCAGGGCGGCCGGCAAGCCCTCGCTCGCATACGTCTCCTGCCCCGAGTTCCTCAAGGAAGGGTCCGCGCTTGCGGACTTCCTGCACCCCGATCGGGTCGTGATCGGCGACGAGGGCGATTGGGCCGGCGACGCCGTGGTCTCCCTCTACGCCCCGCTCGACGCGCCGCTGGTGCGCACCGACATCGCCACCGCGGAGATGATCAAGCTCGCGGCCAATGCTTTTCTGGCCACCAAGATCAGCTTCATCAACGAGATCGCCAACGTGTGCGAGCAGACCGGAGCGGATGTGCTGGAGGTCGCTCGTGGCATGGGTCTCGACCATCGCATCGGGCCGCATTTCCTCAAAGCCGGACTCGGATACGGCGGGAGCTGCTTCCCGAAAGATGTCTCGGCGCTGAAGCAGCTCGCCGGCAACTCGGGCTATCACTTCCAGCTGCTGACGGCCGTGATCGAGGTCAACGAGCTGCAGAAGCGGCGCGTGATGGCCAAGCTGCAAAAGCACCTCGGGTCGCTCGTCGGACGCGAGATCGCGCTGCTCGGGCTCGCCTTCAAGGCCCACACCGACGACATGCGCGAGGCGTCCTCGCTCGTGCTCTCGGCGCGCCTGCTCGCCGACGGCGCCCAGGTCCGCGGGTACGATCCGGTCGCCGAGCACGAGGCGCGCAAGCTCCTGGCCGGGGTGACCTTCGCGGACTCGGCGCACGACGCGCTCGCCGGCGCCGATGCGTGCGTGATCGTCACCGAGTGGCCCGAGTTCGCCGATCTCGACTGGCGGCGGGTCTCGGGGCTCATGCGCGGGGATGTCGTGATCGACGGACGCAACCTGCTCGACCCCGACGCCGTTCGCGAGGCCGGCCTCATCTACGAAGGGATCGGGCGCTACGGGGGCGACCACTAGTGCAGGCCCTCATCCTCGCCGGCGGCGAAGGGACGCGCCTGCGGCCGTTGACCTCGACGATCCCCAAGGCCGTGGTCCCGCTCGCCGGCCGGCCCTTCATCGTCTACATGCTCGATTGGCTGCGCGCCCACGGCATCGACGAGGTCATCCTCGCATGCGGCTTCATGGCCCACGACGTCCGCGCGGTACTCGGGGATGGTTCCGAGCTCGGGCTGCGCCTGCGCTATGTCGAGGAACCGCGGCCGCTGGGCACCGCTGGGGCGCTCAAGTTCGCCCAGGACCTGCTGCGGGAACGGTTTGTGATGTGCAACGGCGATCAGCTAACCGATATCGACATCGGCGCGCAGCTGCGCCAGCACGAGGCGACAGGCGCGCGCGCCACCCTCGCCCTGGTGGAGGTGCCCGACCCGTCGGCCTACGGCCTGGTGCGCCTCCGGGAGGACCGTTCGGTGCAGGCATTCTTGGAGAAGCCGGATCGGCGGGAGGGCTCGGAGGCCAAAGCCCAGGGCAATGGCGCAGGTGGTCCCAACCTGATCAACGCGGGCGTCTACGTCCTCGAGCGCGACGTCCTCGAGCGCGTGGCGCCGGCGGGAACCGCCAGCTCGATCGAGCGCGACGTGTTTCCGCGACTCGTCGGCAACGGCCTCTTCGGCTATCCCGCGGACGGGTACTGGCTCGACATCGGCACGCCCGAGCGCTACCTCAAGGGGACCTTCGACCTGCTCGATGGCACGGCCGCCGGGTCGGTCGGGTGCAGCGGCGGGGTCGCCAACGCGAACGCGATCGCTCCGTTCCTTGTCGGAGAGGGCACCGCCATCGGCGAGGGCGCGACGATCGGCCCCTATGCCGTGCTCGGCCGCGACGTGACGGTGGGTGAGGGGGCCAGGATCGAGCGCGCCGTCGTCCTCGAGGGCGCGACCGTGGGTAGCGGCTCGACCGTCGCCGAGGCGATCGTCGGACCGCGCGCTCAGGTCGGGGAGCGGTGTGAACTTAAGCGAGACGTGGTGCTCGGGGAGGGCGCGATCGTCGAGTCGGGCAGCGTCGTTGCCCCCGGCGCGCGTATCTTCCCGGGGGTAGTGGTGAGCGAGGGAGCGACAGTCCGTGACGGTGACGCGGGAGCGCGGGGAGCTCACGCGGGAGACGATCGCGGCCATCGACGCCTCCGGTCAGCTGCCAGGACATCCTGGGCCTGCCCGAACAGTTGCGCGACGCCATGTGGCGGGCCCAGTCTGCGCAGCTCGATCCCCACGATGCGCCGGGGGGCCTTGTGGTCGCGGGCATGGGCGGCTCCGCCGTGGGGGGCTCACTGGCCCGCGCCGCGCTCGGGGACCGCGCCTCGCGCCCGATCATGGTCGCCCACGGGTACGGCCTGCCGGCGGGGACCGCGACGGACACCACCGTGCTGTGCGCGAGTTACTCGGGGGACACCGAGGAGACGCTGGCCGCGTTCGAGGCGGCCGGGGCCCTGGGCGCGCGGCGGATCGCCGCGACCACCGGCGGCAAGCTCGCGGCGGCGGCGCGCGCCGACGGCGTGCCGGTGATCCCCCTGCCCGGCGGCTTTCAACCCCGGGCGGCGGTCGCCTACACGTTCGTCATCGCGCTCGAGGTGGCCTGGCTGTGCGGGGCGGGCGAAAGGCTCCACTC
The DNA here is from genome assembly GCA_963756105.1 of uncultured Solirubrobacterales bacterium. Taxonomy (GTDB): domain Bacteria; phylum Actinomycetota; class Thermoleophilia; order Solirubrobacterales; family Solirubrobacteraceae; genus Palsa-465. The sequence continues at coordinate 148,833 of CAVWMM010000011.1, forward strand.
GGAGATAGATGTGGCCGCCGCCAACGCCGAGCGGCTGGTGGCGGAGTGGGGCCCGGACGGCCCCGCGGACGGGCTCGCCAAGGAGCTCTCGCGCGGGCTGCACGGCACGATCCCGCAGATCGCGGGGGCGGGGCTGACCGCTCCTGTCGCCTATCGCTGGAAGACCCAGTTCAACGAGAACGCGAAGACGCCGTGCTTCGCCGGCGAGCTCCCGGAGATCGACCACAACGAGATCGAGGGCTGGCGTGGAGCGGGCGAGCTCGGCGCGTTCAGCGCAGTGTTCCTCGACGACTCCGACCTGCATCCCCGCATCCGCCAGCGGATCGAGCTCACGCGTGGGCTCATCGCCGGCCACGCCGCGGCCACGTACCGCATCGAGAGCATCGGGGGGACCCCCACCGAGCGGGTCGTATCGCTGCTGCTGCTGGGCGACATCGTCTCGCTCTACGTGGCGGTGCTGCGGGGCGTCGATCCCGCGCCCGTCGAGCTGCTGGAGCGGCTCAAGGGCGAGCTCGCGCGGGGCTAAGCAGCTCCTCCAAACCTTGACACTCCCGTGGTAACGTTGACCACGATGGAGGCTTTGACAATCCACGAGGCCGCCGCGACGACCGGCTGGTCGCCGCGCATGCTCCGCTACATCGAGCGCACGGGCCTTCTCACCCCGCCGCGGACCAATTCCGGTTACCGCGTCTACGGCCCCGGGGAGCTGCAGCGATTGCGCACGCTCAAGGAGCTGCTGCGGCGCTTCGAGCTCGCTCTCTCCGAGGTCGCCTTCACGGCCCGGCTCGAGCACGATCCCGAGCTGCGCGAGGCCGTCCACGCCTGGCTTCATTCCGAGCCGCAGCGCCCCGAGGACGTCCGAGCTGACGACTGGCTCCGCTTCGAGCAGGAGAAACACGAACGGCTGCTTGCAGCCGCCTAGAGAGCAACGGAGACCCGATGACCACCACGACCGTGCCCTTCGATTTCAAAGTCAAGGACCTGGGCCTGGCCGCCTTTGGCCGCAACGAGATCCGGCTCGCCGAACACGAGATGCCGGGACTCATGGCGACGCGGCGCAAGCACGCCGACAGCCAGCCGTTGAGGGGGGCACGCATCACCGGGTCGCTGCACATGACCGTGCAGACGGCGGTGCTGATCGAGACGCTCGTGGCGCTGGGAGCCGAGGTGCGCTGGGCTTCGTGCAACATCTTCTCGACCCAGGACCACGCCGCCGCCGCGGCGGTCGTCGGGCCGGGGGGAAGCGTCGAGGAGCCCCGCGGCGTGCCCGTCTTCGCGTGGAAGGGCGAGTCACTTGAGGAGTACTGGCAAGCCGCCGAGCAGGCCCTCTCGTGGCCCGACGGCGAGGGCCCGAACATGATCCTCGACGACGGCGGCGACGCCACTCTGCTCGTCCACAAGGGGGTGGAGTTCGAACGGGCCGGTGCGGTGCCGGATCCCACGAGCGCCGACTCCGAGGAATTCGCGGTGGTGCTGGATCTCCTCCAGCGCTCGCTCGAACAGGACCCGCGGCGCTATCACGGCATCGCGCAGGGAATCCGCGGGGTTACCGAGGAGACCACCACCGGGGTGCTTCGCCTTTACCAGTACGCGGAGCGAGGCGAGCTTCTGTTCCCAGCGATCAACGTCAACGACGCGGTCACCAAGTCCAAGTTCGACAACAAATACGGCTGTCGCCATTCGCTGATCGACGGGATCAACCGCGCTACCGACGTCCTCATCGGCGGCAAGCTCGTCGTCGTCTGCGGCTACGGCGACGTGGGCAAGGGCTGCGCGGAGGCCCTGGGAGGCCAGCGCGCACGAGTGGTCATCACCGAGATCGACCCCATCTGCGCCCTGCAGGCGGCCATGGACGGCTACCAGGTGTCGCGCCTGGACGACGTCGTGGAGAGCGCCGACATCTTCGTCACCGCCACCGGCAACCGCGACGTGATCACGGCCGAGCACATGAAGCGCATGAAGCACCAGGCGATCGTCGGCAACATCGGCCACTTCGACCACGAGATCGACATGGCGGGGCTGGCCCGGGTGCCGGGGGTCCGCCGCATCAACATCAAGCCGCAGGTCGACGAGTGGGTCTTTGACGACGGCCACTCGATCATCGTGCTGTCAGAAGGACGGCTGCTGAACCTCGGCAACGCGACGGGCCATCCGAGCTTCGTGATGTCGAACTCCTTCACCAACCAGGTGATCGCCCAGATCGAGCTGTTCTCGCAGCCCGACCGCTACGAGCATCAGGTCTACACGCTGCCAAAGCACCTCGACGAGGAGGTCGCCCGGCTCCATCTCGACGCCCTCGGCGCCAGGCTGACCGAGCTCACCCCGGGGCAGGCGGCCTACCTGGGGATCCCCGTCGAGGGGCCCTACAAGTCCGACCAGTACAGGTACTAGTGCCCCCCGGCGGGAGCACTGATGGCCGGGCCGCATGCGGCCCGGCCCCGGCCGGAACATGTTCCGGCCGGTGGGCGCGCGCATGCGCGCGCCCAAACAGAATTTGAAGTGGCCGATCTCGCGCTCGCCGACGAGGGGGTGGCACGCGTCGAGTGGGCCGGCGAGCAGATGCCGGTGCTGGGGCAGCTGCGGGCGCGCTTCATGCGCGAGCGGCCGCTCGAGGGAACGTGGCGGTCGCGGCCTGCCTGCACGTGACCGCTGAGACTGCCAACCTCGTCCGCACCCTGGGCGCCGGCGGGGCGCGCGTGACCCTGTGCTCGGCCAACCCGCTCTCGGTCCAGGACGACGTCGCCGCCGCCCTGGTCGCGGCGGACGGGGTCGAGGTGAGGGCCACCCATGGAGAGGACCTGTCCGCCTACGCCCGGCACGTCGCGGCCCTGCTGGACGCTGGTCCCCAAATCACGATCGATGACGGTGCCGACCTGCTCGTCGGTGCCCACGAGCGGGGCGATCGCGTGCTCGAGGGCCTGATCGGAGGTACCGAGGAGACCGCCACGGGGCTCGTACGCGTGCGGCGGCTCGAGCAGCAGGGAGAGCTCGCCTGCCCGGTCTTCGCGGTCAACGAGGCGCGCACCGAGCGCTCGCTCAACGACCGCCACGGCACCGGCCAGTCGGCGCTCGACGGCATCGTGCGCGCCAGCCATGTGCTGCTCGCGGGCCAAACCCTCGTGGTGATCGGATACGGCTGGGCGGGTCAGGGCATCGCCGAACGCGCCCGCGGAGCCGGCGCGGCGGTGATCGTCTGCGAGATCGATCCGCTGGCGGCACTGGAGGCGCGGATGGCGGGCTACCAGGTGATGCCGGCGCTGCGGGCGGCGGAGCACGGCGACGTGTTCGTGACCGTGACCGGTTCGCGCCGCGTGTTGCGGCGTGAGCACTTCGAGCGGATGAAGGACGGGGCCCTGCTGGCCAACGCGGGCCATTTCGACGTCGAGATCGACCTCGACGAGCTGCGCGCGCTCGCGCGGACGGTGCGCCAGGTCCGCCCCCTCGTCGACCAATATGTGCTCGACGACGGACGGCGGCTGAACCTGCTCGCGAGTGGCCGCGTGGTCAACCTCGCCGCCGGTGAGGGCCATCCGGCCGCGGTGATGGACGTCTCCTTCGCGCTTCAGGCGCTTTGTGTGAAGGAGCTCGTCCAGCGCGGCGCCGAGCTCGAGCCCCAGGTGCTGCCGGTCCCGTTCGCGATCGACCGCGAGGTCGGACAGCTCAAGCTGACGGCGCTCGACGTGGCGATCGACGAGCCGACAGCCGAGCAATCCGGGTACCGTGAGTCCTGGGCATGAGCGCGGAGACAGCGGCAACGGTGGCCGCCCCGGGGACGGCGAACACTACGGCGACCAGCGCCCGACGCCGCAAGTGTCGAGCGCTCGCGGCGGGCTGGACCTCGGAGGGACAAAGATCGAGGCGATCGTCGTCGATCGTCGCAATCGGGTGCTCGGCTCCGCGCGGCGGCCGACGCCGACCACGGGGGGTCCGGCCGCAGTGGCCGCGGAGCTGGCGCACGCGATCAACGACGCTTGTGTTGAGGTCGGGATCGACCCCTCGGCGCTGACCGGCGTGGGGTCGGTTCCCCGGGCTCGGTCGATCCCAACGCCGGGACGGTGGCCGAACGCGGGAAACCTCCCCGATTGGGAGGGATCCTTCCCGCTCGGCGAGGCGCTGCGCTCGGCGCTCGGCACCGCGGTCCGTGTCGGCAACGACGTCCAAGTGGCCACGCACGCCGAGTTCAAGCTCGGCGCGGGCAAGCCCTACAAGTCATTGCTGGGGGTCTTCTGGGGAACCGGCGTAGGCGGCGGGCTGATCCTCGATGGCAGGCCTTGGCTAGGGCGCGGGGGCGGCGGGCGAGATCGGGCACACCATCATCAAGGCGGGCGGGAGGCGATGCCCCTGTGGTCGGCGAGGACACGTCGAGGCCTACGCCGGTCGCAGTGCGATGGAGGCGCGTGCGCGCAAGCTCGCGAAAAACGGCAAGCGCACGGATCTCTTTCACCTCATGGAGGAGCACGGCCACACGCGGCTCACGAGCTCGATCTGGGCCCACGCCCTGGAGCGCCAAGACAAGCTCGCCACAAAGCTCATCGATGAGGCCGTCGATGCCCTGGGCGTGGGCATCGCCTCTGCGATCAACCTGCTCGACGTCGAGGCGGTGATCATCGGCGGCGGCCTCGGCGTCCGCTTCGGCGCCCCGGTGGTGGAACGGATCGATCAGGCGATGCGCCCGCAGCTCTTCAACGACTCGCGGCCGCCGGCGGTGCTCTTGGCCGGGCTGGGGGATCTGGGGGGCGCGCTGGGGGCGGCGCTGCTTGCGCCCCTGCGCGTCAGAAAAAATTTGCACAGCGGATCGTCCGCCAAGAGATGATTCCTGGAGGGTAAATCGGACGAAGGGATCGGTATGTCTTGGAAGCTCGCGGGCTCCTACTTTGAGTCCTGTTCCTGCGATGTCATCTGTCCTTGCACCGCCTCGCTCTCGTTGCCTTCGACGCACGATTACTGCCGTGTGACGCTCGTTTTTCACGTCGACCGGGGCGAGGTCGAGGGAGTCGACGTCAGCGGCCTGACGGTGGCCGCGGTGGCCGACACCCCGAAGGTGATGGCCGACGGGAACTGGCGGCTGGGCGTGTTCATCGACGCGGCGGCGTCGGACGAGCAGGCGGAGAAGCTAGGGGCGGTCTTCTCGGGCGCGCTCGGTGGTCCCATGGGCGCCCTGGGTGCGCTCATCTCGGAGAACCTCGGGGTGCAGCGGGCGCCGATCGAGGTGCGCGAGGACGGGCTGCGCCACACGGTCAGGATCGGCGACGCCGTCGAGCTCGAGATCGAGGACATCGTCCCATTCGGGGTCCAGGACGGCACGCCGGTCAAGCTCGAGGGAGTCTTCCACCCGGCCGGCCCCGAGCTCACCGTCGCGCACGCCACGCGCTCCAAGGTCGACGCCTTCGGCATCCAGTACGAGGGCAAGTCGGCGTTCTCTTCGGCATTCTCCTGGGCGGCGTGAGCTTCTCGAGCCCATTTGCCCTCGGCGCCGGACGGCGGAGCGAGCGCGAACGTCGCGAGCTCCACACGGCCCTGGCCGCGATGCGGGGTCGGCTCGCGCTTGTGGGGTTGCTGCTCGCAATTGCGGCTGGCGCCTGGTGGCTGTCGGCCGTGCGCATGGGCGGGATGAGCTCGATGGGGCGGCCGGCAATGGGCGCGATGCATGGAAGCGCCATGATCGGCCGGGAGGCCCCGGCAGCACCGCAAGCGAGCTCGGGACGCTCGGCTGGTTCGTCGTCACCTGGATCGTGATGATGGCGGCGATGATGTTCCCGTCGCTCGCGCCGACCGTCGCCCTGTACGCGCGGGTCACGCGCAGGCGCGGAACCGACCGCGCCCTCCTGTTCGCCGGCGGCTATCTGCTGGTGTGGGGCGCGGCAGGCGCCGTCGCCTACGGCGCCTTTGAGGCGGGGCGCAGCCTCTTCGGGCAAGAGCTCGCGTGGAACCGGGCGGGGAGCGCGGTCGCGGCGGGGGTCGTGGCGCTGGCCGCGCTGTACCAGTTCACGCCTTGAAGGACGCCTGCCTGGCCCGGTGCCGGGGCCCGCTCGGGTTCATCCTCGGCTCCTGGCGCGAGGGGCGGTTGGGCGCGATCGAGATGGGCGCCCGCCACGCGCTCTGGTGCCTGGGGTGCTGCTGGGCGCTGATGGCGGCGCTATTCGCGCTGGGGATCATGAGCCTTGGCTGGATGGCCGCCGTCGCGGCGTTGATCGCGCTCGAGAAGACGCTGCCCTGGCGCCGACTCGCAACCGGCGGGACGTCGCTCGTGCTCCTGGGCTTCGCCGCCGCGCTGCTCTTATAGACCTAGTGACAAAGAGCGCCGGCGGGTTAAGCTTCCGCCTTACCCAGCGTCCATCCTTCGAGGAGGTCGGCCGATGCGAATCGAGGTCAAGGGTCGCAACCTGACCGTCACCGACGAGCTGAAGGAGCACGTGTACCGGCGCTTCAGGAAGATCGCGCGCCAGGTCTCGGAGCTGGCCGAGGCGGAGGTGGAGCTCTTCGAGGAGCGCAACCCGGCGATCGCCGACTCGCAGGTCGCCGAGTGCACGCTGCACCTCAAGGGCGTCACGCTGCGCGCGCGCGACCGCTCACCGGACATCGTGCATTCGATCAACCTCGTCTCCGACGAGCTCGCGATCCAGGTCAAACGGCACCGCGACAAGCGCCGCAAGCGGCGGCAGTCGCGGGCGGCGTCGCCCCCCACTGCCCCCTCGCCAGCCGCGCCCGGCGAACCCTCGCCAGCGGGCTGATTTCCGTCCTGGAGGGTGTGGCTGCTCCGATGCTAGCCTGACCTCGATGTCCTTCCTTGACCGCGCGCTTCGGATCGGCGAGGCCAAGAAATACAAGGTTTACGAGCAGCGAATCGAGCGGATCAACGCGTACGAGCCCGAGCTTGAGCTCTACTCGGATGAGGAGCTGCGCGAGACCGTTGACGCGCTGCGTGAACGGGCCCGCGACGGCGAGCCGCTCGACGATCTGCTCCACGAGTGTTTCGCGTTGGTGCGCGAGGCGGCCAAGCGCGCGCTTGGCATGCGCCACTTCGATGTCCAGCTGGTCGGCGGCATGGTGCTCCACGACGGGGCGATCGCCGAGATGAAGACCGGCGAGGGCAAGACGCTGACCGCGACGCTCGCGGTCACCCTTAACTCGCTTGGGGGCCGCGGCGTCCACCTGGTCACGGTCAACGACTACCTTGCCCGCCGCGACGCGGCCTGGATGCAGCCGATCTACGACCAGCTCGGTGTGACCGTCGGGGTGCTCCAGACCATGCAGCCCTACGAGGAGAAGCGGGCGGCGTACGCGGCCGACGTGACCTACGGCACCAACTCCGAGTTCGGCTTCGATTACCTCCGCGACAACATGGCCAAGGCGCTCGAGGAGAAGGTCCAGCACGGCGGCAGGCCCAAGCCGGAAGGCGGCGGCTCGCCGTACCACACCTTTGCGATCGTCGACGAGGTCGACAACATCCTGATCGACGAGGCCCGCACGCCGCTGATCATCTCGGGGGCCCCCGAACAGGCGGCCGACCTCTACACGAAGTTCGCCCAGCTGGCCCCGACGATGGAGGCCGGCAAGACGCCCGAGGGTCTCGACCCGCGCAGCAAGAAGGAGTTCGTGGCCGACTTCGACTACGAGTTCGACGAGAAGCACAAGACCGTCTCGATCACGGAGCGCGGTGTCGGGAAGGCCGAGCGGTTCCTGGGCATCGATCACCTCTACCGGGCCGAGAACGGCCACCTCGTCAACCACCTGATCCAGGCGCTCAAGGCGGAGTCGCTGTACAAGCGCGACGTGGACTACGCGGTGATCGACGGCGAAGTCAAGATCATCGACGAGTTCACGGGCCGCATCCTGGAGGGCCGGCGCTGGTCTGAGGGGCTGCACCAGGCGGTCGAGGCCAAAGAGGGCGTGCGCGTCCAGGAGGAGAACCAGACGCTCGCCACGATCACGCTCCAGAACTACTTCCGCATGTACGACAAGCTCGCCGGCATGACCGGTACGGCCCTGACCGAGGCGACCGAGTTCATGAAGATCTACGAGCTGCCGGTGGTCGAGGTCCCCACCAACATGCCGATGATCCGCGGCGACTACAACGACCAGGTCTACAAGACCAAGGACGGCAAGTGGTCGGCGCGTGCTCAGGGACATCGAGGAGCGTCACGGCCGCGGTCAGCCGGTGCTCGTGGGGACGATCTCGGTCGAGGTGTCAGAGCTGTTGTCGCAGCAGCTGTCCCAGAAGGGGATCAAGCACACGGTGCTCAACGCCAAGCCCGAGCACGCCGAGCGCGAGGGCGAGACGATCGCCGAGGCGGGCGCCCCCGGCGCGGTCACGATCGCGACCAACATGGCCGGGCGAGGCGTCGACATCAAGCTCGGCGGAAACCCCGAGCACCTGGCCCGGCTCGAGGTGGCAAAGCTGGGGCTCGCGCCCGGCGACGCCGATTACGAGGAGCACTACGAGAAGGTGCTGCCGACGATCGAGGACCGCGTGGAGGAGCTGCGCGAGCAAGGTGCTCGATGAGGGCGGCCTATTCATCCTGGGCACCGAGCGCCACGAGGCGCGGCGGATCGACAACCAGCTGCGGGGCCGCTCCGGTCGCCAGGGCGATCCAGGCGAATCGCGCTTTTTCCTAAGCGCGCAGGACGACCTCGTGCGGCTGTTCGCCGGCGAGCGCATCTACAAGATTCTCGACCGCATGGGCACGGTCGACGACGAGGGCAACGAGGAGCCGATCGAGGCCAAGATGCTCTCCAAGCAGATCGAGAAGGCGCAGCGCAAGGTCGAGGAGCAGCACTTCCTCATGCGCAAGCACACCCTCGAGTACGACGACGTCGCCAACCAGCAACGCGAGGTGATCTACCGCTACCGAGACGACGTGCTGGAGGGCCGCGACATGAGTGACGCGGCCCGCGAGCAGATCGCCGAGCTGGTCGAGCGGCTGGTCGAGGAGTACACGCCGGCCGACTTCGTCGAGGACTGGGACATCGAGGGGCTGCTGAACCGCGTCGGCGAGATCTTCGACCCCAGCGAAGAGCTGCTGGCCGCGCGCCCGACCGTGCCGACCGCGAGGAGCTGACCGCCGCCCTGCAGGAAGAGGCGATGGCCTGCGTATGACCAGCGCGAGGAGGAGTTCGGCGACGAGATCATGCGCGAGCTCGAGCGCTACCTGCTGCTCGAGATCATCGACCAGCGCTGGCGCGAGCACCTCTACGACCTCGACTACCTGCAGCAGGGCATCGGGCTGCGCGCCGCGGCCCAGGAGGAGCCGCTGGTCGCCTACAAGAACGAGGCCTTCCAGCTGTTCGGCGACCTCATGAACAACATCTGGGGCGACTTCGCGCGCATGATCTTCCACGTCCAGGTGGTGATCGAGGGCGCCGACGGCGGCGCACCGGCGGACCGCCACCGGCGGTCAGTCGCCCCTCTTCCAGCTCGAGCTCCTCCACGCGCGGCGGGAGCGTGTCGTACTCGGGCGGCGTCGCGCCGGCGGGCGCGCTGGCCATGGCGGCCGCCGCGGCCGATGCGCCCGGGCGAGAACGGCGCCGAGGCCTACGGCGAGGAGTCGATGCTCCCGGCGCCGGTCGAGCAGCGGCGCGTCGATCACGAGCACGATTTGGGGCGCAACGACCCCTGCTGGTGCGGCTCGGGGAAGAAGTTCAAGAAGTGCCACGGGGCGTAGCGCCGTAACGACTCTGGCGCGAGGCGTCAGGACTTAGTAGAAAGCGGCCCCCCGGCGCCATTTTTGGCGCTCTGAGGTGTCACTTTGGCTGCGTGAGCCACGCGCGCGCGGGCAAAAATCATCCCGACTCGAGGCGGCGAGCCGGCCCGGATGAAAACTTCCCGCCAGCCGGAAAGGATTCTTCCGGCGGAGTCAAGGTGCTGGGGTTGGGAAGACTTTTGCCCGTATCCGGCAGTCCGGTTGAGCGCGCGGGCGCGATCGCGCAGGTCCAGCGGGGACGCGTGGCGCGTCGACAGCTGTTGGCCGCCGGTGTGAGTTCGAGCGCCGTCGGTCGCATGGCGCGCAAGGGCCTGCTGATTCCCGAGCACGTCGGTGTCTATGCCGTCGTCCACGCCGCCCCGCTGCCACTCGCCCGCGAAACGGCGGCACTGCTCGCGTGCGGGGATCGGGCGCTCCTCAGTCACATCTCCGCCGCCGCGGCATGGCGAATCATGGACTTGGCCGAAGGGCCGGTCGAGGTCACCGTTGCAAGTCTCGGGACCGGTCGCCGTCGCCCCGGCATCGCGCTCCACCGCAGCGGCAACTTGATGCGCCGCGATGTCCGGATCCACGAGGGCCTGCCGGTGACGTCGCCGGCGCGAACGCTGCTCGACATCGCCGGGTACGTCGACGCGAGGTCGCTGGAACGGGCGCTCGACGAAGCCCTGACGGTGCGCAGGATCGTCACCCGATTGCGGAGATTCTCGATGTCTGCGATCGGGCGGCCGGCCACGCGGCGTGCGTCCGTGCTGCGGTCGCTCGCGGCACGCAGGAACACGGCGATCACCCATTCCGAGGCCGAGCGCAGGTGCCTCGAGCTGATCCGCGAGGCGGGACTGCCGCGAGCCTCGGACGCAGGTCCGCGTCGCGGGCTACACGGTCGATCTCTTCTGGCCCGATCACCGCGTCGCGTTCGAGATCGACGGTTTTCGCTTCCACACGAGTCGGTCGGCCTTCGACCGAGATCGCCGCAAGGACATCGCGCTGAAGGCCGCCGGCGTGGACCCGAATCGCGTCAGCCGCGACCAGGTCGTGCACGAGCCATTTATGACCGTCGCCTCCATCGCCGCGGCGCTCGCGCGGGCGGCGCAAGGCCGTGCGCTCCGCTAGCCTTGAACCTAACGATGCCGACCGCCCCCTCAGAGACGCTTCCCCAGCGACTCGCGACGATCCGCGAGCAGTTGAAGCTGCTTGCGGACTATCTTTGACCCCGATGGGTTGACGGCGCGCGTCGCCGCGCTCGAGCAGCAGATGGGCGAGCCGGGATTCTGGGAGGACCAGGAGCGTGCGGCCGGCGTCTCGCGCGGAGCACGCGCGAGCGAGCCGGAGGCTCTCGACGTACCGCGAGCTCGAGCGCGACATCGAGGATCTCGGGCCGCTCGCCGAGCTCGCCGAGGAGGACCCGGAGATCGCGACCGAGCTCGACGAGCAGGTCGCCTCGATCGAGGGTCGGCTGGCCCAGCTCGAGGAACAGCGACTCTTCTCGGGCCGCTACGACTCGGGCGACGCGCTCGTCACGGTCAACGCCGGCGCCGGCGGCACCGACGCCCAGGACTGGGCCGAGATGGTGCTGCGCATGGAGATGCGCTGGGCCGAGCGCCGCGGGTTCGACGTGGAGCTGCTCGAGGCCTCCCCGGGGGAGGAGGCGGGCGATCAAGTCGGCGACCTTCCTCGTCAGGGGCGAGAACGCCTACGGTCTGTACGGCAGCGAGAAGGGGGTTCACAGGCTGGTGCGCCTCTCGCCCTTCGACGCCGCCCACCGGCGCCACACGAGCTTTGCAGGAGTCGAGGTTTCGCCCGTGGTGGACGAGATCGCCGACATCGAGATCGGCGACGACGATCTCCAGATCGACACCTACCGGGCCAGCGGCGCCGGCGGCCAGCACGTCAACAAGACCGACTCCGCGGTGCGCATCACGCACCGGCCCACGGGCATCGTCGTCCAGTGCCAGAACGAGCGCTCGCAGTCGTCGAACAAGGCAGAGGCGATGACGATGCTGCGCTCCAAGCTGCTCGAGCTGCAGGAGCGTAAGCGGCGCGAGGAGATCGCGCGGGAGAAGGGCGAGGCCGAGGATGTGAACTTCGGCTCGCAGATCCGCTCCTACGTGCTGCACCCGTACACGATGGTCAAGGACCACCGCACCGACTACGAGATCGGGCGACGCCAATCGCGTACTGGGCGGCGACCTCGACGGGTTCGTGCGCGCGTACCTGTTGAAGAACGCGGCCCGCAATGCGACCGTCACGGCGGCTCGATGAGCGACGGGCTGGGCGTGCCACCTTCCGAGCAGCCGACGGCGCCGTACCTCGACGCGGTCAGCGCGTACGGCTTCCGCGGCTCGACCCGCTTCCACGTGCCGGGCCACAAGGGCGGGGAGGGGGCCGATCCCGGGCTGCGGGCTGCGCTGGGCGACCGCGCCCTGTTGCTGGACGTCCCCCAGGACATCGAGGGCATCGACCTGGGTCCGTCGCCGACCCCCTACGAGCGGGCCGAGCTGCTGGCGGCCGAGGCCTACGGCGCGAGCAGAACCTGGTTTTTGAACAACGGCGCGACCCAGGGAAACCACGCCCTGTGCCTCGCGCTGGCCGGACCCGAGGAGCACGTGCTCGTTCAGCGAAACAGCCACGCCAGCCTGATCGACGGGCTCATCCTCAGCGGCGGCCGGCCGACGTACGTCGCCTCGGAGTACCACGCCGAGCTCGGGATGGCGCTCGGTGTGACTCCGGAGGCGCTGGACCGAGCTGCCTGCGAAAGGCACCCGACGCGCGGGCGGTCTTCATCGTCTCGCCGACCTACTACGGAATGGCAGCCGACGTCGCCGCGTGCGCCGAGGTCGTCCACGCGGCGGGCGCGGCGCTCGTCGTGGACAACGCCTGGGGCGCCCACTTCGGCTTTCACGCCGCGCTGCCGCCTTCGCCGCTCGCACTCGGCGCCGACGCGATGCTCACCTCGACGCACAAGATCGTGGGCAGCCTCACCCAGTCGGCGATGCTGCACGTCGCCGCCGACGGGCTCGTCGATCCGGCGGCGCTCGACAGAGCGGTGCGGCTGGTCCGCTCGACCAGCCAGAGCTCGCTGCTGTTCGCCTCCCTCGACGCCGCCAGGCGCCAGCTCGCCGTGCACGGCGACGCCCTGCTCGGCCGGACCCTGGCCGCGGCGCAGCGCACGGTCGACGGCGATCGACGCGATCGACGGGTGTGCACGGTCCTGGGCGGCAGGCTGGTCGGTCGGCCGGGCGTGGCGGGCTGGGATCCGCTGCGGCTCGTCGTCGACGTGCGCGGCACGGGCTGCACGGGATACGAGATCGCGGAGGGGCTGCGCGCCTCCTACGACACCTACACCGAGCTCGCGACCCACGCCACCGTCGTGTTCGTGCTGGGCCTCGGCGCAGGCGGTCGAGCCGCTCGAGCGGCTCGCGCACGACTTCAGCGAGACCGTGCGGCGGATGGCTAGGCCGGGGCGACCTGCGGGAGCTACCGCGCGCCCCGTCCGGAGCCGAGTTCGACACCGTGCTGACGCCGCGCGAGGCCTTCCTCGGCTCCGGCGAGGCGGTGCCGGTTGAGGACGCGGTCGGCCGGGTCTCGTGCGAGTCGATCGCCGGTTATCCGCCGGGCGTGCCGGCGCTGCTGCCCGGCGAGCGGATCACCGCCGAGGTCGTCGAGTACCTGCGCGAGCTGACCGCTGCCGGGGCGCGGCTGCACGGCGCCGCCGATCCAAACTTCGCCACCGTCAGGGTGCTGGTCCGCGACTCCGGCAGCGGTCCAGGCGGCCGCGCTCTGATTTCCGTGGCGTCTACGACCGCAGCTGCTCTGGACCCGGCGGTGATCCGAGACGCAGTCGCCCGCGCCCTGCGCGAGGACCTCGGCGACGGCGACGTGACCACGGCGGCGACGGTCCCCGCCGACGCTCGCGCCCGCGCGGTTGTCGCGCAGAAGGCGCCCGGCGTGGTCTTCGGGCTCGAGGTGGCCGAGGCGACCTTCCGCGCGCTCGATCCGGAGATCGCTTTCGAGCCGCTGTGCGCCGAGGGCAGCTGGCGGGAGCGGGGGGCGGTGCGTGCGCGTGGAGGGATCCGCGCGCGCGATCCTGAGCGGCGAGCGCACCGCGCTCAACTTCCTCGCACGGCTTTCCGGCGTCGCGACGTTGACGGCGCGCTTCGTTGATGCAGGTACGAGGGAACCGACGCCCGGATCCTCGACACGCGCAAGACCACGCCGGGTCTGCGGACGCTCGAGAAGGCCGCGGTGGCTGCGGGCGGGGGCACCAACCACCGCCGTGGCTTGTACGACGCGATCCTGATCAAGGAGAACCATGCCGCGCTGGCAGGCGGGGTCGGCGCGGCGGTCGCCAGGGCGCGCGCGACCGCGCAGCGCCGGCGCTGCCCGCTCGAGGTCGAGTGCAGAGACCTCGACGAGGTCGACGCAGGCGCTCGCGGCGGGGGCCCGCCGGATCCTGCTCGACAACTTCCGCTGGAGCGATCTGCGGCGCGGCCGTGGCGCACGTCGGCGGGCCGCGCGGAGCTCGAGGCGAGCGGCGGCGTCACGCTCGAGCGCGTCCGGGAGATCGCCGGCACCGGCGTAGACTTCGTCTCAGTGGGCGCACTGACTCACAGCGCTCCCGCGCTCGACCTCTCTCTGATTCTCGAACCACGTTTGATGAACCTTCCACTCATTACCGACGCTCCGGCGCCCCCGCCCGGACGCACCCGCTGATGCTCGAGAACATCCCCGCCCTCCAGGACGAGGTGCGGGCGCTGGCCAGCGAGCGCGACGCGCTGATCCTCGCCCACAACTACCAGCTGCCGGAGATCCAGGACGTCGCCGACTACGTCGGCGACTCGCTCGGCCTCTCGCAGCAGGCCGCCAGCGCCGACCGCGAGACGATCGTCTTCTGCGGCGTCCACTTCATGGCCGAGACCGCATCGATCCTGTGCCCGCAAAAGCAGCGTGCTGCTGCCCGACCCCGACGCCGGCTGCTCGCTGGCGGAATCGATCACCGCTGCAGCAGCTGCGAGAGTGGAAGGCACGGCATCCCGGCGCGGTCGTCGTGATGTACGTCAACACGACCGCCGAGGTCAAGGCCGAGACCGACTACTGCTGCACCTCGGCCAACGCGGTCAAGGTGGTCGAGCACATCTTCCGTGCAGCACGGCGAGGACACCGAGATCCTGTTCGGGCCCGACATGTTCCTCGGCGCGTACGTCGAGCGCGTCACGGGCCGCCGGATGCACGTATGGGACGGCGAGTGCCACGTGCACGCGGGGATCAGGCCCGACGACATCGCCGCCGTCAGGGCGGCCCATCCCGGCGCCGATTTCCTCATCCACCCCGAGTGCGGCTGCTCGACGAGCGTCATGGAGTACGTCGCCTCCGGCGATGTCGCCGCCGAGGGAGTGCACATGCTCTCGACCGGGGGGATGCTGCGCTATGCCCGCGAGCGGGCGGCGGTGGCGGCCAAACGCGGAGCACCGCCGCAGTCGTGGCGACCGAGACCGGGATGCTCCACGGGCTCCGCGCGGCCGCTCCCGACGTCGACTTCGTCGCCGCCAACGAGGCGGCGCACTGCCGCTACATGAAGATGATCACGCTGCCGAAGCTGCGCGATTCGCTGCGCGACGGCGTGCACGTGGTCAAGGTGCCCGACGAGATCGCCGATCGGGCCGGGTGCCGATCGAGCGCATGGTCGCTATAGGCTGAGGAGGTCGAGTCCCGCGCTCGCTGCCTCGCGCACGGCCGGCAGCGGCGCGCGCCTGCGCTCGAACTCTGCGGGCGTATAGCAATGCACGTCGGCGGCGGCCCCAGCTCGAGGGCGTCCCAGAGATTGCCCGCTGTGGTAGACGCGCTCGAGCCAGGGCATGCCGGCAAATGCTGGCGAGACGAGCATCACCACGAACTCGGGGCCGCGCTCGCGCTGTGGCGGAGCTCCGCGCTCGTCGGCCACGCGCGCGCCGCCCAGCAGCGCGACGTCTATGGGCCAGCGATCGCGGATGCGCGCCAGGTAGGCCGCGAGCTCGCGGCGGTTGACGACGGTCCACGCTCGTCTTCGGACATCGCGACTGAGACGTCGCCCCCTCGGCGCTCCAGCGCTCAGAGGCGCGCGATCGCCCCGACCATCGCGCTCTCCAGCTCGAGCGCCCGCCAGTTGGCGGTCCGTCGATGAACAGTGCGAACGCCAGGCGCTGAGCGCCGCGGCTGTGACAGTAGCCGGCCAGGTTGGTGACGTCGGTGAGCGTGCCGGTCTTCGCGACGCAGGCGCCGCTGGCAGCCGTGTGTACGCCGATCGTCTGGACGGTCCCGTTTACGCCGACGATCGGCAGTGACGCGTACAGCTCGGGCGCCGGTGGTCGTGCCCCAGAGTTTGCGAAGCAGCTCCACGATTTCGCAGCGGCGAGGTGAGGTCTGTGCGCGAGAGCCCCGAGCCGTCGACGATTTGCGGCCGCAGCCCATAGTCGTCGGAGATCACCTCGCGATCACGCGCGCGCCCGCGGAGGTAGTCCCGGCGCCGCCGAAGCGCACGCCCAGCTGCTTAGCCAACATCTCGGCGAAGAAGTCGTCCGAGGCCACGTCCATCAGTCGCAGCAGGACCGACATCGGCGGCGATGTGACGGTCGCGAGCGTCCGCGCCGAGCGTGGCGCCGTGCCGCGCCCGGTGGGTCGTGCCGACCTGGATCCCGGCGCCGCGCATCGTCATGCGCGAGCTCGTGAGCGGCGAATGCGGTCGGGCTCCAGCCCGGGGGCGCCGAGCCGTGGTCGTAGGTCAAGGCGCTCAGCTGGCCTTCAAGGTCTGGAAGATCGGGGCCATAGCCGGTCGACGGAGGGCCGGTCCGATTGTCGAATAGCGCTCCGTCTCCGATCAGATCGCCTGCCACGCGGCGGATCCTGTCGGCCTGAAGCTGACGGACTATCTCGGAGGCAGTGGGGCCATAGCCATGCTCGTAGGCCCGGCAGGAAGGTCTCCTCCCCGAACGTCGGGTCACCGCCTCCGCGCAAGTAGAGGTCACCGCGCCATACCCCTCCCGCGAGGTGGCCGGCGCCGAGGACGGCGGTTTGCAGCGTCGCGCGGGGACCAAGTTCGCGCAGCACCGCGACCGACGTGTACAACTTCTCCACCGAGGCCGGCGGGCGGGCCACTCGAGGTCGAAGCGCGAACAGCCAGACGTGGTCGGTGAGGTCGTAGACCGCGGCTCCGGACATCGGTCCCGCCTGCCTCAAAGAGCGCTGAAGCGCGGCGCGGAGTGTCGTGGTTCCCGGTGGAGGGCGCTTCGGGCGCGGCCGCGCGGCCACGACCCGCACCGCGGGCGGAGTGCCCACGGCGGCGGTCGATGCGAACCGTGCGCGAACGCGCCGCGCCGCAGCCGGCGGTCAGGACCGCACCGCCAGCGCGACTAGACGCGCAGACCGCAGTGGTGCGCGTCGCGGCTCTTCTGTCGGATGCCAGGCGGATCGCGGCTCCCCCGGTGGACTAGGCGTTTTGCAGCTCCTGCTCAGTGTGCGGCCCAACGCAAGCCAGCGAAAGCTCCTCGGGGATCGCGGCCGCGACTTCCTTCACATCGCCACGGTGACATCGTCGAGCAGCGCGATCGACGCGTGTCGGGATCGGGGTCCTCGCCGTAGCACGATCGTCTGCTGGGCGGCGTTGACGGGCGACCGCGCCCGTGTTCTCGAACGCGATCGCGCGGGCCCCAGCGGCGTAAGCGCGCGCCCGCTCGACCTCCGCCTCGGTCGGCCCTTGCTCGCGCAGCTCGGTGACGATTGCCTTCATTCGCGCGAGCGCCTCGACGGTCTTGCTCGACTCGAGGCCCGCGGCGAGCGCGAGCACCGGCGTGTCGGCGTAGGCGTGGGCAGGCCGAGTAAACCGAGTAGGCGAGCCCGCGCTGCTCGCGGATCTCGTCGAACAGGCGCGAGCCCATCGACCCCCCAAGAACGGTGCGAGTAGACCTGCAACGCCGCGCGCTTGCGCGGCGTCCGAGGTGTCTACAGCGGGGCGGTAGGAAAGCCGCAGATGGGACTGGTTGGAGTCGCGCTCGCGGACCAGCACGCGCTCTGGAACGGGGGCGCGGGCTCGTAACGGCTCGGGCTCGGGCCGGGGCTCGAGGCGGCCGAACAGCTCGTCGAGCCGACTCGTCGCGCGGCAGCTCGTCCAGGTTGCCGACCACGAACGCCGCGCCCGCGGCGGCGCCCACCGCCGCGCGCGGAAGGAGAGGATGCCTCGCGGGTGAACGCGTCGCGAATATGCTCGACAGTGCCGAGGACGGGCGCCCGAGCGGATGATCGCCGAAGGTCGCCTCGTCGATCAGATGCTCGGCGAGGATGGCCGGCTGATCGTTGGCGCGAGCGATCTCCTGCACGACCACGCCGCGCTCCCGGTCGAGCTCCTCGGCATCGATCCGCGGCCGGTCCACGAAATCGGTCAACAGGTCGATCGCTTTGGGTGCCTGCTCGGCGCGCGCGGTGATGTGGAAGGCGACGAGGTCATGGCTGGTGTAGGCGTTCAGCACTCCGCCGATGCGCTCCGCCGCCTCGTTGACGTCGCGGTAGGTCGCGTACTTCTCGCCGCCCTTGAACACCAGGTGCTCGAGGAAGTGGGCCATGCCGTTCTCGTCCGCCGACTCGGTCCGCGCGCCCGCGTCAAACGCCAGGAGGATGGTCAGCGCTCGGGTTCCTTCCACGGCGATCCGATACAGCGGCAGGCCGTTGGAGAGCGTCGTCTGGAGATCGTGGGCATGTCGGCGTAAAGGTAGCCGGTCTGAACTGCAACCCCGGTTGCAGCCGCTCAACGCTCGCGCGCCGCAAGGGTCGCTACTCTCGCAATGACCATCTGGCGACTGAGCCGACACGGAACGAGCGCAAGCGTTCGCCGTCCGCCGGATCGCGAGCGCCCGGACGAGCAGCGCCGGCCAGCCGGACGGACGCGCATGGGACCGCGCCGGTGATCGAGTTTCGCGTCGTCACCAAGCGCTACGACGGCGGGCGACGTGGGCCTCGATAGGGCTAATTTCTCCGTGCAGAGGGGGGAATTCGTCTTCCTCGTCGGCGCCACCGGATCGGGCAAGTCGACGGTCATCCGGCTGCTGATCAAGGAGATCGAGCCCACCGAGGGATCGATCCGCGTCGCGGGCCGAGAGCTCGCGCGAATCGGCCGCAGCCGCGTTCCGATCTATCGCCGCAATATCGGCGTCGTCTTCCAGGACTTCAAGCTGCTGCCCAACCGCACCGTGTACGACAACGTCGCCTATGCGCTCCAGGTCACGGGCGGGACGCGCCGTCGAGATCCGTCAGAGGGTGCCCGACATCCTGCGCCTGACGGGGCTCTCGACCAAGCTCCACAACTACCCCGACCAGCTCTCCGGCGGCGAGCAGCAGCGCGTCTCGATCGCGCGAGCGTTCGTGAACCATCCGCCGCTGCTGCTGGCCGACGAGCCGACCGGGAACATCGATCCCGAGACGAGCATCGACATCATGCGCCTGCTCTACCGGATCAACCGCACCGGCACGACGGTGCTCGTCGCCACCCACGATCAGGCGATGGTGGACAAGATGCGCCGCCGCGTGATCGAGCTCTCGCATGGTCGCATCGTCCGCGACGAGGCCAGCGGCCTGTACACGTCCGACCAGAGCACGCGCGAGTTCGCCGAAATGGCTGCGGTCCGACTCGGCGCAACCGCCGAATGAGGTCGGTGTCCGACGCGAATGAAGCTGGGCTTCTTCCTGCGCGAGGCGTTTCGCGCGATGAGGCGCAACGCTGCCCCCAGCTTCGCGGCGCTGGCCACGGTGCTCGTGACCATGCTCGTGGTTGGCGTATTCATTCCGGCCGTCGAGGTCACCAACGACGCCGCCAACAGCGTACGCGGGCGGCTCTACGTCGAGGTATTCATGAAGACCAAGGCGAAGCCCGCCGCCGCCCAGCGGGTCGAGCGCGAGATCAGCGCCGTGCCGCAGGTCAGAAACGGGTGGTCTTCGTCTCCAAGGCGCAGGCGCTCGCCCAACAGAAGCGCCAGAACCCCGCCGCGTTTGCGCTGCTCGGGTACAACCCGCTGCCCGACGCCTTCCACGTCTTCCCGGACAACCCGGCCGACCTGCTCGCGATCCGCGCTGCGCTGACTCCGAACGGCGGCCACCATCGACCCGGCGATCGCCAGCGTCTCGTACAGAAAGTCGTACACCAAGAAGGCGCTCGAGCTGACCTCTGCGGTGAAGTGGGGTGGGCGTGGCGTTCGCTGGGCTACTGACGATCGCCTCCATCCTCCTGGTCGCCAACACGATTCGGCTCTCGCTGTTCGCGCGGCGGCGCGAGGTCGAGGTGATGCGGCTCGTGGGGGCCACCAACTGGTTCATCCGCTGGCCGTTCGTGATCGAGGGCATCCTTGTTGGGGCGGTCGGCGCGTTGCTCGCGATCATCATGCTCGCGGTCGCCAAGGTCGCCCTGCTGGACCCGCTGTTCTCCGGGTGGGCGCTCGTGGGAGGGGTGCGCACCATCGCCTTCCCCGTGCTGCTGGCGATCATGATGGGCGCCGGCGTGCTCGTGTCAGCGGTCGGCTCCGGCGTCTCGCTGCGCCGTTACCTGCGGATCTGAAGCCGTCGCTACCGGCCGGCCCGATGCGGCGGGCGGCTACCCTGGGTTCCGTGGCGGCGCATAGGCCGCGCTGAAACTAGTACCCCTCATGCTGAGCCAAGTCCCTTCCGTCGGCGGCGGGTTCTCCGCGACCCGGGTCGCGGTCATAACCGTGGCCGTCCTTGCGCTGCTCGCGATCGGGATATGGCTCGGCGGGCACCCCGGTTGGATGCCGTCTGGGCTGCGCAGCGCCTTCGTCAACGACTCGGGCAGCCGTTTGATGCAGGACGTCGTGTCACATGCTCCAGCGCGACTACTACCGGCCGGTGAACACCAACCAGCTGGTCAACAAGGGCGTCTCGGGTGCGGTCGCGAGCCTGGACGATCCTTACTCCCACTACTTCGAGCCCCACTGACTACCGCACGTTCATGAATCAGTCAAACCCGCACCTGAGCGGCATCGGGGTCGACGTACTGCCCGACGCCAGGGTCTGCGGATCGTGGGCGTCTTCCCCGGCTCGCCGGCCGCGCGGGCGGGTCTGACGAGCGGGACGTTGATCGTGAAGGTCGGTTCGCGACCGCTCGCGAGTCACTCCGCCGAGTTCGACTCGAACCTGATCCGTGGACCGGCCGGGACGACCGGTCACGCTCACGGTGGTAAACGGCCGCAAGCGACGCAGGGTCACGATCAAGCGGGCAAACATCGTGATTCCGGTGGCAAGCGGACGCATAATCACCTACCACGGGGTCAAGATCGGCTACGTGCAGCTCACGAGCTTCACCCGAGGGCGCGGCGGTCCGAGGTCCGCGCGCAGGTCAAACGAGTGCTCCACGCCGGTGCGCGCGGGCTGATCCTCGACCTGCGCGAGAACGGCGGCGGGCTGCTCGATCAAGCGGTCGCGGTCGCAAGCATCTTCATTCCCGACGGCACGATCGTCTCGACCGACGGGCGCAGCTCAGCCCCGTCAGGTGTATCTCGCCCAGGGGAACGCGATCGCCGTCCACCAGCCCATGGTCGTTCTGGTCGACCACGGCACGGCCTCGGCTGCCGAGATCGTGACCGCCGCGCTCCAGCAGCGCCACCGCGCGCTCGTGGTGGGAACGCGGACATACGGAAAGGGCGTCTTTCAGGAGATCGATCCTCTGCCGAACGGCGGGGCGCTCGACTTCACGGTGGGCGAGTACTTCACGCCAGACGGACAGAACCTGGGCGGCGGCGGGGTGCGCCGGGGCAAGGGCGTGCAGCCCAACGTCTACGCGGTCGACAATCCACGCACGCGCGTCGACGAGGCGCTCGAGGAGGCCGAGCAGACCGTCGCCAACGAGGTTCGGTGAGCCCGAGCCGGCGGGCAGCGGCGCGCTCCGGGCGCGGGGCGCGGCGTTCGGCGCCCGAGGGCGGACAATGGTGAGCACGGCGCCGCGGCGGCATTCGCGTCGGAGTGCTGAGGCGCCGGGCAAGTTCCTGGTCGCCGAGCCGTTCTTCGGAGCCGGTCCGCGTCTCGCCGTGAGCCGCGACGGCAGGGCGGCCCTCGGCGATCTTGTGGCGGTGCGCTCCCGGCCCCATCGCAATGGCCGTGGTGGCGGAGCCGTGATCGCCGCGCGGTTGGGCCGCCCCGAGATACCGCGGAATGTGGTCGAGGCGCTCATGGTCGACAGAGGTCTCAAGCGCTCCTTCAGTCCGGCGGTCGAGCGCGAGGCGGTCGGCGCGGCCGCCATCACGCCGGATGCCGATGGCGGGGGCCGCCGCGACCTTCGCTCGCTACCGACGTTCACGATCGACCCCGCCAGCGCGCGGGACTTCGACGACGCCATCTCGGCCGCCCACGCCGAGGGCGGCTGGCGCGTTTGGGTCCACATCGCCGATGTCGACGCCCACGTGCGCGCCGGCTCGCTGCTCGACCGCGAGGCATACCGTCGCGGTTGCAGCGTGTACGTTCCAGGCGCGGTCGAGCCGATGTTGCCCGGCGCCCTGTCCAGCGGTGCTTGCTCGCTGATGCCGGCCCAGGATCGGCTCGCGGTCACGGTGGAGCTCCTGATAGGCGAGGAGAGCATCCAGAAGGCCTCCTTTTACCGCTCGCTGATCCGCTCCGACGCGCGCCTCGACTACGACCAGGTCGACGGTATCTTCGCCGGCGCCGAGCCGGCGCGCGAGCCATGGGGCGAGCCGCTGGGGGTCGCGCGCGAGGTCGCCGCTGCGTTGCAGCGGCGGCGAGCCGCGCACGGCGCGCTGGAGGTCTCAAGCGCGGAGCCCGAGTTTCGCTTCGACGACGACGGCAACGTGCTCCAGGCGGGCGCCGTCGAACAGACCGAATCGCACAGGCTGATCGAGCACCTCATGATCGCTGCCAACGAGCAGGTCGCAAAGACGCTCTCGGAGAGCCGGATACCGGCGCTCTACCGAGTCCACGAACGCCCCGACGGACTCGCCGTTGAGCGGCTCGTCGCGCAGCTCGCGTCGCTCGGGGTCCCTACTCCGGCGCTGCCCAAGGGCCCGCTCAGCCCTCAGCAGGCCGCCTCGGCGGTGGGCGAGGCGTCCCAGCTGATCGCGGACTTCGCGGCGCGCACGGGCCGCGGACGACGCGCCTTCGCGAGCCTGCTGTTGCGGTCGCTCAAACAGGCCTATTACGACCACCGCAACCTCGGTCACGCCGGGCTGCAGTCCCCGAGCTACTGCCATTTCACCTCCCCGATTCGCCGCTACCCCGACCTCGTCTGCCACCGGGCTCTGCTCGCGGTGGTGGCGGGCGAGCCGGCCCCCGAGGCGCGTTGGGTGGCGGCCGCGGGGCCGTGGACTTCCGCCCGCGAGCGCGAGGCGATGACGATCGAGAGGGACGCGGACGATGTCGTGAGCTGCTTTTTGCTCGAGCGCCACCTAGCCGATGTCGGAGATGAGACCGCCTTCGAGGGAGAGGTGATCGGTTTGCACAGCGCCGGCGCATTCGTGGGATTCGGCCCGAGCGGACAGTTCGAAGGTCTGCTTCCGGTGCGCAGGCTGGTCGGCGACTGGTGGGAGCTCAACGAGCTTTCAACGATGCTCCACGGAACGAGAACCGGCCGGACGATCCGCCTCGGCGACCCCATCGAGGTGCAGGTCGGCACGATCGACGCGCCGCGGGGTAGGGTCGATCTGCACCCGCGCAGCTCACTCGTGAACGGCACCTGATCACATGGCACGCCCACGCAAACGCAAAGCCGGCGCCGGCGACGTGGCCACCAACCGCCAGGCCTCCTGGCGTTACCACCTGCTCGAGCGCTACGAGGCCGGTCTGGTGCTGACCGGCACAGAGGTGAAGGCACTGCGGGCGTCGGGGGCTCAGCTCAAGGATTCCTACGCGGTCATCCGCGACGGCGAGGCGTGGCTGATCGGCCTTTACATCGCGCCCTACGGGCCCGCCAACCGGGCAAACCACGATCCGGAGCGCGACCGCAAGCTGCTGCTGCACCGATCCGAGATCGAGCGGCTGATCGGCAAGACGCAAGAACGGGGACTGACCTTGATTCCCACACGAATCTACTTTTCGGGTCCCCACGCCAAGGTCGAGCTCGCTCTGGCCCGCGGCAAGGACCGCTACGACAAGCGCGAATCGATCCGTAGGCGCGACGTCCAGCGCGAGATCGAGCGGGAGCTGCACGCGCGGTAGAGGCGGCGCGCCGCCGCTTCGCAGCGGCTCTTAACCGAACGTCCGCGGGAGGTTGGTGGCGTGCATCCCGATGACCAGCGCCGCGATCAGCGCCAAGTACACGCCGGCCACGAGCGCCCGGTGCAACGGCCGGACGCGGTAGTAGTCGCGCTGGTGCGCACCCCCGATGCGACGGAGCTTCCAGCGCTTGTAGGTCTCATAGCCCCCGATCAGGACGACCAGGAAGATGATCGGGTTGGGGAAGATGATCGCCAGCGGGATCAGCGCCGCGAATCCGACGAACCACATCCATGGCGCCATCGCCGCCATCGCCCTGCCGCCGTCGAGCGGAACCACGGGGAGCAAGTTGAAGAGGTTCAAAAAGAGGCCGGTGAAGGCGAGCGCGCGCCATATGTCGTTGCCGGTCAAGTGCCAGATCACGATGCAGGCCGCCGAGCCGATGCTCCCGAGGATCGGACCGGCCAGCCCGACGCGCGCCTCCGCGAGCGCATTTTCGCCCAGCGAACGGGCGCTGATCACGGCGCCCATGAAGGGAATGAACATCGGCAAGCTCGCCTTCAGCCCTTCACGGCGCAGCTGTATCACGTGCCCCAGCTCGTGGACGAGCAGCAGGATGACCAAGCCGACGGCGAACGGCCAGCCGAAGAAGAAGCTGTACGCGGCAATCGAGACGAGCATCGTGCCCGCGCTGATCAGCAGCTTGGCCTTGGGCAGGAGCAGCAGGAGGGTCTTGAGCTTGGCCAGGAGCGCGGCGAGCGCGGCGCCGATCGGCGCGAGCTTGCGCTTGAGGAACGACTCCTTGGGCGGGACGCGTCCGCCGGGAGCGCCGCGGCGGGATACCAGGTCCTCGGGCGCCTGACGGAAAGCCTCTGTGGCGGGCTCGGATGCCGCCTGTGGCGGCTCCGGGAGCAGCCACTCTGTCTGCTGCTTCATCAGTGTTGATTGTGGCATCGGGCGGACCGCTTGCAACAGGTCGCGCGCCCGGACGGGCCCTCCGCTGCTCTAACATGGGGGTAAGCACCAATATCCCCAGGGGACGACAGGCTTCGACGTGGTTGGCTCGTGGGGGTGGTTGCGAGCCGAGGTTCCGGGCGGCCTCGTAAATCACCCGGAAATAAAATAAGTGCGGACTCGCACAGTTTCGATCTCGGTTACGCGGCTGCTTAGTCGGTAACTGAGTTTCGTCTCGGCCGTCGCTCGCCTGCGGCGGCGCACCGGGATCAATTA
Source organism: uncultured Solirubrobacterales bacterium (assembly GCA_963756105.1). Lineage (GTDB taxonomy): Bacteria > Actinomycetota > Thermoleophilia > Solirubrobacterales > Solirubrobacteraceae > Palsa-465. Next base: position 173,951 of record CAVWMM010000011.1, read on the forward strand.
GCAGGCTCGCCCGGAGTGGATTTGCTCCCTCCGCCCCGGGGACATCTAGGGAGCTGGTCCCCGACAACCCGGCCGGCGAGGCGACTCGGGGACGAGAACTAGAGCGCCGGCTACGCTCGTAGACGCCACATCCACACGACCGCGGACCCGGGTTCGATTCCCGGCGTCTCCACCTACGAAACGTTTGACCATCGTGAAAAGCCCCGATTACCGGGGCTTTTCTCTTGACGGGGTACACCCGTCGCCCGGCCCGCCAGCTTCGTATTAGCGCCCACGTATAGCAAGGCGCGCCGCTAGCAGTAGTCGCCGCACACTTCCCTTCCTGTCGGCGAGAGCCGCTTCGGTAAGGGCATCGCACGGGAAGCTCCTCCTTCCCTCAGCGCGCCCAGCTCCGGTCGGGCGCGCTCACCTGCTGGGCCGCGGGTAAGCCGAGTGGCCCGGGTCCGTCCGGGCCGCTCGGCTTGCCAGGTACCCCTGCCGTTGCCTCTCCGGCGTGTGTTTGGGGCCGGTGAGGCGCGCCCCGGGTCGACAGACCCCCACACCCCTCCTGTTGACCTCTGGTTGATAAGACTACACGACTATTGACCGGCGGTCAAGTAGGATTTGTGGGCGATGGCGCAAAGACCGTCCTACAAACGCCTCGGGGTCGACGAGCGCCGGCGTCAGCTGCTCGACGCGGGCACCGCGCTGTTCGCGCAGCGGGCCTATGAGGAGATCTCGATGCGCGACGTCGCGCGCGCCGCCGGGGTCTCAAAGCCGCTTCTGTACCACTACTTCGCTTCCAAGACCGAGCTCTTCAAAGCCGCCGTGGCAAAGAGCGCGGCCGAGCTCGAGGCGGCGATCGAGCCAAGCGGGGACGGGACGCCGCTGCAGCAGCTCACGCACAGCCTCGAGCACTACCTGGAGTGGATCGAGACCCACGCCCGCGCGTGGTCAAAGCTCATGCAAAGCGCCGCGGCGCTACCCGAAGCGCGTGAGCTGATCGAAGGCTTCCGTCAACGCACGATGGACACCGTGCTCGCGCAACTCACGGGCACGCGCGAACCGCGTCCCGTGCTGCGCGCAGCGATCACGGGCTGGCTGGGGTACATGGACGCCGTGATCCTCGACTGGGCCAAAACCAAAGACATCCCGCGCGAACAGCTCCGCGACCTCCTCCTCGCCGCGTTCGCAGCAACCCTAACCACAGCCCACCAAATCGACCCCAAAACCCAAACCCTGGCGCCCCCCAACTAAGCGCACATCCGCGGCTCGGCCAGCGCTAGCGGCAGCGCCGGCTTGTTCCGCGGCTCGTGCCGTCGTCTCAAGCGGCGAGAGCGCTGAGTACCAAGTTGGCACGACGCCGACGAGTCGGTGTGGATCTAGGGCCGCCGGCACCCCGCACGCGGAGAATTACGCGAAGGCGCTCGCCCACATCAGCGAGAGCCTGCCCCAATTCAAGCGCTGGGCGCCGGATCTACGCCAGGCCTACAGCAGCAATCTGAACGTCAACTACAGCGACGCCAAGACCGACCTGCTCAGGCTGCGATATCCAGGCGACGGCACCACATGTCTCGAAAAGCCTGGCATCGAGACCACCAATCCCGGCTACACACGAGATGAGTTCTGCCAGCTCAGCAACGAGCTGGAGAAAGAATTTGAAAGCTCAACCCCCCTACGCCTCCCCCCCCAAGGCTCGTCCAAGCAGGGCTGGTTCTAGCCGGTGCCGGCCCGGAGGTTATGGCGGCCTGGCAGTCGCTTGTCGCCGTCTTTGAGCTCGTAAGGCAGCTCGCGAGCGAAACCGGTGGCGTCCCGGTGGCAGACGAGATCACGACGAAGGTACGCGACCTGGACTACGACGTCGCCAACCAGCTGGCTGACACCGCAAACGGGCTTGACCGCATGCACCAGGTGATCAATTCCGACTACGGTCGCTTTCCCGTGGCCCCACCGCGGACGCTTGAAGTGGCCCCACTTCGCGTCGGTTGTTGTTGACGTTCATCTTGCCTGATCGGCTCAGGTGACGGAGACGCGACTGTCGACGGAAAGCCCCGAGCGCGTAGCGCGAGGGGCTTTGCGGCGATAGCCGCGTGCGCGCCTCCGACGGGGGGGTCACGCTCGTTTGCGTCCTTTGCGTTCGAGGCCGTGGCGGAAGCGCCAGCTCTCGGTGCCGGTATCGATGATGTGTGCCTTGTGAGTGATCCGGTCGACGACGGCCTTCGCGAGCCGGGGGTCGGGGAACACCTTGGTCCAGTCGCCGAACGACAGGTTCGTGGTCACGATCAGGCTGCCGCGTTCGTTGCGCTCCGAGATGACTTGGAAGACGAGCTCGGCAGCGCCCTCGGGCAGGTTCAGATAGCCCAGCTCGTCGAGGACCACGAGCTCGGTGCGGGCGTAGCGGCCGACGACCCGGCCAAGCTCGCGGCGGGACTCGGCCTCCTGTAGCTCGTTCGCGAGCGCGGCCAGGGTCGTGAACCGGACACGGCGGCCCTGCTGGCAGGCGCAGACCGCCAGGCCGGTGGCGAGCATCGTCTTCCCCGTCCCGGACTCGCCGACGAAGATCACGCTCTCGCGGTCGTCGATCCAGGAGCCATCGGCGAGCGCGGCGATCGTGGCCTGCGGCACGGCCGGGTTATCGGCGAATCGGAACTCCTCCAGTCGCTTGATGAGCGGGAAGCGGGCGTCGAGTAGCCGGCGTTTCTCGCGTCGCTCAGCGCGCTCTTGGTGCTCGGCTTCGAGCAGCGCGGCGAGATAGGCGATTGGGGTCTGCTGCTCGCGGGTCGCTTCGGCGGCGAGCTGCCGGAAGCGGCGTTTGACGGTCGGGAGCTTCAGCTCGGTCGCGTGCGCCTCGATCAGCGCCTCGAGCGCTTGTGTCCTCGGTGAGGCCGTCATCGTCCGGTCTCCTGGGCGAGCAGCTGGTCGTAGCCTGCGAGATCGGGCACGGGCCGGTCGGCAGTGGTCAGCCGCGGATCGAGATCGATCAGCGGGCCGGGCGTGGCGCGCTCGGCGCGGCGGGCGAGCACGGCCACCGCGCGGCCGTCGATCGCGCCCGCCGCTAATGCGCCGCGGACGGCGAGCTCGACCTGAGCGGCCGGAAGCTCGCGGCAGAGCAGCAGCACGTCGACCATCTGCCGCGCGGCCTCCGAGGCGCCGACCCGATCCTGGATCCCTCGCCAGAGCTGGTCGAAGCAGTCGGCCAGCCACCTCGTTCGCGCTCTTGGCGCAGCGCGAGCGAGCGGGCGAGTGCGCCCGGCTTGAGCTGGAGCAGCTCGAGGTAGTGGTCCAGCTGCGCCGAGGTGCCGAACCGGCCGTGCAGTCGCTCGTGCCGGGTGACCACTTGTCCGTCGTGATGGAAGACGATCTCGCGTGCCCCGATCCGGGCGGCGACCCTGAGCCCGGCGAGCCTGACCGGCAGCGAGTACTGGTTCTGGCGCACCGTCGCCAGCGACTTGCTGTCCACCCGCGGCGTCGCGTGCTCGCAGGTGTCGAACGGCTCGGCCGGCAACGCGCGCAGCAGGTCGAGCTCCTGGCCCAGCGCCTCGCCAACGGTCTGGCGTCGACCGCGGATCGTGCGCCGCAGGTCCGTGATGCACGCCGCCGCCAGCAGCTTGTTGAGCTCAGCCAGCGAGCCGACTTCCGGCACCGGCACCAGGTAGGTGCGGCGGAACCTGCCGACGTCACCCTCGATGCCGCCCTTCTCGTGCGCGCCTTCCTTGCCTGTGCGCGTGAAGCTCGACTCATACAGGTAGTGCGAGCGCAGCGCGACGAACCGGTCCGTCTCCACGCGCCGACGGCCGCGCAGCACCCGCTTGACCGCGGAGCCGAGGTTGTCGTATCGGATCAGACCGAACACGCCGCCGAAGAACTCCAACGCGCCAACGTGCCCCTCCAGGAACGCCTGCTGTGTCTCGCGCGTGTGCGCCTGCACGAAGCACGCCCCCGAGAAGCAGGCGCGCATCTGGAACAGGTGGACCTTCGTCGCGACGCCGGCGATCACGACCGTCGCCTCGCCCCAGTCGACCTCGGCCTCCGCGCCCGGCTCCGAGCACAACGGCACGAATACCTCGTCGACCAGCTCGCCGAGCTGCGCCCGGCGCTCGCGCACATAGCGGCGGACCTGCCGCTCGGACACCTCCACGCCCTGCTCGTCCCGCAGCCGCTCGTGGATCCGCTTCGCCGTGTGCCGCTGCTTTCGCGGCGCCGAGCGGTCGGCCTCAATCCACGAGTCGATCAGCGCCCGCCACTGCCCATGGGGGCGCTTGGAAAGGGGGCCTATGAGCCCGGCTGGACAATAGATGTCGCCTCCGCGACCGCTCGGCTCAACACTGCCGCTAAGGCTTCCTTCAGTACGGCGCTTATGCCGCTCGCGTACGGCGTCTACGCCCTCTATTACAAAAACACACAGATAGAGCCACCTATCCCTGACGGCTGCTACGACCCTTCATACGGTTATATCTGGCACGACGTGCCGTCCACCGCGTGGCACATGTGGACCACGGGCTTCCGCAAAGAGGGGTATGCCCGCGACGTGGCCCCATTCGTGCTCGGTACGCCCAACCTGCATAAGGACGTTAAGGCGTACCCGCCGCCGAAACTGACCAATGCCATGTTCCGCTCTCCCGAGCAGGGCGGCTACGGGCTCCCGCTCAGCACCTTCATGTGGACGGCGTACGAAAGCCGCCCCCTCGCTGCGCTCCCCGGAGGGGTGCCACCGACCGACCTCGGCCAGTGCCGGTCGTAATCCGGCGCCGTGTCCAACAGCGCGCAGAACGGCCGGTGGGCTAGCGCCTACCCAAACTCGACGGTACGGCTCCGCCGAGCCGCGCCAGCCGCGCGGCGATCGCGATTCCCGACGAGCAACCGTTCCGACGGGCCCCGCGCTGGCGACGCGTTCGGCGACCGGGCGATCGCGCGCCTCGCGGCGCCCTGGCGACCGCCCCCGGGTGATTGGCATCGTCCCGGTCACGAGGCGGCGCGGCGTCACTGCTATCACCCGAGGCAGCACCGCTGCTCCGGGTAGGCTCAAGCCGCAGCGGACGAAAGGAGAAAGGCAGATATGGCGGAATTCGGTGTTGCGCGGCTTGATGAGATAGACGAGATCGATGACGGGCGGTCGCCGTTTCGGCCCGTGCGTCACCACTTCGGAATCACGACGTTCGGGGTCAATGCGATGACGGCGCGCTCGGATGGCGACCGGCTCATCAACGAGCACGAGGAGGCCGAACCCGGCTCAAGCGAGGAGTTGTACGTCGTCCTTTCCGGGCACGCCACGTTCGAGCTCGATGGAGAGAATCAGGACGCTCCGGTTGGGACGTTCGTCCACGTGCCCGCGGGTGTCAAGCGGACCGCGTTCGCCCGAGAAGCCGGCACGACGGTGCTCGCCATTGGCGCGGGGCCCGCGGGCAAGCCGTACGAGCCCAACGGGTGGGAGCTGTTCGCGCCGTTGTTTGCGCTGTTCGAATCCGGTGACTATGAGGAGGGCGCCGAGCGCGCCCAGGCGCTCATCGCTGACGACCCGCCGTACGGCGCGGTCTATTACAACACTGCCTGTTTTGAGGCCCGAGCCGGACGGATCGACGCCGCGCTTGCTCATCTCCGGCGTGCGATCGAGCTCTCCCCGCAGCTGGTCGAGTTCGCCCGCACAGACGATGATCTGGCGGCGCTTCGCGGACAGGCCGCGTTCGACGAGATCGTCGGAGCCTGACCCTCCAGCTCGCCCGGGGGCTAGCGGCCCTCTCTTAGCTGTAGCCGGTTGCCGTCGAGGTCTTGAAACTGCACGACATAGCCCCATGGGAACTCGAGCACGTCTGACACGAACTCGACGCCGCGCGACTTCAGCTCCTGGGCCGTCTTCCGGCAATCGTCGGTCTCGATCGTGATCGACGCGGGCGGGCGTCCCATCGCCGGCTCGGCCTGGCCCGGTGTCCCCGGCCAGAGAACCAGCTGGAAGTCGTCCCCCTTGACGCCTACGGTCAGAAACCGCGGCCCATCGGGCGTCGGGTTCTCAGCTCGCTTCTCCAGGCCGAGCACGTTTGTGTAGAAGTCGAGCGCTTTGTCCTGGTCGCTGACGAGCACGCTCGTGTAGAAGACCTTCTCCAACATTGCTGTTCCTCCAGCGGTCGTGGGCACTACTCCCATGACACAGGGCGAGCGGTAAACGTGACAGCGCGGGACGCATGAATTCGACGGGCCTCGAGCGCGCGCCTAGTACGCCCAGCGCCGCGCGCTACCGGTAGCGTTGGGGTCGCGTGCGCGGTTGTGGTCCTCGAGCAATCGCTGGACATGAGGCCGGTGGAGGCAGCGTATGACCGCCGAGCGTGAACAGCGCACGGTCTTTGGGGAGGTCGCAGAGACCTACCACGACGTGCGGCCTGGCTATCCCGAAGCGCTCTTTGACGACCTCGTGGCCTTCGTCGGGCGACGTCGCCCCAGATCGCTTGAGGTGGGGGCAGGCACGGGCAAGGCCACGGTGGCGCTCGCAGCGAGCGAAGCCTCGGTGGTCGCCCTCGAGCCGAGCCCCGCGATGGCCGCCATTGCGCGCCGGACCTGCAGCCACTACCCGCAGGTGTCCATCGTCGTCTCGGGCTTTGAGCAATGGTTGATGCCGCCGGCGGCACGCTTTGACCTCGTTTTCTCCGCTCAGGCCTGGCATTGGGTTGACGCCTCGATTGGATACGCAAAGGCGCACGAGGGGCTGCGCTCCGGCGGGGTGTTGGCGCTGTTCTGGAACCGGCCCACCTGGGAGGAATCCGAGCTTCGCGGCGAGCTCGACGAAATCTATTCCCGGCACGCGCCCGAGCTGCACGCCCGAGCACCCGGCTATCCAGGACTTACGACGCACGACCTCGATCAAGAGCAAGAACAACAGATCCGCGACTCCGCCCTGTTCGACGACCCCGATATCCGCGTCTACCGGTGGTCCTTGCCCTATGGCAGCGACGCGTACGCGCGACTCCTGACCACACAATCGGACCATCGGATGCTCGCCGCGCAGGTACGCGAGCCATTGCTCGACGCGGTCCGAGCTGCGATCGATCGCCAAGGGGGACGACTCACCGTCCACTACGCGACGACGCTGTTCCTCACCCGGAAGCGAGACTGATCAGCGATGCGCCGCGGACGCGGCTCATTGGGCCAGCCCGGCGCGAGTCTCGCGGGGTGCCGGCCCGCGATCGATGAGGTGAGGAACACATCGTCGGCACGGGCTAGACGGACGAGGTCGATCGGCTCCTGGCGCGCGCTTCGATCCGCGGCCAGCACGGCGGCGCGCGTCGTTCCCGGCAGGATTCGGCCGTCCGCGGGCGGCGTGATCAGAGCGCCGGACTCGACGATCCACACGTTGGCGTACGCGGCCTCAAGCACGCAGCCGTCGGTATCGACCAGCAGCGGCACCATCCCGTCGACCTCCGCGGCGAGCGCATCGAGCAGCCGTCGATCGCGCCACTTGTGCGCGCCGAGGCCTCCGGGCAGCGCGAACGGCGCCAGTTGGCGGGATCCGCGCGGCGCGTGGCCGGCGGGCGAGACGTCGATCGTTACCGACCCATCCGCGCCGGCGAGGACGCGCAGCCGCGACCGCCCGATCGTCTGCGCCGCGACGTCGTTCGCGCGCGCGGCGACCCCGGAAAGCCCCGGCGGCACCCCGCCGTACAGCTCGTTCACCGAAGCCGCCAACCGGTCCAGATGCCTCTCGAGCTCCACAGCGCGCCCGTCGTGCACCAGGACCGTCTCGAAGACGCCGCAGGCCGGATCGGGCCGCGACTGGTCTAGCACCGCACCCGCGCGCCGCAGGGCGTTCGGAGTGCGCGGAGCCGACCGGGCCGGTCGCGGCTCGGAACGCACGAGTTCCCCGCCGATCGCCGCGACTGGTCCTGCCGCCTTGTCGAACGCCTCGGTGAGCTCGCGCTCCGGATCCGAGTCCGCCACGATCCCGCCCCCGACGCCGATCCAGATGCGCCCACGCGAGAGCTCGAAGCTGCGGATCGCGACGCTCAGGTCGAGGCCGGCGACCGGGCTCGCGATCCCGATCGCCCCCGTGTAGGCCTCACGCCGGGTTGCCTCGAGCGCGGCGATGACCTTCATCGCCTGGATCTTCGGCGCGCCCGTCACAGAGCCCGGGGGGAAGCTCGCACGCAAGAGCTCGCCGTCGCCGACGCCGTCGCGCAGGCGGGCGCATACGGTGGAGACGAGATGCCAGACCCCCGCGTGCGCCTCCACCCGCGGTGGATCCGCACGCACGGTGCCGTAGGCGCTGACGCGGCCGAAGTCGTTGCGCATCAGATCGACGATCATCACGTGTTCGGCCGCGTCCTTATTCGACGCCACCAGTTCTGCGCGCGCGAGCTCTCGCTCCTTCTTGCCGCCGGTTCGCGGGCGGGTGCCTTTGATCGGCTCGGTCTGCACCTCGCGCCCGCGCCGGCGCAGGAAACGCTCGGGTGAGAGGCTCACCACGCCGTCGACGAGCGCGCCGAACCGCGGCCCGGCGCGCGGGAGCGCGCGTGCGAAGAGGTCGAGCGGGTCGCCCTCGTAGCGGGCCTCGAGCCGCGCGCACAGGTTGGCCTGGTAGAGCTCGCCGGCGGCGATCCGGCTCCGGCAAGCGGCCACCGCTGCGATGTGCCCGTCCGCTCCGTTGGCCACAAGCGCGAATGGCGTCGGTTTTGCGCTCGTGGCGGTCTTCGTCCGCGCGCCGTTCGCAGCCTCCTCCGGCGCCGACGCCGTCCCCAGACGCGCCTCCCACACCGCACGTCGCTCGCGCAACGCCGTGTCCCGCTCGACGCTCCAGAGTCCCTCGAACCACCAGCGCCCGCGTTCGTAGACCAGGACGTGGTCGTAGAACGCGAGCGAGAATGCCGGCCGCACGACCGGCGCGGGCGGGCTCGGGGGCAGCCGCTCGATTCGCGCCCCCAGCCCATAGCCGAGCCAGCCGATCCAGCCGCCGCCGACCGTAGCCTCGCCGGGCGCGAGTACCGGCTGTGCATCCAGCAGTGCGAATGGATCGTCCCCCGGGGCGGCCACGCGCACCGGCTCGGAGCTTAGGATGGCCAGGCCATCCAGCCACTCACCGACCAGCGCCACCGGCCGCCGGTCGCCGCGCAGCCACCCTACGGCCTCATCAGGCGCAAGGCGCGACTCCAGACGCACCCGGAACGGCTTCAGGAGTGGGGCGGCCCGCATCGGGCGTGAGACATTCTCGATCTCCTGCACCGATTGAGGAGCCTAGCCTTCGGTAACACGTTCGGCGACGTGGCCCACGATCACGCCCATGTGACGTCCCCAAACAAAATGCCGTCGAGCAAGACTCGCATCTCAGTCACAGAGAGCAGGTCTCCGGGGCGCGCCGGTTAAGGCCAGCTCCTCAGCTAGCGAGCACCGGGCCGAGTCGCTCCTCGAGCGCAGCACGTGGAAGCGCTCCCACGATCCGGTCGACCTCGCGCCCGTCACGGATCACGACCAGGAGCGGGATCGACTGGGCGCCGAAGCGCGCAGCCAACCCAGGGTTGGCATCGACGTCGACCCGGACGACCTTCAGTCGTCCGGCGTGCCGGCCGGCCAGGTCCTCAAGCACGGGCGAGATCATCCGACACGGCCCGCACCACGCAGCCCAGAAATCAACGACCACCGGAACCGAGGCACTCGTTTCCGCAGCGAACGTCTCCGCGTCAGCATCGACCAACCACGGAAGCTCCGACTTGCATCTCGGGCAACGAGGAAACCCTGAAGCGATCGAACCGACACGGTTACGCGTCCCACAGCTCGGGCAGACGATGATGGCCATGCCACGAGGGTAGACCGTAAGCCTGATGCCTCACACGCGGTTTGCGCAAGGGGCGACCAGCTCACCCTGCAGCGTCACGCCCCCGTTGTCGTCGCGGTCTTAGCAGCGGCGGGTAGTGGCGCGGGGTGTCATCAGTCCAGGAGCTCCAGCCGCTCCGTGGCGCGTCGGTCATGCGACCGAGGACGGCGAGCAGGGGCTCGTACCGGGCGCGTACCGCGCGAAAGGCGAGCCAGGCAGAATCGCGATCGTCACGCATCGGAACGCCGATGCTTTCAAGATGGCTGAACGCTGTATTGAACTTCTCCTCAGAGAGAATGATCTCCGCGCCAGGTTCCGGAGGGCGGTGGGGAATTCCGAGGAAGTCGGCGATCGAGATCAGGGCGTGGATCCCGGCGCGCAGGCATAGCTCGCCGCGGGACTGTCGCGGTAGCTCGCACGCAGTGAGCGCCAGCGCGGCGCCGTCCAGCACGGCTTCTGAGGCGAGCACCCAATGGTTGCTCGAACGAGGCGAGCGGAAGAAACTGAGTTGAGGGAACGTGGTGTGGGATTCGCCGACCTGGACGAACCAGTCTTCCCAGGGATCCCATATCTCCTCCAGCTGATCAAACCGGCCGAGTTCCCAAGTGCGGGACAGCAGGGTCGGGCCTGATGACGGGACGCCGACTCGAACCGTGAGCTTGGTGATCAGCTCCTCGCGCCTGGAGAATGCGGCGTATAGCGTCGGCAGGTAGGTGATCACCAGGGCAAGGAGCGTCACGCCGACCCCGGCCGCAGCGAACGCGGCCAGCTGTCGCGACAGACCGCGCGGGGAATCAAACCCCAGCGTGAGCATCGAGGACCCCGACAGCTCCAACGCGCGCGAAATAGTCCGGCCGTCGACCGTCGAGGCGGTTAGAGACCAGAACAGCACGGCGAAGAGAAGCCAGATCAGCACGGCCCAGGTGGTGAGCTGAGCGAACAGCCCGACGGGCGCCTCGACCGCAAATATCCGGTCCCTGGTCGCGTAGTCGGACCGACCCGACAGCCGCAGCCGGAGCCGAAGCAGCCAATACACCAAAAGGAAGGCAGCCCGCGCGAGCCGCGCCGGCACACCCCGAGGCAGCACGACCGTCCGCAACATCGACGCAATCACCGCGCCGACGCCCACGACCGCCAGGATCCCAACGATGATCCGCACGGCGATCATGATCTGCCCAATTCCTGCACGGGCATGATCGTCTCAGGTACATGCTTCTCTAGACGGCAAGGGTCGTTGCAGGCGAGCGGAAGGCAGGCAGCCGATCAAGCCGCGAGAAGCAGTCGCATGACTCAAGAGAAAGCGGAAGCCGGGAGTCACGCTCCTGAACGATTAGACCAGTTCTAGGCGAGCCTCGAGGATTGGGCGCTGGAGGACGAGATGGGCGAGGACGTGATCACCGGTTACGACGGCAAGCCGCGCTGTGCCTGGGCCGGAGCTGATGACACCCCGTCCGTCCACTACCACGATGACGTGTGGGGTAGCCGCACCTACGACGAATCGGCTTTGTTCGAGGCACTGACCTTGGGTGTGTTCGAGGCCGGGCTCAGTTGGTCGATCGTGTTCGGCAAGCGCGAGGGGTTCCGAAGAGCCTTCTATGGGTTCGACATAGCACCAGGTCGCGGCGATGACCGAGCGGGATGTGGACCGGCTTGTGCAGGATCCCACGATCATCCGTAACCGAGCCAAGATCCAAGCGACCGTCGAGAACGCGCGCGCGATGAGGTCCGCGTCGCCGAGCCTTGCCGCGCTCACAAGGTCGTACGAGAGCACCCGTAAACGTGCACCGCGGTCTATCGCAGCCCTCCCTGCGTCGACGCCGGAGGCGGACGCGTTCGCCAGGCAGTTGAAGTCACAGGGATACCGGTTCGTCGGGCCCACGAGCGTCTACGCGTTCATGCAGAACGTCGGCGTAGTCAACGACCACATCCATGGCTGCTTCCGGGCCAGCGACTACATCCCATCTCCAGCCAAGGCCCGACGCCGTTGAAGATCGCAATCCGCCCAAGTAAATAAGCGATGCGCAAGCCGCCCCGACAAAACCGAGCGACCCTCCGCGCAACACACGTGATCGTCTTGCCCGGCGGGGGCTATGCACAGCATGTGACCTACGAGGGCGACCCCGTCGCGCAGTGGCTTGAAGGGCTGGGTGTTCGAGCCAGCGTGTTCCGCTACCCGCTGAACGTGCGCCATCCCGAACCACTGAACGCTCTCCGGGCAGAGATCCGCCGGCTCAGGGACCGCGGCACCGAGCACGTCGGGTTGGTCGGCTTCTCGGCTGGCGGGCATCTTGCCGGCCTGGCAGCGCTCGCCCACGGCGGTGATCTCCGCGAGGCGGTTGACTTCGCCGTGCTCGGCTATGCGATCACGTCGATGGAGACGGAGACCTACCGACCGGCTCGCGTGATCTTGTTGGGCGAGGACCCGACGCCCGAGCTGCGGCGGGCGACCTCACTGGACGCCCTGGTGACTTCCTCGGCGCCACCGTTCTTTATCTGGCACACGGCCGAGGACGTCTACGTCCTGCCCGAGCACACCTACCGCCTTGCGCGGTCGCTCGCCAGCCATGGTGTCCCCCACACCGTCCACGTCTTCGCCCACGGCCCCCACAGCCTCGGCTTGGCGCAGGACGCCGGAGACGCCGCGCTCTGGACGACCCTCGCGGCCTCCTGGATCATCGAACGAGGCCAAGCCGGACAAGCACTCACCCGACCGAGCACGAGATCCACGTGAGCGGCTCGGCAACTCGGACGAACTGAAGGAGGACCCATGACCGCAACGTCACCTGGCACCGGGGAGTACATCGCGTCTCCCAACCGGGTGGTCAGCGCCGCGAACGGGATCGACTATGCGTATCGCGATCTCGGCGACGGCACGCCGGCGCTCGTGCTGTTACAGCACTTTCGCGGAAATTTGGATGGCTGGGATCCGGCGCTGATCGACGCGCTGGCGTCCCAGCGGCGGGTGGTGACGTTCGACAACGTCGGCGTGGCCGGGTCGACAGGAACCACGCCGAGCACGATGAGGCAGATGGCGATCGACGCGATCGCGTTCCTCGACGCGATGGAGCTCGCGAGCGTCGACGTCCTCGGGTTCTCGATCGGGAGCTTCGTCGCGCAGGAGATCGCGCTGATCCGGCCGGCGGCGGTCCGCCGTTTGGTTCTCGCGTCGTCGGCCCCCCAGGGCTCCGCCGGCATGCACGGCTGGGCGCCGGAGGTGATCGAGGCGGTCGGGGCTCCCGCGCCCAATCCGGACGGGTACCTCGGAGTGTTCTTCGCATCCTCCGCGACGAGTCGGCAATCGGGCATGGAGGCCCTCGGGCGGATGACCGCCCGGAGCGAAGATCGGGACAAGCCGACGAGCTGGCAAACCCGACAGGCGCAATACGACGCGGTGTGCGCCTGGGGCATCCCGGATCACGGTCTGTTGCAGCGGGTCACGGCGATCGACGTGCCCGTGTTTGTCGCGAACGGCGACAGCGACCCGATGATCCTGCCGCACTACTCCTATCTACTCGCCGGCCTGATTCCGCAAGCACAGCTCGAAGCTGTACTCCGACTCGGCGCACGGGTTCTTGTTCCAGCACCACGCCGCGTTTGCCGGCGACGTAGAGGCATTCCTCAGCGCACCGTAGGGTGGCGATCACTCTTGAGGCGGGCGAGGACCATCTCCTCTAGGAGGCGCGTACTCTCCCAGGCGTGAATGCCATGACCCCAGAGGATGCGGTTCGGGCCTACTTTGCCGCCTACAGCGAGGGCCGTCCGGATCGGTTCGACGAAGTCGTCTCACCGGATTACGTGGACTACGGCCACACGCCGCTCGGGCACGGACCGCAGGGCGCCCGGGACGACTACGAGAACGCCGTCCGCATCGGGGGTGGAGTGATCAGATATGACATCGACGCGTTGGTTTCTCGCGAGGACATCGTCGCCGCGGCCTGGACCGGGCATCTGCCAAACGGGTCGGATTTCCGCGGCCTGAGCGTCTATCGGGTCGCGGACGGTCGAGTCGTCGATGTCCGCCACGACCTGATCGGTCCACCGCCTGCCTGACGGGCCCCACGCGCCCGGTCATCCCTTGAGGTGGAACGGGACGCTGGTCACGACGATCCCCTCGTAGCCGATCAGGATCCGCCGTAGCCGCTCAGCGATGCGGCCGTGCAGGAGCGACTCCCAGAGGTGCGCGGGGACGATCTCCGGCACGACCACCGTGAGCGTGATGTCTGGCCGCTGCCTGTGCAGAGCCTCGATGTAGTTGGCCAGCGGAGCGACGGTGGCGCGGTATGGCGAGACGACGACCTCGAGCGGCAGGTAGGCGCCCCACACCTTCCAGTATCGGCGAAAGCGTTTCGCCTCATCCTCGGTGGGGGCGACGTGGACCGCGAGCACGGGCAGTTGGACCGAGGCGGCATACGCGAGGGCCCGCAGTGCGGCCAGGTCCAGCACGGCGACCGGCACAACCCACATGTGCTCGATCTCGCTTGGAGCGTCCTGCTCCTCGGATGTGGGCCGGCGGCCGTCACCAGACCGCGTACGGGACAGCCCCGCAGTAGGGGCGACCAGCGCCTCGTCTGCTCGGGGTACGAGCTGGCTGCGGGCGCGCTGGTAGTGGCCGTGGATTCGGAGGCAGACGAGCACGATCAGGGGGATCAGCACCACGACGACCCAGGCGCCGTCGACGAATTTGGTGACCGCGGCGATGATCGCGACTGCGCCGGAGAGCACGGCGCCAACGAGGTTGATGGCCAGTGCGCGTTGCCACCCGTGGTCGCGGTGGTGCCACCAGTGGGCGACCATCCCACTCTGCGCCATGGTGAAGGCCACGAACACCCCCACGGCGAAAAGCGGGATCAGCAGCTCCGTCTGGCCGTTGAAGGCCGCGTAGAGGATCGCCGCCGGAACGGCGAGCACCACGATGCCGGCGGTGAACGCCAGCCGGTCGCCCATCCGCAGGAACGCCAGTGGGGCGTAGCTGTCGCGCGCCATGAAGTACAGCAGTCGGGGAAAGCCGTTGACCGCGGAATTGGCTGCGATCAGCAGGATCGCGGCAGTGGCGATCTGGACGAACGCGTACAGCACACCGCTGCCGACCGTGCGGTGAGCGATCTGGGAAAGGACGGTCTGGGTGCCGGGGGCGATCCCCTCGAGATGAGCGACCAAGACAACGCCGATGAACATCAATACGAGGAGCGCGATCATGATCGCGAGGGTGCGACGAGCGTTGTCCGCCTGCGGCGGTTCGAATACCGGCACCGAGTTCGAGATCACCTCGATCCCGGTCATCGCGGTCGCGCCCGAGGAGAACGCGCGCAGGATCAGCAAGACCCCGAGCGCTTGCGTGGCGTGGCGCGGGGGCGGAGCGACGGCGTGGAACCCGTGCATCGCCGAGTCGGCCAACCCGACGATCACGATCAGCCCGATCGCCACGATGAACATGTACGTAGGCGCGGCGAACAATGCGCCGGCCGCCTTCACTCCGCGCAGGTTTCCGAAGACCAGGACCGCGATCACAACGAGCCCGAGCGGCAACGTGGCAGAAGCAACCGACGGTATGGCCGAGGTAATCGCCGCGACCCCCGCCGCCACGGACACGGCGACGGTCAGGATGTAGTCGAGGATCAGGCCAGCCGCGGCCAACAGGCCCCACTTTGGCCCCAGGGTGTCCTTGGCGACGATGTAGGAGCCCCCGCCATGCGGGTAGGCCCGGATCACCTGTCGGTACCCGAGACCGACCGAGAGCATCAGCACTACGAGCACCGCGGCGATCGGCAGCGAGAGCTTGAGCTCTGCGCTGCCCGCAAGGACGAGGACGGCCATCATCGCCTCGGGTCCGTAGGCCACCGAGGAGAGGGCATCGGGCGACAGGACCGGGAGCGCGAGCAGCCTCGGCAACAGCTCGTCGGCGATAGCTGTGCTCCGCAGCGGCGGTCCGATCAGCACCCGCCGAGCCAGGTAGGCCGCCCGTCCCAGCATCGAATCCGGCGCATCGGCGCGCGGCGTGGTTTCGACTTCGCCCTGGTCGTCAGAGCTCCGGGCGCGAATCTTCACGAACGCACTGCGCCGCGCCGGCTCGTCCACCAGATACTTGAGGTGGGGGTCGACCGGCAGCGAACGCTGCCACGCCTGGTCGCCGGGCATCCGGGCCGCCCACTCGCGGCCCACCTCCCGCAGTCCATCCACGTGCCGGTCATCGAGCGGCGGCAGCTGCGCATCGGCCGTGACCGACGCATCGGAGGAGTCAGCGCTGCCGGAAACTGAGGGCTGCTCAGCCATCAAATGAAGGATCTCAGCCCCGCAGCCTCACGCGCTGGGGCGCGAGCGCCACTGGAGCCTCTCCTCGACGTCCTCGGCGGTGCGTGACTATTGCCGCGCCTCGAGCTCGCTGATCCGGTCGAGTAGTTCGCACACAAGCACCGCGCCCGCGTAGTTGAGCCCGAGGTCGCGGCGCAAACGCTCCGCTCGCGCGACCCGCGCGGCGCTGCGCGGGTCGTAGCGCGATGCCGCGCCCGGCTGAGGGTGTCGCTCGAACAGGCCGAACTCCAGATAACGGCGGACGAGCGCGATCCTTACCCCGGCCCTGCGCGCAACGACGTCCAGTTCCACCGGGTCTTCGCGGTTCATGCGGTCGCCTCCTGGGGTGAGCTCTTTGCGAGCTGCTCGTAGAGCTCGCGCTCATGGTCGGTCAGGTGCTTTGGAACGATGATTTTCACGACCGCGTGAAGATCGCCGCTCCCGCCCCCAGACTTCGGCAACCCTCGTCCACGGAGGCGCAGGCGCCGCCCGCTGGAGGAGCCCGCGGGCACCCGGATCTGGGCCGTGCCGCTCGGGGTCTGGACCGAGACCGTCGCACCGAGCGCCGCCTGCCACGGTGCCACCGCGAGGTCGATGTCGAGGTCGGCGTCGCCGCGGCGGCGGAAGGTCGGGTGGGGCTTTAGCGCGATCCGGAGGTAGAGGTCGCCCGGCGAACCGCCGTCGCGCCCCGCTCCGCCCTGTCCCGCCAGGCGAATCAACTGGCCGTCGCGCACGCCGGCGGGGAAGTTGACGTCGATCTCATGGTGGTCGAGCGTCAGCCTGCGGCGTCCTCCCTCCAGCGCGTCCTCCAGCGACAGCTCGAGCAGCGCCTCGCGGTCGTACCCGCGTAGCGGCCCAACGGTCCGCCCGCCCGGTCCGCCGCCGGCAAAACCTCCAAACAACCGCTCGAACAGGTCGTCGCTGAACTGAAACCGGGTGTCGCCGCCGCCGAACCCTTGGTCGGCGAAGAACTCCTCGAAGTTCGCGTCCGGCGCCTCTTGCTGCTGCTCGCGCCAGTTGGCGCCGAGGCGGTCGTAGCGCTCGCGTTTCTCAGGGTCGGAGAGCACCTCGTACGCCTCGCCGAGCTCCTTGAACCGTTCCTCCGCGTCGTTATCGGAGTTGAGGTCGGGGTGCAACTTGCGGGCCAGCTTGCGGTAAGCCGAGCGGATCGCGTCCTGATCCGCATCACGCGGCACGCCGAGCACCTCGTAGTAGTCCGTGTAGGCCAGCGCCATCAGGGACTAATCCTGGCGAAAGCGAGCTCCGCGTGACCCGCGCCTTCTCCTTTGTGCGCCGCCGAGCCGCGCAGCTGTCTCGCGCGAGGCGAAATCAGCCCGACGGCTGGCCGGCTTCGACGACGCGCTCCGCCGCGTCGTCACACTCGCCCTGGTGGTGCAGCGCCGGGTCCCGGGCGAAGCGCTGCGCGACGCGTACCACCTCCTCGCCGAGCAGCCGCAACTGGTCCTCGACCAGTTCGTCCTGAACCGCGCCCGAGTCGGCGAAGGCGCGCGTGGCCTGCGGCACCGGCACCACATAGGGCACCGCCCACCCGCGTAGAGAGCGCACCGAGAACTCCATCGTGTTGACGACCTGCAGCCCCTGCGTTCCCCCGGCTGCGCTGATCAGGCCGATGACCTCGTCGTGCAGGTAGGGCGGCTCGCGCGAGCCGAGCATGTGCAGCCAGTCGATCGCGTTCTTGAACGCCCCCGACACCGAGCCGTTATACATCGGGCTGCTCCATATCATCCCGTCGGCCTCATAACACGCCTCGAGCAGCGTCAGAACGACAGCGGGCGGGTCAGCCTCCAGCTCGGGGTTGTACATCGGCAGGCCCAGCTCCCGCAAGTCGAGGAGCGCGACGGTTGCCCCGGCCGCGCCCGCGCCCTCAAGCGCGAGCGCAAGAGCTGCCCGACTACGGGAGCCCTCGCGGAGCGAGCCCCCGAGGCCAACAACCTTGAGACGAGCCACCTCCACAGCCTCCTACATAACGATGCCGCAAGCAAGCGCCCCGAATAATCCAGCCGGAGCTGGTCTCCGGCGGCGATCAGCGCTTTGCGGCCTTGAGCTTGTGCGCCGGTATGCGAAGCTGACGGTCATGATCGTGGTCGCAATCGCCGAGATGTTCGGGATCATCGGGCGCCGCGACGAGCTCGTCTCGGTGCTCGAACGCTTCGAGCGCGTGGCAGCCACCCAGTCGGGCTGCCGGCGTTACACGTTCGCGGTGACGCTGGCCGACCCGACCCGGTTCGTGCTCATCAGCGAATGGGACAGCCAGGACGCCCTCGATGCTCACTATCGCTCGGATCTGTTCTCCGAGTTCCAGTTCGAGCTCGACGGTCTGTTGGCGCGCCCGAGCGAGATGACCGTCTACCCGGGTCGGGGAGCCGTTCGGCCGATGGATACCCGGCCGATGGACCCGCGGGACGCCGACTAACGCCTGGGGCCGCCGGTTGGCGAGCCTGCAGGGTGCTTGGTTCACAACAGTCATCGAGGAACGCGATAAGAGATAGCGTCTCGGGGATGGCAGACGAGGAGACCAACGGCGAGAAGGCCACCGCGAAAGCAGACCACGAGCCGCCGCGCGGGGCTGAGACGACCGCGGTCTGGGCGGCGGGGGGTGCGGCGATTGACTACACGGCCAGCGCGGAGTGGATCGTCCTTCGCAAGAAGGAGAAGCCCGCGGCGGAGATCTTCTCGGTCTCCTACATCGCGCGCCAGGATGGCGACCGTCCGGTGACGTTCGTGTTCAACGGCGGCCCCGGCGCGTCGTCGGCGTACCTACATATGGGCGCCGTCGGACCGCTGCGGGTGGCTTTTCCGGCCGACGGAAGGCTGCCACAGGTGCCGCCCCGGCTCGTCCCTAACGAGGAGTCGTGGCTCGCCTTCACCGACCTCGTTTTCGTGGACCCGGTCGGCACCGGCTTCAGTCGCGTCGTCGAGGACGACAGCAAGGACGGCGAGGGCAAAAAGAAACAGCGAGACGGCGAGGACGGAAGGAGTCGGCAAGACGGCGAGGACCGGGAGTACTTCGGCTACAAGCGCGATCTCGAGTCACTTGCTGAATTCATGGGACGGTGGCTGTCCGGCCAGGGGCGGTGGGGCTCTCCCGTGTTGATCGCCGGCGAGAGCTACGGCGGCTACCGCGTTGGGCGACTCGTGCGGCTGTTGCAGGAGACGGCGGGCATCGGACTCAGCGGCGCCATCCTCATCTCCCCGGCGCTCGAGTTCGGATCGCTCTCGCCGACCGACTACGACGTGGTTGGGTGGGTCGACCGCATGCCGACGATGGCGCTCGCCGCTTTCCACCACGGGCGGTCGCGCGCGTACGCGGCCGGCACGCCGCCAGGTGACGTCCGACGAGAGGCCGAGAGCTTTGCCACCGGCGACTACGCGACGCTCCTCACGCGCGGCGACTCGATGCCCGCGGCGCAACGCGACCGGATCCTTGGTCGTCTGGCCGATCTCATCGGCCTTCCGCTCGACATAGTTGCGCGCGCGGGAGGGCGCATCACCGTCGCTGTGTTCACGCGCGAGCTGCTCCGAGACGAGCGCAAGGTGCTCGGGTCCTACGACGCGACGATCACGACTACCGACCCGTTCCCTGATCGGGAGGCGTTCGCCGGCCCGGACCCGACGCTAGCCGGCATCAATCCAGCGTTCACCACCGCGATCAACCGGCAGCTGCGATCGGAGATCGGTGTCGAGACCGATCGCGAATACACCGTGCTGAGCTACGAGGTGAACGAGATGTGGCGCAACGACGCCTCGGACGACTTTTTCGCGGCGCCTGTCGGCGCCACCGACGATTTCCGATACGGCATGTCACTCAACCCCCACATGAAAGCCTTCATCACCCACGGCCGATACGACCTCGTGACGCCGTACTACGGAAGCGAGCGGCTGCGCAACCTCATGCGGCTCGACTCGGAGACGGCCAGCCGGCTGACCATGCGCGACTTCGACGGCGGCCACATGTTCTACGTCTGGGAAGACAGCCGGCGTGAGTTCGCCGCTGCGGTCGCCGCGTTTGTCGCCGACGCGGCTGCGACAGCTTAGGGTCGCGCCAAGGCTGGCCGATTCCGCGGCAATCCAGCTGCCGTGAGTGGCGGAGCTCGACACAAACACGGATAATCCCGTCGCCATGGGGCCCAGTCGAACAGAGTCGATCCTCGACCGGGCCCCCAACGCGGCCGTATCGATGGATGAGCGCGGCCTCGTGACCTACTGGAACCCCAGCGCAGAGGAAACGTTCGGCATCAGCCGTGAAGACGCGCTCGGTCGCGCGGTTGCCGATCTGATCATCCCGGAGCGTTTCCGTGGCTCTCATGCCGCGGGTCTGCGTCGGTTCCTGGCGGAGGGCGCCGGTCCGATGGTCGACCGGCGGGTCGAGTTGACGGCGCTCGGTCCCGACGGCAACGAGTTACCCATCGAGATGACGATTTCCGCCTTTCGCGAGGGAGCCGAATGGACGTTTACCGCGTTCGTGCAGGACATCTCAGCACGCCGCGAGAGCGAGCGCGAGCGTGATCTTCTGGTGCAGGCTCTTCGCCGGGCGCTGGCCGGCAGCGAGCGGCGCTTTGACGCGATCGTGGGATCGCTTGCGGATCCGATCACGATCCGCGACCGCGAGAATCGGATCGCCTATGCCAACCGAGCGGCGCTCGTGCACCTCGGGTATGAGTCCGTCGAGGAGCTTCGGGCGACGACGCCGGAGCAGATCATGGCGGATTACGTCGTAGTGGGAGAGGGCGGGAACGAAATCTCGATGGATGACATCCCATCGGTCAGGCTGCTGCGGGGCGAGTCTCCGGACCCGCTGCTCATTCGGACGACCGACAGGGAGTCGGGAGCCGAGCGCTGGAACCTGCTCAAGGCCTCGCCCTTGCTGGATGACTCGGGCGAGGTGGAGGCGACGATCATGGTGATCGAGGACGTGACCGAGCAGAAGCTCGTAGAGCGCCGGGCTGCGTTTTTGGCGAAGGCAACAGAGGTGCTGGCCTCTTCGCTCGATTACGAGCAGACGCTGCGCAATGTCGCTCAGCTGGCGGTGCCCGACATCGTGGACTGGTGCGCGGTGGACCTGATCGACGCAGACGGTGACCGGGTATCGGTGGCGGTCGCGCATGTCGATCCGGCGCGGCTCAAACTCGCGGAAGAGCTTCGCGCTTACGAGCCCGAGCACCTCGATCGCGAGCAGGGTCTTGGGCTCGTATTGAGCACTGGGCAGACACTTACGTACCCTGAGATCCCAGACGAGCTGTTCGTGGAGGCCGCGGTCGACGAGCGCCATCTCGAGCTACTTCGGAGCGTTGGGCTTCGCTCGGCGGCGGTCGTGCCGATGCGCATCGGCGACCGCACGCTCGGGGCGATGACGCTGGTGAACGCGGAGTCCGGTCGGGTCCTCGACCGCCCCGATGTCGAGCTCGCGGAGCAGATCGCCGGCCGCGCGGCGGTGGCGATCGAGAACTCGCGGGTCTACAGCGAGCGCTCGAGGATCGCCCACACGCTGCAGCAGAGCCTGCTGCCCGACCAGCTGCCAGAAATTCCTGGTTACGAGCTTGGCGCCGTCTACATCCCGGCGTTTGAGAGCGCCGAAGTCGGGGGCGATTTCTACGACGTTTGGAAGACCCGCGGGGGGTGGATGGCGGCGATCGGGGACGTGGCCGGCAAGGGCGCCGAGGCAGCGGCGTTAACTTCCTTGATCCGCCACACCCTGCGCGCCACGGCGGAGTTCATCTCGAGTCCCGCGGAGCTGCTTGCCCGCCTGGACCTGGCGCTAAAGAGACAGCGCGCTCGCTCCATCTGCACGGCGCTTTGCCTTCGCCTGGAGGATGAGATGATGACGCTCGCGATCGGCGGGCATCTGCTTCCCATCAGCATTGACGCGGGCGGGGTGCATCAGGTCGGCAGGTACGGCTCGCTGCTGGGGGCCTTCGAGGACGTCGAGTGGCACGACCTCGTTTTCGAATTCGCGCCTGAGACCACGCTGGTCCTCTACACCGATGGCGTGACGGACGCCATCGGCACCGGTGGTGAGCGCTACGGAGCGGAACGGTTGCGGGCCACGCTCGATCGGTGTCGGCAACTCTCGGCGCCGGAGGTAATAGACGCATTGACCTCGGCGCTTCGGGAATTCCAGGTCGGAGATCATGCGGACGACACCGCTGTCCTGACACTGCGACGGCTGTCGCGGGGGACGCCGCGCACGCGGGAGGCTCGTGAGACGGCCGGAACCGTTACCTTGTTGCGGTAGTTGGCTACCAACATCAGACATGGTTCGACCAAGCAAGTTCGAGATAGGGCAACGAGTCGAGGGATCCAACGCGACGCTCTCCCTCAAGGGAGAACTCGACATGCGCACCATGGGCCAGGTCTCCGAGCGTTTGGAAGAACAGCTGCACGCGGGTGCGAAGGTTGTGACGGTCGATCTGCGCGACCTTGAGTTCATGGACTCTTCGGGACTCCGGCTACTGATCGAGTTACAGGATCGCTCGCGACAGGAAGGGTGGGAGCTCAAGCTCGTCTGTCCTCAGCAGGAAGCCGCGGCGCTGGTGATCCGCGTTACCGGAGCCGACAAGGCACTGCCGTTCGTACAGACGGGTGACCCATGATGTCGGCGCCCAGCGATGCGACTCGCGAAGGTGATTGCCCGGTTCTCGAACTTGAGTTCAAGCGAGACCCGATGGCGCCCTCGCTCGCTCGTGCCGCGATTCTCGGCTTCTGTCAGGACCGGGAATTCTCCCCCAGCACGATGGCGACGATCACGCTGCTGGTCTCTGAGATAGTCACTAACGCCGTCATCCATCCCGACGTCGATCCTCCCGGGAGAATCGGCTTCAACGCGCACTGCGGCGAAGCGCTCGTAAGGGTGCAGGTGAGCGACCAGGGGTACGGATTTACGCCGAAGGCATGCGACCCCGACCAGCTCGAAGGAGGGTACGGGCTCTACCTCCTGGACAAGGAGGCACTGCGCTGGGGAATCGAGTCGGCGCCGCACACAACCGTGTGGTTCGAGGTAGCCGCGGGTCCCAGGTGAGCTCCGGTAGTGGGCGGCTCGACCATGCACGACCTGCAGGACCCGCTGCCTGATCCGCCGGCCGACGCGACGACCATGCCGTTCACGCTCTCCGAGCTGCATGGCGTGCGTACGCTGGTCGAAGAGCAAGCGCAGCGCGCCGGGCTTAGCTCGGGCAAGCGTCACGCGCTCGTGCTCGCAGTCGACGAGCTCGCCACCAACTCGATCAAGCACGCCGGCGGCGGAGGCGAGCTGCGCATCTGGGCCACTGGAGACACCCTGCTCTGCGAAATCCACGACCACGGCCGGCTCGCCGACCCCCTCGCCGCCCGGACCAAACCCGACTCGCGAACCCAGGCCGGCTGGGGTTTGTGGCTCGTCAACCAGCTCTGCGAACTCACCCAGATACGCACCGGCGACGGAGGCACGACCGTCCGGCTCCAGATGAGTCGCTCGCCCACGGCTGACTAGCGCCGCACGCCCAGCTCGCGCGGGCGCACCCGCGTCAGTGCGAGACCAAGTAGAGCGGCAGCAACCGATGGACGCGCGACCCCATGCGCGTAGCCTATGGGCGTCGCCGTGACGACCCGCGCCGAGGCGCCGACGCGCAGCGCGTCTGGATGAGATGTCCGGTGTGGCACCATCCCCAATGAGATGAGCCAGCCGCGCCGGCCGCTGCCCCCCACACCGCCGCTGCCCCGGCTGCTTCAGACCGCCGGATTCATGTTCGGAGGCGCTCGCTTCATGGAGGCGTGCCGCCGGCGCTACGGCGGCGCCGTCACGCTCGGCACGGTCTTTGACGAGGGGTTCGTCATGGTGTTCGACCCCGAGCTCGCCAAGGCGGTATTTCAGGGCCCCCACTATCAGCTGCACGCGGGCAAGGCGAACGTGCTCTTGGGGCCGATCCTCGGCACGCGGTCGGTCCTGCTGCTCGACGGCGATGAGCACCTCCATCACCGCCGTCTCCTCCTGCCCCCGTTCCACGGTCGCCAGATGAACAAACAGATCGAGACGATGCGCGAGTGCACCGACGTCGAGATCGATGCCTGGCCCGTGGGCGAACCCTTCCCGCTACTGCCGAGCATGCAGGCGCTCACCCTGAACGTGATGCTTCGCGCGGTCTTCGGGGCCGGCGACGCCCCGCTCCAGGAGGAGTTGCGTCGACGCGTCCGCGCGATGATCGATCCGATCGCCCGACCGCGGGGGATGGTCGTGATTGGCGCGGTGATGCGGGGCAGCCGCCGCCGCGCGGCTCAAGCGTTTGCGGCGCGCAAGCGCGCGGTCGACGACGTGCTCTATCCGGAGATCGCACGCCGCCGCACCGACCCCGATGTGGAGCGGCGCGACGACATCTTCTCTGCGCTCCTGCTCGCCCGAGACGAGCGGGGCGACGGCTTGACCGACCGCGAGGTGCGAGACGAGCTGCTAACGCTGCTGATGGCCGGCCACGAGACGACGGCCACCGGGCTCGCGTGGATGTTCGACCTGCTGCTCCACGACGCGCGCGTTCTGGACCGCGCGAGGGCTCGCGAGCAGGCCTATCTGGACGCGATCGCCAAGGAAGCGCTGCGCGTCCGCACCGTCATCCCAGGCGTGGGACGGGTCGTCGAGGACGAGCCGTTTGCCCTGAACGGCTACGAGATCCCGGCCGGCATGGAGATAAACCCTTCGATCCGGACCATGCACATGCGGGCGGACCTGTATCCCGAGCCGCGGAAGTTTAGGCCCGAGCGCTTCCTCGGCCCCGACGCGCCCGACACCTACGCGTGGCTGCCGTTCGGTGGCGGCACCCGCCGGTGCCTGGGCGCGAGCTTTGCGATGACCGAGATGCGGGTGGTGCTCGACCGCGTGCTCGAGCGCGCGAGCCTGGTCGCCGCCGACCGCAAGACATCAAAGGTCCAGTTCCGGGTCATCACGCTCGCGCCCAAGAGCGGCGTGCGCGTCGTGCAGACCCCGCCGCCGCTCTCCGCGCCCTCTCAGCCCAGCCCCTGCGCGAAGCCCTGCCGCCAGCTCGCATAGCGCGGCTGCCAACCTAGCTCGCGCTTGGCCTTCGCGTTCGAGGCGCCCCGCGCCTCGGTCATCATGAGCGTCGCAGTCTCACCGGCGGCCAGCCGCCCCAGCCAGCGTGGGATACGCCTCGGCGGCTTGGCATTCAGCGCGCTCGCGAGCGCCGGCAGCCATTCCCCCACAGGCGCGGGCTCGTCGTCGACGATGTTGTAGATACCGGGCTGCCCGTGGTCGACCGCGACGACGGTCGCGGCCGCGGCGTCGTCGATGTGGACGTGCGACCAGACACCGCCTCCGTCGCCGATGATTGGGAACCGACGCTTGCGGATCGGCGCCGCCATCGCCGCATCCGGAGCCAGGCTGATCGAGGTCCCCGGACCGTAGAAACCGCCGTAGCGCAACGCGAGACCCTCGCCCCACGCGATCGACGTCACCGCCCGCTCCAGATGGAGGATCCCCACCAGCGGAACCCGCAGCGCCGCCGGCGGGTTGGGATCGAGGGGATCGGCCTCGGTCTGCACCGGTCCTCCTGTGCGAGCGAATCGAAAAGCCGCAAAGCTCTGCGCGACGAACCGCCGTGCCCCCGCGGCGCGACCGGCGGCCAAGAGATTGTCGGTCCCCTCGGTGCGCAACCGGTTGGTCATGGCCGCCATGGGGGAGCGATCAGGGTGCCGCATGTCGCTCGCGGACAGCCTTCCGGAGAGCGCTGTGAGCTCATGGACGATCACCTCGGGCTCGGCGGACGCCACCGCCTGGGCGACAGCGTCGGCGTCGAGTGCGTCGGCCACGATGGGGCGCGCTCCCAGCCTACGCACCAGTTCCTGCTTCGATGCGCTCCTGGTCATCCCGACCACCTCGTGGCCTTGCGCCACGAGCTGCGGGACGAGCGCTCTGCCGAGGACGCCTGTTGCACCGGCAACGAAGACCTTCATCACTGCTCCTCTCGTCTCATTTGCACTCTGAGACCAGACAGAGGCTCCGCCTGTGACAGTGCCCAGCGGACAGTGCTCGACGAGGTGCGCCCGCTCAGCAACCCGGGCGCACCTGTGTGACCGCCATGCGCCTACTCGCGATCGGCGAGACGAGGCGGCATCTGGTCTCCAAGTTCCGGCGGCGGGGCTTCTCCGGGCAGCGCGGTCGCATCCGAGCGCCACACCCCGTTGAGAGACACCTGCATGTAGCCCCAAAAGGCCGGGGCGACGAAGATATAAAGGATGAGAGCGATCCACCCGTTGATGGGCTCCCTGCCGGCAACCCGTGCCGCGCCCTGAACCCGCTCGGTGCCGCGCCAGTAGGTGATCAGCGCGGGCACGATGATGAACCCGCCTGGGAACAAGGCGAGGAGCGAGTTCGTCGGGTTCTGGCCGAGGTCATAGCCCTTGGAGCGGCCATAGTCACGCAGCTCGCGGTTGATGCGATACCACCAGACCAGGTGGTAGATGCCCAGCGTGATGATCGGAAGAAGCGCCGCCGCCCAGGGGCTGCGCAGCTTCACGCGTTCGTTGTTGCCTCGGAGCTCCAGTTCCTGCGCCATCGCAAACCTCTCTCTCCTGGTGGACAATTCAACGCTATTGGAACCGACGGACCGCCTTCAACGTCCCGCCGAAGTCGCCGATTGGTCGCGAGACGGTTCTCACTGGCCCTTTGCGCTTCAATCCGGCAGACTGAGGCAGATCAGATGACGGCCCGGAGACGCCCGATCCAGCTCATCGGCGCCGCCCTGTTGGTGGGGGTCGTGCTCGCGCTCGCCGGTTGCGGCTCAAGCAGCGGCAGAACCACCACCACGCGAGCGAGCCTCGCGAGCGACGGAACCGCCACCAATCTGCGCGCCCACCCGCACGCGATCAACCCTTCGGCTGGCGCATCGCAGGTCGAGACGACGGCCGCGGCGGTGCCACAGACCTCGGTCTCCTCGAACAGTGCGGGCGCCGATCCGACAGCACACGCACCCCCGCTCAGGCAGGTCAGGCGCGAGCTGCACCTCGAACTGGTGGGCGCGACCCCCAACAGTGCGGGCTATATAAACCCGCTGCACTATGTGACGTGCTGCGGTGTCTGGGAGCGCACCGATCAGGGTGTCGACGCGACGCTGCCGGTCGGTGCGCCGATCCTCGCGCCGTCCAGGGTCAAGATCCTCGACATAGAGCCCGACTGGTACGCCGGTCAGCCGCTCATCTATTTCGAGCTGCTGGCGGGTGCCCAAGCCGGGAAGGTGCAGTACGTCGCCGAGCAGATCACCGATCTCGCCAAGCCCGGCACCATCCTCCAGCAGGGACAGCCGATCGCTCGCTTCAACTCCTCTGGAACGGGCATCGAGTACGGCTGGTCGACGCCGAGCGGGATCACGCTCGCGGTCGCCACCACCGGCTACGAGGAGGGGGAGGAGACCCCGGCCGGCAAGTGGATGCGGGCGTGGCTGAACAGCCTCGACGCCCACGCGGGGCCAAACTTCTGATCACCGCGTCGTGGCGCCCTCCGGCAGCGGCGTCCGGGACCGCGGGAAGGATGCGGTGGCACTCGAGGGCCAGCCCGCAGGCATGCGCTGACGGGGCACGTTTGGCTGCAGGTGTTCGCGGGGCGCGCCGAGTGCCAGCAGGAGGGCGGCGAAGCTCCGCCCCTCGATGGTCGACCAGCCCCCGGGGTCGCCGCAGGGGCACTCGTGGCCGTCGGCGATCGCGAGCGTCTCGGGCCCATCGCCCGACGCCCAGCCGGTCTCCACGTACGGAAATGCGTCGTGCATGGTGGCGATCTCTTGGCCGGTCCTCACCTTCTGCCCGGCTTTGACCGTGACGGAGATGTTCTCGGCCACATAGACGTACTTACCGGCAAAGGGTCCATCTGCGAGCCGGTAGACGACGATCCCGCCGACCGGCCAGCAGGTCCGGCCGTAACAGCTGGGAGGCCCGGAGTCGTCATCCGCGGCCACCGTCACCGTGCCCTTTCCGAGCGCCACGACAGGACCCGAGCCCCCGTAATCGGCGCCCATGTCGATGCGGCCGGACTGGAGCTGGCTCACCGCCCTCAACGGGTCGGTATATGACCAGCTCGAGCGGGAATCGCTCGTGGGTCTCTTGCTCCGCGCGTCGGTGGCCGCGACCCGTTGGTCGGTGCTCGCTCGCGCGATCGTGACCCGGCGGCCGCCGCCGTGGGAGACCAAAACCACTAGGGCGACGACGAGTCCAACGACGGTTGGCAACCAACGCCACGTTCCACGCCTGGAACTTCTTCTGGCGCGAGCGCGCGTATCTCGCCGCGCCGCCCACCCACGGTCTCCTGACGCCATCGCGGCGGGAGCCTATTGCGCCTCGGCTTCATCCGCCGCCTCGGACGGCGAAGATTCACTGCCGTGAGTACTCAGACCGCGATCGCGCTGGGCCTCGCGGCCCTGTCCACGACGCTGACCAACTTGGCCTACCAGCGCGAGCACGACGCCGCCGCGGCGTTGCCCGTCCTCTCGATGCGGCGTCCCCTGCACTCCGTGCACCTGCTGCTGACGAGCCGCGGATGGCTGCTTGGGTTCGGGATGGAGACGAGCGGCTTCCTGCTCTACGCCGCCGCACTGGGGCTTGCCTCGCTGGCGGTCGTGCAGAGCATCGGGGCCGGCGGGATCGGGGTGCTTGCCTACGTGGGAGAACGCATGAGCGGACGCAGGCTGAAGCCCCGACAACTCGTCGGCGTGGGGCTGTCAGTGTTCGGTCTGGCCGCGCTCGGGGTCACGCTCGCAAAGTCGAGCGGCGCCGGCGGGCATGGTTCGATCGTCGGTGTGCTGCTCTGGCTGGGAGGCACAGCCGCGCTCGCTGGCGTCGTCCTGGCGATCGGTCGGAGAGTCGGCGCCCACGCGGTCGCAGAGGGCGTCGCGGGCGGGCTGTTCTTCTCGATCGGCGACTTCTCGACCAAGCTGGCGACCCAGGGCGGAGCGCGCACGGCGTTCGTCATTACGCTGATCGTGGGCTACACGCTGGGCACCTCGCTGTTGCAGCTGGGCTATCAGCGCGGGGGGGCACTGACCGTCGCCGGCCTCGCGACCCTGATCACCAACGCGGTGCCGATCGCCGCCGGGACGATCGTGCTCCACGAGCCCGTCCCTCCCGGCGCCTGGGGCGTATTGCGCATCCTCGCCTTCGTCGCCGTCACGGCCGGCGCGATCCTGCTGGCGCGCCCTGACCCCGGCCCGAGCAGGGCCCACAAGTCACCTGCTGCCGACGATCAGCCGCTCGCGGTCGAACAACGCCGAGGTGACCCGCCAGCCCAGCCGGTCGAGGACCAGCAGGGTCGCCCCCAACGCGAACGCTAGGCCAAGGCTGGCCTGGATCACGTCGAACGCGATCAGCGAGGTCACGACCACCGACGGGAGGCTCGCGAGCGTGCTGAGCTGCTGCGCCACGCGAACCTCGCTGGACCTGGTCGAGATCCCGATCGCGATCCAGATCGACCACGCGACGATCAGCGGCGTGACCGTCGCCTCGGGTGGCGCGGCCGCGGGAGTTGCGCTGGTGATGGCAGCGGCGGGAATCGGACTGCTCGTGGCGGGCTTGGCAGGGCACACGACCGCGCTCGCGATCGTGGGCGCATGGTCCTGGTCGGACTCGTGGTAGCGCTGCGGGGGTTCGTGGTCGTCCAACCGAACTCGTCACGCGTCCTGATCCTGCTGTACACGTAGAGGACCGCCGTGAGCGAAAGCAAGCGCTTTTTGCTGCGACTGAGCCCCGAGCTGTTCGAAGCGCTGCGGCGCTGGGCCGATGATGAGTTGCGCAGCATCAACGCCCAGATCGAGTACCTGCTCACGGACCAGGCCCGGCGCGCCGGTCGCATGCCCAAAAAGCCGCCACCGTCCTCGCCCGAGCTCGGCTCGCCCCCGCGCCCTCGCGAGCGTGAGCCGTTGGCCTAAGCCGCGTCCACGGCCAGATCCTCGAGCGCCATGCGCGTGCGGAACTCGAGGCTGGCGGTAGTCGCGGGGTTGTAGAGCGGGCCCGTGCCGTCCGTCAGCAGCAGTGAGGCCTCGGCCGCCCCGCGGGCCGCGACGGGACCGGGAAGCGCGAGCGCTTCGGCTAGCTGGGTCAGGGCGTCGGCCGCTGCGACGACCCCGGGAGAGGGTGGGACCTTGACGCGCGAACTTCTGGGCCCTTGGCCCGCGTCACGCAGCAGGCGGCGCAACGTAGCGGCCTTGGCGCGGCGGTCGCCGAGCCCGGTCAGGCGCCGCGCGCGCAGCGCGATCGCCGGCGTCGACTCGGTCGGAGCACCCGAGGCCAGCTCGAGATCGAGCTCCCGCGAGCGCACGCGTGCCGTCACCTGATCGCGCAGCCGGGCACGCCCCGCCACGAACGGCCCATCGCTGCGGTGGGACGGCTTGATTTTGCGGGTTCCAATTACGTGTCTCATGACCATCGAAGATGGTACGCCGGTCACGATGACCTGTCAAGTCTCTACACTGGTCACTTGTCATGACCAGCGAGATCACGTCGCTTCCGGCTTGGTATCCGGGCGGTGAGAAGCCGGCCCCGATGCCGTTGATGCTCGTGCAGGCCTTTTTGAACACGCTCGACCTCGAGGAGGGCACCGATCTCTTCGACGACGTTGGGGCGGCGAGGGCCTGGCTCGAGGACTCCGGGCTGCTGTCGCGCGGCGCCGAGATGACGGAAGCCGACCTCGCGTTCGCGCGCGAAGTGAGAGAGAGCATTCGGGGCCTGCTATCGCACGACGCGAGCCGCCTTGGGCCCCTGCGCGAGCTGGCGGACAGCCACGGGGCACGCCTCGCCGTCGGCGCTGGCGGTGTGCTCTCGCTCGAGAGCGCGCGCACCGGGAGCCTCGCCGATGGGCTGTTCGAGCTGTTGCTGATCATCCGGGCCTCACAAGCCGACGGGACCTGGAATCGCTTGAAGGCGTGCGCCAACCCCGACTGCGCGTGGATCTTCTATGACCGCTCGCGCAACCAGCAGGGCAACTGGTGCGAGATGGCGGTTTGCGGCAATCGCTTTAAGAACCGCAACCTGCGCGCCCGTCGGCGGTGAAGCGTCGGCGCGCGGGGTAGCTTCGCTCGCGAGCGAAGCTCGGCGAGGCTTAGCTGTATAGTTGAGCGGTCAACATAACCGAAAGGGGAAACCATGAAGCTCGGAAGACTGCTGTTGCGCGGTGCCGTCGGAGGGTTCTTCGTAGGCCATGGGACGCAGAAGCTGTTCGGTTGGTTCGATGGCCACGGGCTCGAAGCGACCGCTCAGGGCTTCGAGAGCATGGGGATGCGTCCGGGACGGCTGCATGCGATCGCCGCTGGCGCCGCAGAGGCCGGCGGCGGTGCGCTCGCGCTGCTCGGATTCCTGCCGCCGGTGGCTGCGTCGGCGATCACCTCGGTCATGCTGACCGCGATCAACCGAGTCCACCTCAAGAACGGCCCGTGGGCCGCCAAAGGCGGCTATGAGTACAACGCCGTCCTGATCGCTGCCGCGCTCACGCTGGCCGAAATTGGCCCTGGGAGCCCGTCGCTGGACTCTGCGCTGGGGATGGACATGTACGGCCCGGGCTGGGCGTTCGCCGCGCTCGCCGCGGGCGTGGCAGGAGCCGCCGGAGCGCACCTCTACGCCGAGAGCCAGGCCGCGCCACCGGTGGAGCCGGCGCCGTCGGCGCCCGAGCAGACGGCCACGGAGACGGTCACCCAGCCGAGCGCGTAAATCATGTTGGTGGCCGGGCCGCATGCGGCCCGGCCCCGGCGGGCGCATGCGCCCGCCGGCGGCCCGGCACATGTGCCGGGCCGGTCATATTGGTGGCAGCAGCGCGCTGTCGATTCCCGAGGACATGCCCCGCTGTACCGCCAGCCGCTCGAGCATCAGCCCGGTGTCGGCGATCGCAACCCCGGTCAGGTGGCCCTGGCGCTCCTCGAAGTCGCGCACGATCTCCGAGAGCGCGCCGCGGTAGGCGTCGTCGTCGCTCGCGGCAAGGGCCGCGATCGCTGCGGCGGTGCGCTCGAACGCGTCGCCGCCGGACGCCATCTG
Organism: uncultured Solirubrobacterales bacterium; assembly: GCA_963756105.1. GTDB lineage: Bacteria > Actinomycetota > Thermoleophilia > Solirubrobacterales > Solirubrobacteraceae > Palsa-465. The sequence goes on from CAVWMM010000011.1 coordinate 206,013, forward strand.
TTTGCACCACCTGCGAGCGTCCGCGTCGTCGCCCGCGATCAGCGCGGCGAGCGCACGCGCGTAGGAGGCGGTGGGGGAGGCGGTGACGGGATCCGCGTCGGAGAGCGCCTCGCGCGCGTAGGCGGCCGCCTGGTCCGCCTGCCCCGCGAGGATCGAGGACTTGAGCATGCCGACCAGGCGCCCATAGGCCTGGGGTGGCGCCTGCTCCCAGGAGCGGCGGTAGAGCTCTGCCGCCTGTGCGAACGACTCCAGCGCGGTCGCCCGATCGCCAGCGAGCAGGGCCCGCTGTGCATCGCCGTCGCGCTCGATCGCTGTGGCCATGAGTTCACGGTGAGCTGAGCTCGACATCGGTTCGGCGAAAGAGTACGGTGGATAAAGGTCCAGGAACGTCTGGAGGAGAGATGAGCGGCCCTATCTCTGTGCGTCTCAGGGTGAACGGCGTTGATCACGAGCTCGTGGTGGAGCCCCGCCTGCTGCTGGTCCACGCCTTGCGTGATCGGCTCGGTTTGACCGGCACCCACGTGGGTTGCGACACCTCCAACTGCGGGGCGTGCACCGTCCACCTGGACGACCGCGCGGTCAAATCGTGCACCGTTCTCGCCGTCCAGGCCGATGGCGCCGAGGTGACCACGATCGAGGGACTGGCCCCTGACGGGAGTCTTCACCCCTTGCAGGAGGCGTTCTGGAACGACCACGCGCTCCAGTGCGGCTACTGCACCCCGGGCATGATCATGGCGGCCGCCGCGCTGCTCGAGGAGAACCCCAACCCCTCAGAAGACGAGGTCCGTCACGCGCTCGAGGGGAACCTCTGCCGCTGCACCGGCTACCACAACATCGTCAAAGCGGTGCTGGACGCCGCCAAAGGCAGAAGAGCGCACAGGTCGCGACCGAGGCGCGCGGAGGCACCGTTGCGCCCGCGAGACTCAACCGGGCGTCGCGACGGGACCGGAGGTGAAGGCATGAGCTCCGGCAACGGATCGCGCGCGCACGGCGGCCACGTCGGTCGCGCCATGCGGCGCAAGGAGGACCCGCGCATGATCACCGGCAGAGCCCGGTACATCGACGACATCTCGGTGCCCGGGATGCTCTACGCCACGATCGTCCGCTCGCCCGAGGCACACGCGACCATCACCTCAATCGACACCTCGGCCGCCGCGGCGCGGCCCGACGTCGCGGCCGTGTTCACGGGCGAGGAGCTGGCCGAGGATTTCAAGAGCGGGATGGCGATGGTGTGGGCTCCACCCGGCGTGGAGATGAGAACGCCCGACAACTGGCCGCTCAAGCGCGGCGAGGTCAAGCACGTCGGTGACCCGGTGGCCGTTGTGGTGGGGCGCGACCGCTACTCGGTGGTTGACGCCGCCGAGCAGGTGGTGGTCGAGTACGAGCCCAAGCCGGTCGTGACCGACCCCGAGCGGGCGCTCGAGGAGGGCTCGCCGCTGGTATGGGAGCAGTTCGGTACCAACAGGACACACGAGTGGAAGGTCTCGGGGGGCGACATCGACGCCGCGCTGGCCGAGGCGGAAGTGGTCGTCGAGCAGCGGTTCGTCAACCACCGCACCGCCGGCGCCGCGATCGAGATGCGAGGGGCGCTGGCCGATCCGCATGGCGACAGCGTCACGCTTTACTCCTCCACTCAGGTTCCCCACATCGCCCGCTTCGTCCTCTCCGGGATCCTGGGCATTCCCGAGGACAAGCTACGTGTGATCGCTCCCGACGTAGGTGGCGGCTTCGGCTCGAAGCTCCAGGTGTACCCCGAGGAGGCGCTGGTCGTGGCGCTCGCGAGGCGCCTAAACCAGCCCGTCAAATGGATCGAGACCCGCTCGGAGAACATGACCAACGCCCACCACGGGCGCGACCAGGTCAACTACGTCACACTCGCAGCCAAGCGCGACGGCACCGTCACCGGCGTCCGGGTCCGGATCATCGCCGACCTCGGCGCCTATCAGCTCCTGTTGACCCCGTTCATCCCGGAGCTCGGCTTCCCGGTGATGGGCGGCACCTACAAGTTCCCGGCGATAGACCTGACGTTCGAGGGCGTGTTCACGAACAAGATGTGCACCGACGCGATCAGGGGGGCCGGCAGACCGGAGGGAACGTATCTGGATCGAGTTGACGATGAACAAGCTCGCGGCTGAGCTGGGCATGGACCCGCTCGAGCTGCGGCGCAAGAACTTCATCGGCGCCGCAGAGTTCCCGTACACGACCGCGCTGGGGATCACCTACGACTCGGGCGACTACGACGGCACACTCGACCGGCTGCTCGAACGCTTCGACCTGGAGGAATTCCGGCGCGAGCAGGCCGACCTGCGTGCAACGCGGTATTTATCGCGGGGTCGGCTTTTCGACCTACGTCGAGGTGTGCGGGCTGGCGCCATCGCGGGTGGTGGGTCCGCAGGGAGTGGGCCTGCAAGCGGCCTTCTGGGAGTCGGCGATGGTCCGGGTCCACCCGACGGGATCGGCGACGGTCTACACGGGCGCCTCGCCCGCACGGACAGGGCCACGACACCGCATTGCTCAGATCGCGGCGGATCGCCTGGGCATCGACCCCGACCGGATCGAGGTGATCCACGGCGATACCGACGAGGGACCGTGGGGGTGGGGCACGTACGGATCGCGAGTCGCTCGTCGGTCGGCGGAGAAGCGGTCGCGCGTGCGCGGCAGTAAGGGTTCAGGAGAAGGCCAAGGAGATCTGCGCGGCGCTGCTCGAGGCAGATCCCGAGGACATCGAGTTGGTCGAAGGGAAGTTCAGCGTGCGCGGCTCGCCGGACAAGTTCAAGACGATGGCCGAGATCGCGGGCGCTGCCCACATCCCGCCGCAGGAGCTGCCGACGGACATCGAGCCGGGTCTCGAGGCGACGGCGACGTTCGACCCCGAGAACTTCGTGTACCCATTCGGCGCGCACGCCTGCGTGGTCGACGTCGACCCCGAGACGGGCAAGGTGCAAGGGGGTCCGCTACGTGGCGGTTGACGACTGCGGCCCCGCGATCAACCCGATGCTGATCGACGGGCAGATCCACGGCGGCGTGACCCACGCGATCGGACAGGCCCTCTACGAGCAGGTCTCCTACGACGAGTCCGGCCAGCTCGTGACCGGGACCTTCGTCGACTACGCCTTGCCGACGGCGGCGGAGGTGCCGAGCTTCGAGACGGACCGCACCGAGACGCCCTCGCCGGTGAACTCGCTCGGCGTGAAGGGGATCGGCGAGGCCGGGACGATCGGAGCCACGCCGGCCATCACCGCGCGGCGCTCGACGCGCTGGCAAGCCGTTGGGGGTCGAAATCGCTTGACATGCCGCTGACGCCGATGCGCGTCTGGCAGGCGATCGAGCGAGCGAAAGGAGGTGTGCCGCATGATTCCGGCCGAGTTCGACTATGTCGCTCCCGGAGGCGCTCGAGGACGCGATCGGGGCGCTTTCCGAGGGTGGCGAGGATGCGAAGGTGCTGGCCGGCGGCCACTCGCTGCTGCCGCTGATGAAGTTGCGTCTGGCTACCCGTCCCTGCTCGTCGATCTGCGCCGCGTTCCGGGCCTGGATGGCATCCAGCGCGATGACGGCCAGTGGCGCGTCGGCGCGATGACTGCTCATCGCGAGCTCGAGCGCAGGCCTGAGCTGGGCATCTGTCTCGCCGTGCCGCGGGCACGATCGCCGACCCCCAGGTGCGAAACCGGGGTACGGTCGGTGGCTCGCTGGCACACGGCGATCCTGCGTCGGACCTGCCGGCCGTGTTGCTCGCGGCGGAGGGCAGCATCACGCTCCAGGGCTCTGGCGGGCAGCGCACGGTAGCCGCCGCCGACCTCTTCCGCGGGCTATCTGGACGACAGCGCTTGCGCCGGGCGAAGTCCTGACCGAAGTGCGCTTTCCGGCGCTCGACGGTTACGGATTCGGCTATCAGAAGTTCAACCGCCGCAGCGAGGACTGGGCGATGGTGGCGGTCTGCGGCGCTTGTCAGGCGGGCCGGTGACGCGTGCGAGGACGTGCGCGTGGGTCTCACGCACATGGGCGTGGTGCCGCTGCGCGCGCGGGGGGTCGAGGAGGCTCTGCACGGTCAATCGCTGAACAGGGAGTCGATCGCGCGCGCCGCAGAGCGGGCGGGGGAGGGGACCGAACCGCCCGCCGACCTCAACGCCTCGGCCGACTACAAGCGCCACCTGGCCCGGGTGCTCTGCCGCAGAGCGCTGGAGGAGGCAGCGGGGCTCGCGTGAGACTCCACCAGCCATACCGGGTGCAGAGCGCGGCGTGACTCCGCAGGCCATCGCGTCTGCGGACGCCGCGCGGGCCGCTCTGGCCTCCCAGGGCTACCTCGCAGATCGGCCGCTGTCGCTGGCGGTATACCTGGCCGTGGCGCTTGGTCAGCCGCTGCTGCTCGAGGGCGAGGCCGGGGTCGGCAAGACGGAGGTCGCGCGCGCCCTCGCCGGGGCGACTGAGCGCGCGCCTGATCCGCCTGCAATGCCACGAGGGCATCGACGTCCACCACGCCCTCTACGACTGGGACTACTCGCGGCAGCTGCTGGCGCTCCGCGCGGCCGAGGGCGGCCTCGACGAGGGGGAGCTCTTCTCGCGGCGCTTCCTCCTGCGCCGGCCGTTGCTGGAGGCGCTCGAGGCGGGGCCGCAGGACGCAGTGATCGTGCTGATCGACGAGATCGACCGCGCCGACGACGAGTTCGAGGCGTTCCTGCTCGAGCTGCTCTCCGACTTCCAGGTGACGATCCCCGAGCTCGGCACGATCGCCGCGGCGCGGCCGCCGCTCGTGGTCCTGACCTCGAACCGCACGCGCGAGCTCCACGACGCTCTGAAGCGCCGCTGCCTGTACCACTGGATCGAGTACCCGAGCCCGAAGCGAGAGCGCAGATCGTCAGCGTGCGCGTCCCGGGGCTGCCGGAGCAGATCGCCGCGCGAGTCGTGCAGGCCGTGGGCAGGCTGCGCGAGCAGCGGGACCTGTACAAGCTGCCCGGCGTCGGCGAGACGATCGTGTGGGCCCGCGCGCTGCTGGCGCTCGACTCGGCCGCGCCGCTCGACGACACCCTCGGCGCGGTGCTCAAAGTGCACGAGGATCTGAGCGGGTGCGCGAGCGAGGGGTGCTCGAGGGTGTCTGAACCCTGCGGAGGCGGTGAGGCGATCCTCCTCGGCGGCGCTGGCGCGGCCTTTGCCGTGCCAGGGCGGTCGAGCGGGTGTCGGGCGAGCTCGTGGCCTGCGTCCGGGCGCTCTCGGCTGGTCGACTGCGCCTCGCGCGAGGACGCGCGCCTCGCGCTGCGGGCTGTCCTGTGCTCGACGCGAGACGACATCGAGCGCTTCGAGAGGCCTTCGGGGCGGTGTTCGGCATTGGTGCCGATTGGCTGTCGGGGGAGCGCCGCTTGCGGGCTCGGCGAGAATCGAGCGCGCCGCGCTTGCCCGGCGTGGCGGTTCCGGGAGCCGGCCATCGCGGCGGCGCTCCGGGCGGGGCGAGCTGGTGCCGGCCGCCTGGAGCCAGGTCGAGCTCCTGCGGCAAGAAAGACTTCGCGCACTACAGCGAGGAGGAGGTCGCGCTCGCGCGCGAGCTGATCACCCGTCTGGCGCGTCGCGGCCCCATGCGGGTCTCGCGCCGCACGCGCATCGCGCGCCGGCGCAGCCATGCGCCCCGATCTGCGCCGGATCGTCCGTGCTTCGCTGCGAACCGGCGGTGAGCCGCTGCAGCGCAGCTGGCGCGGGCCGTCGCTGCGGCCCCGGCAGCTCGTGCTGGTGTGCGACGTCTCGGGATCGATGGCGCCCTACGCGCGCATGCTGCTCCAGTACCTGCAAGCCTCCGTGACGGCGCGGCGGCGCGTCGAGGCATTCGCGTTCGGGACGCGGCTGACGCGCATCACCCAGGAGCTGACGGGTCGCGATCCTGATCGGGCCCTGGCCCGCGCCAGCGCCGCCGTGCTCGACATCGCCGGCGGGACCAGGATCGGCGCGGCGCTCGCCGAGCTCAACCGCGCTGCACGGGCGTGCGGTTGGGGAGGGGCTCCTGGTGGTGATCCTGTCCGACGGCTGGGACCGCGGCGACCCCGAATTGTCTGGCGGACGAGATGGCACGGCTTCACCGCACCGCGCACCGCCTCGTATGGCTCAATCCGCTCGCGGCACACCCGACCTACGAACCGCTCACGCGCGGGATGCGCGCTGCGATACCGCACACCGACCAGCTTTTGCCCGGCAACTCTCTAGCCTCTCTGGAACAGCTGGCTGCCATGCTTGAGGAGATGTGATTTCGCGATTCGGGAGGGGTCGATGTATTTGCTTTCACCCCTGAAGTGGAGGGACATCGAGCGGGGGAGCGGGGGCTGATGGCGAGAGGTCTTGACAGAGCTGAAGAGTGGTCTGCGCGGGGAGAGCGGATCGCGCTGGCGACCGTCGTCGCGGCCCGGCGGTCTGCGCCGCGCCCGCCCGGCGCGAAGCTTGCGATCAACGAGAGCGGCGAGATCGCCGGCGGCGTCTCGGGCGGCTGCGTCGAGGGTGCGGTGGTCGAGATCGCCCACCAGGTTCTGGCGGGATCCGCCACCGCAGCTTCAAAGCTTCGGCATCGCCGACGCCGACGCGTGGGAGGTGGGCTTGCCCTGCGGGGGCGAGATCGACGTCTGGGTAGAGGCGTACGAGCCGGGCCGGTTCGAGCAGATCGCGCGGGAAGGCGGACGCGCCACGGAGGTCACGATGCTGGAGGGCCCCCGGCCCGGAGCGAAGCTGCTGGTCGAGGCAGACGGGGCGCGGTCCGGCTCGCTGGGCGCCCCGGAGCTGGACGACGAGGCGGTCCCGATCGCCTCCGAGCTGTTGTGGAGCGAGCACTGCGAGCGCCGGGGGCGACTGTTTTTCGATGTCACCGCGCCCTCGCCGAGGCTGATCGTGTTCGGGGCCGTCGATATAGCGGTGCCCCTCTGCACGCTCGCGCGCACCGCGGGCTTTCGCCCCTACGTTGTGGACCCCCGGGCGCGGTTTGCGCGCCGGGACCGTTTCCCCGACGCCGAGGAGGTGGTCGTCGCATGGCCCGAGGAAGCGTTCGCCGCTCTGGGCGGAATCGATCCCGCGACCGCGGTCGTGGTCCTGACCCACGACCCCAAGCTGGACGATGCGGCTCTGACGATCGCGCTGCGCTCCCCGGCGCGGTTCGTGGGCGCGATGGGCTCCCGCCGGGCGCAGGAGAGGCGGCGCGAACGGCTGCTCGCTGCCGGTCTGAGCGACGAAGAGCTGGGGCGTCTGGCGGCACCGCTCGGCCTCGACCTCGGCGGTGTGACCGCCGGCGAGACCGCGCTGTCGGTGCTGGCGGAGGTCGTCGCGACGCGCCACGGCCACGAGGGCGGCCGGCTGGCGCGGGCGCGCGGGCGCATTCACGAGGTCGCGGTGTGAGGGTGGTTCGCGATGAAATTTGAGAACAACTTCACCGTCCCGGTAGCGCCCGCGGAGGTCTTCAAAGCGATGATGGATTTCGAGCGGGTCGCGCCCTGCATGCCCGGCGCGGAGGTGACCGAACGGATCGGCGATGACGCCTTCAAGGTCCAGGTACGGGTCAAGGTGGGGCCGATGTCCATGGTCTATCGAGGGGAGGCGGAGATCGCAGACCGCGACGATGAGGCTTTGAGCGCGGCGATGCGGGTAAAGGCGCGCGAGACCCGCGGTCAGGGATCAGCCAACGCGACGGTTGCGATCAAGCTCGCGCCAGAGGGAGACGAGACGCGGGCGACGATGGCGACGGACCTCAAGCTGAGCGGCCGTGCGGCGGCGATGGGCAAAGGCGTGATCACCGACGTCTCGCACGCGCTCGTGACCGAGTTCGCCGACAACCTCGCGCGGATGCTGTCCTCGGACGGCCGCGAAGCTTCAACGGAGCGCGGCGAAGCCTCCGCGGAGGAAGTTGGGCCCGAAAACGCGCCTCCGCCTCCAACCCCGCAGACCGCCCCACCGTCACCGCCCGCCGACGCCCTGGACGCGGGTCAGCTCGGCCGCAGCGTGGTCGCCGGTCGGCTGAGCGCGCCAGGGACGGCGCTCTCGGCGGCAGGCCTGCTCGCGCTCGCGTGCCTGGTGCTGGGGTTCAGGATGGGACGGCGCTCCCGGCGGCGGTGATCGCCGGGCTGATCCTCGCCGCGGGCGCCGGCAGTCGCTACGGTCGCTCGCCGAAGCTGCTCGCCGAGCTGGCGGGCCGTCCGCTGCTGGAGCATGCGATCGAGGCCCAGTGCTCGGTGACGGAGCTCGAGCGCGTCGTCGTGGTGCTGGGCGCGCACTCCGCGGCCGTCCTTGGGGCCGTCGACTTCATGCGGTCCGAGCCGGTGGTTTGCGAGCGCTGGCGCGAGGGCATCTCCGCGTCTCTGCGGCGCGGGAGCGAAGCGCTCGAGGGTGCTGAGCGCGTCATCGTCACGCTCGGCGACGAGCCCCTGATGACGTCCGAGGTCATCGCCAGGTTCCTCGATGCGCCGCCGGGCGCGCGCGCCACCTACGATGGCCAGCCGGGCCACCCCGTCGTCTTCGGCCCCGAGCAGTTGCGCGCCATCCGCGGGCTCAGCGGCGATGCCGGCGCCCGGGAGCTGTTACGCGGTCGGCCCACGATCGAGTGCGGACGCCTCGCTCCCCGCGGGGACGTGGACACGCGCGCGGACCTCGAGGCGATCAGGCTGCTGGCGCGTTGACTCCGGGCCCTCTCAGGCCGCTACCCGGGCCGCCGCCAGCGGCGGCCGCTCGGTTGCCGAGACAGAGAGCGACCGCGGGCCCTGGTCTTGCGGCACCAGCAGGCCTGAGGGCAACGGGCCGTGCAGGCGTTCCTCCCGCTCCAAGCGGACCGCCAGTGCGCGCAGCACGGCGGACGCCATGCCCGCGAGCTCGCGCAGCGGCTGGTGCGCGTTGTGGCGCACGTCGAGATCGACTTGGGCGAGCCCCTCGAGGCCAACGGCCGCGTAGGCGTCGATGAGCAGCGCGATGTCGACGCCGTATCCCGTGGCGAAGGGGAGCCGCTCGAGCAGCGTCCGCCTGATCGCGATCTCGCCGGCGAGCGGCTGCTCGAATCCGGCCAGGTCGGGATAAAAGAGGTTCAGCAGGGGCCGCGCGGTCAACTCGGTCACGCGGCCGCCCTCGTCCGGCAGCGTGACCTCGCCGAAGCTGAAGGGTCGGCGATAGAAGGCTTTGACGAACTCGATCCGCTCGTCGCAGAGCAGCGGCCCGACGAGCCCACTCACGAAGTGCGGGCCGAAGCCACCGGAGTCGGCGTCGAGGAAGCAAACGATCTCGCCGCGGAGCAGTGGCAGCGCGCGCCAGAGGGCGTCGCCCTTGCCGAGCACTTCTCCCAACTCCGGCATCAGCTCGCGCTGTGCGTAGACCTCGGCTCCGAGCCGACGGGCGATCTCAGCGGTGCGGTCGGTCGAGTGGTCAACCACGACGATCTGATCGACCAGACCGAGTCCGCGCAGTTCAGCGAGGCATCGGAGGATCGGCCCGATCGTGCGCTCCTCGTTGCGCGCGGGTAGGCACACCGACACGGGTCCCACGTCGCGGAGCCGACCCGCCAGCTCGCGCGTTGCGGGGAACTCGCGGTGGTGGAACGTGTTCGTCAGGTGCCAGCTCATGGCCCGCATGGTCATGGCTACAGCATGACGGAGGCGGGGCGGCTGCGACCGCGCCGCCTTGGTGCATTACGCCGCGTGCGCTCGCTCAGGAGTCGCGGTTGGCGCGGGGACCGGGGTGTCCGCGGGCGCGGGGACCGGGGTCTCGGTCGCCGCGGTCTCGGTCGCGTGGACATATTTGGCGCCACGCATCCAGGAGGCGATCGCGGCCACTAGACAGCAGCCGGCGGCGAAGTAGAAGGCCTCGTGGATCCCCGAGGCGAACGGCTGTGAGACGAGGCTGGGGAAGAAGCTGTGGCCGGTGAGGAAGGCGGCCTTGGCGTGCGACATGTGCGTGAGGACGGGGTGAAGCATCGTCCCGACCGGGTTGTATCCGAGGAAGGCCGCAAACAGGCTTCCCACAGGCGGGAGATGGGCGACCCGCTCGGCGTAAGCGTGGGGGACGCCGTGGGCGGAGAGGCCGTGATACAGCGCTGCGGGGAGGGTCGATGCGAGGCCGACGATGATCAGGCTGAAGAAGATGCCGATCGAGAGCACCATCGCCGAGTTCATGAAGGTGGCGGCCATGCCCGCGCCCGCGCCGCGCTGGTCCGCCGGCAGGCTGTTCATGATGCCGGTCTGGTTGGGGGCCGCGAAGAGTCCCATGGCGAACCCGTTGAGGAAGATCACCAGCGCGAACGCCCAGTAGGTGAAGGTGACCGGAAGGGCGATCAGAAGCAGGAAGGAACCCGCCGCGAGGACCATGCCCCCGGTCGTGAAGGGCCGCGCGCCGAAGTGGTCGGCCAACCTCCCGGCGAAGGGCCCCGCGATCAGGAACCCGACCGACAGAGGGAGCATATAGATGCCCGCATACAGCGGGGTCTGGGCGAAGCTGTAGCCGTGCTCGGGCAGCCAGATTCCTTGTAACCAGATGATCAGCATGAACATCAGGCCGCCCCGTGATAAGGCCGAGAGGAGCGTCGCGAAGACACCGGCGCTGAACGCACGAATCTTGAAGAGGTGCAAGCGGAACATCGGTGCGCTCACGCGCCGTTCGATCACGACGAAGGCCGCGAGCACGGCGAGGCCGCCCCCGATCTCAGCGATCACCTTGGGGTTCGTCCACCCCATGTCGTGACCGCCGTAGGGAAGGATGCCGTAGGTGATCCCGACCAGCACCGCGACCAGGCCGACGGCGAAGGTGAGGTTGCCCAGCCAGTCGATCTTCGAGGGCGATCTCACCCCGCGCTCCTCGAGCATCAGGTAGGCCCACACCGTCCCCAGTACGCCGACCGGGACGGAGACGAGGAAGACCAGGCGCCAGGCCACGGGCGCGAGCACTCCGCCCAGGACCAAGCCGATGAACGATCCGGCGATCGCGGCGACCATGTTGATTCCGAGCGCGAGCCCGCGCTCGTTGGAGGGGAAGGCGTCGGTCAGGATCGCCGAGGAGTTGGCGAACAGGAACGCCGCACCGACGCCCTGCACGATGCGCATCACGATCATCCACAGCGCGCCGGCGGATCCATGCATCCAGGTGACCGAGAGCAGGATGCAGCCCACGGTGAAGACCGCGAAGCCGAGGTTGTACATCCGCACTCGCCCGAACATGTCGCCCACGCGTCCCAGGCTGACCACCAGCACGGCGCCCACCACGAGGAAGCCGAGCAGCATCCACAGCAGGTAGCTCGTGTTCGACGCGATCAGGGGATTGAGATGAATGCCGCGGAAGATGGCCGGCAAAGCGATGATCACGATCGAGGAGTTGATCGTCGCCATCAGCATCCCCAGCGTCGTATTCGACAGGGCGACCCACTTGTAGTGGTCGGGATTGCTGTGCAGATGGAGGCGCAGGCGCGCCGCCGGACTCCTTCGCGTCGCGGTCACTCCCTCAGGCTAGCAAACTTACGTTTACGTAAAGAGCGAGCCTGCCGCTGCGTGCGCGGCGCGGCGGGCGTCTTCGGTGGCTAGGCGCGCTCGCCGGCGGCTAGGCGCGCTGGCCGGCGATCTCGACGACCTCGAATTCGAGCTCCGCGGGCGGATTGCCGCCGAGCAGCCAGGCATCGCCCGTCCAGGTCACCAACCCCTGAGCGGCGAGTTCGCCCAGCGCCTTGCTCACGGTCTGGCGCTGGGCGGCGACGAGATCGGCGAGCACGGCGTGGGTGAGCCGCAACGGCACCCGCACGCCGTCGCGGTGCACCGTTCCCCAGCGGTCGGCCAACTCCCAGAAGAGCATGTGCAGGCGCACGTCGACGCGCGGATTGTGGACGATCGCAATGTTTACGGCCAGGATCCGAGAGCGCCGCAGGACGCGCGCGAACAGGGCGGAGATCACCTCCGGGTAGCGCCCGGCGCGAATCGCGAAGCCGCTGTCAAGGACCGCCATCCGGCAGGGCTCGAGGGCCCGCCAGGCCCCGTGACGGGGCAGAGTCGTGCCAGCATCCTCGCTCTGCCACGGCCGCAGGAGGTCGCCCTCGCCGAGCAGCTCGGCACCGAACCTCTGGGCCAGGCCAACTCGCCGGACGAGCAGCCCCTCCAGTACGAGAAAGCCGATTCCGGCGTGGAAGCCGTCTACAACCTCGAGCGGCTGCCACCGCCCGCGTGGGAGGCGCACCGTGGTAGCCACGCACTCGCGGACGGCAGCAACCAGACGTTCGCCTTGCAGCGATTCCGCGAGTGCGGGGTCGTCCACCAAGATCTTGCTGTGCTCTGGCATCGTCAGATGTCTGACTACCCGCTTGCGTCCCGGCTGATCGACTACCCATTGTTGCTCGCGAAGCCACGGAGTGGCTCAGTAGCGCGTTGTTCGGTGCGACGGCGCGGATCTCTGGGCCGTCGCGCGGCTCGAGCTACCAGCCTCCGCGCCAGTCTGCGTTCGCCGCGCGGCGCTTTTGCGCGTCGAGGCGGGCGTGCTTGCGCTTGTCCAGCCGCGTCTGGATGATGGTCAGCACGGTCACGAGCACGGCGAAGAAGGCAATCGTCATGAACATGACGGTGGTGACCGCCTTGTCGTTTGTCTCGCCGTACCAGCCCTGGCCGGCATCGGCGAGCGCCGCCGGCGCCGCGAGCAACAGCACCGCCCCGGACGCGGTCACCGCGGCGATGGCTCTGACTACCCGCATGAGGCGCTAAGCGTACTCCACCGGATGGGCCTCGGCGTACGCCGGTGTCGCGATTTCGCCGCGGACGGCCGCTATCGCCTCGACCAGCGCCGGGTTGTACCGCTCCGGCCGCGAGGTGATCTGGATGTGGTCGATGGGGGCCTCGAACATCGGCGCACGCAACGCCGCAGCTAGTTCACGCTGTTTGCCGGGCGGCACGGCCTGGTCTTTGGTGGTGATCACGACGGCGGCCGGGACCTCGAGGTGCGGGAGCCAGGCCCGAGAGTCGAAGCGGCCGAGCTCGCGCCCCGCCTCGGCGATGTCGGTCGACGAATGGCGCATCAGCTCGGCAAGCACCCAGGCGGTCTGGGGGGACTCGCGCAGGCCGACGTAGCGCAGCCCGACGCGCCAGCTGGCCCGGGGCGCCACCGCGAGCGCCAGGCTGAGCGACCACATCACGTGCCAGTAACGGCGGAGGCGGGGGTCCTGCCAGTGCTGGGCGGTTCCGCTGAGCACGAGCCCCGAGAGGGTGGCTGGATGATCACGAGCCAGCAACTGGGCGATCGCCCCGCCCATCGAGTAGCCGACCACGGTGGCGGGTGCGCAATCCAGCGCCCGGATGGCGGCGGCGGCATCGGCCGCGCAGGCCGTGAGCGTGAAGCGTTCATACGTCCGCATTCCTCGCCCGTGGCCGCGGTGGTCGATCGCGAGCACGCGGTAGCCGGCCTCCTCGAGCGCGCTGTAAGCACCCCACCAGTTGAGGTCGGCGCTGGCGGTCCAGCCGTGCAGGAGCATCACCGCCGGCCCGTTTCCGCCGGTATCGCGAAGAAACAGCTCGCCCACCCCCTCGACGCGTAGGGTCCTGGCGAGCGGCGGCTCGAACGGTGGCACGGGCGGCGGGTGCCGGCGGCGCATCGGCCCATCGTAGTCGGCGTGCCTACCATCGCCCTTCGTGGCTTTGGTGATCGCATCCAATCTGGCCAAGGACATGGCCGGCCGTCCCCTGTTGCGCGGCGTGTCGTTCAAGCTCGAGCGCTCCGACAGGATGGCGATCGCAGGCGCCAACGGCGTCGGCAAGACCACGCTGCTGCGCATGCTCGCCGCAGAGGAGTCGATCGACGGGGGCGAGCTCGTGTTCGGCAAGGACTTAAAGGTCGCGCTGGCCGACCAACGGCCCCCCGACTCAAGCGCCGGCCTCTCCTTGCGCGACTACACCCTCTCGGGCGCGAGCGAGCTCGCGAGGATCGAGGCTGAGCTGTCGCGGCTCGAGCACGAGATGGCCGGCGGGGCCCACGACCGGGCGACGCTGAGCCGCTACGCCGACGCCCAGGCCCGGCTCGAGCACGCGGGCGGCTACGGGTGGCGAGAGCGGGCGCTGGGCGCGCTCCCGGGGCTCGGATTCGGTTCGGAGGTCGATTTGGAGCGCCCGCTGAGCACCTTTTCGGGAGGTGAGCTGACCCGCGCTTCCCTGGCCCGCGCCATGGCCGGAGACCCCGACCTGCTCCTGCTCGACGAGCCCACGAACCACCTCGACGTGACCGCGCTCGAGTGGCTCGAGCAGGCACTCACCACGCTCGACGCGGCCGTCGTCCTGGTCGCCCACGACCGTTGGTTTCTGGAGGCCGTCGCGACGTCGGTGCTCGAGCTGGAAGCGGGCCGGGGCAAGTATTTTGCGGGTCCCTGGCACGCTTGGCGCCGGGAGAAGGCCGCGCGCGAGCTCGCACTGGGCCGGGCGAGCGAGCGTGAGCAGGCGGAAATCGAGCGGCTGGAGCGGTTCGTCACGCGCTTCCGCGCTGGGACTCGCGCGCGCCAGGCCAAGTCGCGCGCTCGCAAGCTCGCCAAGATCGACCGCACGTCGCGCCGGCCGGCCGCCCGCAAGGAGCTCGAGTTCGAATTTCAACGGCCCCAGCGCACGGGGCGGGTCGTGTTCGAGCTGCTCGACGGCCATATCGAGGTCGACGGGCGTGTGTTGCTCGACGACGGCGAACTGTGGCTCGAACGCGGCGAGCACATCTCGCTGGTCGGCCCCAACGGGGCGGGAAAGACAACGCTGATTGAGACCCTCGCAGGGCTCCGCGGGCTCGCAACGGCGGCGGACGCCGACGGCGGCCCCGTCGCGCGAGGCAAGCTCAGAACCGGCCACAACGTCAAGGTCGGCTTCCTCTCCCAGCAGGACGAGCTCAGCGTGGGCGATGCCCGCACCGTGCTCGAAGCGGCTCAACGCGCGACGGGTCTGGTGCCGGCGAAGGCGCGCGCTCTGCTCGGCAGGTTCCTGTTCTCCGGAGAGGAGGCCGAGAAGCCGCTTGCCGTGCTCTCGGGCGGCGAGCGCCGCCGCCTCTCGCTCGCGATCCTGGTCGGCTCGGGAGCGAACGTGCTGGTCCTGGACGAGCCCACGAACCACCTCGACCTCGCCAGTCGTGAGGCGCTCGAGCAGGCGCTGACCGCCTTTCCGGGCGCCGTGCTGCTCGTCTCGCACGACCGCGCGCTGCTTGACGCGGTCGGTAGCCGGACCGTGGCTCTCGAGGACGCGGGGCTGCGCAATTACGCTGGGGGCTGGGCGGAATACATGCGCGCGCGCGCCGGTAGATAGGCGGGTTAGAACCTGTCTCTTAGGCGGGGGAGATAACCTCAGTCTTCGATGCTTCTAGCCGCTCGCAACACCGCGATCGTGCTGGCGATAGCCGCGCTCGTGGTCCTGGTCCCGGGCGGCGGTAACGGAGCGAGCTTCGCGCTCCAGGCGGTCTCGATCCTCTTCCTGGCGGTTATCGGCTGGTTCGGGTACGTCTCCTACCGCGATCACAGGCTCGGGATCTATTCGCTTGGCGGACGGCGGAGGGCCGTGCTGTATGCCTCGATCGGCTTGGTGGTGCTCACCCTGACCGCCACCTCGCGGCTGTTTGAGACCACGGCCGGGCGGGTGGTGTGGCTGCTCTTGCTTGTGGCCGCCGCGTATGGCACCTTCGCTGTCGTGTGGTCGGCGCGCAAGTACCGCTAGCCCCGCTAACAGCCGCCGCCCGGCCGGACGGGGGGTGCCGCCGACGGCCCCCACCCTGACAGTCGGAAGAAATGCGTAAATAGTCTTTGGCTCGAACTCTCAGCTCCGAGCCATCGCCGAGGTGTACGCGTGTGACGACGGGTCAGAGCAGTTTGCGCCCGACTTCGTGGCCGCGTGGGGGAAGGTCATGAGCGTGGATCGCTTCGACGTGGCCTGAGCGAGCCCTCGATTGGTGACCGCTCGCCACGAGCCGGTCACCAGCCGCGCCCTATCCTCGAATCCGTGTCGATAGTTTCCGCCGATAGGCGGCGAGAGTTGCCCGACGAGCCGGGCGTCTACCTGTTCCGCGATGCGCGAGGCAGGGTGCTCTACGTCGGCAAGGCGAAGTCGATCCGCAAGCGCGTCGCCTCCCATTTCTCGAATCCGAGCACGCGGGGCGGCAGAGACCTGGTGTCCCTGATCGACCACGTCGAGGCGCTCGTGGTCCAGACCGAGTCCGAGGCGCTGCTCGCCGAGCAGAACTTCATCAAGCAGTACAAGCCGCGCTTCAACATCCGCCTGCGCGACGACAAGTCATACCCGTACATCGCGATCTCGCTCGATGAGGAGTTCCCCCGCGTCTACTTCACACGGGAGCGCCACCGGCGCGATCGCGCCTACTTCGGCCCGTACAGCAACGCCAAGCGCGTGCGCGCGACCCTCGAGGTGCTCGGCAAGGTCTTCTTGTTCCGAACCTGCGAAGGCCCCGAGCCCGGCCGACGCAGTGGCTCGCCGTGCCTCGACTACTACATCAAGCGCTGTGAGGCGCCGTGCGTCGGGTACGTCAGCCGCGAGCACTACCGGCAGGGGATCGACGGCGTGATCGGGTTCCTATCGGGCCGCTACCGCGAGATCGAGCGCAAGCTCGAACGCGAGATGCGCCGGGCGTCGGCCGAGCAGCGGTTCGAGGACGCCGCGCGCGAACGCAACCGCTTGCGCGCGGTGCGCTCGCTGCTCGAGCGACAGCGCGTCGCCAACGAGGCGACCGGGACGCTCGACGCCGTCGCGGTCGCGGTCGAGCAGGGCGAAGCCAACGCCCAGGTCTTTCAGGTTCGAGACGGGGTGCTCTCGGACCGCCAGAGCTTCTACCTGGACAACGCCGCTGGGGGTCCGTGGGCGAGGTCGCGGAGGCATTCATCCTCCAGTACTACGCGAGCGCGATGTCGATTCCCCCCTTGCTCGCGGTGCAGGAGGAGCTTCAGGCGAGCGACGCGCTGGTCCGGGCACTGTCGCAGCGGCGGGGAGGCCCGGTGGAGATTCGCGTCCCCGAGCGCGGCGACAAGCGCCGCATCCTGGAGCTCGCCGAGCGCAACGCGCGCCTCGCGCTGGATCAGGAGCGACTACGCTCGGAGCGCCGGCGTCAGCAGCGCGTCGAGGCGCTCGACGGCCTGCAGGCGGCGCTGGAGCTCGACACGATCCCCCTGCGGATCGAGTGCTTCGACATCTCGACGCTGATGGGCACCAACACCGTCGCCTCGATGGTGGTGTTCGAGGGTGGCGCGCCGAAGCGCTCGGACTACCGCCGTTTCAAGGTGTTCGCCGCCGCGGGCGGGGAGAACGGGGCCGGGACGGTCGGCCGGCCCGACGACTTCGCCGCGATGGAGGAGGTGCTCTCGCGCCGGCTCGCGCGCTTCGAGCAGCAGCGCGACATCTCGCCCCACGACAAGGATCACGACCCAAGCTTCGCCGCGCTCCCCAACCTGATCGTGATCGACGGGGGGAAGGGCCAGCTCTCGGCCGGGCTGCGTGCGCTGCACGGGTTTCGCGAACGCGGCGTGACGATCGTCTCGCTCGCCAAGAGAATCGAGGAGGTCTACGTACCGGACCGGCCGACACCGCTGCGGCTTCCACACGACACGCCCGAGCTGCAACTGCTCCAGCGCATCCGCGACGAGGCGCACCGGTTCGCGATCACCCACCACCGGATCAGGCGCGACCGCGCCATGACCGCCTCGATTCTGGACGGCTTGCCCGGCGTCGGACCGGTCCGCAAACGCGCGTTGCTCTCCCATTTCGGCTCTCCCGACGCCGTCCTCGCCGCCTCGCGCGAGGAGCTCGCGGCGGTCCCCGGGATGCCGGGCAAGCTCGCGCGAGAGCTCTACAGAGAGCTCCACAAGACCGGGGTGTGAGGCGTTAGCTGTCGAGCAGGTTGCCGAGCGGACCGAGGTTAAGGTTGAGGTCTCGATCCTCGAGCTCGAAGATGTCCTTGAGCTCCTCCATTCGATCCTCGAGCGCCATGAGCGCCTGACCCAGGCGCTCGACCTGCTCGTCGTCGAGGTCGCCTGCTTCCACCCGCGGGATCGCCAAGAGCCCGAGGAGGAGCCCGAGGAGCAGCCTCGCGCACGACGGCGTCGACGCTCGAGCCAGCAGGATGAGCCCGAGCAGCCGCGACCGCGGCGGCGTCGAGCCTCGAGTTCGAGCCGGGCATCGTCGTCTGGCGCCCGTTCGGGAGGCAGGCGCACGTCGCGATCGGCGGGCTGATCGCAGGCACGTTGCAACCGGCGCCTCGGGCTTGACCGGGGCGCCGGGCCCGCCGTATCCACGGGTGCAGGGTGGCGTTCGTGTGACGCACCCGTCAAGCTTGGGGGTATGAAGTCGACCACGACGCCCACGGCCGACGCGGAGCTCGAGTCCACACCAGAGCCTGCCGCGGCGGCGCGGCGCGCGTTCAAGGACCTGGTGATCATCACCGGATTCTCGGGTGCCGGCAAATCGACGGCGATGGCGGCGTTCGAGGACGAGGGGTACTTCTGCGTCGACAATCTGCCCTCGGAGATGATCCGCTCGCTGGTCGAGCTCTTCCGCCACGAGGGCTCCAAGGTGGCCCGCGCGGCCGTCGTCTCCGACGTCCGCGGCGGGAGCTACTTCGAGGGGCTGGAGACGATCCTCGACGATCTGCGCTCGAGCGGGGTGCCCCATCGCGTGCTGTTCCTCGAGGCCGACGAGCAGACGCTTCTGACCCGTTACAAGGAAACACGCCGCCGCCATCCCCTGGCTCCGACGGGCAGCATCGTCGAGGGGATCGAGCGCGAGCGCGAACTCGTGCTGCCGCTCCGACATCGCTCCGACTTCGTGATCGACACGACGGGCCTGACCGCGGCGATGCTCCGGCGCAAGCTCGCCGAGGAGCTTCTGCCGACGCGCAAGGGCCGCCTCGCGATCACCTTCGAGAGCTTCGGCTTCAAGTACGGCCCCGTTCGCGACGCCGACCTGATGTTCGACGTCCGCTTCTTGCCCAATCCCTACTACGAGCCCGACCTGCGCCCGCTCACGGGCGACGACCCGCAGGTGCGCGAGTTCATCAACCGCGACGGCGCGCTGGACGCCTTCTACGACCTTCTGTTCCCGCTGCTCGATTTTCTGCTGCCCCAATACCTGACGGAGGGCAAGGCCCATCTCGTGGTGGCGATCGGGTGCACTGGGGGCCGCCATCGCTCGGTCACGATCGCGCGCGACCTGGCGCGTCGCTACCGAGGGTCCGAGGACTATCTGGCCGAGGCCTCCAACCGCGACGTGGCGCGCCCGATCTGAGCGCCGCGGCGCCGGTCGCCATAGAGCCGGTCTGACCGCCCACCCACATACGATCGCGACCGATGATCGACCACGTCGGCTTTGAGGTCTCAGACCTCGCGCGCTCGGCCCGCTTCTATGACGCGATCACCTTCCCGCTGGGCATCCGGCGCGTCCTGTCCACCGATCACGCCGTCGCCTACGGCTTGGAGGGACCGGTGCTGTGGATCGCCATGCGGGGCCGCTCCCCCGCCCCCGAATATGGCCACGTGGCGCTACAGGCCACCGGCAGGGTCGCGGTCGATGCCGCCTACAAAGCGGGGCTTGCGCACGGGGGCTCCGACGACGGGCCGCCGGGCCCCCGGCCGCAGTACGGAGAGGGGTACTACGCCGCCTACATGCGCGATCCAGACGGGCTTCGCGTCGAGGTGGTAGCCGCCGGTGAGCTACGCTTCGCCCGCCGACACGGGTAGCCACCACCGGTCGGCTTTGTTTTTGTCCCACCCATAGGACCTAGGACGGGAGGCCAATGGCGGTACGGGTTGGGATCAACGGCTTCGGACGGATCGGCCGGAATGTCTTCCGGGCGGCGTACGAGCGCGGCGCGGGGATCGAGTGGGTGGCGGTCAACGACCTCATCGACCCGCCGACCATCGCCCACCTGGTCAAGTACGACTCCAACTACGGGCCGTTTCCGGGCACCGTGGGGGTCGCGGACGCGGGCATCCGCATCGACGGTGACGAGATCCGGGTGCTCTCCGAGCGCGACCCCGCCGCGCTGCCCTGGGGTGAGCTCGGCGTGGACGTCGTGATCGAGTCCACGGGGCTATTCACCGACCGCGAGAACGCCGCCAAGCATCTCGAGGCAGGGGCGAAGAAGGTCGTGATCTCGGCGCCGGCGACCGACCCTGACGTGACGGTCGCGCTCGGCGTCAACTTCGAGCAGGTCTACGACCGGCAGCGCCACGACGTGATCTCGAACGCCTCCTGTACCACCAACTGCCTCGCCCCGCTGGCGAAGGTCATCCACGAGACGGTGGGAATCAGGCACGGGCTTGATGACGACGATCCATGCCTACACCGCCGACCAGCGACTCCAGGACATGCCCCACCGTGACCTGCGTCGGGCGCGCGCGGCCGCGATCAACCTGATCCCCACCTCGACCGGCGCGGCCAAGGCGATAGGGCTGGTGATTCCCGAGCTAAACGGCAAGCTCAACGGCTTCTCGATCCGCGCTCCGCTGCCCACGGGCAGCGTGGTCGACCTCACGCTCGAGGCCGAGCGGGAGACCGCATCAAGAGGTCAACGCCGCATTGAACAGGCCGCCGTCGGTCCCCTCGAAGGCATCCTCGCCTACACCGAGGACCCCATCGTTTCAATCGACATCGTCAAGAATCCCGCCTCTTCGATCGTCGACTCCCAGCCTGACCGCGGTAATGGACGGCACGATGGTCAAGGCGATCGCGTGGTACGACAACGAGTGGGGCTACTCGAACCGCATCGCGGATCTCGTCCAGAGGATGCTGTGAAAGCGGCCGCCGAGGCGCGGAAAGATGAAGACGCTGCGCGACCTCGGCGGACATCGGCGATACGCGCGTGTTGTTGCGCGTCGACTTCAACGTCCCCTCGAGCACGGGTCGCGTCACGGACGACACCCGCATCCGCGCCTCGCTCAGACGATCGACGCGCTGCGCGCCCGCGGCGCCCGCCTCGTCATGGCCTCGCATCTGGGGCGTCCCGCCGACCGCGAGCCCGAGCTGTCGCTGCGACCCGCCGCCGACCGCCTGTCTGAGCTGACCACCGCCGACGTCACGCTCGCGCCCGGGGTCGTCGGCGAAGACGTTCGGGCGTTCTCGGACAATCTGGTAGCCGCGGCGACGTACTGGTGCTGGAGAACGTGCGCTTCGAGCCAGGTGAGACCAAGAACGACCCCGAGCTGGCGTAGCGTCTGGCCGAGCTCGCGGACGCCTACGTCAACGACGCCTTCGGGGCGGCCCACAGAGCCCACGCCTCCACGGTGGGCGTCGCCGAGCTCATACCTCGGCGAGCCGCGGGGCTACTGCTCGAACGCGAGGTGAGAGGTGCTCACGGACCTGCTGGGCGACCCTGCGCGGCCGCTCGTCGCCGTACTCGGAGGCGCGAAGGTCGCAGACAAGATCGGCGTCATAGCCCGCTTCAGCGAACGCGCCGAAGCCGTTCTCATCGGCGGCGCGATGGCCTTTCCCTTCCTGGCCGCGGGCGGGCACGAGGTCGGCGTCTTCGCTGTGCGAGGCGCAGGACGTCGAGCTCGCGCGCGAACTGCTCGCGTGGAGAAGCACGGGGCCCGCTCGAGCTCCCCCAGGACCTCGTGGTGGCGGACAGGATGGCCGACGACGCACAGCCAGCGGTCATCGACGGCGTGGACGTCCCCGACGGGATGATGGGCTTGGACATCGGGCCGCGCACCGCGGCGGCCTACGGCGAGGCGATCGCGCGCGCGGGGACCGTGTTTTGGAACGGTCCCATGGGCGCCTTCGAGCTAGAGCCCTTCGCCGCGGGGACGCGGGCGGTGGCCGAGGCGATCGCCGACCGCGCCCGGGGATCACGGTCGCGGGCGGCGGGGACTCGGCCGCGGCGCTTTCCAGATTTGGCCTCGCCGACCGACTCACCCACGTCTCGACGGGAGGCGGGGCCGCGCTCGAGCTGCTCGAGGGCCGCTCCCTGCCCGGGGTGGAGGCGCTGCAGTGAACGGGCAGCGCGGCACGCCGCTCGTCGCGGGCAACTGGAAGATGCACAAGACAGTGGCGCAGGCGCGCGAGTTCGTGCGACGGCTCCTGCCCCGGCTCGATGAGGGCGACACGGTCGAGGTCGGGGTCTGCCCGCCCTTCCTCGCGCTCCATGCGGTGGTCGAGGCGGTGGCCGGCTCGGGCGTGAAGGTCTATGCCCAGAACATGCACCACGCCCCCGGAGGCGCCTTCACCGGCGAGGTATCGCCGCCGATGCTGCAGGAGGTCCGCGTCGACGGCGTGATCCTGGGGCACTCGGAGCGCCGGGCCTACTTCGCGGAGACCGACCGCGAGCTACAGCTCAAGGTCCGGGCCGCGCTCGAGGCACAGCTCGTCCCGATCCTCTGCGTGGGCGAGACCGAGGAGGAGCGCGAGCGCGGTGACACCGAGCGCAAGCTCCGCCACCAGGTCTGGGAGGACCTGCATCGCGATCGAATACGAGCGCCTCGCAGAGGTCGTGATCGCCTACGAACCGGTATGGGCGATCGGCACCGGGCAGGTCGCCACCCCCGAGCAGGCGCAGGAGGCGATCGCGTTCATCCGCGCGCTCATCGCCGACCGCTCGCCCGATCAGGCCCAGGCCGCGCGCTCCTTTACGGCGGCAGCGTCAACCCCGAGAACGCCGCGGAGCTGCTCGCTCTGCCCGACGTGGATGGGGCGCTGGTCGGAGGGGCGAGCCTCGACCCCGAAGCGTTCGCGGAGATCGTGGCCGCGGCTCGGGGATGACCCTCTCCGCCGGTCCCGCGCGTCTGCCGGTGCGGGCGGCGGCGCTGATCGTGCTCGACGGGTGGGGGCTCGCGCCGGCCGGCCCCGGCAACGCCATCGCCCAGGCGAACACGCCGGTATTCGACGGGCTGTGGTCGCGCTACCCGCACACGACTCTGGAGACCGCCGGTGCGGCCGTGGGGCTGCCGGAAGGTCAGATGGGCAACTCGGAGGTGGGACACCTCAACCTGGGCGCGGGGGCGGTCGTGATGCAGGACCTGACCCGGATCGACGCGGCGATCGCGCATGACGAGTTTCGGTCCAACGAGGTTCTGCGGGAGGCATTCGGAGGCGCCGAGCGGGTCCACCTGATCGGGCTCGTCTCCGACGGCGGCGTCCACTCAGGATTCGGGCACCTGCGCGCGCTGATCGAGCTGGGGGCCGAGATGGACGTCCCGGACCTCGTGCTGCACGCCTTCACGGACGGCCGCGACACGCTGCCCGAGTCGGGCGCGGGATACCTGGAGACAGTCGCCGAGTGGATGGCCGCGGCCGGGCGCCGGGCGCATCGCCTCGGTGGTCGGCCGCTACTACGCCATGGATCGCGACAGCCGGTGGGAGCGGATCCAGACCGCGTACGACCTCCTGATCCACGGGCGCGCCGAACACCGCGCCGCGAGCGGCTCCGAGGCGGCCAGGAACGCGTACGAGCGCGGCGAGACCGACGAGTTCATCAAGCCCGTCCTGGTCGGGGACGAGGGCCTCATCCGCGCACAGGACTCGGTCTTCGCGTTCAACTTCAGGCCGGACCGCATGCGAGAGCTCACGCGCGCGCTGGCCGAGCCAGATTTCACCGTGGTCGACCGCGGCGGTGCCCCCCCGGTGCAGCGCTACGCGACCATGACCGAGTATGAGGAGGGCTGGCCCTACCCGGTCGCGTTCCCGCCGCAGCGGCCCGTGACCACCCTGCCGCTCGAGCTGGCGCGCAGGGACCTGCACCAGCTGCACGTCGCCGAGACCGAGAAATATCCCCATGTGACCTATTTCTTCGGGGGCGGCGAGGAGGACCCGCAGGACGGCGAGCGACGCGTGTTAGTGCCTTCGCCGCGCGACGTGCCCACCTACGACCACAAGCCCGAGATGAGCGCGCGAGAGGCGGCGCGGGAATTCGTCTCGGCGTGGTCGCAGGAGCGCCCGACCTTCGGGCTCGTGAACTTCGCCAACCCGGACATGGTGGGGCACACGGGAGTGATCGAGGCGGCCGTGCGGGCCGTTGAAACCGTGGACTCGTGCCTCAAAGATGTCGTCGAGGTGGTCCACCGCGATGGAGGCGCGTGCGTTGTCACCGCCGACCACGGCAACGCCGACAACATGCTCGAGCCCGACGGGAGCCCAAATACCGCCCACTCGCTGAACCCGGTTCCACTGATCGTCACCGTGGAGGGCCTGGAGCTGCGCGACGGGGGCGTGCTGGCCGATGTCGCCCCGACGGTCCTGCAGATGCTCGGAATCGACCAGCCCGACGCGATGACGGGCGCCTCATTGATCTCGTAGCCCCCGGCACATGTGCCGGGGCCCGCCGCGCACATGTGCGCGGCGGCGGGGCCGCGCATGCGCGGCCCCGGTCCATCTATAAAGTTGACAAGACTCGACTTAGATTTTATACTTGAGTGCGTAGTAAAAGGTTCCTCTATTGGAGGTTTTTGATGGCACTTATCCGCTGGGAGCCTGTACGCGAGCTGAATACCCTTCAGAGCGAGATGAACAGGCTCTTCAACACGTTGTTTGATTCCCCGCTGCCGAATGGCGGCACCGACGGGTCCCGTCGCTGGCTGCCGGCGATGGACCTCGTCGAGAAAAAGGACGACTTCGTCCTCCGCGCCGACCTTCCGGGCCTCTCCGAGGATGACGTCAAGGTCGAGCTCGAGGACAACGTCCTGACGATCTCGGGCGAGCGCAAGTCAGAGCATGAGGAGCGCAAGGAAGGGTTCTTCCGCGTAGAGCGCGCCTCTGGCTCGTTCAGGCGGTCGCTGACCGTCCCGGAGGGCGTAAACGCCGAGGCGATCAAGGCCAACTTCGATCGCGGCGTGCTCGAGGTCCACATCCCCAAGCCCGAGGAGCGCAAGCCGCACAAGGTGGCGATCTCCGTTGGCTCCGGGGAGCAGAAGACGATCGAAGGCAGCGCCTCGTAGATCTGTTCGGGATCGAAGCCCGCGACGCGCGCTCCCTGGCGCGCGCCGGGACGCTCGAGCTGGCGCACGGCAACGTGGCCACGCCGGCCTTCGTCCCGCTCGCGACCAGGGGCGCGGTCAAGGGCCTTGCGTCCGAGGAGGTGCTCGCCCTCGGCTACGAGCTGATCCTCGGTAACACCTTCCACCTCTTGCTGGCCCCGGGCCCGGAGCTGGTGGAGGAGCTGGGAGGACTGCACGAGCTGATGCGCTGGCCGCGGGCGATCATCACCGACTCGGGCGGCTTTCAGGTCTTCTCGATGGGCCACGGGACCGTGGCCGACGAGATCAAGGGACGCGCTGCGTCCCGCCGCAGGCCCCGCTCATCGGAGGAAGCGGGCGGGGCATTGCTCGCGATCGAAGAGGAGGGGGTTCGCTTTCGCTCCTACCTCGACGGGCAGGAGCGGTTTCTGACCCCGGAGCGCTCGATGGCCGTCCAGGCGGCGCTGCGCTCGGACATCGCACTGGCATTCGACGAGTGCACGCCGTTTCACGCGACGCGTGAGTACACCGCGCGCTCGACCGAGCGCACTCACCGCTGGCTGGCGCGCTGCCTGCGGTGGCACGCACAGCAAGGCCCGCCCGAACAGGCCGTGTACGGCATCGTCCAGGGCGGCGTCTACGAGGACCTGCGGACCGAGTCGGCGCAGGCCGTCGCCGGCGCGCCCTGCGAGGGCTTGGCGATCGGCGGCTCGCTCGGGGCGGACAAGGAGCAGATGCGCGAGGTCGTCGCCTTCACGGTGCGCGAGCTCGCGCGCCACGCGCCGCAGCGGCCGCGCCACCTGCTCGGGATCGGGGACGTCGACGACCTCATCGCGGGCGTCGAGTTCGGCGTCGACACGTTCGACTGCGCGATCCCCACGCGCCTGGGCCGCCACGGCGTGGCCCTCGTTCCCGACCCCGGGGCGCGCTGGCGCATGGACCTGGCCAAGGGGCGCTTCAGCGATGCGCGCGAGCCGATCCTCGAGGGCTGCGGCTGTCAGGCCTGCGCGGGCGGCTACTCGCGCGCCTACCTGCACTACCTCATACGGGCCGGCGAGCTCACCGCTGTGCGTCTCCTTACGCTGCACAACCTGAACTTCGTCGCGCGGTTGATGGACGACCTGCGCGCCGCAATCAAGGCCGGCAGGCTTACGGAGGTAGCTGACGCACTACGGGCTGGGGCAGCTCCGGGTCGGGCGCCTACTTCGAGTCGTCGCCGATAATCGAGCGCACCTGGTTGATCGCCTGGTGGGCGTCGTGTGCGACCACGCTTTGGAAGTGGATCGAGGACGAGTTCGACGAGAGCTCGACCGCGGCGAAGATCGCCGCGGCGAGAATGAACAGCAGCAGCAGCACGATGACGGTGCGCCGGATCGCGCGGCCCAAGCTGCCCTTGCGGCGAGGCGGCGGCTGCCAGGTCCGCGGCGCGGGCGGGCGGTCACGCGGCAGCCCCGGCGGGCGATCCGAGAGCCGGGTGGCGGCGGTCTCCGCCTGGCGCGGCGAGGGCGGTGGCGCGTATGCTCGTTGCCGCCGTGGGGAGGTGCGCGGTCGGGGCGTCGGCGCTCGAGCGGCCCGTGGTGGCGCGTCACGACGGTGAAGGGGTCGATCCCGCGGGCACCGGCGCGCAGGGCCTCGGCGAAGGCCGCAGCGTCGACGGGCCGGCGCGACTTCTCGAGCGCGAGCGCCATCGCCACCGCGAGGCTGAGCGTACGCGGAACCTGCGGGTTGAGCCGCTCGAGCGGCATCGGCGCCTCGCGCTGCTGCTTGAGCGCCAGCTCGGTCAGCGAAGTAGCCTCGTAGGGCAGGCGACCCGAGAGCAGCTGATAGGTGACGACCCCCAGCGAGTAGATGTCGGCGCGCGGTCCGGCCTCCTCTCCCCGCGCCTGCTCGGGCGCGAGGTAGGCGGCCGTGCCGAGCACCGAGCCGACCTGGGTGATGCTCGATTGATCGGTCGCGCGGGCGATGCCGAAGTCGGCGAGCTTGACCACCTCGGCGTCTGAGACGAGCAGGTTGCCGGGCTTGACGTCGCGGTGGATGACGCCGTTGCGGTGGGCGTAGTCGAGCCCGCGACACGCCTGGGCGATGATCTCGACGCCCTCGTCGACCTCGAGTCGGCCTCGGTCCCGCAGCAGCTCCGCGCAGGAGCGGCCGGACACGTGCTCCATCACGATGAAGTGCTGGTGCTGGGCCTCGTCGAAGCCGAAGTCGAAGACCTGGACGATGTTGGGGTGCACTAGCCGGGCGGCCGACAGCGCCTCCCGCCGGAACCGCGACACGAACGCGGGATCATCGGCGAGGTGCTCGGCGAGCAGCTTGACCGCGACCGACCGCTCGAGCCGCTGGTCGAAGGCGAGGTAGACAGTGGACATTCCCCCGACCCCCAGCCGGCTGTCGAGCCTGTAGCGCCCCGCGATTGTTGTAGTGCTCGTCGCCATGTTCGATTAAGCGGCTCAGTGGTTACGCGTCGTCATGGCGTGGTGGGCGTGGTCGGCGTGCTCGTGGTGGTCGGATCGCCGCCTCCGTTGCCCATTGCCATTGCCGTTGCCCTTGCCGTTGCCGTGCCCCTTTCCATGGCCGTGGCCGGGAGGCGTCGGAGTAGTTGTACTACCCGGCTGCGTCGGGGTCGTTGCAGGCGTGGTGGTCGTCTTGGGTGGCGGAGTGGTAGTCGTGGTGGTTTCGGTGACGGTTTGCGTGGTGAGTGGTCTGAGGCTGCGTGGCTGGGCGCCGTGCGCAGTCCTGGGCGACGAGCCGCTTCACGGTGTTCACGCCCTGCACGAGGCTGCTGCGCACGGTCCCGTTCACCGAGCTGGGGAGCCGCGCAATGGCCGACTCGAGCGCGATCGCGTTGGACTCGGCCACGCTGCAGTTGTGCTGATCCAGCGCGGTCTGCACCTGGTCGAGCGAGGTCCTCAGCGACGACGCCTGCTGGCCTGAGAGCAGGCCGGCAGAGCTCCCGCAGGCGGCGAGAGAGATGGCGAGCGCGGCAATCGGGCCAGCAGAAAGTGCGCGGGGCGCAAGGCGCATCCGCGCGATGACTTTAGAGGCTTGGGTTGTTGGAGTCGCGTTAGTCCAAGTGGCCGCGCGCTACTGCCCGTAGGCCAGGCGTTCGGCCAGCGACGACGGGCAGCCGCGCGGCGCGGATCGCATCCGCCGCGCCCTCGATGTCGTATTCGGTTCGCCTGAAGGAGGCACGCCAGGTGCCGAGTATCGAGCTCGAGCCAGGCGGCTCGCGGATCCCCGTCCCTCGGCTGGCCGACGCTGCCGGGGTTGATCAGCCACTCGCCCTCCGCGACCTCCAAATCCTCGCCGGCCCCCCGGGTCTGCCCGGTAGCCGCCGAGCCTTCGCTGCGCGAGAACGAAAGCGCCACGTGCGAATGCCCGATCAGGCAGACCCGGTGCTCCTGGACGTCGAGGCAGAGCTCGGCCTGCAGGGGGGAGAGCACGTACTCCCACACCGGGTCGCGGGGGCTCGCGTGGTAGAGGCCCGCCTCCTCTTCGAGACAGGCCGGCTCGAGGTCCTGGAGGTACGCGCGGGTCTGCGGCGGAGATCGTCCGCTGCGTCCACTGGGCGGCGACCGCCGCCCCGCGCGAGAACTCCTCCAGCGGCAGGTCGCCGCGGACGACCAGGTCGTGGTTCCCGGCCAGGCAGATCGCGGCATGGTTGCGAGCGAGCTCGACGCACACGTCGGGGTCGGCGCCGTAGCCCACGAGGTCTCCCAGGCACCACATCTCCTCGCACGAGGACTCCCCGATCTCGTCGAGCACCGCCTCGAACGCCTGGCGGTTGCCATGGATGTCCGAGACGACCGCAACCCGCACGGGTCCTACAGTCTCTCCCATGCGCAATCCCCTGTGTCGTGACCTACTGGGAGCACTGGCCCTCGTCGCCGGCACGGCCGAGCTCGCGGTGCGTCTGCTGCGCCCGCGTCCGGTGCCGCGACGTCCGGCCCCCGTGGACCTCCGTGCCTACTTCTCGCCGGAGGAGACTCGAGCGTGGAGCGCGGTTTGCCCGGCCGCAGCTGGGGCTCGCCGCGGCTGGCGGCGCGCTCCAGCTGGCGGCGGTCGCGGGCGTGGCCGTGCGCCCGCCTCGGGCCCTGCGCGTGCTGCGCTCGCGCGCGTTTGCGGGTGGCGCCGCCGCCGGGGCGGGCATGGCGTTGCTCACGACGGTCGGCACGCTGCCGATCTCGGCGCTGGCGCGCCGGCGGGCGCTCGCGGCCGGCCTGGCGACCCAGTAGCTGGCGCGGGCTGGGCCGCCGACACGCTCAAGGGGGCGGCGATCGAGATGGGCTTTGCGGCGGCCGGCGGCGGCGCGGTGACCGCGGCCACGCGCCGCTACCCGCGGGGCTGGTGGCTAGTGGCGGCGGGCGGCGCGGTCGGCTTCGGCGCGTTGGTCGCGCTCTTGGGCCCGGTCGCGCTGGATCCGATCTTCAACGACTTCGACCCTCTGCCCGAAGGGGAGACGCGCTCGGACGTGCTCGAGCTCGCCGGCGCGGCCGGCGTCGCCGTGGGCGAGGTCTACGCGGTCGACGCGAGCCGCCGCACCAACGCCGCAAACGCCTACGTGACCGGCCTCGGTCCAACCAAGCGCGTGGTCCTGTTCGACACGCTGCTCGACCGCTACGGGCGCGACGAGGTCCGCGGAGTGGTGGCGCACGAGCTCGCGCACGTGCGCCACGCGACGTCAGGCGCGGGCTCGCCTACGCGGCGATCGTCGCAGCCCCCGCCGCGCTGGCGACGGCCCGCCTGAGCCGCCTGTTACCGGGAGAGCCGGGCACTCCCGAGGCGCTGCCGGGGCTCGCGCTCGCGGCGGGCCTCGTCTCCGCCCCCGTCGGGGTGATCGGTAGCCGGCTCTCGCGCGCGATCGAGCGCCGCGCGGACGCTTACTCGCTCGAGCTGACGCGGGCGCCAGAGGCGTTCGTCTCGTTCGAGCGCCGCATCGCGCTGCAGAACCTCGCCGACATCGACCCACCGCGGTGGCTGCAGGCCCTGCTCGCCAGCCATCCCTCGACCGCCGAGCGGATCGGCGCCGCGGTGGCGTTCGCGGCCAGGGGTCGACCGGAGACGTTTGAGCGTTTCCGGGAGCCCCGCTACTACTCCTACTCCTCCTCCTCCTCCGGCCGTCTCGCCGCGACCCCCAAACTCGGGGAGGTTCTTGATCCCCTCGCGGGTCTGCCACTTCGAGTAGTTGTCCTGCATCGCGTCGATCAGCTCGCGCATGAACCTGGGCGACAGGTTGATCCGCGAAACGACGACTCCCGGAACCTCTTCCTCCTCGACCTCGTGGTCGACGCGCGCGAACGTGATCGTGAACTCGTAGTCGGAGTGGCTCACGTTGGCGAAGTTCGCGTAGGCGCCGCCCATGTGCTCGGGCGAGAAGTGGATGTTGATGCGCCGGTCGGGCGCGCCTGGGTCGTCCATGGGTCCTAGTATCCCATCGTGCGGATCGTCGTGGTCGCCGTGGGCAGATTGCGCGCTGCCGTTTCTCGACGACGTCCAGCACTACGAGAGGCTGCTCGCCCGCTACACGCGGCTCGAGCTGATCGAGGTGCGCGAGGACGACCAGGCGTCGCGGAGGGTCCCCGGGCGGAGCTTCACGTCGCTGCTGCACCGCGACGGGGAGGCCATGGACTCGGTCGCCTTCAGCGCGCTTCCTGGAGGCGCGGCGCCAGAGCGGCGACGGATCTCTGCTTCGTGGTCGGCGGGCCGTTCGGGCTCGAGCTCGAGGGCGTCGACCATCGCCTCTCCCTCGGCCCGCTCACGCTTCCGCACCAGCTCGCGCGGGTCGTCCTGCTGGAGCAGCTCTACCGGGGCCATAAGATCCTGGCGGGTGAGCCCTACCACTACTGAGACCCCATGACGAGCCGCGCCGAGCAAGCTCCGGCCCCGCTACAGCAGCTGCGTGACGCCGTCTCGCAGGCCACGGCGTCTGTGCGGGGCGACGGCAGCGAGCCTTCGCCCGTCGCTGCGGCTCGAGCGGCCCAAGCACGCCGCCCAGGGCGACTACGCGACCAACGCGGCGCTGCTGCTCGCGCCTGCGCTGCGCGAGGGGCCTCCCAAGATCGCCGAGCTGCTCGCGCGCGAGCTGCGCCGGGAGCTGGGCGATCTGCTCGAGCGCACCGAGGTGGCGGGTCCGGGCTTCCTCAACCTCTTTTTGTCCGACTCCTGGTATCGCGGCGCCTTGCGCGACATCGTCGCCGCCGGCGAGCGGTTCGGCGCCGGTCAGGTAGAGGCCTCCGAGCGGATCCTGATCGAGTTCGTCTCGGCCAACCCGACGGGCCCGCTCGTCGCCGCCAGCGGCCGACACGCGGCCTACGGCGACGCTCTGGCCCGAATCCTCGAGCACTACGGCCACATCGTCTCGCGCGAGTACTACTTCAACGACGCCGGCAACCAGATCGAGCTGCTGGGCGCCTCGGTGAGGGCCCGCGCGCGCGGCGAGGAGGTGCCCTCGGGCGGTTACGAGGGCGACTACGTGGCCGAGCTGGCGGCCTCGATTCCCGGCGCGGCGCAACTAGACGCGCACCTGGTGGCCCACGCCGCCGTGGAGCTGCTGCTCGCGCAGATCAAGCGGACGCTCGAGCGCTACGGGGTGCGCTTCGACAACTTCTTCTTGGAGCGGACGCTGCACGAGGGATCCCCCAGCGCCCTGGACGAGGTGCTGGCCCAGCTCGAGAGCGGGGGCGACCTGTACCGCTCCGAGGGCGCGGTGTGGATGCGCACGACCGCGTTCGGCGACGACAAGGACCGCGTGGTGGTGCGCTCGAACGGCGAACCAACCTACCTCGCCTCCGACCTCGCCTACATGGTCAACAAGCGGCGGCGCGGCTTCGAGCTCCAGCTGAACCCGCTCGGCTCAGATCACCACGGCTACGTGCGCGAGCTGAAGGCGGCCGCCGCGGCGCTCCTGGGCGATCCCGACGCGATCGAGGCCCCGCTGATCCAGTTCGTCCACCTCGTAGAGGGCTCGGAGCGCGCTGCCATGTCCAAGCGCCGTGGCGCCTTCGTAACGTTGGACGAGCTGCTCGACGAGATCGGCGTCGACGCGCACGCGGTTCTTCATGCTCCGCTCCTCGCACGACCGCACGCTCGACCTCGACCTCGAGCTGGCCCGGCGCCAGTCGGCGGAGAATCCGGTGTATTACGTCCAGTACGCGCACGCGCGGATCGCCTCGATACTGCGCCGCGTCGACGACGAGCGGCTCGAGGCGGCGCTGGCCCCGGGCGCCGGCTGGGGGAGCGGCCCGCTCGAAGACGCCGAGCGCGACCTGATCAAGAAGCTCGCCTCTTTCCCCGACGAGATCGCCGAGGCGGGGGAGCGCCGTGGGCCCCACCGGATCGCGGCCTACGCGCTCGAGCTCGCGCAGGAGTTCACGGCCTTCTACCGCGACTGTCGGGTCCTCGGCGCCGAGCCCGAGCCGGTCGAGAGCTTCCGCATCGCCCTGTCGGCTGCCGCAGGACGCGCGATCGGGACCTCCCTGGGGCTGCTGGGCGTGAGCGCGCCGGACTCGATGTAGCCGTCAAGAGTCTGGATGGGCTCTTCAGCCCTTGAAGCGCGCGAGGTCTTCCTCCAGCCGCCGCGCATCGCCCGCCCCGAGCGGCGTGAGCGCCGCGGCGGGTTCCTCGGAGCGCTTGGACCGCCGCCACCGCGCGAGCGCGAACCCCACGATCGCCACGCCGATCAGCACAGCGACCGGGGGCAGCAGGTACACGGCGAGGTTGAAGCCCTTGGCGGGGGGCTTTGCGAGCACCGAGGGGCCGTACTGGGCCACCATCACCCGCTCGATCTGAGCCTTGGTGTGGCCGAGCGAGATCAGGTGCGAGGCCAGGTTGCCGCTCGGACGCGGCCTCGGGCGACTGGGAGACGGCCAGCGGCTCGTGGCAGGCCACGCACATGAGATCGCTCTCTACGGCGGTGAGCGAGGTGCGGGGACGCGCCGCGCCGAGCGCCTGGGCGGGCGGGAGCAGCGGCACCAGCACGAGCGCGACGACCAGCGTGAGAGCCTTGAATCTCACACCTTATGTCCGAGCAGCGGCTCGAGCGCGGAGTCGAGCCACTGGCTGGTGACCTGGAAGCGGCGCAGCGCTGCGATCCGTCCGCTGCGATTGATCACGAACGTCTCGGGGACGCCCGTCGTCCCAAACGCGCGCACGAAGTTTCCGCTCACGTCGCGCAGCACGGGATAGGAGATGTGGTACTGGCGGACAAACTGCGCGGAGTCGCTCGAGTTGTCGAGATAGGTAACGCCAACGATCGTCGCGTTGTCGGGCGCAATGCGCCGCTCGGTGCTCTCCAGCACCGGCGCCTCGGCCGCGCACGGCGTGCACCAGGAAGCAAACACGTTCATGATCACGACCTTGCCGTGGAAGCTGGCCAGGCTCTCCCGGCGGGAGGAGTCGAGGACCGGCAGCTTCGTGCCGAGCTCAGGCGCCACTGGGTGGACCCCGCGAGCCACTGCGGCGTCGATCGAGGTGTTGACCCCCTGGCTCGAGATCCCAAATGCCAGCAAAGAGACCAGGGCGGCGGCGATGATGATCGCCGAGCTTGGCAGCAGCCATCGACGCATTCCTCGACCAAGAGTAGTGCGGCGCACGCGGTCGCACATCAACGGCCGCGGGCGCCCCGCGCGGACGCCAGCAGACAGCGGGCAAAATACATCCCGGCTCGGGCCGCGCGCGATGGCGGGATGAAAAGTTCCCGCTATGCGGCCACGATCCTTCCCGCCTTCCGCTCATGCTTGGGTTGGGAAGGGTTTTTCCCGCCCTGCCCCAAGCGCAGTCAAGCTCAGCTGGGCCCGCGCGGCCTCGGCGCGCGCCAAATCCTCCGGCCCCACTCAATCCAGCCTTCAAGCCGCCCCCAAAGACCCTCGTCAGCGTGCCCGCATTCCGAGAGGGGTAGGGTCCATCATGGAAGAGTGATGTCTGAGTGGCGGTAAAGACCGAAGGCCTCGAGTCTGAGCTGATCGAGTCCGTATGCGGCCGGGCCCGCGAGCAGTTGGACGCCGAAGAAGCCGTGTGGTTCGAGGTCTTCGTGCGCCAGTACTACCACTGGGTCCCGCCCGAGGACATGGCCGACCGCGGTCCCCGGGAGCTGTGCGGCGCGGCGCTGGCCCACTGGCGCCTGGCGCAGGAGCGTAGACCGGACGAGGCCAAGGTCCGGGTCTACAACCCAAGCGACGACGACGGCTTCCGCTCGCCCTTCACCGTCGTCGACATCGTCTCGGACGACATGCCCTTCCTCGTGGACTCCGTGACGATGGAGCTCAACCGGGAGGGCTACTCGATCAACCTGGTCATCCACCCCGTGATGAGCGTCCGCCGCGACGACCAGGGCCGGCTCGAGGAGGTGTTCGAGCCAGCCGCCGCGGAGCCCGACGCACCCAACGAGTCGATCCTGCACGCCGAGGTCACCTACGACGACGACCCCTCCAGTCGCGAGCGGCTGCGCAAGGAGATCGAGCGGGTAATCGGCGATGTCACCGCGGCCGTCAAGGACTGGGGAGCGATGCGCCGCCGCACTCAGGATCTCGACCGCGAGTTCCAACAGCGGCCCCCACGCAGGGTCGACCAGGCGGAGATCGAGGAGGGCATCGAGCTCATGCGTTGGCTCGCCGACGGCCACTTCACCTTTCTGGGCTACCGCGAGTACGACCTGATCGAGCGCGACGGCGATATGGGGCTGCAGGCGGTGGAGGACTCCGGGCTCGGAATCCTTCGCCGGCGGCCGAAGAGGCCCTTCACCAAGCTCACACCCAAAGCGCTCGCGCTCGCTCGCGCCCCCAACCTGCTCGTCGTCACCAAGGCCAATTCGCGCGCGACCGTGCATAGGCCCTCATACCTCGATTACGTCGGCGTGAAGCGCTACTCCGAGGACGGCGAGGTCGTTGGCGAGCGGCGCTTCCTGGGCCTGTTCACGCACTATGCCTACCGCGAGAGCCCGCTCCAGATCCCCATGCTGCGCGGCAAGGTCGAGCGGGTGCTCGAGAGAGCCGCTTTCGGACCTCGCAGCCACGACTACAAGGCCCTGATGGAGATCCTCGAGGCCTACCCGCGCGACTCCCTGTTCCAGATCGAGACCGACAAGCTGTTCGAGATCGCGATGGGCATCCTGGGCCTCGGCGAGCGCCAGCGGCTGCGGCTGTTCGTGCGACAGGATCCGCTGGACCGCTTCGTCTCCTGCCTGGTCTGCCTCCCGCGTGATCGCTTCAACACCTTCAACCGCGAGCGAATCGGGAGGATCCTCACCGAGGAGTTCCACGGCACGCACGTCGACTGGGCGCTGCACCTGTCGGAGTCGGTGATCGTCCGGATCCACTACGTCGTCCACACGCCCGACGGGATTCCCGAGCATTACGACGTATCGGAGATCGAGGACCGGCTGGTGCGGGCGGTTCGCGCGTGGACCGACGATCTGCGCGTCGCCCTCACCGAGGAGCTGGGCGGCAAAAAAGCTCAATCGCTCTACCGGCGCTACGACGCGGCGTTTCCCCCGGCCTACCGCGACACCCACTCCGCTCGAACCGCGGTGGCCGACATCGACAAGCTCGAGGAGCTGCGCACGAGCGGCGGCCCCATCATCCATCTCCATCGAGCCGCCGAGGACGACGGGACTGCCGACCCCAACGCGGTGCGTTGCAAGCTCTACAGCACCGCCGCCGTGGCGCTTTCGGACGTGTTGCCGATCTTCGAGCACATGGGCGCCAAGGTCGTCGACGAGCACCCCCACGAGATCCGCCCCCGCGAGTCCGAACCGGTGTGGCTGTATGACATCGGGCTACGCGTGGAGGCCGAGGATGTCGAGCGCGTCCGCGACCTCTTCCAGGAGACCTTCCTAGGGGTCTGGCGCCGAGAGATCGAGGACGACGGCCTCAACGCGCTAGTGCTCGCGGCCTCGCTCCCGGGACGCCACATCTCCGTGCTGCGCACCGTCGCGCGCTACTTGCGCCAGGCCCCGATCCCGTACTCCGACGCTTACATGGTCCGCACGCTCCTGCGCCACCCCGATGTCGCGGCGATGCTCGTCAGGTTCTTCTGCGCGCGCCTGGAGCCCGAAGAGCACGACGAGGCCACCGCCGAGCAACTGAGAACAGAGATCGAGCAAGCCATCGACGCCGTGGAGAGCCTGGACGAGGATCGCATCCTGCGCAGCTTCCTCTCCGTGGTGATGGCGGTGCTACGGACCAACTTCTTCCGTCCTGAGCGCACGTCGCTGGCCGTCAAGATCGACCCCACCCGCATCCCCCTGCTGCCGCCGCCGCGCCCGCATTTCGAGATCTTCGTCTTCTCGCCGCGCGTCGAGGGCGTCCATCTGCGCGGCGGAAAGGTGGCGAGGGGCGGGATACGGTGGTCGGACCGTCAGGAGGACTACCGCACCGAGATCCTCGGCCTGATGAAGGCGCAGATGGTCAAGAACGCCCTCATCGTCCCGGTCGGCTCGAAGGGCGGGTTCGTGGTCAAGCGGCCCCCGGCGCAAGGCGGTCGTGAGGCCCTCCAGAACGAGGCCATCGAGTGCTACAAGATCTTCCTCAACGGCCTCCTCGACCTGACTGACAACATCGTCGAGGGCGAGGTGGTGGGACCCGAGCACGTGGTTCGCTTCGACGAAGACGATCCCTACCTCGTGGTGGCGGCTGACAAAGGAACCGCGGCCTTCTCAGACATCGCAAACGAGGTCTCCGCCGATTTCGGCTTCTGGCTGGGGGACGCCTTTGCTTCCGGCGGCTCCAGGGGCTACGACCACAAGGCGATTGGGATCACCGCCCGCGGCGCCTGGGAGGCGGTGAAGCGCCACTTCCGCGAGCTCGGCACCGACATCCAGACGACCGACTTCACCGCCGCGGGGATCGGAGACATGTCCGGCGACGTGTTCGGTAACGGGATGCTGCTCTCGCGTCACATCAAGCTCGTGGCCGCCTTCAACCACAGCCACGTATTCCTGGACCCCGACCCCGACCCCAAGGCCAGCTACAAGGAGCGCGAGCGCATGTTCAAGGCCGCCTCCACCTGGAGCGACTATCCGAAAGAGGCGATCTCCGAGGGCGGCGGCGTCTGGTCGCGCAACGCCAAGTCGATTCCGATCTCCAAAGGGGTCAAGGAGGCGCTCGCGATCTCCCAGGACAAGCTCGCTCCCCGCCGAGCTCATCCAGGCGATTCTGCGCGCACCGGTCGATCTGTTCTTCAACGGCGGCATCGGCACCTATGTCAAGGCCTCGAGCGAGGGCAACGAAGACGTCGGCGACAAGGCCAACGACGCGCTGCGGGTCGACGGGTCGCAGTTGCGCTGCCGGGTGGTGGGCGAGGGCGGCAACCTCGGGTTCACGCAGCTCGGCCGCGTCGAGTACGCCCGCGGTGGCGGACCGGAGCACAAGGGCGGCCAGATCAACACCGACGCGATCGACAACGCGGGCGGCGTCAACCTCTCAGACCACGAGGTCAACATCAAGATCCTGCTCGGTCAGCTGATCTCGAGCGGCCAGCTGAGCCGCGGCGAACGCAACGAGCTGCTGGTGGAGATGACCGACGCCGTCGCCGAGCGCGTGGTCTACGGCAACTACACGCAGACCCAGGCGCTCAGTCTGGCGCTCCTCCAGGCGTCGTCGATGGTTGACATCCACGACCGCCTGGTCCGCAGCCTGGAGCAGGTCGCCGGGCTGGACCGCGAGCTCGAGTTTCTCCCGTCCGACGATGAGATCGCCGAACGCAAGGCCGCCCACCAGGGCTTCTCCTCGCCCGAGCTGGCCGTGATCATGGCCTACTGCAAGATCTACCTCTATAGCGAGCTGGTCGAGTCCGATCTACCTGAGGACCCCTACCTGTTCCACGACCTCGAGCGCTACTTCCCGGCGCCCCTGCCGGAGCGCTACAGCGAACAGATGCGCGACCACCGTCTGCGGCGCGAGATCATCGCCACCGTCGTCGCCAACCAGATCGTCGACCGCGCCGGCAGCACCTACGCCTTCCGGGTGGGAGAGGAGGTGGGTGCGTCCGCTTCGCTGCTGGCGCGCGGGTTCGCGGTCGCGCGCGAGGTGTTCCGCATGCGCTCCTTCTGGGAGCAGGTCGAGTCGCTCGACTACAAGGTCGACGCCGAGATTCAGCTCGAGATGCTGCTCGACGGCCGGCGGCTGGTGGAACGTGCGACGCGTTGGCTCGTGCGGGGGCATCCCAGGACGATCGACATCGAGGAGACCACGCGCAGATTCGCACCGGGGGCGAACCTGCTCGGCAAGTCTCTCCCCGGCCTGCTCGATGAGAACGACCGCGAGACCTTCGACGCCCGCGTCGCGCATCTCGAGGAAGCCGATGTGCCGCACGACCTCGCGGTCCGCGTGGCCGGCATGCCCGCGCTGCGCTCGGTGCTCGACATCGTGGAGGTGGCGGAAGCCACGGGCAGGTCGCTCGAGATCGTGATGAGGACGTACTTCGGACTAGGGTCGCGGTTCGTTCTCACCTGGCTACGCGACCGGATCATCGAGCTCCCGCGGGGGAACCGGTGGCAGGCGCTGGCGCGCGCCGCGCTGCGCGACGACCTCTACAGCCTGCATCGCGCCCTCGTCCAGGAGGTGCTCGAGGACGCGGCCAAGAATGCCACCGCCGAGGACGCGATCGCCGCTTGGCGTCAGGGCAACGAAGCCGCCGTCGAGCGCGTGCTCGGGATGCTGTCCGACATCCGCGCTTCGCGCACGTACGACCTGACCACGCTCCCGGTCGCGCTGCGCGAGCTGCGCAACCTCATCAGGGAGCCGGTGTCCGACGCGTGAGCGCTCCCAGCCAGTAGGCCGCGAGATCGAGCACGAAGGCCACGAGGAAGGCCAGCGGACCGGTGACGACCCGCCCGGCGATTCGCGAAAGCGTGCGGCGCACCCGCCCAAGCTATCGTCCGTGCGCACCATGGCCGTGAAAACCACAGTTACCGAGCTGCCCGAATCGCGTGTGCGCCTCGCCGTCGAGGTGCCGCCCGAGGAGGTCGAGCGCCGCGTCCACCAGACCGCGCGCGAGCTCGGCTCGCGGTTGCGCATTCCGGGCTTCAGGCGCGGCAAGGTGCCTCCGCCCGTCGTCATTCGCAGGCTGGGACGCGAGGCGCTCGTCGAGGAGGCGGTCCGCGACGGACTGCCGCGCTGGTACCAGCAGGCGATCGACGAGGCCGGGATCACGCCCGTGGGCGATCCCGAGCTCGACGTCTCGGACCATCCGGACGAGGGTCAGCCGCTGCGCTTCTCGATCGAGATCGGGGTCAGGCCGCAGGCGCGGCTGGGCGCCTACAAGGGTCTCGAAGTGGGCCGGCGCGAGCCGCGCGCCGACCCCGAGTTGGTCGACCGAGAGCTCGAAGCGCTGCGCGACCGCCTCGCGACGCTCGAGCAGGTGGACAGGCCGGCGCAGGAGGGCGACTTCGTCATCGTCGACTACACAGGTAGCGCCGACGGCGAGGAGCTCGAGGGCGCCGAGGGCCGCGACCAGCTGCTCGAGCTCGGCACCGGCCGGCTGCTTCCCGGGTTCGACGAGCAGCTGCTCGGCGCGTCGGCGGGGGACCAGCGACAGGTCGAGGTCACCTTCCCCGACGACCACCCCGAGCACCTGCGCGGCCGCACGGCCACGTTCGAGGTGGGAGTCAAGGAGGTGCAGGCCAAGCGGCTGCCGGAGCTCGACGACGAGTTCGCCTCGGAGGCCGCGGGCTTCGACACGCTCCAGGAACTGCGCGATGACGTCTCACAGCGGCTGCGCGAGGCCGACGAGAGCACCGTCGAGCGCGAATT
The DNA here is from genome assembly GCA_963756105.1 of uncultured Solirubrobacterales bacterium. Lineage (GTDB taxonomy): Bacteria > Actinomycetota > Thermoleophilia > Solirubrobacterales > Solirubrobacteraceae > Palsa-465. Next base: position 245,622 of record CAVWMM010000011.1, read on the forward strand.
CGAGCAGGCGGTCGTCGAGGCGGCGGTGGAGCACGCGGAGATCGAGGTTCCGGAGAACCTCGTACACGCGCGCGCACACGAACTGATCTCCGAGACCCTCTCCGCGCTCGAGCGGCAGGGAATCAGCAGGGAGGCCTATCTGCGCATCGCCGGCGGGGACGTGGAGCACCTCGCACACGAGGCCGAGCCGGAGGCGCGCGCGGCGCTGCAGGCGCGAGGCCGTGCTGGCCGCCGTGGCCGACGCCGAGGGCATCGAGCCCACCGAGGAGGAGCTGCTGGCGGAGCTCGAGCCGCTGGCGGAGAGGGACGGGCGCAAGCCCGAGCGAGTGCTGGCCGACGTGCGCCGCCGCGGAGCGCTCGAGCAGTTCCGCGAGGACGTCGCGATGCGCAAGGCGCTCGCGCTGCTGGTGGAGGGGGCCAAACCGATCCCCTCCGAGCAGGCGCGCGCACGGGAGAAGCTCTGGACGCCGGAGAAGCAGGAATCGGGCCAGGGTTCGGGTCAGCTCTGGACCCCGGGGAGCGGCGGCGGTGGGTCGAGGCGGAACCCCTCAGAGCTGAACAAGAGCCCGTCTCGAAACCCCCCGCGCACGTCAGGCGGCGGCGGATCTGCGCGGGTGCTTCGTCCTCGCTCGCTCGCGTACCTTCCAGGTACGCCACGCTCACTGCGTCCTCGCCCGCTTGATCCGGCGCTCGCCAGCCGCACACGCGGAGTGCCGAGACGGGCTCTCGCCGCTGCTACGCTCGACCACTCGGCGCCAAGTCAATGCTTGGCAGGAATTCCGGGCGAGGAAGGAAAAGAAAGCGAAGGCATGAGCCCCCTGGTACCGATGGTCGTCGAGCAGACCTCCCGCGGCGAGCGGGCGTTCGACATCTACAGCCGGCTCCTCAACGAGCGCATCATCTTTCTGGGAACACCCGTCGACGACCAGATCGCGAACCTGATCGTCGCCCAGCTGCTGCACCTCGAGTCCGAGGACCCCGATAAGGACATCTCGATCTACATCAACTCGCCGGGCGGCTCGGTCTACGCGGGGCTCGCGATCTACGACACGATGCAGTTCATCAAGCCCGACGTGCAGACGATCTGCGTGGGCATCGCGATGTCGATGGGCGCGCTGCTGCTCGCCGGGGGAGCGAAGGGCAAGCGGATGGCGCTTCCCAACGCCAAGATCCTGATCCACCAGGTCTCGTCGGCGTTCCAGGGCCAGGCAAGCGACATCGAGATCCATGCCAAGGAGATCATCGACGTCCGCCGCCGGCTCGACGAGATCATCGCCAACCACACCGGCCAGGACCTGGAAAAGGTCCGCCAGGACACCGAGCGCGACTACTTCATGGCCTCTGACGAGGCGAAGGACTACGGGATCATCGACCGGGTGATCTCGCACCACTGAAGACCCACTATCCTGTGAGGAGGTCGCGGCCGCCTTGAGGTCGCGCCGGTCGGGAGAGAAACCGTATGGCCCGTCCCACGGACTCCAACGAACAGCTTCTCTGCTCCTTCTGCGGGAAGTCCCAGCGCCAGGTCAAGAAGCTGATCGCGGGCCCGGGCGTCTACATCTGCGACGAGTGCATCGATCTCTGCAACGAGATCATCGACGAGGAGCTGTCCGCCGCCCCCAGCTTCGACATCGACAACCTCCCCAAGCCGCGCGAGATCTACGAGGTTCTCAACGAGTACGTGGTCGGCCAGGAGCAGGCTAAGCGCACCCTCTCGGTGGCGGTCTACAACCACTACAAGCGCGTCCAGATGATGCAGTCCGACGAGAACGAGATCGAGCTGCAGAAATCGAACATCCTCTTGCTCGGCCCGACCGGCTGCGGGAAGACGCTGCTTGCGCAGACCCTCGCCCGCATCCTCAACGTGCCGTTCGCGATCGCCGACGCGACTGCGCTGACGGAGGCCGGGTACGTCGGGTGAGGACGTCGAGAACATCCTGCTCAAGTTGATCCAGGCGGCCGACTACGACGTCAAGAAGGCCGAGACCGGGATCATCTACATCGACGAGGTCGACAAGATCGCGCGCAAGGCCGACAACCCCTCGATCACGCGCGACGTCTCGGGTGAGGGGGTCCAGCAGGCGCTATTGAAGATCCTCGAGGGCACCACCGCTTCGGTGCCGCCGCAGGGAGGTCGCAAGCACCCCCACCAGGAGTTCCTCTCGATCGACACCACCAACGTGCTGTTCATCTGCGGTGGAGCGTTCGCCAACCTCGACAAGGTGATCGAGCGGCGCATCGGCCACCAGGGGATCGGGTTCGGTGCGGCGATCCAGTCCAAGGACCAGCGCGATACGGGTGAGATCTTCGAGCACTGCCTGCCCGAGGACCTGATCCAGTACGGCCTGATCCCCGAGTTCATCGGCCGCCTGCCGGTGATGTCGGCGATCCACCAATTCTCGCGTGATGAGTTGATGGAGATCCTGACCGAGCCCCGCAACGCGCTCGTCAAGCAGTTCCACCGCTTCTTCCAGTTCGACGGCATCGAGCTCGTGTTCGCCGACGACGCGCTCTCCTCGGTCGCCGATAAGGCGCTCGAGCGCGACACGGGCGCGCGCGGGCTGCGCTCGATCGTCGAGGAGGTGCTGCTCGAGGTGCAGTTCGAGCTGCCCTCGCGCCGCGACGTGCGCAAGTGCGTGGTCACCCGCGAGACGATCGAGAAGGGCAAGCTCGCCCACCCTGGTGACGGTCGCCGCGCCCGAGGAAGAGGCGGCGTAGCGACTGAGTTGTTCGGGCCGGCTCATGAGCCGGCCCGCCGGCCGGAACATGTTCCGGCCGGGTCGCGGTCACATGTGCCCGCGCCTACCTGAACTCCACCGCCCACCGCTGGCCCATCCCCCGATGTCCCCTCGGGTCGGGCCCCTCGTGGGCGCTATACGCCCACCGGGGGCCCAACCTTTGAGGCGGGCCTGAGGTCGGGCCAGTGGTGGCCGCCACCTAGACTCACGCACCATGGCCGACCGCGAAGCTGTGATCGCGCGAGCTGCGCTCCAAAACCCGCTACGACCCCTCCGAGGTCGAGCCGCGGATCGCGCGCCGGTGGCTCGATGCGGGCGTCTTTCACCCGCGGCCCGAGGGCACGCGCGGCCGAGAACTACTCGATCGCGATCCCGCCGCCCAACGTGACCGGCTCGCTGCACATGGGCCACGCCTTCCAGGACTCGATCATGGATGTGCTCGATTCGCCACAACCGCATGCGCGGGCGACGGACGAAATGGATCCTCGGGACAGACCACGCGGGCATCGCCACCCAGGCGCAGGTCGAGCAGGCGCTGCGGGCGCAGGGCACGACCGCGAGGCGCTGGGCCGCGAGGCCTTCGAGGCGCGGGTCTGGGAGTGGCGCGAGCAGTACGGCGGCACGATCATCGAGCAGCTCAAGCGGCTCGGGGCCTCGTGCGACTACGACGACGAGCGCTTCACGCTCGATCCCGCCTACGCCGCCGCGGTGGTGCTCGTGTTCGTCGCGCTCTACGAGAAGGGCTACATCTACCGCGACCGCTACATGGTCAACTGGGATCCGGGCACGCGCTCGGCGATCTCAGACCTCGAGGTCGAGGACCGAGAGGTCACCGACACGCTCTACTACGTCGGGTACCCGCTGGCGGACGGCGACGGGGCGGCGGTGGAGGGAGTACGGTCGCGACGGTGCGCCCGGAGACGATGCTCGCCGACACGGCCATCGCCGTTCACCCCGATGACGATCCCACTCCGGGACCTGGTGGGACGCGAGGCCATCCTCCCGCTGGTGGGAAGGCGCCTGCGGATCATCGCCGACGACTACGTCAAGCCAGAGTTCGGGACCGGCGCGCTCAAGATCACCCCGGGCCACGACCCCAACGACTTCGAGATCGGCCGCCGCCACGGTCTCGAGCAGGTCAGCGTGATCGGCGAGGATGGCCGCATCACCGACGCCGCTCCGGAGCGCTTCGTCGGCCTGACCGTCGCCGAGGCCCAGCGCGAGGTGGTGGCCGAGCTAGAGGCTCAAGGGCTGATCTCGAGGACCGAGGAGTACCCGCACACGGTGCCCTTCTCGCAGCGCTCGGGCGAACGGATCGAGCCGCTGATCTCCCTGCAGTGGTTCATGCGCATGGACGAGCTCGCGCGGCCCGCGATCGAGGTCGTGCGCTCGGGGCGGCTGCGGTTCGTTCCCGATCGCTGGGCCCGCGTCTACCTCGAGTGGCTCGAGAACATCCGGCCCTGGGTCCTCTCGCGCCAGCTGTGGTGGGGCCACCGCCTCCCCGTGTGGTACCGCGGCGACGAGGTCTACGTGGGGGCAACCGCGCCGCAAGGCGAGGGGTGGGAGCGCGATCCCGACGTGCTCGACACGTGGTTCTCCAGCGCGCTGTGGCCGTTTGCGGCGCTCGGCTGGCCCGAGCCGACCCGGGAGCTCGAAGCCTTCTATCCGACCGACGTACTCGTCACCGCGCGCGACATCATCTTCCTCTGGGTGGCGCGGATGGTGATGATGGGACTCGAATTCACCGGCGAGCGCCATTCGCGGACGTCCATATCCACGCGATCATCCAGGCACCCGACGGCAGGCGCATGTCGAAATCGCTGGGCACGGGCATCGACCCGATGGACCTGATGGAGGGGGGACCGCGCCCGCCGGTCTTCACGCAAGGGGGGAGCTTTCCCGCCTACGGAGCAGACGCGCTGCGCTGGGGGCTGCTCGCGATGTCCCGACACGCAGGACGTGAGGTTCTCCGAGGACAAGATCGCGCAGGGCCGGCAGCTCACGAACAAGCTCTTCAACGCCGCCCGGCTGATCCTGCTCGGCGTGGACGCGCAGGCCCGCGCCGAGGCACGGCCGGCGCGGATCGAGGACCGCTGGATCCTCTCGCGGCTGCAGCGCGGCCAAGGTATGTGAACGGCGGGCGGATCGAGGGCTACGACTTCTCGCACGCGGCGCTCGCGCTCTACGACTTCGTCTACGGAGAGCTCTGCGACTGGTACCTGGAGCTCGTCAAGCCGCGGCTGCGCGACGGCAGAGGCCGCCGTCCAGGCAAACCTGCTCTACATGCTGACCGAGACGCTGTCGCTCGCGCATCCCATGATCCCGTTCGTCACCGAGGAGATCTACGACCATCTCCCCGGCGTCGAGGGCCTGCTCGCGGGGCGCCGCGACGACGCGACCTCGCCCATCGATGAGGAGGCCGAAGCCGTGCTCGCGCGCACCATCGAGGCGGTGCAGGCGGTCCGCCACTGGCGCGACTACGCCGGGTTGAAGGCCGGGGCGTGGGTGAACGCGCGCGTGGAGGCCGACGGCTACGAGCAGACCTCGCCGCAGGTCGCGGCGCTGGCCGAGCTGCGCCTCGTGGCGGATGGCCCGGCGCCCGCTGCCTCCGTCCCGATCCCGGGAGGCGCTGTCGAGATCCTGCCCGGCGGGGACTTCGACCCCGCGGCGGCGACGCAGCAAGCGAGACGCAGAGCGTGACCGCCTCAGGCGCGAGGTCGAGCGCTCGCGCGCGAAGCTGGCAAATGACGGCTTCGTGACGAAGGCGCCGCCGACGGTGGTGCAGGCCGAACGCGACAAGCTCGAGCGCCTCGACGCCGAGCTCCAGGCGCTGTGAGCCTCCGGCCCGAAGCCTCTCGGCGCTGGACGCTCGAGGACGCCGAGCACTACCTGAGCTCGCTCGAGCTGTTCGGGATGCGGTTCGGGCTCGATCGCATGCGACGGCTGATGACAGCGCTGGGCCGCCCGCAGGAGCAGTTCGCCTCGATCCACGTTGTCGGCACCAACGGCAAGTCCTCGACGACGCGCATGATCGCGGCCATCCTCGAGCGCCACGGGCTGCGCACGGGCACCTACACCTCGCCCCATCTCGTGTCGTTCGCCGAGCGCATCGAGGTCGACGAGCGCGAGCTCGAGCCGGACGCGTTCGCCGCGGCAGTACGGCGCGCCGCCCGGGCCGCGGAGCTGGTCGATCACTCGCTCTCCGAGGGCGACCGCGTCACGCAGTTCGAGGCTCTGACGGCTGCCGCCTACTCGGAGCTGGCGGCCCGCGAGATCGACGTCGCGGTGATCGAGGCGGGGCTGGGCGGCCGCTACGACGCGACCAACGTGATTCCGTCGAAGGTCCAGGTGCTGACCACTGTCGGTCTCGAGCACACTCGCTGGCTGGGACCGACGATCACGCACATCGCCGGCGAGAAGCTCGACGTCGTCAAGCCTTCGGGCGCGCTCGCGCTCGGGTCGGGCCTGCATCCCGACGCGGTTGCGGTGGCGCGCCGCGTGGCCGAGGAGCGCGGCGCAGGATCGTCTGTGCGCCCGCCGATCCCGGCGTCCCGGTGGGGGCGATTGGGCTCGTTTCAGCGGCGCAACTTCGCGCTCGCGCGCACGGCCGCCGAGGCCTACCTGGGGGAGCTCGACTCCGATGCGGTCGCGCGTGCGGCGGCCGAGGTCAGGGTGCCCGGGCGGCTGCAGGTGGTGGGCGAGAAGCCTTTGACGGTGCTCGACGGAGCCCACAACCCGGAAGGCGTGGCCGCGCTGGCCGAATCGCTGCCGGAGGTCACCGCCGGGCGCAGGCCACTCGTGGCGGTCGTCTCGGTCCTCGACGACAAGGACGCGGCGGGAATGCTGAGCGCGCTGCTGCCCGTGTGCGACGCGCTTATCTGCACGAGCTCTCATAATCCCCGTGCCTTGCCGCCGCCGACGCTGGAGTCGCTAGCCGGGCAGCTCGAGGGACCGCCAACCGAGATAGTGCGGCGGCCGGGGGCGGCGCTTGCGCGGGCGCGCGAGCTCGCAGGCCCCGGCGGCGCGGCGGTCGCGACGGGCTCGATCTACCTGATCGCCGATCTGCTGGGCGCCGAGCAGCTCGAGCGGGCGTCCAGCATGTAGCGAGGACCGGGAGGAAGATGGCAACGCGCGGTGAACCAACTCAAGACGCGATGAACGGGCCCGGCGAGCAGCCGCGCTTTCTGACGATGATCGGGATCGTCGCGCTGCTCGTGGCGATCGTGATTTTGGTCTTTTTCGCGATCGGGTATCTGTTCGGGCGGCTGTTCCTGTAAATCCAGAACCCCCGATGAAAGCGGTCGGACCATTACACTGGCACAGGCAATGATGGCGTTTGCCGTCTTCGGGATCAAAAACAGCGGGGTGAGTCTTGCCGTCAACCTGCTGATTTTGTTCCTCGTGATCATCTGGTTGTCGCTCGTGTATTGGACGTACGCGGACGCCCGCCGCCGCATCGCGGACCCCCTGCTCGTGGGGTGCGCGACGGCCGCCGCCCTCTTTCCGTACGTGGGCACGATTGTCTATGCGATCGTGCGTCCGCCGGAGTACCTGGAGGACGTCCGCGAGCGCGACCTCGAGATGCAGGCAGCCGAGGCGCGGCTCGCCCAGTCGGGCTACCACCTCTGCCCGTACTGCGACACGCCCGTGGAGAAGGACTTCCTGCGCTGCCCGAACTGCCTGCGCAAGCTCAAGGACCCGTGCCGGGTATGCGGACGACCGCTCGAGGCGGGATGGAAGATCTGCCCGTTCTGCGAGTCCGAGGTCGGCGCCGCGCCCACGGCCCGCCGTGTGCGACGCCGCCGCGATGCGGTGGCCGAGCCAGCGACCCAGCTCAGCGACGGACAGGCCCCGCCGCGACAGGCTCCCGCCCGCTCCGGCGTGACCCGGCCTCCGGCTGCCAGGCAGCAGCCGAGCGGCGAGACTCCGCCCCCGTACGGGCGGCCACAGACCACAGGTCCGTAGCGCGACAGCGTCGAGCAGCCCGCGGTGGACCGATCGCTGATCCTGATAAAGCCCGACGCCTTCGCCCGGGGGCTTAGCGGGGAGATCATCGCGCGCTTCGAGCGCAAGGGTCTTGCGCTCGTGGCGCTGAAGCTGATGACGATGAGCCGCGAACTCGCCGAGCGCCACTACGAGGAGCACGCGGCCAAGCCGTTCTTTGGCGAGCTCGTGGAGTTCATCACCTCGGGCCCCCTGGTCGCGATGGTTCTCACCGGCGAGCGGGCAGTGGAGGCCGCCCGCCAGGTGATCGGGGCGACCGACCCCCTCCAGGCCGACGCGGGCTCGATCCGCGGCGAGTACGCGATCGCCGTCGGACAGAACATGGTTCACGGCTCGGACTCGGACGCCTCGGCGGCGCGCGAGGTGGCGCTGTTCTTCCCGGAGCTGGGCTGAGCGTCGCTGGGGCGACCCCTCTGAGGCTAGTCCTCGCGTCCCGCTCCCCACAGCGCAGGGCGATCCTGGACCAGCTGGGCATCCCCTTCGACGTCCGTGTGCCGGACGTCGAGGAGCTCACCTCGGGGCCTCCCCACGAGGTCGCCGTCGAGAACGCCTACCGCAAGGCCGCCGCGGTCTTGCACCGAGGCGTCGAGCGGCCGGTGCTGGGCGTCGACACCGTCGTCGCGCTGGGGCGTCGGATTTATGACAAGCCTTCGTCGGTCGAGGACGCCCGGGCGACGCTCGAGGCCCTGTCCGGCCGCCGCCACGCGGTGATCGGCGGCATCTGCCTGATCTCGGGCGACGGGCGGCGCCCGGACGGCGGCCGCGTCGACGGCGGTGACCTTCAGGGAGCTCGATCGCGAGCTGGTGGAGTGGTATCTGGGGACCGGCGAGTGGCGCGAGCGCGCCGGCGCATACGCGATCCAGGGCCGCGGCGCGGCGCTGGTGAAGGCGATCGAGGGGGACTACCTCAACGTGGTCGGCCTGCCGGTGGCCTTGCTGCTGGAGCTGGAGCCGGGCGTTGCTAGAGGGGCAATCAGCGGCGCTGCTCGGGAGGGCCAATGCGAACAAATTGCTTCCCCCGGACCGCCGGGCGACGCCGCAGCACCCCGGTCGCGGGCCAATTTCGAACGCCTCGGGACTGTCGGCGCTTGGGCGAGGGCCCCGCACGCCCCAAGCCACCGGGTGGGCCGGAGGACCATTTCGGCAAAGATCCAGTTAAGCGGTGGCTTTGGGCGGGAGCCCTCGCCCAAAAAGCGGCGACTGGGCCGAGGATTCCCCCGCGTAACCGCTACACTCGCGCTCGAACGGGGCAGGCAGCCTGGTTGGGGCTTCCCGTCAATCTCGCCGCTCTGTTTGGCGTACGCGTCATCTCCGCATACATGGGTTTCTTCACGTATCTGACAGGATTCGGCGGCCGCGACATGGCGGTCGATCTCGGCACTGCAAACACCCTCGTGTACGTGCGCGGCCGCGGCATCGTGCTCTCGGAGCCGAGCGTCGTGGCGGTGGATTCGCGCACCGGCGAGGTCCACGCGGTGGGGATCGAGGCCAAGCGCATGCTGGGCCGCACCCCGGGGACGATCCAGGCGATCAGGCCGCTGAAGGACGGCGTGATCGCCGACTTCGAGGTCACCGAGGAGATGCTGCGGCACTTCATTCAGAAGGTCCATCAGAACCGCTGGGCCCACCCCCGCGTGGTGGTGTGCGTCCCCAGCGGGGTCACCGGGCGTGGAGAAGCGCGCCGTCGAGGAGGCGTGCCTCTCGGCGGGGGCGCGCCAGGCGTACCTGATCGAGGAGCCGATGGCCGCCGCGATCGGCGCCGGCTTGCCCGTGGGCGAGCCGACGGGGTCGATGGTGGTCGATGTGGGCGGCGGGACCAGCGAGGTGGCGGTCATCTCGCTGGGCGGGATCGTCGTCTCGCAGTCCATCCGGGTGGGCGGAGACGAGCTCGACGAGGCGATAATCAACTACGTCAAGCGCGAGTACAAGCTTTTGATCGGCCAGCAGACGGCCGAGGAGGTCAAGCTGGAGATCGGCTCGGCCTACCCGATGCCGGAGGAGGTTCAGGCCGAGATCCGCGGCCGGGACATGGTCTCGGGTCTACCCAAGACCGTGGTGCTCACGAGCGAGGAGATTCGCGGGGCGCTGGAGGAGCCGGTCTCGCAGATCGTCGACGCCGTCAAGGAGACGCTCGACCGGACGCCGCCGGAGCTCGCCTCCGACATCATGGATCGTGGCATCATGTTGGCAGGGGGGGGATCGCTGCTACAGGGGATGGATGAGCGGCTGCGCGCTGAGACGCAGATGCCGGCCCATCTTGCGGAGTCGCCGCTGACGTGCGTGGCCGTAGGTTCCGGGAGGTCGCTGGAGGAATTTGAGGCCATCCACCGTTCAAGCAAGAATTCACGCAATCGCAACCGCCGTTACTAAGGTTTGTATTAGCCTTTGGTGCAAGCGGCGAGGAGCGAGATCCTGGAGAGAGATCTCCCTTGCACGACAAACACGTACGACGTCGACGGGTTGCGCTTGTATCGCTCGTTGCCGCGTCCCTGATTCTGCTGACTGCATATTTCGGCAGGGTCCGCATCGAGCCCGCTACACACGGTCCAGCGCGGCATCGTCGAGGTGGTCTCGCCGATCGAGCAGGGTGCGAGCACGGTTCTCTCCCCGTTCCGCGACGTGGCCGGCTGGTTCTCGGACACCTTCCACGCTCGCTCCCAGGTCGACGCAGCTCAAGAAAAAGGTGCGAGCGCCTCACCAGCGAATTGGCTCAAGCGCAGGAGGCCGAGATTCCTCAACCGCCAGCTGAGCAGGGAGGTGCACCTAGACACGGCGGAGAACATCTCCGCGTACAAGCCGGTCACCGGCGACGTCATCTGGCACGACCCGACGCTCTGGTACCAGACGATCGAAATCGACAAGGGCTCGGATGACGGCGTGGCGGTCGACGATCCTGTGATTGGTGACGGGGCGCTCGTGGGCAAGGTCTCACTTGTGGATCCTTCCGTCTCGGTCGTGCAGCTGATCACCGACAACGCGGTCAACGTTGCCGCCCAGGTCGAGGATCACAACGGCGACACCGGCATACTCGTCCCGGCGGTGGGCAACCCCAACGAGATGCTGCTCCAGGACCTGCCTCGCATCGTCCCCGGGCAGCCTGGCCCCCAGGTTGGCCAGCTCGTGGTTACCGCGGGGTACAAGTCTGGGCCGCTGAATTCGCTGTACCCGCGCGGGATCCCCATCGGCCAGGTGTCGAATGCCAGCGCGAACAACCTGATCAACAACCAGGAGGTCCAGGTCTCGCCGGCCGCCGACCTGCGGCACCTCGCCGTGGTTCAGGTTCTGACCACCCCCAACGCGTCCAACGTGCGCGCCCAGGTGCCGTGAGCGATGCGCACCAACCTGATCCTGCGCCTGATCCTGCTGGCCTTCGTCGCTGTCGTGATCCAGGAGTGCGCCATCTCCCAGATCACCCTGTTCGGCGTCAGTGCCGACGTGATGCCGCTGGTGGTGATGTCCGTGGGGCTGTTGTGCGGCTCGATGACCGGGGCCGTGATGGGCTTCGGCGCGGGCCTCCTGGTCGACCTCGTGCTCGTGCAGACGCTGGGAGTGACCTCGTTGCTCTACATCGTGATCGGTTACTGGGCTGGGCGCGTACGGGAACTGCGCGATCCCTCGCACGGGCTGGTGCCGGTCGCCGGCGGCGCGGTCGCCACGGCAGTGGCGCAGATAGGCATGGCCATCCTTCAGTTTCTGCTCGGCGTCAACGCGCCGGTCAGCGGACTGCTCGTCCAGCAAATCTTCATCACGATCCTCATCAACACTCTGATTTCGCTACCGGTTTATGTGATCGTCCGGCGTGTGATCCGCGGCGCTGTGCCCGAGGACCCACGGCGCCGGCACCGGCGGCGATACACGACTGGCGGGCTCAGCCCTCTGCAACGGCCCGCCGAGCGTTTCGGTCCCCTTCCCCGCTCCGGACTCAAGTGATCCAGCCCCCCCACGATCAACGCCGCCCGCTATGAACGTGACCGCGATCCAGGCCGTCGAGGAGCGGGTCCCCGCCGCGCGCCTGCGACTCCTGCGCAGGTCCGACCCGCTGCTGTTCTTGGCGGCGCTTGGGCTGGTCGGGTGCTCGCTGATCACGCTCAAGAGCGCCACCGGGTCGGCCATACCCGGCAACCCGTTGTATTACGTACAGCGCCAGGGCCTGTACGCGGGCGTCGGGATTGTCATCGCGTTCCTGCTCACGCGTTTCGACTACACGCGGCTGCGCGAGTACAAGTACGGCTTCTACGGGGTGATGATCGTCCTCAACCTCGTGGTGCTGGGGATGCCGGCCGTGAGCGGCTCGAGCCGCTGGATCCCGTTGCCGCTGTTCCAGTTCCAGCCCTCGGAGTTCGGCAAGATCTTCCTCATCCTGGCGCTGGCCGCCTTCGTAGTCGACCGTTCGCGCCGCCTGCACGAGATCTCGACGACCGTCCGGATCATGTTGCTGGCATTGATCCCAGCCTTGATCGTGAGCGCCCAGCCCGACCTCGGCACGAGCATCGTGTACGCGGCAATCGGCTTCGTCGTGCTGTTCGTGGCGGGCACTCCCTGGAAGCACCTCCTCGCTCTGGCGATACTCGCCGTGGCGGCGATCGTGTTCGTGCTCGTGGTCGCCCCGGCGCTGGGCTTCCACGTGCTCAGCAACTATCAGCAGCAGCGGCTCACCGGCTTCCTGCACCCCTCGCAGAATCCGAAGGGCCAGGGCTGGCAAATCCACCAGTCGCTGATCGCAATCGGCTCCGGGGGCAAGATGGGCAAGGGCGTGCACGCCACGGAGACGCGGCTCGGCTACCTCTCGGCGCCGAGCACCGACTTCGTGTTCGCCGCGCTAGGGGAGACCTACGGCTTCGTGGGAGCGGCGGTGGTGCTGTCGCTCTACGCGCTGCTGATCTGGCGCACGCTGCGCGTCGTCGCCTTGGCGAAGAACCTCTTCGGGAGCATAATCGCCGGCGGCATCCTGGCGATGTTCATGGTCCAGGTGTTCGTCAACGTGGGGGTGACGATCGGGATCATGCCCATAACCGGCATTCCGCTGCCACTGGTGAGCTACGGCGGATCGTCGGTGATCGTGACCATGATCGCTATCGGCCTGCTCGAGTCGATCCACATCCAGGCCCGGATCGCTTCGCAGAGCAAGCGCCGATCCCTAGCCTCATGATTGCGGCGCCGCATACACAGCGAGCGCTGCCCCAACTACTGACACAAGGATTAATGAGAATTGAAGAAACAAGTATTGGTCAGCGTCGACCGGGCAGAGACCCGCGTCGCGCTGCTCGAGGCGACCGGAACGGTCTCCTCGACAACGGACGGCCGGCGCCGTAAGCCGGCCTCGCGGGCGGCCGGCTACCTCGTCGCCGAGCTCTACCTGGAGCGCCGCGGTAACCGCTCGATCGTAGGCAACATCTATAAGGGCCGGGTCGACAACGTGCTTCCCGGGCTCGAAGCAGCGTTCGTCGACATAGGCCTCGACAAGAACGGCTTTCTACACGTCGACGAGATCGTGCTCCCGGGAGTTAACGCCCCCCGCCGTGGTCGCGGCTCCTCGCGCGAGGGCCGCCAGATCACAGACATGCTCAAGCCGGGCCAAGAGATCGTGGTACAGGTCGTGAAAGACCCGCTCAAGAGCAAGGGGGCGCGTCTCTCGATGGAGTTGACGATCGCCGGCCGCTACATGGTCCTTGCCCCCTACGGAGAGGGCGTGGGAGTCTCCCGCCGGCTCGACGAGGGCGAGCGCGAGCGGCTGCGCAAGGAGGCGTCGAAGCTCGATCTCAAGGGCTCGGGGGCGATCATCCGCACCGCCGCGCAGGGGGCGAAACGCGCCGATCTCGAGCGCGAGCTGACGTATCTGTTCAAGCTCAACGAGGTCCTGCGCAGGCGTGTCGATGAGAGCTCCGCGCCCGCGCTCGTCTTCCAGGAGGCCGATCTGTCGGTGCGAGTCGTGCGCGACATCTTCTCCTCCTCGTTTGAGCGGGCCATCGTGGACGACCCAAAGCAATATCGCCGCTTGGTCTCGTTCTTCACCCGCACCGCCCCCGAGCTGGTCGAGCGGGTGGAGCTGTGGGAGCAGCCCGAGCCGCTGTTCGAGGCCTTCGGCGTGGAGCAGGTCATCGACTCGACGCTCGAGCGCCGCGTCGACCTCCCGAGCGGCGGTTACCTGATGATCGACTACGCCGAGGCCCTGACGGTCATCGACGTCAACTCGGGATCGTTCACGGGGCGCGGCAAGGGGGCGAGGCTCGAGGACACGATCACCAGAACCAACCTCGAGGCGGCGGACGAGATCGTGCGTCAGCTGCGGCTGCGCGACATCGGCGGCATCATCGTGATCGATTTCATCGACATGGCGCGGGCCCGCAACCGCGAGACCGTGCTCAAGACGCTGCGTAAGTCGCTCGACGAGGACCGGACCAAGACCTTCGTGGTGGAAATCTCGCCGCTGGGGCTGGTCGAGATGACCAGGCAGAACATCACCGAGGGGGTCCGCGAGATCATGACCAGGCCCTGCCCCACGTGCGACGGCGACGGCGTGATCAAGTCCGAGGAGACGATCGCGATCGAGTTTGAGCGTCGCATGCGCGAGGTGGCGGCCCGCACCGAAGCCCCGGCGATCCTGCTGCAGATGAATCCACGCGTCAGCGCCGAGTTCACGAAGGACGGCGCGCGAGCGCTGCACGCGGTCGAGGAGCGGACCGGGAAGTGGTTCTTCTTCGAGGGATCCGAGGGCCTGCCGCTCGACCATTTCGCCGTGCTGCTCGAGGGCGATCGCGAGCAAATGCTCGAGCGGGCGCTCCCCTTCCGCCCCGGCGAAGAGGTCCATGTAGACATCGTCGAGCCGCACATGTACAGCCCAGGCGACGCCGTGGCCAAGGTCGACGGATACATCATCGAGGTCAAGGGCGGAACGCCTTACGTCGGCGAGAAGCATCTGGTGCGCATCGAGGAGGCGGGCCGCACCGGCGCGGTCGCGACGCTGATCGACTTGCCCGCCGCGGCAGAGGATTCGTCCGATCGCGACGGCGACGAGCCTTCGACGAAGGACGATTCCCTAGAATCGGGACGAACTCGGCGGGGCCGCAGAGGCGGCCGGCGCCGCGCGGGGGCCGGCGCTGGGTCGGCTTCTGGGTCGGGCGCGTCCGAGTGAGAGAGCCTCTTTAGCGAATTCGAGACATGTACGCGATCGTCAGCACCGGCGGCAAGCAGTACCGCGTGGAGCGGGGCCAGACCCTGCTCGTCGAGCGCTTGCCCGTGGGGGAGGGCGAGAGCTGCACCCTGCAGCCCCTGCTCTACGTCGATGGAGAACAGGTTGTCGAGGGCGGCAAGGACGGCTCCCCGGTACGTGTCGAGGCGCGCGTGGTTGCGCACGAGCGGGGGCCGAAGCTGCGCGTGGTGAAGTTCAAGCCCAAGCGCGGCTACAGGCGCCGCACGGGGCATCGCCAGCACCTGACGAGGATCGAGATCACCGCGATCGAGGCGGGCGGCGAGCGCCCCCGGCGCAGGCGGACCGCGAAGGAGGGGAGCGAGGCCGGCGCGGGCTCCAGCCGGACCTCGGAGCGCAGGCGGACGAGCCGCTCCGCCTCCGCGCCCGACGCCGAGGGCGATAAGGGCGGCGGCCCCACCCGGTCGAGGGCCCAGCGCACCGCATCCGAGCGCAAGGAGGAGAGCGATGGCTCATAAGAAGGGGCTTGGTTCGTCGCGAAACGGCCGCGACTCGGCCGCCAAGCGCTTGGGCGTAAAGGTGTTCGCCGGACAGCGCGTGACCGGGGGAGAGATCATCGTGCGCCAGCGCGGCACCCACTTCAAGCCCGGCGAAGGCACCGGCATCGGCTCAGACGACACAATCTATGCCCGCATGCCGGGCACGGTCGAGTTCACACGCGGCAGGCGCGGTCGCGTGATCTCGGTCGTCGCGGGCGAGGGCGAGTCGGCCTAGCCCCACACCGCTGAGGGGCGGAGCCGCGCTTCGACCGCCCCGCCCGTCATCTTGTAGGCGTGTCCGAGCACGGTGGAGGCCGCCCAGCCACGAGGCTTCTGGTCAACCTGCTGGAACGCGGGGAGCTGACCGCGCGACGCGCCGCAGTAATCATCGGCGTCTACACGCTCGGGATCACGGTCCTCGGCGGCGCCATCGCCCGGCTGCTCGACCCCAGTGACTTCAACAGTTTCGGTAATGCGATCTGGTGGGCGCTCCAGACGGTGACCTCGGTCGGCTACGGCGACATCGTTCCCAGGGACACGATTGGCCGGATTGTTGGAGGTCTCCTCATGTTGAGCGGGATCGCCTTTCTCGCTGTGGTTACCGCCTCGGTGACGGCAGCGCTGATCGAGACGGTCCGTGTCAAGACCGGTCATCGCGGATCGGGACTGACCTCGGAGGCGGCGAAGGAGATCTCTGCTCGGCTGGACTCGATCGAGGCTCGGTTCGAGAAACTCGAGGCGGCTCTGCGGATTGACCGGAACTGATCGCGACTCATCCGGATCCTCCATCCAGGCTTTGAGTCCTCGGTGAAGGTCCGGATGAGTGGTTTATTTCGTGCGACCGTTTGCGAGCGCCACTACCTCGCTAGGCCTGAAGAATCGGCTCGGACTCCTGTGCGCGTTGCTTTTCGGCGAGCCGGTCGCGTTCGGCGAAGAATTCTTGGCCTTCGATGCTGAACTGGGGGACGGCGCGGTCGAGCCAGTGGGGCATCCACCAGTTGAGTTTGCCCATGAGGATCATGAGTGCGGGGACGAGTAGGCAGCGCACGACGGTGGCGTCGAGGATCACGGCGACGGCGAGCCCGACGCCGAATTGTTTGACGGTGGGGTTGCCGTTGAGGAGGAAGCTGCCGAAGACGAAGACCATGATCGCGGCGGCGGCGGTGATTACGCGGGCGCTGGTGACGAGTCCGAGGCTGACTGAGCTGCGGTTGTCTTCGCCGGCGTGGACGTGTTCTTCGATTTGGCTGACGAGGAAGACCTCGTAGTCCATCGAGAGCCCGAAGAGGATCGCGAACATGAACAGCGGGACGTAGGAGACGATCGGTACGCCGCCGCTTAGCCCCATGATGCTGCTCAGCCAGCCGTATTGGAAGATCGCGGTCAGCACGCCGTAGGACGCGCCGATCGAGAGGAGGTTCATCACGGCGGCCTGGGCCGGGACGACGGCGGTGCGGAACGCCATGATCAAGAGCACGAAGCTCAGCGCGATCACCACCAGTATCTGAAGGGGCAGCTTGCTCGAGATCTTCGATGGCGAGGTCTTCGTAGGAGGCCGTGGTCCCGCCGACGTAGGCGCGCATGTTGGTCCCCTTCTCGGCGCTGGGGATCGCGGTGTTGCGCAGCGAGTCGACGATCTTGGTCGTGTTATTCGACGCGGGGTTGTACTTCGAGATCGCGCTGAAGTACGCCGTCGTGCCCGCCTTATCGATCTGGATCGGGGAGATCCCAGCGACGCCCTTGGTATGCGAGACGTTCTTCTCCAACGTCGTCAAGCCGCGGATCGGAAGCGCGCGCATCACTACTGGACGAACTGCTGGAGAACTGCTCGAACCCGACGAACCAGACGAACCCGAGCTCGACGAGGACGAGGATTTTGAGCTCGACGAGCTGGAGGAACTGGAGGAGCTCGAGCTGGCGGGTTTGGCTGGGGAGCCGAGTTTGACGGCGATCAGGAGTGGGCCGTTGGTCCCGGGGCCGAAGCTTTTGGCGGTGAGGTCATACGCGCGGCGCACGGTCGTAGACGTCGAGTACGCCGCGATGTCCTGCTGGCCCAGCGTGAGCGAGAGCAGCGGGATCGCGAGCGGGATCAGGATCGCGAGCGCGACCGCGCCGCACACGACGGGGCGCTTGGAGATGTCGTTAGCCCATTTCGCCCACAGCCCCTTCTTCGCCTCTTCGGTCGTGGGGGGGTGATGGACGCGCAGCGAGTTGATATGCGGCCCCAAAAGCGCGAGGAACGCCGGCAAAAGCGTCAGCGCGGCCAAGACCGCGACGACGACGGCGACAGCCGCCATCAACCCCATCGTCGTCACCAGCGGAATGCCGGCTACCGCGAGCGACACCAGCGCGATCGTGACCGTGCACCCCGCGAAGAACACCGCCCCGCCCGAAGTGGCGACCGACCGCGCGATCGACTCGCGCATCTCAAGCCCGTCCTGTAGCCCGCGGATGTGGCGCGTGACGATAAACAACGCATAGTCGATCCCGACCCCCAGCCCGATCATCGTCGCCAACGTCGGCGAGACCGTCGGGACCGTTATGACGTGCTCGAGCAACTGCACGATCGACAACGTCGAGATCAACGCGAAAATCGCCGTGAGGATCGGCAACAGCATCGCCGTGATCGTCCCGAACGTAAACGCCAGGATGAACATCGCCGCGATAATCCCGATCAACTCGCTCGACTCCGTCGAAGGCTTAGAAACCTTCAAACCCAGCTGCCCGCCCGTCTCGACCTGCAGCCCCGCCGACTGCGCTGGCTTCGCGGCCGCGTTGATGATCGTCTGCGCCTGACTCTGCGACAAAGACCCCGGCGACACCTTCAGCCCCACCGTCAAATACCCCGTCTTCTGATCCTTGGAAAGCGCCGAAGCACCCGCCGACGTCAACGGATTGACCACCGACGCCACGTAAGGGGCTTTGGCCACATCCGACGCCGCATCATCGACCGCGCTCTTGTACTTCGAATCCGTCAACTTGCCATTCTTGGCGTGCAGGATGATCGGACTCGTCCCATACGCCTGCGCCGGAAACGGCCCCTGCAAAGTGTCCTTCGCGTGCTGACTCCCACGTCCCCGGCAACGACAAATCATCGCTCGTATTCGTCCCCACCCCACGCGAAACCGCAAACAAAGCGACCGCCACCACCAGCCAAAGCCCCAGCACCCACCAACGCCGCCGCGTGCAGAACCCGGCTACTCGATAGAGCACTCCTGCCATGACTCGCCCCTTCCTTTCCCTCGGCGGCCGCACCGCCGTTCTCGTTCTTGGGCACATCGTCTGCGCGAGCGGTGCGTGCGCACAAGCGGGGAACCCCGTGACTTTCCCCTACCGTTATTCGGGGGTTCGCTCCGGGAGGTGCTCGGAGCTACTCGCCGATCGCCGCCGGCAGCTGAAACCGGGATCGAATCCCGAGCTTCTGATAGGCGCTGCTCAAATGACGCTCGACGGTCTTCTCGGTGACGAACAGCGCTTGCGCGATCTCCCGATTCGTGCGGCCCTCGGCGGCTTGACGGCAAACCCGCCACTCCGCTCCGGTCAGTGCGCTCCGTCCCGTCAGCTCGATGCGCGGGCGACGGCCGGGGCCCGCCTGCAGCTCGGCCCGCGCGCGCTCCACCAGCGCGACCGCGCCACATTGATCGGCGATCGCGATTGCGCTGCGCTGAGCGTCGCGCCCTTCCCGCCGCCGGCCGACTCGGCTTAGTTCGCTCCCCAGGTCGGCGAGCGCGTGCGCCAGCTCAAGGCGCGATTGGCTGCGTTCGAGGACCGAGACGGCCTCCTCGAGTAACCCAAGCCGCTCGTCCTCGGCTGTGGCGACCGCGGCTGCTCGCAGTGCGAGTCCGAGCGATTTGGCGGCTCCTACGCGCCGAGCCACCGCGACCTGCTCAGAAGCAAGCTCGGCCGCCAACTCCTTTTGGTCGAGTGCGGCGAGCGCCATAGCGGCGTAGGCCTTCCAGTCACTTGGCCAGCGGACACCGTGTGCCTCCAGCCGCTCGCCTGACCACAGCAGATCCGCGACCCCCTCGCGAAGATCGCCACGAGCAATACGCAGCCGCCCGCGCGCGATCAGGAAGTCCCCGATGTAGGCACGATCCTCGGTCACCCCGACGGCCTCGCCGGATCGTGCCAGCTCGAGCGCATCGTCAAGCGCTCCGCGTTCGATGTGCACGACGATCGCCGCACCGAGGAGCTGCAGGACCGCGAAATGCGGTTCGCGGATGAGTAGCAGTCCCGTCTCGGCCTCAACCTGTGCCTCTTGAAGTGAACCCATCGCCACCGCGGTCGCGGCACGCTGAGCGTGGATGAGGCCCTGCCTCGTCGTATGGCCCTCGCTCCGGGCGGCCTCGAGCGCGGCGTCGAGCGCTCGGAGCGCTACGTCATACCGCTCGACATACCGCAGCAGCTCGAGTGCCAGCAATCCCGCGGTCGTCCGCGCGCTCGGGGGGAGCCCCGTCGCCAGCGCCGCCTGCACCGTGTCCCTGACGGGCGCGATCGGACCTCCTGCGAAGAGTTGTGCTTGGGCATCGTGGATCGCGGCGACGGCCTCGAACTGCGGCTGACCCTGTGCCTGATCCCGAAAGCGCTCCAGGTGCGCTGCGAGCTGACCGCGCATCCGGGGAACCACGGTGGTCACCATCAACAGATCCGCGGTCAGCTCGAGCGAGCGCTCGGGGTGCAGCGGCCGAGCCATCTCGGCGAGCGATTCGAGCGAATCGACCGCTGCCTTTGCTGAGCGACCGCTCGAGACGATCGCGCACCGCCCCAACATGGACGCCGCCTCAGCGCGAGTGTCGAGCTTCGCGTCTGATTCGACGCAGGCGCGGAGGTGTTCCTCGGCGCCTTCAAACTCCATCGCGGCCACCTCGCAGCGGCCGAGCTCGGCGAGGATCTCTGCCCGCTCCTGTTCCGGGGGAGACTCGGCAAGCGCCCGACGCAGGCGGGTGGCAGCCGCCGCGGGGGCACCGCGATGGGCCGCGGCGGTCGCGGCCGACCTGAGCGTGGCGACCCGCCGCTGATCGCCGGTTGCACTTGTCAGCATCAGATGTGTCGTGATCCGCTCAGGGGAGGTTCCCAGCGCTCCCAACGCCTCGGCCGCGGCGGCATGGCGCTCATCGCGCTCGCCGGGCAGGAGATCCTCGTACAAGGCCGAGCGGACGATCGGATGGATGAACCCCACGCCCTCCCCTCGGGCGAAGATGTCCGCGCGCACCAGGTCGTCCGCTGCCTCGCGGGCGGCCACATCGGAGAGACCGGTCACCTGCGCCGCGAGCTGCAGCTCGCTGTCGTCTCCCAGCACCGCGACCCCTCGCGCCAGCTCCGTCGGAGTCGGCCCAAGCGCGTCAAGCCGGTGCAAGACGAAGCGACTCACGGCCGCCGGACCAACTGCCTGCACCGAACTCGCCGCCGTCGCAGACGGCGCGATCCCCGCGGCCTCGAGCGCTCGGAGCAGCTCTCGGAGGAAGAGCGGGTTGCCGCCGGTCGCGCCATGACACGCCCGGCAGAATTGCTCATCTGCCTCAGCGCCCAGACGCTCTCGCGTCAGGGTCACGGCGGCGGCCTGGCTGAGCGGCCGCGGATACAGCACCGCGGCGGAAGGGCGCGACGCGATCTGAGACCAGAAGCCGGCGACCTCGGCCTCCGCGGGATCCGGCGGACGGCTCGCGAGAACCATTGCGACCGGTATCCCCTCGAGCCGTTGAGCCATGTAGGAAAGGAAGCGCAGCGACTCGAGATCGACCCACTGACAATCGTCGACCACCAGCAGCAGAGGCCCGCGGTCAGCGAGATTCACCGTCAGCCAGTAGAGGCTGTGGTGCGCCTCGAATCCGGGGTCGCTGGGTCGCGGTGGAGCGTCGGCTGATCCGAACAGACGCGCCGCGGGGCGGGCGACGCCACTGAAGAGATCGTCGGCCGCTCCGGGCGCGTTGATCGCGGGCTCCAGCAGCTGGCGCACCGCGCCGAACGCGAACTGTCGCTCGAGCTCCGAACCCCGCGCCTCGAGCGGCACGATCCCCGCTCGGTCGGCCGCGATTCGCGTCTCGCGCACCAGCTCGGTCTTGCCAACCCCAGCGGGTCCCTCGATCAGCAGCAACGTACCGTCGCCCAAGCCCGCACGACCCAGGCTCAGGCGCAGCGCCTCAAGCTCGTGCTCGCGCTCGAGCAGAGCTCCCACCGTGGTAGACACGAGCCGACGATACACGGCCCGAGCGACAAAACCCGAGGGGAAACCCTCGGGGAACCTCCCTTGTGGCCGCCCTCGCCCGCTCGGATGATTGTGCCCGTGGAGACCGTGAGCGAGCTCAACAAGCGCAAGGTTCGTCTGTTCATCGACGCGGTGTGGAACGAGGGACAACTCGAGCTGATAGATGAGTTGGTCGCCGCGGATTACACGGGCTGCTGGTCACTCCTGCAATCGCGAGTGCTGGGGCCGGAAGGTGTTCGTGAGCTCGTGTCGAGCAGGCGGCGTGCCCATCCGGACCTATACGTCAAGGTCGAGGACCAGATCGCCGAGGACGACCGGGTCGTAACCCGCTGGCAGGCGGCGACCCGGGTGCCCGGACCTCAGGCGGCAAGCGATGCGGACGAGTGCGTCCGCTGCTGTTCGGGGATCTCGATCGTCCGGCTTCTGGCCGGCAAACAGGTCGACTCGCACACCGAGTGCCACTATCCGAGCGAGCTCTTGACGCACGTTTGAGCCGCCCCGCTGCCATCGCGTACGCTCACCCCCCGCGGAATTACGACCCGAAGGGAGGCAGTGAGTGTCAGTTCTGAGGGGCTTCAAGAACTTCCTCATGCAGGGCGATCTGATCGTGATCGCGGTCGGCCTGGTTATC
Source organism: uncultured Solirubrobacterales bacterium (assembly GCA_963756105.1). Classification (GTDB taxonomy): domain Bacteria; phylum Actinomycetota; class Thermoleophilia; order Solirubrobacterales; family Solirubrobacteraceae; genus Palsa-465. The sequence continues at coordinate 267,886 of CAVWMM010000011.1, forward strand.
GCACTCGCGTTCAGCACCCTCATCAAGGCATTCACCGACAACGTCATCACCCCGCTCGTCAATGCCGCGGGAGGTGGCAAGAGCGTGGGCTTGGGGGTGCGCGTAAACGGGCACCTGCTGAACTTCGGCGCGTTGGTCGCGGCCGTCATCTACTTCATCGTCTTCATGGCCGTGATCTATTTCGTGATCGTCGTTCCCTACCGTGCGTACGCGGCGCGTCGCGGCTTTTCCGTCTTCGGCGATCCGGCTTCCGTCAAGACGTGCCCAGAGTGCCTGTCGGACGACCTCCCGGTCGGGGCGACGCGGTGTAGGCACTGCGGCATCTCGCTCAGCGGCGCCGCGGCAGCCTGACCCGGAGAGCGCGAGCCGCTTGATGCGGTTGCGGCGGGTCGGCCGCGACCGGTCCTCCACAATTGGCGTGTGTTCGATCGTGCCAGGATCTTCATCAGCGCCGGTGGCGGGGGCGACGGATGCCTCAGCTTCCGCCGTGAGGCGCACGTACCGAGGGGCGGGCCCGACGGCGGCAACGGGGGCCGCGGCGGTGACGTGGTGCTGGTTTGCGACGACTCGCTGCGCGATCTCGAGCAGTACCGGCGCCGTGCGCACTTCAAGGCGGGTCGCGGTGGACACGGCCAAGGCGCGCTGCGGCACGGAGCCGACGGCCGGGCGCTGGAGCTCCAGGTTCCGCCTGGGACGCAGGTGCTGGTCGAGCACGACGGGACCCGTCACGACCTCGTCGCACCTGGACAGCGGGCCGTGGTCGCGCGCGGAGGCGGCGGGGGGCGCGGGAACAAGCGCTTCGCCAGCGCCACCCGGCAGACGCCGCGCTTTGCCGAGCGGGGGGTCGCAGGGGTGCAGACCTGGATAACCCTCGAGCTCAAGCTGCTCGCGGACGCCGGCCTCGTGGGGCTCCCAAACGCCGGCAAGTCGTCGCTCTTGAGCCGCTTGACCAAAGCCCATCCCAAGATTGCCGGCTACCCCTTCACCACCCTCGAGCCCGTCCTCGGAACACTCGGCGCGGAGGACCGGCAGCTGGTGATCGCCGACATTCCGGGCCTCATCGAGGGGGCGAGCGCCGGTGCCGGGCTGGGCCACGAATTTCTCTCCCACGTTGAACGCACGCGGCTGCTGGTGCACGTGCTGGAGCTCCGGCCACTCGACGGCTCCGATCCGGCGTCCAATCACGCCACCGTCGAACGCGAGCTAGCGCTTCACGAGCCCAGGCTCGCAGCGACTCCGCGCATGCTGGCGCTGTCCAAGGCCGATCTGGTGGACGCCGGCACCGCGGCCTCGGCCCGGGCGCTCTGGTCGCAGCGGCTTGGCCCGGAAGTACCGGTGATCCTTACGTCGGCGGTCACCGGCGAGGGAGTCGCCGAGCTGGCCCGCGAGCTCGTACGGCGCGTCCCGCCGTTGCCCCAGCAGGACGGCGATCGCAGCGCTGATCGTCCGCCGGCGGAAGGGGAAACCGAGCAGCTGGCCGAGCATCGCACCTACAGGCCGCGGGCGCGGCGCTCATACCGCGTGGAGCGCGTCGACGAGCGGAGCTGGCGCGTGAGCGGGGACGGGGTCGCGCGGCTGCTGGAGCGCTACGACCTGGACAACGAGGAGGCTCTCGCCCACCTGGAGCGTCGGCTCGAGGGGATCGGGGTAATCCGCGCGCTGCGCGACGAGGGTTTTCAGTCCGGCGACGAGGTGGAGATCGGAGGAGTGGCGTTTGAGCTGCATCAAGATATGTAGGATTGGCGCGCGGTGCAGCCCCTTGCGCGTCGGATCGCGGGATCTTGGAGACCCCGGCTTAGCGCGGCCCGCTTGCTGATAGCGGCCGGCGCCGCCGCGCTGCTCGCGGCCGGGGCGCTTGCGGTGGTGGGCGAGGCCACCGCCTCGACGACCACCCCGCGGGTGCTGCGCGTCGGGACCTACCACGGAATCCGGGGCCAGTACCGCTCGATTCAGGCCGCGGTCAACGCCGCCCGTCCGGGCGACTGGATCCTGATCGCCCCAGGGGATTACAAGACGACGAAGTCGCACGCCCCAAAGGGGGAACGCGAAATGCCGGCGGGGGTACTGATCACCACGCCTCGGCTCCATCTGCGAGGGATGAACCGCAAGACAGTGGTGGTCGATGGCACCAAGCCGGGGTCCGCCAAGTGCTCAAGCAAGAAGTCCGCCCAGAACTTCGGTCCCAAGCTCAAGGGTGGGCCGGCCGGTCTGAACGGAATCATGGTGTGGAAGGCGGACAACGTCTCGGTCGAGAACCTGACGGCCTGCAACTTCCTCGGTGGATCCGGCGGCGATGGACAAACCGGTAACGAGATCTGGTGGAACGGCGGCGCCGACAGCGGCAAGGTCGGTGGCTGGGGCTTTCACGGCGGCTATCTGACGGCCACAAGCACCTTCTACAAAGACGAGACGACCGCCGCCGAGTACGGGATCTTCTCCAGCAACTGGTCGGGCGGGAACTGGAACGACGCCTACGCGAGCAACTTCAATGACTCGGGCTTCTACATCGGCGCCTGCCGGCAGGTCTGCGACCAGACCGTCGATCACATCTGGGCCGAGTTCAACGCTCTCGGGTACTCGGGCTCGAACTCGGGTGGGCGGCTTGTGATCGAGCACTCCCAGTTCGACAACAACGAGGACGGCTTCGACACCAACAGCCAGAACGGCGACGAACCGTCGCCGCAGAACGGCGCCTGCCCGAAAGGCGTCAAAAGCCCGATCCATATGCGCGGCCGCTGCTGGGTCTTCATGCACAACTACGTGCACGACAACAACAACCCCAACGTCCCTTCGGCCGGATCCGCGGCGGCGGGGCCAGTCGGGACTGGCATGTCCGTCTCGGGCGGCCGCAACGACACCGTGATTGACAACCGCTTTGTCCACAACGGCGCCTGGGGCACGATCTTCGTCCCCTACCCCGACTCGGGTCCCCCGTGCAAGGGCGGCACGGGCGGCCAGAAGAAGGGCGTGACCTGCATCTTCGACGAGTACGGCGACGCGCTGCTCGACAACCACTACGCCAAGAACGGGTTCTACGGCAATCCGACCAACGGCGATTTCGGAGCGGTGAACCTCGAGCCCAACGAGCCGACCGACTGCTACCACGGCAATCGGGAGGTCGGCGGAAAGCCCGTCAAGAGCTCGCCTTCGAACGCGCAGAAGGAGTACCCGAAGTGCAACGGCAAGAAGGTGGCTCCGGATACCAACTTGACGTTCTTGGAAGAGGTCGCCTGCGACGCGCAGGTCCCCCTGCCCGGCGGTACCACGCCTCCCTGCCTGCCTACCGACCACTACCCGCGGCGCAAGAACGTCGTCATACACCCGCTGCCCAAGAGCCTGAAGGCGATGCCGAACCCGTGCGTCGGGGTTCCCGCGAACCCCTGGTGCACGTCTGATCGACGGCGTAGCTAAGCCCGGGTAAACAGAGGACCGCGGGTTCGGCCGCCGAACCCTCAAGCCATGTCCACAAGCCGTCTGGAGTCGTTTTCGGACGGGGTGATCGCGGTCGCGGCCACGCTGCTTGTGCTGAATCTGGTCGTGCCGCGGCCGGGCTCGCCACACGGTCTTGCGCATGACCTGGGGCGCGAGTGGCCCTCGTACGGCGCCTATGCGATCTCGTTCGTGACGATCGGGATCATCTGGATCAACCATCACGCGATGATCGGTCGCCTGCGGGAGGCCGACCATTCGATCCTGATCCTCAACCTGCTGCTGCTGGTGACGATCGGGCTGCTGCCCTTTGCCACCAATCTGCTCTCGACCTACCTCAACCAGAGCGACGGGCAGCACCTCGCCGCCGCGGTCTACGCGGGCGCCTTTCTGCTGATGGCGGTCGCCTTTGCAACGCTCAACTGGCGCATACTCATGCACAAGGCCCACCTGTTGCGCGAACCGGCCCCGTACGACGAGCGGCGCCGCATCCTGATGCGCTCGGTGAGCGGGTTGGGGCCCTACGTGGTGGCGACCGGTTTGGCGTTCGTCTCGCAGTACGCGACGCTCGCGATCTGCGGGGCACTCGCTCTGTTCTACGCGCTGCCGCTCGCGAGCGGCATGAACCGTGGGGCGCAAGCCGGCTGAGCGACGTTTCGGCCTGGCGCTGAGCTGGCCGTAACCTCTTGCGGCAGATGAGCCGGCTGGTGGCCAAGTTGGGGTCGAGTATCGTCGCCGACGAGCGCGGCGAGGTCCGGCTGCCTGTGCTCGGGGCAATCTGCGACCAGCTCGCGGAGCTACATCGTGGAGGCGCCGAGGTCGTGGTGGTGACGAGCGGCGCGATTGCACGCGGCATGGGGGTGATGGGGATCGAGATTCGGCCCCGGGGGGTGGACGAGCTTCAGGCCGCGAGCGCGGTGGGGCAGGGCAAGCTCTATCAGGTCTATGACGAGCTACTGCGCGCCCGCGGCGTGCCCACGGCTCAGGTGCTCCTGACCTTCTTCGACATGAGCGCGCGCACCCACTACCTCAACGCGCGCCACACGCTCAGCCGGCTGCTGCAGTGGCGCGTGGTGCCGATCATCAACGAGAACGACACGACCGCGACCGACGAGATCTCGTTCGGCAACAACGACTTCCTGGCCGCCCAGGTCGCGATCCTGGTCGGCGCCGACCGACTCCTCCTGCTGACAGATGCCCCCGGAGTCTTCACCGCCGACCCGCGGCTCCATCCCGATGCTGCTCTCGTGCACGAGGTGGCCGACCCGCGGGCGCTCGAGGGCCTCCAGATCGGCCACAACACCTCCCCATTGGGGTCCGGCGGCATGCGCTCGAAGGTGCTCGCCGCCGAGATGGCCACCGCCGCGGGGATCCCCGCGGTAATCGCCTCCGGTCTCGAGCCCGAGGCGATCCTCAGGGCCGCCGCGGGCCGGGGGATCGGGACCCGATTCGCGGCCCGCGAGGGGCGCTACTCGAGCTTCAAGCTGTGGCTCAAATACGCCAAGCCGGCCCGGGGCCGACTGCTCGTAGACGCGGGCGCGGCGCAAGCACTGCGCGAAGGCGGTACGAGCCTGCTGCCCGTGGGGATCGTGGAGGTGGTCGGGACCTTCGACGCCGGCGACGCCGTCGACGTGGCGCACGATTCCGACCCCATCGGCAAGGGGATCTGCAATTACTCCTCGGCGGAGCTCCGCCGCGTCCTCGGCCTGAAGTCCACCGCGGTGCGCGAGCTCATGCCACGTGCCTCAGAAGAAGCGGTTCACCGCGACTACTTCGTGCTCGCGTAACGTTTAACGCGCCATGACGACCACGACGACATCCGTCCCGGCTGCGTGCGCCGCCGCCAAGCGCGCCTCTCTGGCGCTTCAGGCGCTCCCTTCAGACGTCAAGAACGACGCGCTGAAAGCGATCGCCGCGGCGCTGAGCGATCGTGCCGGCGAGGTGCTCGAAGCCAACGTGGCCGACCTTGAAGAGGCGCGCGAGTGGGAGTATTCGGGCGCCTTCCTCGACAAGCTTCGCCTCGACGATGCGCGCGTGGCGGCGATGGTTGCCGGGGTGCGCAAGATCGCCGCCCTGCCCGATCCGGTGGGGGAGGTCATCGAGGGTTTCAGGCTCCCCAACGGACTCGACGTGCGCAAGGTGCGCGTCCCGCTGGGGGTGATCGCGCTCGTCTACGAGGCGCGTCCGAATGTAACGATCGACGCCACCGCGCTTTGCCTGAAGTCCGGCAACGCGGTCGTGCTCAGGGGCTCGTCGGCTGCGCATCGCTCGAACGCGCGCCTGGCCGACATCGCGACAGCGGCGGCGACCTCGGCCGGCCTGCCCGAGGACGCGATCACCCTCCTCGGCTGGCGGGCGTGAGGAGATCGCCGAGCTCGCGACGCAAGCGGGGCTAGTCGACCTGATCGTGCCGCGCGGGGGAGAGGGGTTGAAGGCGGCGCTCAAGGGAGTGGCAACCGTGCCGGTGATATATGCGGCCGCGGGCAACTGCCACGTGTACGTCGACCGCAGTGCCGATCTGGAGCAGGCCCGCGCGATTGTGCTCAACGCCAAGCTGCAGCGGCCAGGTGTCTGCAACGCGGCGGAGACCCTGCTTGTGCATAGCGAGGTCGCGCAGCGCTTCCTGCCCGACGCGCTGGCGGCGCTCGAGGAGGCCGGCGTGGCGCTGCACGGCGACGAGCGCGCCCTCGCGGCGGCGCCCGCGGCCACGATGCAGCTCGCCACCGATGAGGACTGGGACACGGAGTACCTCGCGCTCGAGCTGGCCGTGGGGATAGTGGACTCGGTTCAGGACGCCATCGCCCACGTCAACGCCCACGGCTCGGGCCATTCCGAGGCGATCGTGACACGCGACACGGAGGCGGCCCGGGCCTTCCAGCTCGGTGTCGACGCGGCCTGCGTCTACGTCAACGCCTCGACGCGCTTCACCGACGGCGGCGAGTTCGGGATGGGCGCCGAGATCGGTAACTCGACGCAGAAGCTGCACGCTCGCGGCCCCATTGGCATCAGGGAGCTGTGCACCTACAAGTACCTCGTCGAGGGCGCCGGCCACGTCAGGGCCTGAGGGCCTTTCACCCGTGCGCATCGGCATCCTCGGGGGCACCTTCAACCCGCCTCACCTGGGCCACCTCGTCTGCGCGCAGGAGGCGTACTTGCAGCTGCAGCTGGACGAGGTCCTTCTGATCCCCACCCGCACGCCACCGCACAAGCTCATGCGCGACGACCCCGGCCCCGTTCAGCGCCTTGAGCTGTGCCGCCTGGCCGTGCGCGACGATGAGCGCTTCGCGGTTTCGGATCTGGAAGTTCGCAGGGACGGTCCGTCATACACGGTCGATACGCTTGAGGAGCTGCACGCAACCGCCCAAGACAGCGAGCTCTACCTGATCCTCGGAGGCGACATCGCCACCGGCTTGCCGCAGTGGCACGAGCCAGAGCGGGTGCTGGCGCTCTCGATGCTCGCCGTGGTGGACCGAGAGGGCACCTCACGCGCCGCGATCGAGTCGGCGCTCGACCGGGTGCCAGGCGGGGAACGCGTGCGGTTCTTCACAATGCCGCAGATCGCGATCTCCTCGACCCTCGTGCGCCGGCGGCTGCAAGCGGGCCACTCCGTGCGCTACCTCGTCCCCGACGCGGTCATCGACCACATCGAGCGCAACCGCCTGTACACGCACGGACCGAGGATGACTGCTTCCGCGTGAGCGAGGACGCTCAGCTCTCACCCGATGAGATGGCCCGGGCGCTCGCCCGCTACGCCGCCGATCGCAAGGCGGCGGAGATCGTCCAGCTCGACCTGCGCGGGATCATCGGCTATACGGACTTCTTCCTGATCTGCAGCGGCCGCACCGGCCGCCAGGTCAAGGCGATCCACGACGCGATTCACCTGGGGATGAAGGCCGACCACCAGCTCCTCCCCGAACGGGTGGAGGGCCTCGCCGAGGCCCGCTGGGTGCTGATGGACTACCTGGACGTGGTCGTGCATATCTTCACCCCGGACGCGCGCGCGTACTACCGCCTCGAGCAGCTCTGGGCCGAGGCACCGCTCCAGGAGCTGACCGAGCCGATCAGCGCGGCGTCATAGGGCTTGCCGGCGTCTGGCCCGGCGGTGCCCACCGCTGGGGCCTCGGCCGCCTCTCGGGCGCCGTCGCGAGAAGCGCGGGCGCCCGAGAGGGCGACGAGACCACCGGCTACTTCTACTTCGCCAGCTGGTTGGCGAGCACTGCGCCGTTGGCGGTGCCGAGACCCGTTGCCTCGTCATAGCCCGGGACGGCGGTGAAGCCGTCAACGGTGTGGGTCTGGCCATTCAGGACGAATGCCACGGTGGTGTTGCCTTGCGTGACGTCCGTGATTCCGGACTTCTTGCCATCGCCCAGCTTGTACAGCGTCGGGCTGATGAGCCCCAGGCCGTGTCCGGCGATCTGGTCGGCGACGGCCACCACGCCCGCGAACTCGGGACCGGCTTCGCTCGTGCCACCGATGGGGGTGTAGCCAGGCTTGAGCCCGAAGAGGGGCAGCCCCTTGAACGTCATGTACACAAGTGCGCCGCCGTTGACGGCCGCGCTCATGCTCACGTCGGGTGTGACACGCATGGAGCCGGGGATGCTCTTCAGACCGCTCTGCCAGGAGGGCCGGCTGAACACCGCAGAGACGCCTCCGCCGCTGGCAGCGGGGCTGGGATTCGGTCCAACCACGGCAGGGTTGAAGGTGTCATTCCACGCGCTATCGGCGGCGAAGGGCTTACCGGACTGAGTCAGGTTCAGTTGGAGGCCGCCCAGCGAGGTCACCAGCGGGTCGCTCGAGGGCCAGCTGTTCACGGGGCGCGGGTAGCAGCAGGTGCCGCCGTTCGCCGCCAGATCGTTCGTGGGACCCTCGTCGCCCGAGCCCGCCAGCACCGTGACGCCGTTCTTGGCGGCACTCTTGTACGCGCTGCGCAGCTTGAGAATCGACGCCTTGCTTGGGAAGGTCTCCTCGGTAGCGCCGAAGCTCTGGCTGATCACCTGGCCGAGGTGGTGCTTGATCACGTAGTTCTCGGCCTGGATGATCTGCGGGAAGCCGTGCACGCCCTCGGTTTCCGCGACCGGTGTTTCGACCAGCAGGATGTTGGCCCCGGGCGCGATCGAGTGGGAGTACTGCACATCGAGCGACGTCTCGATCGCCCAGTCGACCATGGTCGCGTTCTTGGGATTGAACTTCGGGACCTTGCCCGCCGGTTGGATGATCTTGAACGAAGGCGGCGCCGGCAGCCCGAACGCCGTGTCGAACGACTTGAGGTCCGACTGGATCGTCGGCGAGCCGAACGAGTCGACGATCACGATCGTCTTGCCCTTACCGTTCTTGCCCTTCGCATAGAGGGGCTTCATGTTGTAGGCGGTCTGAAACTGGTGCGGGTTGTAGCAAGCGAAGTGGTACATCGCCTCGCATTGCGCCGTGGTGGGCGGCATGCCGGAAAACGAATGGTGGGCGAACCGCAGCAGCGGGTTCGCCGCGGCCGGGCCTACGCTGGCGAAGGCAAATGCCGCTAAGCCTGTGCCCAGGGCGCAGGCAAGACGTACAGTGCGTGCGAGCACGCGTCTCCTCCTTTATTGGGTACCGGAATCGCGTGCATTCAATCACCTGCTTTCCGCCCAGCGCGCCGGTAGGGAGTCGGCTTTCTGACGTGCGCGAAGGACCGGATTACGGCGCGGCGTGAGGAGCCAGCCATAATGGATCACCTGTAGATGAGCGGCGCCGAGCGGTCATGACTGGACCCGAGTTCGGGCTAGCGGTCTCGGTCTTCCTCGCGTGCGCGGTGGAGTCCGTGGAGGCCCTGACGATCGTGCTCGCGGTCGGCACGACACGCAGCTGGCGCGCGGCGCTCGCCGGGGTGGGAGGCGCGGTCGTCGTGCTCGCGGCGCTGACCGCCGCCCTGGGCCCCGCCCTGACCGCGCTCCCGCTGAGCGCGCTGAGGGTCGCGGTCGGTGGGCTGCTGCTGATCTTCGGGCTGCAGTGGCTGCGTAAGGCGGTGCTGCGCGCCGGCGGCTCGAAGGCGCAGCGCGATGAGCTCGAGAACTACGATCGGGAGCGCGCGGCGGCGTGCGGTGCAGGTGCGGTTGGCACCGGGCTTGACCCATACGCGTTTACGATCGCCTTCAAGGGGGTCCTGCTCGAGGGGCTCGAGGTCGTGTTCATCGTGTTGACCTTCGGCGCGAACCAGCACCGGGTGGGCTTGGCCGCCGCGGCGGCGGGCGTGGCCGTCCTCATGGTCGCCGCCGCCGGCCTGGCCATCCATGCGCCATTGCAACGCGTCCCCGAGAACGCCCTCAAGTTCGCGGTAGGCGTGATGCTGACGTCCTTCGGAACGTTCTGGGGAGCCGAGGGAGCGGGGGCTCATTGGCCCGGAGGCGACGCTGCCCTGCTCGCAATCGTGCCCGCCACGCTGCTCTTCGCGCTCCTCCTGGTCACGGCCGTGCGTCGCAGGACGCGCTCCGCCCACCCCATCGTCGGCCACGCCACGGTGAGGCCGTGAGCTCCGCGAAGCTCCGGGCGGCGGTCTTGTTCGTGTGGGACTTCGTCGTCGGCGACGACTGGCGGATGGCCGTGGGGGTGGCGTTGGGGCTCGCGGTTACAGCCGTGGTCGCTTCGTCAGGCGCGGCGGCATGGTGGCTCCTGCCACTGCTCGCGGCGGCGCTTCTCACGTTCTCGGTCTGGCGGGCGTCGAACCCGCGCCAATGATCCCCGCCCCGCTGCCGCAGGCAATGGGGTAAGGGCACTGGTTACTGCCCCCGTTGCCGCAGGCAACGGGGTTACCGGTCAGCGATAGCGCGTGTACCGCGCCGGCGGCGAGCCGACCCGGCCCCCGCGCGAGCGGCGAATCAGCCAGACGATGCCCGTGCTGATGAGCAACGCGATCAGGAAGCTCCACCCGACCCGATGAAACGCGAGGCGCACTATCAGCCCCGAGATCAGCGAGCCGGCGATGCCGACGGCAGCGGTTGCGAACAGACCCATGGGATCGGGGCCGGGCAGCACGAGCCGCGCCAATCCCCCGATCACGAGCCCGATCAGGATGAGAACGATGATTTCAAGGACCATGACCCCATCCTAACGAGCTGATCAGTCGCGAATGCCACCCCCGCGGGCGCTGCGAGTAGGCTCCGAATCGCAAGCGATCTAGGAGAGAGCACGAGATGCCAACCGCGCCGCAAATCCTGCCCACGCAGATCACCGAAGGAGCCGCGCCGGGCGTGCGCTACCGGCTCGAGGGCGAGCTTGTTCCCGTCCTGCACATGGCGCTCGACGGGCAGGTTCCGATCTATTTCGAGCACCACGTGCTGCTTTGGAAGTACCCCGCGATGCAGCTTGGCCTGCATCCGCTCAAGAAGGGTCTCAAGCGCCGCGCGTTCGGCGGCATGCCCTTGCTGCTGCTCGAGGCACAGTCGGCGGGCGAGCTCGCTTTCAGCCGGGACGCAGCGGGCCACATCGCCGCGTTGCACCTCTCCCCGGGAAACGGAATCGTGGTGCGCGAGCACCAGTTTCTCGCCGCCACGGGCGGGGTCGAATACGACTACAGCCGCATCAAGGGCTTCGCGAACATGATGTACGGGGGTGGTTTCTGGGTCGATCAGTTCCTCGCCGGAGACCACGAGGGAGTGGTCTGGGTTCACGGCTACGGCAACGTGTTCGAGAAGCAGCTCGAGCCGGGCGAAACGATCGACATCGAGCCCGGCGGCTGGGTCTATCGCGACCATTCGGTTCAGATGACCCAGGAGGTGTACGGCTTCAAGACCGGCATGCTGAGTGGGGCAGGGAATCTGGTCTTCAACCGCTTCACCGGCCCGGGCCGCGTCGGCATGCAGAGCGCTTATTACCACCCGCCGGTAGAGGAGGGGGCGGGCGGCAACGCGCAGCGTTCGGGCGGCAATTTGGGCGACCTCGTCGGCGGTCTGCTCGGAAACTGAGCGCCATGTCGCACCCTTCGGGCCACCTGGCTTCGCACCCGCTGCCGCCCGGAATCGTTGGTGCGCTCGGGCTGAACGGCTACCAGTTGCTCGCCGACGTCGCCGGGGTCGGCGCGGGGAGGCTCGGGAGCCAGGCCTTCCTCCTGGTGGCGCCGGACCCCGATCCCTCGCTCCCGGACGCAGGCACGCAGATCTCGCTGCACCAGCCGCGACTACGCGCCGAAGCCGACGCAGCGGCCTTCACCCAGCTCGCCGCGCAGCTCGGGTATCTGCGCCTGTCTGGGTACAGGATGGCGCCGGAGCGTGCCGGGCTCCGCAGCAAGATCCAGCTCGTAAACCCGGCCACGGGGGCCGTCGTCGCCACAATTCCAGATCGCCATCCGGGCAAGCTGTTCGGTGGCGGTCTCACTGTGGGGAGCCTCCTCACGAGTGTCAGCGCGCTCCCGTCGCCGGGCCCTCCCCCCGCGCTCGACGACCCGGGGGTGCTTCGCGATGTCCTGCTGGCTCTCGCCCTGAGGGACGAGATGCTGAGCGGATCGGAGGCGGTCGAGGTCGCTGACCGTGCCGTCGCCCTAGCCTCGGGCGAAAAGCCACTTGATCCGCCGGCGGCGCTCGAGGCGGCGAAGCGCGCTCAGCTGGAGGCGCGCTGAAGGGCGGACCGCGTCTAAGAGTGCGCTAGGGGAGCGCACCTAAGAATGCGCTCCCCCGCCGCGCGATCTACTTGAAGAAGAGGCTCTTGCTGAAGCCGGCCTTGCAGCTGGTCGTCCTCGTGGCCTCCGCGTAGTACTTATGGTGCGCGGGGAACCCCGGGTTCCCCATGTCCCACCCGCCGTGCGAGCCCTCTTTGAAGGAGGTGGTCGTGTCCATCTTGGTGTCGACCTTCGGGTTCTGGGTCGAACCCTTCTGCTGGAAGGCAATCACCTTGCGATTGGCCAGGCAGCTCGCGCGCGAGCTGAAGATGGACCCGTACACACTGTCAGGCCCGTTGATCGTGACCTTTGTGGCGGCGGCGGCCGCCCACGCGGCGCTCGCCATCGCGAGCGCGCTACACAGGACGGCGAGAACGGCTCCGAGCCGCGTCCGTACCCTCATGAGTTACCCCCTTTTGGTTGTCCCGTTAGGCTCGACCGCACCACCGCTCATTCGCAAAGGCAACGCGAGGGTCCATCAGCGGCGTGCCTCATCTTTTGGCAGCCCTGATTGCCGAGATCCGCTCTCTCATGAACGCGATCTCGGCGGCGTTGTCGGTCCGCTCGATTGCTTCGCGATAGGCGGCCGCGGCCTGCACTAGGCCGCCGAGGCGGCGGAGGAGGTCGGCGCGGATCGCATGGCAGAGGTAGTACCGGTCGAGGGGCAGTTCGTCGATCAACTCGAGTGCCACCTGTGGGCCGTCGACCTCGGCGACCGCGACGGCGCGGTTGAGCGCGACGATTGGGGTGGGGGTGATCGCGAGGAGCTGGTCGTAGAGCGTGAGGATCTGGCTCCAGTCGGTCTGCTCGGCGGTGGGTGCGTCGCAGTGCACGGCGTTGATCGCGGCTTGGATCTGGTAGGGACCGGGCTGGTTTCGCCGCAGGCACCGGCGCACCAGCGCCTGACCCTCCGCGATCAGAGTGCGGTTCCACCGGCCGCGATCCTGCTCCACGAGCGGCACGAGCTCGCATTGCGTCGTCGTGCGAGCCTCGCTACGCGACTGCTCGAGGAGCATCAGCGCCAACAGGCCAATCGCCTCGGGCTCATCGGGCATCAGCTCGACCAATAACGCGCCCAGGCGGGTCGCCTCGCTGGTCAGCTCCTCGCGGACCAGTCGCCCACCGGAGCTGGCGGCATAGCCCTCGTTGAAGATCAGGTAGACGACCGCGAGCACCGCATCGAGGCGCGCCGGCAGGTCGGCTTCCTTGGGAACCTGGTAGGGGATCCTCGCGTCTCGGATCTTTGCCTTCGCGCGTACCAGCCGCTGGGCCATAGTCGACTCGGGCACCAGAAACGCCCGTGCGATCTCCGGTGTGCTCAGCCCGCCGAGCAATCGCAGCGTGAGTGCCACCTGGGCGCCCGGTGCCAGCGAAGGGTGGCAGCAGGTGAAGATCAACCGCAGTCGATCGTCCTGCACCGGGCTCTCCTCAGCGGACTCGTGGCGGGCGTGGAGCTGCATCGCCTGGGCGTGGCGGGTCACCGCGAGCGGACTCGCGGCGGAGGCGGTCGATCGCGCGATTCCGGGCGGTGGTGATGATCCAACCCGCCGGTGCCGGCGGCAGGCCGCTCGAAGGCCAGCGCGCCACCGCCGTGGCGAACGCGTCTTGGACCGCTTCTTCGGCGATGTCGATGTCGCCGAACACCCGCACCAGAACAGCCACCGCGCGCCCGTAGTGCTCGCGAAAGACAGCCTCTATCTCCGGGTGCGAAACGGCCGGCACGCGCGTAGTCAGTTCTCGAGCTCGCCTAGGAACGGGCGCACCTCGATGGGGAGCGTCGTCGCGCGGGCGAGCTTCCGCCCCCAATCGAGCGCGTCGTCGAGGTTGGCCGCCTTGATGATCGTCAAACCGCCGATGTGCTCCTTGCCCTCCACATACGGCCCGTCCGTCATCGGCATCCCTTCCCGGCGGGGGTGGACCACCGTCGCGCTGTCTGGCGCGTGCAGCCCGCCTGTGAACACCCATGCCCCGGCTGAACGGAGCTCCTGATCCACCGCGCGTACATCGCGCATGATCTCCGCAAGCACGTCGGCCGGTGGAGGGGCGCCGTCAGGTTGGTAGATGCTGAGCAGGTATTGCTTCATCGCGGACTCCTCTCTGGAGATAGCGCTCGCCGCCAGACCGGGGCAAACCATTCGAGCGGCCTGACTGGGGGGCCTGTTTGGGTTCTACTCACCTGTCGGCTCATAGATCGCGACCACTACGCCAGTAGTCGTTGTGACGCTTTCCTGGAGCCGCAGCGGCACGTACACGCCCTCGGAAAAGAGCCGCTTCCCGCTGCCGAGCACCAGCGGATGGATCATCAGCAGGTACTCGTCGATCAGACCGCCAGCCATCAGCGATTTGACAGCTCACCGCTGCCCATGATTGCCAAAACGCCATCGACTCGCGCCTTGAGTGCGGCGACCGCGTCAAGCAAGTCGCTGTGAAGCAGCGTCGAGTTTGGCCACGGCAGGGGTTCATCGAGGGTGCTCGACGCGACGTACTTGCGCGCGTCGTTGAGCGCTGGGCCAAACGGGCTATCCGGCTGTTGGTTCCAATATCCCAACAGACCCTCGTATGTACGCCGTCCGAACAACCACCCAGCCAAGCCGCCTCCGGCAGCCATCCGCTCGCCCATCGCCTTGCCCACGGCGTCGTCGGGCGGCTCTGATCGGTGGCCCCAGCCACCGTGGGTGAATCCGCCTCGTGCGTCCTCTTCGGGACGGCCGGGTGACTGCATCACTCCGTCCAAGGTCACGTGGTTCATCACGATGATTCGGCTCATTCAGCCTCCTTTCACTCGGCGGCAACGCGGTTGCGTCGCCCCAATGGGTTGCGCCTTGCCGACGAGACGTCGGCCTCCCACTCCCTACACGAATGGCGCAGCCCGAAATCGACACCTCGCCCGTAGACAGATGACCGGTCCTAACCCGTCCGGCCAATCGGTCGCGACCGCTAGGCGCAAAGCGCGCGTCGCGGCGCGAGCATCACCCGCGCGGCTTATCAGCCGGCGCTCCGGCGAGATCGTGTGCGAGCAGCTCGTGGAGCGCTGCGATGTCGCGGTGTTCGTAGCCTTTCGCGGTGGCTTCTGTCAGGACCTCATCGGCGACGCCGGCGGAGGGGAGCACGACACGCTGGTCGTATGCGGTGGCCAGCGCGAGCCGGATGTCCTTGTGCATGAGGTCCACGGCGAACCAGGTCTCGTCGGGTCGGTCGAGCAGGAGTGGCACTCGTGCTTTGAGCATCGGCGAGCCGATCGGGCTCTCGGCCATCACCGCTGCGGCGCGGTGGGGGTCGATCCCGTCGCGTTCGGCGAGCAGCAGGCCTTCGGAGAAGGCGAGCATCTGCACCGCCAGGCTGATGTTGATGGCGAGCTTGAGCACGAGTCCATGACCGTTCTCGCCGACATACTCCGGTGTTCCTAGAACACGCAGGAGCGGCTCGACGCGGCGGTAGGCGTCCTCGTCGCCCCCGACCACGATCGTGAGCGTCCCGGACTTGACCTGCGGGACGCTTCCGGACACGGGCGTGTCGAGCATCTTTGCCCCCCGCCCCTCGTCTCTCACTCGCGCTGCGAGCTCGCGGCTCGCCCGCGGGCTGATCGTGCTCAGATCGGTCCAGATCTTGCCCTGGGCGAGGCCGGCGAGAATTCCGTCGGCGCCCGAGGCGACTGACCGGACGACGTCGTCGTTCGGAAGCGATGTCATCACGACGTCGGCCGCCTCCGCGACCTCGCGTGGCTTGTCGACCCATCTCAGCCCCTGTTCGATGAGCCACTGCGCGGCGTGGCGATCGCGCGCCTCGCCGTAGACGGTGTAGCCGGCGGCGAGGTAACGCGCGGCCATGTTGCCGCCCATGTTGCCCAGGCCGATGAATCCGATCGTATCCATGGCTAGCGGTCTCCTTCGATCGTGTGGATGTCGTCGTTTGTGAGTTGGAGGTTGGCGGCGTCGATCAGGGGATCGACTTGTTGGCGGGAGCGGAAGCCGACGATCGCGGCGTCGACGGCCGGGTTGTGAAGCGTCCACGCGATCGCGACCGCTCCCGGGACGGTGTCGTGGCGCGCTGCGACGGCCGCGAGGCGGTCGACCATGTCGAGGTTGCGTGAGAGCGCTGGCTCGGTGAAGCGCGGGTCGTGCTTGCGCCAGTCGTCTTCGGGCATTCCCTCAATCCGCGCGCGGGTCATGCCTCCCGTGAGGAGCCCCGATGACATCGGGGAATAGACGATCACGCCGATCCCCTCGCGCTCGGCGAAGGGCAGGAGCTCGCGCTCGCTGTCGCGCTCGATCAGCGAGTACTGCGGCTGCAGGGTCTCTACCGGCGCGATCCGCTCGATCCGTCGAAGCTGCTCGACTTCGAAGTTCGAGACGCCGATGTGCCGCACCACCCCTTGCTCCTTGAGCTCGGCCAACGCCGACCACCCCTCCTCGATGTCCTCATCCGGGAGCGGCCAATGGATCTGGTAGAGATCGATCGCGTCTACCCCGAGGCGCTCGAGACTGGCGTGCGCCTCGCGCACAATCGAGTCGCGCTTGAGGTTATGGACCACGCGGCGGCCAGGACCCTCCAAAAGCGAAGCCTTCGTGAACACGTAAGGGCGCTCAGACACCCCCTCAAGCGCTCGCCCCACGACCTCCTCCGAGCGCCCAAACCCGTACGCCGCGGCGGTATCGATCCAATTCACACCGAGTTCCAGCGCGCGATGAATCGCCTCCACCGACCGATCGTCGTCCTGAGGCCCCCAGCCAAACTCCCACCCCCCACCCCCGAGCGCCCACGCGCCAAACCCCACACGCGTGACCTCAAGGCCAGTCCGGCCAAGCTCCGTCGTCTTCAAGTGCGTTGACTGCATCATTGCTCCTTTTCGAGAGAAAGAGATCGCGGATTCCGGGGCGCGTCGATGTCCTGGTACAACCGCTGAAGATGCTCGCGCGCCACGGACGGTCAGACTGAATGATGCGGGTTTGCGAGACCTGCGGCGTGGAGCACGCGGAGGCGGTTGGGGTCTGCGTGATCTGTGCCGACGAGCGCCAGTGGGTGCCGGCGGACGGGCAGAAGTGGGCGACTCTCGAGCAGCTGGCCCGAGCGGGACGTCGCGTGCACATAACGGGGCTTGAGCCTGACCTGTTCGCTATCACGGTCGAGCCGAAGATTGGAATCGGCCAGCACGCGTACCTCGTGCGCACTCCCGCCGGCAGCCTCCTGTGGGATCCGGTCGGTTATCTCGACGAGGGGGCCGTGAACCGCGTGCGCGAGCTGGGCGAAGTGATGGCGATCGCCGCCAGTCATCCTCACATGTTCGGCGTCCAGGTCGAGTGGAGCAAAGCCCTCGGCGGCGTGCCGGTGCTCGTCTCGGAGGCGGACGTCGAGTGGGTTCAGCGCCCGCACTCGACAATCAAGACGTGGAGCGAGCGTCACGAGGTAGCGCCCGGTCTCACGCTGCATCAGCTCGGCGGCCATTTCCCCGGAAGCTCTGTTGTGCACTGGCCGGCAGGCGCCGGCGGCAAGGGCGTGCTGCTCAGTTCGGACACGATCCACGCCAATCTCGATCGGATGACGGTGACGTTCCTGCGCAGCTACCCGAACCGGATCCCGCTCTCGCCCGCCGTGGTGCAGCGCATTACACGAGCCGTCGCGCGGCTCCCGTTCGATCGGCTCTACGACAACTTCGGCAAAACCATTGAGGCTGGCGCCGCCGCGGCCGTGAGCCGCTCCGCCGATCGCTACTCCGGGTGGGTCCGGGGCGAGTTCGATCAGCTCACTTGAGTCGCGGCCCCGCTGTGGTCTATCCCGTGCGCCGTCGCTGGATCGGCGGGCACGACGCTGCTCGGTCAGCGGAGCGTCTCGTCGAGCCAGTCGTACACGCGCTGGTGAAACAGGCGCCGGGCGGTGGCCTCGCAGTGCCCTCCCGCGCCCTCGGCAGCCGTGAAGTTCAGCAGCATCTTGCGCTCTACCGTGAGCGCGTCGAACAGTTTCTCTGCGCCGGCGCCGACCGGGTCTCCTTCGCTCTGGGTGATGAGGGTGGGGCAGCTGATCTGATCGGCCACGTCCGAGATGCGGTAGCGGGTGAGGCTTGCGAGCAGGTCGAACAGAGTCGGCTTGTCGTTGACCCACAGGCCACGTTGAAGCAGTGCCCAGCGGAGTGACGGGTCGCCGTCCGGCCCCTCCAGGTACTCCTGCATCGGGTCCAGTGCGTGGGGATCGACGCCGTCCGGAAAGTTCGCCTTCTGGTCGTCGGGGAGTGGGAGGCGAGCGCGGGTGGCGTCGAGCAGGTCCCACTGGCCCGGATCGGCGATCAGTGCCGCCAGGCGGTGCTCGAATGCCGCCGCGCGCGGGGCCAGGAAGCCTCCGAGGCTCCAGCCGGCCAGCACCACGCGCTCAGGATCGACTCCTGGGTGTTTCAGTAGCCAGTCGAGCACAGGAGTTACGACCGTCTCCCAGTCAGGGCGCAACGGGATGCCGTCCCGGATCAGGTTGCGGCCCTGGCCGGGCCCGTCGAATAGCAGAATGTCGTAGCCCCGGGCGACTGCTGCCGGCACATGCGCGGAGAACATCTCCGTGAGATCCGAGTCGTACCCGTTTGTGTGGAGGATCGTGCCTCTGGAGCCGTCTGAGCCAGGCCGCGAGCAAACAGCCCGGGCAGGCTGCCGTCCTCGAATGGGATCTCGACCAGCTCCAAGTCTGGCCCCGACACTCTGACCATCGACTCGAGCGCCGCGCTCTCGCGGCCGAACGCGTCGACCAAACGTGGATCCACTGGAGCCCCGAAGAGCGGCTGGTAGCTGGTGCGGTAATAGGTGGCTGCGCGGAGGTACGCGTCGCGAGCGCTGACAACGTGGCCCGCATCCTCGCTCTCGCGCGCGGCGGCGGCGAGCCGGTCAGCGGTCGCGGTCCATTCCCGGTGCCACGCGGTCGCGTCGCCTTCGTCGCCGATGCGCTGCATGGTCGTGAAACATTCGCCAAAGTCCGCGCCCCCATAGGTCGCCATATACAGCGTCCGGGTCGCGAACTGCTCCCACAGCTGGTTTTTGCTCAGCAATGACATGGCCGGTCTCCCGAGTCAGATGTTGCTTGCAATTCAACCCGCGCAGCATTGCGCAAGTTGCGCCACCACCAGCTGAGCAACGTGCGAAAGTCAGGCGCCAGGGGAGCGCGTCGGGATTCCGCGCCCGAGCCATAGCGCAACTACTGGTGCGAGCTCACCCAGCCCTTGCGGCGGAAGAAGATCCAGAATCCGACGATCGAGACGAGCAGCGAGCCGAGGCCGAGCACGAAGAACGACCACGTGTGGTTCAGGATATGCCCGGTCAGAAACGCGAAATTCTGGCCGAAGAAGCCGGTCAGAAACGACAGCGGCAGGAAGATCGTGGCGATGACCGTTAGCTGCTTGGCGATCTCGCCCTGGCGGTTGGCCACCGTCGAGAGGTACATGTCGGTCGCGCCGCTCAACAGGTCGCGGTAAGAGTCGATCAGGTCCGACGTGCGGACCAGGATGTCGTAGAGGTCGCGGAGGTAGAGCGTGTCATCGGGCTCCATGCCCGGCAGGTGCGTGATCTCCTCAGCGTCCCGGGCGAAGAAGTCGCGCATTGGCGTCACCACGCGGCGCATCGCGATCAAGTCGCGCTTGAGCAAGAAGATCCGCTGCAGGCTTTCCTCGCGGGGCTGCTCGATCACGCTCTGCTCTATCTGGTCGATTTCGTCGTCGATGCGATCGAGGACCGGCAAGTAGCTCGAAAGGATTGTCTGGAGGATCTCGATGATCAAAGCCCGCGCGCGCAGCGGTGGCTCCTCCCGCAGACTCGCGCGGAACGCGTCAAGCACCGCGAATGGGGTCGGGCGGAGCGTCACGACCCAGTCGCCGGAGATCAACATGTGGACCTCACGCAGCAGCTGCTCGCCAGCGGCCGCCTGTGGGTCGACGCCGTAGACCACGAGGCTCACGTACCCCTCGTAGTGCTCGCGCTTGGGCCGCTCGGAAAAGGTGCTGACGTCTTCGATCGTCAGCGGATGCAGGTGCAGCAGCTCGCCGAGCCGGCTGAGCTGATCCGGCTTCGGGTCGCGCACGTCGAGCCAGAAGAACTGATGGGCCTCCACGAGCCCCGTGACCCGATCGAGGTCGCTCCCCTCGAGCACGGGAAACGGGGCGCCGCCGGAACTCACGCTATGCAGCTTATGACTGGGCTCGGCGGACCGGACGATCGCTTGGACCGTCCACGACGATGAGTTTTCGTCTCGCGATCGGTCAATAGCTGTGGCGGAGCCACCTGCGGAAGGAAGGAGACCCCGATGCCAAGCTCAACGGTGAACTTCATCGCGATCCTCGCCGGTCGCTGCGGTGTGATGGGCTTGAAGCCGTGCTGATCTACTCGATGAGCGTCTCGGTCGACGGCTTTATCGCCGACCGCGAGGGCGCGTTCCGGTGGACGGCGCCTAACGAGGAGCAGTTTCGTTTCCACATCGCGCAGACTCGTGAGCTCGGTGGCCATCTGTGCGGCCGCAGGCTTTACGAGACCATGCTGGTGTGGGAGACGGATCCGTCGCTGCGCGACAACGAGCTCGGGGCCGCGTTCGCCGACGTCTGGTGCGCTATCCCGAAGGTCGTCTTCAGCCGCACGCTCGACAGCGTTCAGGGCAACGCCCGGCTCGCCGAGGCGTCGGTGGTCGATGAGGTCGCTGCGGCGCTCGACGCCACCGACAAGGACGTCTCGATCGGCGGCGCGGCCCTGGCCGCGGCAGCGATCGAGCTCGGCCTCGTCGACGAGCTACGCATGTTCCGCCATCCGGTCGTCGTCGGTGGCGGCACGCCCTTCCTGCCGCCGGTCACCGAAGACGTTCGGCTAGGCCTCATCGAGACCAGGACGTTCGGCTCGCGCGTGATCTACGAGCGCTACGGGCGCGCCCGCCACGGGTCGGACTGACACCGCCGTCCGAGTCATCAGCACCTCGAGGGTGCGCCGACTGCTGTCACACGCCGGCCTAGCCAGCGGCGCTGCCTGCAAGCGCCTTAGCTTTGATCGCGTCGAATTCTGCCTGCGTGATCGTGCCGTTGTCCAGTAGCTGCTTGGCCTTTTCGATCTCGCTTGCCGGACCGCCGGTGCCGGCGGTCCTGCGCACGTAATCATCGAACTGTCCCTGCGCGACCTCGGTCTGTTTGTTCCTCCGCTCCGCCATCCCGGTGTGGTTGACGATCAGGTAGACCAACACGCCGATCCACGGAAGGATGACGACGAACACGACCCAGGCGGCTTTGGCCCAGCCCGATATGTCATGTCGCTGGAACACGTCGATGAGCACGGTGATCGCGATCCAGATAAAGATGATCCACGCGAAGATGATCAATATGTCCCAGAGGGTCTTCAGAAAGGGGTACGACGACGCGATAACCAATTGGTCCGCCTCCTTTATGGTTCGTTGGCTTGAGTTCAGTCACCGTCGGGGCCCGGGGTGGCCGCCTGAGAAACGTTGCGGATTAATGATTCGGTCAAAGCCGGCGCTCCCCTTGTCGATTGGTGCAGCAGCGTTTCGCCGACCGTGTGCTTGATTTCACCGGTCCCGCGGATCGCACGAAGAAATAGGGGTTCTGGTGGCACCTAGCGCCTCCAGGCGTTGCCGTTCCAGCGCTCGGTGAGCGTGCGACGGACGGCGGCCTTGGTGAAGTAGAGGCCAACCGCCCAGGCGTCTGTCGGGGAGATCGCGGCCACGCCAGCGAGACGGTTGACGTAGGGCGACGGGTCGTAGCTGCGCTGCATCCTCCAGGTCTTGCCATTCCAGTGCTCGATGAGCGCGTGGTCCGTGCCGTTGTCCCAGTTCTCGACCGCCCAAACGTCGGCCGAAGACACGGCCGCCACGCCGGCCAGCGCGTACGAGCTGCCGCGGTGGGGGATCGATTCGACCTTCCAGGCCTTGCCGTTCCAGCGCTCGACGAGCGTATGGAAGACGGTGCCGGTGAAGACGTCGCCCACGACCCAGGCCTTCGTGGGGGAGATCGCAACCACGCCGTTGGGCTCGTTGGCATCCGCGGAGCTCCCGGCGTTTGGGCTTGGCTGCACCTTCCAGGCCTTGCCGTTCCAGTGCTCGATGAGGGTCCGCTCAGCGGTGCCGTTGTAGTAGCGGCCAACCGCCCAGGCGTTGCTCGGGGAGCTCGCCGCGACACCTTCGAGATCGTTGTCGGCAACGCCGCGGTCCGTGCTTGGCTGCACCTTCCACGCTTTGCCGTTCCAGTGCTCGATCAGTGTTTGGGTCACGGAACCGTGAGCGAAGTAGCCCACCGCCCAGGCATCCTTCGCAGAGATCGCGGTAATGGCGCGGAGCTGGCTTCCGAGGCTCGGGTTAGGGCTCGCCTGCACCTCCCATGCCTTGCCGTTCCAGTGCTCGACAAGCGTTCGGCACGCGGACTTACTGCAGTCGAACCCCACGGCCCAGGCGTTCTTGGCGGAGGTCGCGGCCACGCCATAGAGCTCACTGTCGATCTTGGACGGGTTCGGGCTCGCCTGGACCTTCCATGCCTTGCCGTTCCAATGCTCGATCAGCGTCCGAGAGACGGTGCGTTTGGAGTTGAGGTAGTCGCCGACGGCCCAGGCGTTGCAGGCCGAGGTCGCAGCAACACCTTGGAAATAGTTATCGCCCCGCCCCACATTCGGCGACGATGTCCCCGAGGCGGCGCAACGAGCTCCCGAAGCCCCCGCAGCACCCGCCATCACCAGCGCGAGCGCCACTAGACCGATCGCGACCCCCACCCTGCGCGCCAAAGGCACCAACGACCAGGACATGCTGCCCCCTCTTCGGGTTCCAGAGACGCGCCCGATTCTCGCTCTCCGACCGAGGTGCGTCAAGGAGCGCGAGGGATCTACCACTATGCGGGCTGTCGATCAAACATAGCCGGCTGGAGCTAAGCGCCGCCGCGGCGGATCAGGATCTGGCGAAGGCCTGGTCGACGGCGCTCGCGAAGGCAGCCATCGAGTCGAACTCCAGGTCGTAGGACCACTCGCCGGTGGGTTGCGGAGTCGCTCCCCAGCCAGGGCGGTCGTGCCGGCGGTTGATCCAGACCGACGCCAGACCCTCCCGCTTTGCCGGGGCGTGATCGTGGAACAAGCTCTGCGCGACGTGCAGCAACTCACGGCGATCCAGACCGAGGTTGGCGAGCGTGGTGTCGAGCGCGCGGAAGTGGTTCTCGGCGGGCTTGTAGGCGCCGACGTCCTCGGCGGTGATGATGGCGGAGAAGTCGCCGCGAAGCTGTCTGTTGCTCGCGGCGAAGCCGGCTCGATGCACGTTCGAGAGAATGATTAGCTCGTAGCGCCGGGCCAGGCGACCCAGTGCGTCGGCGGAGTCGCGGAATGCTGGCCACTGCGGAACCGATTCGCCGAGCCGCTGCGCCCACGCGTCGGATACCGGCGCGTCGAGCTTCTCGCCAACCCGGCGGAACGCCGTAGCGAGGACGTCGGGGTAAAGCGCCGACGGAGCCTCTCGTTCCATGGCAGCCTCACTATCGGCGTACGCGACCAATAGGTCCTCGTCGCTGCGGTCGAGCCCCTTTTCGCGGGCCCACGGGCCCAGGACTGCGGCAATCCCAGCCTCCCAGTCGATCAAGGTCCCGTAGCAGTCGAAACTCGCGGCCTTGTACTTGGTCAGATCGAGATCGAGATCGGCAGTCACGGTGTGATCTTTGGACGGCGGTCGTCCGCGCAAGTGTCGCGGATCACAACCACGAGAGTGAAATCGTCGCCTGGGATCCAAGCGCTCGCCGCCCGTTGGTCGTCACAAAGCACCAGCTAGCGTCCTGGTGTGGAGTTCAGCCGCGAGTTGCGCAACGACGTCCTGGCCGGAGACATCACGCTCTCCGTCCGGCTATGGAAGCAGCCGCGGGTAAAGCAGGGCGGGCGTTACCGCGTCGGCCTCGGTGTGATCGAGATCGACGCGATCGAGCTTCTCCCGTTCGCGGCGATCACCCGCGACGACGTCCGACGAGCCGGCGAGCCCGACCGCGAGACCCTGCGGCGGCGTGCCGCGCACGCCGGGCCGATTGACGAGGACACGCTCGTCTACCGGATCGAATTCCACGCGGTGAGCCCCTGATGAGGGGATCAGCGCCACGGTGCGGCGCGGCTGAAGATCTGACCGGGCTGCGCTCTAACGGTCGAGCAGCCCGCACGCCTTCGCGGCCCGCTCGAACGCTGGCGAGTTGGGATTGAGCCCCGGACCGAAGTTGAGCGACTGCTGACCGCCGTTGAACGTCGGGTCGGGGAAGTTCGAGATGCCGTGCTCACGCATGCACGCTGCGTGGGCCAGTGCCGTGACCCGCTGACTCTCAGAGATCTTCGGGCCCGGCCCACCGGGGGGCAGGTACTCGGTGCAGGTCTTCAGCGCATGCGCCAAGGCGGGCCCCGCGATCTGCTGGCCCATCACCGTCATCTGATCGCTCGACTCAACAGCCAGCCCGCCCGGCCATCCGACGCCCCCGCCGTCCGGGCCCGAGCGCGGGTCGGGAAAGCTTGAAACACCGTTGGCGCGCATGCACTTCGACAGCGAGATTGGGACGTTCGGTGCTCCGTATGGATACTTCGGATTGTGGTAGCCGGTCGCGCCCGAGCCGCCGCACGCGGCGAGCAGCGCGCAGCCCGCGACGACGAGGCCACACGAGACTTTGCGTGGCATCTGGACGAGCCTCCAGGCGTCGATCGAGAACACTTTCACCGGCATGGCGTCTCCGCGCAGACCACATCTATCGGACCGGCGGTAACACCGACATAACGCCGTTACACCGCTGTTATCCCCCACGCCGCACCCGCTCGCTCGAGCGAGAGTTCGGACCGCAGGGCTCGATCTAGTTAGGCCGACCCCTGGACGGGGGAGGCAGGACTTTGCCGCCCCCGCCCAGGCATGGCAATCGATTAATAGACGCCGCCGCTTCCGCCACCGCTGTAGGCGATGAGCAGCGCGATCGCCGCCGCGACCAGGATTGCAATCGCTGCCACGACTATGGCTCGGTGATTTCGGATCAGGTCCTGCATTTCGCCTCCATCGTTTCGAGAACAGAGCCTTCACTTAAACCGACGCACCGAGCGTGGATTCCTTTCCGCAAAGTGAGCATCAGCACACGACGTAGCTCCTCCTTGCGGCTGCGGCTGTCGCGTAAACCTCTTGCGGGGCGGTTGAGTTAGCAAGAGTTGATAACGGTCGCGGCTCCAGCGGCGCTGTGACCGGCGCGGTAACTGCTGTTCGCTGGCCCGAGCGGTTTTAGCGGCGTGCCGGGACTGAACGATGTTGATTTGCTCCCGACAGTCGGGAGCAAATCGACATCGTTCGCGCAGGGTGTCGCATCGACCCCGCCAGCCGGTTGTCAAAGTCGCACAACCCGCCAGGTTTACGCGACAGCCTCAGCGAAAAGCAGCAGCGCGATGAACGTCGCGAGAAGCGGTCGGGTCCGCGACGTCACCTTTCGATAGTTGCGCCAGCGTAACTCCGGCTCTAGCGCTGAGTAGGCGGGCACGCAGGGCCGCGACGGGGTTTCCCGACCTCGGTCCACGACAGGTCGCGTCGTGTGAGCCTTAGGCGAGCTTCTGCTTGGTGATGACCCCGCGATCGCCGAACGGGTTGGGGCTCAGCTCGCCGTGGCCAAAGGTTCCACTGGTACCCGAGGCGCCGCCCAACACGAGCGCCGTCCCAGCACCCGTCAGCTTCTTGTATTGGTAGGCGATCCGTCCGCCGCCTCCGCCGCCTCCGTCGCCGCAGCAGCCGCCCATCCCGCCGGCGCCGCCGATGGCCTGCAGCGTGCCGGCGACGTTGAGCGTCGCCGCGTGCAGGAGGATGGCACCACCCGAGCCCCCACCCGACGCGCCGTCTCCTCCGCCGCTCCCCGCGCCACCGTTGGCCAGTACGGCTCGGCTGGCCTTGATCTGCAAGCTCGAAGCCGTCAGCTCGATCGCGCCGCCCCCGCCGCCGCCCCCGACCTTTCGCTGACCCTGAGTGCCCGCCGCCCGCTCCCCGAGCTTACAACCAACGCCCACCATCGGAGACCTGCGGACCTTCCCGAAATTGAGCTAGCGGGACTCGAACCGGCCGAGCAAGCGACTACCCCGAGCGCTTGAGTTTGCCGTGGCGCTTGGCGTAGCGCTCGCCGGCGCGGAACACGGCCAGCCCGAGCGGGATCGCAACCGCGCCCAGCACGAGCAGCGGCCATAGATCCCCCCACACGCCGCCGAGTCCCGACCCGCCGAGAACGGCGGCCCGGATCCCGCGGAGCGCGTAGGTGGCGGGCGAGACGATGGCGATCGCCTGCATCCAGTGCGGCATCACACTGACCGGGTAATAGACCCCTGAGACGACCAGCAGCAAACCTTGGGCGATGAACCCGAGTTGCGCTCCTTTCTCCGGTGAGATCAGAGGCAGCACGGCGGTGATCATGCCGAGGCCGACGAACGACACCGATGCCACGGCCAGCAGCACCAGCGCCGTGACGAAGTCCGCGCTGTGGAAGTGCAGACCGAAGAACAGCGCCACAACCACGAAAAGCAGCGCGGTGCGGATCACGCCATACAGGACCGCGAACAACCCCATGCCGCCGAGGTGCACGGCGCGCGAGAGGGGCGCCATGAACGTGTACTCAATCGTCCCCTCCCAGCGTTCCCAGGCGACGGTCTCGGTGAGGATCTCGAAGATGATTCCTAGGTAGGCCCAGATCACGGCGCCGATCAGCAACGTGGTCGTCTCGCGCTCCACATTCAGGTGCCCGCCGCCCGCGCTCACGCCCTTGGCGATGAACGCGACCGTCAGCGTGTTTGCCACCGTCCAGACGAAGAACGCCAGCTCCCACCACCCGTATCGCTTAATCAGGTAGCTGTTTCGCTCGACCACGCCGCCGAGCCCGATCAGCTGTGCGCGCACCGCACTCACGTCGTCACCTCCTCGACTTCGTTTTCCAGGTCCGAGCCGGTCGCGGTGAAGAACGCCTGCTCGAGCGTGCCGGCGCCATAACGCGCCTTAAGCTCGCCGGCCGGCTCGAGCGCGAGCAGCCGGCCGGCGTGCAGGATCCCCACCCGCTCGGCCAGCGCCTCCGCCTCCGCAAGGTCATGGGTGCACAACAGCACCGTGGTGTCGTGCTGCGCCCCCACGTCGGCGATGAACTGCTGGACCTCGCGCTTGGAGCGCGGGTCAAGCCCGGTGGTCGGCTCGTCGAGCAGCAGCAACACCGGAGAGGTCAGCAGCGCACGGGCGAGCGCGACCTTCTGCTGCATCCCCCGGGACAGGTCCTGCATCGGCTCGCCCGACCGGCTATTCGGAAAGCCGACCCGCTCGAGAATCTCGGGGATCCGTGTGCGGGTCACCTTCGGCGTCAGCCCATAGAACCGCGCCGCGTAGGACAGGTTCTCGATCGCCGACAGCTTCTTGAAGAACGATGCTTCGACCGACACGCGGTTGACCAGCCGCCGGACCGCCGTCGATTCCCTGACCACGTCATGGCCGAAGACGGCCGCATGCCCTCCCTCGGGCAGAAGCAAGGTCGACAGGACCCGGACCAGCGTCGACTTGCCCGAGCCGTTCTGACCCAGGACGGCCACGCACTCTCGCCGGTCGATTGTGAATGACACGTCGCTGAGCGCAGCGACAGGCCGCCGGCGACGGCGGCCAAAACGCTTCTCTAGCTTCGATACTTCGACGGCGAACAACGTTGCTCCTTACAAGACGACGTGACCAGGACAGCGACCGAGGCGGCGCTCGGGCCGAGCGGGGACAGAGTCACGTTCGGAGCAGCATTGTTCGGCCACCGTAGCACGACGGCAGGGCCGTCGCTGGGGCCAACAGCCATCAGAAAATGGACTCGCGAGTACGGCGGCAGCGTGCGGCCGGGCCGCTGCTATCCGAGCCGAACCAGCGCTCAGGCGAAGGACCGGGTAGCACGGATCCGATGGCGTTTCCTTGGCGGATACGCGTACCCTGGTCGTCTAGCCTGTCCGAGGAGGAGCGATGCAGGTTCGATTGATCCGGGGACTACTTTCTGAACCGCGGGCGAGATTGCGGTCAGCTTCAACTCAGACCAGCGCACTTGCCGGCTTGCGCCAATGGTTGTGGACCGGCAGCGAGGCCCAGAGCGACGTCGAGAAGCGGACGCCTCGGGCTTTAACCCCGTCGGTGCTGGTGCCGCTGTTCGGGCTTCTGACACTGCTGGCGATCAAGCAGTTGAGCGGTGCGCATGGCTCGACGCTCGAGGACCTCAGCGCTCGTGTCGTCGCGCCGCTGATCACGGTCCTCTGCAGCGTCGTGATGATCGTTGTTGGAGTGAGGGACCGCCGGTTTAGCCTGGGCTTCCTGGTGCTGGGGGTCGGACAGCTCCTCTGGGGATTCGGGGATCTGCTCTGGGACTACGTCTATTCGTTGCAAGCGCATCCGCCGCTCATCTCGCTAACCGACGCGTTCCATTTCACCCAGGTGATCTTTGCACCGGCCGGCTTGCTGCTTCTAATCCGTCAGCGCATTGAAGACTTCGAGGTATCTCGATGGCTCGACGGTCTGCTTAGCGGCCTGGCCGTCGCGATACCCCTTGGGTCCGTGACGCTCGGCCCAATTCTCGAGCGCGCCAACAGCGGTGATCTGGCCACAATCGTCCAGCTCGGCTATCCCTTCATGGACATGGTGAATCTCGGCATCGTGATCGGGGCAGTCGCCATGACGGGCTGGCGGCCCGGCCCGCCCTGGGGCCTGCTGGCTGGAGCGTGCGCCGCGTGGGCGCTCCAGGACATTCTCAACGTCCACTCGCTGTTCTCGAGTGACGCGCTCAGCGGGCAGTTCGACTGGCTCGGTCAGGCTGGCCAGATCATGTTCGCGTGGGCAGCCCTCCGTCCGGTCGTAAAGCTCAAGGTGTACCCAGCCCACGCCTGGCACCAGGTCATCCTGCCGGTCGCGCTCCAGTTGATCGTGCTCGCCACCGTCGCTTACGACTACTTCTCCCCACTGCCCGCCGCGACCAAGATCATGATGATGCTAATCCTCGTCCTTGCGGCGATCCAGATCCTGCTGGCATGGCGCGCGACATCGCGTCGCGCTCGGAATGAGCGGCCAAATAGCGCAACGCTTGAGGTCTCCGCGGGGACACGGAGCGCCGTCGAGGACCGCGAACGCGACTTGCGTGAAACGCTTACTTCACGCCGGCAGCGCTCGTCCCCGCCAGTGGGGGGTGTGGGACTCGGCGCCTTCCGCGGGACGAGACTCTCCGGGACCGTCAATCCAGACCGACCGTTGTTGGTGATGGCGGTAAAGGAGGAGGCTCAGTTCTATGACGGCGATCTGCCGCTCTTGCTAACCGGAATCGGGAAGCTCAACGCTGCGGTCGCGTTGGCGTCCGTTCTGGCACGAGGTCCGCACCCCTCGGAGATCATCAACTTAGGCACGGCCGGAGCTTTGCGCCCCGGATGGAGGGGCACGCACGCGGTCGGCAGGGTGATCCAGCACGACCCCGCTGGTGAGCGAGTGCGGCGGCTGACCGGCGAGAGCTTTGGGCAGCCGTTGGTTCTTGCCGATCGCGACGGCCCGACGCTGGCCACGGTCGATGGGTTCATCTCCGACTCATTGGTGCGCAAGCATCTGGCACAGCGAGCGGCCTTGGTTGACATGGAGGCATACGCACTCGCGGCCGCAGCCAACCAAGTTGGCGTTCCGATTCGGGTCGTCAAGCACGTGCGCGACACCGCAGGCGAGGAGACCGCCAGATCCTGGCGCGCGACGATGGCTGGTTCTGCGCATGCGCTCGCCGAATGGATTGAGAACAACGTCGCGTCCTACGCCAGACCAATCGGTCTGCGCGAGGGGACTCGCTCATAAAGCCCTGGGCGACCCCGGCGACGAGGCTACGGATCGACGCGGGCGGTGAGTCCAGGGGGGTTACGATTGCGCCGATGCCACTGCGTGGTGCTGGCACGCCTGCTGATCTCCTACATCTACCAGGGCGGTGCAGTGGGCGGACCCCTGTACGCAGTTAGCCCTGATGGCCTTGCCGCGCTGGGGCGCGGCGACGTGGCCGAAGGGGTGGCGCGCAGATTGCCCGATTGAATGTAGGCCGGGTATCCCGCTCACGGCCGCTCGAACGGATTAGGCTGGCTGTCGCATGATCGCGTCGCCGGGCTTCGCGGGCTTTGATGTTGCAGTCGGTGCGCTCCGAGCTGCGCCGCTGGCGCTCGCGGGCGGAAGCCTGATCTTCCTGATCGTCGTGATCGTGTTCTTGTTCGCTGTGGTGTTTGGCTACTACACGCTCCGAGGCAGCGGCATCAGCCAGAGGCCCTACAGACGCGCCGATGGGCCGCCCGAGTCACCGAGCGAACTCGCGCACGACATAACGCAAGACGTCCGCAACTGGGAACGGGGAACGGCCGGGAGCCACGGTCGCCACCGACCAGCGACGGACCGCGAGCCCGCGGAGCCGGAAATCGCCGAGGCGTTGTGGGAATGGCGGCACCGATCGAGCCCAGTTCCTCGGCTCGATCCGCCGGTCAGCGAGGCGGACCACTTGTACGGACACGGGCCCGCCACCGTCGCGATCTACCTCGATCTCGCCTCGGCCGAATGCCGGAGCGCCTGGCAGCTCCTCGCTCGGCTCGCTGAGCAACGGCCCATGCGCATCGCCGTGCGACACCTCCCGCTCGCCGACGTTCACGAACTTTCCCTGCCGGCAGCGGAAGCGCTCGAGGCGGCGGGAGCCCAAGGAGAATTCTTCGCGCTGCTCGACCAGCTAGTGCGCACCGGATTGAGCGATAAGGCCAACTTGCTAGCCACCGCCAGCCGCCTGGTCGCCGATCCCGAGCGGCTCCGACTCGAAGTGAGCGAAGGCCGCCATCGATCAACGGTGGTCGAGCACATCCACCAAGCCACCGCGAGTGGAGCCCGCTCCATCCCAGCGGTGTACATCAACGCAGCCCGCTACGACGGGCGACTGGACGTCGACGACTTGACTCGCGCGCTTCGCTAGAGGTCCAGCGGCACCCCCGCTACGGGCGGGAGTGCGCAACAACTCGCTCGCGACGATCGAGCGCGAGCGCGATCGCCTGGCCCCCGGGCCCGCCGCGGCTGCTCCGCGCCGCGATCAGGCGTTAGCGATATTGGCGGGTTCGGAGCGGAACCGATCGGCGAGGCTTCCGTCGATGTGTCGGCCCTCGCGCCAGAGGTACTCACGAAACGTCTCGCAATTCTGAACCCAGAACTCCACGTAAAACTCCCCAGCGCGCTGCCACGCTTCCCGGTGAGCTGGATCGTCGCGCCAGGCGTCGAGCGCCTCTCGCGTCTCGAATCGGATCACCCCGAGCTCCTCATCGTCCTCGGACGCGTAGACGTGATATCCGACAAATCCGGGCTTCGAACGAGCTCTAGCCAGCAACTCGGCGAACAGATCTGCCTCGGCTCCATGGTCGGCACCTTGGCGCTCTCGCAGCCCGTACAGGCAGATCACCATCAGGGTCCGAGTCTATAGGCGGCGACCTTTCGCCACCCGGGCCGGGCGCTGAGCGACGCCTAGGCCGGTGGCTTGCGTGGTAGTCTCCCCGGCCAGCGTCGGAGGGTGCCGTCCGGCCCAGGGAGCGTCTACGTGAGGGTGTTGATCGTTGGTCTCGGCTTGGCTGCCGTGTTGTCGCTTAGCGGGTGCGGTCTTGCGAGTTGCGCGTCCTTAGCGGGCGATGGGCAGTGCCGCGGCAAGAAACCCGGATGGACCTACCAGTTTGTTCATCGAGGCGAGACGCTGCAGATTCCGTCGATGTCGGTGAAGCTGGGCCAAATCGTCACGAGGCGTTCGATCGACCCCGTCGGCAAGGCGGACAACGGAATGTGGGCCATCGCGTCTGTGACGCTGACGAACAGGCTGAAGTCGCCTCAGAGCTACGACAATGACTATGGACAAATGGCGCTGTTCTTACCGTCTCAGCGTCCGGTTTTTGAAACTTTAGGCTTCCTTGCCGATTCGTGCGGGGTTCGGGTACGGCGCCTGGCGCCGCACCACTCGGCCGCCTGCAAAGTCCTCTTCGACGTCGATACGAACGCAGCAGACCGATACCTGAGGGGTTCTTACTACGGCCAGCGCGGCACCTTGGTGGTGGTCAATTTCGGCAACGACGTGTTGGACTTGGGCGACTCCTTCCTTGGCACCACGCCCATGCAGCCAATTGGAGCCATACGGCTCACTCCGTAGCGAAATCCGCTACCACGTCCGGTCCGTCCGCGAACTTGCGCATTCGTGGCTCGTATGGGTTGAGCAAGTAAAAGGCGCGAAGCCGTCGACGGTTGCCGACTATCGATTTCTTATCCGCGAACCCGGTATCCCGCATAAGCGGGGAGCCGGCACGAGCCAGGGCCGAATCATGGCGGCTCTCGGTGACCGGCCGGCTACGGAGGTCACCACGGCTGAGGTCAGCGCCTTCCTGCGCTCGCTGGATCAGGAGGGCCTCACGCCTCGCAACGTCAACAAGCACCGCGATTTGCTTGGGGCGATCTTCAGGTATGGCTGTCGCAGCGACACGCTTGGGTTGCCATCCAACCCTGTTGATCACACCGACAAGAGGCATCAGGATCCGCCTCCCGCGCTCGACTACTACGAAGTCGAGGAAGTGGAAGCCTTGGCACGCGCGTGTGAGCAGGGAATCGAGTTGGAGCGGCAACAGGCCCCGATGAGCGAGCTGTCCGAGAGTAGGAGGACCGCCGCGACGCCGACACATTTCGCCTCCTCTTTACACCGGCCTTCGGCTGGGCGAAGTCCTGACGCTGCGTTGGGAGGACGTCGATCTCACAAACCGGGTGCTGCTGGTGCGTCGCGGGCTCTCGGGGAAGCAGGAGACACTGCCGAAGGGACGGCGCCGCCGGTTCGTCTCGCTCTCGAAGCCCGCCCTAGCCGCTATCGCGCGACTCGCGGACCGGGAAGAGTTCCTTGAGCCAGACGACTGCGTGCTCTGTAATCCCTTCGCGCGGCCGGGAAGCGGCGTCAACGGCGCGTCGAGTTTCAGATGCCTAAGTGCAGCCTGTGACCCTCAGCGGGCGTGGCTGGCTCCGGCGGTCGGTGGTCATCCGCTGAATGGCTGCGGGCTCTGGCGGCATCTGGCGCCCTTGGGCGGCAGGATCAGCTTGATGAAGTAGCGGCTCATGTATTGGTTCGAGCAGGGGCTGGTTGCGCCGTGGCCGGTAGCCGTCGACGGTGAGCAGCCGGGCGCGGGCCAGTTGGTGCGCCATCGCCACGGAACCCTGGTAGGGGGTGGCGGGATCGTAGGTGTTGCCGATCACCAGGATTGGGTTGGCGGTGCGGCGGTTCCACGGCCCGGTGTAGCGATCGGCGGCGCGCGCCGGCCAGCTGGCACAGGGCTCGCTGGTCCACGCCCAGTACGGCCGACGGCCCCGGAGCGACGGAAGGCAAACGCGTCCAAGCCGGGGAACGCGGCGGGGGGCGGGTTGGGGCTCTCGGAGCAGAGGATCGCCAGGGTCTGCTCGATACCCGAGTACCTGTGGCTCGCGCCCGGCGCGGCGCTCACGGGCGGCGATCCCGGCGTCGACGGTGCCGGCGTGGAGAGCGCCGTCCCCGGCGTGTGGAACGCGGGTGAAGCGCCCGTAGTCCACGCTTTCTGGAGTTCCGTCGCCAACGCGCTCCAGCCCGTCGTCGAGTTATAGAGGCCCAAAATCGTCGAGGACACCAGCTCGGAGTAGCTGCTTGCACGGGGCGGGTGGCGTCCCAGCCGCGCCAGCAACGAAGCGAACTTCGCGCGGGTGGCGGCCGCGCTACCGGCCGAGAACGCGCAGTCGGCGGTGCCGGCCCGCCCACACAGGTCAAGGAACGCGCCCAGCGTCTTGGCCGCGCCCTGGTCGGAGCGCTGCCGCAAAAACGTGCTCAGAAACGCGCCGCCGCGCCCCGCTCTCTGCACGTACGACCTTGGGTCGATGTTCGACGACAGCACCATCGCCCGCACCCTCGGAGGCAAAGCACTGCACCGCGGTGCTGGCGCCCACACCCCGTGGATCCCAGCTGATCACGTCAAACCGCGCGACCAGCGCCGCCGGGAAAAAGCCGAGCACGTGCGGAAGCAACTCGACCCCCGACATTCCCGGACCACCCGGGTTGTAAAACACGCTGCCAAGCCGTCGGGCCCCGTCGCTCGCGCGATGGCGAATCACAGCCAGCTTGATCATCGCCCCCCGCGGATACCGATAATCCAGCGGTACCCTCGCAGTCGCGCATTGAAACCCCGTCTGCCCCTTGCCGGTGCACCGGTGCCACACCAACCGCGGTACGACCACCCCCGCCGTCGCGGCCCGGGCCGAGCGAGCGCCCATAGCGACCCCCGACCCGGCCGGCGCGAACACCAGTCCCGCCGCCAGCACCGTCGCCACACACCCCAGCCGGACCCGCGCGCTACCCATACCAGCCTCCAATCCGCACCATGCACCGCCCCAGTGAGCCCGACCACGGCCGCTCAACCAGCAACTGACGATCATACCGTCCGGTCGGCGAAATCCGGACCTTGAGCTGCCCTGGGTTTGACGGAGACCTGATTTCGACGGTTTGGCCCTCGAGGAAGGAATTCCGAGCCTTTTGGCACGTCCGAATAGGTATCCAAAGGAGGTGATGGAGCGGGGGATCCGGCTGACGTTGGAGGGGGAGCGTCCGATCGCGTATATCGCTCGCGATCTTGGGGCCCACCCCGAGGCGCTGCGGAAGCGTGGGCGTCGAGCAGAGGCCGGGCCGCCACACGAGGCGGCGTTGCTTGAGTCCTCGGGCGTCTTCGCGTTCGCTGTGCGGACGGTCAACTACGAGCTGCGCTGCCGCGCGATCTGACCGTCCGGGTGGGGGGGACCGGACGGCGGCCCGCGCGGGCGCAAGGGACCCGTTCTATGAGCCGAGCGCGCGCACGGTCTATTTCCCATGGTCGTTCGTGGTGCGCTCGCACGACGATCTGCGGCGCATCTGCGGGTTGCCGCATGCCGGCGCTGACCGCCTGTTGCAGGACGCGATGTCCCGCTCGCCGCCGCCACGCTGCAGAGGGCAAACGCCCGGCGCACCCGCGCCCCGGGGCTGATCGCCTCCGCCGACGACCATCGCTTCGGCCTCCAACGCGCCTTCAGCACGCCGTAACCCACCTGCACGATCACCGCCTTGAGACCGTGACGGGCGATCGCGTCGCGAACAAGGATGTCGATCCTCGTCCGGTCGGTCGCAGCGAAAGTCGGCCGCGAGCGCGCCACACCGAGCACGACCAAGCACGCGACGCCCACGTAAGCGCGGAAACCGCACAAGTCGCCGGCGATCGCTCTCGCTTCCTGAGCGGTCCCGGAGTTCGCGATCGCTTCGGCGACGTTCCGATGTCCGTGATACCGGCCGCTCCTGATTGCGCCGGCTCTCCGGTTCGTCGCAAGGCGAGCGTCTGCCTGAGGGGAGCGGCGCTCACGAAAGCGCGCGCGCTTCAGTGCTGGGTTCTAGCCCGATCCAGGCGTCTGACGAGATGCCGGCGCCGCTACTCCTCTTGCTCAGCTGAGGAATTCTCGATCGGACGGCGTTTGCGGCCGTGATCCGCCTCTTGATTCCGGTCGCGAGGCCGACCTGAGGAACGCGTCGACCGCTCTCGGCGTGCGGAGAACGTCAACGTGAGCCGTCCTCGCGTGCGTCGAGATCGTGGCCATTAAGATCGGCAGACTTCGGCGACGGTATTCGATCAGCCAGCGCCAGAAGCTGGCGCCCTCGCTCGACCGTCGGATCGAACGCCAAGCGCAGCGCAGCAGCGAGAAGTCGAGCACGACCACGGTGTCGGCCGCCTCCAGACGGGCTTCGAGAACGTCGTAAGGTCCCAGGTCGCCGTCGATGATCCATCTTGCGCGCTGGATCGGGTCATGCTGGATATCGACCCAGCGGTCGCGTGGGGTCGCGACCAGACCGGGCTGCCAGAACAACTTGTCGAGCTCGATCACTGGGAGTCCTGTCATTGAGCTGAGACGGCGCGCGAGCGTCGACTTGCCCGCCCCGCCCCGGCCCAGAATGACGATGCGCTCCACCTGAGCGATGCTGTCACGCGTCGGCAGCGGCGCATACAGGGTGCGTATGGAAGCGTCGCATTGCGAGCGTCGGCGTTCCATGTCTCACTAAACAAAAGAGAGCGTGCCGCTTGCCGCGCTTTGGGGGACTCGGGTCCGATGGGTCGAAGTTGCGCGGCGCGAAGCGGGACCTTGTGCGTCTGCACAGAGCTAATGCCTGGGGTCGGCCCGCGGCGCTAACTCGTGTGTGCAGGTCGTGGTGGACATCGTCATTGCTGGTTGGCTGCTAGCCGGGTGGGGAACGTCAAGCTGGCGTGGATGTCGGGGTGCTCGGCGGTCAGAGCGCCGCTGCGTAGCCGGCGCCCGATCTTTCCCGGCAGCGGCAGCGGGAGCGGCAGCAGGCGGCGGCCGGTGATCGATGCCCAGCTCCGCGCCAGTTTGCGGATGTCGCACACTTGTGGGCCGGCGATTTGGAACCGGTCGCGCAGCGGGCCGCGTTCGGCGACGTCGGCCACAGCTTTCGCGACCTCCTCCGCCGCGACGGTCTGTAGCTTTGCCCGCGGGAGCGGCAAGACAATCCGGCGCGCGGCGCGGTCGAGTGTGCCGCTGACCAGCTGGTGAAACTGGGTGGCGCGCACAATGCTCCATGGGACGGGGCCGTCCTCCACCACGCGTTCCTGCTCGGCCTTGGCCGCGAAGTAGCCGATCGGGAGCAGCTCGCAGCCGACGATCGACACGCAGACGTGATGCCTCACCCCGGCGGCGCGCTCGGCCGCGAGCAATCGGCGGACACCTTCCACAAGCGTCGCGGCGGCCTGCTTGGAGTCATCGTTGACCGCGTCGACCACGACCTCACAGCCCTCCAGCGCCTCATCCAGACCGGCTCCGGTCGTGATGTCAACCGGGCGCTCGCGGGAGCTGCGGCTTAGAACTCGCACCTCGTGCCCACGTCGGCTCAGGTCCGCGGCCACGAGCCGCCCGAGCGTTCCGGTTCCTCCAGCAACGGCGATTCTCATTTGATCCCTCCAGGACGCTGACTTGTCGACTCCAGGACGACACAGCCTCATGGCGTGTGACATCCGCACGGGTCGTCTTGCCTGCCCTCGAGGAATCGCTCGAGATCCGACGTCGATGTCACATCGCGACCGACGGATCGTCTCGACGGGACATCGAACGCGGGCAGCCGGCAGCCACGCACACGCAGCGCTCGAGGCAATCGCCGCCTCACAATCGCCATGTCACACGAGGCCGATCTTCGTCGTCTTACCTGCGAAGATGACCGGGTACCCGCATGGATAAATCAAGCCCG
Organism: uncultured Solirubrobacterales bacterium; assembly: GCA_963756105.1. GTDB lineage: Bacteria > Actinomycetota > Thermoleophilia > Solirubrobacterales > Solirubrobacteraceae > Palsa-465. Next base: position 305,205 of record CAVWMM010000011.1, read on the forward strand.
GCCGCGTTGCAGCTCTCAGAGCTGGCTCCCAAGCCGTACGCGGTGAGGTTCAGCGTCCAGGCGGCGCACGAGCACGAGCTGTCGAGGGCGGTCGCGTGATGGGGGTCAGCCAACAAGAACAGGCCGCGACCGAGTTCGAGCCGCTTCGGCCGTACCTGCTGCGGGTCGCCTACAGCCATCTCGGCAGCCTCGGCGAGGCCGAGGATGTGGTCCAGGAGGCGTGGCTTCGCTTGGTCGGATCCGACCGCTCACAGATCCGCGATCTGCGCGCCTGGCTCACCACCGTGGTCAGCCGGCTGGCGATCGACGCGCTGACCTCGGCGCGCGCCCGCCGCGAGACCTACACCGGCCAGTGGCTTCCCGAGCCGCTCGTCGAGATGCCAGAGGTCTCGACCGATCCCGCCGGGCGCGTTGACCTCGACGAGTCGATCAGCATGGCGCTGCTGATCGTGCTCGAGTCCCTGTCCCCGGCGGAGCGGAGCGCGTTCCTGCTGCACGACGTGTTCGGCTACTCCTTCGACGAGGTCGCGCGGATCGTCGAACGCACGCCCGCCGCCACGCGCCAGCTCGCGGCGCGGGCGCGCGATGCGGCCCAAGCCCGCCGCCCTCGTTACCCCGCCGACAACGACGAGCAACGAAAAGTCGTCGACGCGTTCTCCACGGCGATGCAAAACGGGGAAATCGCATCCTTGATGGAGCTGCTCGACCCAGCCGTCACCTACCGCTCCGACGGCGGCGGGATCGTTCCCGCTACCCCGACGGTCTTCACCGGCGCCGAGCGCGTTGCGCGGCTCCTCATGGCGTTCCGCCGCCACTACGGACAGCGGTTCGCGGCCTACCCGGTGCTCGTCAACGGCGCGCCCGGTCTCTTGTTCGAGATGCCAGCTCAACTGGCCGTATCCGCGTTCACGATCGACGCTGGCCGCATCACGGCGATCGACACCATGCGCAACCCCGAGAAGCTCACGACCGCGAGGGGAGTGATGTGAGCACGACTGCCGCTGACGCCGAGCTCAGCGTCGAGCACGCCAGGCCGTACCCGCGCCAAGGCGAAAGCAGGTCCAGGCGTTAGCGTTGGCTCGCTCGGCCTGCCCGCGGTTCGACCCAGCCAACCCTACCTCCGGGCGACGGCGGCGGGGCGGCGAGCCAGACGAGGCATCAGCTTCGCCGCCGCGCTGCCCACCAGGACGACACAAATGTTGAGGACGAGGGCGGGGATGCCAATGTATAGGGGCTTGTCGTAACCGAGGAACGAGTACGAGTAGCTGGTGGTATGAAAGTGCGCGAGCACGAGCGGCCAGGTCCCGAACGCGATCCCGGCGATCCAGCCCGCGAGCACCGCGCGCGCGTCGAGCCAGCGAACGAACAACGCAAGGAAAACCGCGGGCAATACCTGCAGGATCCAGATGCCGCCAGCGAGTTGGAAGTTCACCACGTAGGTCGTCGGGGCAACCACCACGAAGGCCACGGCCCCGAGTTTCATGAACAGCGACGTGATTTTTGACACGCGCGTCTGCTCTTCGGACCCCGCCTCCGGACGCAGATACCGGGTCCAGATGTTGCGCGCGAACAGATTAGAGAAGGCGATGGCCATCATCGCCGCAGGCACAAGCGCTCCTATCGCAATCGATGCGAGCGCGAATCCCGCAAACGGCGCGGGGAACATCTTGTCAAACAGCGCTGGGATCGCCGCATTGGCGCCGTAGGCGGCGTTTGGATGAATCGACGCGACGCGCGCCATGTAGCCGAGGATCGCGAGTAGCCCGAGCATGATCGTGTAGATCGGCAGGAACACGCTGTTGCGCTGCACGACGCGACGGCTCGACGCCGATAGCGCCCCGGTGATCGTGTGCGGATACAAAAAAAGAAACAAGCCGGAGCCGATCGCCAGCGTCGCATAGTCGCCGAGACGGCCGGCGGGAAGCGTTAGCGAGCTGACCGGAAGTTCTGAGAACACGTGCCCGTAACCACCAAGCTTGATCGGGATGTAAATCACTCCCACCAGCACCGTGATCCAAATTAGGACGTCCTTCACGACCGCGATCAGCACAGCCGAGCGCAACCCCGACACGTACGTGACTACCGCGAGCAGCGCGAACGCAATCCACAGCGAGGCGTTCACAGGCAGGCCAACCTGCGCGATCGACACCTCAATCCCGTAGACCTGCAACGCCGCGTACGGGATTAGAGCCACGAGCCCGGTCACGGTGACGGCGAGCGCCAGCACAGGACTACCGAAGCGGTCAAACACGAAATCGCTGCTCGTCACGTAGCCGTTGTCGTGTGCCAGCTGCCACAGCCGCGGCAGGAAAACGAACGCCACCGGATACGCGATCACCAGGAATGGAAGCGCGTAAAACCCCGCCGCCCCGCTCCCAAAGACAACCGCAGGAATCGCGATAAAGGAGTAGGTCGTGTACACGCTTCCCCCTGAAGAAACCAAGTAAGGAAGCCTCCGAACCTGCGACCCCCAAGACCCCACTCCTCGATCTGCCGCAGATCCGCCCTGCGCCACCGCCCCGCGAACAGCCCGAGCACGGTCACGCCCGAAAACAGCACGACGATCACAGCCGCCTGAGTCGGCTGGATACTCGCGATCGGAACGCCCGCGCCCATACTCGACTATCCGCCTCCTCGCGCTAGCAGCTATCGAGCTCCCGGACGCTAAGACACGTGATCAGCACCCGTCCGACGCCCTTCAGTCCTCGAGCGTGCCTCCCTCTCAGTGCCCCTCAGGACGTAGACGATGCCCGTCACCACACCGCCCAGCACTACAGCAGCGAACTGGTACCAGACAAAGAACGGCACACCACCCAGCTCGGGATGAATGCGCGAATACACAGCCGGTACAACCACCGCCGCGACCGGCACAACGAACAAAATCAACGCCCACGGCCGACGCTGACCAGCTCGCCGCGCACCTCCAGCCGCCGTCGCCGACGGTCGCGAATCACCCTCGGCCATGCGCGGACGCTATCACCTGCCTACCCGACCTCCGCAACCATCGATCAATCCAGCGCAGGGCCAGCCAACAGCAGTCGTGCCGATGGTGGGTGAGCGGCGTCTCGCGCGGGTCCGCAAGATCGTTTTCGCCCGCCGTTCCTCCACCGAGCATGGGTGGGATCTCCCAAGTCACCTGCATGATCTCCGCTCCGCCAAAGCCCGAGCAAAGCCTTCACCTCGCACCGGCTTCTTGGGGGCAGGACGGGGTCGCTAACCCTTCGACTCTCGGGTCTGTCGGGTCGCAAGGGGGAACCCACATGAATGGACTTGACCGACAGTTGCACGGGACCGTTGGACGCAATCATCTCTGGGTCTGACGACCGCGTTTTGTCATAGAAAAACCCCGCTTTTGCGGGGCTTTCTTCAGAGCGGCTGAAGGGGCTCGAACCCTCGACCTTCTGCATGGCAAGCCGTCAACAGGCCTCGTTCGGCCGGTATTTTCGCGTCGTGTCCCGATTCCGTCGAATCAACGCAGACTGGCGGGATACCGACTCGCAGGCGGTTGCAAGCGTCATTGAGCCAGCCGAGCGGCCCGCTGTGGGCCATCCGTTCGGGACCGAGTCGCAGCCGCAAAATCGCGCGAGCCGCACGTTGGTATACGCGTTGATGCCCAATCGTGATGCCCAATCCCGCAAGACAATTCACGTCCGGTCCGGCCGTCACCCAGAAACCACTCGACTTGCAGGACCTTCCCGAAATGGAGCTAGCGGGGCTCGAACCCGCGACCTCCTGAATGCCATTCAGGCGCTCTCCCAGCTGAGCTATAGCCCCGGAGTGGGGTCTGGCCGCAAGCGTAGTACACGCCGAGCCTCACTAACCTGAGATCACCATGACCGCACGGAGCCTCCCCCGCCGCTATGACCCCGAGCTGATCGAGACGAAGTGGCAGCAGCTGTGGGCGCGCGAGCGGACGTGGGAGGTGCCAAACGAACCCGAGGGCGAGCTACGCAGAGACGGGCGTCCACAGGAGAAGTCCTACGTGCTCGAGATGCTCCCCTATCCGAGCGGGGAGCCCCATATCGGTCACCTCAAGAATTACGCGCTCGGCGACGCGATCGCCCACTTCCACCGACGGATCGGCCAAAGCGTCATGCACCCGATGGGATACGACGCCTTCGGGCTGCCGGCCGAAAACAACGCGATCAAGACGGGCATCCCGCCGCGCGAGGCCACGGAGCGCTCGATCGCCGCCTACCGTCACTGGTTCCACCGCTGGGGGATCTCCATCGATTGGAGCCGCGAGCTCGCAACCGACGAGCCGTCGTATTACCGCTGGACGCAGTGGATCTTCCTCAAGCTCTTTGAGCGGGGGCTCGCCTACCGCAAGCAGGCCGCGGTGAAGTGGTGCCCCAATGACCAGACCGTGCTCGCCAACGAGCAGGTGATCGACGGCCGCTGCGAGCGTTGTGGTTGCCTGGTTGAGGTACGCCAGCTAGAGCAGTGGTTCTTCCGCATCACGGATTACGCCGACCGCCTGCTCGACGACCTCGACCTGATCGACTGGCCCGAGCACGTCAAGGTGATGCAGCGCAACTGGATCGGGCGCAGCGAGGGGGCCGAGGTGACATTCCGCTGCGAGGAGCTCGGGATCGACTACCCGGTCTTCACCACGCGACCGGACACGCTCTTCGGCGCGACGTTCTTCGTGATGGCGCCCGAGCATCCCGACGTTTTCAAGCTGGCCGCGGGCACCGAGTACGAGCGCGAAGTGCACGAGTACGTCAACCACGTTGCCACGGAGTCGTCGGAGGTGCGCGGAGCGGCTGAGAAGCCCAAGACCGGGGTTCCCTTGGGCCGCACCGTCACCAACCCGGTCAACGGGGAGCAGATTCCCATGTTCGTCGCCGACTACGTGCTGATGGAATACGGCACCGGCGCGATCATGGCTGTGCCCGCCCACGACCAGCGCGACTTCGAGTTCGCGCAGGCATTCTCGCTGCCAATTCGTCAGGTCGTCGCCCCCGCGGGCGCCGCTGCCGACGGCGCAAAGAGCGACGAGGGAGCAACGCAGGCGTTCGTGGCCCACTCCCAGAACGAGCAGCTCGTGAACTCGGGGCCATTCACCGGCATGAACGCGATCGAGGGCAGGCAGGCGATCGTCGAGTGGCTCGACCGTGAGGGCAAGGGCCACGCTTCGGTCAGCTACAAGCTGCGCGACTGGCTGGTGTCGCGCCAGCGCTACTGGGGCTGCCCGATCCCGATCCTCTACTGCGAGGGGTGCGGCATGGTGCCCGTACCCGAGGACAGGCTTCCCGTCGAGCTGCCCGACGTCGACGACTATCAGCCCAAGGGCCACGCGCCGCTCGCGGGAGCGGAGGACTGGGTCAACGTGAAATGCCCCCGGTGCGGCGGGCGTGCCCGCCGCGAGACCGACACCATGGACACCTTCGTCGACTCCAGCTGGTACTTCCTGCGCTACTGCGACGCTCGTAACGACAAGGCGGCGTGGGACCGCCGCGCGCTGAGGCGATGGATGCCAGTCGACCAGTACATCGGCGGCGTCGAGCACGCCATCTTGCACCTCATGTACTCGCGCTTCTTCGTCAAAGCGCTCGCCGATATGGGCTTGGTCGACGTCCAGGAGCCTTTCCAGGCCCTGTTCACGCAGGGAATGATCCTCGGACCAGACGGCAACAAGATGTCGAGCTCGAGGGGCAATGTGGTGCTCCCGCGCCCCATCGTCGACCGGTTCGGCGCCGACTCGGCGCGCACCTACGTCCTCTTCATCGGCCCCGCCGACCAGGACGCGGCCTGGTCCGACACCGCCGTCGAGGGGGTGCACCGCTTCTTGTCACGGCTGTGGCGCCTTGGCGACCAGCTGTCGGGCGAGCCGGGGCCCGTCCCGCAACCTCTCGACCCCGCGGGTGACGACGAGGCACTCGTGCGCAAGGCCAACTGGGCGATCGAGAAGGTCACCGCCGATCTGGCGGAGCGGTTCGCCTTCAATACGGCGATCTCGGCGGTGATGGAGCTCCTCAACGAGATCATGCGCGACACCGACGCCAGCCTCCCCGCGCGTCGGTTCGCGACCGCCACGGCGGCCTCGCTGATATTCCCGTTTGCGCCCCACGTCGCCTCGGAGGTCTATGAGCTGCTGACCGGGCGCCGCGTATGGGAGGAGCCGTGGCCGGTGGCAGATCCAGCGATGCTCCAGGCCGACACCTTCGAGCTGGTCCTCCAGGTCAACGGCAAGGTTCGCGACCGCGTGAGCGCCCCCGCGGGTGCCTCGCGCGAGGAACTCGAGCGGCTCGCGCTGGCCGCCCGCGGCGTCCGCACGCACCTGGATGATCGAGAGGTGACGAAGATCGTCGTCGTACCGGACAAGCTCGTGAACATCGTCGCTCGATAGCGGCCGATAGACGTTCTCGTGGCGCCCGAGAGCCCGACCTTCAAGCCGGCGTACCTGATCCATGGAGACGACCATGGGCGGATCGCCGAGCGGCGCGCGCGCCTACGGGCGCTGGCCGAGGACGCGAGCGGCGCCCAGAGCGTCGAGATCTTCGAGGGAGATACAGCCGTCCCGGACGCGGTCGCCGCCGCGCTCAGCGCGATGACCTTCGCCGTAGGGCGGCGCTTCATCATCGTCGACGGCGCCGAGCGCTGGGGGGACAAGGCGGTCGTCCCATTGTGCGAGGCGTTGCGCTCGATCCCGCCCGATACCACGGTCGCCTTCTTTGCGCGCGAGGAGGGCAGGCTCACGGTTCCCTCCGCCCTCGCAGACGCCGTGCGCGCCGCCGGAGGCCGCGTCGAGGCGGAGCGAAGCGTGAAGCCGTGGCAGCTTCCGCGCTGGGTCCTGGATCAGGCCCAGGAGCTTTCACTCGAGCTGGAGCCCGACGCGGCTGCAGCGCTCATCCAGCTCGTCGGCGAGCGCCAGCAACGCCTCAGGCGCGAGCTCGAGAAGCTCGCCCTCGGGCTGGGTGGCGACCGCGCGCTGAGCGCCTCAGAGCTCGAAGAACTGACCGCCGCCTCCGGCGAGCGCAAGGTCTGGGCTCTGGCCGACGCCGTCGTCGCGGGCGACGCTCGGGCGGCGATGCGGCTCTATCTCGCGCTCCGTCTCCAGGGGGAGCGCGTTCCGGGGCTGATCTTCTGGATGGCCCAGCGTCTGCGCCAGGCGGCGGACGTGGCGGCTCGGCTGGAGGAGGGCGAGCCCACCGCTTCAATCAAGCGCGGTCTTCGCATGCCCTCGCGTGCCGCCGACAAGCTGATCGCCGACGCCCGCAGGGCGGGGGTGGACAGCCTCCGGCGCTCGCTGCAGGAGCTTGCGGATCTCGAGCTTTCCTCTCGAGGCGGCGGGCCGGGCGCGCGCAACGAGGACACCGCGATGGTGCTGGCCCTTCAGCGAATGGCGAGCTGAGGACCTATTCGGCGCCGCGGAGACGCACGTGCGCCGCGCGCGACTTCTTGCGGGCCCCGGTATTGCGGTGCAACGCCCCGCGCTTGACGGCCTTGTCGATCGTCTGCACCAACACCCGATGCTCGCTGTCCGCGGTCTCCTCTTCGCCGGCCGCCACGGCCCGTTCCAAGCGGCGGAAGTAGGTCTTTATCTTCGACGTGTAGCGTCGGTTCTCGAGCCGCTCGCGCTCGGAGCGAAGGATGCGTTTCTTCTGTGAGTGGATGTTGGCCATGTCAGGGAGGGCGGCCGCTACTTTAGCGGTATTGATTTGGTCGGCGCACATGTGCGCCGGCCCCTGCCGGCACATGTGCCGGCAGGCCGGCCCGCGCATGCGCGGGCCGGGACATGTATATGGCTCTGACCGCTGACACCCGACCGCGCCGACGCCTAGCGTTCAGCGCAGCGATCTTTTCGATCGCGACCGCCGTCTCGCGCGTGGCGGGGCTGGTGCGGGACATCATCGCCGCGAGCTACTTCGGCACCACCGCGGCCGCCTCGGCCTTCACGTTCGCGTACCAGATCCCCAATCTCGTGGCGAACCTATTCGCGCAGGCGGCGCTCTCCGCGGCCTTCGTGCCGGTGTTCACGGAGCTTCTCCAGCAGGGACGCAAACGGGACGCGTTCAGGCTGGCGTCGAGCCTGTTCTGGATCATCCTGATCGTGCTGGGGGCGATCACAGCGCTCATGATCGCCTTCGCCGGATTCATCATGCCGCTGTTCACCGGCAGCACCTTCACGACCGCCGACAACGCGCTCACCGCAGGGCTCGCGCAAGTGCTGTTCCCGGTGGTGCTGCTCCTCGGACTGACCGGTCTGTTCGTCGGGATCCTCCAGTCCTTCGACGAGTTCTCGATGCCCGCCATCGCCCCGGCGGTCTGGAACATCGTGATCATCGTGCTGCTGGTGGTGCTGCGGCCCCATTTCCACAGCAACCTCGGCATCTACTCGTTCGCGATCGCCTGGCTCGTCGCGACCATTGTGCAGTTTGCCCTGGTCGCCTCGGCGCTCCGGCGGGTCGATTTCCGCCTCCAGTTCTCGATCGACTGGCGCGATCCCCGGGTGCGCCAGGTCTTCACGCTGATGCTCCCGGTCACGCTCACGCTCGGGATCACCAATCTGGATCTGATTCTGAACTCCGCGTTCGGCTCGCTGGTCTCGGCCCAGGCGCCGAGCGCGATCGACCGCGCCTTCCGCGTCTACATGCTGCCCCAGGGCGTATTTTCGGTCGCGGTCTCGACGGTGCTCTTTCCCACGCTGAGTCGCCTGGCCATCAATCGCGACCCCGGGGGGATGCGGCGGACCGTCGGCAACGGCATGCGCCAGATCAACCTGATGATGATTCCGTCGGCGGCGATACTGATGGTGCTCGCGACGCCGATCACGCGACTCGTCTTCCAGCGGGGAAACTTCACCGCGCATTCGACCGACCTGGTGTCGACCGCTCTCTTCTGGTTCGCGGTCAGCCTCCCCTTCGCTGGGGTCAGCCTGCTGCTGACGCGGACCTTTTTCGCCGTCAAGCGCCCTTGGATCCCGACTCGCCTGGCGGCGCTGAACATGATCGTCGACGTGATCGTCAGCGTCGCCCTGTACAAGCCGCTCGGCATCGCGGGGCTGGTCATCGGCACCGCGGCGGCCAACGTGGTCATGACCTGGCTGCAGCTGACGCGCCTGCGCCGAGGGCTACGCGGCCGTCTGGACGGCCGTGAGACGGTGGTGACCACGATCAGGATCATCATCGCCGCAGCGATCATGGCCGCGCTCGCCCGGGGACTCTGGATGCTGCTGGACGATCTCCTCGGTCACTCGCTGCTCGCGCAGCTAATCTCGGTCGGCGTCGCGCTGGTGGTGGCGGGGGTGGTCTACGCCAAGGTGGTGCTGCTCCTCAGGATCCCCGAGGCGCGGCAGATCGAGCAGCTCGTGCGCGGCCGGCTGGGGCGCCAGCGCAACGCCACCTAGGCGCGGCATGCACGCCCTAGGCTTGGACCAAGAGCCCAATGAGCGAACAGTCCGACATTCGCAACTTCTCGATCATCGCCCATATCGACCACGGGAAGTCGACGCTCGCCGACCGCATCCTCGAGCTGACCCACACCATCGACCCACGCGCCATGCGCGCGCAGGTCCTGGACACCATGGAGCTCGAGCGTGAGCGGGGGATCACGATCAAGGCCCAGGCGGTACGGGTCTTCTACCGGTCCAAGCGCGACGGCCACACCTACCAGCTTCATCTGATCGACACCCCGGGCCACGTGGACTTCACCTACGAGGTATCGCGTTCGCTCGCGGCCTGCGAGGGCGCGCTGCTGGTGGTCGACGCCTCGCAGGGCGTGGAAGCCCAGACCGTCGCCAACACCTACCTGGCGATCGACGCCGGGCTCGAGCTGATCCCTTGTCTGAACAAGGTCGACCTTCCCGGCGCGGAGCCCGAGCGGGTCGCAGGCGAGGTCGCTGACCTGCTCGGCGAGCCGGCGGAAGCCGTGGCGCGGATCAGCGCCAAGACCGGCGAGGGAGTACAAGAGCTCTTGGAGGAGCTGGTGGCGCGAGTGCCGCCGCCTCAGGGCGACCCCGATGGCCCGCCGCGTGCTTTGATCTTCGATTCGCAGTTCGACCCTTATCGGGGGGTGATCGCGTACATCCGCGTGGTTGACGGGACCTTCACGCGGGGGGAAGCGATCCGGGCCATGCAGGCGGGTACCGCGGCCGAGATCGACGAGCTCGGGTTCTTCACCCCCCAGATGACCGCGGCTCCGGAGCTGCGCGCGGGCGAGGTGGGCTTCCTCATCACCGGCGTCAAGGACGTCACCAAGCTGAGGGTCGGCGACACGCTCACGTCGGCGAGGAATCCCGCCCGCGCGCCGTTGCCCGGCTACCGCGAGGTCAAGCCGATGGTGTTCTGCGGCGTTTACCCGATCGACTCAGACGACTATCCCGACCTGCGCGACGCGCTCGAGAAGCTGTCTCTCAACGACGCCGCGCTCACCTTCGAGCCCGAAACGTCTACGGCTCTGGGTTTCGGTTTCCGCGCCGGCTTTTTAGGGCTCTTGCACATGGACATCGTCCGGGAGCGGCTGGAGCGCGAGTACGACCTCGAGCTGTTGCAGACGATGCCCGGCGTGGAGTACGAGGTCACGCTCACGGATGGGTCGGTCTTGCCCGTCCGCTCGCCCAACGAGATGCCCGATGCCGCGCGCGTGGCGACCGTGCGCGAGCCCTACATCCGCGCCCAGGTGCTCGCGCCGCGGGAGTTCATCGGGACGATCATGGAGCTCTGCCAGCAACGGCGCGGCACTTCCGTGGGGATTCACTTCCTCTCGACGGAGCGCGTCCAGCTCACTTACGACCTGCCGCTCCAGGAGATCGTGCTCGACTTCTTTGACCAGCTCAAGTCGCGCACGCGGGGGTACGCGTCGCTTGACTACGAGCCGATCGGGATGCGCGAGTCCGATCTCGTCAAGCTCGACATCCTCCTGGCGGGAGAGCCCGTCGACGCGCTCTCGATGCTCGTTCACCGCTCCAAGGCCTACGACGCGGGTCGCGCGATGGCCGAGAAGCTGCGCGAGAAGATCCCACGCCAGCAATACGACGTCCCGATCCAGGCGGCGGTGGGCTCGCGCATCATCGCCCGCGAGACGATCAAGGCCTACCGCAAGGACGTGACCGCGAAGTGCTACGGCGGGGACATCACCCGCAAGCGCAAGCTGCTCGAGCAGCAGAAGCGCGGCAAGCAGCGGATGAAGCAGGTGGGCCGCATCGAGGTGCCCCAGGACGCTTTTCTGGCGGTGCTTGAGCTGGGCGGGGCGGGCACGCGCCAGCGTCGTCAGGAGACCGCCGCGGCCTCCGGGCGCAGGTAGAAGCTAGAGCCAGTCGGCGGGGCCGTTCACCCGCTGCCAGTGGCCGCGCTGCTGCCAGTGGGCGCCCGAACGGTTGCCGTAATAGGCGCGGTAGCGGGCCCTGCGACAGCCGAAGAACCAGAAACCGAGCAGGATCCATGCCCCGCCGGCGAGGATGGTCCCCGTGACGACCAGGGCGACGAGCGCCACCACGGCGACGGCCACCACGGCGATCACGAGCGCTCCCACGGGACCGCTCGCGCGCGCGATCGAGCGAGGCCGGGGCGCCGCAACGCGATCGTCGGGAAGGTCTTCGACCAACGCGTCCAGATCGCCGTAGGTGCGGGCCGCGAATGTGGCCTCGATGCGCTGCTCCAGCTCCTCCGCGAGCAGACGTCCCTCGGCGGTCGCCTTGCGGAGCCGCTCGGCGATCTGCTCCCGGTCTGCGTCAGATGCTCTGAGTGTGCTCCGCCGTCCCATCTCGCTCTTGCCCGTTAACGTTAGCGCTGATGGTGTCCGTGGTCGCGCGCTGATCTCAAATGGACCTTGGGCTGCGAGATCGCGCGTGCATCGTCACGGGCGCCTCGGGGGGCATCGGCGGCGCGGTCGCCGAGATGCTCGCCGGTGAAGGCGCGGCGACTCTGCTGGTCGGGCGCCGCGAGGAGCCTCTGGAGGCGCGCGCGCAGCAGTGCGCAGCCCTGGGCGGCTCGGCCAGGACGCTCGCGCTCGACATCACTTCGCCCGACGCCGGCGAGCGGGCGGTGGCGGCCTGCGAGAAGGAGTTCGGCCGCACCGACTGTCTGGTCAACGCCGCCGGGATCACTCGGGCGCGCACGCTGGAGGAGCTCACAGACGACGATTGGCAGGTCCAGTGGGAGCTCAACGTGCTCGCGCCGATGCGCCTGATGCGGGCCGCGGCGCCGCGAATGGCGGACCGTGGCTTTGGTCGCATCGTCAGCGTGTGCTCGTCCTCTGGCAAGCGGCCATCCGGTACGAACATGGCCTACGCGGTCACCAAGGCCGCGGAGCTGTCGCTCTCGCGCTCCTTCGCCGACCTGTACGCGGGGCGCGGCGTGCTCGTCAACGCGGTCGCGCCGGGCCCGGTGGCCGACGACGTGTGGCTCGCCCCGGGCGGTCTCGCCGACGCGCTCGCGCGCAGGAGCGGGGCTCACGGGAGGACGTGCTGGCGCGTACCGCCGCGCGAGTGCCGCTGGGCCGGCTCGGTTCGCCGCAGGAGATCGCAGCGGTGATCGTCTTTTTTGCTCGGAGCGGGCGGCCAACGTGGCCGGCGCGGCGTGGTCGGTCGACGGCGCGCAGCGTCCCGGTCATCATCTGGTGCTCGCGGCCTCAGTAGACTGCGCTCGGCGGTGGCCGCCCACCGACGGGATCGGCAAGACCTATCCGGAGACGGTCTACGCCGTGGGCCGCGAGAAGGTCCGCGAGTACGCCGCCGCCGTCGGGGAGACCAACCCCTCCACCTCGACGTCGACGCCGCCCGCGCGGCGGGATTCGCGCGACGTCGTGGCCCCTCCCATGTTCGCCGTCGTGTATGCGGGGCCCTCGGTGATGCAGGGCATCTTCGATCCCGAGCTCGGAATCGATTTTCCCACCTGGTCCACGGGGGCCAGGAGTTCGGCTGGGGCCCATTGGTGGTCGCGGGCGACGAGATCGCCACGACGACCACCGTGCAGGACATATCCGCGCGCGGGGAGCTCGAGTTCTATGTGTTCGGGTCGCGCTCGCTCAACCAGCGCGGCGAGACGGTCTTGACGGGCACCTGGACGAACATCGTGAGGGCGGGCCAATGACGCTCGAGCAGGGAGAGACGTTCGAGCTGAAGGTGACCCCTGACCCCTACATAACCGTCCGCTACGCCGGCGCGTCGGGCGACTTCAACCCGATTCACATCGATGAGGACTTCGCTCGCCGCGTGGGGCTTCCCGGGCGGATCCTCCACGGACTGTGGACGATGGCCCAGGTGGCGCGGGCGCACACCGAGGCCGCGGCCGGTCCAGAGACCCTGAGACGTCTGGCGGTCCAGTTCCGGGGGATGGGGCTGCTGGGCGAGGAGATCACCGTCACCGGGGCCGTGCGCGAGGTCCAGGACGGCGTGGCCTCATCGACTCCGAGGCCCGCCAGGCCGGCCGCAGGGTCATCCGCAACGGGTCGGCTGAGCTCGCGGTCGACGCGTGGAGTGAGGCGGCTGGGGCGCGGCGGGCGCTCGGGCTTGCGGGCGTTAGCGCCCATGGCGGGCCCAACCTCCGGGCGGCCCGCTGGGGTCGGGTCCGTGGTGGGCGCATAACGCCCATGGCGGGCCCAACCTCGGGCGGCGCGAGGGGGTCGGGTCCGTGGTGGGCGCTGTTGATCGGCTCCTCATCAGCTTTCCGGACTCGGTGACACCCGACCTACAATCGTGGGTAGGCCCCTTTGCGGGTATGAAATCGCGTGAGGATCAGAAAACCGGGTGATACGGGAAAGCCGAGTAAGCGAGGGCGTGGCCACGCTGGCCGCCTTGAGCCAGCGGCAGGAGCTGGTGCTGCGCAAGGCGGTCGAGGAGTATCTCGTCGTAGGCTCGCCCGTGGGCTCGAAGGTGCTGGCCGCGGAGGTCGAATGGGGACCCTCGACGATCAGGCACGAGCTCGCCAACCTCGAGGAGCTCGGGCTGCTCGCCCACCCTCACACTTCGGCCGGGCAGGGTTCCGACCGAGGCCGGCTACCGCTACTTCGTCGACCGCCTGCTCCCGGAGATCCAGCGAGGTCGCGGCCCGCGCTCTCGCTCTCGCTGGTCCAGCGCGAACTCGACGAAGCGATGCAGGTAACGACCGAGACTCTTTCCCAGGTCACGAACCTGCTCGCGATCGTCACCGCGCCGCCGATCGAGACATCCACGATCCGGCACATTGAGGTGCTGACGCTCCAGCCGCAGGTCCTGATGGTGGTCGTGATCACCTCCACCGGGGGCGTCACGAAGCGGATGTTCACGTTCCCCCGCCCCGTCGACCCCGGGCTGGCGCACTGGGCGGCCAGCTATCTCAACGAGCGGCTCGTGGGGCTCGGGCTCGGTGCACGGATGCTCCACCAGCGGCTGCACGATCCGTCGCTCTCGGCGACCGAAGTGGACTTTTCGGCGCGCTGGCGCCGGTGTTCACCGAGCTCGAGGAGTCTGCGCAGGAGTCGATGTTCGTGGAGGGGACGGCGCGCCTGCTTGCGCATCGACCAGTTCGCCGATGTCTCGGAGCTTCAATTGCTGATGGAGATGCTCGAGCGCCGCGTCACGCTGCTTGTCGGTGCTGCGCTCGGCGCTCTCCGAACGCGGCGTGCTGGTACGGATCGGAGCCGAGAACGAAGCTCCCGCGCTGCACTCGCTCGCGGTGGTCGCGGCGAGCTACGGCCTGCCCCAACGTCGCCTCGGCGCGGTCTCGGTGATCGGGCCGCTGCGCATGGACTACGGTCGCGCGATCAGCTCCGTCCGCGACGCCGCGGCTGCGCTCTCGCGGTTCGTCACCGACTTCTACGACGAGCGATGAGCACAGGCCAGGCTCGCCGCGACTACTACGAGATCCTGGGCGTCTCCCGAGACCGCGTCGCGAGTCCGAGATCAAGAGCGCTTTCGCAGGCTGGCGCGCGAGCTGCACCCCGACGTCAACGACCAGGACCCCAACGCCGAGGAGAAGTTCAAGGAGGCCGCCGAGGCCTACGAGGTGCTCTCCGATTCGGAACGGCGCGCGATCTACGACCGCTACGGTCACGACGGCCTTCGCAGCGGCGGATACGCGCCCAACTTCGAGGGCTTCGGCTCGGTCGCTGACATCTTCGAGGCCTTCTTCGGCGGCGCGGGAAGTCCGTTCGGCGACATCTTCGGGAACCGTGCCGGGCGCGCGACCGGTCCGATCCAGGGCGGCGACCTCGCGATCAGCGCGGAGATCGACCTCGCCGACGCGGCGCGCGGCACCACCGTGCCCGTTTCCTACGAGGCGGTCGTTCGATGCGAACACTGTAATGGCAACGGCGCGGAGCCCGGCACGCCCGATCGAGACGTGCCCCCGGTGCGGCGGGCAGCGGCCAGCTTCGAGCCGTTTCGCACACCCCGTTCGGCCAGGTGATGCGGGCCGCGGTCTGCGATCAGTGCGGCGGGGACGGCCGCGTCGCCGAAAAGCCTTGTCGGGAGTGCCGAGGCCGCGGGCGGAAGGTGCAGCGCGTCAAGCTGACCGTCGACGTGCCTGCCGGGATCGCCGACGGGCAGCGGATCAGGGTCGCCGGCCGGGGCCATGCTGGCGAGCGGGGCGGGCCGCCTGGCGACCTTTACGTGGAGGTGCGCGTGCGCGCGGACCCGCGCTTCATGCGCGACGGCGACGATCTCGTCACGGTCGTCAACGTCCCCGCGCCGCTGGCCGCGCTCGGGACTACCGTGCAGGTCCCGACGGTCACGGACGGGCGAGGTGGAACTCGAGATTCCCGCCGGCACTCAGCCTCACGAGACCTTCCGGGTGCGGGGTAAGGGGATGCCGTCGCTCCGGGGCCGCCGCTCCGGCGATCTGCAAGTCGTCGTCAACGTGGTCGTGCCCCGACATCTGAGCCGGGAGCAGCGCGAGCTGACTGAGCAGCTGGCCGACTCGCTTGGCGAGCACAACATCCGCACCGACGACGGCGTCTTCAGCAGGCTCCGCCGCGCATTCGGGGCTCTGATCCGTCTCGCGGTTCGGGTCCGCCGCGAACAGGCCGAGCTCGTGCTCGCCGAACTGCTCGGAGCTGGCGCCCGGCGGCGTGGAGGAGGTCGCCGATCGGCGAGGGGGCGATCGAGTACGCGGTCTACGGGGCTCCCGGGGAGCTGCCCGCGCTGCCGGAGCTCCGCGCCGCCGCGGGTGACGCCCTCGTCGAGATCTCGACCGCGGAGATCGCCGACGACTGGCGCGAGCGCTGGCGCGCCTACCACCGCCCGGCGGTGGTCGGGGAGCGGCTCACGGTCCGGCCGCCGTGGGAGCCCCCGGCGCGACCCCGCTCGAAGTGGTGATCGACCCCGGACAGGCATTCGGCACGGGGGCGCATGCGACCACGCGGCTGTGCCTGCGAGCTGCTGCTGGAGGTTCCCGCTGCCGGATCGTTGCTCGACCTGGGTTGCGGCTCCGGGGTGCTGGCGATCGCCGCTGTGAAGCTCGGCTTCGCTCCCGTTCTGGCGCGTCGACAACGATCCGGCGGCGGTCGCGGCGACGAGCGCCAACGCGGCGCTCAACGGCGGTTGAGATCGAGGCGCGGCTGCCTCGATTTGCGCTCGGGCCGATGCCCTTTGCGCGGACCGTCACCGCCAACCTGCTGGCGACGCTGCTAAAGCGCTGGGCGGCCGATCCGCCCGGCGCTGCTGCACCGGCCGAGGCGCATCATCGCCGGCGGCCTGTTGGCGGCCGAGGCCGAGGCTCGATCGCGGCGGCTTTTGCGGGCTGGGGTCTGCGCGAAGCCGGCCGGCGGAGAGCGGACGGGTGGGCGGCGCTGCTGCTCGAGCGCCGACGGCACGCTCCGCGTTCTATGGGGTTCGATACAACTAGTCCATGAGCAGTCGCAAGAGCGAACGGATCGGGTACTGGCTCTATCCTGACCTGATGTGACTGTTCTGGATCAGGTTCGCAGCGACATGACCTCCGCGATGAAGGCGCGCGAGAAGGAGCGCGTAGGGGCGTTGCGGATGGTGCTCTCGGAGCTCCAGAAGGCTGCAAAGGAGGGCAACGATGACGAGGTCGCGGTGCTCCGCCGGGAGCGCAAGCGCAGGCTGGAGGCGGCCGAACAGTTTCGCGAGGGAGGTCGCCCCGAGCTGGCGGACCGCGAGCAGTCGGAGGCGACGCTGATCGAGACCTACCTGCCCGCCGAGCTCGACGACGCCGAGCTGGACGCGATCATCCGGGATGCGGTCGCCGAGACAGGCGCCACCGAACCGAAGGACATGGGGCAAGGTGATGAAGGTCGTGATGGCCAGAGCGGGCGGCCGCGTCGACGGCAGGCGCGCGTCGGCGCGCGTGCGCGAGGCGCTGAGTTAGTTAGTGGCGCCCCCGCAAGTACGCTCCCGTTCAGGCCGTCCTCGGCGGCGTCCGCGCGGGCTTGCGGCCCGCTCGGCATCCGGCCTCGCTTGATTGGGCGCTGCGACCGTACTTACGAGGGCGGCCACAGTGCGTAGGCAGATCGAGCTCGACAATGCGGTCGCGCTCGAGCTTGCCGGCAGCGAGGACGCGGTGCTGCGCGCGCTGGAGGGCCACATCGACTGCGACATCCACCTGCGCGGCAACGTGCTCACGCTCGACGGCGACGACGAAGCGGTTGACGCGGCCGCCGCTGTAGTGCGGGAGCTCTCCGAGCTGATCGCCCAGGGTCACGAGATCGCGCCCGGGACGATCGAGGCGGTGACGCGCGCGCTGGACGAGCACACGTCGCCGGGCCGCATCCTCGAGGACGTCGTGTGGCGTCACCGGGCGACCAAGGTCGCGCCCAAGACCGTCAACCAGAAGCGCTACGTCGATTCGATCCGCCGCAACACCATCACGTTCGGGATCGGCCCGGCCGGCACAGGCAAGACCTTCCTGGCGGTCGCGCTGGCCGCCGCGGCGCTGAGCCGCCGCGAGGTCAACCGGATCATCCTCACCCGGCCGGCGGTCGAGGCCGGCGAGCGGCTCGGCTTCTTGCCCGGCGACCTGATGGCCAAAGTCGATCCCTACCTCCGACCGCTGTTCGACGCCCTACACGACATGCTCGAGCCCGACCGGGTCTCGCACCATCTCGAGCGCGGAATCATCGAAGTTGCTCCCCTGGCTTTTATGCGTGGGCGCAGCCTTAACGACTCCTTCATCATCCTCGACGAGGCCCAGAACACCAGCCCCGAGCAGATGAAGATGTTCCTCACCCGCCTGGGGTTCAACTCGAAGATGGTGGTCACGGGCGACATCACTCAGATAGACCTCCCGCGCGAGCAGGACTCGGGGCTTGTCGTCGTGGCCGACATCCTGAGCGCGGTCGAGGGGATCGAGTTCGTGCGCTTCGGCGAGGAGGACGTCGTCCGCCACAAGCTGGTGCGACACATCGTCGCCGCCTACAACGAGCACGCCCAGCGGCTGGCGCCCGAGCTTCGTCCGCGCAGTCGGCCGCAGGCTCGGGGAGCGTGAGCGAGCTCGACATCGAGATCATCGGCCGCCCCGCCGACGACGATGCCGTACCCGCCGCCGAACTGAAGAGACTGTGCGCCAGCGCCCTCGCCCAAGCCGGCATCAGGGATGGCCACGTCGCGATCGAGTTCGTCGACGAAGCCCGCAGCAGGGAGCTCAACCGCGCCTACCGCGGTCGCGATAAGGCGACCGACGTGCTCTCGTTCGGCGTCGACGAGAGACGGACCGGCGGCCGGCCCGCGGGAACTCGGCGACATCGTGGTCTGCCCGAGCTCGGACCGAGGACATCCGCGAGGCGGTCGTGCACGGCGCCCTGCACCTGGCCGGGATGGACCACAAGCGCGACGGCGGTGAGATGCTCGCCATCCAGGAGCAATTGATCCGACTGCAACGACCATGACCCGCTCGGGCTTCGTTGCGCTCGCCGGTCGTCCCAACGTCGGGAAGTCGACGCTGGCAAACGCCCTCGTCGGCGCCAAGGTCGCGATCGTCTCGGACAAGCCCCAGACGACCCGCCGGGCGATCCGCGGGGTCGCGACCGGTCCCGACTGGCAGCTGGTGCTGGTCGACCTGCCCGGCGTTCAGCGGCCCCGCGACGCGCTCACGAAGCGCATGCAGCACCGCGTCGAGCAGGAGCTCTCCGAGGCCGACGGCTGCCTGCTCGTCGTCAGCGCGCAGCAGGGCATCGGCCCGGGCGATCGCTTCATCGCCCGGCTGCTCGTGAAGGCGACCGGCCATGGACGGTGATCGCGGTCAACAAGGTCGATGCCGCGAGCCGCGCGGAGACCGTGTCCACCTCACAGAAGGCAAGCGAGCTCGGCATCTCCGACGACATCTTTGCCGTCTCGGCGCGGACCGCGGAAGGCGTTGCCGAGCTGCTCGAAACGCTCGCCGGCCTGCTGCCGCCGGGTCCGTTCTACTTCGAGCGGCGCCAGCACACCGACCAGGCGCGGCAGATCCTGATCGCCGAGCTGGTGCGCGAGCAGATCCTGCGGCGGACCCGAGAGGAGGTTCCGCACGCGGTCGAGGTCGAGGTCACCGACATAGAACCCCGTGACGGGCTTGGTGCGCGTCGAGGCCGTGATCCTGACCGAGACCGAGTCGCAGAAAAGGATCTTGATCGGCGCGGGCGCGAGGATGGTCAAGGCGATCGGCATCGCCGCGCGACGCGCCATCGAGCAAGAGCTGCAGAGCCGCGTCCACCTCGAGCTCTCGGTGAGGACGCGGCGCCACTGGCGCGCCGACGAGCGACTGCTGGACAGGCTCGGGATCGACTAGGCGAAAGCTCAGCCGGACTGACAAAATCGCCGCAGGGATGGACGACTCCGAGATCGCCTTCGACGAAAGAGGGCTCGTCCCATGCGTGGTGCAGGACTGGCGCACCGGCGAGGTGTTGACGCTCGCCTACATGAACGACGCCGCGCTGAGGAGGACCAGAGAGACCGGAGAGGTCCACTTCTTCAGCCGCTCGCGCAACGCGCTGTGGCACAAGGGGGAGACGTCCGGCAACACGCTCAAGTCAAAGCGATCCGCTACGACTGCGACGGAGACGCGCTGCTCGCCCTGGTCGAGCCAAGTAGGCCCGGCCTGCCATACGGGCGAGCGCACCTGCTTTCACCGCGGCGAGCTCGAGCCTGCCGCTCCACACGAGGCGCTTCCGACGCTCGAGCGGACGATCGCGAGAGGGCGCAAACGAGACCCGACGGCTCCTACACCGCCGCACTACTCGAAGACCCGCAGAGGGTCGGGGGCGAAGGTGCTCGAAGAGGCCGAGGAGCTCGTGCGAGCCGCCCGGGAGGAGTCGCAGGAGCGAGTATCCGAAGAGGCGGCCGACATCCTCTATCACATGGCGGTGCTGCTGCGGGGCCGCGAACTGAGCCTGACCGAGGCCGAGCGGGTGCTCGATGGCCGTCGCAAGCGCTGAGCGCTCGGGGACCGCGCCCGGGAGCGCATGACGCCGTCGCTAACGAGGCGCGTGCGCTGGCCAAAGAGCACAACCTGATCCCCGTCTCGCAGACCTTCATCGACGACACCGAGACACCCGTATCGGCGTTCCTCAAGCTGAGAGGCGACGGGCCGGCCTTTCTGCTCGAGTCGGCCGAGCAGGGCCGCGTCGGCCGCTACTCGTTCATCGGCTTTGCGCCCCGCGCGTGCTTGCGCTGGTCCTCCAGGACGGTGGCGATCCCTACGCGCTCGCGGCAGCCGAGCTGAACGCTTCAGCCCGCGCCTACCCCCGAGCTGCCGTTTGCGGGCGGCGCCGTCGGGAATATTCGCCTACGACCTCGTGCGTACGGTCGAGCCCCTCGCGGAGCCCCAATCCCGACCCCCTGGGGGTGCCCGACCTGGCGCTGATGCTGACCGGTCCGCTGGTCGTTTTCGACCACCTCAAGCACACGATCACCGTGTCGTCGAACGCGCACACCGACGACGATCTCGAGCGCTCGCACGGAAGCGTGCGAGCAGATCGCGTCCGTGCGCAGGGCCCTCAAGCAGGCGGTACCCCGGGCGGACCCGCCGAAGGCGCGAGCGGATCGCCGCATGCCCGAGTTCAGCTCGACATGGCGCCGGAGCCAGTTCGAGGCCGCGGTCGCGCGCATCATCGAGTACATCCGCGCCGGCGACGCCTATCAGGTGGTCCCCTCTCAGCGGTGGTCGGCGTCCGTTCCGGTGGAGGCCTTTTCGATCTACCGCGGGCTGCGCGCGGTCAATCCGAGCCCGTATATGTACTTCCTCGACTTCGGGGACTTTCAGGTCGCCGGCGCGAGCCCCGAACCGTTGATAACGGTCAGCGGGTCCGAAGTCTCGACGCGTCCGATCGCCGGCACGCGACCCCGCGGCGCCACCGTCGAGGAGGATCGCCGCCTCGCCGAAGAGCTGCTGTCCGACCCCAAGGAGCGAGCCGAGCACGTGATGCTCGTGGACCTCGGGCGCAACGACCTCGGCCGGGTGTGCGCCTACGGCACGGTGCAGGTCGATCAGTTCATGGCCGTGGAGAGCTACAGCCACGTGATGCACATCGTCTCCAACGTCAGCGGCACTCTGCGACCGGGCATCGGGGCGCTCGACGCGCTCAAGGCGGTCCTCCCCGCGGGCACTCTCTCGGGGGCGCCCAAGGTGCGCGCGATGCAGATCATCGACGAGCTCGAGCCCGTGAAGCGCTGCGGATACGGAGGCGCCATCGGGTGGGTCAGCTACGGCGGGGACCTTGATACGTGCATCCACATCCGCACCGTGGTGGTCAAGGACGGAGTCGCCCACGTCCAAGCGGGGGGCGGGACGGTCGCCGACGCCCAGCCCAAGCTCGAGCAACGCGAGTCAGAAGCCAAGGCGCGCGCCGTGCTCGAGGCGATCGAGCTGGCGATCGCCCAACCGGACTGGGTCTAAATACAACCTTCAGCTTGAGCGGCAGAGGCCGTCGGCGTAGGCTTGCCTGCCGTGAGCGCGCGGCTGCGAGCGGGACGTTGCGCGAGCCTCTTGGCGGCAGCTTTGCTCTTGCTCCTGCTCGGGAGCGCCGCCGCCACGAGCGCCGGGACCACGAGCGCCGGCGCCGCGAGGGCGAAGACCTACACGCCCCCTCCGGGCAAGATCTGGGCTGGCCTCTCGGGCGGGACCTCGACCAGCTTGTGGGCGAATCTCACTCACCACCACCCGCCGGTGTTCGAGGTGTTCATGACGTGGAACACAAAGACTGCGTGGCTCTCCGCTCGCGATCCGGACTTCCGCTCGCGGATCGCGCTGCACATGTCGACCGCCCCCGGCTACGGCGAAAAGGGGGTCATCTCGCCCGAAGGCATAGCCCGGGGTCGAAGCGACAAGTTCCTCGTTGGGATGAACCGCAACCTCGCCCTCTCCAAGCGGATCTTCTACATCCGCATCATGGGCGAGCCCAACGGCTACTGGAACCCGTACTGCCCCTTCAACTCCAACGGGTCCTCACGCGGCCGGCGATTTTCGACCTACAACTACCGGCAGGCCTGGCGGCGCACGGTGCTAATCCTGCGTGGGGGGTCGCTCCAGGCCATCGACAGCAGGCTGCACGCGCTAAAGATGGCGCCGGTCAAGACCAAGCTCAAGCGAAGCGCGTCGCTCCCGCGCCCCAAGCTCACGTTCATCTGGGCCCCCCAAACCAGCGGCGACCCCGACATCGGCGCCAACGAGCCGGGCAACTTCTGGCCTGGCGGCGCGTACGTCGACTGGGTCGGGACGGACTTCTACCAGGGCGACAACTTCACGGACCTTGACGATTACTACGCCAAGTTCGACCGGGGCAAGCCATTCGACCTCTCGGAGTGGGGGGTGGTCACGGACGACCAAGGCCCCGCCTTCGTAACCGATGTCTTCAACTGGGTCCGCAGCCATTCGCACGTGCGCATGTTCAACTACTACCAGGGCTTCGGACCCAACAGCAAGGAGGCTCTCTCCCAGTTCCCGAACAGCGCCGCGGTGCTGCGCAGGGAACTGCACTCCACCAGGTTCCCGCAATACCCACCCGAGTACCGCCATCCGCCCAAGCACCACAAGCACCACAAGCACCATAAGGCGCCACCCCCACCGCACCCGAAACACCACGGGACGCCGCCGACCCCGCCGCAGCTCTGCGTGACGCTGCCCATCATCGGCAAGATCTGCATTCCCAGCGTGTAGCCACCGTCGCGATCGCCCAACGACCGCGCGCCGCCGCTAACAGGCCGTCGCGCCGGCCCCGCCCCGCTACCGTTGACCGCGTGCGGGTGCTGGTGGTCGACAACTACGACAGCTTCACCTACAACCTGGTGCAGTACCTCGGCGAGCTGGGCGCCGAGATCGAGGTGGTGCGCAACGACCGCGCGAGCGTCGACGAGCTCATGATCCGCGGCTATGACCGCGTGATCGTCTCTCCGGGGCCGTGCACGCCGGACCAGGCGGGCATCTCGCTCGAGGCCGTGCGCCGTTTCCCCGAGGCGGGCATCCCCACCCTGGGCGTGTGTCTGGGTCACCAGGCGCTGGTGCAGGCCTTCGGGGGCCGGGTGGTGGTGGGCGAGCCGGTCCACGGCAAGACGGCTGTGATTGATCACGACGGCCGCTCCATCTTCCGCAACCTGAAGCGGCCGCTCGAGGTCGGGCGCTACCACTCGCTGATAGTCGGATCCCGAGATTCCGCAGTCGCTCGAGCAAAGCGCTTGCGCCGGGGATGTGGTGATGGCCGTTCGCCACCGCGAGCTCCCCGCCGAGGGGGTCCAGTTCCACCCCGAATCGGTGCTCACCGAGCAGGGCCGCGAGCTGCTTTCGAACTTCCTGCGGGCGACGAGATGACCGTCTCGCTCGCGCCGGCCACGTCCGAAGAGGACCTCATCACGCGCTCGATCGACCTGCTCTGCGCGGGTCAAGACCTCGACCAGGAGACGGCGGCCGCGGTCCTCGCCGAGATCATGGTCGGCAACGCCTCCGAGGTGCAGATCGCCGCCTTCTTGATCGCGCTGCGTGCCAAGGGCGAGACCGTGCGAGGAGCTCGCCGGGCTCGCGGAGACGATGCGCGCCCGCGCCACGCCCGTCCCCGTGCGGGCGCGACGACCTGCTCGACACCGCGGGCACCGGGCGGAGGCCGCCGCACCTTCAACGTCTCGACGACCGCCGCCCTGATCGCAGCGGGAGCGGGCTGCACGGTGGCCAAGCACGGAAACCGTTCGGCCACCGGACTGTCGGGGTCGGCCGACCTGCTCGAAGCGCTCGGGGCGAGGATCGACCTGACTCCCGACGCCGTAGCACGGTGCATCGAGGACGTCGCCTTCGGCTTCATGTTCGCCCCCTCGCACCACCAGGCGACGCGCTACGTCGTCCCCGTCCGCCGACAGCTGGGAGTGAGGACGATCTTCAACCTGCTCGGCCCGCTGACCAACCCCGCCGGCGCCACCAGGCAGGTGATCGGCGTGGCAGACCCCTCGTATCTCGAGACGATCGCCGGCGCGCTGGCGCGCCTGGGGACCGACCACGCCCTGGTCGTCACGAGCGACGACGGCCTCGACGAGCTGAGCATCTCGGCACCCACGACCGTGGTCGAGGTTCACGGGGGCGGGCTCGAGCGATACACGCTCTCCCCCGAAGACGTGGGTCTCGAGCGCGCCGCGCCGGAGGAGGTACCGGGCGGCGATCCCGCGGCCAACGCCGCGACCGCGCGGCGGATCTTCGCGGGCGAGCCCGGTGGGCCGCGCGACCTCGCCGTGCTCAACGCGGGCGCCGCGATCTACGCGGCGGATCGTGCCCCCTCACTTCGGGAGGGAGTGCGCGCCGCGCGGGAGGCGATCGACTCGGGGGCGGTGGCCTCGCTGCTCGAGCGGTTCGTCGCCCGCACCCGGGAGCTGGCGTGAGCGAGCTCGCGCGAATCGTCGCGACTACCCGCACTCAGCTCGAAGGCCGCCGGCGCGCCGTCACCCAGGACGAGGTCGAGGCGGCCGCGGCTCAGCGGCTGCAACGTGATCCGGTGAGGGGCTTCCGCGCCGCCCTCGAGGCCCCCGGGCTGACGCTGATCGCCGAGCACAAGCGCCGCTCTCCCTCAGCCGGAACGATCCGCGACGGCCTCTCCCTGGCCCAGGTCGTGCGGGCATACGAGCGGGGCGGGGCCGGCGCCCTCTCGGTCCTCACCGAGCGATCGCGCTTCGGTGGCTCGCTCGATGACCTCGCGACAGCGCACTCCGCCAGCCGGCTCCCCATCCTGCGCAAGGACTTCGTCGTCGACCCCTACCAGGTATACGAGTCGCTCGCCGCCGGCGCCGACGCCATCCTGCTGATCGTCGCCGCGCTGACCGACGCTGAGCTGCGGAGCCTCAGCGCTCAGGCCGCCGCCATTGGGCTCGAGGCGCTGGTCGAAGTGCACGACGGCGCTGAGCTCGAGCGCGCAACCGCCGCCGGAGCACAGGTGATCGGAATAAACAACCGCAACCTCGCCACCCTCGAGGTCGACCCGCGGCTGACCTTGGAGCTCATGCCGCTCGTGTCCAACGGCAGCGTGACGGTCGCAGAATCGGGGTTCCGCCGGCGCGAGCAGCTCGACGAGCTCGCCCGACATGGGGTAAACGCTGTCCTAGTTGGCGAAGCGCTGATGCGCTCGTTGGACATCGAGGCGACCTGTCGCGCGCTGACGGAGATTAGGTCTTAATGTCCTCTTCAGAGGTCGGTCCAACACTCGCTAGATGAGGGAAATCAGTGCATCGTCGATGAGTACTCTGCGGCCGCTCGTCTACGCCTTCGTGGGGGGGTTGGCGGTGGCCGGAAGCTTTCTCGCGCTGGGCGTCACCGGGCGCCGCACCACTCAGACCGTGGTCCAGGAAGCACCGGTGGACGCGCAGCCCGCCGCGAGCGCATCCGGCCGCCTGACTCTCCACGCGCTGTACGAACGCTACGCGCCCGGGGTCGTGTTCATCCGCGCCCAGGTGCGCAAGGCGGTGTCGAGTCCCTTCGCGCTGCGCCCCACTCCGAGCGACGGCGTCTCCACGGGTTCAGGTTTTCTACTGGACAACGCGGGCGACATCCTCACGACCTACGACGTGATCGATGGCGCCGGAGACGACGTGACGGTTGGCTTCGGCGACGGCCCGGGGGTTCCCGCGGAGGTCGTCGCCAGCGACCCGAGCGAGGACGTCGCCCTGCTGAGGGTGAGTCCTCGCGACCTTCCCCACGTCTCTCCACTGCCCCTCGGGAACTCGACAACCGTGCGCGTCGGCGATCCAGCGCTCGCGATCGCGAATCCGTTCGGCTCCGACCGCACGCTCGCGAGCGGGATCGTCTCCGCGTTGCAGGGCGAGCTGCCGGGTCTCGGCGGCGCCACAGTCTCAAACGTCATCGAGACGCAGATGCCCGTCTATCCCGACAGCTCGGGCGGGCCGCTGCTGGACGCCGGTGGCAGGGTGATCGGGATCAACTCCCAGATGCGGACCGTGTCCGGGCGCGGGGTCGGCGAGATCGCGTTCGCGATTCCGATCGACACCGCCAAGGCGCTGCTCGGGCGGGCGGGCGCCAGCCACTGAGCGACCGCCAGGCGCCGAGCGGGCCCCGCCCATCGGCCCGCCCTCGCCCTACGATGTGGGGCGTGACCAAGATCAAGTTCTGCGGAATCACCAACCTCGATGACGCTTTGCGCGCCCACGAGCTCGGCGCGTGGGCGATCGGCCTGATCATGTGGCCTGGTTCGCCGCGGCGATGCACGCCGGGAGCCGCCGCCGAGATTGCCACCGAGCTCAAGCGGCGTCTGGAGGTCGTCGGCGTATTCGTGAACCCCACGCTCGAGTACGTCGCGAGGACCGCCGAGGAGATCGGGCTGACCGCGATCCAGCTCCACGGTGACGAGGGGCCTTCTTTCTGCGCCGAAGCGGCGCGGCGCACCGGTTGCAAGATGATCAAGGCGGCGCGTGTCCGCTCGCGCGCCGACATCCAGGGGCTCGTGCCGTACCGCACCGACTACCACCTGCTCGACAGTCATTCTCCCGGCCGCCCCGGAGGCACCGGCGAGACGTTCGCGTGGGAGCTCGCGCGTGCACATCGCGGCCCGGTGCCCCTGATCCTCTCGGGCGGACTGACGCCGGACAACGTCGCCGAGGCGATTGAAGTGGTCGAGCCGTTTGCGGTGGACGTCGCGTCGGGCGTGGAGGCGTCGCCGGGCCATAAGGATCCGCGCAAGCTCGAAGCGTTTGTAAAACAGGTGGCCGGCGCACATGCGCGCCGGCCTGGGTCGGCGCATGCGCCGACCCACCGGCCGGAACATGTTCCGGCCGGAACAGAGATCGTCTAGATGACCACGATCGAGCACCGCTTCGGCTCCTACGGCGGCCAGTACGTCCCGGAGACGTTGATGCCGGCGCTCGCCGACCTCGAGCGCGCCTGGCTGCAGCTGCGCGAGGACGCCGCCTTCCACTCGGAGCTCGACGCCCTCTTGCGCGACTACGTGGGCCGTCCCTCGCCGCTGTACGAGGCCAAGGGCTTGAGCGCGGCGGCCCGCCACCCGATCTGGCTCAAGCGCGAGGACCTCAACCACACGGGCGCGCACAAGATCAACAACGCGATCGGCCAGGCGCTGCTCGCGCAGCGGATGGGCAAGCGTCGGATCATCGCCGAGACCGGGGCGGGACAGCACGGCGTGGCGACGGCGACCGCGTGCGCGCTGCTCGGGTTTGAGTGCGTGGTCTACATGGGCACCGAGGACATGCGCCGCCAGCGGCCCAACGTCGAGCGCATGGAGCTGCTGGGCGCGCGCGTCGAGGCCGTGGAGGCGGGCGCGCGCACGCTCAAGGAGGCGGTCTCGGCGGCGATCCGCGACTGGGTGGCGAACGTGGAGAGCACCCACTACGTGATCGGCTCGTGCGTCGGCCCCGCGCCGTACCCCGCGCTGGTGCGCGACCTCCAGCGCGTGATCGGCGACGAAGCGCGGGCGCAGGTGCTCGAGCGCACCGGTCGGCTGCCGCAGCGGGTGATCGCCTGCGTGGGCGGCGGCTCCAACGCGATCGGGATCTTCACCGCCTTCCTCGACGACTCAGACGTCGAGCTGATCGGGGTCGAGGCGGCGGGGGAGGGGCTCGAGAGCGGCCGCCACGGAGCGCCCCTGACCGCCCGCGGCGTGGCGGGTGTCCTGCACGGCTCGCTCTCGGCGGTCATCCAGGACGAAGACGGCCAGATCCTCGAGGCCCATTCGATCTCCGCCGGGCTGGACTATCCGGGCTCGGGGCCCGAGCACGCCTGGCTCAGGGACTCGGGGCGGGCCCGGTATGAGGCCGTGACCGACGCCGAGGCGCTGGAAGGGTTTGCGACGTGCGCTCGCCTCGAAGGGATCATCCCGGCGCTCGAGAGCGCCCACGCCCTGGCCTGGGTCCTCTCGAACGGGCCGAGCGAGCTCGACGTGGTGTGCCTCTCTGGCCGCGGCGACAAGGATCTGGCGGAGGCTCTGGCGCTGCTCGGGTGAATCGGACTCGAGCGGATCGCGACGGCGTTTCAGTCGGCTCGGGCCGACGGGCTCCGCGCGGCGCTCATGCCCTACCTGATGGGCGGCTTTCCCGACCTCGAGACGTCTCTGCGGATCGGGCGGGCGTGCGCGGAGGGCGGCGCGGCGCTGGTCGAGCTGGGGGTGCCGTTCTCCGACCCGCTCGCGGACGGCCCCGTGATCCATGCCGCCGCCACGGCGGCGCTCGAGCGGGGAGCGACGCTCTCCGGGGTGCTCGAGGTCGCGGCAGCGCTGGCGCCCGAGATTCCGGTGGTGGTCATGTGCTACGCCAACCCGATCTTCGTGCGGGGGCTCGAGCGATTCGCCGACCAGCTCCTCGAGGCCGGCGCGAGCGGGCTGATCGTGCCCGACCTACCCTTCGAGGAGGGGGGTGACGTTCTGCGTACCTGCGACGAGCGGGGCCTCGCGCTCGTGCCGCTGGTCGCGCCCACGACGCCCGCGGCCCGGCTCGAGGTGATCGGCCGCCGGGCGCGCGGCTTCGTCTACGCCGTCTCGGTGACGGGCACGACGGGGGAGCGGGCCAACCTGGACGGTGCGCTGCGGGCCCTGCTCTCGCGAGTGGGCGCCCACGCAGATGTCCCCGTGGCCGTCGGCTTTGGCATCTCCACGCCCGAACAAGCCCGCGCCGCCGCGGACGCGGACGCCGACGGGGTGATCATCGGCAGCCGCCTGGTGCGGGCGGCGGACGAGGCGGAAGACCCGGCGGCCGAAGTGGGCGACCTCGTCGCACAGTTCCGGGAGGCCTTACGTACAACGGAGGCTTAACGGGCGTCAGCGGAGGCCCATCCGCGGAGCTCGAGTTTTCGCCGCTTTGGGCTTGAGTTAGCTTGCGGCTCAGCGGGTCCGCTGATGGGCCTCGCCGATGCCCCGGCTAGTAGGATCACCCTCGATGGGTTTGGTTCTGACTGCCACGGGCGCGCTCTGCATCTGGATCGTCCTGTGGGCGCTCAACATCAGCGCATTCGACGGGATGCTGCTCGTAGCGGCGATCCTGTTCATCGCGTACGGTCTCTGGAACCTGCTCCCGTTCCTGCCGGGCCGGCGCGAGTAGCGCCATGAGAACGGTCAAGCGGCTGGTGGCCTGCGCGGCGATCGCCGCTGGCGCGGTCGCGTTCGGAGGTGTGGGCGGCTGCAGCGCGACGGGATCCACGACGCCGAAGGTCTCGGGCGGCACGCTGACGCTGTACGTGAGCGCCCCCAGCCACGAAGTGGCCAACGGGTACGCGGACGTCGTCGACGCCGAGGAGCTCGCGTTCTCGCACGCCTCGCACACGGTCGGCCGCTTCTCCGTTAGGTTGCGAGTACTTCACGCCTCCGCGTCGGACAACGCCCGCACCGCGATTCAGGACTCGAGCGCGATCGCCTACCTCGGCGAGCTCGTGCCCGGTGAGTCGGCGGGCACGGTCGGGATCACGAACGCCGAGGATCTCCTCCAGGTGAGCCCGACCGACACCGCGCTCGAGCTGACCCAGTCGACCCCGGCGGTGTCTGGCGCTCCCAACGACTACTACGAGTCGCTGAAGACCTACGGCCGCAACTTTGGGCGGGTCGTTCCCACGAGCGCCGCCGAGGCGCGGGCGCAGGTCGCGCAGATGCGCTCGCTGGGGGTGCACAAGGTCTATGTCGCCGACGACGGGTCGCCGTACGGACGCGCGATCGCCAACGCGGTCAAGCAGGACGTCGAGCGCCCCGATGACGGCCGTGGAGGGGCGCCCAGCGCCTCTCGCGTGAGCGCGGCGGGCGCCGATGCGGTGTTCTTCGGCGCGACGTCCTACGAGCGCCGCCACGACGTTCTTCAACTCTGTGGCGAGCAGCGCACCGCACACCAAGCTGCTGGCGCCCTCGGCCCTGTACACGCAGAACTTCGTGCAGGCGCTCTCGTCGGCGGCCCGCGGCGAGCTGTCCGTCTCGACGCCCGGGATTCCTGGCCAAAAACCTGCCCCCTACCGCGAAGAGCCAGTTCATAGCGCCGTTTGTCGCCGCCTATCACCGCCAGCCAGATCCCGAGGCGATCTTCGGCTACGAGGCCGTCTCGGCCGTGCTCGCGGTCCTCCACAAGGCGGGTTCGAACGTCAACCAGCGCGCCACCGTGGTCCGCGACTTCATGAACCTGCACCGCTCCACGTCGGTGATCGGTTCCTACTCGATCGACCGCTACGGCGGCCCCACGATCGCGCCGTTCGTGTTCGCGCGCGTGCGGGGGACGGCGCTGGCGCCGTACCGGTTCGAGCAAGCGACGGGGTGAGACGAGGGCCGCCTGCAGCGCGTGGCTATCGCTGCGGTGGTGCTCTGCGCACTCGCCCTCGCCGGTTGCGGCGGCCGACGCTCCAGCGCAGGGCCGGATCTCGGGCAAGAAGCTGACCATCTACGTGGGCGTCCCGCTGTTGGGGGCCTCCGCCGTAAGCGGCAGGGCGGTCGTCGACGCGTCGGCATGGCCCTGGCCCAGACCCACGGCCACATCGGCAAGTACGACATCGCGCTCAAGGTGCTCAACGACGCGACCGCAGTGCCAGGGCGAGTGGGACCCCGGGCCAGACCTCGTGCAAACGCGGTCCTAGCCGCCGCGAACCCCACCACGATCGGCTACATCGGCGACCTCGACTCCGGCGCGAGCGCGGTCTCGATCCCCATCCTCAACCGGCCGGGATCCCCAGATCAGCCCACGGGGCACCGCCGTCGGCCTCACGTCGGCCGGGCCTTCCTCCGCCCCCGGCGAACCCGCAAAGTACTACCCGGCGCACGTGCGCACCTTCGCGCGCGTGGCGCCCAGCGACGCGGTCGAGGCCGCCGTCCAGGTCACCCTCCAGCGGAGCCTCGGCTGCACCAAGGTCTACGTCCTGACCGACGAGGAGGTAGACGGCGAGGACTTCGCGACGAGCTTCGGGGTGGCGGCCCAGCAGGCGCGTCTGCGCGTGGTCGCCACCCAGCAGTACGACCCGCTGGCCACGAGCTATCGCTCGCTGGCCACGACGATCGCCTCGAGCGGCGCCAACTGCGTGCTGGTCAGCGCGATCAGCGGGTCAAATGCGGTCTCGGTAACCCGGCAGGTCGCCGCGGCGGTCCCCAAGGCGCGCATCTTCGCGGGCGCGGGCGTGGCGCAGAGCACCTACGTCGACCCGGCGAAAGGGCGGCGTTCCGCTGGCGTTGGACTCGCGACTCTTCATCACGTCGCCGGCGCTGGGGGCGCAGGCCTACCCGCGGTCGGGCCGCGAGTTCCTGAGCAGGTTCGCCCGCCTATACGGACTGCCGCAGCCCGACGCGATATTCGGGTATGAGTCCATGCAGCTGATGCTGAGCGCGATCCAGCAACGCGACTGACGATGGCCACAAGTCCGCGCGGCGCTCGGCCGTCGTGCACGCGATCTTTCACACCCACGACCGCCACAGCGTGCTCGGGACCTATTCCATCCAACCGACGGGAACAACACGCTGAGCTCTACGGCGTCTGGAGAGCGGTCGACGGCAGGCTGCGCTTCTGGAAGGCGATCGAGGGGGGATAGTGCGCCGTCCGGTGACTGGGCACATGTTCCCGGCCTCGGATGGGCGCCATGCTGCGTCCGCGAAACCGCGCGCAGCGCTCGCGCTCGGGCTGCGTCCTTGCCTGGCACCCCTCGGGTCTCGCGCTCCATGCACCACAGTCACCGGACGGCGCACTAGTGCCCAGGCAGTGGGCGTGCGGGGGCATCGCCCTCGCGCGAGGGAGCCACCGGCGAACCCATGTGCCCCGCACACCAGGCACACCACGTGTACGCAAGCCTGCCCTTAGAGGGCACCAGCGCCGCTCGGCGGCCGGTATCCTCGACGGAATCAGGCTCGCCTACGCCCAGGCCCACGGTCGGGCGGGGCGGTGGCGGGTTCGCCTGATCGTGCGCGATGACTCGAGTCCGTCGAGCGGCGGCTGGGACTCCGTCAACACGGCGCGAAAATGCCCGCGCCGCGGCGTCGGATGCAATGCGCATGTACTACATCGGCGAGCTCGACTCCGCCGCGACCGAGATCTCGGGACCGATCCTCAACGTGGCGGGCGATTCCGCAGGTCAGTCCCTTGAGCACCTACGCAGGGCTGACCTCGGGCTCCGGGGCGCTTGACCCGACGGGCACGCCGACCTTTCTGCGGCTCGCCCCGTCGGACACCATCCAGGCCATGGCTGAGCTCCAAGCTGCGCAGCGCGCCACTGCACGCGGGTCGCGCTGGTCCATGACGGGACGCTCGAGGGCACAGGCCTGGCGGACGAGATCTTCTCGCGGCGCGGTCAATTCGGCGATCCAGGTCCCAAGCGATGAGTCGCTCGGGGCCGTCGACGGCGAATTTCGCCGCATATGTCGCGGCCGTCAAGGCAGCGACGACCGCTGCCTGATCTTCGCAGGCACGAATTCGCCAACCGCGGTCAAGCTGTTCACGAACGTTGCCGCGACGGCTTCCCACGACTGATGCGCACCATCGGGTCCGACGGCGTCTGCACCGCGCCGTTCACCAGCGCATGGCTTCCGTCGCCGTGGTCGCCTTCAGGTGTACTTCGCCCGCGGGCGACCTCAAGGCTTCGACCGCCGGACGCGCCTTCCTGTCCGCCTACGCCGCCGCCTATCACTCCGCGCCCGACCCCTTGGCGATCTACGGGTACGAGGCGATGAAGCTCGCGATCGGCACGATCGCGGGCCTAGGGGCCCGCGGCGATGAGAAGCCGCGGTCCGCGACGCGCTGTTCGCGATCGCGTCCCGCAACTCGGCGATCGGCACCTACGGCTTCGAGCGCGACGGCGAACTCCACCGCGAGCTCCTATGGCCTGTATGACGTCGGTGCCAACGGGGCGCCGGCGTTCCTGCAGGAGCTGACGCCGTAAGGTCGTCGGCGGGTGGCGCCGGCGTCTGGGGGCGTCGTCAGCGGCCGGGGACGACTCCGAATTCCTCGGTGTTGGCGAACCCGAGCCGGCGCCGGCCGTCGCCACGCCGCTCTGGCGAGCCTCCTGGGCCACCGCCCCGGCGACCGCGGCGACCACCTCGCGGTTGAAGACCGACGGGAATGATGTAGTCCTCGCGCAGTTCGCTGGGCGACACGATCGCCGCGATCGCCCGCGCCGCGGCCATCTTCATCGGCTCCGAGATCTCTTTCGCGCGCACGTCCAACGCCCCGCGGAAAATGCCCGGGAAGCAGAGCACGTTGTTGATCTGGTTGGGGTAGTCGGACCGGCCCGTGGCAATATGCGGGCGTAGCTTTGAGGCCTCCTCGGGCGAGACCTCGGGGGTGGGGTTGGCCATCGCGAAGACGATTGGGTCGCGGGGCCATACGCGCGAGCGCCTGACGAGGGGACCGCCCGTGCCCCGCTGACGCCGACGAAGAGGTTGGCGTCCTCCAGCAACTCGGCCGGGCCGCCGGACCGGCGCTCGTCGTTGGTGACCGACGCGAACCAGCGCTTGATCGGGTGCATCTCCCGTCGAGGTAGTCGGCGCGCTCCGTATGCAGCGCGCCGCGCGAATCGACGCCGATGATGTGATGGGCGCCGGCCTCGAGCAGGATGCGGGTCACGGCGATCCCGGCCGCGCCGATGCCCCAGATCACGATCCGCAGCTCGTCCAGCCGGTGGCCGGTGAGCTCGAGCGCGTTGAGCAGCGCGGCCATGACTACCACGGCGGTGCCGTGCTGGTCGTCGTGGAAGACCGGGAATGTCGAGCTCCGCCTTGAGCCGGTCCTCGATCTCGAAGCAACGCGGCGCGGAGATGTCCTCGAGGTTGACGCCGCCGAAGGTGGGTGAGATCGCCCTCACGGTGCGGACGATCTCATCGGGATCCTTGGTGTCCAGGCAGATCGGGAAGGCATCGATGCCGGCGAACTCCTTGAACAGCATCGCCTTGCCCTCCATGACCGGCATGGCGGCCCGAGGCCCGATGTCGCCGAGCCCCAGCACCGCGGTGCCGTCCGAGACCACGGCGACCGCATTGCGCTTGATCGTGTACTGGAAGGCCTTGTCGGGGTCCTCGTGGATGGCGCTCGAGACGCGTGCGACGCCCGGCGTGTAGGCCATCGAGAGGTCGTCGCGGTTTTTGAGGGGATTCTTGTTGTGGAGCTCGATCTTTCCGCCCACGTGCAGCAGGAACGTGCGGTCGGTGGCGTCGAGCACCCGGGCGCCGGCGATTTGGTCGACCGCGGTCGTCAGCCTCGGCCAGTCGGTCTGCTCGCCGGTGGCGACGGTGATGTCGCGGATCGTGTGTCCGTCGTCGATCTGGACCAGGTCGATGGCGCCGATGGTTCCCCCAGCGTCCCCGATCGCGCTCGCAACCTTGCCGAGCATCCCAGGCCGCTCGTCGATCTCGACCCGGAGCGTGAGGCTGTACTGGGCGCTGGGGGTGGCGGGCACGGGCGAGGGGATGTTAGCCCTGCCCGTCGTGGGTCCCGTCGCAGATTGGTGAGCGAAAAGCGAGGCTGCCAAGGACGCAGCGAGCGTGGCCTACCTGGAAGGTACGCGAGCGAGCGAGGACACGGGCAGGCGAAGGTTTGCAGCCGCAGCTGGATGACGCGGGCGCGGCCGTAAGAGCGAGGCAGGATGCCGAGCAGGCCGCAAAGCCAGCGTCAGACGTGACTCGCGGCGGGCAGGGCTTGCCGGGGCTTGCCAGGGCCTGGTCAGGCTTGGGCGCTGGTCGCGTCGCCTCGGGTCCGGACTTTTTTGGGGGTCGTGTAGCGACCATGAGGGGCCCGACCTCCCGTGGGGGCCAGAGGTTGGGTCCCTGGTGGGCGTATAGCGCCCATGAGGGGCCCGACCTTCGCTGAAGGCCAGGGGTTGGGCCCCTGATGGGCGCTGGCTGCGGGGCCGCCCGCCCGACGCAACCGGGACCGGGCCGCCCACCCGACGCGCCCACCCGACGCGCCCACCCGACGCGCCCACCCGACGCACCCGCCCCCCGACGCCACCGCCCCCGACGCCACCGCCCGCCCGCCAGCCCTCAAGCTAGGCTCACTGATGTGGCGGATGAGCTCTTTTTGATCGACGGAAACAGCCTTGCGTACCGGGCGTTTTTCGCCCTGCCCGAGTCGATCGCGACCTCGACGGGCCAGCCGACAAACGCGATCTTCGGCTTTGCCTCGATGCTGGTGAAGATCATGACCGACTACGGGCCGAAGGCCACATTGGTGGTCTGGGACGCCGGCACATCGGGGCGAAAGGAGCTCTACACCGAGTACAAGGCGCAGCGCACCACCCGGCCCGACCTGCTCAAGGAGCAGTGGCCGCACCTCGAGCCACTGGTCGAGGCCTTCGGCTATCGCAACTACTCGGTCGGCGGCTTTGAGGCCGACGACGTGATCGCCTCGCTCGTCGAGCAGGCGCGAAGCAACACACGCCGGTGCCGGTGATGGTGGTCACGGGTGACCGTGACGCCTACCAGCTGGTCGGCGATGGCGTGCGCATCATGACCACCTCGCGCGGGATCACCGACACGCGCGTCTACGACCGCGAGGGGGTGGTCGACCGCTACGGCATCCCGCCCGAGCTGATTCCGGACTTCATCGGGCTCAAGGGCGACACCAGCGACAACATCCCCGGGGTCCCCGGCATCGGCGACAAGACCGCGGCCGATCTGTTGCAGCGCTTCGGCTCGCTCGAGGAGGTCCTTGACCACGTCGACGAGATCTCGGGGGCCAAGCGCCAGCAAAACCTCAGAGAACACGCCGAGGACGCGCGCCTATCGAAGGTGCTGGCGACGATCAAGCGCGATATCCCGATCGAGCTGGACATCCAGAGCTTCGCCGCTCAGCCACCGGACCGCTCGCGTCTGAGAGACGTCTTTCGCGAGTTTGAGCTGCGCGAGCCGCTGCGGCGTCTTGAGGAGGCGCTTGGGTCGGCCGACGCCGCCGCACCCGCCCCGGCTGCCGAGAAGGCGCTCCACGCCCGCCTGCAGGAGACCGACGTCGATGCGGTAAAAGCGCTGCCGCTAAGCGAGGTGGCGCTCGCGGTGCGGCCGCCGGAGAAGGCCGAGGACGCGCTGTTCGCCGCCGACGGCGAATGGCGGTTCGGGATCCACGCCGATGCTCGGCCGATGGTTCTGGCGGGACCGTGCGACGGACCGGAGCAGCTCGTCCACGCGCTCGGCGAGCGGCCCGTGATCGCCCACGAGGCCAAATCCTTGCTCGAGATCCCCGACGTGCTCGCACATGACACCGAGGTGGCCGCCTACCTGCTCGAGCCGGCCCGTCGCGCGTACCCGTTTCGCGAGCTGTGGGAGGAGCGTGGTCTCGCGGCCGACGTCGAGGATCCCGTGGCCGCCGACGCGCTGCTCCTCATCGGCGCTGGCGGGCTGGCAACGCGAGGAGATCCGCGCGCGCGGACTGATGGAGCTGCTGCTGGAGGTGGAGCTTCCGCTCGTGCGCGTATTGCGGCAGATGGAGGTGGCCGGGTGCAAGCTCGACACCAAGCGACTCGCGGAGATCTCCACCCGGGTCAAGGACGAGGCCGCGGAACTCGAGCGCGAGATCTTCGACCTAGCGGGCGAGGAGTTCATGATCGGCTCGCCCAAGCAGCTCGAGGAGGTCCTGTTCAAGAAGCTTGGCCTTTCGCGCAAGCGGCGCGGGAAGACGGGTTACTCGACGGATGCCCGCGTGCTCCAGGCGATCCGCGACGAGCACCCGATCATCCCCAAGATCGAACGCTTCAGAGAGTTGACCAAGCTCGCCCAGACCTACCTGGACGCGCTGCCGCAGCTGCTCGGACCCGACGGGCGGCTGCACACCACGTTCAACCAGACGGCCGCGACCACGGGTCGGCTGTCCTCGAACAACCCCAACCTCCAGAACATCCCCATCCGCACGGAGCTCGGGCGCGAGATCCGGGCCTGTTTTATCGCTGAGCCGGGCAACCTGCTGATGTCCGCGGACTACTCGCAGGTGGAGCTGCGGCTGCTCGCGCACATCGCCGACGAGCCGGCGCTGAAGGAGATCTTCGAGCGGGGCGAGGATGTCCACACCGCCACGGCCTGTCGCGTATTCGGGGTAAGCCCCGAGCAGATCGACCCGGGCATGCGCTCGAAGTCCAAGATGATCAACTACGGCATCGTCTACGGTCTCTCGGCTTGGGGCATGGCCGACAGGCTCGACATCCCCCAGGAGGAGGCCGACGAGTTCATCCGACGCTATCTGGCGGGGTTCCCGAAGGTCGCTGAATTCATCCAGGACACCATCACCCAGGGCACGGAGCACGGGTACGTCTCCACACTGTTCGGGCGGCGCCGGCAGGTGCCGGAGCTCCGCGCGCGCCGCTGGGAGATCCGCAGGCAGGGCGAGCGCTTCGCGGTCAACATGGTGATCCAAGGGACCGCGGCGGACATCATGAAGGTCGCGATGGTGCGCTGCGACGAAGCGCTCAAGGAAGCCGGACTGCGCTCGCGGTTGATCCTCCAGATCCACGACGAGCTCCTGTTCGAGGGGCCGGCCGACGAGGCCGAGGAGGTCAAGCGGATCGCGTGCCGCGAGATGTCCGGAGCCTTCGACATCGACCCGCCGCTGGCGGTCGAGGCGGGGATCGGGTCGGACTGGTTGAAGGCGAAGTAGGCGCGCCTACCGCCGGCCTCGCGTACCGTGGGACGCCCCGACTCAGTCAGACCTTCGCTTCGCCGAAACTGAGTACGCGCGCGCGCGGAACAGCAGCACGGGGTCGTCCGAGGGCTCGATTCCGTCGGTGAGGTTCATCGGATCGAAGACGAGCAGGCCGTCCGTCTTCGTCACCGGCTGCTCGGCGGTGATTTTCAAGGTGCCCGCGATCACCGTCTCACGATCCGCAGGCCACTCCGCGGCCGGGTCGTCGACGGGATCGCCGTCGGCGGCCACCTGGAGCAGCAGCCTGAATCGCGCCGGCCCTCGGCCGAGCCGCTCCCGCAGTTCTTCCTGGAGGTAGTCGGGCCCGCACTCCGCCGCCTCGAGCTTGGCCAGGCGCGGCGCGGGCTTCTCCGGCTCCCAGCGGTAGCGCACATAGTGCGCGCCGTCGTGGGCGTCGAGCCACTTGAAGGCGTGCACGGCGTAGTAGGTGATGGCGGCATAGCTCGTTGGCGGCGCGAAGGATTCGGCGTTGACGTTGAGGGTGCGCGTCACGCCCGGATGCCGGGCTAAGAAGAGCGGCAACCGCCAGAGGCGCCCCGTCCCCCTGGCGCTCGCCCGCAGCAGGCGAATGAAGGCGTCCGGGGTCGATACCGGAAAGCGGGGGACGCTCTGGGCAGCGATGTCGGTCCGCGAGCCGTCGGGAAGGTGGAACTTGACCGCCATGCCCCGCACGTCGGGAGCGTTGTCGGGGACCCCGGGATCGCCCGAGCCGTTGGAGAAGCGCACCGTGGCGTCGACCCGCTGGCCCTGCATGTGGGCCGCGCGCGTCAGCCCGGCGGCGTTGAGCGTCCCGGTGAAGGTCGCGCTATAGAAGCTGCCCTTGGCGTGCAGGGCCCTGAAGCCCGGATGCTGGCCGAAGAGGGCGCCGATGACGTCGACGGCCTCCTCGGGACTGATCACGCCGGCACCATCTGGCCCGCGAACCGCGGGTGGGCGATCTCGAGGTAGTGGTGAAACGCCCAGTCGACGAACCGCTTGCGCTCCATCGCGTGCAGCGAGCTCGTCAGCAGCCGGGGCGCGACTCGGGGAATCAGGCGCTGGACGCGCAGCAGCAGCTCGAACTTCCAACGGTGCCCGGCGCTGAAGGCGGCGTAGCGTTGGAGCGCCTGCTCGCGGTCCTGGTGCCCCTTCAGAACCGCGCGCAGCTCGCGCCCGCAGGCGAGCCCGAAGTACAGCGCGGTCCGGATGCCCTCCGCGGTGAGCGGCAGGCAGTGGCCGGCCGAGTCGCCCGACGAAGAAGATCCCGGGCTCGGCCGCCGGTCGGATGCGGTGGGGGATCCAGTTGCCCTGGTAGCGGATCGCGTCGCGCTTGAGATCGGAGGCGAGGCGCAGCGTCGGTTCCTTGACGTGGTGGCGCGGGTCGAAGGAGCCCACCCCGACCCGGACCTCCTCGCCCGCGGGGAAGCTCCACCCGTACCCCGCCGGAACGTAGGAGCGGTCGATCCACACCTCGAGCTCGTCGCCCGCTCCCAAGGGATGGACCTCGAGCCCGCGCGAGAGGAAGGCGTCCGGAGGCTGGATCGCCTCTCCGGAGCCGAGCACGCGGCGCCACCCCAGGGCGTCGATCACCAGGGGGGCGCGGACGTCGCCGCGGTCGGTGTGCACCGTGTTCCCATCTCGACCGTCGACCTTGGCCGTCTCGAACTCGAACTCGCCCTGCTCGGCGAGCAGTTCACAAAGCGTCCGGTAGTCGAAGGTCGAGAACGACCACGGGAGCTCCAAACGCGCGGTTCCATGCGGGGTGTGGATCACGAGCGCAGGGAACGTCTGCTGGAGCGCCTCCTCGAGCCCGAGCGCCGTCAGCCAGTCCGTGGGAATCCCGCACGCCGAGGTCTGGCGCTCGCCGATCTCGTAGCGATCGAGCATGAGCACCTCCGCCCCGGCGCCGCGCAGCTCGCGCGCGACGGCCAACCCCGCGAAGCTCGCTCCACAAATGAGCACATCGCAATCGCGGTCAAGCGCCGTGCGTTCGGAGCCTCGCTTGGTGGCGCGCCTGGGCATCTGCGGTCGATGATAAGGGGGAGTCGCTACTCTCCGGGCACTAATGCCGCAAGCGACAACCGCAGAGCCGAGCGCCAACAACGCCAAAGTGGTGGAGGGCTCCGACGGCCTCCTGCTCGAGGTCGACGGCCAGATCGTCCCCAACTACGACGCCACGCTGCACCCCTTCCGCGAAGGGGACGTGGTCTCGGGATACGTCGTGCGCATCGACGCAGACGAGGTCCTGGTGGACATCGGCTACAAGTCCGAGGGCGTCATCCCGGCCTCCGAGCTGTCGATCCGCAAATCCGTCGACCCCGGCGACGAGGTCCACCTCGGCGAGCAGGTGGACGCGCTGGTGCTCACCAAGGAGGACCAGGACGGGCGTCTGATCCTCTCCAAGAAGCGGGCCAGGTTCGAGAAGGCGTGGCGGCGGATCGAGGCGGCCGCCGAGTCGGGGGAGCCGGTCGAGGGCCAGGTGATCGAGGTCGTCAAGGGCGGCCTGATCATCGATCTCGGCGTGCGCGGCTTCTTGCCCGCCTCGCTGGTCGACATCCGCCGCGTCCCGAACCTCGACGAGTACATGGGTCAGACGATCGAGTGCAAGGTGATCGAGCTCAACCGCTCGCGCAACAACGTCGTCCTTTCGCGCCGGGCCGTGCTCGAGGAGCAGCGCAAGGAGGATCGCGAACGCATCCTGGACCGCCTCCACCCGGGCGACGTCGTCCAGGGCAAGATCTCGAACATCGTCGACTTCGGGGCGTTCGTCGACCTCGACGGCATCGACGGCCTGATCCACATCTCCGAGCTCTCCTGGTCGCACGTCAATCACCCCTCCGAGATCCTCTCGATCGGCGACGAGGTGACCGTCAAGGTGCTCGACATCGACCGCGACCGCCAGCGCATCTCGCTGGGGCTCAAGCAGACCCAGGAGGACCCTGGCAGCGGGTCGTCGATACCTACAACATCGGCGACGAGCTCGAGGGAACCGTCACCAAGGTCGTCACTTTCGGCGCCTTCGTCGAGATCCTCGACGGCGTGGAGGGGCTCGTCCACATTTCCGAGCTCGCTCAGCACCACGTCGAGAACCCGCGCGAGCTCGTGCAGCAGGGCGACGTGGTGCGGGTCAAGATCCTCGAGATCGATTCCGACCGGCGCCGTCTGTCGCTGTCGATCAAGCGGGTGGAGGGACAGGTCCTGCCCGTCAGGCCCAGGCCGAAAACGGCGCGGGCTCGCTCGAGGACATGCCCGAGCTCGGTCTTTCCGAGGAGGTGTTCGGCGAGACGGGCGGAATCCGGCCCAGGATGAACCACAACCGTCGTCCGAGCCGCCGGAGTCTTCGGAGGAATCGGCCGAGGTCGCACCAGAGGCATCGGCGGACTTGGCCCTGGAGACCCCCGAGGAGCCACCGGCCGCTGAGGAGCCACCGGCGCCTGAGGAGCCGTCGGCCTCCGACGCGATCCCCGGGCTATCGGCGGAAGTCCCCCCTCCTGAGCCGCCCCAAGAAGAGTCCTGACCCTCGGGTGATCCCGTTCGTCGGTCTCACGGGCGGGATCGGGGCCGGTAAGTCGACCGCCCTGGAGGCGCTGCAACGGCTCGGCGCCGCCGTGCTCTCGACGGACGAGGTCGTGCACGGCTGTACGAAGAGCCGAGGTCCGCGACGAGGTCGTGGGGCGGTTCGGAGAGCGGTCGCGCCGCACGGTCGCGTGGACCGCGCGGCCATCGCTGAGCGCGCATTCGCCACGTCCGATGATCGCGCCTGGCTCGAGCAGCTCCTGTGGCCGCGCGTGGGCGCCGCGATAGTCGCGTGGCGCGAGCGGGTGTCCGACCTGGTGCCTCCTCCGCCGGCGGCCATCGTCGAGGTGCCGCTGCTGTTCGAGTCGGGCCTGGACCGGGCGTTCGACGCGACGATCGCGATCGTCGCCGACGAAGCAGGTCAGGGCAGCTCGGGCCGCGACCCGAGACCACCGGTCCCTGGACGCGCGCCTGGCGCGTCAGCTCTCCCAAGGGGAGAAGGCGGAGCGGGCCACGTACGTCGTTGTGAACGACGAAAGTGAGGTTAAGCTGGCGGTGGAGCTCTCGGAGGTGCTGTTGAAGGTTGAAGAGGTGAGAGAGAAGTGACCCCGCCCGCGGCTGGTGTAGCGGCTGGGCGCCGCAGCGGTCGTCGCAGCGGGCGCCGTAGCGGGCGGCGCACGGTGCGCAGGCGCGCGTCGCGGGCGCCGTCGGGTGCTGTTCGTGATGCTCGCGGCGACGCTTGCGGTCGGCCTGGCGGTGGTGCTGACCCCGTTCGCGCGCAAAGCGATCAACGAGCTCACCCTGCCCCTGTCGCACGCCGACCTCATTCGACAGCAAGCCGCGCCAAGCAGCTGGACCCAGCTCTGGTCGCGGGAGTGATCTACGCGGAGACCAAGTTCGATCCCCGCACGTCTCCCGCCGGCGCCGAGGGGCTCATGCAGCTCATGCCCCAGACCGCGGAGTTTCTGGCCCGGCGTTCCGGCGGCGTGATCTCTTCACGTCTCAGATCTGCGAAAGCCGAAGGTGAACATCGCCTACGGCACCTATTTGCTGCGCTACCTCATCGACCACTACAACGGCAACGTCGTGCTGGCGCTTGCCGCCTACAACGCGGGCGAAACGAACGTCGACCGCTGGGTCGCGAACGCCCAG
Source organism: uncultured Solirubrobacterales bacterium (assembly GCA_963756105.1). Classification (GTDB taxonomy): domain Bacteria; phylum Actinomycetota; class Thermoleophilia; order Solirubrobacterales; family Solirubrobacteraceae; genus Palsa-465. Next base: position 347,764 of record CAVWMM010000011.1, read on the forward strand.
GCACACGGCCACCCCCTGACGATCAGCGAGATCCCCTTCCCGGAGACGAGGCTGTACGTGCAGAGGGTGCTTCAGGCGCAGCAGGAGTACCGCCGGACGTATCCGAAGCAGCTGGGGTACTAGCCGTCTGAGGGCCCGCCGCCCGGCGATCGAGCCGGCGTATCCCGTCGGCGATCGCCTGCAGCACGAGCAGCATCGCTAGGGCCAGCGCGGCGGTGGTCGCGATGTACCACGGCCAGGGACCCATGACGTTGAGCAGCGAGCTGTGAACCGGCTTCGCGCGCAGATACATGTAGTTGCCGCCGGTGATCACGTCGCCGATGCCCGCGACCGCGGCCCACGCCAGCGTCGCCGCGAAAGCCTTGAACGCCGCCCACCGGCGCGGGTAGAGGCCGCAGCCGAAGACGAGCATGAGCGCCGCCACGACCGCCCCGATGTGGTAGACGAAGTAGGTGAAGTAGTAGACGCTGGGGAAGGTGTACGCGAGGTCCGGCGTCAGCAGGGCCTGAAGCGAAGCGGTCAGCGACCAGAAGTAGAGGAGCTCGACCGCCAGCTGTCTCCTCGTCCAGAGTGCGATCACCGCCGTCACCGAGATCACGTCGGTCAGCTGGAGCGGCAGCGTGTACTGGGCGCTGTAGGTGCCGTTGACGGCGTCCACGATGTACTCCCCTGCCCAAGCGGCGAAGATCAGCAGCGCCAGGAGGCGCGCGTAGGTGGTGACGCCGTGGTTGCGGCGTGCGGCCCACACGGACGCGACCGACGCGACCACGAGGACGGCGAGCGCGGCTAGGTGGGGTGGGGAGAACTGGCGCAATCGATCTGTGCGCGACCGCTAACCGCGAGGGGTGTGAAAAAGTCGGCCAACGCTGCGGCCTCGGCGAGCGTGTGGCGAATTTTGCTCTCATGGCGGGCAAGATTCTCGCCACAACTCGTTGCGGGCGGTCAACCGTGGACGAGTTTTGCCCCGCTAGGCTCAATCCGTATGCCCAAGTTTGAGCTCGAGGCGGGCTACCGACCCACCGCCGACCAGCCGCAGGCGATTTCCTCGCTGGCCGAAGGCGTGGACGCCGGGGAGCGCTTTCTGACGCTCCTGGGAGCGACCGGGACCGGCAAGACGATGACCATGGCCGGGGTGGTGGAGGCCGTGCAGAAGCCCACGCTGGTGATCGCCCACAACAAGACGCTGGCGGCCCAGCTCTGCAACGAGTTCCGGACCTACTTCCCGCGCAACGCCGTCGAGTATTTCGTCTCCTACTACGACTATTACCAGCCCGAGGCGTACGTCCCGAGCAAGGACCTTTACATCGAGAAGGACTCGGCGATCAACGACGAGATCGACAGGCTGCGCCACTCCGCCACGGCGGCTCTGTTCGCCCGCAGGGACGTGCTCATCGTCGCAAGCGTCTCCTGCATCTTCGGCCTGGGCTCGCCCGAGGTCTACGACGAGAACCTGCAGACGCTGAGCAAGGGCGAGATGATCGACCGCGATCGGCTCCTTCGCAAGCTGGTCTCGATCCAGTACACGCGCAACGACACGGCGCTCCAGCGCGGGACCTTTCGGGTGCGCGGGGAGACGCTGGAGGTGTTCCCGGCGTACGCAGAGAACGCCTACCGGGTCATGCTCTTCGGCGACGAGATCGAGGGGCTTCAGCGGTTCGATCCGCTGACGGGTGAGCTGCTCGAGGACGACCTCGAGCACATCGGGATCTGGCCGGCCACCCACTACAACGTGCGCGAGGGGATGATCGAGGACGCCGTCGCCGAGATCGGGCGCGAGCTCAACGCCCGCTGCGCAGAGCTCGAGGCACAGGGCAAGCTGCTCGAATCGCACCGCCTCAGGCAGCGGACCCAGTACGACATGGAGATGCTGCGCGAGCTGGGGTTCTGTTCCGGGAATCGAGAACTACTCGCGCATCCTCGACGGCCGCGCGGCGGGCGAGCGGCCTTACTGCCTGCTCGACTACTTCCCCGACGACTTCCTCTGCCTGATCGACGAGTCACACCAGACGGTCCCCCAGCTCGGCGGCATGTACGAGGGGGACCGCTCGCGCAAGCAGACGCTCGTCGACTATGGCTTCCGGCTGCCGAGCGCGCTCGACAACCGGCCCCAGACCTTCCAGGAGTTCCTCTCGATCACGCCGCAGATGGTGTTCGTCTCGGCCACGCCGGGCCTGTACGAGCGAGAGCGCTCAGCGCGCATCGTCGAGCAGATCGTGAGGCCCACGGGGATCGTGGACCCGGACGTCGAGGTGCGCGAGACGCGCAACCAGATCGATGACCTGATGAACGAGATCCGGGCCCGCGCGGAGCGCGATGAGCGTGCGCTCGTCACCACGCTCACGAAGAAGATGGCCGAGGACCTCACCGACTACCTGCTCGAGATGGGGTTCCGCGTCCGGTATCTCCACTCCGAGGTCGACACGCTGCAGCGAATTCAGATCATCCGCGAGCTGCGGCTGGGAGAGTTCGATGTGCTCGTGGGAGTCAACCTGCTGCGCGAGGGACTCGACCTCCCCGAGGTTTCGCTGGTCGCGATCCTCGACGCCGACAAGGAGGGGTTCCTGCGCGGCGAGACGTCGCTGATCCAGACGATCGGGCGCACCGCCCGCAACGTCGAGGGTCGCGTGATCATGTACGCCGACAAGGAGACCCAGGCGATGCGGGCCGCGATCGAGGAAACGGACCGCCGGCGCGCGATTCAGGTCGAGTACAACGAGCGCCACGGAATCACGCCGGAGACGATCGTCAAGGGGATCTCGGACATCGCCGAGTTCCTCCAGACCGAGGCCCGCGTCCCGCGCTCGCGCCGCCGCGGCCGGCGGACCGTGGAGGGAATGGAACCCGCGGAGGTCGAGCGTACGATCGTCGAGCTCGAGGAGGAGATGCTCCAGGCGGCCGAGGAGCTGCGGTTCGAGTACGCGGCGAAGCTGCGCGACGAGATCCGGGACCTCCGGCGTCAGTTGGATCAGGCGGTCGCGGCCGGTTAGTGTTCGCGGATCCAGCGAGAGGGAGGTAAGCGTTGACCCTGGATCGAGACAGCATCGAGCGCAAGGATTTCCCCGTCGCGAAGCGGGGATACGATCCCGCGGCAGTCGACGCCCACCTGAGCGCACTCGCCGAGCGAAGTCGAGGAGGTCAACCGTGGCGAGCCTCCCTCGCAGGCGCAGACGCTCGCCACTACCGTCTCCGAGCAGGTGCGCGGAATCGTCGAGGCGGCGCGAAAACAGCGCGGCGGAGATCCTGAGGGGCGCCGAGCTCGAGGCCCAGGAGATCCGGGCCCAGGCATCGCACGTGGCCGAGCAGGCGAGCGGCGAGGCCCAGCGCAGACGCGAGGTTGCCGCGGGACAGGCGCGTGAGTACGTCGGGCGGCTGTCGAACTCGATCACTCAGCTGCTTGGGACGGCTCGAGGCGATGGATGGCGAGCTGAACACACTCACGGCGTCGCTGCGCAAAGACACGGAGCGGTTGCGCGGAGAGCTGAGCGCGCTCGAGTTCGAACTCGACGGGGCGATCACGGGCTCCGGGTCAGCGCACGCGGTCCCCGAAGCCACTGAAGCGCCCCCTCCGGTCGGTCTTGGCGGAGCCGGCGCCGATCGCGGCCGACGTCTCGGAGCCCACGCCACCGCCGGTCGCGGCGCCGGAGCCCGCGCCGGTCGTGGCGGACTTCTCCGACTCCCAGGCCGTGTACTCGCCCGGATCCGCCAAGATCGGCGACGAGCCCGCCGACGAGGTGCCCGCGACGGCCGTCGAGGGCGCGCAAACCTCGGCGCCGGGTGCCTCCGACGACTCGGAGGGCGCCCGCCTGATCGCGCTCAACATGGCCCTGAACGGCACCCCGCGGGAAGAAACGGACAGGTATCTGGCCGAGAACTACGACCTCGCCGACCGGGGGCGGCTGCTCGACGAGGTGTACTCGAGCGTCCAGACCTGATGTTCGTATTGGGCCGGCTCATGAGCCGGCCCATAGCTGGATGACTCGCGCGCCGCGCGAAAAGCGAGGCTGGATGCCGAGTGCGCGGCAAGCGCGAGGGAACATGTTCCGGCCGGGGCAGCGGCGCATGCGCCGCTGCCAATTGATTAGAGGAAGGGAACGTCTGTTCGCTTCTCTAGACTCGCTCTAGTGGGTGACCAGCTCGTCGTTTCGGGTGCCCGAGAGCACAATCTGAAGAACATCACGGTCGCGATTCCGCGCGGCTCGCTGACCGTCATCACCGGTCTTTCGGGGTCCGGCAAGTCCTCACTTGCCTTCGACACGATCTACGCGGAGGGGCAGCGCCGGTACGTCGAGTCGCTCTCGGCGTATGCCCGCCAGTTCCTGGGCCAGATGGACAAGCCCGACGTCGACTCGATCGAGGGGCTCTCGCCGGCGATCTCGATCGACCAGAAGACCACGTCCCGCAACCCCCGCTCGACGGTGGGGACGGTGACCGAAATCTACGACTACCTGCGTCTGTTGTGGGCGCGGATCGGGCACCCTCACTGTCACATCTGTGGCCGGCCGATCTCCGGCCAGTCGGCGGAGCAGATCATCGATCAGGTGATGGAGCTCGAGCCGGGGACCCGCTTCATGGTCCTCGCCCCGATCGTCCGCGGGCGCAAGGGCGAGTACGGCCGCCAGCTCGAGGAGCTGCGTGGCGAAGGGTTCGCGCGCGTGAAGATTGACGGTGAGCTGCGCCGACTCGACGAGCCGATCGAGCTCGACAAGAAGTTCAAGCACGACATCTCGGTGGTCGTCGACCGACTCGTGATGAAGGACGAGGTGCGCAAGCGGCTGGCCGATTCGATCGAGACCGCGGTCGCGCTGGCCGAGGGCCTCGTCGAGATCGAGCTGGTGGATGAGGACAGGACGATGATCTTCTCCGAGCGGTTCGCCTGCCCCGTCCACGGCCCCAGCCTGGTCGAGCTAGAGCCGCGGATCTTCTCTTTCAACTCGCCCCACGGAGCATGTCCGAGGTGCACGGGGCTCGGGTCGCAGATGGAGATCGACCCCGACCTGGTGGTGCCCGATCCGGGCCTGTCGATCGGCGAGGGCGCCATCGCACCGTGGGCGGCGAGCGCTTCCGAGTACTACGACCAGCTGACGCAAGCGATCGCGGAGCGCTACGGCGTCGACCTCGACGAGCCCTGGGCCGACCTCTCATCGGAGCAGCAACGATTCTTTTTGCACGGCACCGACGGCGACCGCGTGCAGCTGAGCTACCGCAACCGCTTCGGCCGGCGCCGCTCGTACGCGGCACGGTTCGAGGGCATCCTGCCGAGCCTCGAGCGGCGCTACCGGGAGACCGACTCCGAGTTCACGCGCGAGAAGATCGAGGAGTACATGACGCTGCGCCCGTGCCCCGAGTGTGGCGGCGCGAGGCTGCGACCGGAGTCACGGGCCGTCTTGGTGGCGGGCATGCCGATCCACCACTTCACCGCGCTGTCGGCGCGCGCGGCGCTCGAGTGGGTCGAATCGCTTGAGCTCTCCGAGCACGACCACCGCATCGCCCGGCTCGTGCTGAGAGAGATCGCGGAACGGCTGCAATTCCTCGACAACGTGGGGATCGGCTATCTGACGCTCGACCGAGCCGCGGCGACGCTGTCGGGCGGTGAGGCACAGCGGATCCGCCTCGCGACGCAGGTGGGCTCCTCGCTGGTCGGCGTGCTCTACATCCTCGACGAGCCTTCGATCGGTCTGCATCAACGCGACAACGCGAAGCTGATCGCGACGCTCGAGCGACTTCGCGATCTCGGCAATACGGTGCTGGTAGTCGAGCACGACGAGGGGACGATGCGCGCCGCCGACCACCTCGTGGACATGGGGCCCGGCGCGGGCGAGCACGGTGGATATGTCGTCGCCGAAGGAACCGCGGAGGAGGTAGAGGGGATCCCGGAGTCGCTGACCGGCCAGTTCCTCGCGCGCGCGCGGACAATCGATACGCCGCGGCGCCGCCGTAGGCCGAGTGGTCACGTGCAGATCGAGGGCGCCTCACAGCACAACCTGAAGGGCATAAATGTCAAGGTGCCGCTGGGGGTGCTGTGCTGCGTCACCGGGGTCTCGGGGTCGGGCAAGTCGACATTGATCCTTGAAACGCTCTACAAGGCGCTCGCCAACCGCCTGCACCGCACCAGACAGCGCGCCGGTGCCCACCGCCGGATCACGGGTCTCGAGCAGCTCGACAAGGTCATTTATGTGGACCAGTCGCCGATCGGCCGCACGCCACGGTCTAACCCCGCGACCTACATCGGATTGTTCGACCAGATTCGTGAGCTCTTCTCCAAGACTCCCGAGGCCCGGGCACGTGGCTACAAGCCTGGCCGCTTCTCGTTCAACGTCAAGGGGGGCCGCTGCGAGGTGTGTCGCGGGGACGGCCAGATCAAGATCGAGATGCACTTCCTGCCCGACGTCTACGTCCCCTGCGAGCAGTGCCACGGCAAGCGCTACAACCGCGAGACGCTCGAGGTCCGGTTCAAGGGCAAGAACGTCTCCGACATCCTGGAGATGCCGATCGAGGAGGCCCACGAGTTCTTCGCGCACATCCCCAAGATCCGCCGCCGCTTCCAGGCGCTGGTCGACGTGGGGCTCGGCTACATGCGCGTGGGCCAGCCGGCGACGACCCTTTCAGGTGGTGAGGCGCAGCGAGTCAAGCTCGCGGCGGAGCTTTGCAAGGTCGCGACCGGGCGCACGTTGTACATCCTCGATGAGCCGACAACGGGTCTTCATTTCGCCGATATCCAGCGGCTGCTAGAGGTGCTCGAGCGGCTCGTCGACGCGGGCAACTCCGTGATCGTGATCGAGCACAACCTCGACGTGATCAAGGTCGCCGACCGGATCATCGACCTCGGTCCGGAGGGCGGCGATGAGGGCGGCCGTGTGATTGCAGCCGGGACACCGGAACAGGTCGCGGCAGCCCCGGGCTCCTACACGGGCGCGTTCTTGAAGAGTGTGTTACCCATGGCGACGCCGTCGCGGCCGCGCTCCCGCCGGCAGCTAACCTCTGTGGTGTCCTAGCAGGCTTTGTACCGGAGGTAACCAACGCTCGTCCTAATAGTTGTGCTTGTCGCCGCGGCAGCGACGCTCTTGGCGCTCGTGCCCGTGCTCAGGCGGTCCTTGCAAAGTGCCGCTTCATCACAACGTGGGGCCGCCGGGGGAGGCTTTCCCGGTTGGCTGCGGGAGCGGCGGCTGCCCTCGCGTCCGACTCTCGAGCAAAGCGACGCGCCCGGTGCAGAAGCGAACACGCGCTACGACGATGCCGAGATAGAGCGCCAGGTCCGCGAGCAGCTCTACGGCCAGCGCAGGCCGCGGGGTTGAACGCCGCTCGCTGAACCGGGTTTGTGCTTTGACGGCAGCGCAGTCCTGAGGTTTCGCCGCGCTTTCCATCCGGGAGTTTGACCGCGCCCTTATTTACGATTCGGGCCGCTTGTCGTCGCACCTACTGACTCGCAGGGAGTTCGCGCGGCGCGCGGGCCGCCTTGGGGGAGCCGCGTTCGCGGCGTCGCAGCTCGAATGGCTGGCTGCGTGCGGGGGGCAGGCGCCGACGCGGGCCAAGTGGCAAGAGCTCGCGCGTCGACTGAAGGGGTCGCTTGTGCTTCCGGGAAACGCCGAGTACGCCCAGCTGCGACTGCCCTTCAACCGTCGCTACACGTCGGTTCACCCTTCGGGGATCGCGGTCTGCGCCGGATCGACGGACGTCCGCGAGGCACTGCTGTGGTCAGGTGAGCATTGGGTGCCAATCGCGGCGCGGGCGGGCGGTCACAGCTACGGCGGGTATTCGGTCACTCCAGGTCTCATCATCGACGTGAGCCGCCTCAACGGCGTCGAGGTCGACGAGGCGAATGCGACCGTCCGGGTCAGCCCGGGAGCGCGCAACACGAACGTCTACAACGGGCTGCAACCCCACAGCGTCGCGATTTCGGCGGGCCGGTGCCCGACGGTGGGGATTTCCGGGCTGACCCTCGGAGGCGGTTTTGGATTCAGTTCCCGAAAGCTTGGGCTCACTAGCGACTCCCTGCTTGAGACGGAGATCGTGACTGCGTCAGGCGACGTCCTGGCCTGCAGTCCCGACTCGCACCCCAGCCTCTTCTGGGCCTGCCGCGGCGGTGGTGGCGGCAACTTCGGCATCAACACGTCCTTCCGGTTCAGGACGCATCCGGTCGGCGATGTGTCGCTCTACGACCTTGCCTGGGACTGGCGCGACGCCGTAAAGGTGGCCTCGGCACTGCAGACGGTGCTGCGCGACGCGCCCGACGAGTTATCGGTGCGCTTCGGCATGGGTAACGGGAGCAGGCCGGACTCCCGAACGACACCGACGGTCTCTGTGCTCGGGCAGTACTTCGGGCCGCCGGCCGAGCTGACCGACTTGCTCGCGCCGGCGTTGGGAGCGGCGGCTACGACCAAGCGGTTGATCGCGCGGCGCACCTTCTGGCAGGCCAAGCAATATCTGTTCCACACGACTCCACACGACCGGTTCACCGAGAAGTCGAGCTACATCGAAGGCCCAGTGTCCGATGCCGGCTTCGAGACGATGGCGCGCTGGGTGGAGAGCTGGCCGGGCAGCCTGAACGACGATGGCGGTGGGATGGCGATGTTCGGCTGGGGTGGCGCCATGGGCCGGGTTGCTCCAGCCGATACCGCATTCGTCCACCGCAAGGCGATGTGGCTGATGGCCTACTCAACCTCGTGGACAGCGAAGGACTCGACGAGGACTGTGCGCGCTGGCCTGGACTGGATCGAGGGCTTCTTCGCCGCGATGAGACCATACGTCGCTGCTCGCTCCTACCAGAACTTCATCGACCCTGCCCTGGTGGACTGGGAGGAAGCGTATTACGGCGAGAACCTCGGGCGGCTTGAGAGCGTGAAGCGCAAGTACGACCCCCATGGCCGGTTCCGCTTCGCGCAGAGCATTCCGCTGAGAACCTGACAGAGCATGGCCGTCATCGTGACTCTCGGAATCGCCCAAACCCAGCAGCGAAGCCGGCACGCTTGCTCGTGAGCGATACAAAAACTCCGCTCGGCAGGGATCTTCTCCTCTGGGTGCAGAAGTGGCGCCTCTACGAGCGCAACTCGCTGCCGTGGAATAGGGCCGCGATCCACTGGGAGCTGATGCGCCGCCAGGCGTTCGCGCGCTGGCCGCTGCACGGCAACGTGCTCGAGGCGATGCGCGAGGGCCGGCTCGAGATCGGTCGCCACGTCCTGCTCGAGCCCGAACGTCTGGCTGACCGCGCCCGCCCCGGGAAGGATCGAGATCGGCGCAGGCAGCTTCCTGAACCTCGGCGTGATGGTCGCGGCGGTCGACTCGTCCAGATCGGGGAGCACTGCATGTTCGCCAATGGCTGCTTCGTCACCGACGCCGACCACCGCTTCGACGATCCCGAGCAACCCGGTGCCCTGGCAGGGCTTCACCTCAAAGGGGCCGACGCGAGTCGGCGCCAACGTCTGGTGCGGCGCCAATGTGGTCATCACGGGCGGCGTCACCATGGGCGAGCGCTGCGTGATCGGCGCCAACTCCGTGGTGACCTCCGACATCGCCGCCTTCTCGATCGCGGCGGGAGCGCCCGCCCGGGTGCTACGGCAGATCGAGTACTAGGGCTTTCCAGGTGGGATTCGGGGTCGCTCCGAGCTCACTCGCTTTGGTGGCCCATTCGAGGGGATTGACGTCGCTTCGGGCGGAATCGGGCGGAGCCCAGTTGCGCCAGAAGTCACGGGAATCCCCGTCAGGAGTTCTTGATGATGATCCCTTCCATGATGTTGGCGACGCGTTCGGTGGCGTCGATCGCCTCCTCCAGGCGCTCGTAGAGATCCTTCCAGCGGATAACCACCATGGGATCGATCCCGGTGTCGAACAGCGATGCCATCGCGCCGCGCGTGATCTGGTCGCCCTCGTTTTCAAGCCGGTTGATCTCGACGGTATGGCGCGAGATATCGCGGAAGCCGCGCAGCCGAGGGATCGCCTCGGCGATCTCACGCGCCGCCGCGAGGAGCACAGCCGCGAGACGGAGCGACTGCTCCATCGGCGCCTCGATCTTGTACAGCCCGAGGTAGTCGGCGACCTCCTCGGTGTAATCGACGGTGTCGTCGAGCGCCGAGGCGAGGGCGAGGATGTCCTCGCGGTCGATCGGCGTGACGGACGTGTGGTTGAGCCGGTCGATGATGTCGTGGGTGATGCGGTCTCCCTCGTGCTCGCAGCTCGTGATCTCGGCCGCCAGCTGCTTGCTGTCCGGGTAATCCGACAGAAGCTCGTCCAGGAGCTCCGCGCTGCGCAGCACGTTGCGCCCGGCCTCCTCGAATAGCTCGAAGTAGATCCGCTCGCTCGGGACCAGGACGCCGGTCAGGCGCCGGCTCACCAGCGGGCCCTCCCCGCGTTGACGCCTGGAACCTCGCCCAACTTCACCTCCCTGTCGCCGCGCCGCGCGGAGTTGCCTCGTCCAGCAGGGCGCGGAACCGGTCGAGCTCATCAGGGTCGATCGTGTAGCCGTGCTCCGGGCCGGGAAAGGCGCCCGCGCGAACATCGGCCGCGTACTCGGCGACCCCCGTCACCATCTGCGCCTTGACCTCCGCATATCGCTTAACGAATCGCGGCACATGCCCATCGTAGATGCCAAGCAGGTCGTGGAACACCAAAACCTGTCCGTCGGTGGCCGGCCCGGCGCCGATGCCGATCACGGGGACGTCCAGCTGACCCATCAATTCCTCGGCCACAGCGGCCGGCACGGCCTCGAACACGATCGAGAAACAACCCGCCTCCTGCAGGGCGATCGCGTCCCGTGCGACACCAAGGGCGCGGTCAGCCGTCCGGCCCTGCGCGCGGTGGCCGCCCAGCGTGGTGGCGGTCTGCGGCGTCAGGCCGACGTGGCCCATCACGGGGACGCCTGAGTCGACGATCGCCCGCGCCCGCTCTGCGCTGGTTCCTCCGCGCTCGAGCTTGACCGCGTCGCAGCCGGCCTCCTTGACGAATCGCTGGGCCGTTCGCACCGCCTGTTCATCGGAGGACTCATAGGAGCCGAACGGCAGGTCGCCGACCAACAGGGGGGTGGTGAGCCCCCGCCGCGCGGCCGAGCACAGCATGAGCATCTCGTCGACCGAGACGGGGACGGTCGAGGGATAGCCGAGCACGGTCATGGCGCCCGAGTCCCCGACCAGCACCATGTCGACGCCGGCCTGCTCCGCGACCTGGGCGGAGGGGTAGTCATAGGCGGTGACCATCACGATCGGCTCGCCAAGCCGCTTCTTCTCCGCGAGCTGGGGGAGGGTGACCGGGAGCCGGCCGCTCAGATCCTGGGGTACCGGAGTGTGGGGGGTTGCGGACATGGGTGTTCCTCTCTACGCCGCCGTCCGGGCCGCCGGCTTCATGGTGCGGCCGATCTGCAACGGCGGGCGTCTTGGGGTCGTGTCGCGGCGCTGGCTGCGGCACGTGAATCGGAAGGTTGTCGATCAGGCGCGCCCCCCCGAGCGGCGCGGCGACGACGGCAAGCACGTCGCGCTGCACCGGGCCGAACGGGCTCGAAAGTCTGGGGGTCCACCAGCTCGAAGTAATCGGGCTCGATGCCGCTGTTGCCGAGCTCCTTGCGAGCGGCTCTGGTCGCTACCGCGGGGTCGCGCTCACCCTCGTCGATGACGCGCGCCGCGGCCTTGAGCGCGCGATAGAGGGCGGTCGCGCGGACCCGCTCGTCCTCGGATAGGCGCGCGTTGCGGCTGGAGAGAGCGAGTCCGTCGGGCGCCCGGACCGTGGGGCAAATCTCGACCGATACGGGGACGTCGAGGTCGCGTACGAGCCGCTTGACCACGGCCGTCTGCTGGGCGTCCTTCTGCCCGAAGTAGGCGACGTCGGGTCCGACGACGTTGAGCAGCTTGAGGACGATCGTCGAGACGCCGACGAAGTGATCGGCTCCGCGGTGGGCTCCCTCGAGCGTCTCGGCGACGGCGCCCACCGACACGCGCGTGGCGAAGTTCACGGGATAGAGCTCCTCGGTCGCCGGGGCGAACACGAGATCGACGCCGACCTCGGTGGCAAGCGCGGCGTCGCTGCGCTCATCGCGGGGGTAGGCGTCGAGGTCCCCCGGATCGTTGAACTGCGTGGGGTTTATGAACAGCGAGACGACCACCAGGTCGCACTCGGCGCGAGCCCGGCGCATCAGCGACAGGTGGCCCTCGTGAAACGCGCCCATGGTCGGCACGAGGCCGATCTTGCCGCCGCGGCGGCGCGCCTCGGTCAGCACCGCGCGCGTGTCGACGACGGTCCTGACGATCCTCACGCCGCGGCCCTCGTACGGGTCTGGTCCTCGGTCGCCACGGCGTGGTTCTCGCTTTGGGCTTGCTGGCCCGCGAGGTCCCGGGTCGCCTCCGTGAGCGCGTCGAACAGTGCCAGCAGCTCGGGAGCCCGCTCGGCGACCGCGGCGCGCTGCGCGGCGACGGTCTGCTCGTCCCCCCGGGCCACCGGTCCCGTCAGCGCGCGCTCTCCACCCACCGCGATCCAGTTCTCGATCGTGGCGCGGACGAGCGGTGCCAGGAGCGCCCGGTCGATCCCCGTGCTCGCCGCCACGCGCTCAGCGGCCGCCTCGAGCGTGATCAGGAAGTTCGACGCGATCGAGGCAGCGGCGTGATACGCGGCCCGGTCTTCGTCTGAGATCGAGGTCGGGCGCAGCCCGAGGGCGCGAGCGAGCGCGGACGCGAACTTGAGGGCTCGAGTGCTGGAGCCGGCGACTGCCGCCCCGGCTCCGCTGAATCTCGTCCGGCCTGAGACGACGGTCATGAGCGGGTGAAGCGAGAACGCTTCCCGCGGCCCCAGGACGTCGAGACGGCACGCTCCCGAGCAGTGGCCGACCAGCGGACCCGACGAGATCAGCGCGGCCGCGCCCGAAATCTCCCGATCGGGCACGCACAGCAGGACGGCGTCGTCACCCGCGCCGTCATAGCCGCGACCGTGCGGGCCGGTGACCCGCCAGGGGCCATGGGGAAGGTCGAGCGACCCTTCCTCGAAGGATCCAGCGAACGCCGTGCCCAGGCGCCCTCGCCCCACGATCGCCAGCGTACGCGGCGCTTGCCCCGGAAGCGGGGGACAGGCAGGGTCATCTGTAACGGAATCCCGTTCCAGTTCTCGCATCAGAGATACCGGTCGGCTCTTTTTGGCTCGTGAATTGGTAGTTGGTCCGTCCCCCGATGCGGGTGACGGCCTTGCACCGGGATGATAGCCCCGCGGGCGGGAGTTCAATCACGATCTGTGCGCTCAGTCACGGTTCGTCTGCGGACAGAAGGCGAGCGCAGAATGCGGTCTTTGAGCCAAAAATCGGTTGCGCCGGGCCCGAAGCATCCTCGCCCGCCTCTACCATCAGCGGCCGTGAGCACAGCCGCCGAGCGCCGCGAGCTTCTCAAGGATCTGTACGGCGAGGCCTCGGGGTGTGTCCGCTGCGCCCTTCATCAAACCCGTACCAAGGTCGTGTTCGGCGCGGGCAACGCCGATGCTGAGCTGATGTTCGTGGGGGAGGCGCCTGGGGCCAACGAGGACCGGATGGGACTGCCCTTCGTCGGAGCTGCCGGCAAGCTGCTCGACAAGCTCCTCGAAGAGATCGGGATGAGACGCGGTGACGTGTGGATATGCAACACGTTGAAGTGCCGTCCCCCCGACAACCGCGACCCCCACCCGATCGAGATCGAGTCCTGCCAGGGCTATCTCCATCGACAGATCGAGCTAATCGAACCGACGATTATCTGCACGCTCGGCAACTTTGCGACAAAGCTCCTGCGCGGCGACATCACCGGCATCTCGCGGCTCCACGGCCACGAGGAGGTCCGCGTGATCGGCACCCGGGCGGTGAGGCTCTATCCGCTGTACCACCCCGCCGCGGCGCTGTACACGGGGTCCACGCTCGAGGCACTGCGCGCCGACTTCCGCCGCATCCCTGAATTGCTCGCCCTGGGTGTTCCTCCGCAACCCGAGCCCGTCGCGCCGATTCCCGAGATCGAGCCCGAGGCCGAGTTCGAGGCGAACCAAGGGCTCCCGCTCGCCGCAGCGGCCCAGCTGGGGCTGTTCTAGTGACCCACTAGCCCGGCTCAGACGTGATCGCGGCCGCGGACCGCTTGTAGGCGGCCTCGGGCGCGATCTGGGCGGCCGGCGGAGCGCCGGTGTCTCTTCGCAGCGCGAGCGCAAATGCGACCACCGCTCCCACGGCCTGCACCGCGAGCACCACCGCCGCAAAGCTCGCGGGGTCCCTCGGGGCCTGCAGGAGCAGCGGGGCCTCGGCCACCGCGACCGCCCCGAGTACGACCAGGAAAGCGGTGCGCTTGAGTGCGAGCATGTACTGCACCGCGAGGTAGGTCGCCGCGAGGACGGTGAAGGCGGCGCCCAGCGGCAGCAACGCGTCCGAGGCGGTGGCACGCCGCGGGCCGAACACGAGCGCCAGCAGCGGGTGCGCGGCGAGGGCGAATATCAGCAGGACCGGGATCGCGCACAGCGCGAGAATGCCCACGGTCTGTAGCAGCACACCGCGCGTGTCCTGACCCTCGGCCCTGCGGCGCGAGCACTCCGGCACGAGATAGAAGCCGGCGCCCATGGCGACCCAGATCAGGACCTTGGCGGCCACCGCCGTGGCCGCGTAGGAGCTCGCGAGATCCGAGCTGAACCGGTGCTTGGCCGCGATCAGGTCGATGTTCTGCAAGAGCTGGATGATCGCGAGGCCGGCGATGGGCACCCAGGCCCGGCGCACGTGGGTCCACAGCCCCCGCGCCGCGCGCGCCGCGCGCGTGGGTAGGGCCTCCGTGGCGGGCACGGCAGTAGTTCCGCGCACCCGCTTGACCAGCACCCTCGCACAGTAAGCCGACATCAGCACGTAGGCGACCAGCGACCCCAGATAGGCACCGGCGACGCCCAGCCCCACCACCGCGAGGACGGTCCCGAAGACAAGGCGCGCCCCCTGCTCGCCGATCAGGCTGAGGCCGACCGCCTTGTAGTCGCCGACGCCCTGAAGCGCGCCCCGCAGCAGCGAGACCTCGAGATACACGCAGGCGGCGGGAATCCCGGCCGCGGCCGCCCACGAGAAGTGCTTGACCCCGACCAGGTTGGCGATGGGCTGGCGCAGCAAGATCGAGACCACCGTGACGAGCACGGTGAACGCCGCCATCGACCACGTCCAGCTCCTCAGCGTCGCCAGCAGGCCCTCGCCGACGCCAAGCTGACCCAACACGCCGTCGCGCGCCGTCGCCACCTGCATCGCCTGGCCGACGACCGTCAGGATCAATAGATAAGCGAGGAGCGCGGCCAGCGATCCGTAATCACCGATCAGCCGGGCGAAGATCACGGTCGCGACCAGCGCCAGGGCATTGTTGGCGATCATGGCGCCGGCGAGCCCGGCGGCCTTCGCCGTGTCCGACCCGCGTACGAACGCGACCGCGGGCTCGCACCTGCGCCGGATTCGCTGCAGCCGGGCCGGTGCTGCTCCCCCTAGCTCCGGTGCTGTCGGCTGAGGGCTCACGGCCGAAATGACGGTACTGGACGCGGTTCCCGGTTTCCCGCGCGAGTCTCCTAAAGTCTCATTAAGTGACTGCGCGCAGGGATATTTGCGACTTCAGCGATGGTTCGCAACAGAGCATCGGTCGAGTCCAGACGCGCGGCCCGGCCGAGACCGAAGCCTTGGGCGCGCGGATTGCCGGCGCGCTGCGCCCCGGAGATGTCGTGCTCGTCGCCGGAGAGCTCGGCGCCGGGAAGACCACGCTCGTGCGCGGCGCCTGCAGGGAGCTCGGAGTCACCGTGCCCGTGACGAGTCCGACTTTCACGATCGGACAGCAGTACCCGGCCCCGGTGCCGATATCGCACATCGACCTCTTTCGGGTCGACGGCCTCGCCGAGGAGGAGCCGGAACTGCTCGCGGACTATCTCGGCCCCGACACGATCGCATTCGTGGAGTGGCCTCCCTCCGGCCCGTCGGAGCTCGCCGGGCTGGGACAGATCGTGCGCCGGGTGCGAATCGAGCACGCCGGCGGAGACAGCCGCCTCGTGGTGATCGAGTAGTGGCCCTGCTCGCGTTCGACACCGCCACGCGCGCCACCGCGGTCGCTTTGCAGGCGGCAGAGGGGAAGACGGCCCTCGAAGCTCGTGACGACCCGCCCTCCGATGCCCTTCCGCGCCACACCGTCTGCCTGCTCGCGCTGATCGACGAGCTGCTCGAGCGCTCG
The DNA here is from genome assembly GCA_963756105.1 of uncultured Solirubrobacterales bacterium. GTDB lineage: Bacteria > Actinomycetota > Thermoleophilia > Solirubrobacterales > Solirubrobacteraceae > Palsa-465. Next base: position 363,909 of record CAVWMM010000011.1, read on the forward strand.
GGCACGTCCTGGGCGCAGATCGAGCGGATCGCCGTCGGGATCGGTCCTGGGACTTTCACCGGCCTGCGCATCGGGATCGCGACCGCGCGCGCCCTCGGTCAGGTGCTCGAAGCGCCGCTGGTTCCGGTCTCGACGCTCGAGTCGCTGGCGATCTCTGTGCAGCACGGGGACTCGCTTGCTGAGAGCGTCGTCTCGGTGCTGGACGCCCGCCGCGGCGAGGTGTTTGCCGCGGCCTGGTCGCTGAATGAAGGAGGTCGCACTCCTCTCTTCGGCGTGCGAGCGCTAAAGCCCGAGGACCTCGCCCGTCTGCTCCGAGACGACGAGCATCTTGTACCCGGACGCACGGTGGCAGTAGGCGACGGGGCGGTAGCATTCAGGGAGGTCCTTGAGGCTTCGGGCGTGGCGATCCCGGATGACGACTCGGAGTGCCACAGGGTGACCGCGGTCAACCATTGCCGGCTCGCTTGGTCGCTGCCGGCCCGCCACCCGGGCGATGTACACCCGTGCTACGTGCGCCTGCCCGACGCCGAGCTCGGGCGCGCTATTGCCTCGACACCATGACAGTTCAAAGCACCGTCGCCATCCGCCGCCTGAACTTCTCCGACCTTCCTGCGGTCCTGGCGATCGAGCGCCGCTCGTTTCCCACAGCGTGGTCGCTTTCGATGTTCGTGCTGGAGCTCTCCCGTCCCTCCGGCGTGTGCCTTGCCGTGACCGGGCCGGCTCACGATGGGAAGGAGGGCGGGTTTGGGGCTACGCGATCCGCCCAGCAGTTGCTCGGGTACGTGATCTGCTCCCGCTACGCAGATGACTGGCACATCATGAACATCGCGATCGACCCGTCGGCGCGCCGCCGCGGCCTGGCCACGATGTTGCTCGAAGAGCTCTTTGCCCGCGCGGGCCGCGACCGGGGCTACACGCTCGAGGTGCGAACCTCGAACGGTCCGGCGATCGCGTTATACGAGCGATTCGGGTTCCGCGCCGCGGGTCTGCGCAAGCGCTACTACCACGACACCGGCGAGGACGCGCTGATCATGTGGCGCGTCGGTGAGGAGCACGCTGCACGCCAGTGATCCTCGCGCTCGAGACCAGTTGCGACGACACCTGCGCCGCGGTGATCACGCCAGGCGGTGAAATCCGGGCCAACGTGATCTCGTCTCAGGGGGTCCACGATCGCTACGGCGGCGTGGTTCCGGAGATCGCCTCGCGCCACCACCTCGAGCTGATCGGCGACGTGATCGACGACGCGTTGCGCACCGCGGACATCTCGTTCGAAGAAGTGGAGCTCGTCGCGGTCACGCGCGGCCCCGGACTCGTTGGTGCGTTGCTGGTGGGCGTGGCGACGGCCAAGGCGCTCGCCGCGGCGCTGGAGCTTCCGCTGGTTGCCGTGGACCATCTCCACGGTCATATCGCCGCCAGCTTTCTGGGCCCCGAGCCCTTCGACCCTCCCTTCATCAGCCTGGTGGCGTCGGGCGGCCACACGCTGCTAGCCGAGGTGATCGACCATGGCCCGAACCCGCGGCTTCTCGGCCAGACGCTCGACGACGCCGCCGGTGAGGCGTTCGATAAGGGGGCCCGTCTGCTGGGCCTCGGTTATCCAGGCGGTCCCGCGCTCGAACGCCTGGCGCGCGGAGGAGATCCGGACGCCTTCAGCTTTCCCACGGGGGCCCGGTTGAGAGGCCTCGACTTCTCCTTCGCCGGGTTAAAGACCGCGCTTCTTTATCGGGTGCGCGACCTGGGGGTCCAGGAGACCACGCGTCGGCGCGCAGACCTCGCGGCGTCTTACCAGCACGCCATCGTCGAGGCGCTCGCGCAGCGCGCGGAGAGAGCCCTCGCGCAGACGGGGATCGGGCGCCTCGCGATCGGTGGTGGCGTGGCCGCAAACGGTCCGCTACGAGAGCGGCTCGCGCGCCTCGGGGTCGAGCTCGACTTCCCGCCACCGGAGCTGTGCACCGACAATGCCGCGATGATCGCGAGCGCCGCGAGGTTCCTCGAGCCTGTGCCGCACCCCCAGTACCTCGGGCTCGACGTGTACGCGAGCGGGGAGAAGCTGTTGGCCGCATGAGGACCGTGGTGATCTTCGGCCGGGACGGGTGCTGCCTGTGCGATCAGGCCCTCGCGGTGCTCGAGCGCGTCCGCGTCAACCACCCCTTCGAGCTCCAGCAGCGCGACATCGAGAGCGACGAGCGGCTACTGGCCGCTTACCTTGAGCGGATCCCCGTCGTCATGATCGACGGCCTCGAGGCCTTTGAGTTCTTCGTCGACGAGGCCGAGTTGAAGCGGCGGCTCGAGGAGCCGGCGCTTCAGGGTCGCTGAAGTAGAGTGCGAGCGGGATGAGTTCCACCATCGACCACAATCCGTCTCTCGCCCAGCAGGGGAGCGAGAAGCTCTCGCTCGGGATCGCCGCGCGGCTCTCGCGCTACCTCCAAGTCCTCACCCAGGCGCGCAAGGTCGGCAAGCTGACGATCTCCTCGCAGGAGCTGGCCGACTACACGCACGTCAATTCCACCCAGATTCGGCGCGACCTCTCGGGCTTCGGCAAGTTCGGCAAGCGGGGAGTGGGCTACAACGTCGACTCGCTCGTCAGCCAGATCCGCAAGATTCTGCGCACCGCGGGCCAGCACAACATCGCTCTCTTCGGCGCGGGCCATCTGGGGACCGCGATCGCGACGTCGGACATCTTCGCCGACCACGGATTCCGCGTGGTCGCGGTGTTCGACTCCGACGAGGACAAGGTGGGTGCGAGCATCGGCCAGCTCGGGGTCCAGCCCACCTCCGAGCTGCGCCGCGTGATCGACGAGCAGGACATCGTCGTGGCGGTGCTCGCGGTCCCGGCCGCGGCGGCGCAGGACCTCGCGGACGAAATCGCCGACGCCGGCGTCAAGATCATCTTCAACTACTCGGACGCGCTCATCCGCGTCGCACCCGAGGTGACAGTCCACACCTCGAGCCCCGCCGTCGACCTTCTCTACGCGCTCTACTTCTACCTCACGTAGTGGCCTTCGCCATGAAGAGAACCACCTAGACCCGCCGCGTGGGCCTTCAGCTGGACACGGCATTTTCGGCTTTCGAGGAAGGAACCGACTTCACCGTCGGGCTCGAAGAGGAGTTCGCGCTCGTCGACCCCGTCGACTTGGGGCTGGTCCAGCGGTTCGAGGAGCTGAGCGAAGCGGCGGCCTCCGACCCCGTCCTTTCCGACGCGATCACCGGCGAGCTGATCTCCTCGGAGATCGAGATTCGCTCGGGCCGTGGGGAGAACCTGGCCGCCTCCATCGACGCGCAGCGAGAGCGCCGGCGGCGCCTGTTCGCGCTCGCCGCCGAGCGCGGTGTCCTGCTCGCCGCCACGGGCACCCACCCGTGGGCGGACTACCGCCAGCAGCACATCATCGAGACCGACCACTACCAGCGGGTCGAAGAGGGGCTCAAGTACGTCGCCTGGCGCAACAACACCTTCTCGCTCCACCTCCACGTGGGCATCCGGGGCGCAGATCGCGCCGTGAAGGTGTGCGACCGGCTACGCACCGTCGCGCCGCTGCTGCTAGCGATCTCCGCCAACTCGCCCTTCCTGGACGGCCGCAACTCCGGGCTGCACTCGGCGCGTAGCCAGATCTTCACCAAGAGCTTTCCGCGCTGCGGGATCCCCGACGAGTACGGCAGCTGGTCGGCGTTCGCCGACTACATAGACATGCTCATAACGACCAATTCGATCATCGAGTACACCCAGGTGTGGTGGTCCCTGCGACCCCACTTCACGTTTGGCACGGTCGAAGTGCGGATCTGCGACGCTCAGTCGACCGCCGCGGAGTCAGAGGGCCTGGCCTCGCTGATGGTGGCGTGCGTGGCCCAGGCCGCGCGGGAAATCGATGCCGGCGTCCCCGTCCAGGTCCGTGCCGCGCCGCGAGATCGAAGAGAACTTCTGGCGGGCGATCAGATATGGCTTGGACGGTCGCATGATCGACCTGGACAGCCGCGAGGAGTACCCCGCCGCCGAGGCAACGGAGCGCCTGCTCGCCTGGAGCGCCCCCGCGCGGGCCGAGCTAGGCATCGACGTCGCGCTACCGGAGCTCAACGGCGCCCAGCGCCAGAGGCGCATGTTGGAGACCGGCGCGTCGCTTCAGGAGGTCTATGGCGCAACCGCCGAGGAGACGCGAGAGACGTATGCTGGTGCCCTCGGAAGCCCCGCGGAGGTGAGAAGGTGAGCACGACTGGCGGTAGCGAGCAAGCCGGCGCGCAGCCGACCGAGGAGGAGCTGCGCGCGGCGTACGAGGCCGAGATCAAGAAGATTCGAGTCGAGCACGTCCTCCTCGAGCAGGTGGTGACGCTCGTGAACCTGGGCATGCGCCGCACCGGTCTGCAGCCGGGCACCGAGGACGAGCGCGACGTCGAGCAGGTCGGGGTCGCAATCGACGGGATCCGCGCTTTGCTGCCGCTGCTCGAGCGCGCCGCGCCCGATCAGATCGGCCCGATTCGCGACGCCCTCTCCCAGCTGCAACTGGCATTCGTCAGGATCGGGGGGTCACAGCCTTCCGGCGCCCCGGGGGGTGAACCTTCGGGTGCGACGGGGGGTGAGCCTTCCGGCGAGCCTGGCGCCGGCCGGCCGCCAGAGCCCAGCGAGCCCTCCGCTCCTGGCACGCCCGGATCGCAGGAACCCAAGCCCGGTGAACCGGGGCCCGCCCAGCGCAGCGGCAGGCTCTGGGTGCCTGGACAGAGCTAGCTGTTTCGGCGTCTGGCGCGGGTCTCGGGCTGGCTTTGCGAGGCGTGTTTGGAGTCCGCGCGCTAGACTCGCCCTGTTCGCGGGGCCCCGCCCGGATGCGCTTGGGTGGCGGCCCTTTGTGATTGCTTGGGCGCTTTGCGCCCAACCTGACTACTGAGAGCTTCCTCGGAGGACCGTCTTGTCAAGTTTCCTGACGCATCACGGCGTCGTCGTGGCGCTGGTGTGTGCCGGCCTAGCAATCGTCTACGGCGTCCTTACCGCGCGAGGCCTGCTCGCGTTATCACCGGGCAACGAGCGCATGCGCACGATTTCCGCGGCGGTCCAGGAGGGTGCATCGGCGTACCTGAACCGCCAGTACCTGGTGATCGGCGGCGTCGGCGTAATCGTGTTCATCCTGCTGATCCCGCTCCAGAACATCCGCGTAGCGATTGGCTTTCTGATCGGCGGGACGTTCTCGGCGTCAGCGGGCTACCTCGGCATGAACGTCTCGGTTCGCGCCAACGCCCGCGTGGCCGAATCCGCGCGAGGTGGCGTCGGACGAGCGCTTTCGGCCGCCTTCCGCGGTGGTGCGGTCACGGGTTTGCTCGTCGTCGGGCTTGCATTGATCGGGTTGGCCGGCTACTACGGCGTCCTCACGGCGATCGTCGGGGAGAGCGAGAGGCACGCGGTCGACGCCCTCATCGGGCTCAGCTTCGGCGGCTCCTTGATCTCGGTGTTCGCGCGCCTCGGCGGCGGCATCTTCACGAAGGCCGCCGACGTGGGTGCCGACATCGTGGGCAAGATCGAGGCCGGCATTCCTGAGGATGACCCGCGCAACCCCGCGGTGATCGCCGACAACGTCGGCGACAACGTCGGCGACTGCGCGGGCATGGCCGCCGACCTGTTCGAGACCTATGCGGTGACCGCCGTTGCGGTCATGTTGCTCGGCGTGCTGTTGTTTCGCGAGCAGGCCGCGGTCGCCGTCTATCCGCTGGTACTCGGCGCCCTCTCGATCGTCGCCTGCCTGATCGGCACCTTTGCTGTCCGCTCACGCGCGGGCAACGTCGAGCGAGCGCTGTATCAGGGTCTGATCCTGTCGGCCGGGCTTGCGGCCGCGGTGTTTGCCCCCATTACGTACTGGCTGATGCACGGGATCACCCTCAAAGGCGGCGTGGCGGGTCCCGCTTGGTGGAAGTTCTACCTCTGTTCGCTGATCGGGCTCGGGGTGACCGCATGCCTGTTCGTGATCACCGACTACTACACCTCCACTCGCTTCTCGCCCGTGCGCAAGATCTCGCGAGCATCCCAGACGGGGCACGCGACCAACATCATCCAGGGCCTCGCCCAGGGGTCCCAGGCGACGGCGGCGCCCGCGATCGTGATCGCGCTGGGCATCCTCGGCGCGTGGAAGCTGGCCGGCGGGGGAACGCAGGGCATCTACGGGATCGGCGTGGCCGTGATGGCACAGCTGTCGCTGATGGGGTTGATCGTCGCGCTTGACGCCTTCGGCCCGGTCACCGACAACGCCGGCGGGATCGCCGAGATGGCGGATCTTCCGGAGGAGGTGCGCAACGTCACAGATCCCCTCGACGCCGTCGGCAACACCACCAAGGCCGTGACCAAGGGATACGCGATCGGTTCTGCGGCGCTCGCCGCGCTCGTCCTGTTCGACGCCTGGCAGCGGGAGCTTCCCGGCCACTTCAACTTCAGCCTCGGCAACCCCCCGGTGCTCATCGGGCTCCTCGTAGGGGGCCTGATGGTCTATCTGTTCGCCGCGCTCGCGATCGAGGCGGTCGGTCGAGCGGGTGGCGCCGTCGTCGAGGAGGTGCGCCGCCAGTTCCGCGAGAAGCCCGGGATCATGGAGGGGACCGAGACCCCCGAGTACGGCACCGCGGTCGGGCTTGTGACGCGGGCCGCGCAGCGCGAGATGATCGCGCCCGCCCTGATTCCGATCGTGTTCACACTCGTGGTGGGCCTGATCAGTGTCGAGGCACTGGGCGGACTGCTGATCGGCGTGATCGTCGTGGGCCTCTTCATGGCGGTCTCGATGACCTCAGGCGGCGGCGCCTGGGACAACGCCAAGAAGCTGATCGAGGACGGCGCCTACGGCGGGAAGGGCTCGGAGGCTCACGCCGCATCGGTCACCGGCGATACGGTCGGCGACCCCTACAAGGACACCGCCGGCCCCGCGATCAACCCGATGATCAAGGTCGCGAACATCGTCGCGCTGCTGATCATCCCGATCATCACGTAACCGCCGGCGCGCGGCGCGCGCGGGACGTCCCTGATCGTCGGCGCGGCCTCAGACCCCTACCTGCGACCCCATCATCACGGTGCGGTCGCTGGGGAGACCGAAGGCGTCGATCGGGCTCGCGGCGTTGCGTGCCATCGTCACGAACAGCTTCTTGCGCCACAGCTTCATGCCCGGGGCCTCGGTCGGCGTGATATTGATTCGGGAGACGAAGTACGAGGCGTGCTCGAGATCGAGGTTGCGGGGGAGCAGACCTTGCTTGCGCGCCAAAGCAAGAGCCTTGGGCACGTCCAGCTTGTCCCGATACCCGACGCGGTCGACGACGTGGAAGACGCGGAAGAGCCCCTGTCCCATGCGCGTGGCCACGAACCGATCCTCCCTATCCACGTTGGGCACGCTGACTCGATCAACCGAGATGATCACCACCTTCTCGTGCAGGGCGTGTGTGTGTTCGACCTCGGCGCGGAGGGCGAGCGGCGTCGTGTCCTTGCTCGGATTGAGGAAGATCGCCGTGCCCGGCACTCTCCGGATGGGTGGCTGCCTCGACGCAAGCCCCTCCAGGAAATCGTTCAGCGAGCCCTCCTTCTCGGTCCGGTTGCGCGTCACGATCATCTGTCCGCGGCGCCATGTGAGCATGACCGTCGAGAGCGCGACAGCGACCGCCAGCGGGAGCCAGGCGCCGTGCGTGACCTTGGCCAGGTTCGCGCTGAAGAAGGACACCTCGATGATCAGGAGCACCGCGGTAAACGGGAACAGCTTCCACTTCGAGGTTCGCCATGCGAGCCGGGCCACGACCGTGAACAGGACGGTGTCGAGAATGAACGTGCCGGTGACGGCCACGCCATAGATTTCCGCGAGCCGCGAGGAGCTCTGGAAGATGAGGACCAGCGCGGCAACCCCGATGCAAAGCGCCCAGTTGATCGCGGGCACGTAGATCTGCCCCTCCTGCTTTGAGGTGTGCGTGATCTTCAGGCGGGGGAGGAATCCGAGCTGGACCGCCTGCCTGGCCACGGAGTACGAGCCTGAGATCACGGCCTGGGAGGCGATGATCGTTGCCGCGCCGGCCAGGAAGACCAGTGGCAGACGACCCCAGGACGGCGCGAGCTGGAAGAACGGGTTGAAGTTCGCGCCCGAAACGATCCGCGGATCGTGCTGTATCAGGGCCGCTTGCCCCAGGTACGACAAGAGCACGCAGGGGAAGACCACCCCGAACCACGCGATGCGGATCGGGATCGGCCCGAAGTGTCCTCTATCGGCGTAGAGCGCCTCGGCTCCCGTCAGCGCGAGCACTACGGCGCCCAGAGTGAGAAACGCGGCGCCGCCGTTGTTAACCATGAACCGCGCTCCATACACCGGCGAAAGACCCTGAAAGACGCCTGGGTGCATGACCACCTGGTGGAGGCCAAGGAGCCCCACGACGGCGAACCAGAACAGCATCACCGGCCCGAACAGCCGTCCCACCGCGCCGGTTCCCCAACGTTGGAGCACGAACAGGGACATCAGAATCGCCAGCGAAAGCGGCACTATGAGGTGGGCGAGGCCGGGGGAAGCAACCTTCAACCCGCCGACCGCCGAGAGGACCGAGATCGCCGGGGTGACCATGCCATCGCCGAGAAAGAGCGATGCACCGAAGATCCCGAGCGTTATGAACACCGCAGCGTGAACGAGCTTGCAGCGCCGCAGCAGCGCGGTCAACGCAAGGATGCCGCCGTCCCCGCGATTGTGGGCACGCATGATGACGACCGCGTACTTGACGCAGACGATTATCACCAGCGACCAGAAGATGAGTGAGACGATCCCGTAGATGTCCGGGCGGTCGTATGCACGACCGATCGGTGCTCGGTGAAGAGCACCTGCATGGTGTAGAGAGGGCTCGTCCCGAGGTCTCCGTAGACGACACCCAGCGCCCCGAGCGCGAGGACTGCTTTGCCCGCGCGGGCGACCACGTCGCGGTCGGGGTCGAATATGCGCGGTGTGGGCCTGGCGACATCGTGGGGCTCGTACGCCCCTACCTTGTGGGCAGCCTCGTGTAGCACCTTCCGATGAGGCGCCTTGGTGGGCGTCGAGGCCCCGTCCGTCAGCTGGGCGTCGTCGGTCTCGACCTTTTGCGCGCCCTCATAAGGGGGGCGCTTGCGCCGCGTCACCCGAGGCGCCACCGCCGGCCTTTCCCGAAGCCCACACCCCCAAGGCTGCACCCAGTTGTCATTGCCCTCCAGGCTAGCCGGAAAACGCGACCATAAAAAGGCTTACACCGCATCGGCCGAGGTGTGCTATCCGTGCGGCTCGCGCGAGAGAACGCTTTTGATAACGATGCAACGTGTGACCTGTCGGAAAGCTAAAGTCCCGTGGCGATGTTCATCCTGATCGTCGGCGCCGGGCGGGTGGGCTCCGCTGTCGCGAACCGCGCCCTTGCCGCGGGGCACGAGGTTTCTGTGATCGACTCTGATCCCCTCTCCCACGAGCGCCTGGACAAGGATCAGCTCACCACGTGGGAGGACGCTGGGGGCCGCTTTACGGTCGGTGCTGCGCTCGAGATCGACGCGCTCATCTCCGCCGGGATCGAGCGGGCAGACGTGTTTTTCGCCGCCACGAGCGGGGATAACACCAACTTGGTGATCTCACAAGTCGCCCGGCAGCGTTTTCATGTGTCACGCGTAGTGGTGAGAGTCGCGGACCCGGGCCGGGCCGCGTGGTATGCGGAGCAGGGGCTAAACACGATCTGCCCGACGCAGGAGGCGATCGAGCAGGCTTCTCGGGCGGCACTTGCCGCATAGGGGGTCGGGACCGTGTACGTGATCATCGCGGGGGCCGGCAAAGTGGGCTGGAACCTAACCCGCGAGCTGCTCGCCAACGACCAAGAGGTGACGTTGCTCGAGTCCGACCACCGCCGCTATCGAGTGGTCGAGGAGGAGCTCGAGCACGTCGTCCAGTACGGCGACGCCACCGAGCTGTGGGTGCTCGAGCGCGCGGGAATCCAGCGCGCCGACCTGGTGATAGCGGTGACCGGGGACGACGAGGACAACATCATCATCTGCCAGGTGGCAAAGCAGAAGTACGCGGTCAGCCGGATCGTCGCACGTGTCAACAACCCCCGCAATCTCCAGCACTTCAAGATGCTGGGGGTGCAGCCGGCGGTCTCCGCGACCGACCTCATCCTGCGCCTGATCGAGCACGAGGTGCCGGCGTACGGCCTCATTCAGCTGCTGGCATTGGAAGAGGAGCGGCTCGAGATCATCGAGCTCGAGGTGGGGGAGGGTTCACCCGCCGCCGGCCAGCGGGTCAGGGACGTCGTGCTTCCGGACGGCGCGCTGATCATCTCGGTGCTTCGCGGCGGTCGGGGCTTCGTGCCCCAATCCGACTCGATGATCGAGGCCGGCGACCAGGTGCTGCTGATTCTCGACCCCGGCCTCGAGGACAAGATTGCCTCGCAGTTCGCCTCCAACGGCGGTAAGCCGGTCAGCAGGCGGCGCGTTCCCGGGCGCATTCGCGGCTGAGGCCGCGGGTGGCCTTCGCGCACCGCTGATTACTTGTGATTGGAGGCGGGCTCGCGTCCGCGAGCTGCGCGCAGGCTTTGCGCGAGGGTGGCGCCGATGGGTCAATCCTCGTTGTGGGACGCGAGCCAGATCTCCCCTACGACCGTCCCCCGTGCTCCAAGGAATACCTGCGTGGCGAGCGGACGCGCGCCGAGGTGCTGGTCCATCCGGCGGAGTGGTATGCGGAGCGGGAGATCGAGGCCTTGACGCGCTGCTCGGCGCTCAAGCTCGACGTGGCGTCGCGGCTCGTAACGCTCTCCAATCGCGACGAGGTCACGTTCGGCAAGGCGCTGCTCGCGACCGGGTCGGGCGTACGGCGGCTGAACGTTCCGGGATCGGAGCTCCAGGGAATTCACTACCTGCGGACGCTCGGCAACAGCGACGCAATCCGCACCGACGCCGCCGGGAAGCGGGTCGTGCTCGTGGGCGGCTCGTACATCGGGACGGAGGTCGCCGCCTCGCTGGTCGAGCTCGGCTGCACCTGCACGATCCTGATGATGGAGCCCGCGATCCTCAGCCGCACCTTCGGAGAGCAGGCCGGGGCGTTCTTCCAGCGGCGAATGGAGGAGCACGGTGTGGCCGTTGAAGGGGGCGAGCAGCTCGAGCGCTTCGAGGGCTCCGCGGGCCGCGTGAGCACGGTGATCACCCGCTCCGGGCGCTCATTCTCCGCCGACGCGGTCGTCGTCGGTGCGGGTGCGGTTCCGGACGTCACCCTCGCTCGCCGCTCCGGCTTGGCGCTTGGCCCGGGCGGTGGGGTGATGGTCGATGCGCGCCTGGAAACGTCCGCGTCGGGGATCTACGCCGCGGGCGACATCGCGGAGTACGAGAGCGTGATCCACGGAAACGCACGGCTGCGGATCGAGCACTGGGATGTCGCGCTCACCCAGGGTCGGACCGCGGCACTGAACATGCTGGGCCGCGATCAGCCGCACGACGCGGTCCCCTACTTCTTCTCTGACATCTCAGACTGGACCTCGCTCGAGTACGTTGGTCCGGCGTACCGCTGGGAGCACGAGGTCGTCCGGGGATCGCTCGAGCAGGGTTCGTTCTTGATCTGGTATGTGGCGCGCGGACGCGTGGCCGCCGCGCTTTCGGTGGGACGCTCTGAGGACCTGATGCACGCGCGGAGGCTCATCGCCTCCGGCACGGTCATCGGCGACCGCGTGGGCGAGCTGGCGGATCCCGATTCGGATCTGAACGCCCTGTAGGGGGCTAGCCTTAGTCGTATCCGTTTCCTCAGAGAACCCCAGTTTTCAGTCCGCACCTCACCGAATGAGGACCGGCGCGCGCCGCACCTGATCCGTTCGGTCGCGATTACCGCGCTCGAGATCGTGGTCGCGGTCGCCGTGGCCAGCGCGGCGATCGCCGCGCTCCAATCGACGGCCCCCGCCGCGGGGCTCGGGATCATCTACCTGCTGGCGGTGCTGACTCTGGCCATCCGCCGAGGCGAGGTCCCGGCCCTGATCGCCTCGGTCCTCAGCGTGCTCACGCTGAACTACTTCTTCATCGTCCCCCGCCATCGGTTTGCGATCGCCCACTCCCAGGACGTGGTCGAGCTCGCCGTGCTGCTGATCGCCGCGGTGGTCGTGGGGCGGCTCGCGGGGGTCGCCCGCCAGCGCGCCGCGGAGGCCGAGAAGCGAGCCCGGATTGCCACCGCGCACGAGCGCGAGGCGGCCCTTCTCGCCGACACCGCGGCCGCCATCCTCAGCGAGGGAGCCTCGGCGCACAGCTCGAGAGTGTCGGCAAGCGCATCGCGGCCGCCTCCGGCGCGGCGAGCACGCGCGTCGTGCTCGAGCCGCCGGTCACTCGCGCCAGGCGAGCGCGCGGTCGCGCTGCCATCCCGCTCCCGTAACGCGTGGCTGTGCGTGTCGACCGAGCCCCCCTACGACGAGGCCTTCATCGAACGGGCGGCCGCGCCGATCGCCGCGCTGATCGACGTCGCGGTCGAGCGCGATGAGGCGCTGGAACGTACGGCCGAAACCGAGGCCGCCAAGCGCACCGAAGCCGCGAGGACCGCGATCCTGCATGCGATCTCCCACGACCTGCGCTCGCCGATCACCGCGATCGCGACGGCCGGCTCGGCGCTGCGAACCTCGGGCATAACGGCGCGGGAGCGCTCCGAGCTGATCGCTGCGATCGAGGCCGAGAGCTTGCGGCTTGGCGCGCATGGTCGACGACCTGCTCGACCTCTCGCGGATCGAGGCCGGTGCGGTCGCGCCCCAGGCGGACTGGTGCGATCTCCACGACGTGGCGGCCTCCGCCGCCGAGAGGTTCCGCGCCAACCACCCGATCGAGTTCAAGCGTCCCTCCCGAGCTCCCCCTGGTGCGGGCGGACGCGGCACAACTCGAGCGAGTGTTCTCGAACCTGATCGAGAACGCGATCAAGTTCTCCCCCCAGGGCGCGCCGGTCGAGATACGCGGGGGCGCGGGCCCGGCCTGGGTGACGGTGCGCTTCATCGACCACGGCCGCGGTATCCCTCTGGATCACCGCGGCCGCATCTTCGAGCCTTTCTTCCGCGGGCGCGGCACGGGCGCCGGCGGCTCGGGGCTCGGGCTGGCCATCTGCCGCGGATTCGTCGAGGCAAACGGGGGACGGATCACCGTGCAGAGCGACGTGGGCCAAGGGACGTCATTCGCGGTGAGCTTCCCCGCGGTCCCGCAGCCGAAGGGCCAGCGCGAGCAGGCCCCGGTGGCCCAGGTCTGAGCCATGTCCGCCAACGCCACGCGCGTCCTGGTCGTGGACGACGAGCCCGAGATCGTCCGTGGGCTGAAGATCGTCCTGCGCGGGGCGGGCTACGCGGTCGAGGCCGCCTCCACCAAGGGCGAGGCGCTGGCCTCGGTGGCGAAGCGCCCACCCGAGGCGCTCGTCCTCGACCTCGTGCTCCCCGACGGCGACGGCGTCGGGGTCTGCACAGAGGTCCGGCGCTGGAGCCGCCTTCCGATCCTGGTCCTGTCGGCCGTCGGCGACGAGCGCGAGAAGGTTAGGGCGCTCGACGCCGGCGCCGATGACTACGTCACCAAGCCGTTCGGCACGGACGAATTGCTGGCGCGGCTGCGCGCCGTGTTGCGGAGGTCGCCCGACTCGGGCCACGCGGAGAAGATCGAGACTCGGCGACCTGACCGTCGACCTCGAGGATCGCAAGGTGCTCCGCGACGGCTGAAGAAGTACACCTCACGCCGATCGAGTTCGACCTCCTGCGCGTGCTCGCTCAGCATCCAGGACGACTCGTCACGCAACGTCAGCTGCTGCAGGAAGTGTGGGGGCCCGCAGTATGCGGAGGAGTCGCACTACCTGCGTGTTCATATCGCGCACATCCGCTCCAAGATCGAGCGCGACCCCTCGCGACCGCGCTACCTGATCACCGAGCCGGGGGTCGGCTATCGGCTCCGGGACTCCGCGTCCTGAGCTGGCCGCGAGCTAGTTCTACACCGAGACCTGCGACCCCATCTCGACCGTCCGGTCCTGCGGGAGGCCGAACGTGTCGATCGGGCTCGCGGCATTGTTCGCCATGCCCAGGAACAGCGCCTTCTGCCAGGGCCGCATCGTCCCGTCGTCGCTGGGAGCGATGGTGATCCGCGAGAGGAAGTAGGAGGCATTCTCCAAGTCGAGGTTGCGCGGCAGAAGCCCGCGCTTGCGTGCGAGGGCAAGCGCCTTGGGGACGTTCGTGCTGTCCTGGTAGCCCACGCGTACCGTCACGTGCGCCACCTTGCAGCGACCGCCTCCCAGGAGCTCGACGACAAAGCGGTCGTCTACAGGCACACTGAGGAATGTGAACCGAGTCCATCGAGACGATCACGATTCGTTCCTGCAGGACATGGTTGTACTCGACCTCCGCGCGCAACGCGAGCGGCGTCGTGTCCTTTCCCGGGATTGAGGAAGACGCCGGTGCCTGGGACGCGGGCGATCGGCGGATCCATCCGCGTGAGCTCGACGAGAAACTCCTGCAGCGAGCCCTCCTGCGCGGTCCGGTTGCGGGTGACGATGACCCGGCCGCGCCGCCACGTGATCATCAGCAACGAGATCAGGATACCTACCGCGAGCGGCAGCCACGCTCCGTGGGCGATCTTGGCGAGGTTCGAGCTGAAGAAGGCGACCTCGACCGTGAGGAACAGCGTTCCGATCAGCACGAGCTTCCACTTGGATAGGTGCCAGATGGAACGAGCTATGGCGAGGAACAGCAGCGTGTTGAGTACGAACGTGCCCGTGACCGCGACGCCGTACATGTCGGCGAGCCGATTCGATGACTGGAAGGCCACGATCAGCACCACGACGCCGATCGCGAGCGTCCAGTTCACGACGGGGACATAGATCTGTCCCTCGGTCTTGGAGGTGTGGCGGATCCGCAAACGAGGCAGGAAGCCGAGCTGCATGGCCTGCCTCGCAACGGAGAATGACCCTGAGATCACGGCCTGCGACGCGATGATCGTCGCGGCGCTGGCGAGGAACACCATTCCCGGCGGCCCCAGGAGGGAACGAGCTGAAAGAAGGGGTTGAAGTTCGGGGAGTTGACGATCTGGGGGTGCTGGAGGATCAGCGCGGCCTGTCCGAGATACGAGAGCAGCACGCCCGGGAACACGACGCCAAACCAGGCCAAGCGGATCGGGGCGGCGCCGAAATGCCCGCGGTCGGCGTACAGCGCCTCAGCCCCGGTGATCGCCAGGACGACGCCTCCGAGCGTCAGGAAGGCCGCCACTCCGTGGTCGACCATGAATCGGGCGCCCCAGACCGGCGAGAGAGCCTGCAGAACGCCCGGATGCGGAATCACCTCGCGAGCGCCGAGAACCGCGAGCGCTGCGAACCACACGAGCAGGACCGGTCCAAAAAGCTTGCCCACGGCGCCGGTGCCGCGGCGTTGGAGGACGAAGAGCCCCACGAGGATGGCCAGGGAGATCGGTACGACAAGATGGGTCAGCGCAGGCGTCGCGACATTGAGCCCCTGGACGGCCGAGAGCACGGAGATCGCGGGCGTGATCATGCCGTCGCCGAAGAACAGCGAGGCTCCGAAGATCCCCAGGATTATCAGCAATGCTGAGCGCGGCAGACGGTGGCGCTGGACCAGCGCGGTAAGCGCCATGATCCCCCCGTCGCCGCGATTGTGCGCGCGCATGATGATCCCGGCGTACTTGATCGTGACCACGATCATCAGCGCCCAGAAGATCAGCGAGACGATTCCGTAGACGCCCGCGACCGTGGCCTGCGCGGCCGCCCGGTTCGAGGTGAAGATCACCTGCTCGGTGTAGAGCGGGCTCGTGCCGATATCGCCAAAGACGACCCCGAGCGCCCCAAGCGCGAGGACGAGGCGCCCAGCGCTCGCCACGACGTCGCGGTTGTCGTCGCGGATAAACGACGGCGGCGGTGGTGGTGGCGCCTGCTCCTCTGTCTGCGGGTGGGTGGGCCAGTCCTCGAGTTTGTGTGCGGCCTCGTTGAAGCTGCGGAACTTGGACGAGGTGGGGACGTGGGTCTCTGCAGCGACCGCCTGGCCGTTGTGCGCAGCTTGCTGCACCGCACCTTGCGGGCGGGGCTTTTCGCCGTTCTCTGGACCGCCAACGCCGCGGTCCACACTGCTTTCGATCCGCTCCATTGGCTGCAATCGACGCTAGACCGCGCCGCGTCAAGATCCCGCTAAATATCGGGCGCTGCGCGTAGAGAATTCGTAAAGCCAGACGGTCAGGCCGCCGCGTCGGCGCCATGGGCGACGGCCGGCATCGCTGCGCTGCCGTCCTCCCGAGCTCGAGCGGCGGGTTCAGCTCTCGGCGTGTGGCGGCCCGGCGTCCGGACCGTCGGGCTGGGGCTCCGCGTCGACGTCCGTATCGGCAGCCGGGAACTGCGCGGTCCGCCGCGCCTGGCCGCCCGGCAGCCGGTCCACGAGCCGCCCGAAGCGGTCGATGGCCCCCTCGAGCGGGCTCGCCATCTCGAGCGCCCGGTCGAGCGTTGGAAGCATCGCGATCAGCTCCGTGCCCGTCTCGGTCACGCGCGCGGCACTCTGGGTGATCTCCTCGCCGCGCTCCACGATCTCGGCGCCGCGCTTATCCACCCGCCTGCCGAGCTTCTCCATCTTGCGGCCGAGCTTGAGCAGCTCGTCCGCTCGGCCGTCGAGCCGCTCACCGAGCGCGAGCGCCGCGTCGGCGCGCCTGTCCAGACGCTCCGCGATCTCCAGCACGCCGCGGCCGATCTCGGCGATCTCCTCGCCGAGCTCTATGACTCGCTGGAGCTGGGCCGGGGCGGTCCGCGCCATCCGCGCGATCGAGCCCAGATCGCTCAGCGCGCGATTGACGACCGCCTGGGGAGATTCGAGCGGGAGGCCAAGGACGCGCACGGGGTGAGTGAGCGTAGCTCAGTGGCGCTTTAACCCTCACCAGCTTAGGCTGCGGGGGAAGGACTCGAACCTTCGTCTCCCGGTCCAGAGCCGGGCGTCACTGCCGCTGGACTACCCCGCAGTGGATCAGCCGAGCGCGCAGATGAAGGAGGCGCCGACCGCCGTGTCAGTCTAGCGGCGGGCGTTTCGTTCTGCCCCTGCTCTGCCCGAATTGTCACAGCCAGACCGACACCTGGGGAGGGCGCAACATGAATCGACCGCCGGCAGCATGAGCGGCCCCGGCTTGGCACGGCCGCCGCCCCTACGGATCCGCGAACTCCGCCGGCTCTTTCGTGAACCCGGCGGTGACGGCGGCGAGCTGGTTCGGTGAGCCGATAAGGCCACGCTGAAGCTCGGCCTCGAGCGCCAGCGTCTCCTCGGGCGGGCGCGTCCACGACGCCTCGTAAAGACGCTTCGCGGCGCGCACGGCGTCCGGGGAGCGGGAGGCGATCTCGGAGCGAGGGCGCGCGCAGCCGCGAACGGGTCGCCTTGACCCAAGTGACCAGGCCAAGCTGCAAGGCCTCGCTCGCACTCAGCACCCGCCCGGTGTACGTGAGCTCCTTGGCGACATCGATTCGCACCAGCCGCGGCAGCGTGCGGGTGATTGACATGTCCGGGATCAGCCCCCATTTCATCTCCATCACCGAGAGCTGGGCCGGGGCGCGGCGATCCGGATATCGGCCCCGAGCGCGATCTGCAGTCCGCCGCCGAAGCAGGCGCCGTGCAGGGACGCGATGACAGGCACGGGCAGGCGCACCCAGTCGTAGGCGACGCGCTGGAACCAGTTCGGTGGATCCTCTCGCAGGCGCTCCACGAATCCATCGAGGCCTTCGCCGGAAGACAGCATGCTGCCGAGGTCGAGGCCCGAGCAGAAGCTCGGCCCCTCCCCGTGCAGCACGACCGCCCGGAACGCGGGCTCCGAGACAGGCGCTCGCACGCCGCGGCGATCGCCTCGAACATCGCCACGTCGAGCGCGTTGTGCTTCGTCAGGCCGAGCCAGCGTGACGACCGCGACGTGGTCGGCAACCTCGATCCTGACGCGTTCCTCGCTCACTGTGAGGTCGAGACTATTACGACGCGCGGGTGGCGGCTCTGGACGGATGTTCGATTGCCCGGGCGACGGAATCGCGGCGGGGTGGCAACACTGAGCGACCCCCGGGGTCCGACCTAGCGAACTGGACCGATGGCCCGAGCAGTGAAACTCGCCGCACGCGAAGTGTGACTTGGGCGGAGCCCGGGTCACGCATCGGTTGCCGGGCGTCACTCGTGCACTGACGCGGCCGTCTGCGGTCAGCGTGGGCTGCGGCTGGTTGTCTGGCTTTGCATCTGGGCGACCGTGCCTCGGCCGAGGGGGGCCCGACCGGCGCCCGTGCCGCTCATCGACATGCTCGCGTGACCACTACCGGACGGAAGCGGAGGCACTATCGGCATCTTTTGTGTCCGCGTGCCCGCGGGAGTAGTCACCTGAATCGCCGTCGCGTCGCTGTTTCCCGGCCACCAGGCGACGAACCATCCGTGAGCAACCGTTGCCTGCACGGTGCGGCCGTCGGTCAACTTGAGCGCGGCCCTGGTGACGTTCGCGCCGGCGCGACCCTCGGCCAAGGAATACGGCTGTCCGTTCCGGCTCGCGTGCGAGATCGGGAAGTCCATCAGCTGATCGGCCGGCACCGCGGATGCGCCGCTCGTTTGGGATTGCAACAGCGAGACGAACCCTGGTCCCGTGATGCACGATGCGCTGTCGTGGGAGTTCGCGAAGATCGTGAACGTGAACGGACCGCGAGTGTCGACCAGCTGAGCCGGAAGCCGCACCGGGTCGAGCGCAGGCGGTCTGCGGCCGCCTGGCGTCGCAGGAGGATTAGGGGGGTGGGCAAGCCGCGTGCGGCAGGCGGCTTCGGCGCCGGCGATCTGCGCACGCGAGGCGGTGGTTGGCTTCGGCGTCCACCCAGCGAATGCGTTCGACGTCGCTGTCGTGAGGGCGACCGCCGCGGCGATCGCGCCAGCACCGCCGGCGGTGCCGATCACGGCCCCGAGCGCTAACTGGGGTCGGATGCGACGCGAGCGCGCGTGGTAGTCGATCCGCCGCAGCCGGGCGCCGGCGTCCGGCGGGAGCTCGTCGGCGCGCGCCGAGAGCGCTTCTCGCAGTTCGGTCTCGAGCTGTGTGGGAGTCATCTGTCCTCCTGTCTAGATGTGGACGGGTCGCAGAGCCTGCGCCAGCCGCTCGAGCGCCCGCGAGGTGTTGCTCTTGACCGTCCCGACCGAGCATCCGAGAGCATCTGCCGCCTGGGCCTCGGTCAGATCGGCCAGATACCGCAGCACCAAAACTGCGCGCTGGCGGGGCGGGAGCGTGGCAAGCGCGCAGAGCACTTCGTCGCGGGTGTCGACGTGGGTGAGCTCGCGCGCCGAGCCATCGTCCGCCGCCTCTTGCGACGGCTCGCGGTCCAGTGCCTCGCGCCAGCGGAGGCGACGCTTGCGGCCGTCGAGCGCCAGATTGATGAGTACACGCCGGGCGTAAGCCCGGGGGTGCTCCATGGTCCTAACCCGCGGCCAGCGCTTGGCGACTCTGACGAAGCTCTCCTGTACGAGGTCCTCCGCTTCCGCCTCGTCCCACACGATGAGATACGCGGTTCGTAGCAGTTCATCGACCGATTCGGTCACGAACCGCTCGAACTCGAGTCGGGTGTCGGCGCGGGTCATTCCTACCTACATAAACCGGTCCCTGAGCGCAAAAGGTTGCCTTCGGTCCGGTCGTCTCGCCAGGACGCCCAAGACTGTCGCGTTCGCGTCGGTTCGGTGCTTGCTAGTCGCGTGGAAGCAGCTGATGGCATATGCAATCGTCAGCGGATGCTGCGGCTAATCCGCGTCGCGGCCAGTTCGAGCGGGTTGGGGGGATCAGAGCCGACGGGCGGCGCGAGAGTCTTGTGAGCTCATGAGCCATTTCGGATCAGGGACGAGCACCAGGCGGCCACGGGCAGGAGGCCTGAGCGTGCTTGAACGCCGGGGATCCGGGGTCGAGCCCGTCGAGCGAGACGGTGTTACCGCCGCTCGGGAGGAACTTTGGGTCGGGGAAGCTCGGGACGCCGTGCGAGCGCATGCACCGCGCGTTCTGCAGCGCGGCGAGCCGCTCGCTCTCCGAGGCCGGGGAGCCGTCGGCGCTGCCCGCTGGCTGCAGCGCCGCGCACGCTTCGTGGGCCGACTGGAACGCGGGCGTTTGCGTATCGACGCCCGACAGGTACAAGCCGTCCGGAGTGGGGTCGGGGAACCTCGGCACCCCGTGTGAGCGCATGCAGTCCGCGAACCGGACGGCCGCGCTCGAAACCCTCCCGGCGGCCGTGCTCGGCTTGCTCGACGACCCGCAAGCACCGATTACCAGCGCGCTACCTACGAGGGCGACCGCGATCGCCCGCTCATAGCGGTGTTTGCCGGGTGTCGTCCGGGATGGCGCGTTGTGCATGTCGAGGGATTCGCTCGCCGGGCCGCGGGCTCACTTGTACAGGCCGATCGATAACACGGACGTAACGCCGTTACGTCGCCGTTATTTCGAAACGAGCTGAGCGCCATCCCGACACGAAGCAGGTCTTGGCCGGCGAAGGCGGCACACGAGAGCATCGCGTTTAACCCAAGGCGACTGCTAGCAAGCATCAAGCGGGAAGCGCGGCGTGCGTCGCGATCTCGTCACTACCGGCGCCGGTGAACGAGGCCACAAGATGCCGGTCTCGCCGCAGTCAGGCGACGCTAGCGATAAAGATGATCGTGCCGATCAGCCCAACGATGCCGACGATGATTCCAGCAGTTGCGAGTCCGCTTCCGGGCTGCTGATCCTCCTCGCACTGCCTAAGGGCTATCGCCCCGAATACGATCGCCAGGACGGCTCCGAACCCCCCGAACCAGAGTATCCCTAGTACCAGCGACGCGATCGCGAATCCATTCGTATCTTGTTGCGGAAGCACGGTCTGCCGATGAGCATTTGGATCTTCGGGACCCCACTGCTGACCATCCCACCACTGGCGCGTGCCGGTAGCGGGGTTGACGTACCAATCAGGGGTCCGGGAGAGCGCAGGAGCACGATTGCCGAACGCTGCCGGGCGCCTGGACACACCATGTCGCGGGACAGACCCCATCAGTGGGCCTTGCGGATGATCCGGCGCAACGACCTGGGCTACGGCCTCCTCGCCATACACGAACGCAGGAGAACCGGACCGCGTGACCCAGACTCGCGGCGTCCCCTCCTTCAGCAAACAGTCGAACTCTTGGTCGACGCGCCGGGCCTCGCGAAGCACCACGCAGGCGGTGGCGACCATCGCCATCGGGTCCAGCAGCCTGAGGTGGACCTGAACAGACACGACGTCGTCGCCGAACTGACGTACAGATCCCCGGACTGCGCTACTAATCGCTCGCTCGACGATGCGCGCGGCTAGCTGGTTGTCAAGCCGCCGGTCCTCGGGCGGAACGTCAAACAACCCCGGAAGCAATGGCTCAATGCCGGCGAGGCGCTCGGCGACCGCGCGCCCCTCTTCGTCCTGCGCGATCCGCGCTTGACCTTCCCATTTGTCCCGTGTCGGCAACCGATCCAGGTTCGCTAGATGCAGGCCGCAGTGCTCGCAAAACGACCCCACACCAGCGGGACTCCCGCACTCCGGGCAAACAAGCTGACCCCCGTCGGGAGCAATTGACGACTCTTGGTTCATCGCCAGCACCTCCGAACGACGAGGCGCCTTGCCGTTGAACTGGCCCCGAGTGCGTCCATATCGAGCCTGGTTTCTCTTGCTTCGCTCAGCATTCCCCCTCGGCGAAGCCGACAGAGCGACTGGGCGGCATCCTAGTCGAATCCCGAGCGGGGCCGTTCGCGCACCTCGCCTAATCGCGGCCCTCCGCGACCCAGTTGCCGGGGAACGCAGGACCCGGCCCCTTCTCCCCGTGCCGATCCGGCGTTGAGCGAACCTGTGGAAGCCATCACGATCCTCAGAAGCGGTGTCTGGTGTGGCTGAAGCTGCCCTTGGCGAAAGCGAGCACTTTCGATGGCCGAACCGCGAACACGAGCGCGGTCCCGACTTCGTGGCGAAAGCCCTCCTCGTCGACGCTGTATCGCCAGCGTCCGTCCCACTTCTGCGCCCAAGCGGCGGCGAGCCGTTGGAGCTGCTCGCTGTCGGTGACGCGGACCGCCTCCCCTTCGACCACCACGTCGAGGCCGCTCTGCCAGTCGCTGGCGCCGGTGATCAGCGCCACGCGTGAGTTGTTGGAGAGGTTGAGCGCCTTCTGCTCGCCCGCTCCCGTGGAGAAGTGCAGGGCGTCGTCGAGCCACACGGCGACGAGCGGGGTGACGTGGGGCCGCCCGTCGGCGCGGACGGTCGAGATCCAGAAGATCTCGGCCTGGTTGATCGCCTCCAGCGTGTCCTGCCAGCTCGTGGGCTGTGCTCCCGGTTCGCTGAAGCGGGTGTCAAGCTCGGTGATGGGCGTGGTCATGAAACGCTCCTTGGTTCAGGGTCAGACGCTTGACGCGGTAGTGGAGGTAAACGACGCCTTTTCGGAACCGGCGCTCATCGAGAAGTTCGAGTCGCGCGCGGACGTTGTCCGGCAGCGCGCGCTTGCCGCCTCCCACCACGATCGGGCACAAGAACAGATGACACTCGTCGACCAGCCCCGCGCCGAGTGCGTGGCCAGCGAGCTCGGCACCCCCGACTGTGATGTCGGCCCCCGAGGACTGCTTGAGCCGCCGGACGGCGTCTCGATCGAACTCGCGCTCGATCCGCGTCCTCGCGCTGGATACCGTCTGAAGCGCGCGGGAGTACACGACCTTCTCAGCTGCTCGCCAGATCCCAGCAAAGTCTCGGGTCACCGCCGGCTCGGCCTCGGTGCTCACGGTCTCCCAGAACACCATCGTCTCGTACATCCGACGCCCGTACAGGTAGGTGCCGATCGGCCGCTCGAGATCGTTGACGAACGCATGCACCTCCTCATCCGGCGCCGCCCAGTCGAACCTGCCCTCCGCGTCCTCGACGTACCCGTCAAGCGAGGCGATCGCCGCATAGATCAGCTTGGCCATCTCCACTCCAATCGCTCGTTACGGTCCAGCCACGGCCGCACATGCTGAGACCGCGACCCGCAGCCAAAATCATCGATCACGGCATCGCAGGTGAAAGGAGGAACGACGCTATGCCCACTCCGCACGCCTTTCCCCCTGGAGCCCACCCCGATCCATGTGTCGGACGAGGTCCTCGATGGCCTGCGCGCGCGACTCACGCTGACTCCTCCGCCGCTGGACGAGGGGAATGGGGACTGGTTCTACGGCGTCCCGGACAGCTATCTGCGTGAGCTGGTCGCCTACTGGCGGGACGGCTATGACTGGCGCGAGGCCGAGGCCGCGGGTCGCCCTTCTCATGCTGGCTCCTGGGGTGTGATCTGGTCAGCCGCTTGATGCGTATAGCGGGTGAGTTTTGATGCCGTGTGCTCTCAGTTACCAGCGTGTTGCATTTGCAGACGCATGGTTGATAGGTTCGGTCCGCGTGTGAGCCCGGCCGGTCGATGACCGGGCCGGAGAGAGAGGAGTCGGTGATGGAAGCCTCTTTTTTGCCGTCGTCTAGTCCGTCACGGCTGGCTCGGATTAAAGGGTCGATGTCACCGTCTGAGTGGCGCCGTGCCGGCGGGATGGCAGCGGTGATCACCGCCCTTCACCTTCTCGGGTTTGGCCTTTTGATCCTGGTCGTCGTGCCGGCGAAGTACAAGCTTGGGGCGGCTGGGACGTTCGCAATCGGGACCGGAGTGACCGCGTACATCCTCGGGTTGCGGCACGCGTTCGACGCCGATCACATCGCCGCGATCGATAACACCACCAGGAAGTTCATGAGCGAGGGCAAGCGGCCGTTGAGCGTCGGGTTCTTCTTCTCGCTCGGTCACTCGACGATCGTGTTCATGCTCGCGTTCTTGATCTCGCTTGGGGTTCGGGCGCTCGACAGCCCAATCAAAAACGACAACTCGACCCTGCACAAGGCGACCAACGTGATCGGGACGACCGTCTCTGGCGCGTTTCTTTACATCATCGCGATCCTCAACATCCTGATTCTGATCAGCATCCTGCGGATCTTTTTCAATATGCGCCGCGGCGCCTACGACGAGCAACAACTCGAGCGCCAGCTCAACTCACGCGGGCTGATGAACCGCTTCTTCGGCCGTCACCTGAACAAGATCACCAAGCCCTGGCAGATGTATCCGGTCGGCGTGCTGTTCGGGCTGGGA
This sequence comes from uncultured Solirubrobacterales bacterium, assembly GCA_963756105.1. Taxonomy (GTDB): domain Bacteria; phylum Actinomycetota; class Thermoleophilia; order Solirubrobacterales; family Solirubrobacteraceae; genus Palsa-465. The sequence goes on from CAVWMM010000011.1 coordinate 387,969, forward strand.
TTCGACACCGCGACCGAGGTCGCGCTGCTCGTCTTGGCCGCGGGGGCGGGCGCGGCTGGCCTGCCGTGGTACGCGATTTTGTGCCTGCCGGTCCTGTTCGCCGCTGGGATGTCGCTGCTCGACACGATCGACGGGTCGTTCATGAACTTCGCCTACGGGTGGGCGTTCTCAAAGCCTGTGCGCAAGGTCTATTACAACATCACGATCACCGGGTTGTCGGTCGCGATCGCGCTGTTCATCGGCACGATCGAGCTGGCCGGCCTGCTGCTCCAAAAGCTCAACGTCAGCGGCTCGCTCTCGGATTGGTTTCAGAACTTCAACATCAACCGGGCCGGGTTCATCATCGTCGCCATGTTCGTGGTGACCTGGACGATCGCGTTCGCCATCTGGCGCTTCGCGAAGATCGAAGAGAAATGGACCGCCGGGATGGAGCTCGCCAGAGCACGCTCCATGGGAGAACCATGATCGGCGGCTAACATGGCGTGGCGCTCAGCCCGACCGAGACGGACTCGACGGAAGGATTGACGGGGATTGACCCACGCGCCAGATGTAACAGCGGTTTCTTTCGAAAACGTCGAGGATGCCATCCGCGCCGTCCGCGACCGCGGGATGCGCCTCTCGACCCCCCGGCGACTCGTGCTCGAGGCGCTGTTCGCCGCGGATGGTCCCGTCTCCGCGCCTCAACTAGCCCAGGCGCTTCAAATCGACGTCACGTCGGTCTACCGAAACCTCGAGATGCTCGAGCGACATGGCGTTGTGCGCCACGTGCACCTCGGCCACGGCGCGGGGTTGTGGGTGCTCGCTGGCCGCCAAGAGCTCGAGTACCTCTACTGCGAGCGGTGCAGCAAGGTCACACAGGTCGCGGCCGAGGACCTCGACCCAATCCGCGAGGACATCAGACAGCGCTTTGGCTACCAGACGCACTTCACACACTTCGCGATCGTCGGCCTCTGCGATCAATGCGCCGCCAGCCCCGCCTCACCGGCGCCGAACTGCGCCGGCGCGGAGAAGCACGCGCCACAACGCCGCCGGCGACACCGCCATCCCTGAGCTGCCACCAGCGCTAACCGTCGAAACGCGCCGAGCGCCGTCGGGTAGCATCGGCCCTCTACTGGGGGACGCGATGGGAATGTTGGTCGATCACGAGGACGGCGTTCGGCACGCGGCCGTGGTGGGGCGAGACGCGGAGCTGGCGCAGCTCGAGAGGGTCCTGTGGGACGGACGGGGCGGCGGCGCGATCGTGATGATCGGCGGCCCCGGGATCGGCAAGACGACGCTCTGGGATGCGACCGTTGCGGCCGCACGCGCGCGCGGGATGCGCGTGCTTGCAGCGCGGTCGAGTGGGAGTGAGGCTCAGCTGCCGTTCGCCGGGCTGATCGACCTTTGCGAGCGGATCGGGCCAGATGAGATGGCGGAGCTGCCGGCGCCGCAGCGGTCTGCTCTGGAGGCGGCGCTGCTCCGAGCCGAGCCACGAGGAGGCCCGGCTGAGAGCACGGCGATCGCACTCGGGCTGCTGGGCACGGTTCGTTGGGTGGCCGACCATCGCCCTGCTCTGATCGCGATCGATGATCTGCAGTGGCTCGATCGGCCCTCGGCCGATCTGCTGGCGTTCGTGGCGCGGCGGCTTGGGGATCTGGACGTGCGGTTTCTGCTCGCGCGGCGCGCGGCGCGTACGGGCGCGCTGGAGCAGGTGCTGGTGAGGCAGGGGCTCGAGCGCATGCGTGTGGTGGGGCTGAGCTTGGGCGCTGTGCGCCGGCTGTTGTTCGAGCGGTTGGGGTTGACGCTGTCGCGGCAGCTGCTGCGGCGGATCGTTGAGGTGACCGAGGGCAACCCGTTGTTCGCGCTCGAGGTGGGGCGATCGCTCCTCGACACGGGAACGCCGACGGCTGCCGACGAGATTCCCCTCCCGGACTCGGTCGAGGAGATGTTGGGCATCCGGCTCGCCCGGTTGCGAGCGCCGGTGCGCCTGGTCTTGCTGGCTATTGCGCTCAGTTCGGATCCGCGGGTGGACCAGTTGGCAGCGGTCAGCGGCGAGGGAGCGATCGAGGGCGCAGTTGATGCAGGGTTGGTGGAGATCGAGGGCGACCGGGTCCGGGCGTCGCATCCGTTGCTGGCGGCGGTGGCGCAGCGGCAAGCGGGAGTGCGCGAGCGTCGCGAGCTGCACCTGGCGCTGGCCGAATCCGCAGACGAGGAGCAGCTACGGGTACTGCATCTCGCGCTCGCGACGACGCGGCCCGAGGCAGAGCTCGCGGCGCGGCTGGCGGCAGCGGCCAAGGACGCGTGCGCGCGGGGCGCGCGACGGCAGGCCGTGCTGTTGGCGGGCCACGCGCTGCGGCTGACGCCGGCCGTTGCAGCCGAGCGGCCGGAGCGAGTGATGGCGCTTGCCGAGCGTCTGGACGAGGCGGGGGAGCTGCCGCGGCTGACGGCTCTGTTGGAGGAAGAGATGGCGTCGCTACCGATTGGTGCGTTGCGTGCCCGGGCGTGGGAGCTGTTGGGCGACGGCGCCAACGTGAGCAGCCTCCGGGAGCAGAACCGCTACCTCGAGCGGGCGCTGGCGGAGTGTGGGGAGGACCGCAACATGCGGGCGTCGCTGCTGGCGAAGATGGCTGGCAATGCGGCCGTGGGGGCGATCACGCAGTTGCGCGATGCGGAGCAGCTGGCGATGAATGCCTTGAGTGAGGCCACCGAGGGCCGGATCAAGCACGAAGCCCTATACGAGCTCGCATGGCCGAGGGTGCTCACAGGGAGGCCGGTCGACGATCTGTGCGAGCAATCGCGCGTGGCCGAGGATCCTGCCGCTTATGTGTCGGGAACGCCGGAGCGTGTGGCGGCCAAGCGGCTGCTGTGGCGCGGCGAGATAGACGGCGCCCGCGAGCTGCTGAGCAAGCTCGCTGCGCTCGCCGATGCGCGCGGCGAGCCCACGTCCTACGCGATGGTTCGATTCCACCTCTGCGAGCTCGAACTGCGCGCCGGGGAGCTGGATGCGGCGTCGCGGCTGCTCGACGAGTGGGCCGAGTCCTCCGATTTCGAGACGCAGTTCCGGCCCCAGTATCAGCGCTGTCGCGCCCTGCTTGCCGCCGTCCGAGGGGACGCACAGGACGCCGCGCGCTGGGCGGCCGAGACGATCGAACGCTCACGTGCGGCGGCTTACCGCTGGGACGAGCTCGAGGCGCTGCGCGCGAGGGGAACGGCCGCGCTGCTGGAACAGGCGCCCGAGCGCGCGGTCGAGGACCTGCGGGCGGTGTGGGAGCACTGCGAGCGCGAGGGGGTGCTCGATCCAGGCGCGTTCCCAGTCGCGCCCGAGCTGGTCGAGGCGCTGGTGGAGCTTGGTGAACTCGACGCCGCGCAGGCGGTGACCGAGCGACTCGCTCAGCTTGCGGAACGGCAGCAGCACCCGTGGGCGACGGCAAGCGCGAAACGCTGTCGCGGGCTCGTGATGCTCGCTTTCGATGCGCGGGACGAGGGCGCGGCCACGGTGTTGGGGGACGCGGCCGATAGTTTCGAACGCCTGGGGCTGCGGTTCGACGCGGGGCGCTGCCAGCTTGGGCTCGGACGCGCACGGCGCCGATCAAAACAATGGCGCGCCGCGCGCGAAGCGCTGGAAGCGGCAGCGGCCACATTCGCGGCCCTCGCTGCGACCGGATGGGCCGAGCGGGCGCGCGGAGAGCTGGCGCGAGTCGGCGCACGCCGTCCCCGCGCCGACGCCGAAGAGCTAACGCCAAGCGAGCGGCGGGTGGTCGAGCTCGCCGCTGAGGGGCTGGCCAACAAGCAGATCGCCAGCGCGCTGTATGTCACCGTGAACACGGTCGAGGTTCACCTCGCGCATGCTTACGCGAAGCTGGGGGTGCACTCCCGCTCTCAGCTCGCGAGAGCTCTGGCAACACGGTCCTAGAGCACACCGAGCGCGCCGACACTCAACCACCGACCGGCCAGAGCGCTCAAAGATTCATGGTTTCCGTTATTTCGGGACCCGCGAATTGCGCGTACGTTGGCGGGCGTGCGCGAGTTCGTAGCCGAGCACTACCTCTCAGGAACCGATGCTGCCGCTGCTGAGCGCAGCGCCGGCGCCGCCCGACTCGCCGCCGAGCGGCTGACCTCGGAGGGCACGGCTGTCGAGTTCGTGCGCTCGATCTTCATCCCTGAAGACGAGACGTGCATGTACATCTACAGGGCGGCCTCGATCGACGCGGTGCGGGCAGCGGCGGCGCGCAGCTCGCTGCGGTTCGAGCGCATATCCGAAGCGGTGACAGAGATCGGGTGACCGCCCCAATCACAGGAGGGATCAAATGAAGGTACGGACACGGTTGGCGGCGATCGCCGGTGTCATCTGCGGGGCGTTGGTCATCGCCAGCGTCGCGCTCGCGGCCGCCGCCGCCACCAGGGTCACCATCAACGGCCCTGACAGCGTTTACGGCTCCATCTTCAGCTCGAACAAGAACTGCCTAGCGAACCGCAAGGTCATCGCCTTCCAGCAGAAGGGTTCGACCCAGAACCCGAAGGTCGATAAGAAGATGGACACGACCACCTCCTTCAAGGAGGGCTCCCACGGCGGGTGGGACATGGGGAACCCGGGGTTCCCCGCGCACCACAACTACTACGCGGAGGCCACGAAGACGACCAGCTGCAAGGCGGGCTTCAGCAAGACCGTCAAGTTCAATTGACCGTCGGCTGAGTCGCTGACCTGGGGGCGACGCCTTCAACCCGCCGCGGTCGTCGTCGCCGTGGGCGCCGTGTTGGGCACGGCGCCCACGGCCGGCGCTGCGGCGCGCTGAGCGGGCGCCAAGGCGCGCTGGTTCCTTGCGAAACGCAATCGCGCTCGCGGCCCAGGTCGGCGGGAGTGGAGTTGATCGATGCGACACCCCGCGCGAACGATGTCGATTTACTCCCGACAGTCGGAAGCAAATCAACATCGTTCAGTGCCGGCACGCCGCTAAAACCCGCTCGAGCCAGCGGGACGGCAGTTACCGCACCAAGCAAAGGGCGACGCGTTCGCGAGCGAGGCGCGATACTGCGTTTGCGAGGTCGATTGGTTCTGGGCGATGCGTTGGCGAATCCGCGGCAGCTATTTTGAGTCGTGCAACTGTGAGCCGATCTGTCCTTGTCGTCGGATTGACGGCGTGGCGGGTGGGCGCTCTACGCATGGTGTCTGCATGGGGGTTCTTTCATGGCTGGTGGTGGCGGGTGTGGCGGAGGGCGTCGAGTTGTCGGGATTGCCGGTCGCGCTGGCGTCGCGCTATAGCGATGACGAGCCTGGGTCGCCGTGGACGTGGGTGCTATACCTCGACGCCCGCGCGTCGGAGGCACAGCGTCGCGTGCTTGAGCGGATTTTCACGGGTCAGCTCGGTGGTGACGCTGAGCGTCATTTTCCTTGGGCGTGGAAAGCAAGCGAGCTGATTGCGGTGCGGGCGGTGCAGATCACCGTCGATCACACTCGCCGTCGCCAGCGCTTGCGGATACGGGATCACGTCAGCGTCCGGATCCGCGATCGCTACGACGGCGATGAAACCGTCACGTGCGTAATTCCCGGGCACGACCGAGCTGGGGAGGAGCTCGTGGCCGACGAACTCGTGGTCGAGGACGACAAGCTCTCGTTTCACTACCGCGGCGTTTGCGGCTACGGCGCGACGTTCGATTACGCGGGCTAACACGAGCCCAAGCGCCCACGACAGCTAGCTCGAGCACAGTTCGGCGCCGCGCTCATGGTCGTGATCGCCGGCATCGTCGCCGCGACCTGCTCGGCGGACTGTAAGCCGTCGGCGCTCGGAGGCGTGCTCACGCCGCCCGCTCGGCCCAGTCCCTGTACAGCTCCCAGTAGCGGCCGCCGGCGTCGAGCAGCTCCTCGTGCGTGCCGCGCTCGACGATCTCGCCGTGGTCGAGCACGAGGATCGTCGAGGCGTGACGAATGGTCGAGAGGCGGTGGGCGATCACTATCGCCGTGCGCCCGGCGAGGAGCCGCCTCAGACCCTGCTCGATCAGTCCCTCAGTGTGCACGTCGACGTTGGAGGTGGCCTCATCCAGCACGAGGATGCGCGAGTCGGCGACGAGTGCGCGGGCGAACGCGATCAGCTGCCGCTGCCCGGCTGAGAGCTGCACGCCACGCTCGCCTACCTCGGTCTCGTAGCCGGCGGGCAGCGCGCGGATGAAGTCCTCGGCGCCGACCGCACGTGCCGCCGCCGCAACCTCGTCCAAGGACGCCGAAGGCTTGGCGAAGGCGATGTTTTCGCGCACGGTGCCCGAGAACAGGAACCCCTCCTGGGGCACGATCCCCATCTGCGAGCGCAGCGAGTGCGCGGTGACCGAACGCAGGTCGTGGCCATCCAAGAGCACCCGACCCTCGGTCGGGTCGTAGAAGCGCGCCACGAGTTTGGCGAAGGTGGATTTGCCCGCTCCCGTCTCGCCGACCAGCGCGACCGTGTGGCCCGGCGGAATCACGAGGTCCACATCGCGCAGCGCCCACGCACCGTCCGAATCCGTCCCGTACCGGAACGAGACATCTTCGAAGCGCAGCTCGCCCCGGATCCGCCCGAGCTCCACGGCGTCCGGTGCGTCGCTCAGCTCTGGCTCCTCGTCGAGTAGCTCGAAGATCTTGTCGAGCGCCGCCATCCCCGACTGATACGTCGTGTAGAGCTGTGAGAGCTGCTGGATCGGATCGAAGAAGTTGTTGAGCGCCGCGATGAAGGCGAACACGACGCCGGTGGAGGTGTGACCGCTGATCGCCTCGATGCCGCCGATGATCAAGATCTCCGCCGTCACGAGCGCGGACAGGAGCTCCACGAAGGGGAAGTAGGCGGCGTTCAGATTGATCGTCTTCATGTTCGCCGCGCGGTTGCGCTCGTTGAGGCCCGCGAACTCGCGCAGGTGCCGCCGCTCCTGGGCGAACGCCCGCACGATCCTGATCCCCGACAGCGTCTCCTGCAGGTAGCCGGTGATCGACGCGATCCGCTCGCGCGTGATCCGGTAGGCGTCGGCGGAGGCGATCCTGAAGATCAGCCCGGCCACGAGCAGCAGCGGCAGCGCGAGGAAGGTGAGCAGCGCGAGGTGCCAGTCCAGCACCACGAGGATCCCGAGCACGCCGATCAGCGTGAGTCCCGACTGAAAGAGCGTGGCCATGCCGTCCTCGACCAGCTGGTCGAGCGCCTCCACGTCGTTGGTCAGCCGCGAGATGATCACCCCCGCGCGGTTGCGCGAGTAGAACCCGATCGAGAGGCGTTGGAGGTGCTCGAAGAGCTTGACACGCAGGTCCTGGAGCGCGCGCTGGCCGACCCACCCGACCAGGTAGGTCTGGGCGTAGTAACAGACCGCGTAAACCACGGCCGAAACCAGGAACGCGATCACGATCAGGTCCAGCGTGCCCGTGTCGTGGTGTTCGATACCGTTGTCGATCGCGAGCTTGGCCAGAGGCGCCGGCGCGAGCGCGGCCGCGGTGGCCGTCACCAGCGCGGCCAGCATCCAGAAAACGCGCCAGCGATACGGCGCCAGCAGCTCCGCGAGACCGCGCAGCTTGCGTGCGCGTCCGGTTCCCCGAACCTTGGCCAACGACCGCCGGATGCGTTGCATCCTGCTCACAGGCCCACCGCCTCGGCTTCTTTTTCGGTCAGGAACAGCTGCTCGGGCATCCCCTTCTCGACGATCTCGCGGTAGAGATCGGAGTGTTCGAGGAGCTCATCGTGGGTCCCCTGGGCGGCGATGCGGCCGCCCTCCAGCACCACGATCTGGTCGGCGAGGGCGACCGTGGAGGCGCGGTGGGCGATGATGAAAGTCGTACGACCGATCATGACCTCGCGCAGCGCGAGCTTCAGCTTGCTCTCGGTCGAGGCATCGACCGATGAGGTGGCGTCGTCGAGGATCAAAATGCGGGGGTCCGCGAGGATCGCGCGCGCGATCCCGAGTCTCTGGCGCTGGCCGCCCGAGAGGGTGAAGCCGCGCTCGCCGACGAGCGTGTCGTAGCCGTCTGGCAGGTCACGGATGAAGTCGTCGGCCTGCGCCGCGCGCGCGGCCTCCTGCACCTCCTCGCGCGTCGCCTCGGCGCGGCCGTAGGCGATGTTCTCGGCCACCGTCGCCGAGAACAGGAACGGGTCATCGCCGGCGATCGAGATCGCGCTGCGCAACGACGCCAGGTCGACCGAACGCACGTCGGCGCCGTCCACGCGCACGGTTCCCTCGGTGGCGTCGTAGAGGCGCGGCAGCAGCGACACGAGCGCGGTCTTGCCCGACCCCATGGGGCCGACCAGCGCGACGGTCTGTCCGGCCGCGACGTCGAGGTCGATGTCCCGGAGCGCTGGCTGCGTGGCGCCGTCGAAGGTCAGGCTCGCGTGCCGGAACGACACGCTCCCCGAACCGGCCGGCAGCGGTGGCGCGTCCTCCGGCACCGGCATATCGACGGAGCGGTCCAGTATCTGGAAGATGCGCGCGCCGGAAGCCGTCGAGCGCTGCGACGCCGACAGCATGTAGCCGAGCGTCCGCATCGGCGAAATCAGCATCAGGAGGTAGGCATAGAACGCCGTGAACGCGCCGAGGCTGAGGCTCCCGCCCACGACCTCGCGGCCGCCCACGAGCAGGATCGCGGCGAGCCCGAGGTTGGGCACGAAGCTGATCGTCGGGCCGAAGCGGGCCTGGATGCGGGTCGCGTACATCTGCTGGTCGAACACCCGGGTAACCGAGTGCGTAAACCGCTCGAGCTGGCGGCGCTCCTGCGCAAAGGCCTTGACGACTCGCACGCCCGAGACGTTCTCCTCGGCCTCGGCGGTGAGCTCCGCGATCCGCTGCTGCGCCTCCTGCAGCGCGGGCCGCGACCGCCGCCCGTAGGTGCGGGCGATCAGCACGACGAAGGGGACAGGCGCCAGCGCCAGCGCCGCGAGCGTGGGCTGGAGCGCGAACATGGCCACGCCGGAGAACAGGATCGTCATCGCCGATTGGCCGATGAAGATCAGGCCGTAGCCCAAAAAGAAGCGCACCGCCTGCAGGTCGACGGTCGCCCGCGACATCAGCTGGCCCGTCTGCTGGCGGTCGAAGAACGACAGCTCGAGTCGCTGGAGGTGTTCGTAGAGGCTGTTGCGCAGGTCGAGCTCGACGCCGAGCGAGACGCGCCCGGCGAGCAGCCGGCGAAACACGCTGAGCACGAGCCGGCCGAGTCCGGCTACGACGATCGCGACCACCCACAGCGTGAGCGTGTGACGGCTGTGCGAGCGGATCGAGTTGATCGCCTCGCCCGTGAGGAGCGGAATCAGGACCGTGAACCCCGTGGCCCCCGAGGCGAGCAGGAAGGAGACCACAACGTCGCGCCGGTAAGGCTTGAGAAATCCGAGCAGTCTCCTGAAAGTACTCAATGCTTCATTTAGTATAGTATAGTGCCGCGCCGCATGCGGCGCGGCCCGCCGGCGCACATGTGCGCCGGCGCCGGTCGGCACATGTGCCGACCGGAACAGCTCAATTAATAGGACTTCGGCAGCCCGAGCGAGTGCTGGGCGACGTAATTGAGGATCATCTCGGCGCTCACGGGGGCGGTGCGCAGCAGGCGCGCGCCCCACCACAGGTCGGAGACGCCGTACTCGAGGGTGAAGCCGTTGCCGCCGTGGGTCTGGAGCGCCACGTCGACGCAGTGGATCCCCGCCTCGGCCGCGGCGTACTTGGCGAAGTTCGCCGCCTCGCCGGTGCCGGGCGCGCCGGCATCCTGTAGCGCGGCGGCCTTCTGCGTCATGAGGCGCGCGAGCTCGAGCTCGATCTTGGCCTTGGCGAGGGGATGGGCGACGCCCTGATGGGCGCCGATCGGGACGCCCCAGACGGCGCGCTCGCGGGCGTACTCGCTCGCCTTGTCCAGCGCCCTGCGCCCGGTCCCGTTGGCGAACGCCGCGAGGACGATCCGTTCGGGGTTGAGCCCGTCGAAGACCGCCGCCAGCCCGCCGTGCTCGCCGCCGATGAGCCGCTCGGGCTCGAGCTCGACGCGATCGAAGAACAGCTGCCACTGGCGATCGGGGCCGAGGAAGGGCATCGGAATCACTTCGCGCGTGAACCCGGGGGCGTCGGCGTCGACGATGCACATGCAGAGCTGGCCGAGCTTTCCGTCCTGGCCGCGGAGCCGCGCGACCACGAGTACCGCGGTGGCGTCCTCGACCGCCGAGATGAAGACCTTCTGGCCCGACAGGAGGTAGCGGTCGCCCTCGCGGCGCAGCTCGGTGCGCAGGTTGTGCGAGTTGGTGCCGGCGTCGGGCTCGGTGATCGCGAACGCGACGCGCGTCGGTTCCCGCAGCGATGCCGCGCAGCCACCGCTCCTTCTGCTCTTCGGTGCCGTGGCGGATGATGGTCGAGCCGGTGATCGCCGGGGAGACGACCAGCATCAGCAGCTGGTGGCCGGCCGCGCCACACTCCTCCGCGACGGCGATCAGGCCGGACATGCCCATGCCGCCGCCGCCCCATTCCTCGGGGATGTTGGCGCCGACGAATCCCTTCTCGGAGAGCGCCTGCCACAGCTCGTGCGGCGGCTCGCCCCGCTCGAAGCACTCGCGCGAGTAGTGCTCCCCGAACCCCGAGCAGATCCCCCGCACGGCCTCGCGGATCTGCCGCTCCTCGTCGCTTTGCAGGAGCGGCAGCGAGGCGGGGGGCTTCGGGACGGTCGCGGTCATCGACAGCGCACTATGCCACCGCGACAGGCTCTTGCGCGTCGGCGTAGGTCTCGCCGCGCTCGGCCTTCTCGACGAGCGAAGCCGGCGGCTCGAAGCGCTCGCCGTACTCCTGCGCGAGCTCCCTGGCGCGGGCGACGAAGCCGCCGGGCCGTGCCCGTGGACGGGGTGGTCGTAGCCGTTGATGTACTGGAGCACGCCACCGGTCCAGCCGGGGAAGCCGATGCCCAGGATCGAGCCGATGTTGGCGTCGGCGACCGACTCGATCACGCCCTCGTCGAGGCACTTGACCGACTCGAGCGACTCGACGAACAGCATCCGCTCCTCGAGGTCGCGCAAGTCGATGCGTGGAGGGGTCGTCGACCGGCGGGAAGGCCTCGCGCAGGCCGCGCCACAGCCCGGTGCGCTTGCCGTCGGCGTACTCGTAGAAGCCGCGCGCCCTCGAGCCGGCCCGGGACGGTCGAACTCGTCGAGCATGCGGTCGATCACCTGCTCGGAGGGATGGGCGTCCCAGCCGCTTGAGCTTGCCTCGGCCGCCGCCTTGGAGGCGTCGCGGATCTTGCGCATGAGCTTCATGTTGAGCTCGTCGGAGAGCTGGAGCACCGGCGCGGGGTAGCCCGCCTGCGACGAGGCCTGCTCGATCGTCGGCGCGGGCACGCCCTCGAGCAGCATCGCGATGCCCTCGTTGATGAACGTGCCGATCACGCGGCTGGTGAAGAAGCCGCGGCTGTCGTTGACGACGATCGGCGTCTTCTTGATCTGCTTGGCGACGTCCAGCGCGCGGTATAGCGTGCGCTCGGACGTCTGCTCGCCCTTGATGATCTCGAGCAGCGGCATCTTGTCCACCGGGGCTGAAGAAGTGCAGGCCGATGAAGTCCTCCGGCCGCGAGACGCCCTCGGCGAGCTCGGTGATCGGCAGCGTGGAGGTGTTCGAGCCGAGCAGCGCGTCGGGGTCGAGGTGCGGCTCGATCTCGGCGTAGACCTGCTCCTTGAGCTCGGGGTCCTCGAACACCGCCTCGATCATCAGGTCGCAGCCGGCGGCGTCCTCGGGGTTGTCGGTGGGCGTGGATGCGAGCGAGCAGCTGCGTCGCCGTCCTCCTGGGTGCAGCGGCCGCGCTCGACGGCCTTGTCGACCAGCTTCGCCGAGTAGGCCTTGCCGCGCTCGCGCGGCCTCCTGCGAGACGTCCTTGAGCACGACCTCGATCCCGGCCTTGGCGCACACGTACGCGATCGCGGCGCCCATCATGCCGGCGCCGAGCACCACGACCTTGCTAGCCTGGAACGGCTCGATCTCCGCGGGCCGGCCGCGCTCGCCGTTGACGCGCTGCAGGTCGAAGAAGAACGCCTGGATCATGTTCTTGGCCACCTGGCCCGTGACGAGGTCGACGAAGTAGCGGCCCTCGATCTCGAACGCGTGGTCGAAGTCGACCTGCGGCGCCCTCCACCGCCGCCGCCATGATGTGGTGCGGCGCGGGATAGTTGGCGCCCTTGATCTGCTTGCGCAGGTTGGCGGGGAAGGCGGGCAGGTTCATCGCCAGCACGGGGTTGGCGGGGGTCCCGCCGGGGATCTTGTAGCCGTCCTGCGTCCCAGCGGCTGCTGCGCCTCGGGGTTGCTCGGCGATCCAGCGCTTGGCCGCCGGGATCAGGTCCTCCTGGGCGGCGACGACCTCGTCGACGAGCCCGAGCTCCTTGGCCTTGGCGGGGCGCAGGCGCTGGCCCTGGAGCAGCAGCCTGCATCAGCGCGTCGACGATCCCGAACATGCGCACCGTGCGGACCACGCCGCCGGCGCCGGGGAGCAGCCCGAGGTGCACCTCGGGGAAGCCGACGCACCGCCTGAGGGGTCGTCGACCACGATCCGGTGATGGCAGGCCAGGCAGATCTCGAGGCCGCCGCCGAGCGCGGCGCCGTTGATCGCCGCGACGACGGGCACGCCGAGCGTCTCGAGCCGGCGCAGCTGCGCCTTGATCTCGCGCACCACTCGGCGATCTGCTCGGCGTCCTCCTCGCGCGCCGCGCTCAGGTCGTTGAGGTCGCCGCCGGCGAAGAAGGTCTTCTTGGCCGGAGGTGATGACCACGCCGGCTGATCTGATCCTTCTCTGCCTCCAGCCGCTCGACGGTCGTCGGCCATCGAGTCGATGTAGGCGCTGCGTTCATCGTGTTGGCCGACTGGCTCGGGATCGTCGAGCGTCAGGACGACGATGCCGTCCTCGTCCTGCTCCCAGCGGATCGTGTTCGTCGGCTCATCATCAGATCGCCTCCACGACGGTCGCGATACCCATGCCGCCGCCGACGCACAGCGTCGCCAGGCCGTAGCGGCCGCCGGTGCGGTGCAGCTCGTCGATCAGCGTGCCGAGGATCATTGCCCCCGGTCGCGCCGAGCGGGTGGCCCATCGCGATCGCGCCGCCGTTGACGTTGACCTTCTCCATGTCGGCAGCCCCATGTCCTTGACGAAGCGCAGCACGACGGCCGCGAACGCCTCGTTGATCTCGACAGGTCGAGGTCGTCGACGGTCAGGCCCGGCCTTCTGCGAGCGCCTTGCGGCTGGCGGGCGCGGGGCCGGTGAGCATGATCGTCGGGTCGGCGCCGGACACCGCGGTGGCGAGGATCCGCGCGCGCGGCTCGAGCCCCAGCTCCGCGCCGGTCTGCTCGTTGCCGACGCCAGAGCGACGGCGCCGTCGACGATGCCCGACGAGTTGCCGGGCGTGTGGACGTGGTCGATCTTCTCGACCCAGTGGTACTTCTGGAGCGCGACCGCGTCGAAGCCGCCCATCTCGCCGATCGCCGCGAACGACGGCTTCAGCCCGCCGAGCGTCTCGACGGTCGTGCCGGGGCGGATGAACTCGTCGTGGTCGAGCACCACTTGGTCGTTGATGTCCGAGACCGGGACGACCGAGCCGTTGAACCGGCCCTCGTGCCTGCGCGTTGCGCGGCGCGCTCCTGGGAGCGCGCCGCGTAGGCGTCGACGTCCTCGCGGCTGAACTCCTCGATCGTCGCGATCAGGTCGGCGCTGATGCCCTGGGGGACGAAGTAGGTGTCGTAGTTGGTCTCGGGGTCCATCGCCCAGGCGCCGCCGTCGGAGCCCATCGGGACGCGCGACATCGACTCGACGCCGCCGGCGAGCACGAGGTCCTCCCAGCCGGAGGCGACCTTCTGGGCGGCGACGTTGACGGCCTCGAGTCCCGAGGCGCAGAAGCGGTTGAGCTGGACGCCCGGCGACCGTGTCGGGGAGCCCGGCCTTGATCGCGGCGGTCTTGGCGATGTCCATCGCCCTGGTCGCCGACGGGCGAGACGCAGCCGAGCACGACGTCGTCGACGCGCTCCGGGTCGAGTTTGGCGTTGCGGCTCGAGCATCTCGTGCGATCAGCCCGACGACCAGGTCGACGGGCTTGGTGGTGTAGCAGCGACCCGTTGAGCTTGCCCCGGCCGCGCGGGCGTGCGGATCGCGTCGAATACGAGCGCTTCGCTGTTGGGCATTTCTCGTTCCTCGTTCGGGGCTGCGGCGGCGAGAGGGGCTAACTGACACCCCTGTCGGTTATCATACACAGATCGCCACCTCGGCCCCCAAGCGACGCATCCCCGCCTCCGCCCGCCGCGCCCTGATCGTCGACGCTGCGCTGAAGGAGTTCTCGACCCACGGCTACGAGGGCGCCTCGCTCGGGCGCATCGCGGCGGACGCCGGGGTAACGCGGACGGTGCTCTACGACCACTTCCCGTCCAAGCGGGCCCTGTTCGTCGCCCTGCTCGAGGCCAAGCGAGGAGAGCTGCTCTCGCATCTGCGCGTGGCGCTCTCGACGGAGTCCTCAGGTGAGGAGCGCATCCGAGGCGTATTTGACGTCTTCCTTGCTTTCGCCGAGCGCGAGCCCGAGACGTGGCGCCTGCTCTACCCAGAGCACGCGCCCGTCGACCCCGAGGTCGCGGCCGACCACCGCCGTCTGCACCGCGACGCCAGCCGCTTGCTCGCCTCGATGCTCGCTCCCGACGCGCGGCGCGCCGGCCTGGATCCCGCGAGCCCGGTCGCGGGGGCGGTCTTCGCGCTCCAGCAGACGGCGCTCGAGGGGGTCGTGCGGTGGTGGCACTCCCATCCTCAGGTCAGTAGACCGCAGGTGCTCGACGCGGCGATGAAGGCTCTGTGGAAGGGGCTCGAGGGGCTCGAGAGAAGCGATGAAGGTCGACCAGATGAGCTACGTGCCCTCGGTGATCGAAGCCGGTCGCCTCGCCTCCGAGGCCCAGGCCTTCGGCTACGACGGCTTCTGGACGACCGAGACCCAGGCGGACCCATTCCTCGCTTGTGCCGTCGCGGCCCCGGCGGCGCAGAGGATCGATATCGGCACGGGCATCGCGGTCGCCTTCGGTCGCAACCCCCTCACCGTCGCGCTCCAGGCCAACGACGTCCAGCTCTTGTCGGGCGGCCGCTTCCTGCTGGGGCTGGGGTCCCAGGTCAGGGCTCACATCGAGCGGCGCTACTCGATGCAGTGGTCGCACCCGGCGCCCCGCATGCGCGAGTTCATCCTCGCCGTGAGAGCGATCTGGAAGGCATGGGAGACGGGCGAGAAGCTCGACTTCCGCGGTGACTTTTACCGGCACACGCTGATGACGCCGTTCTTCGACCCCGGACCCAACAGTCAGGGGAACCCGAAGATCATCCTGGCCGCCGTGGGGCCGCTGATGACCGAGGTGGCGGGCGAGGTGGCCGACGGGATCTTCTGCCACGCCTTCGGCACCGAGCGCTACCTGCACGAGGTGACGCTGCCCGCCCTGCGACGGGGCGCTTCGAGAGCGGGGCGGTCGCTGGAGGGGTTCGAGCTGGTCGCGCCCGGGTTCTTGATCGCTCGCGACTCCGCGCAGGAGCGCGCGGCGGGGATCGAGTTCGTGCGCGGCCAGATCGGGTTCTACGGGTCGACGCCGGCGTACAAGCCCGTGCTCGAGCTCCACGGATGGGGGTCGCTCCAGGAGGAGCTGAACGCTTTGACCAAGCAGGGGGCCTGGGACCGACTCGGGAGCGTCATCAGCGACGAGATGGTCGACGCGTTCGCGATCGTCGGCGCGCCCGAGGAGGCGGTGGCCGAGGTGAAGCGCCGCTACGGGGACGTCGCGACGCGGATCACCGTGGCGCTTCCCGACGGGGCCGACCCCTCAAGGTGGGCTCCAGTGTTCGAGATGCTCCGGGGGGCCTGAGCTTTTCGCTGCGCGCTCAGAGGCTGGGTGGGACGATGAGGTCGGTTTTGGGGTGCAGGGGGAGGATCAAGGGCGGTCGCGGCTTCTGGTTGAAGTCGAAGTCCTTGACGAGGTTGCCGAGCTGGGGGGCGTCCTCGCGCACGTCGGGGCGGGGGTCGGGGCGCCCGTCGGTGCGCGGGGTCGAGCCGTTGCCCGTTGAGGAAGTCGTCCTCGATGAACTTGGCGTAGGCGTCGAAGCTCAGAACCTGGTGGTCGATGAAGCCCTTCTTGGCGTAGGGGCTGATGACCAGTCCGGGCACGCGGAGGCCGTAGCCGTTCTGGTCGACGCGCGGGGGGACGCACGTTGTCGTAGAAGCCGCCCCAGTCGTCCCAGGCGAGGAAGATCGCGGTCGACTTCCAGTCGGGGCTGCGCATGATCGTGTTGATCAGGCCCGTGACGTAGCTCTGGCCCGGCCGTGATCAGCGCCGGGGGTGCTCTGACACCTTGCCGTTGGGGACGATCCAGGAGACCGCGGGGAGGTTGCCGGTGTGGGCGGCGGCGTAGAAGTTCGAAAGCGACTGGATGTTCCCCAGCTGGTGGTCTTGGTGGACGTCCTCGAAGTACGGCAGCGGATTCCAGATCCCCGGCGTCTTGGAGCTCTGAGCGCCGGGCGAGCAGAACATGGCGGCGGGGTTGATGCAATCGGCGTCTGGGCCCTTGAAGACGTAGTAGCGCCAGCTCACGTGGTGCTTGTGGAGGAGGTAGGTCAGGTCGGTCCAGGCGTAGTCGGGCGGCTGCCGGAGCGATATCTGCCCCTGCCGAAGTCAGGCGGGTTGGCCGGGTGGTCGAGGGCGTTGCGGCAGCTCATCGGGTTGCGGTTCTTGCACTTCGCCGACCACAAAGAGACCATGTACAGGTGGGACGGCAGGCTCCAGGAGAGGTCCGGCTGGAACATGTGGTCCTGGAGCACGAAGTTGCGCGCGTAGGCCCAGTAGTTGGGGATGTCCGCGCCCGTGTGGTAGCCCATCACATCGGGGGTGCTCTCGTCGCCACCGCACGCCGGGTTGAACGTCGCCTCGCACGCGCGGAGGCTCTGGCGCGCCTCGACCGCGAACCCGTTCATCAGCCCGGCGTCGACGTCAGCAGCGCGTTGCTCGAAGCATGGGGACCGCCGTAGTTGACGTCGTCACGGTCGTGGAAGGGCCGCAGGCAGCGTGGCGTGCAGCGGGGTGGGGTCTGGCACGCACGGCACCCTGCCGGGATTACCCGCGAGACCCGGGATCCCGTCGGCCCCTTTATAGGTGCCGAAGTACGAGTCGAACGACCTGTTCTCCTGCATGATGATCACCACGTGGCGGATCTTGTGAATGCCGTGCAGCGCGAGCTTGGGTTTCACGACGACGCGGTGGGGCTTGGCCTTGTGCTTCGGTCTCGGCGAGGTACGGACGGCGGCGCTCGTGCCGCAGGCGGAGATCAGCGCGGCGGCGGCCCCGAGCACGAGTGCCCAACCCAACCAGCGGCCCAACGTCGCTGCTCTGGGGTTGCCCCGCACAGCACCATCCTCGACGCACTCCAAAAACCCTTGCTCAAGCCGATGTGGGCGAGTCGTAGCGCCTGCGTTAGCGTTACGTGTCGCTCGCGCTGACGCGGCTCATACCGCACGGCGCGGCGTGCGCTCAGCGCTCGCTCGGCACCGCCGGCGCCGTGATCGCCGCTGCCTCTGGCGGGGGCACCTCCCACACGCTGACGGCGTCGACGTCGACGTCGACGCGGCAGGTCGACCCCGCCGCCAGACCGAGGTCGGCGACGCTGCGAGCTCGCAGCTCAAGGCCGGGCCCAACGGCGACGGTCAGCTCGGTCACCCGGCCCAGGTCGATGACGTCGGTCACGATTCCTGTCCCGAGGTCGATGGTGCCGGGACGCCTGGCGCCGTCGCCGAGGGGCGGGGTGAGGCGGATCGCCTCGGGCAGGGCCCGCCAGAGCACGCTGGTGCCGGCGGGAAAGCCGGTGGCCACCTCGACGGGGCCGTCGGCGGTGACGAGCGTCCCGTCGTCGCCGGCGAAGCCCGCTACGAGGTTGTCGATCCCGAGGAGTCGGCCGACCTCGACGGACACGGGCCGCCGGTACACGGTGGCGCAGGGCCCGGCCTGCAGCACCCGCCCGTCGGTGATGACCATGATCTCGTCCGCGAGCATGGCCGCCTCCTCCGGGTCGTGGGTCACGAGCACCGTCGACAGCCCCGTCTCGTGCTGCAGGCGGCGCAGCTCCCGTCGCAGCTCGGCGCGCACCGGGGCATCCAGCGCGGAGAACGGCTCGTCGAGCAGCACGACCTGCGGGTCGCGCGCGAGCGCCCGGGCCAGGCTAACGCGCTGGCGCTGCCCTCCCGAGAGCTGCTCCGGGTAGCGGTCGTGGAGGCCCTCCAGGTGGAGCGTCTGGAGCCACCACGCGGCGCGGGCCGGCTCGGTGTCGACGCCGAAGACCGCCTGCTGCCAGACGGTGCGCCCGGGAATCAAGCCGAACCCTGCGGGACGTAGCCGACCCTGCGACGGTCAGTCTCGGACGCGGCTCATGTCCACCCCGCCGTAGGTCACCGTTCCGACCCGCGGCCCGAGCAGCCCGGCGAGGGCCCGCAACGTCATCGACTTGCCCGAGCCTGACGGTCCGACGACGGCCAGCCGGTGGCTGTCGCTCCGGGTGCGACACGCGGAGGTGGAAAGTCCCGAGCGGTGGCGTCGAGATCAAAGCCCACCGGGGTCGGGGACGTCGGGACCGGCGCCTCCGGCATAGGAACCCGCCGGCGCCAGAGCCGAGGTGGCCGCGGGAGGTGCAAGACAGCCACAGCCACCACCACCACGGCGAAGGCGAGGATGGTCGGCGCCTCGGTCTGCGACAGCGGCGCGGAGGAGAACAGGTTGTCGACGTAGACCGGGAGGCTGTACGGGTGATAGGCGAGGACGACGGTCGTGCCGTACTCGCCGAAGGCGCGCAGCCACATCAGGATCATGCCGGTGCGCAGACCATCGGTTGCAGCGGGCGCGTCGACGCGGAGAAGCCGCGACAGCGGGCCGTAGCCCGAGCGTGGCGGCGACGTCGCCCAGCGACGGATCAACGGCCCTGAACGCGCTCCGGGCGATCACCACGAGGAATGGCGCCGAGACGAACGACTGGGCGATGACCAGCCCGTACAACGTTTGGGTGAGCCGCTCGCCCGACAGCTGGCCGAGGAACGTGTACGGGCCGACGATGTAGATCAGCAGGATCCCGCTGATCAGTGGCGGCACCGCCAGCGGGAGCTGAACGACCACCCCCACAGCCTTCGCCAACCAGCCTCGCCGGTGGGCGAGGACGTACGCCAGCGGGATCCCGAACACCACCCCGAGCCCCAGCGAGATCGTCGAACCCGAGGACCGACACCCACAGCGCCGACCACAGGCCGGGGACGTTCCAACCCTCGTTGCTGCCCGTGGCGACGCGGACGATGAAAGCGCCGAGCGGATACGCCAGGTAGAGGACGAGCAGGCCGCCGAGCCAGTACGCCTGGCGCGGCAGCCTGCTGCCGAGCGTCACGACCCGAGCACGCTCGAGAGGCCGCTCGGGACGCCGGAGCCCGTCACCTTCGGCGGGGAGACGATGATGAAGTGATCGGCCCGCATCTTCGCTTGTCCGGTAGGACCGAGGAGGAACTTGATGAACGCCTCGCCCGCGGCCGAGTGCGGGGCGTTGTTGAGCAGCGTGACGGTGTAGTTACCGAAGAGGTTCACGCCGGTGAGCGTCACGAACGGGCTGTTCTGGGAGTTGGCGTCGGCCTCGTACATGAAAGCGGCATCGAGCTGGCCGCTAAGGATATTCGCCTCCTCCGGGTCCTCAGCGTACTCGTCGGACGTTTCCGTCCCGAGCTTCGCGAGGGCCGGGAGATTCTTGGCCTTCGCCGTCTCAGCGAGCGCTTTGGCGGCCAGCACCCCGCCGGGATCCTGGGTCGGGTTGGTCCGCCCGAGGCGAAAGCCGGGCATCGTGATGACGTCGTACCACGGCTTGGTCTTGAGATCGTGGGCGAACTTGCTCTTCGGGTAGTACCCGAGGACGAGAGGCGACTGGGCGAACGCCGCGTACCACGAGACCCAGTTCCCGTTGCTGGCGCCCTTGAGCGTTGCGGTGACCTTCGGGCTCGCGCTGACGAACACGTCGGCGCGATCGACCTTGTTCTTGATGTCGGCAGCCAGCGCGGACGACCCGCCCGACGTATTGACGAGCGTATAGCCCGTCGCGGAGTGGAAGGCCGGCGCAATCGACTTGGTCATGACGGTGTCGAGCGACCCTGCCGATAGCACGTCGACGTCACCGCTGTGCTTCGACGAAGACGACGTTGTCGACGTGGACGTCGGCTTCGATGAGCTGCCACAAGCGGAGGCGAGCAGCGCAACCCCAACTAGGACCGCTCCAAGTAGCCCGCGCGCAACCCGAGAACGTGAGCGTATGTGTGAGTTCATTTGCATAGAGCGGGCAGTGTAGCTTCATCTAGGCAATGCATAGGTAGCTCGCGGAGCGCCCTCCAAGCCGGGCCCCGACTAGCTACGGTAGTCCCGCGATGCACGACGATCCATCGGCCGCGCAATGCCTGAAGATCTCTTGCTAGGCGACGCCGCGGCGGCGCTAGGGGTGAGCGTCGACACGCTGCGTCGCTGGGACCGCGCCGGCCGGATCCGGACCACCCGCGACGAGCGCAACAGGCGGCGGGTGGCGGTAGCCGAGATCGAGAGGTTGAGCGCCAGGCCGCAGCGCCACCCCACCGGCGGTACTCACTCGGCGCGCAATCGCTTCACCGGCGTCGTGCGGTCGGTCGAGGCCGACGGCGTAATGGCGCTCGTCGAACTCGAGGCCGGTCCGTTCCTGGTGACCGCGGCGATCACCCGCGACTCGGTTGAGGAGCTCGGCCTCGTCGCGGGGGTCAGCGCGACCGCAGTCGTCAAAGCGACCAGCGTGATGATCGAGCGCGGCACGGAGACCTAGCCGCACCACAATCCCCACCACAGCAAAAACGGAGTGACAATGAAGCTCAGCGCTAGAAACCAGCTGCCCGGAACCGTAGTCGCGATCAACAAGGGCGAGGCGATCGCCAACGTCGAGCTCGAAGTCGCGGGCCAGCGTCTCGTGGCCTCGATCACGGTCGAGGGGGTGAACGAGCTCGGGCTGCAGGCGGGATCCGAGATCGTCGCCGTGATCAAGGCGTCCGACGTCATGGTCGCGACCCCCGACTGACCCGGCCGCCCGCGCAGCCGGGTCACCCCGGCGCGATGTCCTAGTACCGATACCGCTGGGTCGGCGGGACGTCGCGCTCGCCGACATCGGGGCTGCTATGCGAGCGCCGGTCTGACCAAACGGTGATCCACAACAGCGAGATCGCCAAGCCAACGGCGCCGACGATCATCAGGATCAGACCAACCGTCTGGACATTGATGCTGCTCGAGGTGATGGTGACCGCGAAGCGCAGAATCGCTCCAACGGCGATCAGAAAGAGTGATGTTCCAATTCCCATGGTGCCTTCAGGCGCAAGTGTAGACGTGGACGGAGCGGCTCGTGCAGGCCGCCTACCGTTTGGCGAGGCCGAACGCGTAGAGCTTGCCGTCCCACGCGGGCACGAACACTCGGCCGTTAACGACCGTCGCGGGTGCGTAGACGCTGCCGGTGATCGTAGCGCTGTGCCAGAGCTCGTGGCCGGTGGCCGCGTCGAACGCGTATTCGGTGTTGGCCGCACCGTCGCTGAAGTACACGACGCCGTTGGCGACCGTCGGCGGGGGCAACCCGATTGCCTTCGTCAGCCCGTGGGTGCGCTGCCACCCAAGCGACAGCGAACAATTGCGTTTCGCCTTCAGCGCCACGAGTCCGTGTTTGAACGGGCCGCTGCTCGAATTCGATGTGTTGTTCACGTAAAGCATGTTGGTCACTGGATCCCACGCCACGTCGCCCTTGAAGCCGGCGCGCGGGTAGGAGCCCATCTGCAGCCGCTGACTGTGGCGCGCTCCCAGCTTGCTGCCCACCGAGTACACGAACAGCGCGCCAGTCTTGTTCTCGGCCGCGGCCAGCGTGACGGGACAACCGGCCGGCCGGAACAGCACCGGCGTGGAGCCGAAGTCCTCGTCGGAAACGTCACCGAGATTGGGCTTCACTGAGCTGCGCAGGCGCAACGACGGCGAGAACTCCGCGACCGATTCTGAGTGTCGGTAGTTGTAGGGCTTCCCGAGTGCGTTGCCGGTCCCGGCGAGAACGTCCTGACTCGAGGGGTCGATGCTGACCCCCGCCGGACCCCACACGCCCCCTCCATTGATTCCGCCGGAGGGGGGGCCGGCCGGATAGAAGCGATGGAGAATGGCGTGCTTTGGGACGCCGATCTCGGTGATGTTGCCGTGGTAGGGCGGGTAGCTGCAGTGGCTGGCGACCGGCACATACAGCCTGTGCTTGAAGAGGTTGAGCCCCCCGTAGACGGCTTCGTTGACGGGATTGAAAACGTGCTGCACGGGCCAGCCGGCTATCTCGGCGCCGGTCGCGAGATTGAACGCGTAGACGTCGCCGTCTCCGCCCGCGACATAGACGATGCCCGCATGCTTCGAGGTCAATGAGATCGTGGCCGCGCCGCCGACCCCAAACACGCCGTCCGGCATGTCATAGCACTTGGTCGCCTCCGAGCCGAGGTCCTGTTGCCAGATGACGTGACCAGTGCTCGCGCGGATCGCGTAAAACTCGCCGTGCTCGGTGCCCTCGTAAACGATGCTCCGCAGCGCACCGTTCACCTTGACTCCAGTCGCCTCGACGGGCTGGGCGATCATCACGTCTCCGAGGTCCGCGCTCCACAGCCGGTGGAGGCGGTGGGCGTTCGCCGGGCCGATCGTCGTCTCGAGATCGTTGTAGTCCGTACGGCCCTCGTTGAAGCCGGCGGTGAGCCAGCTCGTCTGCTGCGCGCGCGGCCCGGAGGCCTTTGCGGAGCCGGTGACGAGATCAGTTACGACTGCCCCGCTCGCGAGCACCGCGGCGATCAGGAGCGCCGGGACTATCGCTCGGAGATGCCGAAGGCGTATAGGTTGTCGTCCCACGATGGCACGAGTAGTTGGCCGTTGACGATCGTCGAGGGCGCGAAGATCGGCCCAGTGATCACCTTGCTCTGCCACAGTTTGCGCCCAGAGGCGGCGTCAAACGCGTACTCGGTATCTCCCTTCACGTCGCCGAAGTAGACGACCCCGTTGGCGACGGTCGGCGGAGCCGCGGCGCCCGACTGCTTCGGCCCTATTTGGCGCTGCCAAGCGAGCGACACGTGACAATTTCGTCCGGCCTTCAATGCCACCAGTCCGTGCTTGAAGGTGCCGCTGCTCGAATTCGACGTGTTGAACACGTAGAGCATGTTCGTCACAGGATCCCAGGCGGGCTCTCCCTTGAACCCCTGCTGGTGGACGCTCGCGAGTTGGAGCCGCTGCGAGTCACGCGCACCCAGTTTGGGCCCGGCGGAGTAGATCAGCAGAACTCCGCTTTTGTTCTCCGCGGCGAGGAGGTTGGTCGGGCAGCCGGCGGGGCGGAAGAGCGCGGGCGTCGAGCCGAAATCGAGGTCTGAGCCGATGAGCTTCGGCGTTTTGGAGCTGAGCACGCTTAACGACTTCGAGAGCTCCACCACCGCGTCCGAGTAGTCGTAGTACTCGGGCGTCGTGATCGCGTTGCCCGTCGCCGTGAAGACGTCGTGGTCGACCGGGTTGATGCTCACGCCAGCGGGTCCCCAGTCTCCGCCCCCCGAGATGCCGCCCGAGGGCGGACCGGCCGGGTAGAAACGGTGCGAGATCGCGTGCCTTGGGACATCGATCTCGACGACTTGCCCCGAATAGGGGGTGTTCATGTCGCATTGGCTGGCGGCCGTCGCGTAAAGGCGGCCGCGAAACAGGTTCAGGCCACCGTAGGTGGCTTCCTGGGAATTGAAGACGCCCGTCACAGGCCACCCCGGCTCGACGGCGCCGGTGGCCAGGTTGAGCGCGTAGAGGTCACCGGTGCCTCCCAAGACGTAGATGACCCCATCGCCCGGCGAGCCGAAGCTGGTCGCACCCGCGTCGCCGATGCCGTACACATCGCCGGGGAAGTAGGGACAGGGGCTCGTCAGCGACCCCAGGTTCTTCTGCCAGACGATGTGACCGTTGTTGGCTTTAACCGCGTAGAACTCGCCCTCTTCGGTGCCCTCGTAGATGAGGTTTGTGCGTACGCCATGCAACTTGACCCCGGCGGCCTCGACAGGCTGAGCAATCATCACCGCTCCCAGGTTGGTGCTCCAGAGCCTGTGGAGGCGATGGGCGTTCGCCGGGCCGATTGCCGTCTCCATCGGGTTGTAGTCGGTGCGCTCGGCGTTGAAGCCGGCGGTCAGCCAACTCGTCTGCTGCGCGCGCGGTCCGGAGGCCTTTGCGGAGCCGGTGACGAGATCGGTCACGGCCGCCCCGCTCGCGAGTGCGGCGGCGATTAGCAAGGCCGCCGTTGCCCTCCCGAAAGCATCTCGAAATGCATGCCTCAGACGACCGAGCACTTCGCCCCCAACTCGTTCTTAGAAAGCGTGGCTCGCGACCTTAGCGGATCGCTGTTGAACCGGCGGCGGGCAAGGCCTCGGGTGGTAGCCTGGTGCGCTCCGGTCGGACTAGGGGAGGCTTGGAGGTCGATGCGAGCGGGAGTTATCACGCGGGGTGGTGTCCTTCGTTTACGACGCGTGTCGCTGCGCCTCGTCCTGCTCGCCGTTCTCGTTGCGCTCCTGATGCTGGCTGGCGCGGCTGCCGCCGATGCCACGACGCTGAAGGTCAATACGACGGCCGATCCGGCCTTGCCTTCGGCCAAGTGCTCGCTGCGAGAGGCGGTCGAGACCGTGGACTCGCCCGGGACGAAGACGAGCTGCGGCACCGCGGACAAGTTCTTCAACTACATCCTGCTCAAGGCCAAGACGTACCAGCTGTCGATCCCGCCGGGAAGCGGGGACAGCGCCCAAAACTGCGTCGATGGTCTCAAGTCGCCGGACCAGAACGCGACCGGGGACCTCTGCATCACCACCAACATCGGGCTCACGATCGTGGGCAAGGGCCCCACGACCATCATCGAGGGCCAGCCCGGGCTCGACGATCGATTGATGACGGTTGGCCCGCAGGCGTCGGTCGCGCTCGTCGCGCTCGATCTGGAAGGGGGGCACGCACCGGCCGGGGCGGGTGATGGACTACTGTCGTGTGGCGCGGGCGATAACGGCGGCGCGGTCTACAACACCGGCACCCTCACCACGTTCGTAGTCACGATTCAGGGGAACAGTGCCGGCGCGGGGGGCCCGGGTATTGACGCGACTGGCGGTAATGGCTGTGCCGGGGGAACCGGCGGCGGCCTCTACAACGAACATTCATCCACGCTGAAGTACCCCGGCTCGCTCACGATCCAGGACACGATGTTCATCGGGAACGTGGGGGGTGTTGGCGGCGCGGGCGGAGCACCGCCGACCGGGAGCGTCGCCGGAGGCAATGGAGGCACCGGCGGTAGCGGAGGCGGTATCTACAACGACAGGGGCGACGTCCTCATCACCAGCTCCAGCATCGCGTTGAACAAGGCGGGTGCGGGCGGCGCCGGAGGCCTCGGCGGGAGCGGAGGCGGCAACGGCGGCACCGGCGGTGACGGCTCTCCGGGCGGCGGGATCTACGGCTCGGGTGGGTCGTTGAGCATTACCAACAGCACACTCGCGGGCGACCAGGCCGGCTCGGGGGGGAGTGGAGGAAACGGGGCCGGGGGAGGCGACGGCGGCAACGGCGGCGCGGGATCGAACGGCGGTGCTTTGAATGTGAGCGATGGAGCGAGCGGGCTGCTGAACGCTACGGTCGCGAGCAACATCCTCGGGCCAGGTGGCGCAGGAGGCACCGGAGCGTCCGGTGGCAGCGAGGGCACCAGTGGAACGGCCGGCGGCATCTTCATTAAGTCCTCGACGACTGCGGACGACATGACCCTGCAGAACACGATCATGGCCTCGAGCGTCGGCAAGAACTGTCTGGGCAGCTCGAGCTCAGCGATCATCAACGGCGGGCACAACCTGGGTTTCGGCGACACGAGCTGCCCGGCGGCGGTCAACGGCAACCCCAAGCTCAAAGCGTTCGCTGACTACGGTGGCTACACGGGCACGCTGGCCCTCGCGCCGGGCAGCGCGGCGATCAACAAGGTGCCCGCCAAGGGCGCGCACTGCCCGCCAACAGACCAGCGAGGCGTCAGTCGTCCTCAGGGCTCCGCGTGCGACATCGGCGCCTTCGAGTTCGCCATGCCGAAGATCTCGATCTACGGCCCGCGCAACGGTGCCAAGTACAAGCGGGGGTCCAAGGTGCTAGCCGGCTATGTCTGCAGCGAGGGAGGGCTAACCAACCCCCAGATCACGCCTATCAAGAAGTGCACGGCGACGGTCACCAACGGCAAGCCCATCAACACCTCGTCGCTCGGCAAGAAGAGCTTCAGGGTGAGCGCCGTCGACTTGAGCGGCAACAAGAGCTCCAAGACCGTTCACTACACGGTCGTCCGTTTAAAGACAACGGGAGGCCCGCCGTGTGGCGGAGCCTCCCGTTGAAATCGTTGCGGCTTCTACTTGAAGGTGGTCGTACCGCCCGAGTAGCCGATCGCCTCGCCGGAGGTGTAGTCGCCACCCTTACACGTCGAACTGCAGAACGTCGTGTTCAGGAGCTCCGCCCCGGTGGGGTTCAGGGCCACCGTCGATCCGCTGGCCGGGACCGTCAGGGTCCCGCCGGACTTGGTGATCGTGAGGCTCGGTGTCGATTTGAACGAAACCGTCGCCACCGTGTTTCGACCGAGCGAGACTCCGTCGCCGGCGACGTCGGCACTCACGACCGAGTTCGATCCGAGCAGGTCGAAGAACAGCGAGGTGAACTCGCCCGTGGTGGTGCTCTGCGTGTCCTTGATCCCGCCCTCGAGCGTGAGACGGCCGTTCTTGGTCGAGGTGTCGATGAAGCCCATCGGCTTTCCGTTCTCCGGGAAATTCACGCCGACGGCGTCCTCGTCGGTGCCTGTGCACCCTGAGGTGACGGCCGTCGCCGGCGAGATGGGCGAGGCGGTCACGAGGTTCTCGGTGTTCTTCGTATCGAAGCTCTTGCTGTTGCAGAGCGTGAGCGGCCCGGGGGTGGTCTCGATCAGCTCGCGGTCGACGCCGTCATAGCTGAGCTTTCCAAATTCCTTGCCGGACTTGAATGCGCTCGACTTCAGGTCTTTGTTCAGAGCCTTAGCGTCGGCGGAGCTCAGCTTGACGACCACGCCGGAGACCGAGACCCCCGTGAAGGTCGAGTTCGCCTTCGACTTCGCCCCGCTGAGGCTCAGCGGGAACTTCAGCGATTTGCTTCCGAGCTTGGCCGTCAGCGTCGTCCCGCTGATCTTGGTGACCTTCAGCGTGGCCTTCTTGCTCGAGTGCTTGAGGGCCAGGCTCCCGGGCGCACTGAGACCGGTCGCCTGTCCCGAGCTGAAGTCGATCTGGCCCGCGAAGCTGATCTTGCCAGTCGGGTTGGCGCTGCCCGTGAACTTCAACGTGCCGCCGGAGGCGGTGACGCCGCTCACCTTCGACGCGGCGAGCTTGCCGGTCGAATTCTTAAACGTCGCGGCGGTTGCGGCGGTGGCACAGACCAGCACGATGCCGCCCGCGACCATGAGAGCGCGCGCAAGGCGCGAGGTACAACGAACCATGGGATCCTCTCTCCTTGGGTTCTCCAGAAAAAACGGCACCGTCCATCGGCGCGGCGCCTCGGCCAGTGAGGGTAGCCGAAACGCACAAATTCGACGCCGGTACTGCGCCGGTGACTACTTTTAGGCCGTGAGCTCGCTGGAGACCGCGAGGGAGCACGCGGAATGGCTTGACTCCAAAGACCCGCTGCGGGGATTTCGGGACAGGTTTCTCCTCCCCGAGAACGTGATCTACCTCGACGGGAACTCCCTCGGGGCGCTCCCGCAGGCGACGCTACATCGCCTCAACGAGGTCGTGGCGCAGCAGTGGGGTGAGCGGCTCATACGCGGGTGGGAGGAAGGCTGGCTCGAGGCGCCGCTGGAGGTCGGGCGGCGGCTGGGAGCGCTCTTGGGCGCGGCCCCGGGCGAGCTCGTCATCGGCGACTCGACGACCGTGTGCTTCTACAAGCTCGCCTCCGCGGCGCTCGCCCTGCGGCGCGAACGCAGCGTGATCGTGACCGACCTGGACAACTTCCCCACCGATCGCTACGCGCTGGAGGGCATCGCGCGGGCCCGTGGAGCCGACATCGAGTGGGTGAGCTGTGACCGCGCGCTCGGTCCAACCGTCAAAGAGGTCTCAGCTGCCGTTGGCGCGGACACCGCCCTCGTGACGTTTTCCCATGTGTCCTACCGCTCGGCGTACGTCGCCGACATGGCCGCCATAAACCGAGTCGCCCACGAGGCCGGCGCGCTGACCCTGTGGGATCTCAGCCACAGCGCCGGCGCGGTTCCCGTCGCGCTCGACGAGGCCGGGACGGACCTCGCGGTTGGCTGCACCTACAAGTACCTCAACGGCGGGCCGGGGGCGCCCGCCTACATGTATGCAAATGCCGAGCTGCTGGGCGAGCTCGACCAGCCCATCTGGGGGTGGCTCGGACGTCGAGAACCGTTCGCGATGGAGCACGGATACGTTGCGGCGCAGGGCATCCGACGGCTGCTCTCGGGCACGCCGCCTGTGCTCGCGCTCGCCGCCGTCGACGAGGGAGTCAGGCTGGTTGCCGAGGCCGGGATGGAGGCAATCCACGCCAAGGCGATGTCGCTGACCGAATTCGCGATCGCCCTCGCCGATGCCCGCCTGGACGAGGTCGGGTTTGCGGTCGCCTCGCCTCGCGATCGCCTGCGCCGCGGCGCTCACGTCGGGCTGGCCCATCGCGAAGCCGAGGAGCTGTGCGGCGCGTTGGCAGAGAGGGGCGTGATCGTCGACTTTCGGGCGCCCGACGTGATCCGCCTAGGGCTGTCGCCACTGACGACGAGGTTCGTCGACGTCTGGGACGCGGTCGAGGTGCTGCGTTCGCTGGCGCGCTAGGGGCTGCGGCGATGGGGCGCGATCGTCTCAACCGCGACGGCGCAACCTGATCTGAACCTGTCCCTCGCTCTCGCGCGCCTCGAAGGCGGGCTGTCCCGCCGTCGCCGGCCCGTGGACGACGGACCCATCGCGGATGTCGAACCGCGAGCCGTGGCAAGCGCACGTGACGACGTGACCGTCCACCTCGCCCTCGTCGAGCATGCAGCCCCGGTGGGAGCAGCGGTTGTGAATCGCGTGGATCCCGTCTCCGTGCCTCAGCACGAGCACCGGCGTATCCCCCGCAAGAGCCGCACGCGGCTCGCCGTTTGGAAAACTCTGGCCCTCGCCGATCGCTGTCCACTCGTCGGGCCCTGGGTCAAACGCGGTCTGGTTGGGCCCTACGCCGCGGGTATATGACATGTGGCCGCCGAGGTAGCCGCTCGCCGCCATGACCCCCGTACCGGCGAGCGCCAACGCCGTTCCTCGCCCTCCCGCTCCGCGCCGCCGCGCGGCCAGGGACGCGGTGTAGAGCAGGAGCGCCGATGTGTTCGCGCTCGCGTGCACGAGTCCGACGCGGCGAACCGCCTCGTCGGCGATCTCGCTGTCCGCCCAGTCGTTCCAGCCCGTGACCGCCGTCGGCGCGGCTGCCGCCAGGCCCAGCCCGAGCAGGCGCTCGGACGCCTTGCCGTCGGCGCCCAGGAGGTCGAGCAACGAGGCGCCAAGAAAGGAGCCGATCACGACATCGGTCAGCGGTGGGTGCACGGCGTGGCCGAGCCACGTTCCGCTGATCGCGTCCTTGACCTCCCCATGGCCCAGGACGTCGCGCACCCTCCTTCCCACGGTCTTCGCGACCGAGTCGAGCGCTGCGAGCTGCTCGACTGCGTCCACAAACGGTCTGAACGGTGTTGAAGCGGGCATCGATCCTCCTCACGCGGCCATGTGTTGGTGTCGGTCTACCCCCGTAGCGCGGCATCCGATCACGGCCCTTGAGCGCGGGGGGCCGCTCACTCGCTACCCGCCGCGTCGCCGCCATGGCGATGACCGGGCCCGCGTCGACGCCCGTGTCGGCCCAGGTCTGGCCGCGGTTGGGGCTGTGGAAGACGCGGCCGTCCGCCATGGCGGCCACGAGCTCGCCGTCGCTGACCGACAGCGCGTAAGGCATCGTGTCGGACGGCAGCGCAAGCTCTCCCCAGGCGCCGTTCCAGCGGTAGAGCCGGCCGCGGGCGCTCCGCGTGCTGTGCGCGGCGCCGGGGCCCGAGGCGGCGCTGACGTACCAGCAGTCCGGATCACTCGGGTCGACGGCGAGCGCCCAGCAGTAGCGCAGCTCGCGCCCCGCGTCTGCGGCCTCCCAGCTTAGGCCGCCGTCGCTGCTCCACGCGGCTCCGTCGCCGGCCGCCTCATAGGCGCGGCCGTCGCGGTGCGGATGCCAGGCCACGCTGTGCACGTCTCGCTTCGCACCCGGACGGTGATCGGAGAACGTCGCGCCTCCGTTGTCGGTGTACATCAGGCCGCCGAGCTCGATGCCGACGAGCAGCCGCTCGGAATGGTGGGGATCTGGGGCGATCCAGCGCACGTGGTGGGTCCATGGTCGCGGCGGGAAGCTCCAGCGGTCGCGCGAGGGGATGTCCTGGAGCGCTGTCAGCTCCGCCCACGGTCCTCCGTCGCGGCCGACGAACAGTCTGCTCGGCTCGGTGCCGGCATACAGCGCTCCGTCGGCCGCGCCGATCGCGACCGACAGCACGTTCGCCTCAGGAAGCTCGATCTGCTTCCACGTGGTGCCCGCGTCGGCGCTTAAGAGCGCGCCGCTCTCCCGCGTACCGACCAGCACTCGGGCACCGGCCGCGGCAACGCACTGCACTCCCATGCGCTGGAGCGCCGGCTCGCTGCGCCAGGTCCCGTCGGTGCGTTCGATCCGCACCAGCTGATGCTCACGCGTGCAGATGTAGAGCTGGTCGAGCGTCACCGTGGGGCTCCCATGATTACAGTTGGCGGATGTGCCGAAACATCAGAACGCTCTACAACTTCGATCCTCCCGCTACCGAGGAGGAGGTCCGCGCCGCGGCGCTGCAGTACGTCCGCAAGATCAGCGGCTTCAACAAGCCCTCACACGCCAACGAGGAGGCGTTCGCGAGCGCCGTCGACGCCGTGGCCGTCGCTTCATCCCGACTGCTCACCGAGCTTCGCACGACAGCTCCGCCCAAGGATCGCGAGGTCGAGGCGGCGAAGGCGCGCGCGCGAGCGGCCGAGCGGTTTGCGGCGTAGGGCTTTGCTTGGGGCCTCGATCGGGCGAATCAGGGGGTGCATAACGTGCCAAGGTCGCCTGGGGGCGGCGACGTTGTGCACTTAAGCGCCGCTGGCGTGCTTATGTGTACTCGGCGCCAGGCCGCGAGCGGCTTTGTCACCTTCTGCACGCCCATCGGGCAGCAGCAGCCGCCGGAGCCTCAGCGCAAGCCACACAGACGCTCGCTGAGCTCCCAAGCCGCCGTCTCGCGGCGCGCAAGCTCGGTGGCCAGTCCCTCTCCCACCAGCCGTCGCTCCGGTGACCAAGATCGTCTGTTCCTCCACCGGGCGCATTGGCCGGTGCGGATCATATGGAGAGAGCGTAAGCTCGGTTAGGAGCGCGCTAGGATGCTGCACGGGGCCTGGCGCCAAGTCATTTGATTGAGGATCGGGGTGAAGGTTTCGAATTCGGAGGGCTGAGCCACGTCGGCACGCGCTCTTTCTTGGGCCATAGCTGCACGTGATGGGTCAGAGATCCCATAAGGCCGTCTGCAGAAATGGGACAAATGCTCGATGACGGGACCCGGCTCGCCGCCGATCATCAGCGGCGTGCCGACGAAAGCCATCAACCAAGGAGAAGCCATGCACACCACCCTCGCTGAGATGGTCGCCAACGCTCGTTCGGAGGCCCGCGAGGTCTTGCCCGCCGAGGCGGCCCAAGCGGACAACCATGCGGAGCTAGATTTGATCGTCGACGTCCGTGAGCCCGCGGAGTACCAATCGAGTCACGTTCCGCGCGCGATCAACATCCCGCGCGGGTTGCTCGAGCTGCGCGCGGACCCCACCTCGCCCGCGCGACGCCGCGCTCAGCGCGGACCGCGGTGCCCGGATACTGGTGTACTGCACCAAGGGCCCGGGTGCCCGCTCGCTGCTCGCCGCGCAGACGCTCAAGAGCATGGGGTACGAGCGCGTCGAAGTGCTTGGCGGCGGGCTGGTGGCATGGACCGAGGCGGGCCTGCCCGTTGAGGGCGAGACCGAACCCGCGACTGCATAACCAAAAACCAACAAGGAGGAAGAGATGGCTCTACCACTCGGCGCCGAGGCGCCCGATTTTGAAGCGAACACGACCGAGGGACCAATCCGCTTTCACGACTGGATCGGCGACTCCTGGGCCGTGCTTTTCTCTCACCCAAAGGACTTCACCCCCGTGTGCACGACCGAGCTTGGGTACATGGCGAAGATCAAGCCGGAGTTCGACCGCAGGAATGTGAAGATCATCGGGCTGTCCGTTGATCCCACCGACAAGCATGAGCAATGGGCGAGCGACATTGAGGAGACCCAGGGATACGCGCCCAACTACCCGATCATCGGCGACGCTGACTTCGCGGTGTCCAAGCTGTACGGGATGCTTCCGGCGGACGTCTCGGGGGATCCGGCGCAGCGCACCCCGGCCGACAACCAGACGGTCCGCAACGTGTTCGTCATCGGCCCCGACAAGAAGATCAAGCTCGTCCTGGTGTATCCGATGACGACCGGCCGCAACTTCGACGAGGTGCTCCGCGTGATCGATTCACTGCAGTTGACCGCCGACCACAAGGTCGCGACCCCGGTCAACTGGACCAACGGCGAGGACGTGATCATCGCGGGCTCGGTGACCAACGAGCAGGCGAAGGAGCTCTTTGGCGAGTGGGAGTCGCCGCGGCCGTACATCCGGATCGTGCCGCAGCCCGACGGCCGCTGACAATGATCCTCAAGCAGTACTACCTGGGCTGTCTCGCCCACGCCTCCTACCTGGTCGCCGACCAGGTGGGAGGCCGCGCGGCCGTCATCGACCCGCAGCGCGACGTCGAGCAATACCTCGAGGATGCGCAGCGGATGGAATGCGAGATCGGCCACGTGTTCCTGACCCACATGCACGCGGACTTCATCGCCGGCCATCTCGAGCTCCGTGACCGGGTGGGGGCATCCATCCATCTCGGAGCCCAGGCGAGCGCCGAGTATGGCTTTGAGCCGATGGCGGACGGGGATGAGGTGCGGCTCGGCGAAGTGCGGCTGGCGGTGCTCGAGACGCCGGGCCATTCGCCGGAGTCGATCTCGATCGTGGTATTCGATCCCGAGCACAGCGCCGATCGGCCGTACGCGGTTCTGACTGGCGACACCCTGTTCATAGGCGACGTCGGCCGGCCCGACCTGCGCGCGTCGCTGGGCTGGAGCGCCGAGCCGACTCGCGAGCATGCTTTACGACTCACTGCACGAAAGCTGCTGCCGCTGCCGGACGACGCGCTCGTCTATCCGGCGCACGGCGCCGGCTCGCTTGTGCGGCAAAATCCTTTCAACCGACACCGTCTCCACGATCGGTGTGCAGCGCCGAATACAACTATGCGCTGCAGCCGATGAGCCGCGAGCGATTCATCGAGATCGTGACGGCGGACCAGCCGGACACTCCTGCCTACTTCACTTACGACGCCGTGCTGAACGCCGCGAGCGGCCGACGCTCGACGACACGCTCGAGCGGGAGCTACGGCCGCTGTCGCTAGATGAGCTACTCGAACTGGTCGCCGACGGGGCGGAGCTGCTCGACACGCGCGAGCAGGCTGAGTTCGAGGGCGCCCACATTCGAGGGGCGCTGAACATCGCCTCGGGGGCTCGTTCGCCACCTGGTGCGGGACGATCCTCGATCACGAGCGACCGGTCGTCCTGATCGCCGAGCCCGGACGCGAGGTCGAGGCCGCCACGCGGCTCGGCCGAATCGGCTTTGACTGCGTCGCGGGCTACCTCGCCGGCGGGATGCAGCAACTGGATGGCGCCCCGGAGCTCGTCGAGCGGATCGAGCGAATCACGGCGGGCTCTCTCGCCGAGCACTTGGCGTCACCGGGCCGCCGATGCTGGTCGACGTTCGCACGCCGCGGGAGTGGAGCGAGTCTCATATCGACGGCGCCGTAAATGTGCCGCTCTCAAGCTTGCGGAGCGTCTCGAGGAACTGCCGCGTGATCGTTCGCTGGTCGTTTACTGCGCCAGCGGATATCGCTCATCCGTGGCCGCCAGCTTGCTCAGCCGGGAGGGGCTCGGAGGAGTCATGAACCTCGTTGGTGGCAAGTCAGCCTGGGACGCAGCGCAGCTGGTGAGTGTGCCGGCCGCGGGGTGAAGCGGGCCTGACCTCCTCGGACCTTCCTGGATAGGGCGCGGAGTTGTAGAACACGGTGCATCAATCCAAGCCAAGGAGGTACGACGATGCGCTACAACACCATTCCTCGCCGGCAGACCGCCGAATTCAAAGTGACGGGGGCCAGCGTCACCGGCGCGATGGCCGTCGGAGCGCGCGTGCTCGGACCGTCGGCCATGGCCCCTGTTGCGATCGCTGCCTTGGCGGTGGGCGCGTTGGCGATCGGCCGGTTGGCGATTGCCAACGCCGTCGTGCGCAAGCTCCGCGCAGGTGAGGTCGAGATCGGATCGCTGAAGGTTGGCGAGCTGGAGGTCGCCGGCCGGCGCTGGCCGGACACCGAGTCGCCTCCCGCGGCTAGCGCCTAGCTCGTCCGCCGCTGGGGCGATCTGGATCGAGCGCTCGCAGGACCGGGATCGAGTCGCGCTTCTCCGCCTCGAGGTGCTCCCACAGGAGTCCCGGCGGGCGGTGCCGTCTGCGCGTGCGCACGACGCGCGTGGGGGTGACAATCACGTCGACTCGAAAGTCGTGGCCGGTCTCCGGCAGCTTCTCCGCGAGCAGCTGCAGGTCGTGGACGGTCGTCACGATGGTCGTCCGGGCGTCGACCAGTCCGCGTTGGACCAGCAGCGCAAACTCGAGGTCCGAGAAGCCGCCGCCCTTGCCGACACGCACTCCTTGACGGTCGACCGCGACGGTTCCGCAGACGATCAGCTCGACTGGCTCGAGCTCATCCAACCCGACTGGCCTACCTTCCGCCAGCGCGCGCTTGATCGTCGGGTCGCCGCGGACGACCACGAAGGGCTTTGCTTCGGCGAGGCGCGGGACCGCCATGTAGAGGGTCTTGCCGTCCTTGCGGGCGCGCCGACGCACCGGCAGCTGCGGCGCGTCCGGGTTCGACTTGACCACTCGTGCCGCCTGCCATTCGGGCAGCCTCGCGAGGCGCCCAGCGGCGTGCTCGGCCCCCTGGAAGTTGGGGATCCGTCCCCGGGCTCCAGGGAACCGTGCCGCGTTCTCACGCTCGAGCAGGGACCAGATCCGTTCGCGAACCTCCTGCTTGGCGCCGACCTCGCGGTCGGACATCACTGCCGCGGGCCGTTCAGGAGCTCGCCGAGCGTCAGGCCACTCTTAACCGACTCTGGGTGCTCTGCGACTACGTCCGAACCCGGCCGTGCGAGCTCGTCTCGCCGCTTTATCAGCAGCCACTGGGGCTTCGCACCGCCGCCGGTCCGCTGCAGAGCGAAGCCACCGCGCAGCTTCTCGCCGTGCAGGACGAACACCGCGTGGCCACGCTCGAGCGCCTGCGGCCACGGCACACGGCCGCCCTGTTCATAGCTTCCTCGGTCCCAGACGATGACCGCGCCGCCGTCGGTGGGTCCCTCAAACTCGTTGTGAGAGATCTCGTGGTCCTCCACTTCGATCGCCAGGCGCTTGACAGTCGGGTCCAGTGACGGGCCCTTAGGCACCGCCCAGGAGCGCATCGCCCCGGCGACCTCGAGGCGCAGGTCGAAGTGATGAGCCGTCGCCAGGTGCTCCTGGACCACGAAGACGCCGGCCGGCACACCACGGATCGCGAACTGCTCGTGTCCTTCGGCCCGGACCGGACGCTCTGAGATGGAATCAACGCCTTTCAGCGCGCCGAGATCCGAGACCATCTCCTCGAGCGCGGAGGGCTTGCCTTCGGCGTGCACGCAGAGCGTGCCGTCGTCGAGGAGGCGCACCCATCCGTGGACTCCGAGTCTTTGCGCCCGTGCCCGTACGTCCTCGCGAAGCGAGCGGTCGGCCACTTTGCCGGCGACGCAGATCCGTCTGGCGCCGGGCTCGCGCACGCCGCCATTATCGCGCCCAAGGCCACGACCACGTTGCGCCGGGGCGCCGACGCTGATAAAGCTTTGATTTCACGATGGCGCGCTCGGTACATCTCGTCGGCGGTATCCCCGGCTCCTCGGCGCGGGAGGCCATGGACACGGCGCTAAACCGCCTCTCGCCGTATCTGCGGACCCTCAGCGACGGCGAGACCGGGGAGCGTTCGTGGTGGATCCGGGCGATTATCGATCGTCTGCCCGAGCACCCCGACCTCGAGTTGGTCCGCGAAGGGGACTTCTCCTCGTATGAAAAGACGCCCCAGTGGCGCGTCAAGGACGGACACGAACTGACCGCCGACAACCTCGAGCCCTACCTCGTGATGGCCGAGGCGTTTGAGACGAGCTATCCGGTATTTGCAGAGCTCCGCAAGCAGTATGAGCGTCCGGACCTCGACTTCCAGGTTGGAGTGCCGCTGCATCTCGACCTCGCCGTGGACGCCTTCGGCGAGGCTGGCTTCTCCCCGCAGATCTACGAACCGTGCCTGGAGGCGACCGCGCGCCAGGTCCGCGCCGTGCAGGAAAAGTCGCAAGGCGACGTCGTCTTCCAGCTCGAGATGCCCGTGCCCCTGATCGCGATCGCCGGGACTCCCCCCGAGGGCCAGCCCGGGGCCGCCTCCGAAATGGCGCAGCGGATCACGGACCTCCCTCGGCGGACCGAACCCGGCACGCGGTTCGGCGTGCACCTGTGCCTCGGCGACATGAACCACAAGGCGTTGGGGCACATGCGTGACGTCCGTCCCGTGGTCCTGCTCGCCAACGAGCTTCCCCGCCGGTGGCCCGCGGACAGGCCGCTCGAGTACATCCACGCTCCGTTCGCCGCCGCGGAGGAGCCGCCCACCTTTGACGAGCAGTGGTACGCGCCGCTACGCGACCTCGATATCCCAGACGAGATCAGGTTCATCGCGGGATGCGTGCACGAGCTCCTGAGCCTCGACGAGGAGCGGCGCCTACTGGCGCGGATCGAGGGGTTGGCCGGGCGCCAAGTGGACCTGGCGGCGGCCTGCGGCCTCTCGCGTCGTCCCGATGTCGCTCAGGCCTGGGACGCGATGGATAAGTCCGCCGCGCTGGTTGACGCCTGAGGTCCGGGCGCCGGCTGAGAATTACGGCGCCAGTCGCTCGCGCACCCACCACCGTCCTGCGCGCGTAGGTAGCGCAGCCGATCGTGGAGGCGATCCTCGCGATGCTGCCAGAACTCGAATGTCTGGGGCAGCAAGCGGAAGCCGCCCCAAGTCTTTGGCAGCGGCAGATCGGTGCCGCGATAGCGCTCTGCAAGCTGCGCCACGCGCCCTTCGAGCTCTTCGCGGCTCGGCACCACGGCGCTTTGCGGCGAGGCGAGCGCGCTCAGTTGGCTGCCCCGTGGCCGGCTATGAACGTAGGCGGCCGACTCGGCCGCGCTGGTGCGACTTACCTGACCCTCGACCCTTACCTGGCGTCCGAGTGGATCCCAGTAGAAGAGCAGCGCGCCGCGCGGGTTGGCGGCGAGCTCCTGGCCCTTGCGGCTTGCGTAGTTCGAGTAGAAGACGAACCCGTCGGCTTGGGCCTCCTTGACCAGCACGATCCTCACCGAGGGAGCACCGTCCGGTGTGGCCGTCGCAAGCGCGGCTGCCTCGGGGGCGCGGACGCCGGCGGCCGCCGCGTGCGCAAACCAGGTGGCGAACTGTCGCAAGGGGTCGGGGTCGGCGTCTTGCTCGCGCAGCGGCTGGGCGAACTCAGGCACGGAGCAATTATCGGGCCGTCCGCGCGATCGCCGTCGGCTCGCGGCGGCTTAGGACCAATTACCAATGGACACCGTGCTCGTAGAGGAGGAGCATTTGCCACCTTGGCACGGCTCGTTGGGATAAATCATGTCGCGCTCGAGGTCGGGGACATCGAGGACGCGTTGCGCTGGTATGGACGGTTCTTCGAGTTCAAGCTGCGCGGTCGCGGCGGACGGATGGCTTTCATAGATATGGGCGACCAGTTCATTGCACTCTCGGCCGGCCGCACACAACCAGACGACGGTGCACGCCACTTCGGGTTGGTCGTCGACGACAAGGAAGCGGTCCGGATGGCCATGCGAGAGGCCGGCGTGGCCGTGCAGTCCTCCGGTTCGCTCGATTTCTACGATCCCTGGGGCAACCACGTTCAGGTGGTCGACTACCGCGACATCCAGTTCACCAAGGCCCCGGCCGTGCTCCGGGGCGTGGGCCTCGACGGGCTCACCAAGGGCGAGTCGGCAGAACGGGAGTTGCGCGACAAGGGACTCGCCGGCTGAGCCGCGGCCGCGTCCGGTCACGGCTAGGATCGTTCGCCGTGGTCGTAGCCATTGCTGGAGCACACGGGAAGATCGCAACGCGGCTGATCGCCCTGCTCGTCGCCCGCGGCGACACCGTGGTCGGCTTGATCCGGAACCCCGATCACGCAACCGATATCAGCAGGCAGGGTGCGTCCCCCGTGGTCTGCGACCTCGAACGCGCGGAGGTCCACGAGATCGCCGGGGCGATTCAAGGCGCCGACGCAGCAGTGTTCGCAGCGGGCGCGGGGTCTGGCAGCGGTCCAGCGCGAAAGCTCACCATGGACCGAGACGGCGCGATCAAGCTGCTCGATGCCGCCACGGCCGCGGGCGTCCCGCGCTATTTGATCGTCAGCTCAGTCGGCACGGAGCATCCTCCGAGCGGAGACGACGCATTCAGCGTTTACCTGCGCGCAAAAGGCGAGGCTGACGAGGCAGTCATGCGAAGCGATCGCGAGTGGACGGTGGTCAGGCCCGGCCGCCTAACCGACGATCCCGGAAGTGGTCGCCTGCGCATCGACGCAGAGCCCTTCCGCGGTCAGGTGGCACGCGACGACGTCGCTGCGTTGCTCGCGCGCCTACTGGAAGACGAGCGCGCGTCACGCCACGTTCTCTACGTCAACGGCGGGGAACAGCCGCTCGAGCAAGCGCTCAACGAAGTCGTCTGAAGCCCGTCGAGGCAATATGCTGGTCGACGTCGCCCCCGGAGGATTCGATGGCTCCACATCCCCTGCGTCCGCCGCTGCAATCGGTTGCGCCGCCGCGTCGTGTCACGGGGCCGGCGTGGCCCAGCTACACGGGCACCTCTGAGCTCGTCGGCACGAGCACGAGCGGAGTCACGGTGTACGTCGACCCCTCGCTGGGAAGTCCCGCCCTCCAGAACGCCAAGGACCTGCTCGCGGCCGCCGACCGGGTGGTTGCGCAGAACAACGCCATCTTCGGGATCACCGGGGGCGCCGTTGAAGCGATCGTGTTCGCGCTCAACGGGCAGACCGACGGCACCGGCGGCGCCGATCACGGGGGGTGTGACTTCGCGACCGGCGGCGCGATCGAGGTCGACGCGTCCTATGGCAACTCGACCCGCGTCATCGCCCTATTCGAGGCGGAGCTCAGCGAATGCGCGATGAACGGCCAGCTGTGCGGCTACAGCACAGGCGAGGCACTGTCCCGGTGGTGTGCCGCGGTGGTCGGCTCCAATGCCTTGACCGACTTCGCCACGGCCCCCCAATGGGTGCAGGACGGCATGCCCAATTGGGTCGACCAGACCGAGCACACCGACCAGGACCCCTATAGCGTCGGCTGCGGGATGGCATTCCTCTCCTGGCTCATCAGCCAGGGGCACAGCCTCGGCGAGGTCGCTCAGGCGATGGTCAGCCTCGGTGACGACGGAACCCTGGCTGAGCTTTACGGACGGTTGACAGGGGACGCCGCGAGCGCTGCGTGGGCTAAGTTCACTGCGGCGGTCAAGGCGCTACCCGGGGGCGTGACAAGCGACGACCCGTTCGACGCGCTCGCTACGGCGGGCGCGTCGGCTTGAATCATGGAGGCTTTGAGTCGACAGGAGCAGGACGAGCGGCAGAGGGAGCTATGGCGTCGGGCGGCGGAGGGATGGGAGCGGCGGCAGAGGCCCCTTCGCGAAAGGACGGCGCCCGTCTCGAAGTGGCTCGTGGACGCGATCGACCCCCAGCCTGGACAGCGTGTGGTCGAGCTCGCGGCCGGACCGGGGGAGACGGGCTTCATGGCGGCGCGGCGGGTGGGTCCCGACGGGCACCTACTCTGCACCGACCAGGCTCCCGAGATGATCGCGGTCGCACGACGCCGGGCTGCCGAGCTCGGACTGGAGAACGTCGAGTTCGCGGTCATCGACGCCCAGCGACTCGAACTGGAGCCGGGGGCATTTGACGCGGCCCTATGCCGCTGGGGATACATGCTGATGGCTGACCCCGATGAGGCCATGCGCCGCACGCGGCTGGCACTTCGAAAGGGCGCGCGACTGGCGTTGGCTACGTGGGGTCGTCCCGACCAGAACCTGTGGATGTCGGCGCCGATGATTTCGCTGGTGGCGCAGGGCGTCCTGCCACCGCCCGATCCCTCAGCCCCGAGCCCGTTCGCGCTGCATGACGCAGACGACCTGGAGCGGCGGCTGCGCGCCGCCGGCTTCGATCAAGTACGCACCGAACACCTGGAGTTCCCTCAGCGCTACGCCAGCTTCGATGAGTTCTGGGCCGAGACGCTGGACATGGCTGCCCCGCTCGCCCAGACAGTGGCCGGCCTGAACCCTGACGCGGCCGAAGCGGTTCGGATTGGAGCGCAGCAGACGCTGTCTCAGTTCGTCGCCGCCGATGGTCGCATAGAGGTTCCAGCGAGCGTGATCCTGGGCGTCGCGGAGGCATAAGATCGCGTCGTGGACATCGTGCGTTCAGAGCAGCGTGAGGCTTTCATCACCGCGGACGGGTCAACGATCCGCGAGTTCGCCGGCATCCCCTCGGGCAATGCAACGAATCAGAGCCTGGCCGAGGCTGTCGTGCACCCCGGGAGCGCGACCATCGCCCACCTTCACCGCCGCAGCGAGGAGATCTATCTCTTCACGCATGGAAGCGGGCGCATGCGCCTGGGAGAGGAAGACCGACCCGTACGCGCGGGTGACTGCGTGGTCATACCGCCCGGCACTTCCCACAAGCTGTGGTCAGATGGGCGGGAACCACTCGTCCTCCTCTGCTGCTGTGCGCCGCCCTACGCCGACGCGGACACCGAGCTGCTCGAAGCCTGACGCTGAGCTGGTCTTCGACCCCCTAGGCGCGCTTCCGGCTCCGCCTCGGTCGCAGCAGCGAGCTCGCGGCTTCCAGTAGAGCCTGGCGCAGGCGCTCAGGGTCGGCGTCCGGGTTTTGCGCGATCACGGCGCCAATTCCGTGGAGTGCCAGCGCGACACGGATCTGCTCGTTGAAGTCGAGGTGCTCGCCGGCGAGCATCGCGTTGACGCGGGCTTGGCGTTGTTGACTTCCAGCGGTGAGAGCGGGGTGGGCCAGGCTGGCCAGGTCCCGGACCACGAAGGCCAGAAGGCGCCTGTGGGCGATGAGGTAGTCGAGGTAATCCTCCATGAAGTGCCGGCGGTCGGCGGGGGTCCTCGCTGAGTCGGCGTATTTGTCGAGGAGGTTCTCGATGTCGGAGACCGCAGGGGTGACTAGGGCCTCCAAGAGGTCGTCCTTGGAGCGGAAGTGGTAGTAGAGCGCCGCCTTGGTGACGCCGAGGCGGTCAGCGATCTGCTGCAGGCTCGTGCTGGTGAATCCCTGCTCCGTAAATAGGGTCAGGGCGGTGTCGAGAATGCGGGTGCGCGTGTCTGGGGCGGAGCCCTCTGTTGCGGCTCGAGAAGCGCTCGACATCCGGGCTCGGCATTCTAACCTACTAACCGGCCGGTAGGTACTGACCAGCCGGTAGGTCAGTTCTTACTTGACAGCCGGTAAGAGGCCGTGAAAAAATCGTGCGCCGATGCCGGAGCTGTCAGTCGTCGACAGGTTGCCCCGCAGCGGCGTGCTGCACCTCGACTGTCCCAGGTGCGGGCTGACGCTTAAGCCCAGAGCACGCTGGCTGGTCGTCGAGCATTGCATCGCGCGCACGGGCACCGCGGTCAAGCTGTCGCTCTCGGTGTTCCCGGCCCCTCAGCGTTACACCGCTCACTGGTCGCCTCGCGCCGAGGCCCTGCGTTGACCCCAGCAGCGATCACGACGCGCAAGGCAAAGCAGCCGACCCGTCAGAGCCTGGTCTGGGAGTGGATCGAGGCATTCAACCGGCGGGATCTCCACGGCATGCTCACGCGGCTGGACCGGGACGTCGACTTCCACCCATCGTGCGTGAGCGGCATCGATCGTACCTACCGCGGGCATGAAGGAGTGCGTGCCTGGTTTGCGCAACTGGCGAGGTCGCCGCAGGCGTTTCGCGTCGTCCTTCGTGAAGTACGTGATGTCGGGACGGATATGACACTGGCCGCGGGATCGCTGGCGGTGCCGGGAGCGGGAGACGTGGGGCCCTTTTTCGCCCTTCACCAGATCCGGCAGGGCTTGATCGTCGCCGCGCACGAGTACGTGACGGGTCACGAGCTCGTCGAACTGATCGGGCGCAACCGCCACCGCGTCCCCGAGGCCGCGCAGTACGCGGCAGCGTGATCGAGCGCCCCGCGGGCTGAGAGCCGCGTACTAGCTCAGGCCGGCAGCGCGCCGAGCCGCTGCGCCGTAACCGCCTCGAGCGCCTCCCGGAGCGCGGCCAAGCGGTCCTCGCCGTAGCGCTCTGCCCACTCACGCTCGAGCTCATCGATCAGCTCGCGCCCGATCACATACGCCTCGCGACCGCGTGTTGTCAGGCGGATGATCTTGGCGCGGCCATCGCTGGGATCGGCCACGCGCTCCAGGTAGCCACGCTGCTCGAGGTCGCTCGTGACCTCGCCGACCGACTGCTTGGTCATCTTCGCCCGCTCCGCGAGCTCGGTCAGGCGTGAGCCGTTCTCGGGATCGATGTTGCCGAACACACACCCGTGGCCCGGCCGGATGTCCGCGTACCCGGCCGCCGCCACCCGCACACCGAGCTCCTCTGCGAATTCGTCGAACGCCACGCCGAGCAGCCGGATGAAGGGCGGAGGGACACGGGTCTCAAATTCTTCTTGCATAACGTCAGGACGCCTGATAAGGTGACCGAATGGTCAGGTGACCTTATAAAGCCTCCTGACGATTATAGCCGGAAGCGAAGGAGAAAACATGGCTCGGAAATGGTGGACATTGACCGCGGTGAGCGTGGCGACGTTCATGCTGCTGCTCGACATCACGGTCGTCAACACGGCGCTGCCCTCGATCGCCAAAGACCTGCACGCCAACTTCAACGATCTCCAGTGGGTGATCGACGCATACACGCTCGCGCTGGCGGCGGTCGTCCTCACCGCTGGGTCGTTGGCGGACCGGCTGGGGCGCCGCGCGGTGTTCGCCGCTGGTCTGGTGGTCTTCGCGCTCGCCTCGCTTGCGGCCGGGCTGGCGCCGGACGCGACTACGCTGAACGTGGCGCGCGCGGTCGAGGGCGTCGGCGGCGCCGCGATGTTCGCCGTCTCTCTCGCTCTGGTCGCGCAAGAGTTTCCGGCGGGCAGGGAACGCGGCACGGCGATGGGAATCTATGGGGCGACAATCGGCGCGTCGGTGGCGATCGGCCCGCTGGTCGGCGGCGCCATCACAGACGGACTCGGTTGGCGGTGGGTGTTCTTCATCAACGTGCCCGTCGGCATCGCGGCGCTCGTCGTCACGTACCTCAAGGTGCGCGAGTCCCGCAACCCGAACGCCACCCGGATCGACTGGCTCGGTCTGGTCACGCTCAGCGGCGGTCTGTTTCTGCTGGTGCTCGCGTTGCTGCGAGGCAATGACGATGGCTGGGGGAGCGCCCAGATCGTCGCCGAGCTCGGGGCAGCCGCGACGCTGCTGGCAGCGTTCATCGTGGTCGAGGCTCGCGTGGCCGAGCCGATGCTGCCGCTCGGTCTGTTCCGCCGGCGTGCCTTCACCGGGGTACAGCTCGCGGCGGTCGCCGTCTCGGCATCTATGTTCGCGCTGTTCTTGTACCTCACCCTCTACCTCCAGGACTTCCTGCACTACTCGCCGCTGCAGGCCGGTTTGCGCTACCTCCCAATCACGCTCGGCGCCTTCGCCGTCGCCCCGCTCGCCGGCGCCCTCCTCGGGCGCGTGCACGCGCGCGTACTGATGGCGATCGGGCTCGCGGGGACAGGTGTCGGGCTCGTGCTGATGTCCGGCCTCGACCTCGGCTCCGGCTGGACCGCGCTCCTCCCCGGCTTCATCGTCGGCGGCCTGGCCGTGGGGATCCTCAACCCAGTGATCGCCGACGTCGCCCTGAGCGTGGTCCCGAAGGAGCGCAGCGGCATGGCCGCCGGAGTCAACGACACCTTTCGCCAGGTGGGCATCGCGGTCGGCACCGCGGCCTGGGGAGCGATTTTCCTTGCCCGTGGATCCTCCAAGGTGGCGACTCTCGTGTCGGGTACTCCGGCCGCCGAGGGTGACCGACCGCGCCAACTCGT
Source organism: uncultured Solirubrobacterales bacterium (assembly GCA_963756105.1). Classification (GTDB taxonomy): domain Bacteria; phylum Actinomycetota; class Thermoleophilia; order Solirubrobacterales; family Solirubrobacteraceae; genus Palsa-465. The sequence continues at coordinate 432,346 of CAVWMM010000011.1, forward strand.
CGAGGCGCTCACCGGCGGTCGCCTCGCGGCCGCGACGCGCGCGATTCCGCACGGCGCGCGCGAGCTGACCGTCGCAGCGACCCACCAGGGGTTCCTCACTGGACTCAACGGCATCCTGGTGATCGGCGCCGCCGTCGCGTTCGCCGGGGCCGCTCTGGCGTTGTGGCTGGTGCGCGAGCGCGAGATCGAGCGGGAAGCTCCCGCGGAGGCCATCTCCGAGGACGGCAAGCTGGTCGCGGTCACCGCCTGACGGGCCGATGAGTTGGGCTTCGTCCGCTGGTCTTAGCTTCCGAGGCCAGAGTGAGGCGCCCGTCGAGACCCGGCGCAACCACCTAGGCTGACGACCAAGCGTCTTAGGAGGTAACCGATGACAGAGCACATGACCGCGACCCGTGACGAATGGCAGGCGGCCCGCGCCGAGCTCGCCAAGCTCGAGGCCGAGTACGCCGAGCTCGGCCGGAAGGTGACCGAGCGGCGCCGCCAGCTCCCGTGGGTTCCGGTGGAGAAGGAGTACGAGTTCGACACCGAGGACGGGCGCAAGACGCTGGCCGACCTGTTCGAGGGGCGCTCGCAACTCCTCGCTTACAACATCATGTTCGGGCCCGACTACGAGCTGGGGGCGTGTCCGGGGTGCACGAACCTGGGCGACGAGATCGGTGGCGCGCGCGTGCACCTAAACCAACGCGACGTGACCCTGATCTGCTTTTCGCGCGCGCCGATAGACCGGCTTGCCGCCTACAAGCAGCGGATGGGGTGGGACTTCCCTTACGTGTCGACGTATCGAACCGAGTTTCCGTTCGACTTCGGGCTCGCCCTCAAGCCTGAACAGGCGCAGCAGATCCCCGAGATCAAGGCCATGATCGACGACCCGCCTCCGTTCCTGAAGGACTGGTCGCAGCAGGTCGGAGCCAAGCTCGAGGACGGTCTGCGCGAGGGCCCGGGTTTCATCGCCTTCGCCCGGGACAACGGCACCGTTTACCACACCTACACCGTGTTGGCGCCCGATCCGTTCGTCGCGCCCTACCACTCCTTCCTGCTCAAGCGCACGCCGAAGGCCCAGCCGGACGAGGACCGGGCCTGGCGCAAGGACGAGTACCGGACGTGATCGGATAGGGGCGAGGCGTCGGCTGTGCGCCGACGCCTCGCCGGCCAAAGCCGGCGCGCGCGCGGTTTCCTCGTCGGCGACCGGGGGCACCCGACGGCGGCCCGGATCCTCCTCGGAATCAGGGCGACGGGAACCTCGCTTGAGACCGTGACCTCTCGCTAGGGCTTCATTGCAGTGCGCTAGTCGCACTGCTAGCTTGCGCCGCCTGGCCGGGGAAGGCCCACGCGTAGCCACTCGAACAAGGGAGACGGAGATGACTACAGGCTCGCGGTTGAAGCGTGGCGCGCTCGTCGCGACGATCGTTTTCGCCGCGGCAGCTCCAGGCGTTGCGCTCGCTGCAAACCCGCTTAAGAAGAGCATCTACATCGGCTCGGTGAAGCTGAAGGTGTCATCGACCGGCAAGTCACTTGCTCTGACGAGCGATGGCTACTGCCACAACACGACCTGGCGCATCCCCAGGATCGGGATCAAACGTGGGAAGTTCTCGTTCTCTGGCTCGACGACGAGTCACGCCCACGCGGTCGTGAACGGCTCGTTCGTGACAAGCAGGAAGGCGAGGGGTACGGTCAAGATCGGTAGCTGCGCGAAGAAGTCATTCACGGCCAGGTACAGCGGCGGATACTGAGACCGAGCGAACCAAAGCCGTTGCTACTCCTCCTCGTGCGCCGAGCGCGGCCTGCTTGCATGGGGGCGTGGAGGTCGTTGAATTCGGCGCGCTGACAGAAGAGCAGCGAAGCCAACTCGAAGGCGACGAGCCCGACCCATTCGATGCGAAGGGCAGCACGCTGCACTTCCGATCGAAGGATCGACACGTGGGACTTCGTGACGGTATGGATCGGCTGGTCGCGTCCACCGGGCTCGTACTCGCTGAGGTCGAGGTGGAACACGATCGTTTCGACGTCGTGGGCCTCGGCGGGGTGATCGTGAACGCCCACCACCGCGGCCGTGGATTCGCGCGTGATGTCGTACAAGCGGCGCTGAGGATCGCGCTTAGCCTCGGGCCGCCATTCGCACTCCTCTTCTGCCACGACGATCGGACGGGACTGTACCGAAAGCTCGGGTTTGCCGAAGTCAAGTCAGAGGTCCTCGTACGCCAGCCCGCCGGTTATATGCCGATCCCGCAGCGAACAATGTGGCGAGCGCTACGGGACGAGGCGCAGTGGCCGGCAGGTCGAGTTGTCGTCGAGAGCCTGCCGTTCTAACGGCGCCGGTCGGTCCCGCTTTGCAGAGGCCTGCCGAAGCGTCCGCCCGGCCGAGCGGTCGCAGATGAGAGGATCCCTCTATGGGACTGCCCAGCCGCGACCAGCCGGCGTTCCTGTTCGACCTCGACGGGACGCTCGTGGACAGCGTCTATCAACACGTGATCGCGTGGCGCGAAGCGCTCGAGCGCGTGGGGATCAACCTCCCCGTGTGGAAGATCCACAGGCGAATCGGGATGAGCGGGGGGCTGTTCGTCAACGCCTTGGCGCGCGAGCTGGAGTCCGAGCTCGATCGCGACGTCATCGCGACGCTTCCGAACCTGCACGCCGAGGCGTTCGTCCGTCGCTTCGAGAGTGTTCGCGCTCTCCCCGGGGCCGGCGAGCTGCTCGCGACGCTCAGCGAAAACCAAGTCCCCTGGGCGATCGCAACTAGCGGGCCCGAGCGGTACGCGAGGCTTTCGATCGAGTTGCTGGGCCTGCCGGCCGAGACTCCACTCGTCACGCGCGACCAGGTCCGCTACGCCAAGCCCGACCCAGACCTGTTCATCACCGCCGCCGAACTGATTGGAGCCGACGTCAGAAATAGCGTCGTGGTTGGGGACAGTGTGTGGGACCTCCTCGCCGCGAGACGAGCGCGCGCGCTCGGCATCGGCTTGCTCTCGGGCGGCTATGGTCGCGAAGAGTTGATCTATTCGGGCGCCTTTCGCGTCTACGACGACCCCGGCGATCTGCTCAGCCACCTAGACGAAGTCGGCGTACGGCGACCTTTGTGAACATTGCTGATCAGACGCTTGATGCCGCACCTCCCGCACCGGAAATCTAAGCCCCGCTGATGGAAGTCACCCGGGATCGAGAAGGCCTACGTCGCCGTCGAGTGATCTGTGCCACGGCCCTCGGGCTCGCCGCCGCGTATTCGCTCCTGCTTATCCCGGCGGTGCCCTCGCTCATCGGCAGCAACCCAGTCCTGCTCGAGGCGCTGCGTGGCTCGACCGCCGCGATGGTTGCCGGCGGTGCGTTCGCGCGGATCGGCCAGGCGTCGATCGTGTTGGCGCTGCTAGCTCCCCTCCCGACGCTGATGATGGCCGACCCGTTCACATGGTGGGCTGGCCGACTATGGGGCCCGGACATCGCCAAATACCTCGGCGGAAGCGGACCCCGGGGTGCGCGACGGACAGAGCGCGCCATACGCATGCTCGAGCGTTACGGGTCTTGGGCTGTGGTCCTCGCCTACTTTCTCCCAGTTCCGAGCGCACTGATCTACGCGGCCGCGGGCTGGACGGGGATGCGGCTGCGCCGCTTCATCCTCCTCGATCTGATCGGAACCTTGCTATGGGTCGCCCTCATCGTCGGGCTCGGTTACGCGATCGGGCACTCGGCGGTCGACGTCGCCAAGGCGATCACGCACTACAGCCTTCTGGCCACGCTCGCCCTCGTCCTGGTGATGGTCCTTGTGGTGGTCCTGCGCGCGCTCATGCTTCGTCGGCGCGGGGCTCGGACGACGTGAGAACTTTCCCCTAGCGAGGAGGGATCCGATTCGGCCACGGTTGCAAGCGTGGAGCCCGGTCCTCCTCGGGGTCGCATTGGGGTGGGGAGCAGGCAACATCGGGCCGGTCGTAAACCCACTCGCCAGCCACTTCGACGTCTCGCTGGCCGAGGTCGGGCTGCTCTCAGGAACTGTGTACTTCGCCGCGATAGTGCTCGCGACGCCGTTATCCGTGCCGCTCGCTTCGCGGATCGGGGTGGTTCGTGGAGGCGCGATCGCCGCTGCGACGATGGCTGCGGGTCAGGCGCTATTTGCAGTTGGCCCGGCCTTCTGGGCGCTATTGGTGGCGCGGGTCCTTGTCGGCGTCGGGTCGGGCATCGCGCTGATAGTGGGGCCGGTCATGGCGCGGGAGTTGGGGGGCATGCGGCTGATGGGGCTGTTCGGGGGAGCAATTTCACTTGGGATCGCCGTCGCCTTGGCGGTCGGCGGCGTGTCCAAGACGCAGGTACGAACTGGCGCGTCGGCTTCCTCGTGTCGACCGCGGTGTGTGTCGCGCCGCTGATCGTGCTTCGGGGTCGTGTGGCCGGCGCGCCGGCTGCGCGACCCGACCGCGAGTTTCTCGCCGCGGCCGTTCGCAGCGGCGCCGTGTGGCGGCTGCTCGCGCTCTTCGTCGCGGCCAACGGGGTCCCCCTGATCGTGAGCGCCTGGTTTGTGGCATATCTCACCGACGGCGGCATTCGCACGGCGGTCGCCGGCGCCCTGGCGTTCGTCGTCTTCGGGCTTCCAACCGTCGTTCGCCCGGTCGGCGCTCGCTTGGCCGCGGCCGGATGGCGGTTTGGCCCGCTCGCCGCGGGAGGCTTAACGCTCGCGACCGCCGGCCTGGTTCTGCTTGGCGCGAGCTCGTCACTCGCGAGCGCGGTGGTCGCCGCCCTCCTGATGGGCGTGGGCTTCGCGCTTCCGTACGCGGTCATGGTCGATAGCGCCCAGCGGTTGTTCCCGGCGCGGGCCACCGCGACCCTCGCGCTGGTGCAGACCGGCCCGAATGTAGTTCCCATGGTTGTGGTCCCTCTCATCGGGATCGCGCTCGCCCACCACGAGGCGACGCTCGCCTTTGCCCTGCTCGGCGGGTTCGTCGCATTGGCTGGGGTCCTCAATCTCACGGCGCCACACGCGGCGAGCGAGCCAGCGCCGCTACAGGCGCCAATGGCCTAGACATGGTCCGAGAGCTCGAGACGCCCCACGGCCCGGCCCGAGCGCATCTGGAGCTGGTTGAGCAGCCCGTCGGAGCCTTGGTGCTTGGGCACGGGGCGGGAGGCGGAGTCGATACGGCCGACCTAGCCGCGACGGCGCGGGCCGCGGCCGGGCTCAACCTTAGTGTGGCTTTGGTTGAGCAGCCCTACCGGGTAGCGGGTCGGCGCGCCCAGGCGCCCGCTCGCCAACTCGACGCCGCCTGGCTCGCGACGATCGCGCACCTGCGCGACGACTGGTTGGGAGAGGTCCCGCTCGTGGTGGGCGGCCGATCGGCCGGCGCGAGGGTGGCGTGCCGGACGGCTGCTGAGGCTGGCGCAGTTGCCGTGATTTGCCTCGCGTTTCCGCTGCACCCCCCCGGTCGTGTTGACGACCCGACAAAGAGCCGCCTGGCAGAGCTCGAAGCGGTGGACGTGCCCGTGCTCGTGGTGCAGGGGGAGCGTGATCCGTTCGGTACACCACCCTCGGGTCCGAGGAGGACCATCGTCCGCGTTCCGGGCAGTCACAGTCTCAGAGGCGGTGCCGCTATCGAAGCCGCGGTCGCCGAGTGGCTCCCGAAGGTCTCGGCGCTCTCTCCCCGGCGAGCCGTGCGCGGACGCTGACGACCGGCGCTACCAGTCGCCGCCGCGCAGTGCCCGGCGCGTCGACTGGCGCGCGCGGCGGTTCTGCGCACGAGGCGACCCGCCGTGCTTGCCCGCCCCAGGGCGCTGGAAAGCGGCCCTGCCGACGGCAGAGCGGATGGAGCGGGCAAGCTGAAGGGCTCCACTTGACCTTCTTGAGTTGGCGCGGGCCATAGGCCCAGGGTAGACGCCGCTTCAGGCGCTGGCCGTCCGGTTGGCCTCGGTGTTTAGGTCCGCGTTCTCGGGCACGAACCTGCTCGCGGTGAACGTGGCCCCCTGGGGGTCGGCGATGACCGTCATCCTGACCCAGGGAGCATCGAACGGTGGGATGAGCACGCGACCACCCAACTCGCTGGCCCTCGCTGCGACGGCGTCGGCATCCTCGACGGCGAAGGTCACGCTCCAATGCGGCGGGACGTCGGGTTGATCGTCGGGGATCGGGTTGAGCGTCGCCACGACGTCCGCAAACCCCTCGGGTGCGCCGCTCTGCGCCATCCGCTCGCGCAGGCCGGGGTCACGGCGCTCCAAAAACTCGCCATAACCCGGAAGACGCCACCCCTGCGCGCCGCCTCCGAAGTCGAGCGTCTCCCATCCGAACGCGGAGCCGTAGAAGGATTTTGCGCCCTCCAGGTCGCGCGTGTTCAGGCCGTTGAAGTTCAGCGATCCGGGCTCGTTGACGATCCGCGCGCCCTTATGGTTCTTGGCCTGCCAGACACAGAAGACGGCGCCTTCGGGGTCGGAGCACACTGCCATGCGGCCGGCGTCCATGACGTCAAAAGGCTCCACCAGCACTCGCCCGCCCGACGCCGATACCTTCGAGGCGGTCTCGTCGGCGCTCTGCGTCCAGATGTAGGTGTTCCACACCGCCGCCGTCCGGTCGCCCTCTCTTTGAGAACCGACCGCGGCGACGTCGCCGCCGCGCAGACGGGCGATGTAGTAGCTGCCGGGCGCGCCTTCAGGCATCGTGTCCTCGATGTCCCAGTCGAAGAGGCCACGGTAGAAGGCCACTGCAGCCTCCGGGTCGGGCTGGCTCGTGTCTACCCAGCACGGGACGCCCGGCAGGTATCCGTCGCGCTCGATCATTGGTTCTCCCTTCTCGTCGGTTGACATCGCCGGTCAAAATACGGCGCTACTAGGTCAGGATTTGTCCTAAATCCCTCCGACGATGAAGTCAGGGTGAACCAGACCGCGAGCCGTCTCCTCGAACTGCTTTCGCTGCTCCAAGCGCGCCGGGACTGGCCGGGCAACGAACTCGCCGACCGACTCGAGGTATCGGGCCGAACCATCCGGCGAGACATCGAGCGGCTGCGTCAGCTCGGCTACCCGGTGCAGTCGCTGACTGGCCCCGCCGGCGGCTACCGCCTTCGTGCCGGCACCGCCATGCCGCCGTTGTTGCTCAGCGACGAGGAGGCAATCGCGACCGCGGTCGGCCTCCGCACCGCGGCGCGCGCGTCGGTCGCGGGGATTGAGGAAACGGCCGTCCAAGCGCTCGTCAAGCTCGAGCAGGTCCTGCCGTCGCATCTGCGCAGGCGGGTCCGCGCACTGGGATCGGCGACGGTCACGCTTCCGGTAACCGGCCCGACTGTCGACCCGCAGCAGCTGACGGTGATCGCGGCCGCGTGCCGTGATGAGGAGTGCCTGCGCTTCGCCTACCGCAGCCGCGATGGCGCCGAGACACGCCGGGTCGTCGAGCCGCACGCGCTCGTAAACCACGGCCGGCGCTGGTACCTCGTGGCATGGGACCGGGGACGCGAGGACTGGCGCACGTTCCGCCTCGACCGCCTGACCCGAGCTACCGCGAACGGTGCGCGCTTCAAGCCGCGAAAGCTGCCGGCAGATGATGCTGCCGCATTCGTCGAGCAGAGCATCAGCGGTGCTCCCAATCGCTATGAGGCGCTCGTGATCCTGCACGCGCCGGCCGAGCAGATGGCGGGCCGAGTTCCCGCATCCTGGGGCGTGGTCAAGCCAACCGACGCACACACCTGCGAATTTCGGACGGGCGACGACAACCTGATGTGGCTCGCGCTGCGCGTGGCGATGCTCGGCGTCGACTTCGAAGTCCGTGAGCCCCCCGAGCTGACCGAGCAGCTGCGGTCGCTGTCACTGCGGTTCGGACGCGCCGTTCGCTGAGTGGCAGTGCGCGCGGCGGCGGTGGGACTTCGACGCCCTACCATGGCCCCGTGAGTCACGAGCGAGTGCCCGGTGGGGCGGTGCATCGGCTGCCCGCGGACCTGCGGAGCGCGCTCGTCTCGAACGCCACGGCACTCGATGCCTGGAAAGACATCACGCCGTTAGCCCGCAATGAGTTCATCTGTTGGGTCGAGGATGCCAAGCAGGAGGCGACCCGCCAGCGCCGCATCCGCCGGACCCGGGAAGAGCTGGAGGAAGGCCAGCGCCGGCCCTGCTGCTGGCCGGGGTGCAAGCACCGCGACCGTACTGGCAGGTAACCGCCCGCGCACGACCATTCGCCCTTCTTGGGCCGGCTGTGGGGACGAGATGCGTCAAGTGTGCGGCTTAGCCACTCCAGGCCTTGCCGTTCCAGTGCTCGATCAGCGTTCGGACGACGGGGCCTTTGAAGTAGTAGCCCACCGCCCAGGCGTCGCTCGCGGACGCAGCGGCCACGCTGTCGAGGTCGGGCATACTGGCAGAGCCGCTTGGGTTGGGGCTCTTCTGCACCTTCCACGTCTTGCCGTTCCAGCGCTCCACCAGCGTCCCGGCGGTGGTGCCGTTGGAGTAGTCGCCCACCGCCCAGGCGTCCTTTCCGGACGCCGCGGCCACGCCTTGGAGCGAGTTCGCGCTGGTGGACGGGTCGGCGCTCTTCTGCACCTTCCAGGCCTTGCCGTTCCAGTGCTCGACCAGCGTCCGAGTGGTGGTCGGGGTCGTGTAGTAGGCGCCCGCCGCCCAGGCGTCGCTCCCAGACACCGCGGCCACGCCTTGGAGCTCGTTGTCGCTGGTCGACGGGTCGGGGCTCTTCTGCACCTTCCAGGCCTTGCCGTTCCAGCGCTCGACCAGCGTCTGATCGTTGGTCGGTCCCTTGGAGTAGGAGCCCACCGCCCAGACATCGCTCGCCGACACCGCGGCGACCCCTAAGAGCTGGTCGAAGCTCGTGGACGGGTCGGGACTCTTCTCCATCGTCCAGGCCTTGCCGTTCCAGTGCTCGACCAGCGTTTGCGCGTTGTTGCCCTTGTAGTAGTAGCCCACCGCCCAGGCGTCGTTCGCGGACACCGCGGCCACGCCGTCGAGGTAGTCGCCGCCCGCAGATGGGGGACTGGGGCTCTTCTGCACCTTCCAGGCCATGCCGTTCCAGTGCTCGACCAGCGTCTGATTCGCACCGTTGCCGGCGAAGTAGTAACCCACCGCCCAGGCGTCGTTCGCGGACAGCGCGGCCACGCCGTAGAGCACGTTGACGCCGCCGGTGGACGGGTCGGGGGTCTTCTGCACCTTCCAGGCCTTGCCGTTCCAGCGCTCCACCAGCGTCCGGTTCCCGCCGTGCTTGGAGTAGTAGCCCACCGCCCAGGCGTCGCAGGCCGAGGTGGCCGCCACGCCGTACAGCGCCCCCGATCCCACATTCGGGGAAGGTGCCCCCGACCCCCCGCAGCTAGCGGCCGAGGCGCCGGCGGACGCTCCCAGCAAGACACCCACGCAAGCAACGGCGACCGCCATTGCACGCGACACACCGGTCCCTTTCATCCGCTCAATCCCTTTGCGCTGCGCCCCCCGCAGCCGCCTCTACAACTTCGTCGAGGCTACCTCATCCACACCGCGTTAGGCGAACAACGCAACGCGCCATGACTGAATGCTTCGCACGTGTCCTTCTGGGCGTTCCGGTTCGTCGTCTGGGTGTAAGCGCCAAATCCCGACCGAAAGGGCAGCAACGTGAAGCACATCCACCGACACATCCAGTGGCGCGTGCAGGCCGCGCGCGAACGGGCGACCATCCGCTACATCTACGGAAAGCGAGTCTGAAATGCATTACGTGGCGTTCGTCGGCACCGAGGGAGCGCAGCCGCCCGAGGCCGTGGAAATCATGAACCGCGGCTTTCCCGCGTATTTCGAAGAGATGGATCGCCGCGGCGTGAGGCTGCTTGGCCGAGAGCTCGAACTCCCGAGCACGGCGGCGACGGTGCGTGTGCGCGACGGGCAGCCACTGGTGACGGACGGACCGTTCGCGGAGACGAAGGAGTTCGTGGGGGGCTTCGACCTGCTCGACTGTGCCGACCTCGACGAGGCGATTGAGGTGGAGGCCAAGAGCCCGGTGGCGCAGTTCCTCCCGCTTGAGATCCGGCCGTTTCGGGAGGGAGTGCGGCTGGGACCTGCGGCGTCCGCGTTCGGGCGGGGGGACGACGCGGCGGGCACCCCGTACCTGCTGATGATGTGGATGAGTGGAAACCCGGCGGCGCCGTTCGACGGTCAGACCCTGACGGAGGAGTGCGAGGCCTGGAGGCAGGAGTTGGTTGCACGCGGCGTCTTCGTCCTGGGGAACGCGCTTGGCGGCCCAGAGACGGCCACGACGCTACGCGTCCGTGACGGGGAGATGGAGCTCAGCGACGGTCCGTTCCTCGATATCGAGGAGTTCATCGCGGGTATCGACGTCGTCAGCTGCGCTGATCGCCAGCGGGCGACCGAGCTCGCGGCCACGCATCCATTTGCCCGATATCACGCGATCGAGCTACGCCCGTTCTGGACTGGGTGACGGCTCCTAGGCGTTAGCCATCAAAAGCAGCAGCGCCGCCGAGCCAGCAAGGATCCCGTTCGGGCTGGCGCGTCAGGCTCGCGAGCCTAACGCGAGCTGGGTGAGGTACCGTCCGTGCTGTTGAGGCGGCCGGGGGCCGGCCCGCGACGGGATTGGGGTGATCACGGATGTTTTTTGGTGGGGCACGTGGTTTTGGCTCGTTGGTGCGTGGGCGTGGTCGCGTTGTGGTGGTGGTGGCGGCGATGTGCGTGTTTGTTGGGACCGCGGCGGGGTTCTCAACGAGGCAGTCGCCGCGAGGGGGTGCCGCGGCTGCTAGCCGGGGTGTGGCCGGTCAGCAGTTGACTGGGCTCGCGGCGAGGGTGCTCAGTCGCCCCAGCGCGGTGCGCGGCACCGATGGGCGTTTTCACATCGCCTATGAGCTTGTGTTGACAAACATGACGCAGTTCGCGGTGAACGTCGAGCGGGTCGAAGTCCGCGATGCCAGAACCCACCGGGTGCTGCAGTCGCTTGCGGGGCGTGGGCTGTCTTCCAGGATGAATCCGGTCGCCGAGTCGAACACGGGACGCAAGCCGGCCGATCCGACGTTGATGAGCGCTTCTGGTTCGTCGATCGTGTGGTTCGACGTCACGGTGCGAAGCAAGGCGGACGTCCCCGGCGTGCTCGAGCATCTCGTGGTGGCCTCTACCCGACCGGAGGGCCAGAAGTCGGTCCGGTTTTCGAGCTTGGTCGGTCGCGTCGCGCTTCGATCTCGACCACCGGTGGCGCTGGGTCCGCCCGTGCGCAGCGGCATTTGGTTGGCGATGGAGGGGTGCTGTGACTTCGACACACACCATCGCCGCGGCCTGCTCGTCGTGGACGGCAACATGGTCGTCTCACAACGCTTCGCGATTGACTGGATCCTGCTCCCGGCAACATCGGGCCTGGGTCGGAAACCCCGCCCGGTTGTCCAGCTACTTCAGCTACGGCCAGCCCGAGATCGCGGCGGCCGCTGGAACGGTCGTGATCGCGCGCGACGGCATCCCGAACTCGCCGCCGCCGCACGATCCAACGCCGCCGCCGCCGCTCGCGCGGCTCACCGGCAATTACGTGGAGCTGCGCGTCAGCCCGGGGATCTACGTGACCTACGCGCACATGAAACCAGGCTCGGTCCGCGTCCACGCTGGCCAGCACGTTCAACGCGGCCAGCTGCTGGGAGAGCTGGGTAACAGCGGCAATTCAGCCACCCCACACCTCCATCTACAGGTCCAGATCACCCCGAGTTTCGTCAGCGACGGCCTACCGTACGTCTTTGACCGCTTCGATCTCCTCGGCCAGATCACCGAACCGGTAACGGACTCAAACCTCGGCCTCAAACCCAAGCTCCCCTTCGCCCCAGCCCGCCACCCGGGCACACGCCGCCTCGAGATGCCGCTAAAACTCAACGTCGTTCGATTCGCTAAGGCGAGGTAACGCTCGCACCTGTCCGTAGTTCTCAAATAGCCGTCGTTGGAGATAGGGATCAAGGCGGCCGCAGGCCTAGCCGAGCAGCACTTTGGCTTCGTCGGGGCTGATGGTGATCTCAGACGTGCGCGCCTGCGCGGCGCGACTCCCTATATGCCGCCCTTCCAGCGCTCCGCCAGCGTCAGAGTCGCCGTGCCGTTGTAGTACTGGCCGACGGCTGTGCAGACCCGTGCCGCCGCGCATGACACGCCGGCGAGTTCGATGCTCGAACCACCCTTCGGGTTCGGGGTGCGCTGGATCGACCACTTGGTGCCGTTCCAGCGCTGCGCCAACGTAGCGCTGGCGGAGGCGGTGGCGGTATCACCGGTGGCCGTGCAGGCGCCCCCCGCCGTGCACGACACGCCGTCAAGCTCGCTGCGCGCCGCGCCCTTGGGGTTTGGGGTGCGTTGGATCGACCACTTGGTGCCGTTCCAGCGCTCTGCCAGCGTCACGGTAGCCGTGGTGGTTTCGGAGGAACCGACAGCCGTGCACGCTCGCGCCGACACGCACGACACGCCGGATAGCAGGGGCTGCAGGGAGCCCTTCGGGTTCGGGGTGCGTTGGATGGACCACTTGGTGCCGTTCCAGCGCTCCGCCAGCGAGAAGTAAGTGGTGCCGTTGTAGTACTCGCCGACGTCCGTGCAGACGCGCGCCGACGCACACGAGATGCCGAACAGCCTGGTGTCCGTGACCCCGGTCGGGTTGGGCGTGCGCTGGATCGACCACTTGGTGCCGTTCCAGCGCTCTGCCAGCGTCCGCAAGGCGGTATCGCTGCGGTTGATGTAGTAGCCGGCAGCCGTGCAGGCATCCGCTGCCGTGCAGGACACCCCGTAAAGCTCGCTATCCCTCGCGCCCTTCGGGTTGGGGGTGCGCTCGGCCGACCACCGGGTGCCGTTCCAGCGCTCCGCGAGCGTCGCGGTAGCCCTGCCGTTGAAGTAGGAGCCGACAGCCGTGCAGGCGCGCACCGCCACGCACGAGACCCCGTAAAGCGCGCTCCCCGAGCCGCCCTTCGGGTTCCGCGTGCGCTGCATGGACCACTTGGTGCCGTTCCAGCGCTCCGCCACCATGACGTTGGGGCCCGGAGCGATGTAGTCATAGCCGACGGCCGTGCACGCGCGCGTCGAGGCACACGACACGCCGTAGAGCACGGTGCCCGGGGCCCTCCGGTTCGGGGTGCGCTGGATCGACCAGCCCGACGCGGCCGCGAACGCCGCACTCGCCAGCACGAGCACCGCCACCGCCGTGCCCGCGACCACAAACCGTCTCATCAAAACCCCCTCCTCATCGGGCGCCTTGCCCCATCTCGCGGCGCGGGTCGCCGCGCCACCAAGACGCTACAGCCCACGATCCAAGAACACAAACACACTCGCCGATCCGAAGCCAACACTCTTCGCCCAACCACTACCGAGGCAGGATTGGGTGCCGGTCGATCGTTGCGCCAGCGGGGGCGAACAGCGGGGTTGGTGTTTTGGGTTTCACCTGCTTGGGGTGATGGCGACCGATGGCCGGGTCGGTTTCCTTGGGCTGTATTGAGTGGCGTGGTGCGCGCTGGGGCTCGTGCCGATTGGACCGTGATGTGAGCAGCGAACTCGTCGATTTTTTCCTGCTGTCCCTGGTTGCGATGCTCAACCCGACGTTGCTCGCGGCTGTGACCGTGATGCTGGTGACGCCAAACCCCAAGCGCTTGATGGCCGGCTACCTGCTCGGTGCCTACATGACGAGCATCACGCTGGGGCTGGTGATCGTGTTCACACTGCACGGCTCGAGCACCGAGAGCACCTCGAAGCACACCGTCAGCCCCGTCGAGGACCTTGTCATCGGCCTGCTTTGTCTGGTGATCGCGTGGGTGTTGCGGACGGGGCGCGACCAGCCGTTTCAGCAGCGGCGGAAAGCGAAGCGGGACGCGAAGCTACAGGCCAGGCGAGACGCTGGGAAGCCAACCGAGTCGTTACCGCTGCGGATGCTCGGCAAGGGCGACCCGAAGATCACGTTTGTCGTCGGCGCAGTGCTCACGTTCCCCGGCGTCTCGTACCTCGACGCACTCGATCACCTTCACAAACTCAATCCCGGAACCGTCGCGACCGTCGTGTTGGTCGTGTTTTTCTGCGTGATGCAGCAGATCTTCATCGAGCTACCGCTGCTGGGCTATCTATTCGCGCCCGATCGAACACAAGGCACCGTTGACCGGTTCCGAGCCTGGATGGGACGTAGCGGGCGGACCGCCGCCATCATCGGCGCGGGCGTGATCGGCGTGTGGCTCACCACCCGCGGCGTGATTACGCTGCTATGAGGGCATCGCGCTGACTTTCGGAGCTGGAGACCCGAATGGAAAAGCTTCGTCAACATCCCGGAGCGAGCGGTGGATGGAGGGGCGCGTCGAGCGCGGAGGATTGCGTCCGCGCGACGCGGCGTACGTACTCGGCGCCTTTTGGGCGGTTGCGGTGGTTGTATTCGGCGTGCTCGAGCGGCTTGTGGACCCGAAAACCTTCCACAGCGTGTGGCTCGGCATGTGGTGGGCCGTCGAAACCGTGACCACGGCCGGCTACGGCGACATCATCCCGAAATTGAGGTGGACATCCGCGGCCTCGAGCAGCTGGGGTGCCCATTCCGGCGCGACCGAGCACTTGGCGACGACGCAGATGCTGCGCATGCGGCGCAGGCTCCGCACGGCGAGCAGGGCTCGGCGATCCGCAGGCGATTGCTCGTTGCCGGGTTGCCCTGGGGAGGCGCTCGCAATGAGGATGGGGATAACGGCGAGCACTCTCATCGCCATGCCTCTCATCCTTGCTTAGATCGGTCCGTCGGTACTTAGTTCTCGCCTGAGTACCGTGCCTCGCGGAGTCCGCCGAGCGGCTCGCTTTCCAGTCGCCAGTGGCGCGAACCCGGATGTTTATGTCCATGACCCACGATCCCAGTCCGCCGTTTGGGGCGCACCACATCGCCCTGCTTCGGTCAGGGATTCATGACGCCGCTCTGTCTCAAACGAGGCGCTTGCGCAGGTCTGGCTCGATCGTGTTCATCGACGGGATCATCTCCTGGAACACCACTACGGCTCTAAAGCGTCCCTGTCGGGCGTGTTCGTCGCGTGCGCGGCGCATTCGGTCGGCAATCTCATCGATCAACCGCTCTGGATCGCCCCAGCCGTATGTGTTGCACATTATCTTCAGCGCCGAGGCTTGATATGAGATGGCGACCTCGCGCTCGCCGACGCCCCCGAAGCACCAGACCGCGTGTGCGAAGTCGACCAGTCTTTGCCCGGGGCCGACGCCGTCGTCCCACTCGATTAGCCCGACCGCCTGCTCGCCATGGAAAACCGTGTTGTGTTGCCCAAGGTCACCGTGGCAGACCACCGCTCCGTCTCCGGCGAGCTCCGTACCTGCGGTTGCGTCGTGACAATCGCGAATGAGTCGGGCGACGGTTCGCAGAGGCTGCTCTGAGAACCGCTCGGGAGAGCCGTCAGGGACTTCGCCCTCGATGTAGGTGAGGATCTCGCGCCCCTGTTCATCAATCCCAAGAAATCGTGGCGTGCCATCGAACCCGACGGCCTCGAGATGGAGTAACACTGCTTGTACATACGGCGAGTGATCGTGCACAGGACGGCGCACCGTTCGCCCAACCCGAACCACCCCCGGCGTCATTCGCCCGCCCGTCAGCGGTCGCTCATCCGCGGACCCCACAGGGTCAGGAACGGACCCCATCACACACCCGATGCCGCCGGTGGCTGGGCAAGCTCGGTCGCCCCCACCACGTAATCGACCACGCGCCGAGATGCAGGGGCTGGGAGCAGAGCGGTCGCGTCTCGTGACCAGGGCTCGATGACAACAGCGGCTCGTAGCATCCAAGCCGCGCTTCCGAGCCCAGGAACGCCCTGGGTGAGATTTCAAGAGGCCTGGCTTGAGCTTCGAGCGAGGAGCCACGCGGTCGCGATGCCTACCGCGATCGCCACGATCGGTATGGGACACCACCAATTCTCCCAAAGCGCGTTGAAACCGTGGGTGCTCTCGCGCCCGGACCAGAACATTCCGACGAGCACAAGAAACAGCCCAACGGAATATCCAACCCGGCGCATACCACGAGTCTACGAGTGGGCGGAGATCAGTCAAGGGTCGCCGGGACCGCGCCTCCCCGCCGCTCCGACGGGAAGGCTGGTCTGATCGAGATCCCACAAGTCTCGACGACACTGCCGCATTCTGAGAGAAACTAGACGTCTCGAAGCGCGGCACGCGCGATGGGTACGCCTAGGCGAGCGACTTGAATGGAAGCGCCGCTCCGGCGTCCTCAGTTGGCAGCTGGTTGTGGTAGCGAGGTGACCCGCAGTCCGGTGAGTGCGATTGGCATCCAGCCGGCCCTGACGATGCCTAGCGAGATCCCTCTCTGCGCCCGAGTGAGCGTTTTCAGGAAGGCGGAAGCATCCGCGGCGGCTTGACGATTGTCCCTATCGCGTCGGCCTCCTCGAATCCAATCTCCTGCGCGTACGCGTGCGACTTGAAAGCCTGCGACCGGCGGCATCTGTCGCAGTTCACCTCGTCAGGCCGCCGTACCTGAAAGGGGATCAGCCTCCGATCCACACGCGCCCCGCACCAGGGTTCGCCGTGCTCCGTTGCCAAGTGCGTCACGTTCGTCGCCCGGTTGCGAAGTCCGGGCACCATCCCGCCATTATTGCTCACGCAGCAGCAGTACCTCCGATGCAGCGCCGGGAAGGGCCGCCGGACGGGATGCGACCGGGTTGAGAACCTGAAGGGGCCAGTTTCGGGGGCTCTCTGCTAACCCCCCTACAGATTCACGGGATTGCAGAGAGAGCCCCCAAAACTGGCCCCTCTGCGTCGAAACCCCGGACACGACGCTGTCGGACCCTCCTCGACAACAGCCACGAGCAGCGACCGGGCCGCAGTGTGACTGCGGGATGGCCGGGCGATTAGCTTGATCGGCCGGACAGGGTGCGATGACGATCCGAAAGGCGGACTGCCGTTCGGCACATGGCGCAGGTTGCCACAGCTGGAGGCATGCGGGGGTTTAGTGTGCGTTACCGAAACTCAGGTTCGCGCCGTCGTGTACTTCGAGGGACAAACCATCCATCTGGTTGGTTATCAGTCAGAAGCCGAGAGCACTGCGCGGGGTCGCTATTTTGCGCTGCACTCTCGGTTTGCCATCGACAGCCGCTACGCGCTCCAAACTCTGGGGTGCCCCCCTGGGGCGAACGAGCCCGGAGTCCGCCGATAATCGATCACATGCGCCTTAGCGCTGCCGCACTCTCAAGCTGGCACGCCTCAGGGCATACGCACCCCGCCACGAAATGTTCAAAACGGGACAATCCCTTCCCCGTTCGCTCTCACCGCGATCACTGAGAGTTTCGGGCGGCGCCGACACGGTATCTGGCATCCGGCGAGTGGTCTCGCTGTTTTTGCGTCGTCGCGCTGCATTGGGTCTGGTCGCCGCACTCTGTACAGCGGTTAGCTTTGCTGCCCCGCCGTCGGCCGGCGCCAGTGGTCCCCACCGAGTAGGGGTTTTCAGCGCCCGGCACACTGCATCTGCAGGGAAGGGGGCCATGTCGACAGCAGTACCGTCATTTGGTCACGTTTTCGTCATCGTCGGCGAAAACGAGGCCCTCTCCGAGATCACGGCGTCAGCGGCACCGTACCTTGTGAAAACGCTGAAACCCAATGGTGCCTGGTTCACCGGCTACGACGCGGTGACTAAAGGCTCGCTAGCCTCGCTAGCGGACTATGTGGCGTTGACCTCCGGGCAGTACGCCGCATGCGAGATCCACGGCCCATGTGGCGCGCAGAACGTCCCGAGTATCTTCTCGCAGTTAGGCAATGGGGCTTGGAAGGACTGGAACGAGTCGATGCCCTCCAATTGCTACCGGGGCCACGCTGGCTCTGACTCGACGCACAACGCCTACAAGCCGGGGCACAATCCGGCCCTTTTCTTCACCGGTCTACCCTGCTCGACCTACGATGTGCCAGCAGGAACAACTGGACCGGACAACATGAGCCACTTCAACGCGGCCCTCGCGAGTGATTCGGTCCCGAAGTACAACTTCATTACCCCGAACCTGTGCGAAGCAGGGTACAACTGGTGCCCCAACTCGAACGGGGTCCGCGTTCACGGAGTTCCCGAATACAACGATTTCCTACAGAAGGAGATCCCTGCGATCGAGTCGTCTCGGGCCTTCGCAAAAAACGGAGTGATCTTTATCACCTTCGACGAGGGAAGCATCATAAATGGGCGCCTTAACGAGAATACGATGATGTTGGTCCTTGGACCCCAGGTCGTACCGGGGACTTACTCGGGCCACTACGACCACTACTCGACGCTTCGGACCATCGAGGATGGTCTGGGGTTGCCTTGTCTCGCGAATGCCTGTAGCGCAAGCAACTTTCCGATCTTCAGTTCCCCATAGGCCGTGAATCTCTAGGACGGAGTAAGGGAGCGCCACGGCACCGCTAGTGCGAATGTGGCCGGGTTCGCGGGATAAAAACTTGCCGCAGCTCGCGGAAGTGCGGTCAGGCAGTCTGGGCGCTGGCAGGCGGGTATCAGCTCGAAGGGGGCGTATCCGGTCGCTGCAGATCGAACCATCTGGCGAGCAGCGCTTCTGGGTCGGTCGCCGGTCGGATACCGGCAGACCGGACCTGGGCGCGGGCGTGTGCGAGCACGTGGTTAGTGAGCTTGGTGCGCGAGGCCTTGCTGATGGGTTGGCCCGCCCGAGCGCGTTTGACGGTGCGGGTTGATACTCCGGCGGCGCTAGCTGTAGGCGCGGCGGGCAGCTTCCTGAGCACCGAGATGGCGAGCTGCCAGAGCGGGTCTTGCCCGGGTTCGTGGTACTCGGTGTGGGTCTCGCGTGGGTCGGCGACGCCGGCCTCGCGTTCGTCGATCCGGTTGCCTTCCTTGCCGCGGTGGCGCAGCGACGGTATCGGGGTGACGTGCCGGCGCACGAGGAGGCCGATGGTCTGCTTGTCGCAGGGGTGGCCGTCGGGTCCCAGTGACTTTGCCTCGGGGTGCACGCGGTAGTCGGCGAGCACGTCGCGGTATGTGTTGACGACGACGGTGGACGCTGGGCTGCTGTGTGCCCTGCCGGTGCGGGTGCTACAGCTGGGCTTCGGATAGTGGATGTTGATCCAGCGAAGCCGCGTCCACTTGCGCGCGTCGCGCTCGTAGCGTGTGACGAGTAGGAAGCGGCTTTAAGCTCGCCGCGGTCGAGCGCGCCGGAGTGCGAGACGAGCAGGAAGTTAAAGGCCGGACTTGCTGCCAGGGGCGCTTGCCGGCGTTGTATCGGTCGAAGGCGCGAGCGAGCAGGGGCGTGGAGACGTTGAAGCGGCCGACCGCAGGGAGGTCGAGGCGGTCGGGCTCGACGGCTTGCTGCCCGAGCGCGTCCGTCTTGACGATGTGCCTCCAGAGCTGCCCGATCCAGTCTCGCGATTCTGACCCGGGTGACGGGGCTGAGCAGGTGCCCGAGCCCGTGCTGTTTGGCATCGGCCAGCTCGTCTAGATCGGCCGGGATCATCGGACGGGGTATCCTCGCTGTCGGCTGCGTCGATCACGCGGACGAGCTGCAGGCGTCCTGTCGTCAGGGTGTAGAGCGGGTAGCGCTTGGCCGAGATCGGGAACGTCCATATCTGCCGGCGTTTGCCGGCCTGGTCGTAGTTGACCTTCTCAATTTTGAGGATCGACCCCGGGACGGCCGCGCGGTCGTACGGGTTCAGGCTCTCGAAGCGCTCGACGATCCCGCCTACTTGCGCCCAGGTCAGGGCTTGGACGGTCCGCAGAGTGCCGCTGTGGTCCGTGTAGTCGAGGGTCGCGCCCGGCTCGTCGGCGACGATCGCCATCGAGTCGGTGTCACAGAACGCGCCCGTGCCGCCAGCCGTGGTGACGAGCCCTTCGAGGGTGCCTGGGCGGTCGGCGACTACAAGCACGGGCCAGTGCTCCGGACCCTGATCGAGCACTGGGGCGGTAGGAGGTGGAAGATCCAGCGCAGCCGCAACCCCGCCGGCGGAACGCACAACAACCTCCTTTACGGTGTCGCCGCGACTTCGGCCACGAACGCCTGGGCCGTCGGTCAATACAGCCACGGCCCCGGTGTCGTCTCCAAATCGTTCAGGCCGCTCGCCCTGCGCTGGGACGGCACCGCCTGGAAGGGCTAGAACCAAGGCGGCCCCGGCTCCAAGTAGCGACAAAGTCGAGATCCGGGCGACCTCCCGCCCAAGTTGTGCAAAGGTCTTACTGGTCAAGCTTCGCTGGTCGGCGGATGTCGGGAGAGCGCCGATTGGGCTTGCCCGTGCAGAGGGCCGCTTTTAGACCAGCGCCTCCCGACGTTCCGTCGAGGTGCCCGTTGAGCGGCAACAGGAGGTCGCGCCCTTAGAGCGCCATCAGTAAGCATCCGCCAGGGTACCTCGCGCCGATCTTGTCAATCGGTTCGAAGGGAGAGGGTGATGGGTGACGGGCGGTTCGCGGGTGTGGACTGGGCTAGCGAGGAGCACGCGGTATGCGTGGTCGACGAGCAGGGCAGGATCGTGCAGGGACGCCGTTACCACCACAACGAGCCGGGGATCCGGGCGCTGTGTGCGCGGCTTTTGCGTCTGCAGGTCGCGCTGGTCGCGATTGAGAGACCCGACGGACTGTTGATCGAGCGGCTGCTCGATGCCGGGCTCACGGTGGTCGCGGTGCATCCCAACCAGGTCAAGGCGATGCGCCCGCGCTACAGCGTCGCGGGCGGCAAGTCAGACAGTTTTGACAGCTTCGTGCTGGCCGAGCTCGCGCGTACCGACAGCCACCGCTTCCGGGTGCTGGCGCCCGACAGCGACCGGACCAAGGCGCTGCGGAGCATGACCCGGGCGCGGGATGGGCTGGTCCGCACGCGGATCGGGCTGGCTAACCAGCTGCGAGATCAACTCGCCTGTTTCTGGCCCGGCGCGAGCAAGGTGTTCTGGAGCGTTGACTCGCAGATCGCGCTGGCGTTCCTGCGCCGCTACCCCACCCCCCTCGATGCCCACGGTTTAGGCGAGCAGCGGCTCGCCGCGTTTCTCAAGCGCCACGGCTACACCGGCCGCAAGCCCGCCCGGGAGCTGCTCGCCCGGCTGCGCAACGGGGCGGAGGGACGCGCCGGCGAATTGGAGATGCAAGCCCGCCGCCAGATCGTGCTGGCGCTCGTCTCCGCGCTCGAGCCGATCGTCGCGCGAATCAGCGAGCTGACGATCGAGATCCGCCATGCGCTCGAGGCGCATCCCGACGGGCAAACGTTCCGCTCGCTGTTCATCGCACAGGACTCGTGGCTGTGCGCCGCGACGATGATCGCCGAGATCGGCGACTGCCGCCAGCGCTACCCCAGCTACCGCGCGCTGGCCGCTGACGCCGGCCAAGCCCCCGTCGCCGTCGAATCCGGCAAATCCAAACACGCGCAGTTCCGCTGGGCCTGCGACCACCGCCTGCGCGCAGCGTTCTGCACCCTCGCTGACTCGAGCCGCCGCCACAATCTCTGGGCGGCCGACATCTACGACCGTGCCCGTGCTCGCGGCGCCAGCCACACCCACGCCACACGCATCCTCGGCCGCGCCTGGAGCCAAATCATCTGGCGGCTCTGGCGCGACCACGACACCTACGACCCTAACCGTCACACCGCCCTGCAACGTCTCGTCGCAGCCGGAGGTTGACACAGGGGGTCTAAAAGCACCAGCGCTGCGAAGGTCGCGAAGCTGGTCGAGTCTGAGACTGCTGCTGTTCGATCGTTGCGCGAGCGGCTCGTTGGGTGGACAATGGTGATTGGTGGGACGATTGGC
This sequence comes from uncultured Solirubrobacterales bacterium, assembly GCA_963756105.1. Taxonomy (GTDB): domain Bacteria; phylum Actinomycetota; class Thermoleophilia; order Solirubrobacterales; family Solirubrobacteraceae; genus Palsa-465. The sequence goes on from CAVWMM010000011.1 coordinate 453,946, forward strand.
CGCGGTGCGCAACCGGCTGACTTACGCGAATGTGGTTGCCACTGTTGCCCTGTTCGCCGCTCTTGGGGGCGCGTCGTATGCGGCTGTGGCGGTACCTAACAACAGCGTCGGGCCGCGCCAGCTCTCGTTTCCCATCGGCATGAAGTCACGGATCCGGCAAGAGGCAACAGTCCATGTCTACATTTGTCCGCGTGGCGTGCCGTGCCCCGCGCCACCCACCACAACCCTCACAACGGTCAACGTGTCGCTGAAAAAAGCCAGCAAGCTGCTCGTAATCGGTGAAGCAGAGGTCGTCCAGAACGGGCGCGCGAAACGGGGCTCGACCACGGTCGATATAGGAGAGGAATTCCACCGCGACATAGCTCTGGGGTGGCACTACACCCTCAGGCAAGGCTCCAACGTTGTCCACTTCTCTGACGTGCTCTCAGCGCCCCCAGGCCGACAAGCCATAAGCCTCGCTACAGATCTCCAATCAGACTCGGGCCCGCCCCGCACCGCGAGCTTCATCAACCCCCAGCTAACCGTCATCGCGCTTCCCCCGCTTCCGAGCTGACGTCCGGTCAACGTCGCTTCGGGCTAGTTGCATCACCGTTCGGGGGGCCCAATCGAAGCCGCTGAGGCTTCCCCTTTGGAACGGACACAAGCCGGCCGCATTGCACGCAGCCTGAGCCTTGTTGTCGCCTAGCGCTCATGTGCCCGGGTGCTTGTCGCCCGCGAACAGCAGCGCGTAGTGGTTGCGCTCTCGCGTGCGGGGCGGGCGCCACGTCACCCACACGAGCCGGGCGCGCGCCAGCTCCTTCAGTAGCACGTCAACCCGCTTCGGATCGGCGCAGAGCCGTCGAGCCAGCACAAACACAGGCGGGCGAAACTCGCCCGCATCACGGTACGCGCCAAGCAGCACGAGCAGCTTGGCGGCATCGTGGGACACTCGCGCGTCACGAGTCGCCCGGATCGCCTGTCTTGCGGTCGGCCCGAGAACCGGCTCGGGTGCCGGCCGGGCGTCGGTCACGGCCGACGGTTCACGATCCCGGATTGCCGTTTCCGTAGCGGTCACGACAGCAGCGCGTCCAGCTCGCCGGCCGCAAGCCGCTTCCCGAGCGCCACGCCCACCAGGAAACTGAACGGGACCGCCAGCGGGACCGGCACCTCCTCGAACACAAAATCCTCGGTTGCGCTGATGATCCGGCAAGCCTCCGGCGGGCTCGTGGGCAGCTCCTCCACGGCTAGATCAGCTAGCCCGACCGGCTCGCGGTTCAGCCACTCCGAGTGCAGGGATTCGACCGCGTTGGCGGCCACGTCGCCACTAGTCGGTCTGCTTTTCGACGCCGGCTTCGGCCTGCCCTTAGCGCGGAGCCGGTTAGCGATCTTGTCCCAATCGGTCACGCTCACACCGTAAGCGCGATGCCGAACGGAGCTTTGCGCTCTTCCCCGCTCCACGCTTCAAGGCCGGGCTTAGCCGCAGTTCATGCGGTCTTTGCGGATACGCTGCCGGACAAGTTCAACGGGATGCCACTTACCGGGCTCACTCTCGCATTTCCAAAAAGTCCAACCGTGTTCGCCGCCAGCCGCCTAAACTTCTCGGGCGATGGGTCCCTCGGGCAACCCCAACCCGATCGCGACGACGCTCGCACGGGCGCTTGAGCTGAGCGAAGGGGCGCTCGAACAGATCACCCGCGTGGCGATCGAAGAGATCCGTGGAGGGCTTGAGACGAGCAGCCACATTGAGGCCGCTGAGCGTGATATGCGAAACGCGCTGCGTCAGCTCGTGATGGCCGAGCGTGAGATTGCCTCAACGTCCGCGTCGCGACTCGGCGCAGACGGACGGTTGGGCGCCGACGCCCGCACTCGCCACGCTGAGACGACGCCCGGAAGCCGAAACCTCGATGATTGAGCGAATGGCGTTGGATCGCGCGCGGTCTTTGCCGACGGGTTCGGGCGGGGGTAGGTTCGGAGGTCGCTCGACCCCGACTCGGTGAGCTGCGCTAACGCTGGCCGGTCACTGTCCGAGCAACCGCCAAGCTCACCGCATTCGCGATCCGGCACGCCCGCGTGAACCTCCGCGCGACCGGCATCCCGCGCCCACCGGACCACGAGGCTGCTCGCCACCTACCTCCATCACGCCGAGCGCCGCTGCGCCCACTGCGGCCAGCCGCTCGCCGGCAAGCAGCGCAAATACTGCTCCACTAGCGCCGCGACCGTAAGATCCTTCGCTCCCTCGCCCACGGCACCACCCGGCCCGGCGTGCTTCACCGCCAGCTCAGCATCCCGCGCGCCACCCTGTACCGCCGGCTCGACCACCTGGAACGCGCCGGACTGATAACGCGCAACCCCTACGGCCCCGTCACGATCACGAGTGCCGGGATCGACACGCTCGCCGCCACGAGCGCCACGCCACAACCCACGACAGCCCGCCAGAGGCACCCAGAGGCACCCAGTGCGAGAGAGCGCCGTCAAGGCGCGTATCAACCCTCACAGCGCCCCACACGCCACCTGGCGCTCCAGGCACCCGCACCGCCGCGCACACCCCGCCGCCTGGCACTATCGGCACCGGCCACGCCACCCGCGGCACCCCGCGTCGAGCAGCTCACCCCCGCCCAATGGCAACAGCGCGCCATCGACGCCGCGCGCCGCCACGCACGCAACACACACGAGCTGAACGCCACGCTCGGAGCCATCTACCAAGCAGCGTCCCAACCCCACCCCCCGGCACCCGAGCAGCTCGTCACCACCACCCTGACGCGGCACCGCCAGGGCCGCGGATGAGCCCACAGAACCGCCACGAGCCCCCGCCCGGCCCCGCGTCAGGCCGGACGCTTCGAGAGCCTCAGAACGGCCCTCACACGCTCACGGGCCGGCCGCGAGCAGCCACCCGCAAAAATCCGATCGAGAAGCATGCGACCATCGAAGCTCCGATGAGCAGCACTCGCGGCGACACACCGGCGTCAAGAGCCATCACCGCTGCCCCCAGCAGGCCATGATCGGGATCACATGGCACCCCGACGATCACGAGGCCCTCTGCCCCGAACACGCATGGCAGGCGCTCCTCTACGAACTCGATGCCCACGGCTGCCCCACCGACGAGCTGCCCGGCGCCGGCCACGACAAAGACCTATACAAGAGGCTCGTCACCGCAGCGCTCACATGGCTTCACGAGCGCGAGCAACCACGCCGCAACCCGAAAGGCCCCGGCGAGCGTCGAAAGGACTCGACGCGAGCCCTCCACGGCCCGCTCGGCAGTCACACATACCGAGGGTTACACGCTGATGTGCAGTAACCCCCCGGAAAACGGCCCGAGGGTAAAAACGAGGGGGTGGAAATGGCTCGGCGGGGGCTCCCCCTTCCTACCCCCCCTACAGATTCACCGCCACGTACTTCGTCTCGAGGTACTCCTCGATCCCCTCGGGGCCGCCTTCGCGGCCGAAGCCCGATTGCTTGATGCCGCCGAAGGGGGCGGCGGCGTTGGAGACCATGCCCTGGTTGAGGCCGACCATGCCGGTCTCGAGCCGCTCGACCACGCGCAACGCGCGCTTGAGATCGCGGGTGAAGACGTAGGCGACGAGGCCGTATTCGGTGTCGTTGGCGGCCGCGATCGCCTCCTCCTCGGAGGTGAAGCCCCTGACCGGAGCGACCGGGCCGAAGATCTCTTCGCGCAGCAGGCGGGCGTCATCGGGCACGTCGGCCAGAACGGTCGGGTCGTAGAAGTAGCCCGCGCCGTCGCGGGCGTGGCCGCCCACCAGGGCGTGGGCTCCGCGACCGACCGCGTCCTGCACGAGCTCTGAGACCTTCTCACGCTGGGCTTCGTCGATCAGGGGGCCGACCTGGACGCCGTCCTCGGTGCCGCGACCGACTCGCATCTGGCCGAGCTTCTCGGCGAGTCGCGAGGCGAACTGCTCGGCGACCGGCGAGGCGACGTGAAAGCGGTTGGCGGCCGTGCAGGCCTCGCCGATGTTGCGCATCTTCGCGATCAGCGCACCTTGGACCGCGGCGTCGATGTCGGCGTCCTCGAAGACGATGAACGGGGCGTTTCCGCCGAGCTCCATGGAAAGCCGCAAGAGATTGCTCGACGCCTGCTCCATCAGTTTCCGGCCGACCTCGGTGGAGCCCGTGAACGAGAGCTTTCGCAACCGCGGGTCCTCGATCAGTGGAGCCATCGTCTTGCTCGACGAAGAGGCCGTCACGAGATTGAGCACGCCGCCGGGCAACCCGGCCTCCTCGAGGATCTTCACCAGCATCAACATCGAGAGCGGCGTCTGCTGGGCCGGCTTGACGACCATCGTGCATCCGGCGGCGATCGCCGGACCGACCTTGCGCGTTCCCATGGCCAGGGGAAAGTTCCACGGCGTGATGAGCAAGCACGGGCCGACCGGCTGCTTCATCGTCAAGAGACGTCCCTGCCCGTTGGGGGCGACCGCGTAGCGGCCGTCGATACGCACGGCCTGCTCGGAGTACCAGCGCAGGAACTCAGCCGCATAGACAATCTCGGCCTTGGATTCGGTTACCGGCTTGCCCATCTCGAGCGTCATCAGCAGCGCCAGCTCGTCGGCCCGCGCGATGATCGCCTCAAACGCACGCCGAAGAATCTCGCCGCGCTCGCGCGGGGGATGGTTCGCCCAGTCGCGGCCCGCCTCCACCGCCGCGTCGAGGGCGACCTTGGCGTCGTCCACAGAGGCGTCTGCGACCTCGCACAGCGCCTCGCCCGTCGCCGGGTCCTCGACCGCCAGTGTTCCCTCGGCTCCGTCGCGCCACTCTCCGGCGACGTAGAGCTGCTTGGGGACCTCGTCGATGACCTGTTGCTCTTGAGAAGAAGTGATCGTGCTCATGTCTTAGAAACTACCCCACAAAGTCCGACGGCCCGCGCACCCTTGGCGCGCGGGCCGTCACAGAGAGCGGTTATGGATTGGTGACTACGCCGCCACCGGCACCGCAGCCGGCTCGAGTCCGTTCTCCAACACCTCGTCTACGGTCATGGCGAAGTGGAAGGTCATCGCCTCGCGCACTTCCTCGGGCACGTCGTCGAGATCGCCACGGTTGCGCTCGGGCAGGATCACCGTCGTCAACCCGGCTGCGTGGGCCGCGAGCACCTTCTGCTTGACACCGCCGATCGGCAACACTCGACCCTGGAGCGTGACCTCTCCGGTCATCCCCACGGTGTGGCGTACCGGACGGCCCGAGAGCAGCGAGGCCAAGGCGGTGACCATCGTGACGCCCGCGCTCGGGCCGTCCTTGGGGATGGCTCCGGCGGGAACGTGGACGTGGAACGCCTGATCCTCGAAGGCGCTTGGCTCGATTCCGAGCTCCTCGGCATGGCCACGCACGTAGGAGAGCGCGATCTGAGCCGACTCCTTCATGACGTCGCCGAGCTGTCCGGTGAGCGTGAGCCCGCCCGAGTGCTCCGCGTTCATCGCCGTGGCTTCGACGAAGAGCACGTCTCCGCCGGTGCCGGTCACGGCAAGGCCAGTGGCCACGCCGGGAACAGCGGTTCTGATCGCCGACTCCTGGAAGTGCTTCTGGCGTCCGAGTGCATCGCGCACCGCCTCGAGGTCGATCGTCACCGGCGCGGTGGCCTCGCCCGACGCGATGCGGGTCGCGGTCTTGCGCAGCAGCGTGCCGAGCTCGCGCTCGAGCTGGCGGACGCCAGCCTCACGCGTGTACTCCGTCGCCACCGTCTCCAGCATCTCGTCCGAGATCGCGACCTCATCGGCGCGAAGCCCGTTGCGCTCGATCTGGCGCGGCCACAGATACCCGCGCGCGATCGCCACCTTCTCGCTGGTGGTGTAGCCGTCGAAGCGGATCACCTCCATGCGGTCAAGCAGCGGACCCGGAATCGTGTCAGCCACGTTCCCGGTCGCGATGAACAGGACGCTTGACAGATCGAGCTCCACGTCGAGGTAGTGGTCGCGGAAGCTGTGGTTCTGTGCCGGGTCGAGGACCTCGAGCAACGCCGCACTGGGGTCTCCGCGCCAATCGGCGCCGACCTTGTCGACCTCGTCGAGCATGATCACCGGGTTCATCGTGCCGGCGTCGCGCAACGCCCTGACCAGACGGCCAGGGAGCGCGCCGATGTAGGTGCGACGGTGCCCCCGGATCTCGGCCTCGTCCCTGACGCCTCCGAGCGACATGCGCACGAACTTGCGGCCTGTGGCGCGCGCGATCGACTCACCGATCGACGTCTTGCCCGTTCCGGGCGGCCCGATCAGCGTGAGGATCGCGCCCGAGGTCTTGGGATCCTCGGTGATGCCACGATCCCTGCGCAGCTTCTTGACGGCGATGTACTCGACGATCCGGTCCTTGACGTCTTGCAGGCCCGCGTGGTCCGCGTCGAGGACCTCGCGCGCGTGGCCAGGATCGAGCCGCTCCTCGGAGCGCTCGCTCCACGGCACCGCGATCAGCCAGTCCAAATACGTGCGGATCACGCTCGTCTCCGCGGTCTGCTCGCCCATCCGCTCGAGCCGCCGTAGCTCCTTCTCGGCCTGCTCGCGGGCGGCCTCAGGCATGCCCGCTTCCTCGATCTTGGTCTGGTACTCCTCGACGATGGAAGCCTCGTCGTCGCCAAGCTCCTTGCGGATCGACTCCATCTGCTTGCGCAGGAAGTACTCGCGCTGCTGGCGCTCGGCGCCCGACTCGACGTCCTCGCGGATGCGCTTGCGCACCTGAAGCTCGGCGAGCCGCTCGCGCTGGAAGCCAAGCGCCAGCTCGAGCCGGTCCGCGATGTCGAGCGTCTGGAGCAGTTCGACCCTCTGGTCGTATTGCAAATCTGGGGAATAACCACTCGTATCAGCGAGGGCTCCGGGCTCGGTGATGCTGCGGAGGAACGCCGAGACACGGCCGTCGTCGCCGCGGACCTCGAGGATCTCCTCGACGAGGGCGCGGTACTCGCGCTCGAGGTTGCGGGTGCGCCCGTCGAGCGTACGGTCGGTGTCGTCGGGCCGTTCCTCGACCTCGACATAGAGGCGGCCGTCGGGGATGGTGTGTGCAGCTCCGGCGATGCCCCGGTGCAGCCCCTGTAGGGCGACCGCTCGGGCTCCGCCGGGGAGGCGAACGCGGTCAGCGACTTCGGCGACCGTGCCGACGTTGGCAAACGCCTGCTCGTGCCGGGGAACCAGCAGGACTCGTTCCTCGTCGCCCGTATCGACGGCGAGGGTTACTGACATACCCGGAAAGACGACTACGTCGTCAAGCGGGATTAGAAGTAGGCGCGTCGTGGACATTGAGGTGTTCTCTTGTCTTTCTGTAGGAACTTACGGAAGATAAGTAGATCATAGCAAGGAACCGGGGTCGGACCTCGATGATCTCAGTGAACCTGACTTAGATTTTAGCGAGGCGGCGATCGCCTCCCGCCACGAGAAATCCAGCAGACTTGCTCACGCTGCTCTAATCCGTGGCGACGATCGGTTTCGCGGTCCAGGCCGCTCCGGTTTCACGGCCGCGCCCTCGGCCCAGCGGTGACGATCCATTCCCGGCGCGTCGAACGCCAGCGCGTATCCGCCCAGCAGCAGGCTGGTGGGGAACTGAGGCGCCGGCTTAGCTCTGGGTAGGGGGCCTCAGCTGATCGTCGTTGTGGTCGGTGTCGAGAGAGTCTCCACGGGCGCCTCAGCATCTGCGGCGTGCGGGGGCATCTGCGCCGCTGCGTAGGCGTCGGGTTCGTCGAGCGTCTCGTGCTCGAGCAGCGCTTGGGCCAGCGTCTCGAGTCGGTCTCGGTGCTGTGTGAGAGCGCTCGTCACATCTCGGTGGGCGGTGTCGATCAGCTGGCGCACCTCCTCGTCGAGGACGCGCTGGGTGGCCTCCGAGCTTTCGGCAGAGCCGCCGAGAAAGGGTCCGTGTCCGTCTGAGGGTAGGACTCTGACAAATCCGATCGCCTCGCTCATCCCCCAGCGGCCGACCATCTGGCGCGCGATCGTGGTGACTTGGTCGATGTCGAACTCGGCGCCGGTTGTGATCGTGCCGAAGACGATCTCCTCCGCCACCCGGCCACCGAGCGCCACCTTGATCTTGGCGACCAGGGCCTCCCGGGTGTAGGAGACCTGGTCGTTATCGGGCGCGGAGAGGGTGACGCCGAGCGCGCCCCCACGCGGGATGATCGAGACCTTGCGCACGGGGTCGGCACCGGGGGTGAGCATCCCGATCATCGCATGCCCGGCCTCGTGATAGGCGGTCCGCTCGCGATCCGCTGCCGAGAGCACGATCCCGCGCGGAGCGCCGAGCAGGATCTTCTCCAGCGAATCGGTGAAGTCAGAGGCCTGGACGGTGTGGTGGTTGCGGCGAGTGGCGAGCAGTGCCGCCTCGTTGGCGAGGTTGGCGAGGTCGGCGCCGACCATGCCCGGGGTCGTGGCCGCCAGCGCACCCAGGTCCACGCCCGCAGCCAGCGGGATCGACCGCGTGTGCACCTCGAGGATCTGCCGCCGTCCGAGCCGGTCCGGTGGCTGGACGGCGACCCGGCGATCGAAGCGTCCCGGTCTCAGCAGCGCCGGATCGAGGATCTCGGCCCGGTTGGTCGCGGCCAGCACCACGACCGCCTCGACGGACTCGAATCCGTCCATCTCAGTGAGGATCTGGTTGAGCGTTTGCTCGCGCTCGTCGTTGGAGCCCGCGATCGACACCGACCCCTGGCGGGAGCGTCCAATCGCGTCGAGCTCGTCGATGAAGATGATCGACGGCGCTGCCTCCTTGGCCTTCGCGAACAGATCTCGCACCCGCGAAGCTCCCACCCCGACAATCGCCTCGATGAACTCCGAGGCCGACATCGAAAAGAACGCCGCATGCGCCTCGCCGGCGACGGCCCGCGCCAGCAGCGTCTTGCCGGTCCCGGGCGCGCCGGAGAGCAGCACGCCGTGGGGCATGCGCCCACCGAGCCGGCCGTAGCGCTGGGGGTTGCGTAGGAAATCGACAATCTCGGTCAACTCCGCCTTAGCCTCGTCGATCCCGGCCACGTCAGCAAATGTGACCCTGATCGTCGTCGGGTCGACCCGTCGTGCCTTGGAGCGCCCGAAGTTGCCCAGGGCGCCCATCCCCCCGCTTCTGGCGGCGCGGCGCGCGAACAGGACGAACAGCCCCACGATCAGCAGCGCCGGCCCGAAGCCGAGCAGCAACGACACGATTAGCGACGTAGTCTGGGTAGTCGACTGCGCGTCGACCCGAACTCGCTCGGACCTGAGCAGGGCCGTCAGCTGGTCGTTGTTCCAGAAGCTGGGGACTTGGGTCGCAAATAGGGTGGTCGGAGTAGCGTTCGTGTCTGAGGGCGGGTAGCGCACAGGCGACTTGAACGTTCCCTGAATCGTGTCGCCCTTGGAGGCGATCGAGGCCACCCGACCGGACTGCGCCTGAGAGAGGAAATACGGGCTGAACGGCACCTTGACCCGCTGCTGGCCGCCGGACGAGAACAGGAACACCGAAGCCAGGTTGAACGCCAGCAGCGCGACGGCAAACCAGACAAAGGCGCGCGAACGGTGCGGCGGCCGCGTCCTGGGCGGGGCGGGCGCTCCCCGCCCGTCCGGGGCAGGTGCGACACGCCAGCCCCGGTGGTCACGCGGTATCGGCTTTCGAGGGTCCGGCCCTGAGCTTGAATCCCGCGGCACCACGGACCTCATGCCCGGGCGAGGATTGCGGCGTCGGCGGGGGGCGGAGTGGAGACCAGTGCGCCTCCTCGCTTGAGGGACGCGCTCGCCGGCAACCGGTCGCGCATAATTCAGCGCTCTCTGGCGAGATTCGCGGGACCTTTTCGGGAAGTCCCGCTCGCGACCGAGCCGTCCGGGGCGGCGGGATCCTGCTGCCCGGCGGCTGGGTAGGCGTCGACCATGTACTTGTCGCCGCGCAGCGCGCTCATCACCGCGTCGGCGGCGACTCTCGCGGGGTTTCTTCGCCGTGCATGCGCATCGGCTGTTTTCCGGTTCGCCGGCGCCGGCCGGGCAGGGTCGTCGCGGACGTGGACCGGGTCGGGGATGATCCCGGGCGCCGGCGATCGATCAGCCTGGTTGGCGGCGGTCATGAGGGCGCCACCTCTCCGTTTATCGAGGGTGTCGGTACTTCGGAGGCGTCCGGGAGGTCGTCGACAGCTTTGCTCTCGCGTTCTAGGAACGCTCCGAGCTCTGCGATCGTGCTCATCAGCGGCGCCGGGAACACGACGGTGGAGTTCTTGTCGACGGCGACCTCGACCAGTGTCTGGAGGTTGCGCAGCTGCAGCGCCAGCGGGTGGGCCATCATCACGTCCGAGGCGTTTGCGAGCTCGCCGGCGGCGAGCGCTTCGCCCTGAGCGGCGATGATCTTGGCGCGCTTCTCGCGCTCGGCCTCGGCCTGGCGGGCCATCGCGCGCTGCATGCTCTCGGGCAGCTGGATGTCCCGCAGCTCGACGACCGTGACCTCGATCCCCCATTCCTCGGTCTGGACGTCGAGGATCTCCTTGATGTTCTCGTTGATCTTGTCCGTCTCCGAGAGCGTCTCATCCAGGGTGTGGCGGCCCACTACGGAGCGCAGCGTGGTTTGTGCGATCTGGCTGATCGCCGCTCCGACGTTCTCGATTGCGATCACCGAGCGGATCGGGTCCTTCACCCGGTAGTAGGCGACCGCGGACACGTCGATGCTGACGTTGTCCTTGGTGATGATCCCCTGAGACTGGATCGGCATCGTGACGATCCGCAACGACACGCGATGTACGCGATTGACGAACGGCGCAACGAAAATCAACCCCGGTCCACGCGCCTCGCCCGTGACCTTCCCGAGCCTGAACACCACTGCACGCTCATACTGCTTGATGACGTAGTAAGCAATCATGGTCTTACCTTTCTGTCGCGTCCGTGTCCAGACCACCCGAGCTAGTCGGCGATTGGGTGAGGTGATACATGGCCTGGGCTCCTGACGCGTTTGGTTTTGCGATGACGCGGGGTCTCGCACAAACCGGCCGAGGGCTGGAGCCGGAACAGCTGAGCTCGCCGAAGGTTGGGGCGAAGCTAACTCCTATGCTACTCCCGTCATGGGGACCTGCGGGGCTGGGTGGGTTAGGTCGCGCAGGATTTACAATCGGCCCATGGGGACGCGAGCAGACGGCGACCACCTCCGCGTTCTGATCGCCAACGAGCGCAGGGACCGACTCGCGCTCGTCGCCCCGATCGTCGTCGCTCTCGGCCACGAGGTGATCGCGCGCGAAATCGAGGTCGGAGATGTCGGGAGCATCACAGCCCGGGAGCGGCCTGACGTCGCGCTCGTCGGACTCGGCGAGAGCTCCGAGCACGCGCTCGAACTGATCGACAAGATTGTCCGCGAGGCCGCCTGTCCAGTGATCGTGCTGCTGCACGCGCCCGACCCCGCGTTCGTCAAGGAAGCCTCCAAGCGAGGCGTATTCGCCCACATCTCAGACGACGACGTCGAGGATTGGCAGAGTTCGATCGACATCGTGCTGCGCCGGTTCGCCGAGTACCACGATCTCGAGGGCGCGTTCGGGCGCCGCGCGCTCATCGAGCGCGCCAAAGGCATCCTGATGGAACGCCACTCGATCGACGAGCATGCCGCGTTCGAGATGCTGCGCGAGCAATCACGCAACGAGAACCGCAGGCTCAACGACCTCGCGGCCGCCGTCGCGGACGGCCACCGCCTGCTCCCCAAGCAACCGGCCGCTCCTCAGCAGCCCTGACTCGCTCCTAGGAGCCCCGAGTTATAGCTGCGTCGCCCGGCGGCGCGATCAGCGTGGCGCCGGCCACTTCGCCACCGCCTCACTGCTGAAGCTGCCGCCCTCGTCCAACCAGCGCTCGGCGTCCGCGTCGTCGCTCAAAGCTTCGCGGCGCGCAACGAGGTCAACCGGGGGTGCCATAGCTGCCTCGCCCTCCAACTGCGCCGAGGCGGCACCGTCGCGGATTCGCTGGGCGGCTTGCTCGGCGTCGTCGTGGGAAGCAAATTGGCGCGAGCACGCGAGGGTTGCGCCGTCGCGCGCAACGATCCTCCACTGATAGAAGCCGCCATTGTCCTCGAAGACGAGAAACCGCATCGGCGTCCGCGTGGACGCCTCAGGTGCACGGCGAGGGAACCGGCTAGCGGAACGTGAGTTCTTTCTTGCGGTGGCCATGGCCAACCGCCTCTCTGCCCTTCTGACCGGAGACGTCGCTCGGGAAGCGAGAAGGGCTTAGGGGCTCACGGAGCGCACTAAGCAGCCTACCACATTCCGACCAGCGGGCTCGGAATTATCGCCAATTCGCGCTATGCTCGGTGCAGTTGCCGTCCGTTCGGGTCTCTGCCGACTCTCGCCTGCGCGCGGCGTCCCACTGCGAGAGGGGCTGAGAGGGGCCTGGCTATGTCCGGCACCAACCGAGAACTGACCGAAAGCGGCGTCGTGACAGGGGCGATCTCGAATTCAATGGTCAGGCTGCTGCACCGCTACACCGGCCGCGGACCGACGAGAGCACGGACCACGATCGGTGAGAACATCATCGTGTGCGTCATGGGGGCGATGCTGACCAGGGGCGAGCAGAGCCTGGTCCAGAGCGGGAAGGCCGAGGTAGTGCTGCACGGCCGCCGCGCCTTTCAGGACGCCATGCAGGCGGATGCGATCAGCGCCGTGCAGGAGCTCTCCCAACGACGAGTGGTGGCGTTCATGAGCAACAACCACATCGACCCCGATCTGGCGGTCGAGGTCTTCATCCTTGAGCCGCTGGAGCCCGACCGCGTCGAAGACCAGCGGGTCGACGGGCACGCAAACCAGTTGGTCGTCGGGCACGCACGGTGGGTCGACGGACGCCCAGGCATTCTCAGCGAAAACGACGGCCATCTCGAGCGAGGAGTCCGCTGACTTGAGTCTGAGAGCGCCCGTCCGACTGCCGGTTTCGGGTCGGTGCAGCTCATCACAGGCAAGCGCCTGAGAGGCGTCACGGCGGTGGCGGCAGTTTGACCGCCAGGGCCAACCTCAACGTCACCTGACGGGCTCCGCCGACTCGGGTGGCGGTCACAATCCGTCGGCCGCGGAGAGCTCGGCCATCAGCCGGGCGTCGCGACGCTGGATTGCCGGGTCGCGTAGCGACCAGGCGAGAAGCCAGAGGGCAGCCTTGTGGTACTGCGAGAAACTGGACGCGTCAATCGCGTCCTCCACACGCGTGAATGCCGTGCCCCGGTGGATCATGCCCTCGACTTCCTCGTTGGCCCGGTCGAAGGAGAGTGGCGCGGTGCCTATCATGGCCGCGCCTCCTTTCTGGTCCCGTCACCGTTCTATGTGCGCGGAGACAGTCCCGATAGCGGACACGGGGCCTAGCACAGAGCGAGGCTCGTCGCCACCCGTGATGCCGCTGTTTGCGACGATAAACGACGGGACCTGCAAGTCCGGTCAGTCCGGTTGGCGCTGCTGGTTGGGGGCACTGAGCGCGTCCCCCAGATGACCGGAGGCCTGTTCGCTGCTCGTTCGTGGACGCTCTGCGTCGTCTCACAGACAGCTGATCTCAATAGCATGAAAGATAAGCCTAGAAATGTTAGGCTACTCCAGATGGCCGCGGACGCTACACCCGGATGGACGTTTTTGACCAACCATGCCCAGGTGCTGGTCTGCATCGCCCACGACCCCGGTGTTCGCCTGCGCGATATCGGCGAACGCGTTGGGATCACAGAGCGGGCCGCGCACCGCATTGTCGGGGAGCTCGCTGCCGCCGGCTACATCACGCGACAGCGGAACGGCCGCCGCAACCACTACACGATCAACGCGCATCTGCCGCTTCCCGACGCGATCGCGCGCGAGCGGAGCGTCGGCGAGCTGCTCACGATCTTGACTGCGCCGCAGGAGTCCAAACGGCGACGCGCTCGCATGGGGACGAGCGGGTGATCGCGGGCCTGCTGCCCGCGGTCGGCCGCGCTGGCGGGGCGGTCGGGGTGACCCGACGGTCGCCGAAGTCGGAGTCTCGATGAACTTCGTGGAGCTTCCGCGGGGCTGCACGGATCCTACAATTCGCGACGCGCGACGCCACGACGAAGGAGGAGGAGGGTTGAGACGATGACCGAGTATCAGCGGGATTCCGAGTGGAACGTCGCCGATTGGCACGGCAAGATGCTGGTCGACCGCTATGGCGAGAGGATCGGCAAGCTGCAAGATGTTTACGTCGACGTGGAGACCGACGAGCCGCAGTTCGGGACCGTCAAGGAGGGTTTCATCGGCCGCCATTTGACGTTCGTGCCGCTTGGTGGGATCAGGGTCGGTCCCGATGAGCTGCAGGTGGCGGTCTCCAAGCAGCAGGTCGAGGATGCGCCCAACATCGAGCAGCACGGCGAGGAGCTCTCCCAGGCAGATGAGTCGGTCCTCTACCACCACTTCGAGCTCAACTACACCGCGCCTGATACGGAGAGTGGACGGCGGCTTGCTCGGCGTTGATTGTTGAGTTCTGTTGCGCGACTTCTGGTTGGCTCGAGCACGCTGGCGGGGCCGCGTTGGTCGGGGCCGAGCGCTCCGGCGGGGTCTCTGGGGTCGGCAGCCGCGTGTCGGGTCGTGTTGTCAGCTCGCTAGACCGCTTTCAGCGCCGCCGGCGGTGGGCGGGTTTTCCGCTGGCCGTGGTCTACAAGTTCGTCGATGACCAGGGGACCTACCTCGCGGCGCTGATCACCTTCTACGGGTTTTTGTCGCTGTTTCCGCTGCTGTTGTTGTTGGTGACGGTGCTCGGTTTCGTGTTGCACGGCGATCCGCATCTGCAGGCGAGGCTTTTGGGCTCGGCGTTGGCGCAGTTTCCGGTGATCGGCAGTCAGTTGCGCGAGAACGTGCACGCGCATTCGGGTAGTGGGTTGGCGTTGGTGGTGGGGATCGTGGGCACGCTGTATGGCTGTCTCGGTGTCGCCCAGGCCACCCAGAACGCGCTTAACCGGGCGTGGGCGGTGCCGCGCAACAGTCGCCCAAACCCGATCAAGTCACGTCTGCGCAGCTTGTTGTTGGTGGTCGTGCTCGGGGTCGGCGTGTTGGTCACGACCGGGCTGTCGGGGCTGACGACCGGGGCGGGCGCGTTCGGCGCGACGGTCGCCGGCGGGGTGCGAGCGGGCGCGATCGTCCTCGCGGTGCTCGCCAACGTGGCTTTGTTCATGCTCGCCTTCCGTGTGCTCACCGCGCGACAGATCCCCGCCCGCCACCTGCGTCTCGGCGCGGTGGTGGCGGGAATCGGTTGGGAGATCGGACAGCTTTTGGGTACCTACTTCGTCAGCCACGTGCTCAAGGGCACCCGGGAGGCCTACGGCGTCTTTGGCCTCGTGCTCGGGCTGATCGCCTGGATCTATCTGCTGTCGCTCATCACCGTGCTCGCGGCAGAGATCAACGTCGTGGCACAGCGGCACCTGTGGCCGCGCGCGCTGCTGACGCCCTTCACCGACGACGTGCAGCTGACCTCGGCCGACAAACGCACCTACACCGCATACGCCAAAAGCGAACGCCATAAAGGCTTTGAGAACATCAACGTCGACTTCCAAGCACCGCAACAAGCCACCCCACCCGATCGGGAAGAACCCGGGCCTAAAACCCTACCCTCGGACCCGGCAACTGATCGGCGCAGCTAACCCCAGGTGCGCCTTACTCCGCGTTGGGACGAACCCAGGTCACCCAGGGACACTTGCGCGTTCCCGATCTGGCAGGCTCCACTGGGCCAGCGTCAGCGGATTCGTGGAAAGCGCAGGAGCACGGTCGAGAAGATCACGGTCACGGTGGCCACTACCAGGCCAATGACCCAACCGGGAACGCTCAGGCCGCCTAAGATTCCTCCCGCGACCAGCCCGACGACAATGATGCCGATCATTCCGAGAAGCACCGTGTTGCCGAGCGCGAGTCGGGTCCGCTTAGCTCTGACCGCCGGCTGTGTCTTGCCTTGTTGGAGGCGTTCCCCGCTCTTCACGTGAGGCTCTTGACCATTTCGCTCCCGTGTGGCGGCCCCATTTTGCTCTCGCATAGCGGCCCCATTTCGCGCCCGCACCGCGGCTCGTTGGTGTCGTCGCTCGTCGCGCTCGGAGTCGGCGGAAACGCGCGCCGAACCGGTCCCACGTGGGGCAGGGGGCGCAGATACCGTCGCGGCGTTTCGGTCCCGTAAAGGGAGCGCTCCAGGGCTGACGTCCGCGCTCGTCGTGGGCTCCGTCGGGACCTGTGACCCGTTGCCGACAGGGTCTGTGACGCTGTCGCGAATCACGCTTGTTGAGGGCGAGCGGACCCGCGTGCTGCGTGTCTTGAAAAACATTCTGGCGACCTCCTCAGGTCAGGTGCGAGGAGGATCTGTCGGGTCCTCTCGGCAGTATTCGACGACTGTAGCACGAAAAGCAAATCTAGAAATGTTATTCTCCTATATACGGTCGAGAAGCAGATCGAGGGTGGAAGCGGCAACGCGCTATCGTGGCCGAAACGAGCCGCTCGACGGGTCTTGTCCCTTCTCCTTCGCGCGCTAACCCAGAGGGACAGAGGCGGTGAGCACGTGAACTTCCCCGAGATGTCGCGCAAGGGCGATCTCTCGCACCTCGGCGCTATCGCCCGTCTGCATGCGGCCCGCGACGAGGAGTGTCGTCTTGCGGTCGAAGCCCGCGCGGCACGGGGCAGCTCGGCTGAGGCCGCCGCGGAATCCCGCTTGAGTGCGGCAGCGACGGATGTCGCCGCGCGTGAAGCGTGGATAGGCTGGATCGAACGCGGCGTCTGACCGTTCTACTCAACTATGTCCGCGGCGCGTCTGGACGATCTTCGAGCGGAGGCTCAGCACGCTCGCCAGCGCTATGACCTCTACAAGGCCAAGGCCTACAGTCAACGTCTCACAAGCCCTTCGCGCATGCGCGAGCTAGAACGCGCGTGCGCGCAAGCCGAAGACGCTTATCGCCGCGCCAAGGCACGAGCACAACGCCCTGGGTGAGTGACGCCGAGGCGAACACCCTGAGTCGGCTGTCGGATCGATGACTGGACCCGCGTGCGAAATCGAGGGCACTGCCATGTGAAACACTAACGTCGTGGCAGTGGACCCGTCGCCCGCGCCAGCGCCCGAGGGCGCAGCTTCCGCGGAAGACCCTGCCCACGACGTGCTCGCCGCCGAAGAGTTCGCGGTGCCGGCGCCGGACCCTGATCTTCACCACCACGACCCGGTGAGGCTGCCGGACGACCCAACCGGGATCGCCGAGCCCCACGACGTGCTCGCGGCCGAGGAGTTCCCCATTCCAGCCGTCGCGCACAAGCCGGCCAGGCGTGAGCGCCGGTAGGAACCCCCGACCTGACAGCTAGCCGGGCAGCTTGGCGACCGCCTTTGCACGCGTGGCTCATGGCCTGGCTGGGGCCTGTGGGGACCACGAAGCTCCCCGTAGTCGAACTGGGGTCCCTGCGCGGCGAAGCTCTCGTCGGTCTCCGTCCACTTCGCCTTGCCGTGCCAGTGCGCAGCCTTACCGGAGCCGCCATCGGTCGTGATGGAGCCGCGCTCGGGCGTGACCTTTCCCGTTGACGGCATGTGGGAGATGATCCGTGGGCTGGCCGCCGACGGGGTGACCTTGCTCCTGTGCGCCGTACCGCCGACTAAACGCGGGCGATCGATCCGTGACCGACGGTCTAAGCCTTGGCCCCGCGCCGCGGCGTGCGGCCCGCGGCGGCATCAGGTCGGTGATCGTGCCGTGCGCCATCTCTGCGGCCAGACCAACCGTCTCCGAGAGGGTGGGGTGGGGATGGATGGTCAGCGCGAGGTCCTCGACGTCCGCGCCCATCTCGAGTGCGTGGACGGTCTCGGCGACAAGCTCGCCGGCGTTCACTCCGACGATGCCTGCGCCCAGCAGGCGCTTCGACTCCGGCTCGAAGAGCAGCTTGGTCAGTCCGTCGTCCCGTGCAAGTCCGAGCGCCCGCCCCGATGCGCCCAGGGAAAGACGGCTTTTTCATACTCGATCTCGCTCTGGCGGGCCTCGGTTTCGGTAAGTCCCATCCAGGCGATCTCCGGGTCGGTGTAGGCGACCGAGGCCACGGTGCGAGCGTCGAAGGACGCGCCTGGCACGCCGGCGATCGACCTCAGCCGCGACGCGGCCTTGGTGAAATGCCTTGTGCGCGAGCAGCGGGGCGCCTGCGATGTCGCCGATCGCATAGATGCCCGGGACGTTGGTGCGCATCTGTCGATCTACGGGGATGAATCCTCGCTCGTCGACGTTACGCCGGCCGCAGCTCGGCGCCAATCGCGCCGCCATTGGGCACGCGCCCGATCGCGACCAGGATGCGGTCGAAGATCTCGGTCGACTCGTCAGAAAGCGAGACCTTGAGCCCGTTCTTCTGGGCCTTCACCTGCGTGACTCGCGTCCTGAGCTTGATCGCCTTGTAGCGGGGCGAGATTCGCTTCTGGAGCACCCGCATCAGGTCGCGGTCGCAATCCTGGGATCAGTTGGTCGAGCAACTCGACGACCGTCACCTCGGTGCCCCAGCGCGTCGTACACGGTCGCCATTTCCAGCCCGATGATTCCGCAGCCGATCACCAGCAGGCGCTTGGGGATCTCGTCGGGCGAGAGTGCTCCGGTCGAGTCCACGATGCGCGGATCGTCGGGCAGGTCGGGTAGCCACGCCGCCTCCGAACCGGCAGCGATGATGCAGTTATCGAAAGTGATCGTGCGGTCACCGACGGTCAGCTCGTGGGCGCCGGTGAGCGTGCCCTCCCTGTTACGACCTCGACTTTGCGCTGGCGCGCGAGGCCCGCCAGCCCGCCGGTCAGCTTGTCGACGACCTCCTGCTTCCAGGTGAGCAAGCTTCGGGAGGTCGACCTGAGGCTTGCCGAACGAGATGCCGTGGGCGCCCATCTCCTGCGCTTCGGCGACCACGCGGGCGGCGTGCAGTAGTGCCTTCGAGGGTATGCAGCCGACGTTCAGGCAGACGCCCCCGAGGCGGTCGTAACGCTCGACCAAGACTGTCTTCAGCCCGAGATCGGCGGCCCGAAACGCGGCGGTGTATCCGCCCGGGCCCGAACCGAGGACGACGACCTGCGCGTCGCGCTCGCCGCCACCGTCCGCTCGCGTTCGGGTGGCGCGGGTTCTCGGTCGACCTTGAGCTCCTGCGGCGTCTCTGGTGTCTCCGAGCCTCCGACGGCCGGGCCGAGTTCTGCTCGGCGGTGAGCAGCACGCTCCCCTCGGAGACGCGGTCGCCGATGTGCACCCGCAGCTGCTTGACCGTCCCCGCGAACGGGGCCGGGACATCCATCGTCGCCTTGTCCGACTCGAGCGTGACGAGCGGGTCCTCCGGAGAGATCTCGTCTCCGGGAGAGACGTGGATCTCGATCACCGGGACGTCGGTGAAGTCGCCGATGTCGGGTACGCGGATTTCGTTGAAGGCACTCAAAGCAGCGCCCTGCGCAGGTCCGATCAACACCTTCGCGAGGTGGACGACGAACCTCGCGGCGGTAGCGCCGTCGATGACCCGATGGTCGTACGACAGCGACAGAGGCAGCATCAGCCGTGGCATAAACTGTCCGTCCGCGGCGTTCCACGCCGGTTTAATGGCCGAACGGCTCACCCCGAGGATCGCGACCTCGGGAGCGTTGATGATCGGGGTGAAGGCGGTGCCGCCGATCCCGCCCAGCGAGGAGATCGTGAACGTAGACCCCTGCATGTCTCCGGGGGCGAGTTTGCCCGCGCGAGCCTTGCCCGATAGCTCGGCCAACTCCCGCGCGATCTCGAGCAGGCCCTTGTGGTCCGCTTCCTTGATCACCGGTACGACCAAGCCATCGGGCGTATCGGCGGCGAAGCCGATGTTGTAGTAGCGCTTCAGGACGAGCTGCTCGCCGTCGAGGGAAGCGTTGAACGTCGGAAACTCCTTCAGGGTCGAGACGCAGGCGACGCACCAGGAAGGAGACCATCGTGACCTTGACACCGTCCTGGGCTGGCTGCTGCTCCTCGTTGAGCTCCTTGCGCCACGCCTCCAGCTCGGTGATGTCGGTCTCCTCGTGCTGGGTGACGTGCGGGATCATGACCCAGTTGCGGGCCAAGTTAGGGGCGGAGATGCGCTGGATTCGCGAGCGCTCCACCCGCTCCACCGGGCCGAATTTCTCGAAGTCCACGGACGGCCAGGGGGCGAGCTCCAAACCGGGCGCGGCGGCCGAGGGGCGCAGCGGCGCCCTTCGGCGGCGGCGCCTGGACGTCTTCTCGCGTGATTCTGCCCTTGCGGCCGCTGCCCCTGACCGAGCCGAGGCTCACGCCGAGCTCGCGCGCGAGCCGTCTGATCGAAGGGCTCGCGTAGATCGGGCCGCCGCCATCGTGGGGTGCGGTCTCTGGAGCTTCCTCGTCGGTCTCTGGCTCGCGCCGCCGCGCTCGGTGAGTTCCCGTCTGGCTCTGGTTCGCGTCTTCGGCCTGCCGGCTCGGAGCCTCGCTCGTCCGCGCTGGGCTGAGAGTCGGGCTCGCCGCCGGCCGGCTCGAGTGTCAGCAGCTGCGAGCCCTCCGACACGCGGTCCCCGACCTTTACCCGCAGTTGCTTGACGGTGCCCTGGAACGGCGCCGGGACATCCATCGTCGCCTTGTCCGATTCGAGCGTCACAAGCGGGTCCTCGGCCTGCACGGGGTCGCCGGGCGAGACGAGAATCTCGATCACCGGCACGTCGGTGAAGTCCCCGATATCCGGGACCTGGACCGGCTTGGCGTCGGGGCGGTCACGGCGGGCTCATACGGCTCAAACGGTGGTGGGCATCGGCGCCTCGGGGTCGATCTCATAGCGCTCGATCGCCTCCTTCACGTCGGCGGGCTTGACCTTGCCTTCATCCGCCAAAGCCTTCAACGCCGCCACCGCCACGTAGCGGCGGTCAACCTCGAAGAAGCCGCGCAGCGCGCTGCGGAAATCGCTGCGGCCGAAGCCATCGGTTCCGAGCACCCGATAGGCCCGGGCACCCAACCGCGGATCAGGTCGGGGTACCCACGGATGTAGTCAGTTGAGGCGACCACCGGTCCGCCGCCGTCCGAGAGACATTCGGTCACATAGGGCGTGCGCGGTTTGGCCGTCGGGTGAAGCATGTTCCACCGCTCTGACTCGATCCCGTCGCGGCGCAGCTCGCCGAAGGAGGTGACACTCCACACGTCGGCCTCCACACCGAAGTCCTCTTCGAGCAGGTCGGCCGCGGCCAGAACCTCGCGCAGGATCGTTCCCGAGCCGAGCAACTGTACCCGCGCCTTGCGCGAGCGGGACGACCGCGACGAAGACCGCGAGGACGAGCGCGACCGCGACGAAGACCGCGAAGCACCCCCAGCAGTAGGCGGTACATGCCCCTCAGGATCCCCTCCTCCGAGCCTTTGGGCATGGGCGGGTGGGTGTAGTTCTCGTTCATCAGCGTGATGTAGTAGAAGACGTCCTGCTGCTCGACGAACATCCGCTCGAGTCCGGCCTGAATGATCACCGCCAGCTCGTAGTTGAAGGCGGGGTCGTACGCGCGGCAGTTGGGTACGACGGAAAAGAGCACGTGGCTGTGGCCGTCGGCGTGCTGGAGTCCCTCTCCGTTCAAGGTCGTGCGTCCCGCCGTGCCGCCCAGCAAGAATCCGCGCGTACGACAGTCGGCCGCGGCCCAGACGAGGTCGCCGACTCGCTGGTAGCCGAACATCGAGTAGTAGATATAGAACGGCACCATCTGCTGGGCGTGGTTGGAGTAGGACGTTCCGGCCGCGATGAAGGACGAGATCGAGCCCGCCTCGGTGATCCCCTCTTCGAGGATCTGCCCGTGCTGGTCCTCCTTGTAGAACATCAGCTGCTCTGCGTCTTGCGGCTGGTAGAGCTGCCCAACGGGTGAGTAGATCCCGATCTGGCGGAACAGTCCCTCCATCCCGAACGTGCGCGACTCGTCGGGGATGATCGGCACCACCAGCCGGCCGATCTGCTTGTCGCGCATAAGCGCCGCCAGGATGCGCACGAACGCCATCGTCGTCGAGATCTCCCTCTCACCCGTCCCCTCGAGCTGGTTGGCGAACGTGTCTAGCTTTGGCACCTCGAGCTTGGGCGCCTTGGTGCGGCGGACTGGGAGTGGGCCCCTCAGGCGCTCGCGGCACTCGCGCAGGTAACGCATCTCCGGCGAGTCATCTGAAGGCTTGTAGTACTCGGCCGCCACCACCTGTTCGTCCGAGAGAGGAAGCTCGAAGCGGTCGCGGAACTGGAGCAATGCGTGCTCGGTCATCTTCTTGGCCTGGTGGGTGATCATCTGGCCTTCGCCCGAGACGCCCATGCCATAGCCCTTGATCGTCTTCGCCAGGATCACCGTGGGCTGACCCTCGTGCTTGACGGCGGCGTCGTAGGCAGCGAAGACCTTCTGCTGGTCGTGGCCGCCGCGGTTCAGTAGCCAGATCTCCTCGTCTGACATGTCTCGACGCGCTCCAGCAGTAGCGGGTCGCGCCCGAAGAAGTGCTCGCGCACGTAGGCGCCGTCGCGCGACTTATACGTCTGGTAGTCGCCGTCGACGGCCTCGCCCATCACGCGCACCAGGGCGCCATCGGTGTCCTGGGCTGGAGCGGGATCCCAGCGCGATCCCCAGATCACCTTGATCACGTTCCAGCCGGCGCCACGGAAGTCGGCTTCGAGCTCGTCGATGATGTGGCCGTTACCCCGCACCGGGCCATCGAGCCGCTGCAGGTTGCAGTTGATGACCCAGATCAGGTTGTCGAGGCGCTCGCGGCCCGCGACCGAGATCGGCCCGATCGCCTCGGGCTCATCCATCTCGCCGTCGCCGAGCTGGGCCCAGACCTTCCTTCCCTCGGTCTCGGCGATCCCGCGGGCCTGGAGGTACTTCATAAACCGCGCCTGGTAGAGCGAGGTGATCGCGCCGATCCCTAGGGAGACGGTCGGGAACTGCCAGAACTCCGGCATCAGCCAGGCGTGCGGATAGGAGCTCAGACCGTCCGGCTTCGATACCTCCTGGCGGAAGCCGTCCAGCTCCTTGGCCGACAGTCTCCCCTCGAGGAACGCGCGCGCATAGATCCCCGGCGAGGAGTGTCCCTGGAAGTAGACGAGGTCGCCGGCGAAGTCATCGGTCGCGGCGCGCCAGAAGTGGTTGAAGCCGACCTCGTAGAGAGTCGCCACCGACTGGTAGGTCGCGATGTGCCCTCCGAGCTCGGAGGAGTTCTTGTTGGCGCGCACGACGATCGCGATGGCGTTCCAGCGAACGATCGAGCGCAGGCGCCGCTCGAGCTGCGGGTCGCCGGGAAAGTCGGGCTCGTCCTCGGGCGGGATCGTGTTGATGTAGGGGGTGTTGAGGGTCGCGATTGGACCCGTGCCGGCGTGCTGGGCCCGCTCGATTGCGCTTCGCAAAAGCTCGCGCGCCCGTCCGGGACCGTCGTGCTCGACGACGGCGTCGACGGCTTCCAGCCATTCCGTCGTCTCGACCGCATCGATGTCGGCCCCGGCGCCGTTATGGGTGATGCTGTGAGCGCGTTCGGGTCATACGGCCTGTGGGGAGTGTTGTGACGGTCTTGTACTATCCACTATACATTCGGACCCGTGGCGCTCCGCGAAGCCGAACACCCTCTCGGGCAGCCCTGGGAGTACCCGCTCGAGGGAAGGCTCGAGCGGCTCGTGGTCTCCTCGGAGATCCTCGCTTCGAACCCGCTCGGCGACCCCGCTACCCGGCCCCTGTACGTCTACAGCGCTCCCGGCAGTACGGGACAGCCGGTGCCCTCGGTGTATCTGATCCAAGGCTACAGTGGCCAGGTCGACGCTTGGCTGGCCCGGGTGGCCTTCGAGCCGAACATGTCGAGCGCCTCGACGCCATGTTCGCCTCAGGCGAGTGCCCGCCCGCCGTGGTCGTATTTGTCGACGCCTGGACCTCGCTCGGCGGCTCGCAGTTCGTCAACTCGAGCGTGACAGGGCGCTACATGGACTACCTCTGCGACGAGGTCGTCGACTTCGTCGACGCCCGCTACCCGACGCTAAGGGGCGCGACCACCGTGGACTCGCGGGCAAGTCCTCGGGCGGCTATGGCGCCATGGTCGTGTCGATGTCCCGCCCCGACGTCTTCGGCGCGTTCGCTTCGCACGCCGGCGACGCGCTGTTCGAGTGCTGCTACCTGCCCGAGTTTCCGATGGTCGCGCGCACGCTACGCGACCACTTCGAGGGCTCCTACGGGCTGTTCCTGGAGCGCCTACGCGAGGCCGACCACTTCGATTGGTCGAAGTGGGTGCGCCGTTCAGCGCGTACGGCATGGCCGCGGCCTACTCGCCTGACCCCGACGATCCCACGAGACCTCTGCTGCCGTTCGAGATCGAAACCGGGCGGTTGGTCGAGGATGTCTGGCTGAGATGGCTCGAGTGGGATCCGGTGCGCATGGCGCCGCGTCACCCCGACGCCTTGCGAGCATGCGCCGCATCTACCTCGACGCCGGCACAAGCGACGAGTACTTCCTCGACCTCGGGGCCCAGGCATTCGCCAAGGAACTCGACGGGCTCGGCGTCGAGTATTCGCTGGATCTCTTCGAGGGCGCCCACGGAGGCATCAGCTATCGCTACCCGCGGGCCGTCCGGGAGCTGGTGCTGGCGCTCGCTCGCTGACGCCGCCAGATATCTCGCCTCGGCCATAATGGATCGTCGTGTCCGCCATCCTCCGTCGGCGTGCGCACACCGCAAGCGCGAACGCGAGCCGCTTCCTCCGGGGGCGTGGAGCCGGCTCGCCGCGTGCACCGCGGCGGCGGCGCTGCTCCAGCTCGACGGCACCCTAATCACCGTCGCCCTGCCCTCCGTCGCCCACGGCCTGCACGTCTCCAACGGCACGACGGCGGTGGTGCTAAGCGCCTACTTCGTCGCCTACGCGCTCGCGCTGATGCCGGGGGTTCGCTCGTCGATCGCTTCGGCGCGCGCCGCGTGGCGTTGTCGGGCCTGGCCCTGTTCGCGTTGGCGCCGCGGCGGGCGCGGTCGCGCCTTCGATCGGCTTGCTCATCGGAACTCGCGGGTGGTGCAAGGAGTCGGGGCGGGCCTGGTCAGCCCCGCGGCGCTCGCCGGAGCCGTCAGCGGCTTCCCCGCGGGACGCCGCGGGACGTGCGCTAGGAATCTGGGGCGCAAGCGCGGGGATCTCGAACTTGATAGGCCCCATGCTCGGGGGCCTGCTGACGGTCGGTCTGGGGCTGGCGAGCCAATTGGTGGGCTCTGGTTCCGCTTGCTCTTCTGGCGGGGGTAGCGATCCTGCGCGAAGTGCCCCCACCGTGCACGGGGAGGAGTCGAGACACCCTGTCCTCAACGGAACGGTGGTTGCAGCGTCCTTCGTGGCCGCTCTGACGTTCGCGGTCATGATCGGCTGCTTCTACCTCGCCGAGCAGTATCTGCAGCGCGCGGCGGGCTTCTCAGCGCTCGGCGCCTCGGCGGTGCTCGTAGTGGTGGCACTCCTCGTTGGCGTCGCCGCACCGTTCGCCGGGACGTCTCGTCGACGAGCACGGCGAGCGTATGCCGGCGATCGCCGGCTTCGTGCCGCGGCCGTCGGCCTTTCGGTGCTCGGCATCCCCGGGATGCCGCTGCACAGCGGCGTCACGATAATTCCGCTGATCCCCGTCGGTCTTGGTCTCGGCATGCTGTTTGTCCCCACTTCGCGGGCGGCGCTCAACTCGACTCCGCTCTCCTCGCACGGCCGGACCTCCGCCGTCTTGTCCGTAGGACGCCTGCTCGGCGCCGCCGTAGGCGCTGGGCTGGCCGGGACGGCGATCGCGGGCGGCGTCGACGCATCGAAGACCCACACGCGCTGCTGATCGCCTGCGCGGTGTGCGTGCTGGTCGGGATTCCCGCCTCCGGCCGGCTCGGCGGGGGCGTGACCCCGCCGAGCGAGGAGGTCGACCGGGACGAGCCCTACTACGGCGAGGCGACGCAGGCGGGCTGAGATGCCGCTGCGACCTGGCAGCCATCGACTCGACCCCGAGCAGGGAACGATCGAGGTGCGTACGTACCGTGAGGGCGTGGCTCAGAAGGCGGGTCACGACCTGATCATCGACGTGCGTCGGTGGCAGGGCACCGCGGAGGTCACGGCTGAGGGCGTGGTGTCCTCGCTGAGCCTGGAGGTCGACTCGCGCTCGCTTGAAGTCCGCGAAGGGCTACGGGGGGTCAAGCCACTGACCGACAAGGACCGGGCCAAGATCCGGGCGGACATAGAGGCCAAGGTCCTGCTTGGAACGCCCATCGCATTCCGGTCAACCGCGGTGCAAAGCGCCGACGGGTGGCTGCGAGTGCGGGGCGAGCTGACGGTGGCCGGGGAGACCCACCCGGTGAGCTACGAGCTCGAGATCACTCCGGAGGGTCGCCTGCGCGGCACGTTGCCGGTCACCCAGACCGAATTCGGGATTAAGCCCTACCGCGGGTTCATGGGTGCGCTCAAGGTCCGCGACACGGTCGAGGTCAAGCTCGACGCCCAGCTGCCGTCGGGCGGCTAATCCCTCTCGCGGGCCTAACGCACGCTTCGCACTCCGCCTAGCTCGCCTTGATCGCCGGCTCCGTATAGTGCCCGGCGTGACGGCTCTGCGGGCGAGCGGCATCGTCAAGCGATTCGAGACGACGTGTGCCCTTGACGGGGTAGATCTTCTCCAGCAGGAGGGGCAGGTGCGTGGCCTGCTCGGCCCGAATGGCGCCGGCAAGACCACCCTGCTGCGAATCCTCTTTGGGCTGATCCGACCCAACGCGGGGACGGTCGAGCTGTTTGGGCGCAACCTGGACAGCTACGAGGCCGACGCGCTCGAGGGGGTCGCGGGCTTCGTCGAGGATCCGAGCTTCTATCCCTATCTGTCGGGACGCGTCAACCTCGAGCTGCTCGCGGAGCTCGACGGCCGCGAGGCGGGGCCGCGGATCGACGAGCTGCTCGAGCGAGTCGGTCTTGGCGGCCGCGGAGATGACCGCGTGAACGGCTACTCGACGGGCATGAAGCAGCGCCTCGGCATCGCGGCTGCGCTGCTGCGCGAGCCGCGCCTGCTGCTTCTCGACGAGCCTACCGCGGGGCTCGATCCTGAAGGAGTCCGCGACATGCTCGGGCTTTTTCGGGAGCTTGCAACCGCAGGAGTCTCGATTCTCCTCTCGAGCCACCAGATCAAGGAGGTCGAGAACCTGTGCGACAGCTTCACGATCGTGCGCCGAGGCCGCGTGGTATGGGACGGCACCGCAGAGGAGCTTCGTGAGCAGGCCCCGGCTTCGGCGTACCACATGCTCACGAGCGACGATGCCCGGGCATCGGAACTCGCGGAGCAGCGCCACGGCGTGCGAGCCACGCCGTCGCGCCGCGGCGGTCTCGCGCTCGCGGTCGACGTGGGAGCGCTTGACTCCTATGTGCTGGCGCTCGCGGCCGCCGGAGTGGCGGTCCGCCGTTTGGAGCTGCTGGCAAGCCCGGGCGAGTCGATGTTCTTCGCTCTGACCAGCGACGCTGACAGCCCGTCGAACGAGCCGCCGGAGCTGGCGGAGCTCGACCGCAGGGCACTCGCCGGGACGTGAGCGCCGCCTCGATTCCTGCCGACGCCCTCGGGCCTTCGGCCACCACGCCGCGAGCGCATGGCGTTCGGCGCGTGTACCGCGCGGAGGTGCGCAAGCTGTCCTCTCAGGTGGTGATCCGCGTGGTCGGGCTCCTGTGCTTGGTGGTGCCTTTCATCTTTGCGGCGCTGCTGAAGGTGCAGAGCGGTACCCCGAGCGACACGATGTACGGGGTCTGGGTTCATTCCTCGGGCTTTGCGGTCTCGTTGGTGGTCCTTGCGTCGGCGGCGGCGTGGGGGGTCCCGCTGGTCGCCGGGACTGTGGCCGGGGACATCTTCTCCTCCGAGGACCGCTATGGGACCTGGAAACTCGTGCTGACCCGCTCATGCACCCGCAGCGACATCTTCGTCGGAAAGCTGCTCGCGGCGACGACCTTCGTCATCGCGCTACAGCTGCTAACCGCCGTGGCCAGCATGGCCGCCGGTGTCTTGCTGATCGGTACGCAGTCGCTCGTCGATCTGAACGGCACTCTGTTCTCGCCTGGCCACTCCCTCCTGCTGGTATTCATCAGCTGGCTCACCCTGATCCCGCCCACTCTCGCCTTCACGGCGCTAGCGGTGTTGCTCTCAATTGCAACGCGCAACGGGATTCTCGGGGTCATCGCGCCGTTTGCCCTGGCGCTTGCGATGCAGCTCCTGCTGTTGGTCGGGACCGGCATCTGGTCCCACATGCTGCTGATCGGCGCCGCCGTCTTCGGATGGCACGGTCTGTTCGACGCCCACCCCTACTTCGGGCCCTTGCTGGTGGGGATCGCCGTCAGCGCGCTCTGGACGGCGGTCTGCATCGACGTCTCGTGGAACCTGCTCCGCCGGCGCGACTTCGCCGGCACCCCCGTGGCACGCAGGCAGGGATGGGGTACCCCGGTGCGGGTGGTGGTGGCGATCACGGCGACGATCGCGCTGATCGCGATCGCCGGCAACTGGGGGCCTGCGGGCGTGACCGCCAAGCGCCTGAGGACAGATCCTGAGTCCTGCCTTCAATCACCTTGCGGTGCTGCAGCAGCGCCAGCTGGGGCGCAACGTTCCCAAGGGTGCCAAGCTCAGCCTCGTGCTGCCGACGTGCAGCCGACGTGGCCCGTCCCGTACGGCCCGGGCGAGTGGATCTGCACGGTCTATGTGCAGACACCCTCGCCCGGCGCGCTGCCTTCCGAGCCGACGGCCGTCGCCTACGACGTGAGCGTCAACTGGGACGGCTGCTACAAGGCCCAGTCGCCACCCGCGTTCATCGGCCAGCAGACCATGACCAACAAGCGGGGCCAGACTCTGGTGAACCCGCTGTACACGATCTACGGCTGCTTCAACCCGTTGTGACTCGGCGCTACTCGACGGTCGTCGATCACCTCGTAGACGCCGCTGACGTACTCGTTCTGGACGAACGCCGACATGCGGTCCACGCGCTGGTTCTCCGCGGCGTCGTCGCTCTCGCCATTCGCGGTACTGCTGCTCGGTCATGTCGAACAGGCCGAACGAGATGACCTCGTCCTCGTCGCGGATATTGCGAGCGTGATATGCGCGCTGGAAGCCGGGCGGCATGTTGTCGCCCCGTCCCACGCACGGCGGAAGTCTTCCCACGCTCCGGGCTTGAGCCGGCGGGCAGAGAGCATCACGATCATCATTGACCTCCAAGGGTCGTCTTGAGGACACTGTCTTAGGAGGGAGAACCTACTGATCTCCGCGAACGAGATCCAAGCCGTGATCTTTGATCTCGACGGCGTGCTGGTCGAGTCCGAGGGGGCCTGGAACGACGCCCGCAAGGACATCGCGCTCGCGAACGGGGGGCGATGGCCACCCGAGGCCCAGCGCGCGATGATGGGGATGAGCTCGACCGAGTGGTCGGCATACATGCATGAAGAGCTCGGGGTCGCGTTGGCCCCGGCCGAGATCTCGGACGCCGTGGTGGCTCGCCTGGCGGAGCTTTATCGAAAACACCTCCCGCTGCTCCCGGGCGCCCGCGAGACGGTGATCGCACTCGCCCGCGACTGGCCACTCGCCCTTGCATCCTCGGCGAACCGGCCGATCATCGAGCTGGTGCTAGAGCTGGCCGGGCTCACGCGATGCTTCGCGGCTACGGTCTCGTCCGAGGAGGTGCCGCGGGGCAAGCCCGCACCGGACGTCTACCTCGAGAGCGCGCGGCGGATCGGAATTGTTCCGACACGCTGCGCCGCGGTCGAGGATTCCAGCAACGGTCTGCGGAGCGCGGCGGCGGCGCGCATGGTCGTGTTCGCGGTGCCAAACCGCGAGTTCCCCCCGAGCGCGGACGCGCTCGCGCTCGCGAACGAGGTGCTCGACTCGATCGCGCAGCTGACGCCTGAGCGCGTCAGGAGCGTCGCTTCGTCCAGCTGAGGACGGTGGCGGGGCGCGGGTGCGGGTAGACCGTCGCGCCGGCGAGGCGCAGGCCGAGCGCGTGCATATAGATCAGGGCCAGCACCCGCATCGTCCCGAGCGGGTAGTGCAGGGTGGCCCGTGTGAGCGTGGCGCGCGTGAGCTCGCGGCGGCGCATCGCGAGCGTGGCGTCAAACACGCGCCGGCCCGCGCGGCGGTTCTCGATGCGGACCGACAACGCTCGCCCGGGAACCTGGGCGCGGCACTCATAGGCGTGGTCCATATCCATGAACGGAGAGACGTGCAGGACCTTTTGGAAGGATCCCGCGCCTCCGCGCACCACGTACGCGTGACGCTCGCCCCACGGGGTATTGGTGACCTCAGCCACGACCGCTTCCAGGCGTTGGCCGCGCAGGTCGAAGCAGTAGTAGAAGCTCACTGGATTGAAGCAGTGGCCCAGCGTCCGCAGTTGGGTGAGCAGCCGGATCGGCCCGGCCGGCGGGCGCCCGTCCGTCTGTTCCGCGACGGTGTCGCGGACCGCCTGCTCGAGCGGCACCGCCGGGTCACCCAGATAATCCGAGCGGCGGAATCGCACGACTCCACGCCCCGGGGCGACCAGCCGTCCGCCGAGCAGCTCGGGCAGCTCGTTGAGGTCGATGTAGGCCAGCGTCAACGGGTGGCGAAACTCGCGTGCCGGTTCCGTGCGGCGGTGCCTGACGATTCCCACGTAGAGGCAGCTGGCGCTCATGGTCGAGCGCCGAGTGCCTTGGCGACGCGCAGCGCGCTCTTGACCCCGTCCTCGTGGAAGCCCCAGCCCCAGTACGCGCCGCAGAAGTGAGTTCGCTCCCGTCCGGAGATCTCCCGCACCCGAGCCTGTGCCTTCAGTCCCTCGGGCGTGTACACCGGGTGGGCGTACTCGATCCGCTTGATGACCCTGCCGGGGTCGATGCGCTCGCCCAGGTTCAAGGTGACGCAGAACTCGCGCTCGGCTCGCAACGACTGCAGGCGGTTCATGTGGTAGGTGACTGTGGTGTGCCCGTTTGACTCCTCGAGCAAGTGATAGTTCCAGCTCGCCCACGCCCGGCGCCGGCGCGGCAAGAGCCGCACGTCGGTGTGCAGAATGGCCTCGTTGGGCTGGTAGGGAATCGCGCCGAGAATGTCCCGCTCGCGTCCTGAGGCATCGGTGAGCAAAGACAGCGCCTGGTCCGAGTGTGTGGCCAAGACGACATGATCAAAGCGCTGCGGCTCCGACCCCCCGACCGCGAGCTCGACGTGGTCCGGGCCTCGGCGGATCGCACGTACCGGCGCCCGCAACCTGATGCGATGGAGAAACGGAGCCGTTAGCGCCTCGACGTAGGAGGCCGAGCCGCCCGTGATCGCTTTCCACCGCGGACGTCCGCGAAAGCCCAGCGCGCCGTGGTTGTAGAAGAACTGCGCCAGGAAGCGCGCCGGAAAGCTCCACAGCTGCCGCGGGTCGGCCGACCACACCGCGGAGACCTGGGGCACGATCAGCCGCTCGATGAACTCGCCGGAGAAGCGCTGGCGCTCAAGCCACTCGCGCAGCGATACGCGGTCATCCCCTTCCCGAAGCAGGGCGCGAGCGGCGCGATGGAACCGCTTCAACTCCAGGACCATGCGGTAGAACGACGGCACCAGGAGGTTCCGGCGATCTGCGAATAGGCCGTTCGGCGAGCCGCTCGAGTACTCGAAGCCGCCGCTCGGGTCGCTCACGCTGAAGCTCATCGTCGACGGCTGCCAGCCGACGCCCAAGCCGCGCATCAGCCGTTCGAAGTTGGGGTAGTTGCGGTCGTTGAAGACGACGAAGCCGGTGTCTATGTGGTGCGTCTCGTTCGGGGTATCGACGCGCACAGTGTTGGTGTGGCCGCCGGCGTAGTCGGCCGCCTCGAAGACGGTGATCTCGTGTCGCGGATGGAGCAGGTGCGCGGCCGCCAGGCCCGCGATTCCTGCGCCGACAATTGCCACCTGCATACTCGTTATTACGTCCGCGTAGACCCCGCGGATCACGCCACGTAGGAGAGGGCCCGGTTGGCGATCGCCGCGGCCAGCCTCAGCTGCGCTTCGGCGGGGGCGTGGGGCTGCGCCTCGATCCGCGCCGCGAGCTCCCGTGGCAGCCGGCCGGTGACTCTGGCGGCGAGCGCGGCGCAAATCCGAGCCGCGTCGCGAACGATCTGCGGCTCGACGCTCCACACCGCCTCGAACCTTCGTCCCGATGAGCGCTCGTCGGCGCTCGAGGACGGTGGCTCGCGCCCGGCCATGCAGGCGGCGGAGCCGTCGGCATCGCACACGATCGCCCACTCGCGAGCGAGCGCGTCCGCCGGCGAGGAAACCTCAATTGGCGGTGGGGACTCCCGCACGCGCTCGAAGTCCGCGAAGACGATCGCCACCGCTGCTCCCTGCGCGAGCTCCCTCCAGCGGGACTCCGCCTGGCGGTAGAACCGCTCGCGCTGGAAGGACGCGAATAAGACGCCTCGCTCGGCGCGAGCCAGGATCTCGTCCTCGATCGCGCGGCTCAAGGCAAGCATCGCGGGCTTGGGCAAGAGCAGCGGCGCGAGCTCCGGTCGGCGCTGACGCAGGGCGGCAAATATCGAGCCCTCGCCGGCCTCGTCCTCGCGCTGCGCGCGCTCGATCGCGGCGCCCAGCGACAGCCCCGCCGCGCGCGCTCTCACGACGTCGCCAATCCGTCGCACCTGCTCCTCGTCGTAGCGACGGTGCCCGCGGGCGGTGCGCTCGGGGGATGGAAAGCCGTGACGGCGCTCCCACATCCGCAGCGTGCCCTCGCCGACGCCGGTGCGCGCGACGACGTCGCCGATGCTCAGGCCGGACATGAACAGATAGTGTAGATTTTTCTACACACGGGTAACAGGTGTTTATCACATGACCGCCGCCACAGTGATCGATACCGCGTTGGACCGCACGATCGCCCTCGGGTACGGGAGGACCGGCCTCGCCGTGCGCCGTCGCCTTCCCGGGTGGCCGCCCGACCCGCCGCGGATGGAGGGCCGCGTGGTCTTGGTCACGGGCGCCGGATCGGGCATCGGGCTCGCCGCCTGCCAGGGCTTTGCCCGGCTGGGGGCGAGCGTCCGCGCGCTGGCCCGCGACCCGCGGCGTTCGGAAGAGGCGGCCGAGCGCCTCCGGGCCGCGGTGCCCGGAGCCCATGTCCGTCCCGTCGCCTGCGACGTGTCGGACCTACGGCAGCTGCGGGCGACCGCCGCGAGCCTAGAGCGTGATGAGGCGCGACTCGACGTGCTGGTGAACAACGCCGGGGTCATGCCAGACGACCGCGAGCGCTCCATCGACGGGCACGAGCTGATGTTCGCCACCCATGTCCTGGCCCCGTTCGCGCTGACCAGCTGGACGCGCGCGCTGCTCGAGCGCAGCGCGCCCGCGCGGGTCATCAACGTCAGCTCTGGGGGCATGTACGGGCAGCGGCTACCTGTCGACGACCTCGAATCCGAACGGGATTCCTATGGTCCGAAGAAGGTCTACGCGCGGACCAAACGTGCGGAGGTCGTGATCTCGGAGCTGTGGGCCGAGCGGCTACGCGACCGCGGCGTGGTCGTCCACGCGATGCATCCCGGGTGGGCCGATACCAAGGGCGTGCGCGAGTGGCTGCCCGTCTTTCGCTCCCTCACCAGGCCGATAATCCGCTCCCCCGAGCAGGGCGCAGACACGATCGTGTGGCTGGGCGCGGCTCCCGAGGCGCTCCAGAGCACCGGTCGGTTCTGGCACGACCGCCGGCCGCGTCCGACCCACTACCTCCTCGGCGCGCCCGGGCCCGACGAGCGCGAACGGCGGCAGCTGTGGGATTACTGCGAGGCGCTGGTCCGGGGCATCGAAGCATGAGCAGGGTCGTGCTCACCGGCGCGACCGGGGCCATCGGAAACGCGCTGTGCGCAGCGCTGCTCTCCGACGGTGACCAGGTCGTCGTCCTGTCCCGGGATCCGGAGCGAGCGCGCGCGCGGCTCGGCGAGCGTGTGGAGTCGCACGCTTGGGAGCGGCCCACCGAGGCCCCTCCGCCCCGGGGGGCATTGGCGGACGCCGATGCGGTCGTGCACCTGCTGGGCGAACCGATCGCGCAGCGTTGGAGCGAGGAGGTGAAGGCGAGGATTCGCGACTCCCGGGTGCTCAGCACGCGACAGCTCGTAGAAGCCCTACGCGTCCTGCCCGAAGAACGCCGCCCCGCGACCCTCGTCTCCCAGTCGGCCACCGGCTTCTACGGCCCGAGCGACGACCGCGAGCTCGACGAGGAGGCACCGCCGGGCGGCGACTTCCTGGCGCGTGGTGCGTGGCTGGGAGCACGAGGCGCAAAGCGCGGAGCCGCTGATGCGCGTCGCCACGACGCGGACGGGGGTGGTTCTGAGCCCGCGCGGGGGAGCGCTCGCGCAGATGCTGCCGTTCTTCCGCGCCGGCGTCGGCGGCCCGGTGGCCGGTGGGCACCAGTTCGTCTCCTGGATCCACCTCGAAGACGTGGTCGGGGCGCTACGCTTCTGCCTGCGTGAGTCACGGTCCGCCGGGGCGATCAACCTCGTTGCGCCGTCCCCGGTCTCGAACACGGATTTTTCAATTGCGCTGGGACGCGCGCTGCGCCGGCCCGCGGTCCTGCCGGTGCCGGCCTTCGCCCTCCGGCTGCTCTACGGCGAGATGTCCGAGATCGTCACCACGGGTCAGCGCGTCGTCCCCCGGCGGCTGCTCGCGCTTGGCTTTCGATTCCGTCATTCCCAGCTCGATCCTGCGCTGCGAGACGTCCTGGCGCGGGGATGAAAGTCGAGCTGACCGGTGGCTCATTCCAGCCATTCCGTGACCATGGTCGGGTTGGCGTGGATGCACACGAGGTTGCAGCTCCCGGGGCCGTCATTGATGAACTTGTGCGGCACGCCGGGCGGGGCGATGACGATGTCTCCGGGTCCGGCCTGGTGGCGCTCGTCGCCGAGCTGGAACGTGAGGTGTCCTTCCTGCACGACCCACGTCTCGTCGTACGGGTGGCGGTGCAGCCGCGGCCCATGACCTGGCTCGCTGTGGTCGAGGATCAGGGAGATAGTCGCTCCGTGCTCGGCGCCTTTGAGGTTGCCGTTCTCCAGAGTGCTCCAGTTGATGACTGCCATCGGTGGGTGTCCTTTCGTCGGTTTCGGGTTCAGGTCGCGAGGCGCTGTTCTGGAGTCGCACGGCGATGGGGTTCCTCGATCTTGGTCCGCCCTTCGCCACGACCTCGCAGTGGCCGCTCACGCAACAGCATCGCGACCAGGAAGCCGGCGAGGGCGATCGGCGCGGCCACCAGGAACACATCGTGTAGCGAGTTGCCGACCGCGTAGGCAATCGCGTGCTGGAGCGAGGGGTAAAGCGCGTGGATCCGGCTCGGGGCGGCCTGGATTCCGGCCGCGCTGATCCCGCGCGCTGTCCGGCCGGCCAGCTCGATCGGAAGCCACTGGTGCAGTCCGCCGACGAAGACCGCGCCGTAGACGGCGACCCCCACCGAGCCACCGAGCGCGCGGAAGAGGTTGGCGGCCGCCGTCGCGGTCCCGATCTCGCGCGGCTCGACCGCGTTCTGGATCGCGACCATCAGGATCTGGGTGACCATTCCGAACCCGATCCCGAAGACCACCATATATAGGGCCGCGTTTAGGCGCGAGCCGGTGGCCCCGAGCGTCGAGAACAGCGCCAGCCCGAGGCTCATCGCCGCCAGCCCGACGATCGGGAAGACCTTGTAGCGACCGGTTTTGGCCATGAGCAGGCCGGCGGCGATCGTGCTGATTCCGCTGGCGCCGAGCAACGGCAGCATGAGCAGCCCTGAATGGGTTGCGCTGGCGCCCGTCACCAGTTGTAGGAATAGCGGCAGGAACACGATCGCGGCGAACAGCGAGGTCGTGGCCGCGAAAAGCGCCGCCGCGACGACCAGGAAGACGGGATCGCGGAAGAGCCGCAGCGGTAGCACGGGTTCGGTCGCCCGCCGCTCGCGCCACAGGAACGCGCCCAGGAGAGTCAGACCGGTCCCGATCAGGCCAAGGATCTGCGGAGAGTTCCACGCGTAGGTGCTCCCGCCCCAGGTGAGCACGAGCAGAAGGGCCACCACGGTACCGGCGAGCGTCCCGGCGCCCACGTAGTCGAGGCTGACCGGTCGGTGCCGCGCCGGCGCCCTCATGTAGACGCTCAGCACGCCGAGCGCGACCAACCCGATCGGGACGTTGACGTAGAACGCCCAGCGCCAGGAGAACTGGTCGACGAAGACCCCCCCGAGCAGCGGTCCGACCAGGCTGGCCACCAGGAAGGTGAGCTGGATGTAGCCCTGGTAGCGACCGCGTTCGCGGGGCTCAACCAGGTCCGCAACGCTTGCGGTGGCGAGCGTCATCACCCCGCCGGCGGCGATTCCCTGAGCTGCGCGGAAGGCGATCAGCCAGCCGATGCTCTGGGCGGCGCCCGACAGTGCCGAGAAGCCGATGAAGAGCAGGATCGCCGCGGCGATCAACCGCTTGCGCCCATAGAGGTCTGAGGACTTGCCCCACAACGGGGTCGACGCCGCCGCCCCGAGCACGTACACCGTGACCACCCAGGGCAGTTCGCGAAGACCACCGAGGTTGCCCGCGATCGTGGGGAGCGCTGTGGCCATGATGGTCTGGTCGAGCGCCCCGATGAACATCGCCACCAGCAAACCGGCGAATGCGGCCATGAGCCGCCGGCGATCTTGTTCGCCTTCAATGTCCGCGCCTGGCGTCATGGTGCTCCTCCTCTTCTTCCAGATCTTTCTTTAGTGGCAGGAAAGTTATAGTAACACTAAGATTAGTGACTGTCAACGACTATGTAGACCCGCCGATCGCAGCGCCTCGCCGCGTCGCGAACCGCTGAGATAGGCTCTTTCGACAGCCGCCTTCCCGCGCTGCGTCCGGACTGGAGAAGAGAGATGAAGTGGAAGCTTTTGACCGAAGATCGAGGGTCTCGCACCTTCGCGCTCGTGTTCGCGCCGGGCGAGACCGTCATGCAGCCGCTGCTTGCATTCCTGGAGGAGGAAGTGGTGACGGCGGCGCGGCTGACGGGGATCGGGGCGCTCCAATCCGTCACGCTCGGCTACTTCGACTGGGAAACGAAGGAGATCGTGAGGAACGAGTTCCACGAGCAGGTGGAGTTGCTCTCGCTCGCGGGGGACGTGGCCGTCAAGGACTCAGAGCCGCAGGTTCACGCCCACGTGGTTCTCGGACGCCGTGACAACAGCACGCTCGGCGGGCACCTGGTCGACGCCACGGTCAGGCCGACGCTGGAGCTGATCGTCGAGGACGCCCCGGTGGAGCTGCGCAAGACGGTCGATGCCGAGAGCGGCTTGGCGCTGATCAACCCGGAGGCATAGGCCGAGCGCGACCGTCCTAGAGCGCGGCTATCTTAGCCCGGTGCTGAGCGGCGGTCAGAGCGGTGAGCGGTCGGCTTTCTTCAGCTTTTTCATGTTCGCCGCGGATCTGCGGCCAGACGATCTCGAATACCGCAAGGTCCTGATCGCTCACCTCCAAGAGCTCGCTGCGATGGGGTATGCGGGCTTCGACCTGCCGATCGCTCCAGGCCTCCCCGGCGACCACCGCCGCGAGGTGGAGAGCTATCTGGCGTTCAAGCAGGCCGCCGAAGCGGCGGGGCTCACTGACCTGGAATTCGCCACCAACGTCGGCGCCACGCCCGGGTTCGATCCGACCTCGGCCGACCCAGAGCGGCGCGAGGCCGGACTCGCCTATCTGAAGTCGCGTGTCGACATCACGGCCGCCCTCGGCGGGGATCTCATGGCCGGACCGGTTGTCTTCCCCTACAACGCGTTTCCGAGCGCCGATACCGGCGAGCCGTTATGGAGCGACGCCTTGCACGAGTGGCTCGTGCCCGGCTATCGCCGGGCACGGCCGATATTGAACGAGGTGGGGGAGTACGGGCGAGCGGCGGGCGTAAGGGTCGCCATCGAGCCGGTGGATCATTGGGAGACGCCTGCCCCGAATTCGGTCGGGGAGGTGATGGATTTTCTCGACGGGGTGAACAGTCGGGACGTGGGAGTGTGCGTGGACGTCGCACACTGCATGCTCGGCGGTGGCGGCCCTGAAAGCTTCGCTGCCGACATCGAGCGTGCGGCCCGCGCGGGCCGGCTGCACTACTTGCACATCTCCGCGCCCGATCGCGGCGCGATCCACGAAAGCTGGATTCCCTGGCAGCTCCTGGTGGACTCCGCGTTGCCCCTTTACGTCGGTCCCGTGCTGCTGGAGGTCTTCAATGCGATCCCCGCGTTCCAAGGTTCGCTGCGGCTGACCAGGCGCAAATTCTGGATCCCGGGCGAGGACCCTCCCAATCCGAGCGTGCCGGACGCCTACACGGTCGCGCGTCGGGCGCTCGCGACGTTTCGTGACCAGCTCGACGAGCACACGAACGAAAACGGGCGCGAGGTCGACACCGGAGCACGCATAAATTAAGTCACTCCGAAGAGGACAAACCGCGCGGCAGGCTCAAAGCTCCTCACGCCTGCTCTTCGTTTCGTCGGGCACTCGCGCCCGCGTCCAACCTAGCGCGCCGCCGCACGCTTGACCAGTCGGCCCGTGCGCCGCTGTGCGCAAATAGCGAGTAAAAACCGGAGGGGCGCGGCTCACCCCACCGGGGTGAGGGTGCGGCGGCCCAGCTCGAAGCCCACGCTTGCGTAGCGCCGCAGCGTGTGATTCTCGGCTTGGCGCAACACGTCGCGCAGCGCCTCGGCGAAGCGCCTGAGTTCGTCTTCGGAGATCACCAAGGGAGGAAGCGCCTTGATCACGTTCATGTGGTGGCCGGCGACCTGGGTGAGGATGTGGTGCTCGCGGAACAGCGGCACGGTCAGCATTTGGGCGAAGAGCCCTGGCTGGCGACGCTCCACGGCCTCCCATAGGTGACGCGCGGCGCGGCCCGAGGGCGGTCCCAACTCGATCGCCCACATCAACCCCAGACCTCGGACCGCGCGTACCACCTCGAACTCCTCCACCAGCGGAAGTGTGAGCTCGAGCAGGAGCTCGCCCAGCCTCTGCGCCCGCGCCACCAGTTGCTCGCGCTCGAGCAAGGTGAGCGCCGCGAGGCCCGCCGCGGCCGCCAAATCACCACCACCGAAGGTGGATCCGTGGACGACGCTGCGCTCCATCGAGTCGAAGGTCGCGTTGAAGACCTCACGGCTCGCGAGCAGGGCGCCGACGGGCACGAAGCCGCCCGACAGCGACTTGGCCACGGTGACCATGTCGGGTTGCACACCCCAGTGCTCGAGCGCCAAAAACCTCCCCGTGCGGCCGAGGCCCGTTTGCACCTCATCGACTATCAGCAGCGCTCCGGCGCTCCTGCACAGCCGCTGTGCTTCGGGCAGGTAGTGCTCCGGCGCGATGTAAACGCCCTTGCCCTGGACCGGCTCGACGATGAAGGCGGCGACGTCGGCGGAGGAGAGCTCTCGTTCGAGCGCGCCGAGGTCGCCGAACGGCACGGACTCGCAGCCCGCCAGCAGAGGACCGAACCGCTCACGAAACTCCGCGTTGCCGTTGACCGAGAGGGACCCGAGCGTGAGCCCGTGAAATCCCCGCTCGCAGTAGAGGATTCTCGGCCTTCCGGTCGCGGCGCGGGCTAACTTGAGGGCCGCTTCTACCGCCCCCGTCCCAGAGCTCGTCAGCAGCGCGGCGCGCAGCGATGAAGGCGACCGCGCGATCAGCTGCTCCGCCAGGACGCCAGCCAGCGTCGAGACGCCCAGTTGCGGCAGATTTGGCGTGTCGGCGGCGATCACGCGCTGGAGCTGCTCCTTGATGTACGGGTGGTTACGACCGAACGAGAACACGCCGTATCCGGCCAGCAGATCGAGATAGGCAGTGCCTTGTCTGTCGATCAGATAGGGCCCGCGCCCCTCGGCCCAATCGACATCGAAGCCCAGCGTGCGCAGCACTCGCCCGAGCTTCGGGTTCAGGTGGCGTTGATTGAGCGCCAGTGCCTCACCCGCACGGACGTCCAGCAGGTCGGCGACGTCTGGAAGTTGCTGAGTCTGCGACTGTTCCGGAACCATGGAGCCGTTATCCGCGAGCGCCATGAATGGAAGACTACGCACCGCACCATTGGAAGCGCCAACCGAGTTGGGATTCGCCAAGCCATGAGCACGGTCATCCAAGCCGGTCGTAGGCGAGTCGAAATCTCGCGGCCGGACAAGGCACTGTTCCCCTGCGGGATCACCAAGGCCGACCTCGCCGGCTACTACGGGCGCGTCGCCGAAACCATGCTCCCCCACATCAAAGGCAGACCACTCAACCTTGAGCGCTACCCGGACGGAATCGAGGGAGAGCGCATCATGCAGCAGCGGGCCGGCAGATACTTCCCGGCCTGGATTAAGCGGGCCAAGGTGAGCAAGGAAGGTGGTTCGGTCGAGCACGTGGTTGCCGCGGACGCCGCGACGCTCGTCTATCTCGCGGGCCAGGCTTGCATCACCCTCCATCCATGGCTGAGCCGCGCCGACAACGTACGCGCACCCGACCGGCTCATCTTCGACCTCGACCCGGGTGACGACAAGCCAGCGGTCGTGCGGCGCGCTGCGCAGACGATGGTCGAGCTCGTCCGCGAGCTCGGGCTTGAGCCGTACGTCATGACCACCGGGTCGCGCGGGTACCACGTGACGGTCCCGCTCAGGCGCAGCGTCGATTTCGAGACCACCCGCGCGTTCGCGCGAGGCGTGGCGGAACTCGCCTCCCGGCGCGATCCACGAGTGTTTACGACCGAGCAGCGCAAGGCAAAGCGCGAAGGGCGGATCCTCATCGACATCATGCGCAATGCGTGCGCGCACACCGCCGTGGCGCCCTACGCGGTGCGGGCGCGGCGAGACGCTCCCGTCGCCACGCCTCTGCACCACGAGGAACTCGCCGACCGGGCCACGGGACCCCGTCGCTGGACACTGCGAACGGTTCCGGAGCGCCTCGCGTGCGACGGCGACCCCTGGGCGGGGATCTCGAGGCATGGGCAGAACATCGCTGGCGCACGACGGCGCCTGGAGCAAGCGCTCGAGGAGCTATAGCCCGGGTGTGCGCCGGACGGGGCGCAAAGAGGTGCATCACCGGTGTCTGACGTCCTATTGGCGCTGGCCTTTGCGGGCAGCGCCGTCATAAGCCTCCTCACGAGCTGGGTGCTGGTCTCGCGACTTGAGCGTGTCGGCGCGCGGCTCGGCTTCTCGGAGGCGCTGCTGGGGATGCTCGCGGCCCTGGCGGCGAACGCCCCGGAGATCACGGCGGCCGTGACCGCGCTCGCGGGTCGGCAGTCGCGCATCGGCGCCGGAGTGGTGCTGGGATCCAAC
This sequence comes from uncultured Solirubrobacterales bacterium, assembly GCA_963756105.1. Taxonomy (GTDB): domain Bacteria; phylum Actinomycetota; class Thermoleophilia; order Solirubrobacterales; family Solirubrobacteraceae; genus Palsa-465. The sequence continues at coordinate 494,932 of CAVWMM010000011.1, forward strand.
GTGTTAACCTCGCCGCGTTGCTGGGGTTCGCCGCCGTCGTCGCGGGAAGGATCGCGCTACACCGTCGGGCGATCGTGATGCAGGGAGCGGTGGCCTCGTGGGTGGCCGTTGTGACGGTGGCGGTCGCCGTCGGCGCCGTGCCCGCTGCCGTCGGCCTGGGGTTGGCGCTCGTCTTGATGGTCCCCTACATAGTGGTCCTGGGGGTCCGCAGGGACACGCTTCACCGTTTCGCGCTTCCGGCGCGCTGGGTGACGTGGTTGACGTCGGCGATCGAGGAGGAGGAGATCGAGCTCGAAGCGGCGATCCACCCGCAGCGCGGCCGTGGCACCGACGGGGCGGTGGCGCTCGCAGCGGTGCTCGTGGTGGTCGGGGCCAGCATCGCCATGGAGAGGTCCGCCTCGACACTCGGGTCGCATCTGGCGATCCCGGAGGTCGTCCTGGGCGGGCTCATCCTGGCCGGCGTGACCAGTCTCCCCAACGCGGTAGCCGCCGTCTATCTGGCCGGGCGCGGGCGCGGCGCGGCGACTCTCAGCACCGCCATGAACAGCAACACGCTCAACGCGACTGCGGGGCTGCTTCTGCCGGCGACCGTCGTGGGCTTCAGCGTCTCATCGGGGCCGACGGAGCTGCTGGCATGGTGGTACCTCGGGCTTACGGTGCTGGCGCTCGTGCTCGCGTACATCGGCCGGGGTCTGCGGCGCGGAGCTGGAGCGCTCATCATCGCGGCATACCTCGCCTTCGCCGCTGTGACGGTCGCGATTCACTGACTTTCGCGCCGGTTGCCGACCTACACCGGCGCGGGCTGCTTACTCGCGAGATCCATGAGCGCGCGCTGCTCACCGAACGGCAAAAGCAGCCACCGCTCCCTCTCCTCGTCCCAGACGTAGGTGTTGACGTCGACGGTGCTCCGCACGGAGCCGAGGGCGTCGACCGCTTCGCGTCCGGTCCCATCGTCGAGCAGGGTCTCGCGGGTCATCACGTCGACGATCCTGAACCGGTGGGGCGCCCGGGGCTTGGGCGCGTCCTCCTGCGCGGGGCGGCGCTCGGGCAGCACAAACTTGGGATCGTCAGTGGAGGCGCGCTTGGTCGCGCGCTCGAGCGGGACCATATTCGCGCCGGTTCCTTTTGTCCCCGTATGCAGAATCCAGGTTGTGCCCATATACACCCAGGATAGGAGGCGGCTGGCCGCTAGATTGGGGCTGGTGACCGTACTCGCGCCGGCGACCAGGTAGATGGGCGCGCGAAGGGCATCAGACGTGTTCGTCGAGTGCCTGGAGGCCGAAGGCGTCCGCTACGTCTTCGGTATCCCCGGGGAAGAGACGCTCGATCTCAACGACTCTTTGGCCGCCTCGTCGGTGCAGTTCGTCCCGGTGCGCCACGAGCAGGGAGGCGCCTACATGGCCGATGCCTACGGTCGGCTGACCGGCAGGGCGGGAGTCTGCCTGGGCACGCTGGGGCCGGGGGCGACCAACCTCGTGACACCCGTCGCTGACGCCTTCCTCGACCGGCTCCCGCTGGTCGCTCTGACGGGCCAGTCAGACCTCGAACGGATGCACAAGGAGTCTCACCAGTACATCGACCTGATCGCCGTCATGCGTCCCATCGTCAAGTGGAACGCCCGCATCTCGAGCCCCGAGATCGTCCCCGAGGTGGTGCGCAAGGCGTTCGCGGTCGCCGAGTCGGAGAAGCCAGGCGCCACCCACCTGGAGCTCCCCGAGGACGTCATGGCCTTGACGCTCGACGCGGCCCCGCTGCCGCGCCACACCCCGGTCAAGCCCGAGCCCGGGCTGCGCGAGCTGGAGCGCGCGGCCGAGATCATCTGCTCGGCCGAGAACCCGGTCGCCCTGGCCGGCAACGGGGCCGTGCGGACCCGCGCCGCGGCGGCGCTGCGGACATTTGCGGCGCAGACCGGGATCCCGGTCGCCGAGACGTTCATGGCCAAGGGGCTGCTCGACGACGAGGACCCGCGCGCGCTCGGAACGGTCGGCTTGCAGGCCCGCGATTACGCGCTGGCCGGGTTCGAGGAAGCGGACGTCGTGGTGGCGATCGGCTACGACCTGGTCGAGCACGCGCCCGAGATCTGGAACCCGCGACCGCGACAAGCAGATCGTGGTGATCGACACCGTCGCCGCCGAGATCGACGAGTTCTACCTGCCCGCGGTGGAGCTCGTCGGCGACATCCCGCACGTGCTCTCGCGGTTGACCGGCAGCTGCGGCGAGACGCCCTCGCGCGGCGGCTCGAGCCGCCTGCGCGAGGTCGTCGACGGCGCGCTTCGCGCCGGCCGCGAAGACGACCGCTTCCCCATGACCCCACCGCGGGTGCTCTGGGAGATCCGCGATGTGCTGGGGCCGCGAGGACATCCTCGTCTCCGACGTGGGGCTGCACAAGCTCTGGATCGGGCGCATGTTCCCGGCCCACGAGCCTGGAACGGTGCTGATCGCCAACGGGCTGGCGGGAATGGGGTTCGCGCTGCCGACCGCGATCGCCGCAAAGCTCGTGTACCCACGACGGAGCGTGATCGCCGTCCACGGCGACGGCGGCTTCTTGATGAATTGCCAGGAGCTCGAGACGGCCCTGCGGCTTCGGACGGTGGTCGTAAACGTGGTGTGGGAGAACGGCCAGTTCGGCTCGATCGCCTGGAAGCAGGACAAGCGCTTCGGCCACCACTTCGGAGTGGAGTTCGGAAACCCCGACTTCGTCCGGTTGGCCGAATCCTTCGGGATGCCGGCCTGGCGCTGCGGGAGCGCCGAAGACCTTTCCCGCCGCCTGCGCGAGGCCCTGGCGCTCGACGTGCCCTCCCTGATCGTCGTGCCGATCGACTATTCGCTCGACGTCTCGCTGGCCGATGAACTGGGGGCTGAGACGGTCGCGACGTGACGCGTCTACTCCTCAGGGAGTAGGCCAACTTCAACCCCTAGGTTGATGACAGGTTCATCCAGAAAAGCCATCATGCCCGCGATGCCTAAGTCAGTCGACTCCGCATTTGAGGCGCTCGCGCGCTTCGTCGTCCGGTTCCGCATCGCGATCGTTGTCTTCTGGGTGCTCGTCGCGATCGTCACGACCGCAGCGTGGCCATCGCTCAGCAGCGAGGTCAACAACAACAACAGCGCGTTTTTGCCCTCCAGCGCTCCGAGCGCCAAGGCCGCCAACCTGGCCACGGCGGTGCTCGGCGGCGGCGCCAACGGAAGGATCAGCGACATCACGATCGTCGCCTCCCGGCAGGGCCGTCTGACCGCGAGCGACTTGGCGGCGGTCTCCCGTGTTGCCTCGCTCGCGGCAGGCGTGCAGGACGTGAAGTCCGTCAGGCAGGCGGGGATCTCCCCGGACCGCGAGGCGGCCGCCGTCCGCGTGCGCGTGCTGCTGAGCGCGAACGACATCACCAAGGACAAGACGATCGTCGACGCGTTGCAGGGGACCTTCCCACGCGCCGCGCCCCCTGCAGGACTGCAATTGCACCTCGCCGGTCAGGTCGCGACCGCGGTCGCAAACCAGGCGAGCTCGAACAAGGCCGGAAACGAAGTCCAGACCTTCTCGATCCTTTTCATCATCGTGCTGCTGCTGGTCGTCTTGCGCTCGGTCCCGGCGGCGCTCGTGACGCTGTTCCCGAGCGTGGTCGCGCTGCTGATTTCGATGCGTCTGATCGGCGCGCTGGGCTCAGGGGGGCTGAAGATCTCATCGATCACACAGATCCTCTTGATCATCCTGCTGCTCGGCGCGGGCACCGACTACGGGCTGTTCCTGGTCTTCCGGGTGCGCGAGGAGCTGCGAGACGGCCACGCCCCCCACGACGCGGTCCGACGCGGCATCGTCAGGGTGGGGGAGTCGATCTCGGCCTCGGCGGGCACGGTGATCCTGGCGCTGCTGACGCTGCTGCTGGCGACCTTCGGCTTATACCACGACCTGGCCGTCCCGCTGGCGGTTGGCATGGTCGTGATGCTGGCGCTCGGGCTGACGCTGCTGCCCGCGCTACTGGCGATCCTCGGGCGAAAGGCCTTCTGGCCCTCCAAGGTCGACCCGGGGGCGCAGCGCGAAGGCGCCTGGGGCAGAGTCGCTAGCCGGCTGGTGAGACGGCCCGAGGCCACCCTCGCGGTTGGCATGATCGTCTTCCTGGCGCTCGCCGCCGGTGCTCTGGGCTACCACTCGTCGGGCTTCGGGGGCGCCACCAACGCCCCCGCCGGCTCCGACGCAGCAGCCGGCAACGCCGCGCTCGCCAAGCACTTCCCGCAGTCCAGCAGCAACCCCGCGAACCTCGTGTTCGCCTACCCCCGGTCGATCTGGAGCGACCCGGCGCAGGTCGCGGCGGCGCGAGCCTCGCTACGTGGCTCGGGCAAGTTCACTGCGCTGGCCAGCCCCCTTGACCCCAACGGAACCCCGCTCACGCCGGCACAGCTGACCCACCTCCACGCCGAACTTGGGTCGCCGCAGCGGCTGCCCGTGGTCCAACCTCCGGGCTCGCCCATCCCCGCCGTCACCTACAACGCCTACAGGTCGACGGCGACCTTTGTCTCGGCCGACGGCCGCACGATCCAGTTCGAGGCGGCGCTGAAGGCAGGCGCGCAGAGCACCACGGCGGCGATGAAGGCGACCCCCCGGATCCGCACGGCCGTGGCCGGCTCGGCCGCGCACTCGGGGGCGACCGCCAACGGCGTGGCCGGCGAGGCAGCCGCCGTGTACGACATCTCCACAACCGCCAACAACGACCTGGTGAAGATCATCCCAGTGGCTATTGCGGCGATCGCGCTGCTCCTGGCGCTGGTCCTGCGCAGCCTGGTCGCCCCGCTTTACCTGATCGTGAGCGTCGTGATCTCCTACCTGGCGGCGCTGGGCTTCGCCACGCTCGTGTTCATCGACATTGGTGGCAGCAGCGGCATCATCTTCATCCTCCCGTTCCTGATGTTCATCTTCCTGCTCGCGTTAGGGGAGGACTACAACATCCTGGTGATGACGCGCATCCGCGAGGAGGCCAGACGGATGCCCCTACGCGAGGCGGTGATCAAGGCGATCGCCAGGACCGGCGCGACCGTGACCTCGGCCGGGATCATCCTCGGCGGCACCTTCGCGGTGTTCGGAATCGTCGGTGGCGGCGGGTCCAACGGCAGCCAGTTGCGGGCCGTCGGCTTCGGTCTCGCGGCGGGGATCCTGATGGACACCTTCCTCGTGCGGACGCTGCTGGTGCCCTCGACGGTGATGCTGCTCGGCCGCTGGAACTGGTGGCCTTCGGCGATGGGTCGCAGCATCCGCGAGCCCACTCGCGGGCTCAAGCCCTCGGAGTCGCCCGAAGCGCCGTAGTCGGCCGGGTTGGCGGCTCGTACGGGGCGCCCACCACGCCGTGGGGGGCGCCCGCTGCCGTGCGGCGCGCCCGCTGCCGTGCCGGGCGCCCACCACGGACCCGACCTCGCGCGCGGAGTCGAGGTTGGGCCCCTCATGGGCGCTATGCGCCCACCACGGACCCGACCTCCGCGCATGCAGGGGGTTTGGGCCCCTCATGGGCGCTCATCACGACAGGTGGCGCCCGGGTTCCTGCATCGGCGCCCGGAGCGAGCCCCGACGGGCCGGGATGGTCCCTCAGCCCTCTGTGGCCAGCTCGTCGAACATCGCCCGCACGCGATCGAGCACCGCGGCGGCCGTCTCGAGCTCCTCCTCGCTGAACTCCTTGAGCGCTGACCGCCACCGTCGCTCGTACCGAGCCCGGCGTTCGTCGATTAGAGCCTGACCGCGCTCGGTGAGCGAGGTCAGCACGACCCGCTTGTCCTCGGCCGAGCGGATCCGCTTCACCAGACCTGCAGCGGTCAGGGAATCGAGCATCTCGCCCGCGGACGCGGGAGAGACGTCTGCGGCGACCGCCAGCTCCCGCAACGAGCGGGGCACGCCGTCGCACAACTCGAAGAGCAGCCCGTACTGGGCGTAGCTGAGCTCTCCGGGGTGGTGGGTCTCGCGGCCGCGCATACGGCGCAGGGCGGCGTTGGTGGCCTTGAAAGCACGCCCGAAGGCCTGAAGGGACTCGGTACGGGGGGAGGTCCGGACGCTCACGCCGCCGCCGCCTCGAGCGCGGCTTCGCTGGCTGGGACCTCCTTCGCGCGCGCCGCGCGCGCGCGCCGCTCGGCGAGCAAGAGGACGACGCAGGGCACCACCGCAACCGCCGTCAGCGCGGCCGCGGCCCAGAACGCTGTGCCGTAGGCCGAGGCCGCCGCGCTCGCCGTGTGCGCGCCCACGAGCGACCGCTGCAGCACAACCGCGAGCACAGCCACACCTAAGGATCCGCCCACGCGCTGCAGCACGTTGAGCTGGGGAGTGGCATCCGCCAGTTCGGAGCGCTTGAGGGCCGCGAAGGCGGCAGTCATGGCCGGCATGAACGCAAAGCCGATCCCGATCCCGCGCACGAACATCGCCACGGAGAGCCAAAGGATCGAGGTGTTGGCGCCGATCAGCCCGAACGGGACCGTGGCCACCGTCGTGAGCAGGATGCCAAACAGCGCCAGGGGGCCGCCGCCGTACCGGTCCGAGACCTTGCCGGCGAGCGGCATCACCAACGCCGCGCCCAGTCCCTGCGGGCCCACCAGCAGCCCCGTGTTGATCACGCTCTCGTGGCGGACCTCTTGCCAGTACAGCGGCACCAGGATCATCCCGCCAAAGAGGGCGGCGCTGAGCAGGAACATTGCCACCGACGCGCTCGAGAACGTGGGCCTCCGGTACAGGCGCAGGTTGAGCAGCGGGTTCTTGAAGTTGAGCGCGTGCAGGATGAACGCCGCGATCAGCACAAGGCCGAGCACGCAGGGGATGATCACCTTCAGCGAGCTGAAAGTGCCGGTGGTTCCGATCTCCGCAAGCCCGTATGTCAGCAGCGGGATACCGGTGACCATGAGGGCCAGTCCACGGAAATCGAGGGCTCGGCGCGCCGCCGCCTTGGCCGCGGGGAGCGTCCGGAGCCCAGTGATCACCGCGAGCACGCCGATCGGGACGTTGACGAAGAAGATCCACCGCCAGGAGGTGGTCTGGAGAATGACTCCCCCGATCGTCGGCCCGAGAACGGGAGCGAGCATGGCTGGCACGGCGACGATGCTCATCACCCGCCCCATGCGATTGGGCCCGGCCGCCTCGGCCATAATCATCTGCCCAACCGGAAGGATCATGCCGCCGCCCACCCCCTGGACCACGCGGAAGACCACCAGCTCGGAGAGGTTGGTCGAGATCCCGCAGAGCATCGACCCGATCGTGAACAGCACCACCGAGCACAGGTAAACGCGCTTGGCCCCGAAGCGTTCGGCGGCCCAGCCACTGACGGGGATGACCGCGGCGAGCGAGAGCATGTAGCCGGTAACCACCCACTGGATCTGCGCGATCGAGGCGTCCAGGTCGTGGCTGAGCCTGGCCAGCGCCACGTTGACGATCGTCGTGTCGAGGATCGACATGATCGCCCCGACCACAACGACCAGGCTGATCCGCAGTACGTGGGGTTCGATGCGGTCGCTGGCCTCAGCCATCGTGACGGACGGATCTGCTTAGGCCCCGAATCATTCGGTACCTAACTATATCAAAGGCGGGCGTCTGCGCGCCCCCGGGGCGCCGTGTTCAAGCCCCACGCCATCGCTCCATTAAGCGGCGCGTGGGGTCACGAAATATGAAAGGGTGTGCGCCGTGCTGAGAGGCAGGGCAGAGGATCGCCGCTCTCGATTGTGTGCCCTCGTCATGGTGATGACGGCGTTCGCGCTTGCTTTGGTCGTGCCCGCGGGCGCCTCGGCGCGGGGCACGAAGGTCCCTTTCAGCGCTCACGGCAGCGCCGAACAGCTCTACGTCACGGGCCTTAAGCCGCACGCGCGTATGTCGGTCATATCTCCGCGTCGGCAAAACACTCTCAACGCAGCGCGCCGATTCCCTCGGCGGGCTGGTCTTCAGCAACCTGTCGCCCGCCAAGGGCTACCGCGTCCGCCTCTACCCGCATGGGGCCGAGTCCGGGCCGATCACGGTCCACTCGGACGCCGCAAAGCCCTGGGACCCCAGCATCTACAAGCAGAAGATCAAGGGCTGCGGCTACCAGTATTTGACGACCCGCGACGGCACCAAGCTTGCGATCGACGTATGGACTCCGACCCATCCCGCTGGTGAGCCAGGCGTGTGTACGCCCCCCAAGACGCCCCTCCCCACCTTGATCGAGTACTCGGGATACGCCTATGCGGATCCCTCCGGCCCGGTGAACGGAATCGCGGTGCTAGCCAACCTGATGGGGTTCGCGGTCGTCGACGTCAACATGCGCGGGACGGGGTGCTCCGGCGGCGCCTTCAACTTCTTCGAGCCCCTTCAGAACCTCGACGGCTACGACGTGATCCAGACCATCGCCCATCAGTCATGGGTGCTTCACCACAAGGTGGGGATGATGGGGATCTCCTATGGGGGGATCAGCCAGCTGTTCACCGCCCAGCTCGATCCCCCCTCGCTCGCCGCGATCGCGCCATTGTCGTGACCTCGACGCGACCGCGACGACGCTCTACCCCGGCGGCATCCTCAACACCGGGTTCGCGGTGGCGTGGGCCAAGCAGCGACAGCAGCAGGCGCGGCCGGCGGGGCCGCACAACGGCAGCGAGCCCTACGCGTATCAGCAGATCCAGAACGGCGACAAGACGTGCAAGAGCAACCAGGTTCTCCACGGCGAGGCCACGAACCTCATGGCCAAGATCCGCGCCAACGCCCACTACAGGCCAAAGGCGGCCAATCCGCTTGATCCATGCGACGTTCGTGCACAAGATCAAGGTCCCGACGTATATCGCCTGCCAGTGGGAGGACGAGCAGACCGGTGGACACTGCCCGGATCTGGCCCAGCACTTCACCGGCACGAAGCTAAATGGTTCACATTCACCAACGGCCCTCACATCGACTCGCTCGATCCCTACACGTTCGACCGCTGGTTCGACTTCCTCCAGCTATTCGTGGCGCGCCAAAACCCGGGGCCGCGCGGGTCGCGGCGACCATCGACACGGAGGCGCCGGTCATCTACCAGGAGGCGATGGGGATCACGGGGTCAACCTGCCCCTCGATCCGATCCAGACCGAGCTGACGTACGCCAGCCCTGGCCGCTTTCAAGAAGCTGCCTGAGATCCGGGTCATGTTCGACAACGGCGCCGGCCCTGACCCGATCACCCACACCACGACGGCCGGCGATCCCTACCCCGCCTTCACGACTCCTTCAAGTCGTTCCCCATTCCCGGCACCAAGGCGCGCTTCTGGTATCTCGGCGCCGGCGGCACGCTCGGAGCCCATGCGCCCGCGACCGCAGGGCACCAACGACTACACCTCCAACGCGAAGGCCCTGCCGCTCGACCGACTACGGGCATTACACCGAGACGGGGGGCCTATGGGGCAACGCATCCGACTGGAAATGGAAGTGGAAGCAGAATCCGTCGGGAACGGCGGTCTCCTACGTCTCGGCGCCGCTCAAGCAGAACACAACCGTGATCGGCGGCGGCGCGGTCCACGTCTGGGTCCGCTCCTCGACGCCCGACGTCGACCTCCAGGCGACCGTCAGCGAGGTGCGCCCGGACGGCGAAGGAGACCTTCGTGCAGAACGGCTGGCTGAGGGCCGATGAGCGCAAGCTCGCAACCGGCACCAACGACCTGCTGCGACCAGAAGAGCACCCTGCTTGAGCCAATCCTCAGCATGAGGACCGTCCGACGTGCGGCCCATGCCGAAGAATCGCTTCGTCGAGCTGGTGATCCCGCTCTACTTCGAAGGGCACGCGTACCGCAAGGGCTCGCGCATCCGCGTGACGATCGCCGCGCCCAACGGCACCCAGCCGGTGTGGTCCTTCGGCGAGACCGAGCCCAAGGGCACGGCCAACGTCTCGGTCGCGTTTTCGAAGAAGATGCCCTCGAGCCTGATCCTCCCGGTGGTCCCTGGCGTGAGTGTGCCGACCGGCTGCCGCCGTGCCCCAGCCTGCGCAACGAGCCCTGCCGGAAGTACAAGCCGTTGACCAACGGCTAGCTCAGCCTCTGCCCGGCAGGGGGCCAAACCGCCACGCGAGACGGAGCGGGGGATAGGTTGAGCTCATGGCCGCATGGGCCAGTTCGAAGCGGAGGCGCCGGCGCTCGCGGCGGCCGTAAGCGAGCGCCTGGACGCGCACACGCACAAGACGATCGCGACGCTGCGCAGAGACGGCTCGCCGCGCATCAGCGGCATCGAGTGTGAGATCGACGACGGCGAACTGCGCTTCGGCTCGATGCTCAATGGCGTCAAGGCGCGCGACCTGCTGCGCGATCCCCGCTTTGCGCTCCATAGCGGCTCGGACGACCCGCCTGGCTGGGGCGGTGACGCCAAGATCGCCGGATGCGCAATCGAGGTTCCGCGGGAAGGCGAGGGCATGCATTTCTTCCGCTGCGATATCAGCGAGGTGGTCCTCGATTGGCCTCAATACAGCTCGCGACAAGCTCGTGATTGAGAGCTGGCACCAGGGCCGGGGCATATCGCGCCTGGAGCGCTGAAAACCCTCACCCGGACGGAGCAGCCCGCGGCGGGGCCTCCGACAAGTCGGCAGCCCCCGACGGGGCCTCCGACAAATCGGGGTCATCCAAAATCGCCGGATGATCTAGCGCCGCCGCGCTGAGGATGCGTTCGCGTAGTCGCTCGGTGGCGCCGGCGCGCGCGGCGCGCGCGGCGCGGTCGTTCGACAGCTCGACGCCGTGCTCGTCGGCTAGGTCCATCAGCTCTTGGCGCTCCTCGTCCTGGCGCGCGATGCGGTAGAAAAGCCATCCGAGCAGGAGGGTGGTGAGGATGATCTCCTCGACCATCATCAGGCCACCGGCTAGGTTCTGGTCGCTGAGGGCGCTGAGCCCGCGGGTCGCGTCGGTCGGCTTGTACACGGGATAGAAGACGGTCTGCGCCCAGATCAGCACGTTCGCGAGGACGGCGCCGATGAAGCGCACCAGAATCACGTAGCCGAGGGCGCCCCATCCGGCGAACCACTTGGGCTTGGGGAGTGGGCCGATCAGGGCGAACCACAGCAGCGTGCCGAACCACAGGAAGCACGCGTGCTCCAGCGCGTGCACGAGGTCGTGGCGGATCGCGAGCTGGTAGAAGAGCGGCAGGTGCCAGGCGTAGAGGTCGACCGCCCATAGGGTTAGGGCGACGAGGGGATGGGCCAGCTTGCGCAGCACGCGAGTGGCGCGGATATGGAGCAGCGGCTGGATCACGGGTCCGGTGAGGCCGAAGACGATGAAGAGCGATGCGATGTCACCGATGATGATGTGCTGGGCCATGTGCGCGACCAAGAGCGTGTCCGCTAGCGAGTCGAGTGGCCCGACTTGGACGATCACCGCCAGGAGCACGCCAAAGACGAACGAGACGATGCGCCAGGTTTGGACCGGTCGGCCCTCGCGGGACAGCTCCCGGGCGCGCAGCGTGTATAGGTAGACGTAGGCGAAACCGGCGAGCAGCGGCGGGATCTCCTCGCCGAAGTGAAGGGCGTCGACGATGGCTAGCGGCGGAACCAGGCTCACGGCTCAGCCCCCCAGAGCGTAGGTCTGGATGTCCGCCTCGAGCGTGCCCAGCGAGTCGTACTGGCCCGGGTGGACGTCGACGATGTTGCCGGCGCGGTTGATGAAGACCGTGGTGGGCAAGCCCGCGAGCCCTGCGGGCACGATCGAGGACAGGGCGGTGATCGACGTCTGATAGCTCGGATAGCTAACAGGATGCTGCGCGAGGAAGGTGCTCGCGTCAGATGCGGAGTCGTCGGTGTCGGCGCCGAGGAACGCGACGTGGCGCCCATACGCCGCGGAGGCGGCGCCGAACAGGGCCGCTTCGGCACGACACGGCGTGCACCAGGAAGCCCAGGCGTTGAGCACGATCGGGTAGCCGCGTAGCGCCCGGATCCTGGCCGCGAGCGCGGGCTCGGATCCGAGCAGCCGGCTGGCCTGCCGGTGCAGCGCGGCGAGCGCCGGGGGCGAGCCCGAAAGCTCGCGCGCGGCGGCGGCGGCGGAGGTGCGCGGCGCGCGCAGGAGCGCGGCGCGGACGCTCTGCACCAGTCCGCCAAAGCTCGGCCAGCCGGCGGTCGAGACCTGCCGGTACCACACGATCCGCCCGGTGGAGGAGGTGAGGACGAACCAGGGTTGTCCTTGCACCTCGTAGCCGTCGGCGACGCGGCCGCTGCGGTCGAGGGCGACCGGGTAGGACAGGGGGTGCGGGAAGCGTTGCCAGAAATGCTTGAGCGCGGCCGGCGACGGCTCCACGCTGGCCTCGTCGATGGCGGTCAACGCCGGCAGGTGGGAGGAGGGGGCTGCCGACTGGTAGCGCCTCAGCGCCTCGAGGTGGGCGGCGAGGCTTGTCACCTCCTGGTCCCAGGTGTCGAAGAACAAATACAGGTGGGGTCGAGCCCGGCCCCAGCCGCACGCTGCCACCGCCCGCGCGCTGGCACCTGCGCGGTGGCGGTCGGCGGGATGCCCTTGATCTGGGCATAGGAGAGATGGGATCGCACCGCGGGGTGCCCGGGCAGTAGCTGCGACGCCTCCTGGGCCAGCAGTTGGCCCAGCTGCCCGACGGCGGCGTAGGACTGCTGCGTCAAGTACAGCTTCGCTTCGCGGCCCCGAGGGGCCGATCACGAACAGCGCGGGCGTATGGGCGATCTCGCCCCCCTGGACGGCGGCCTGAATGCCGTACGCGTCCAGACCCGGCGCAGCGCAGAAAGCGAGCCGGTGAGGAAATGCCACGCGTGCAGCATCCCGTGAAGTTGGGAGTAGGAGAGCACGTCCTCCACCGCGGTCGCCTTGGGGTTGGCGTCGACTCCCAAGAGCTGGACGCGCTTTGCCGGCCGAGCCGAGCATCGCCTTGGCCTCGAGCATGGCCGTCGTGGTCAGCGGGCAAACCGTCGTGCACTCCGAGTCGTTGAAGGCCAAAAGCACTACCTTGCCGCGGAACGCGCGCAGCGAAACGGGCTGTCCAAACTGGTCGGTCAGCGTGAAGTTGGGGGCCGGCCGGGAGAGCGCGGTGCCCGGGTCGAGGCTGGGGTTGCTCGCGAGCGCGTGGCTTTGCGCTTCACTCGGGGAGCCCGCCACGCTCAGTATCACGACCACGACAACGGCCGCGAGAACGCCAACGCCAGCTAACGCAAACCGGGTGCGGGCGCCGCCGGGAGCCGCTCCGAGCCTCGGTCGCGGGAGCCGCCCTCGCAGCGAGGCCACGCGACCCCGCCACCTGGGGGCGAAGCGCACAGCCAGGGCGAGGGCGCACAGCGCGGCCAGGATCGCGAGGATCAGGATGTCCTCTCCGCTTGTCCCGTGGGGCCCGGCCGCCTGGCTCGCCGGCTCGGCGGGGTGAGGCTTCGCCGGGGTCGTCGCCGCGCTCGCCGAGCCGAGCTTGACTCCGTCCGCGGCCGCCAGCGAGCCCACGCCGGTCTGCGCGGCCGTGGCGAGCCCGGCCCCGCCGCGCCGGATCGCGACGCTCCGCAGGGTCCGGTAGGCCGCCGCCGACGGAGTGGCCGGGCCAGTTGAAGCCAAAGCCGTTCGGCATCACGACCAGCAGCCGCCCCTTGTACGTAAGCGAAAGCTCGACGCCGAGGAAGCGGGCATAGGCGCGGGGCTTGCGCCACAGTGCGGTGACCGCGCCCAGGTCCGAGCGGGTGGCGATGATCGCCACACGGATCGGGAATCCGAGGCCGGCGGCCGCGTGCAGCAGGTCGCCCAGCTTGACCTGTTCGTGCACGGAGATGCCGGCATCCGCCGCCAGGAAGAGCGGCTGGTAGACGAGCACGTCGCTGCCGGGATCGCCGTCGGCCCACGCGCTCGGTACGGAGAGCGCAAGCACCATGCCGAGCGCGAGCGCAAGTGCGGCGATGAACCCTGAAGCGCGACGGGCGACGCCGGTAAACAATAGACGCCGGGAGCGAGGCCTTGCCGCGCCGGGCCTCATGCGTGGGCTTGCACCCGGAGGGCGGCCGAGCGGCCGGGCAGCAGGGGGAAGGAGCGCTGCGGACGGGGCGGGAGGATGTAGTTGGCGCGCTTTAGCACGAAGATGAACTCATTGATGCCGTTGTTGACGGTGTCGGTTATGGCGGGGTTCTGGAGTTGCGCGGAGCTCGCGTTCATGGCCGTGCGGGTTGTGACGAAGTCCTCGATGGTGCGCTGGACGGCCACGAAGTGAAGCCCCGCCTGACCGCCGTCGACCGTGTCGAAGTCGCGGCGCAGAATCAGGGGTTTGCCGTGCCGCCTGGCGCGGGCCGAGGTCTGCGCATGCCCCACGACCCCGTAGCGGCTGACCGCCTGCCCGAACAGGTTCGGGTCGCTTTCGGCGTCCGTGGTGAAGTGGGCTGCCTGCTGCGGAGAGACCTGGGGTGCGTACATGCGCGCCACCCGTTCGCCGTTGGAGAGGTCCCCGTACCAGCTGTCCAGCCGCAGCCGCATGTAGCTGACGTGCATGGTCGTGCCCTCGGCGAACGCGCCCGACGGGATCGTCACGGCGTCCTCGCTCGCTTGGTTGCGCTTGAGATTCGATTTGAAGCCCATGAACAGCGGCGCGCCTCGAGGAACGGGGTTGCCCGCCGGAATGCCGCCAACCCGTTGGTGGGCGGCGGGAAGGCCCGCGCCGGTGAATCCCGTGCGGGTCTCACGCCACCTCAGCACGCTGGACAGATCCAGTGGGCCGTCTGCCTGCGGCAGCGAAGCGCCGTGGATCAGTGCCGCCTCCACCGCCGCCAGCCGCTGCTCGTCGTCGCTGGCGAGGTGCAGGCAGACGTCATAGGTGTCGATCGTGGGTAGTTCGAAATCCGAAAGGGCCTTGGCGCGCGGGATCGGCGAGCGCACCCCGAGCTTGCGCTCGAAGTAGTGAGGGCCCCACCCCGCGGTGAAGAGCAGTCCCTGCGGCTCCCATGGATACGCGCGCTCCAGCGTCCGCAGCGAGGCCTCCAGCACCCGCGCGTAGCCGGAGCTGGGTGTGCCACTGACTTCGAAGAAAAGCAGGCGGTCGAAGCTCGGCGCGACCGCATTCCCGTCCGGATCGCGCCGCTCCGTTGCCTCCCAGGCGTGCTGGCGAATGGGCAAGCCCGGCGGTGGCGCCGGAAGCGCCACCGCCGGAAGCGGTTTGGCGTTGCCGCTGACTGCGCTGTCGATCCCCACCCCCACGGCGGCGCCGGCGGCCGCCGCCGAGGCGCCGACGAGGAAGCGCCTGCGGGTCAGGCGCGTCCTCTGTGACGCGGAGCGATCGGTATCGCTCATGTCACCGGCTTCCAGTGGAACGTGAAGCTCACGCGATGCGGATGGAGCCACACGTTCTCGTACTCCACGTGGCGGGCCGAGACGGGCGGGGAGACCAGCAGGGTGAGCCGGTAGGTGCCGGCCCCGGGGAGCTCCACGTCGTTGCCGTAGTGCGGACCCATGTAGCGCGACAGCATGGGCCACTGTCGCTCGTCGAAGACGACCTTGCTGTCCTTGGTAATCGTCGCCCAGACGGTGGCGTACGGGATGGGCACGTTGGTCTGTGCGTCATTGAGCATCACCATCAGGTGGAAGCTCGCGTTTTTTGGAGGGTTGACCTTGCGCTCCTTGGTGCCGTCAAAGATCACGAACGGCACCGCTGTCATCGCCTGGGCGGTGATTTTCATCCCCTGCCAGTCGGCATGGCCGAGCACCTGGGTGGGCACAGGCTTGACGCCAGCCACGGCCGCGAAATCCTTGGCCGCCGCGCTTGAGCTCATGCCGCTGGAGCTCGAGCCGCTCATATTCATGCCCGCCATGCTCCCCGAGCTGCTGGAACTGCTCGCGGAAGTCTTGGTGGAGCTGGAGGCGTTCTTGTCGGCCGCCGCGCAGCCCGCTGCCAGGGCGCCAACAGCCACCGCCGCGGTGATGCGCCTGACCAGCGTCCCCCCTCGTCTCCGTGTGCTTCTCATGTCGCCACCTCCGGCTGTGAGGTCTTGGTAGTCACTGGACGTGTCTGCCGGCGCGCGACGCGTTCGCCCGCGGCGCTTGCCTCGGTTCGCGCGCTGAAGGGCACCAGCGTGTACAGCGTGTACGCGAGCAGCGACGAACAGCAGCCCCGCGTTGGGATCGGTCGCGCCGCCTGCGGGGATGCCGCCGAAGCCCTGCCCGACCACCCAGTAGAGCAGGTTCAAGCCGACCGCGAGCGCGAGAAACTGCTTCGGCCGCCAGTTCGCGGCGACCGCCAGGCCGATCGCAACCGATACCGCGGCGAGAACGACCGCGATGACGAAGCCATTGCCTTTGGCGGCGTTCGCGAACCAGTCCTGCACGCTGCTCAGCCAGCTCATCCCCGACGGCGCCAGCGTTGATCGCATTGGCGACCCCGTTCGCGCCACCCGCCTCGACCAGCCACAGATACGCCATCAACAGCCAGAGGCCCGCCCAGGCAGCTCTCGCACCGCGCACCCCCAGCAGCCCGCCGGGACGACCGTTGGGCCACACGATCGCGCCAATCAACGCATACAGCAGCACTGCGCCGGGGGCGCCGGTCAACGCAGTGGCCATCGGAGCGCCCCCCATCGGCGTCGTCGCCATGAACAGCATTCCGAATGCCTCGCCGAACCACCACACGACGAGAACCCACGCGAATGACAAAGCCAGCGCCGGCTTGACCGCGGGGCGATAAAGAAGCCCGAGTCCGATCGCGACCTGGACCAGCGCGAACAACGTGTTGAACACGACCTGGTCGCTGTGGAGCGTGGTCGCGCCCCAGGTCACGCTGCTCGAGACCCAATGCGGCTGACCCGCCGTCAGGTTCGTCAGGAACGCGATGAAGCCCTTCCCGTACATGAACGATTGAAACTGCAAGCCTCCGTCGAGCAACCAAATCAAACCCAGCAGGGTCTGGATAGTGCGGCGGCTATCGGAGAAGAAGTACGTCCGTGCGGCTGCCAAGGACCCGCTGGGTGGGCCGGCAGCATGCGCCCCCAAGGGGCTTGTCGTTGTCGTACTCATAGGTAGTTGCTCCTGTCGGTTCAAGGGAAACGGTCCCTGCCGCTCGCCGTTGGACGCGCCGTACGCACACGGTCGGCACGATCGCACCTGCGCGTACACACTCGCGCGCTGGGTTCGCGGGGATCCGTCGGAGAGCGACAGCTGCGCCGCGGACCTTCGATCGACCGTCGACAATCCGCGGTCAGCTAAAGGACCGGCGGTCCCCTGCCCGACCAGCCGTTTGCGAGCGGGGCCAGCCGTGGAAGGGCGAGACCGCGCGGAGCCGGCCGAGAGAGTGGCCGGGTCCGGACTGCAGCGCGTCGCCGGCGGTAGCGGTCGGAGACCTCGCGCAGGATCCAGCGCGCGCCCTGGAAGGCGGCGGCGAGGACGAGTCCCACGGCCACAGCGGCTGGGATCGCCCACCAGCCACCGAAGCCGAAGATGCCCACAAGCCCGCCAGGATGGCCGGTGAGGAACAGGCCCTCGAGGAACTCCTGTGTTGCGTAAATCGCGACCAGGCAGGCCGAGCACACCAGCCACAATGCCGCGAACGAGAGCGTGTAACGGGGAAGCGAACGATGACCGCCGAACGCGCGTCCCAGGGCCCGCAGGAAAGCGCCCACCGCGACGGCGATCATCAGCACGATCCAGGGCACGACCGAGTGCAGGTAGGAGTGGCCCTGGCGTGCGAGCTCGTAGCCGGCCTGACTGCCGAATGCCAGCCAGTAGCGCAGCTGATGCACCGCGAATGCCGCCGCGGGCATCAGCGCTATCGGCGCCAGTCGCCCTATCGCATGCCTGCGCTCAGAGCGAAACCCCATCACGCGAGAAGATAGCGCCAAAGCGGCGGATTCAAGCCGCCATCCGCGCATTGCGGCCGATTTCGCCCCTCAGGCGATCTTCCGAAGGACGTGGTCGACGTCCTGCGGATAGAAGGGCCACAGAAAGAGGGCCCGTTCGTGGCCTGTCTTATCGATGATGTATGCAGCGGCGGTATGAGTTATGGAGGTGATCGTCTTGCCGGCGACCTTCACCCGGTCCACCTGGACAGAGATCTTGTATGCCTTCCAGGCCGCCGCGAGTCGTGCGGGGGATCCAACCGCCCAGCGCCACTCCGGGACGAGCTGCCATTTGCTGCCGTCCTTAAGCAGATCGGCCCGGGAGTCCGCGTACTGATCGACGCTCACGGCCAGAATCTCAGGACGCTGCGCCAGCGGTATCTCGTCATCGGCCTGATCGAGGACCCTTGCCTCGAGCGGGCAGACGTTGCGACATACCGGATCGATGAACGTGACGATCACCGAGTGCCCTCGGTAGGGAGCGAGCGATACGGGGCCTCCCGCTTGATCGCGGAGATGGAACTCAGGAGCCGGTCGTTTCCCGGCGGGCCAGCTGTACGGAGGCGGAGTGATGACCTTGCTGGCCTGCACGCTCGACACAGGGTGGCTGTTTCCGTAGAGCGCTACATCGCGTGGAGGGCGACTCTGGCCACGGATCACGATGACTGCCGCGGCGGCGCCGCTCGCGCCAAGAATCACCGTCAGCACGATCGCGACGTGGACCCCCAAGGGCAGGGGGCGAGGAATGGAGATCGGCGGACGGCGCCGCCGGGCCGTCGGCCGCCCGCGCCGGCGGACGAGAATAACGATAGACAGCGCAGCTACCACGCCGAGCACGATCGCGAGGACGAGGACGCCGCTTGGCCCTAAAGATGGCGCGCTGGCCGACGCGCTGCTCGCGGCGGAGATATGCAGCCCGGAGAGCCGGCGAACCGCACCCGCGGCCGACGTTGCAAGCCCGTTTCTCCCCGCCGTGATCGGCAGCTTGTTGAGCACTCGATACTCGGGCGCGCTCGAGTGCCCCGGCCAGTTGAAGCCAAACCCGTTCGGCATCACCACCAGGAGTCGCTGCTTGTATGCCAGCGACAGTTCCGTACCCAGAAAGCGGGCGTACGTGCTCGGCTGGTGCCAAAGCTGGGTGATCGCACCGAGGTCGAGAGGGGTCGCGATGACCGCCACGCGGATCGCGAATCCCGCGTGGTTCGCCGCGGCCACGGTCTTGACCAGCTGCTTCTGGGCGGGCGTCAGCGAACCTGAGGGCGTGGTGGCGAAGACCTGGTTTGCGAGCAGATAGTCGCTCGCCGGGTCTCCGTCGGCGCGCGCGATCGACGCGGGCGCGAGCACCACCACCACCGCGGCAAGCAGCGCTGCGACGCAGGTCCGGTTCAGCGCTAGACGCACTCGGGAAGCCATCCCACAACATTGTGAACGGTCAGGATCCGGTAGGCGCATATTCATCGCTCAGGTACCGCGCGGGAACGCATACGAGGTGTGAGGCGGTACGTGTGGACCGACCTCGACGACGATCTCGGCGTGCCTGAACAGCCGCACCGACGCCGGCGACTGGCCCAGCCTGCGCCCATCGACGAAGACTGCGACGCGTCCGTGGGCGGGCGAGAACGACGTAAGGCGCGACGCCGAGAGCGGCTGCCCCCACGCGCGAAACAACGCCGACAGCGACAGCGCCTTGCCAGGTCGCACGTAGACGAGCCCGGTCGGATCGAGCGTTACGAGGCTGCCGTAGCAGCGCGCCGAAGAGAGCCGCCCCCCCGACCACGAACGCGGCGGCATCGTGCCGATCCCGGCGGGCAAGAGGACGACCCGGTTGGACGCGAACACTTCCACGTGCGCCCCGAAGCGCGGACCCAGCTTCCGGCGGCATGGCCCCACGACGGGGCCGGTGGCAGGCGGATGGAAGCGCCTTCCGACGCCGATCGGGCGGGCCTCTTCGAGCAGGTTGCGCGGGATGGTGCCCGTCGACGGCGAGCGGTCGGCCGTCCCGCAGGCCGACAGCACGACCAGGCTCGAGCATGCGAGCGCCGCCCCGCAAACAGCTGTCCACCGCGGACGCCCGCGCCTAAGCGAGCTCCAGCGCACTGTCGTCCTCGCCCTCTCGTTGCTCGACGACGGCCTCGGGCTCGTCGCGTTGATCGAACAGGCGCGGGACCAGCACCAAGAGACCCACCCCCGCGCCGAGACCCACCACGCAGGCGGCGCGTCCAACGAACGCCGGCACCGCCATCAGCACGAACCCGTTCGGGAGCGTCGGGACCGACTGGGCGCCCTCCAGGATCGCCACCAGCGCGACCAGGAAATACGTGAAATACCCGGCCCGGCGCGAGGCCACGCGCAGCGACGCCCAGGCCACGAACGCGAGCAGGATGGCCAGCTCGATGAGATCTCCGACCGACACCGTGGGCCGTCCGTGTAGCTGGTGTCCGAGCGCGGCCGCCGTGATCGATGCAAGCGCGGCTACAGACAGCGAGCGGGCGGTGAGGCGATCGAGCTCCCGAGTTTTCACCCGCCAAGCCGCGAGCACGCACAGAACGAGCACGGCGATCGGCCAGAACCACACGATCGAGGGGCCTGCCGCGTACCAAAGGCCGCCGGTGATTGGGTCCAGGCGGCCGTCCACCAGCAGCGGCAGCTTCCACGCACCGATGTAGCTCGCCCCTGGCGCGTGAGCGACGGTTGCCAGGGCGTGCAGGCGGCCGTCGTGCCAGTTGTAGTCGTGGCCGGTGCTGACGAGATCCCAGTGCGGTGGCGTGTGCGGGCCGAGGTTTGGCGGTGGTGTCTCGGGGATGGGCGTCTGGTTGAGGTAGTACATGGCGGACTTCTCGTTGACCCACACACCCGAGCGCGTGAACCGCAGGTAGGGAGCGCCGCGGTAGTCGATCACCACCACCGTCTCGCTGGGTGGGACACTCATCCACATGCGCAGGTCCCCGTCGACGACCTTCGCGTGAAGTCCGGCCGGGACCGTTTTGATCCTCGCGAGGTAGCTCGACGCCACCGGTGCGATCGGCCCGTGCGCCTCGGCGCTGGACGGGAGCGCTGCCAGGAGCGCCAGCGCGATCGGCACGAGAACCGCGAGGGTCCGTAAGCGCAGTCGCGCCGTAGACTTGACAGCGACCACCGGTCCGGTCACCGGCCTCGATTCTTGCCCCTTGCGACCAGCGGCAGATGGCGCGCTCCACCTCGACACATAACCCGCGCTCCTCAGCCCGCTGGTGTGCTCGGGCGATCGCATTTGTTGCCATGTTGGCACTCGTCTTCGGCGGGGGCGCCGCGACGGCCCGGGCCGACGGCGACCCCGCCTCGGATGTGCTCGTCACCCAGGCCCTCTTCCTCCCGCAGGACGCAGCCATCCCGGCAAAGCAGCAGGCGCAGCTGGCGGGCCTGCTGCAATCCGCCAGCCGCAGCGGCTACCCGATCCGCGTCGCGATCGTCGCGACGCCCACGGATCTTGGCTCGGTGACCGAGCTCTGGCGTCGGCCGCAGACATACGCCCGCTTCCTGGGGGTGGAGCTCTCTCTCACCTATCACGGCGCGCTGCTGGTCGTGATGCCCGACGGATTCGGTTTCAACGGCTTCACGCGCCCGCTCGCGGACGAGCGAGCCGCGGTGGCGGGCCTCTCCCCGGCGTTGAGCGGCCCCCGGCTAGGCGAGGCCACCCTCCACGCCGTCCAGCGTCTGGCCGCCAGCGCCGGCCACTCGCTGCAGGTAGGCAGCACGACTCAGAGCGCCGCGAGCCCCAGCTCCAGCTCGACGCTTCCGCTGATCGCGCTCGTGCTGGGCGCGCTGATCGCCGCCGCGGCGTGGGCGGCAAGCCTTCGCGCGCGGCCCCTGCGGCTAGGCGGCGGCGGGACCTCCTCCGCCTAAGGCGCCCGCACCAACACAAGGGGCTTGCCTCACTTCGCGCTCACCTTCACGGTCCCGACGTTCCAGCCGAAGACCGTGACGACGGGCGAGCGACCGTGCAGGTCCGCCTTCTTGTAGGAGGCCTCAAGCGTGTCGGATTCGCCTGGCCACAGAGTGATGTCGTCGTCTGACCAGAAGACGGGAAGGACCTCGTTGTTCGGGCCAGCGCTCCCGCCGTAGATGTCTGCGCGCAAGAAGAAGGCGACCGTCTTTCGGTGCGAGGCGTTCTTAATCGTCACGTCGGTTACCCTGTCGGCACCGTCCGGGCCGCGCCCGGAGCGGGTGTGGGCGGTGACCTTTATGTGCGCCGGTGGGAGGCTGTGCAGCTCCTTTAGATTCGCGTACTGGGTCATGATCGCCCCCGTCCAGCCCAGCGTCTTTTTCCAGTTGATCACGTCCTTCTGGGTGGAGAACCAGTACACGTTGCGGTCGATGATGCGCCCGTGCTGGCGCAACAGCAGCTCGATGAAGTAGGTCTTCGCCGGTTTCGGGGGCTTTGTGGTCGCGGGAACGGTGGGGTGGAGCAGGCCCGTCGCGACACCCTGGCTGGAGAGCTTGATGCCGCCGCGGGTCTTATGGTCGAGCCGCTTGCCATCGAGCGCGTAGACGTTGGCCTCCACCCAGAGGCCGCGCTCGGTTGTGCCACCGAGGTTGTCCACCGCGACAGTGCCGTTGTCGTAGGCGTAGAGCACGTGCAGCGTCTCGTTGGCCTTCTTCGCGCCGAAATAGCTGCCGGCCTCGTCGAAGTCGTAGTTGAACAGCGCCCACAGCATGCTGGGCCAGCCCTTGTCCACCTGCCAGTAGTCGACCCCGGTCGAGGGCGCCTCCTTCCTCGTGGAGTGGTCGATGTAGGCCTCGAACTCGGCCCGCTGGGTCTCGTAGTTGGCGACCTGGGCCTCCTCTACGTACTGGCTCAGGCTCGACCAGGAGCCGTACCGCGCCTTGATCGCCTTGTCGAGCTCGTGAAACGTGCCGAAGGCATACCCGCCGTTCTGAGGACCCGGAAGCTGGTTCTCGTAGTTGAGGTGGTACTGGTTGTAGTTGGGGCTCTTCCACATCTTGGCCTGCTCGAACGGCGAGAGGAAGCGCTTGATCGAGTCAAGCGTGGGCACGGTGTCGCCCCCGCTGGTCTCGCTGTCGAAGGCCCACGCGCCGCCCACGTTGGTCCTCGTGGGATCTTTGGGGTTGTAGCGCGTCGAATACCAGTAGCTGGGCGGCACCCAGTCATAGGGCCCCTCCTTTTCGCCAGACCAGCCGAGCTTGAGCCCTTTCTTGTATTCGGCAGAGGCGATCAGCGGATCCTGGAAGTCCGCCTGGCGAAACGCCCTGAGCGAGACCGCCTCCTGGCGAGCCGTCGGCCTGGCGTCGCTCCAGCTGAAGTTGAGAACGCTCGGGTGGTTGCGCAGGTTCTCCCCGATCGTGAGCGCGGAGTTGTAGAGCACCTTGAAGTCGTGATTGCTCGTGAGCTTTGAGTGCTGAAGCTGCCAGGCGTCGCAGCACTGGAAGCCCCCGTCGATCAGCATCCCGGCCCGGTCCATCTGCTCGTAGAAGTTCTGCGGCATCTGCTTGCCCTCGGTGCGGATCCCATTCAGCCCGAGGTTCTTCATGAGCGCGATCTGGTCGGCTGTGTAGGACGCGGAGTAGTGGAGAAACAGGTTCTCCGACCAGCCGCCGCCGCGGAACACGAAAGGCCTGCCGTTGACGAGGAACTGACGCGATCCATGCGGCGCCATCGGCGAAGCGCCGATGAGGCGCGTGGCGACCGTGCGGATCCCGAAGGTCTCGGACTCCGAGTCGGGCCGCTGGCCGTGCTGCCGCACGCTCATGTTCATCGCGTACAGCGGCTGCGAGCCCATCTGGTAGGGCCACCACACGCGCGGGTGGTTGATCACCAGCCTGAAGCTGACGGTCTTGCTGGCGTGGGATGCCACGCTGATCGTCTTCCGGCCGCCCTTCAGACTGCCATGGCCGCGCACGCTCGCCGCGACCGACCCCGACCGCTTGGCGCCAGACTCATTCGTGATGAGGCCCTTTACGGTGAGGGTCGCACTCGAGAAGTTCGGCGCGTCGTGTTGGACCACGTGTGCGTCGCTCAGGGCTAGCGGCCCCGAGGTGTGGAGTTGGATCGGGAACTGGATTCCCGTGTTGTTGTCGGGCGGGATCTGCGTCCAGTCGACGTTGTCGAGCGTGAACATCCTCTGGGGGTTGTTCGGGTAGAGCCGCAGCGCCAGCGCATTCGTACCGTGGCGCAGCGACCCTGTGACGTTGAACGTGTACCGGGTGTAGTCACCCTGGACCGTGGAGTGAGTGGCGATTCGCTTGCCATTCAGCCACACGTCCGCCTCGCCCACGACTCCGTTGATGATCAGCTGTGCGTGCTCGGAGTGGGTCAGGTGGGAGGTGAACCTGGTGCGGAACCACCAAGGCACCGCAAAGCGCTTGATGGTGTCGGGCCCGATCTTCTTCATATAACCGAAGCAGCGCTTCATGTTGGTCGAGAAGAAGACGCGCGGGCAGTGACCGGTCTGGATCAGCGCGTTGACCTCGGTGCCGACCGCTCCCGCGTCGTCGCGGCGCACGTGCAGCCACGACCCGGTGGCGAACCCGGGAGTGGATATGCGCTTGCCCGACTGGGGGGCCTTGGCGCTGCTCTGGACCTGCCAGCCGCGCAGACCGACGGTGACCTTGCTGGCGGACGCCGTCGACGCTCCGCATATGGCGACCGCGACCGCCACCGCAATCGTCGAAAAGGCCTTGAACAGCCGGTCCAAGCCGGAATTTCGTCGTCGGTTGCGCACGGCGTCGAGGGCTAGCGTAGGCTTCGAGCAGGTAGACGCGGGTGTTTGGCTGGAGAAAGCAGCAGGGGCGCCGGACCGCGAGTTTGACCGTCGCTCTCGTCGCCGTGCCCGCGCTCGCGCTGGTGCTCGCGGGGGTCGCGCTGGCGGTGGGAGGTGCGACGAAGCGCAAGAAGGTCTCGCATGACCCGTACCACAACACCTCCAGCTTCCATGCGACGGAGGTGGAGCCCGACACTTTCTCCTTCGGCAAGAGGATCGTCGCCGCCTTCCAGGCAGGGCGCTTCGCCGCCGGCGGGGCGTCCAACATCGGCTGGGCGACCTCTTCCGACGCTGGAGTTCGCTGGCGTCACGGGTTCCTGCCCGGCACCACCGCATTCTCGCGTCCCAAGGGCAAGTTCGGGCGCGAAAGCGACCCCTCGGTTGCCTACGACGCCGCGCATAAGACCTGGCTGATAAGTGGCCTGGCGCTGACGGCACACGACTCCCCGGTGGCGGTGATCGTCAACCGCTCCACGGACGGGGGACTGAGATGGAGCTCACCCGCGACGGTAGACGCGGTGACCGGCAGCGAGTCGTTCGACAAGGACTGGATCGTCTGCGACGACAAGGCCACCAGTTCTCACTACGGGCGCTGCTACGAGGAGTGGGACGACGCGGGCAACCGCAGCCAATTGCACATGGCCTACTCGCGCGATGGCGGGCGGAAGTGGTCGCAATCGCGCGTCCCGGCTGCGGGGGTGATCGGCGGCCAGCCGGTCGTGCAGCCCAACGGACACGTCGTGATGCCGATCGACAACGCCAACATGTCGGCGGTCGAGTCCTTCGTTTCCACCAACGGCGGCGTCAGCTATACGGGGCCGACCGCCGTCGCGACCGTCTTGAGCCATGCCGACGGTGGCGACGTGCGCTCCCCGGCGCTCCCGAGCGCCGCCGTCGACGGCGCCGGGCGCGTCTACGTCGCCTGGTCCGATTGCCGCTTCCGGTCGGGTTGCTCGGCCAACGACATCGTCTTCTCCAGCTCGAGCGACGGGACGCACTGGAGCGCCGTCAAGCGCATCCCGATCGACGCGGCGGACAGCGGCATCGACCACTTCGTCCCCGGTCTGGGCGTCGCCGCGGATACCTCCGGCCGGAGGGCGAAGCTCGCCCTCACCTACTACTACTACCCCCACACCAGCTGTAGCGTCAGTACCTGCAGGCTCTACGTCGGCTTCGTGTCCTCGTCCGACGGCGGTCGAAAGTGGAGCGCCCCGATGCGACTGGCCGGCCCGACGAAGATCGACGAGCTGCCGCTGACGACTCAGGGATACATGGTCGGCGACTACATCTCGACCTCGCTGCTGACAGGGTTCAGCGGGGATCCCGCACTCTCGGTGTTCGCCGTTGGGCTGCCTGTGGCCGGCAAGTCCTGCACGCTCGGCCAAGTCACCTCGTGCGACGAGCCGATGGAGGCGCCCTCAAAAGCGCTGCGGATCGCTGGCTCCGCGTCTCGCCTAGCCCTCGCCGGTCCGGTGTTAAGCAGGCGCTTCACTCGCTCGACGAGCGCTCGCGTCACCTACCACTAGCCCCGCGTCTCGCTCCCTTCCGAGCCGGACCCCGCATCCTGGTCGAGCAGCGTCACGCCCGACATCGCTCGGGGTCGTAGCGCTGGGACCACGATCACCGGAATCAGCAATGGCAAGAGCCACAGGTGCAGCCAGTTCCACAGCGTGTTTCCCCGAAAACCTGTCCACCCCCAGCCTCCGAGGTAGCCGCCGAGGACCACCACCACGAACGCCACGAGCGCCGCGGTTCCCACGAGCAAGTCTCTGGTCGTCCAGTTCCCGCGCAGCTCGAACACCAGGGGGCTGAGTGCGACCGCGAGCGGCAACACGAGCAACTCGAGCCAATCCCACAGCTTGTTGCCGACAAATCCGGTCGAGGCCCAGGGGATCGTGTAGCCGGCAACGACGAGCACCGCGAAGACGAACAGCAGCGACAGCCCGAACAGCTTGTGCCGCCTGGGTAGGCGAGTACGACGACTGAGCCAAAGCGGCAGGACCCCAACCGCGACCGGAAGCAGCAGCAGGTGCAGCCAGTCCCACAGCGTCGCCGTGCTGCCGTTGATTCCCGTCCACGACCAGTGACGCCCGTAGCCGCCCCAGAGGGCGATCGCCAGCGCGGCGACGACGGCGACGACCAAGGACCTGCGCGCAACCAGAGCGCCCCGCGGCTGCCCCGTGCGGCCCTCCGATTGCTCGGCCGCGTCAAACATCTGGCCAGGCAGTTCAGCACACCAGCGAGCACAGCGTGACAAATCGCTGTAAGTGGTGTACGGGACCCGAAAGCGACCTTGCCGAATCGCTCCTGCCCGGTGCGGGGGCGAGCGGGGGATCCAATCCGGTTCCACCCGGGCGGGGCGAATCGATCGCCCGCCAACTTGGCGGCCGCGGTCGTAGCGGCAGCAAAGCGGCGCCTGTAAGCGTCGGCCGGAGCAGTCGCGAGCCCGACAGCTAACCCCGTAGGCGCTCCGGTCGACACCGAACAGGAGGACCCCAGAGATGTGGCGGGAAACCAAGCTACGTCTGAAACCGAGGCTGCACACCCTTAGGCCCGTCCCGGGCGCGTTCGCCGCGCTCGCGGTGACCACCGCCGTGGTCGGACTGGTACTCATGGCCTCGGCGGCCCAGGCACTGTCGCGCAGTGGCGTACGCACGAACTTGACGCAGACTTCAACCAGCCATCCGGGATACCACCGCGGCGTCGCCTCCTGGTACTACGACAAGGGCCACGCGACGGCGTGCGGGTTTCACGCCAAGTTCGGCGTCGCCAACAAGACGCTGCCGTGCGGCACGAAGGTGAAGTTCATCTACGCCGGCCACCGCGTCACCGCGACCGTCGACGACCGCGGACCCTACGTCGCGGGCCGCACCTGGGATCTCGGTCAGAACGCCCGCGCGGCCCTGCACTTCAGCGGGGTCCACACCGTGTGGGCGAGGTGGTGACCCTGCTCTAGTGTCGTGAGTCGATAATCGTCCGCAGTAGCGGGTGATGGATTCGAGGATCTGGTCGGCGGTCTTGGTCCAGACGTAGGGGCGTGGGTTCTCGTTCCAGGTTTCGATCCAGTTGCGGATGTCGTTGTTGAGCTGCCTGGACTGAGCGGTGGGCGCCGCGCTTGAGCTTCTTGTTGGTCAGCTCGGCGAACCAGCGCTCGACGAGGTTCAGCCACGAGGAGCTGGTGGGGGTGAAGTGCAGAACGAACCGCGGGTGGCGCGGCAAGCCATTTCTGGATCGCCGGCGTCTTGTGGGTGGAGGCGTTGTCGAGGATCAGGTGCACGTCGAGGTTCGGCGGAACCTCGCGGTCAAGGGTGCTCAGAAACTTCTTGAACTCGATCGCGCGGTGGCGGGAGTGCAGCGATCCGATCACCTTGCCGGTCGTGAGGTCCAGCGCGGCGTAGAGGCTCGAGGTGCCCGAGCGCTTGTAGTCGTGCGTCGCGCGCTGCGGGGTTCCCGGGAGCATCGGCAGGATCGGCGCGGTCCGGTCGAGCGCCTGGATCTGGCTCTTCTCATCCACGCACAGAACCACCGCCCGCTCGGGCGGATCGAGGTACAGACCGACGACGTCACGGACCTTGTCGATGAACTGCGGGTCCTTGGAGAGCTTCCACGTCTCCTGGCGGTGCGGCGCCAGCCCAAACGCCCGCCAGATCCGCGACACCGCCGACTGCGAGAGCCCGACCTCGGCCGCCATCGACCGGGTCGACCAGTGCGTCGCGTCTATCGGCGTGGACTCAAGCGTCTTGATGATCACCTCTTCGACCTGCGCGTCGGTGACCGTCCGCGGCCGGCCAGGACGAGGCTCATCGAGCAGCCCGTCCAGCCGATCGGCCGCAAACCGGTTGCGCCATTTACGAACCGTCGCGTGATCGAGCGAGAGCCGCTCCGCGATCTCCGTGTTCTTCAAACCCTCCGCAGCAGCGAGCACGATCCGAGAGCGCTGCGCGAGCGCCTGCGCGCTCTTCCCGCGCCGCGCCCACGACTCCAACTGCTCCCGCTCCGCATCGCTGAGAACGACCTTGACCGCTATCGGACTTGGCATCCACCAAGTCTAAAACCAGCTCCAGACGAACTATTGACTCACGACACTAGACCCAACCCCGGAGCCCTCGCGGGGCTAGCCGTTGTCGTAAATGGAGCGGCTCGCGCCCGCGTGGGCGTTCTCCGGGTAGGGGAGCAAGGCGTCAACGAAGCGCGGCAGCTCGACCGCCCGTTGCAGCCATCGCGCCACCGCCGGATATTCCGCGAGGTCGAACCCCGCATCCGGCGCGACGTGCACCGCATTTGTTCCTCTCAGACGACAACGTCATCGAGCCCGATTTCGTGAGACGAGCACAGCCGGGTCGAATGTCTGGACGTACGAGACAAGCTCGCTGTCGTGCAGCGAATGGACCGCAAACCCCGGCGGATCGTTGACAAATTCGAGGTCGGTCCCGTCGAAGCGCGGCCGTCCCTGCACGTACGTGCTGGGGGCGATCAGAGCGACGCGGCCACCCACCTCGCCCACTATCGCGCGATGCACATGACCGGCCAGGATTCCGCAGACCTGGGGGTGACGGCGGACGGTGTCAGCGAGGGTGCGGCGGTCCTCCGCGGGCAGACCGATGTCATCCCATGCGGGCATCCCGGTCAGGAATGGCGGGTGGTGCATGGCCACCACCGCTGGCGTGGTCGGCGCCGCGCCGAGGTGGGAGTCCAGCCACGCGAGCTGCTCTTGCCCCAGGTCGCCGGCGGCAACCCCGGGCTTGCTGGTATCCAGCGCGAGCAGCCTGAGCGGGCCGAGGTCAATCGCGTAGTGCGCGGGTTCGTCAGCCCGGCCGGTGAGTCCGAAGTTGTCGCGCAGGCGGCCGCGGTCGTCGTGGTTTCCCGGCAGCACGTACGCCGGGGCGTCCAATCTGGCCAGGGCGGACTTGGCGAAAGCGTATTCGCTGTCCGCGGCGTGCTCCGCGAGGTCCCCGGTCACGAGGACCGCGTCGGGAGGGTCGGGCAGAGAGCTCACCGACGCAATCGCCGCACTCCACGCGTCGGCGGGGTCCGATTGCGCCCACGTTGCGCCGATATGCGGATCGCTTAGCTGGACGAGGATGAACGGCTTGGCCACGCGGAGGTCGACGGCACCATAGCTTCAGTGGGCGCCGCTCGGCGATTCGCTGCTCCCGGCGGGGCCGTCGCGGACGACGAGCAGCGCTCCGGCGCCTGTCGGCACGAGCGCTTCGGTGACGGTTGCGTCCGCCGTGATCAGTGCGCGAAAGGCCGCCACTTCTTCGGCATGGGAGATGACGTTGTCGACGACGAGGACGCCGCGGGCTGCGAGCACGCGGCGCAGATCGGGCCAGTAGCCCGGGTAGGCGGGTCGCTCCGCGTCGAGAAAGATGAACTCCCAGCTTTGGTCGTCGCTGGTCGCCAATGCCTCGGCGGCGTCCTGGACGCGAAGCTCGACGAACCGCTCCAGCCCCGCGCTGGACAAGTTCTCGCGCGCTTGCGCGCTGCGTTCGAAATCGACCTCGACGCTCGTGAGCGACCCACCCGCGGCCCGCGCAGCGTCGGCAAGCCAGATCGTCGAGTAGCCGTTGGAGGTTCCGAGCTCGAGCAGGTTCCGCGGGGCGAGCGCGCGTATCAGCACCGACATCAGCTCGGCCGTATCAGGCTCGACGTTGCGCCAGCGGCGTAGGCGATCGGCCTGAGCTCGATCGTGGGCCTTGCCGCGGCGGTAGAGACCGTCGAGGAATTCGCGCAGCGTCTTATCCATGCTTGACCTCCTGAACTGAGCCACGGTTGACTCGCCGCAGTTCGCTGACTAAGGTCAGAGAATGGCGGATACGATGGTCGAGCAGGTCCGTCGCTTCAACCGAGTCGTGACAGAGCGTGTCGGGGCGCTCGACGACCGCTTCCTCGGGCGTCCCCGGCCGCTGGGCGAGGCTCGGCTGTTGTGGGAGATCGGCCTCGACGGGTGTGAGGTCCGTTTGCTGCGCTCCCGTCTGGGGCTCGACTCGGGCTATCTGAGTCGACTGTTGCGCTCGCTCGAGGTCGCAGGCCTAGTCGACGTACCGGCGAGTCCTCGCGACGCCCGTGTCCGAGTCGCGCGGCTGACCAAGGCCGGCCGTCGCGAGCGCGCCGCGCTCAACAGACGCTCCGACAAGCTCGCCGAGTCGCTGCTTGCCCCGCTCGGCGCGCGGCAGCGGGAGCGGCTCGTGGGGGCGATGCGCGAGGTGGAGCGGCTGCTGGTGGCCGCGAGCGTGGAGATCACGCCCGTCGACCCCGAACATCCCGACGCGCGGTACTGCCTGGCCGAGTACGTGGCCGAGCTCAACCTCCGCTCGCCCCGTGCATTTGATCCCTCCGTCGGCGCAACCGCGCTGCCACACGAGGTGAGGCCGCCCGCCGGCGAGTTCTTCGTGGCCTATCTGCACGATGAGCCGATCGGCTGCGGCGGCGTCAAGCATCATGCCGACGCGCCGGCCGAGATCAAGCGCATGTGGATTGCCCCTCGAGCGCGGGGGCTCGGGCTTGGTCGACGCCTGCTCGAGACGCTCGAGACATGTGCTGCCGAGGCCGGCGCACAGATCGCCCACATCGAGACCAGCGCCGTGCTCAGCGAAGCCCTCCGCCTCTATCGTTCAACCGGCTGGGTCGAGGTCCCGCAATTCAACGACGAGCCATTCGCAGACCACTGGCTCGAGAAGAACTTGGCTTAGCGGGCAACTCGCTCACCGTCCCGCATCACCGGCTGCCCGTCGAGTTCGATCGTAGGTGCGCGGATCAGCCCATCGATATGAACGTTCGCCACATTGACACCCCCGAACGATGCGCTGGTTCCGAACGCCAGATGCGCGGTCCCGATCGCTTTCTCTGCCTCAAGCATCAGCTCGGTCACCCGTGCGCGAGGATTGGTCCCGATCCCGAGCTCGGCGATACAGCGTCCTTTCTCGCTGCCGGCATCGAGGGTCGCTAACAGCCACTCCGCCGCCTCACCGCTCGCGTCCACTGCGTACCCCGCCTCGAGGGTGATCAGGAGCGGCTCACGGAGTAGGCCGTAGCCTGCGAGCGTTCCGTCGAACACGATGAGGCCGTCGCCGTCGGACTCCATCGGCGAGATATAAGCCTCGCCGGCGGGGAGGTTCCCAAACGCTCCCTCCTCCCCGAGATCTCCGGCGTCGCACACAGCGCAACGACCATCGAGCCGCAGGCGCACGTCGGTTCCCCCGGGGGAGGTGATGCGACAGCTGGCAGCTGCGCCGAGCCGCTGCGCGAGGAACTCGCCGTCGAGCTTGAGCTGCGCATAGTCGACGACCATGGCGTGGCGGAAGGCGTCCTCGGTGATCCTCGGCAATGCCGCAATGCGGGTGCCCTTGCGGCTGGCTTCCCGCCGCGCCTCGGTATGGCTGAGCGAGAACGCTGTCGCAGCGAACACCGCCGTGGCCCTGGCCATGGCCGCGGCCACAAACTGCGGTGGCTCCTGACTGGGTCGGCTCGCCGGCGGGCAGCAAATGACCTCAACATTCGGTGTCCGCACCCGCGTCGCCGCCGCTAGCGCCGCAGCGACGTTCCGCTGGGGCTCGTTGACCACGATCACCACCTCGTCTGCTTTGGTCACCGAAAGGGCCTCGACCGCGGCGGAGGCGGACGCCGCCAGGGGTTGAGGATCGTCGTCAAGCTGCACGGTCTCGCCCCGTCGCGGTGGGTAGCCGTCGGCCTCGCGGAGACGCTCGCGAGTCAGGTGCGAAGTCGCCTCGGCCGGGGCTTACCTCGGCTGGGCGGTGCAGCGCGACGCCGACGATGACGAGCGCGACGCCTGCGACCTCGACCCACGTTGGGATCTGGGTCAAGACCACGATTCCGGTGACCGTCGCGACCGCGGGCAGGAGCGAGACCATGAGCGCGTACGTTGCGCGCGCGAGGCGCGCCATCGCCAGCTGGTCGGTCACGTAGGGGATTACCGAGGAGGAGATCCCGACGCCGATCCCGGCGAGCAGCACGGTCGGGTCGGCAAAGGACGGAGCGGCCTGGCGGACGCCGATCGGGGTGATTAGCGCCGCAGCGATGAGCATCGCCGCCCCCAGCCCGTCGAGGCCGCTCAGGTGCGAGCGCTTAGCGACCCTATCGGCGAGGACGATATAGAGCGAGAACAACGCCGCGTTGGCAAACGCGAATACGAACCCCAGCGCCGCGCCGGCCACGCGAACGTCCGTCAGGAGGTAGACACCGGCGACGCCGGCCGCCAGGGCGGCGAGATTTCGCGACGTTCGCACACCCAGTGCCGCGAGCGCGATCACGGGCAAGAACTCGATCGCGGCGACGGTCCCGAGTGGCAAACGGCTGATCGCGCTGTAAAAACACGCGTTCATCACCGCCAGAACCAGCCCCCAGGCCAGCAGCAACCCACGGCCGCCCCGATCCAGTGACCTGAAGGCCCGCCACGGGCGTCGCCAAGCGGCGAAGATGACGGCCGCCGAGACGATCCGCAGCCACGCGACGCCCAGCGGCGCAACACGCGCGAACAACAGCACCGCAAACGACGGGCCCAGGTAGTGAAACACGGCGCTGATACCGAAATACAAGTGCGGCGGGGTCCTGTCGCCGACCCTTTCCAGCTTCCCGCGGATTCCGGGAAGCGATGTCGAATGCTCCGTCACGCTGCCACAGAGTGTCCCGCCAAAGACGGCTCTGTAAATGGGGAATCCAAGGTATACTCGCGGCAATGCCTAAGAATCGAAGGCATATTGATCGCATCGCCGAAAGTGGTCTCGACGAAACGGATCGCCGCCTACTCGCTGAGTTGCAACTGAACGCCCGCCTAACCCTCGCCGAGCTCGGTCGCCGCGTCGGACTCTCTTCCCCAGCCGTATCCGAGCGCCTCCAGCGCCTCGAGGAGGACGACGTGATCCTTGCCTACACGGCCCAGGTCAACCCGCGCGCGCTCGGCCTAAGCCTCACCGCCGTGATCAGAGTCCGACCCGGACCGCGCCAACTGCACCAAGTTGGCGAGCTCGCCAAGCGCACCACCGAAGTAGTGCAATGCCGACGCATCACCGGCGACGACTGCTACATCGTCACCGCACACGTTCGCTCGGTAGAGCACCTGGAAGAAATAATCGACCGCTTCGCTGCCCACGGACAAACGACCACCTCCATCGTCCAGTCCACCCCCGTCCCCGACCGGGGAATCGACCTCCACAACGACCAGCCAGCGGGCTAACACCGCCGGCAAGCGGCGGTATCTTGCGCAGGAGTGAGCGGGATGGGCAGAGGCAGACTCGCGACGCGATGAGGTTCGCGAGGGTCGGACAACGCGTTTGGTGGCTCGTGCGCAACCCGATCGAGAATGCCGCGCGCATGCGCGAGCGGCTCGAGACGCGCAGGTCGGGTTGGCGCGCGGAAGCGGTTTACGCTCCCGAGCGAACCTGGGAGTCACACCTGCACGTCTTGCTGGGAGCACCGTGGCCGTGCGCCGAGCATCCCCAGTTTGCGGCGGCCTTCGAGGGGAGCATCGAGTTGCTTGCGGCGCAGGGGCTGGCGGTCGGGCGCGAGACGTACGGCGGTTGGGACGACGCCGATCAGGCATTGGCGCGCGCCGCCTGGTGTCTCGTCCGCCATCTTCAACCCGAACGAGTGCTGGAGACCGGAGTCGGCCGGGGAATCACGAGCCGGATCATCCTCGAGGCGTTGGAGCTCAACGGCGCCGGACATCTGTGGAGCGTCGATCAACCGCCGCCGCTGTCGCCGAGGCTCAGGCGCCAGACGGGAGCCGCTATCCCAGGCACGCTGCGGAGCCGCTGGAGCTACGTCAGGGGTTCGAGCCGCAATCGGCTTCCCGCAGTCGTCTCCGGACTCGGCGAAGTCGACCTCTTCATCCACGACAGCATGCATTCGACGCGCAACGTTCGCTTCGAGCTAGAAACCGTCTGGCCGGCGCTGCGGCCGGGCGGCCTGATGCTCGTCGGTGACGTCAACATGAACCGCGGCTTCGAGTTCTTTGCGGGCGATCGAGCTCGCGATCACGGCACGTTTGTCGGCACAACCGACGACGCGAGCGAGATGCTCGGCTTGATCCTGAAGCAGGGCCCGGGCAGCCCGGCGATGGCGTAAGCGGCGTTTCACAGCGATGCCAGCCGCTCAGACACTGACCCCCGGTCGGACGATAGCCGCGCCTCGCCCGGCGCCGATGGAAATGGGGGTGGTCGCGCGGATCGCCGATGACGTGCGGCGCGAGCGTCGCATTCGCCGCCGCGCGACGCTCCCGCGGGGCAGCACTGCGCCGAGTTGGTCGCAGACCAGCAGGATCATTTCTGATCCGCTGGGGCTACTGCTCGAGCATGAGCGGCGCTTTGGCCCAGTCTTCACGCTGCGGCTGCTACACGAGCCGATCGTGTGGGCGATCGGCGCCGAGGTCAACCATCAGATCCTTGTCACCGACTTCGATGCATTCCAGTGGCGGCAGGGGCGATTCGCCGATCTCTGGCCGCTGTTAGGCGACGGCCTGCTGAATATCGACGGGGCGTACCACCGCGACTTCCGGATGCTGATGCTGCCCGCCTTCCATCGCGACCACATCGCGGCGGCGGCCGAGACGATGCTCGAAGAGGCGCTGCGCGCGGCGGAGGCGCTCCGGGAAGGGCAGGTAGTCGAGATCTACCGTTGGGTCCGGGAGCTCGCACTGCGCGTCGCGCTTCGAGGCCTACTTGGTATGGAGGTCGCGGGTGGGCGCGAGCGGACCTTGGCCGCGGCTTTCGAGGCTTCGCTGGCGATCCACGGCGAGCCGGTGCTCGTCCAGATGTTGCCGCTGCCCAGGAGTCCGCGAGCGCGGGCGATCGCGGCGCGAGGCACGCTCGATTCGCTGGTGCACGCCGAGATTGACGAACGCCGGCGAAGGGGTGATTGCGGCCCGGGGGTGCTCGGGCTGCTGTTGAGCGCGACGGACGACCGTGGGATGCCGCTGAGCACGACGGTCGTGCGTGACCAAGCGGTCACGCTCCTGTTCGCAGGCCACGACACGACTACCACCACGTTCACATTTCTGGTGCACGAGCTGGGCCGGAATCCGCACGCGCGCGCGGCGGTCGAGGACGAACTCGACCACGCTCTGCGCGGCAGGGACCCGACCGCGGCGGAGCTCGACGGCCACGCGCTGCCGGTACTCGAGCGCTCGCTCAAGGAAACGCTCAGGCGCTATCCGCCGGCGTGGGTGGGGCCCCGGCGCACGACCCGTGACGTGACGCTCGCGGGCGTGCAGGTCCCGGCAGAGATAGGCGTGCATTACTCCTCCTGGGTCACCCACCACCTGCCGCACCTCTATCCGGATCCATTGAGGTTCGACCCTGAACGGTTCCTGCCCGAGCGCGAAGCGGAGCTGCCTCGCGGTGCTTACGTGCCGTTCGGCGGGGGATCGCGCATGTGCCTGGGCAGGCGCTTCGGCGAGTACGAGCTACGCGCGCTTTCGGCGGTGCTCTTCGGCCGCCTGCGGCTCGAGCCGATTTCAATTGAGGATCCCCGGATCGCGACCACCCCGACCCTCGGACCCAAGGGTGGTCTGCGGTTCGTTGTCGGGGCGCGGTAGGCGCCCTTCGCTCCTAGGCAAACGAATCACGGACCGCGTGAGCCGAGTACCTCACGGACCCCCGGGCGATCTCGAGATCCCCGCGCGCCCTGACTACGAGCACCGCCGCCGAGGAACCGCCGGCGGAGACATCAGAGTCACCATCCGCGCGCGCGTTGGCGAGCGGATCGATCACGACCCCTAGGAACTCGAGCCCTCGACAGGCCAGTTCGCGCACGGGCGCCGAGTTCTCGCCAACACCCACCCGTGAAGACGAGCGCGTCCAGACCACCGAGCGCGGCGGTCATGGCGGCGATCTCGGCCCGCAGGCGGTGTAGATACACCTCGATCGCCACCGCTGCGTGCTTGTCGCCCGCGTCCCGCCGGCGGACGACTTCGCGCATGTCCGGCGTGCCGGCGAGCGCGCGAAGCCCGGAGTCGCGCTCGAGCGCAGTGGCGAGGTCGTGCTCGGAGACGCGGGTGTGCTCGAGCAGCCAGAGGACGAGGGCCGGATCGACGCTGCCCGAACGGGTGGCCATCACGCCGGATCAGGCGGTTCATGTGGACGTAGACGAGGTTGAGCCCAGGCGACGTGCCCCAGCGCCCCAGCAGTCGCGGCTTGATCTGCTCCGGCCGCAGCGCCTCGCGTAGTAGGTGGTTGTCGAGCAAATAGATCTGACCGACGCTGAGGTAGTTCGCCGCGCGCCAGTAGGCATCGATGAGGGCAAGCTCCTCTGCGCCCAGAGGATTGCGCTCGATCGCCGTGGGCGGCGTCGCAACATCGGTCATGGTTCGCCCTTGGCCTTCAGCGCATCGCGCGGTAGCGGCGTATCAGCGCGTTGGTCGAGCTGTCGTGGTGAAGGTCGGCCTCGGAGTCGCTCTCGAGCTCCGGGATGATCCGGACGGCCAGCGCCTTGCCGAGCTCGACACCCCACTGGTCGAAGGAGTCGATGTCCCACACGGCGCCTTGCGTGAACACGTTGTGCTCGTAAAGCGCCACCAGGCTTCCCAGCGTGCGCGGGGCGAGCTGATCGGTCAGGATCACGTTCGTCGGCCGGTTGCCCTCCATCACGCGGTGGGGGACGACGCGTTCGGGGCTGCCCTCGGCCCGGACCTCCTCCTCGGTGCGCCCGAACGCGAGCGCCTCCGCCTGGGCGAACACGTTGGACATCAGTAGGTCGTGGTGGTCTCCGAGCGGGTTCAAAGTCTTGCCGAACCCGATCAGGTCGACCGGGATCAGCTTGGTGCCCTGGTGAATCAGCTGGTAGAAGCTGTGTTGGCCGTTGGTCCCGGGCTCCCCCAGTACACGGCGCCGGTTTCGTAGTCGACGCGAACTCCGTCCAGCGTCACGTGCTTGCCGTTGGACTCCATGGTCAGCTGCTGGAGGTATGCCGGGAAACGCTTGAGGTACTGGTCGTAGGGCATCACCCCGACCGTCTGGGCGCCGAAGAAGTCCCCGTACCAGACCGCGAGCAGGCCCATCAGCATGGGCAGGTTCTGCGCGAACGGCGCGCTGCGGAAATGCTCGTCGACGTCGTGGAAACCAGCGAGCATCTCGTGGAAGCGCTCGGGCCCGATGGCGAGCATCGTCGACAGGCCGATCGCCGAGTCCATCGAGTAGCGGCCCCCGACCCACTCCCAGAACCCGAACATGTTGTCGGTGTCGATCCCGAACTCCGTCACTTTCTGGGCGTTGGTGGAAACCGCCACGAAGTGCTTGGCGATCGCGTCCTCGTCGCCCAGTCCGGCCAGTGCCCACTCGCGGGCCGAGCGCGCGTTGGTCATGGTCTCGAGCGTGGTGAACGTCTTGGAGGAGACGATGAACAGCGTCTCGGCGGGATCGAGGTCGCGGGTGGCCTCGACCAGGTCGGTGGAGTCGACGTTGGACACGAACCGGAACGTGCGGTCGCGGTCGCTGTAGTAGCGCAGCGCCTCGTAGGCCATCACCGGACCGAGATCGGAGCCGCCAATTCCGATGTTGATCACGTTGCGGATTGGACGCCCCGTGTGGCCCCTCCACTCGCCCGATCGCACGCGATCGGAGAACGCCGCCATCCGGTCGAGCACCTCGTGGACCTGCTTGACCACGTCCACCCCGTCCACCACCAGCGAGGCGCTCCGCGGCATCCGGAGCGCGACGTGCAACACCGCTCGGTCCTCGGAGACGTTGATGTGCTCGCCTGCGAACATCGCCTCGATCCGATCCGACACGCCGGATTGCTCGGCGAGCTGACGCAGCAGTCCAAGCGTCTCGTCGGTGACACGGTTCTTCGAGTAGTCGAGGTACAGGCCGGCGCCCTCGGCCACGAGTCGCTCGCCGCGCTGATCGTCGGCGGCGAAGAGGTCGCGCAGATGCCGCCCCCGCATCGCGGCGTAGTGCCCTTCGAGCGCCTTCCAGGCGGGCCTCTCTCTCAGGGGGCGAACGCTCGGAATAACACGCGTGCTCATCAGGCCTCCTGGGAATCACCTCGGGGTATCGGTCTACTGCGGACAAGGTACTCGCAGGAGGGTGGCGGTCTCAGGACCCGCCGTCCGGAATGACGAGACACCCGCTGTAGGCTGAGCGGATGGAGCGAAATCGCGCACTGGTCATCGAGGTGGCACAGGGCAGCGCGCTGGAGCGGGGCCTGCGGCGAGACCTGGCCGGGGGGCGCGACGAGGTGGTGATCGTCGGCATGGCCGCGGATCCCGAGGGGAGCCTGCCTCCCCCCGAGGCGGAGCATGTGGTCGTGTCGGTGCCCTCGCCCGAGGCGCTGGCCGAAGAACCCGACGCAATCCGGCGCGCAATCGAGGACGGCGGAGCCGGGGTCGAGCCGATGCTAATCGTGGTCGACGAGGCAGAGGAGCTGCGCGAGGAGGAGCTTGCGCCGGTGATCGCCGCTACTCAACACGCCTCGCGCGATGTGATCCTGCGCGTCATCCACGCTCTTGACGGATGACGACGCTCGGTTCGTCGCTCCTGATGAGCGGCGCCCCTCCTCAGAGGTGGTACTCGACCACCTGGTGGTAGAGCCGAAAGACGATATTCGCAGTGCCCTCGAGCTCGTGCAGTGTGTTGCGAACGACTGGAAGCTCCTGGATCCGCTGGCGGTCTTGCACCGTTCGCATCTCGACGAGCGTCGCGATAGACGTTCGGTCGGCGCTCTGAAGAATCCTCCCGGACACGAATCCGGGTTCCCCGACGAGTTGCCCGAGCATCGCGTCGAGACTCCGGACCGCTGTCGCTTCCTCGTCCGGATCAACGTCCCAGACGTGTATGAGAAGGGGACTCTCGTTCATCGACGCACCTCGGGCAGCCACCAGCGTAGCGAGTGCTGGTATTGCCGCCGTGGCCGACTTGCGATTTCCTTTAAGGCATGAAACGACGCTGGCGAACCATGGAGGACGCTGATGTCGCCGATCAGTCGAGGGTTCAAGGGTCGGCGCCGGGAGGTCGCGGATCCCTCACGCGTGCCGCCCGGGCAGTACGTGACCGCCGACTTTCCGGTGCTGTCGGCGGGCCCGACGCCGCACACGCCGCTTGACGAGTGGAGCTTTCCGATCAACGGACAGGTCGCCGAGCCTGTGTCGTGGCCGTGGGACGAGTTCACCGCGCTCCCGTCGGAAACGATCACCGTCGACATCCACTGCGTGACCAAGTGGTCAAAGCTCGACACGACGCTGGCGCGGCGTCTCCGTCGACACGCTGTCTGGAGGCGATCGAGACCGAGGCGGAGTACCTGACCGCTTGGTCGGATGGCGGCTACACGACGAACCTTGCGCTTGAGGACGTGACCGGCGGCCGGGCGTGGGTGGCCTACGAATTCGACGGCGAGCCGCTGGAGCCCGAGCACGGGGGCCCGGCGCGTCTGCTCGTTCCCCACCTCTACTTCTGGAAGAGCGCCAAGTGGGTGCGCGGCCTGACGCTGACGCCCGATGACGAGCCCGGGTTCTGGGAGACCTACGGCTACCACAACCACGGCGACCCATGGCTCGAACAGCGCTACCAGGGAGACTGACCTG
Source organism: uncultured Solirubrobacterales bacterium (assembly GCA_963756105.1). Lineage (GTDB taxonomy): Bacteria > Actinomycetota > Thermoleophilia > Solirubrobacterales > Solirubrobacteraceae > Palsa-465. The sequence goes on from CAVWMM010000011.1 coordinate 534,946, forward strand.
GCAGCTTGCGAAGCGTGGTCGAGCTGGTCGACGAGACGCCCCGCTGCAAGAGCCTCGTGCTCGACCCGCCGGCGTGGCCCGGGCACCAAGCCGGCCAGCACGTCGACGTGCGGCTGACCGCGGAGGACGGCTACCAGGCCGAGCGCAGCTACTCGATCGCGTCGGCGCCGGAGGACAGCAGGTCTGGTGCTGACCGTCGAGCGGCTCGATGACGGCGAGGTCTCGCCGTACCTGACGGACGAGCTCCGGCCGGGCGACGAGCTCGAGCTGCGAGGACCGATCGGCGGCTATTTCGTGTGGGAGGAGTCGCTGGGCGGCCCGCTCTTGATGGTCGCCGGCGGCTCGGGAGTGGTGCCGTTCCGCGCGATGCTGCGCCATTGGGCGTCCGGCGATCGAGCGATTCCAGCGCGGCTTCTGTACTCCTCCCGCTCGCTCGAAGAGGTGATCTACCGCGAGGAGCTGATTCACGAGGCCGCCGATGTGCACCTCGCGCTGACGCGCGAGTGGCCGCAGGACTGGCAGGGACACCGCGGGACGGATCGACCGAGAGTTCCTCTCGGAGCTCGCGTGGCCTCCCGATGAGCGGCCTCTGACCTACGTCTGCGGACCTACCGCCTTCGTCGAGGCGATCGCAGAGACTCTGGTCCAAGCCGGTCACCAGCCGAAGCGCATCAGAACCGAGCGCTTCGGTCCCACCGGAACGTGACAGGAGGCACCCATGGACGCACTGGACGGAAACGCTCTCGCCGGGCAGCTGTTCGAGTACTTCGGCGCCGAGATGACAGCCGCGAGCGGAACGTGCGGCCACTGTGGAGCGACCAACCAGATCGCCGCGCTGCGCGTCTACAACCGCGCGCCCGGCGCCGTCGCCCGCTGCCCTAGCTGCGGAAACGTCGACATGGTCGTTGTCACGATCCGCGACACGGTCAGCGCTCACCTGACGAGCTTTCGACTCGAGGACGCGCCGGGCGGCGCGCAGGCCTAGGATCTACGAACATGACTGACGCGCGGCGAATGCTCGAGGCTTCGCCCAAGCCTGTCCCACTGGAGGTGGGGGAGGTCGCAGCGGCGATCGACGCTTGCTTTGATTGCGTCCAGACCTGCACTGCGTGCGCCGAGTCGGATCTCTTCGAGGAGGACGTTGAGGCCATGCGCACGTGCATCGCCGTCTGTCTGACGTGTGCCGACATCTGTGACGCCACGGGGCGGGTTCTTTCGCGGCCCGGCCAGTGGGATCAACGGGTAGTGGCCCCTTTGCTGCAGGCCTGCGTCCGCGCGTGTACAAGCAGCGCCGAGGAATGCGATCGGCACGCCAAGCACCACCGTCATTGCGCAATCTGCGCCGAGACGTGTCGAACGTGCATCCAGGCATGCGGGGCACTGCTCGACTCCGCGCAAGGGTAGGCACGTCGAGCTCGCTCCGCTTCGGCCGACGCCGAGCCCGGCGCCAGCACGGCTGACCACGCTGAAGCGGCGCTGCGACGGGGTCGTGGGTGCGCGGGCCTCTCGAGCTCCCCAAGCGACGCAGATTCCCCAAACCCCCGCCCGTCAGGCGGGGTCTGGGACAAGAACGTCGCCAAGCGACGCAGATTCCCCACGCCTCGTCAAGCTCTTGGGGGTGAGGGGACTTTGCGTTGTTTCAGGTTCGTCCACCACGAACTGATCACCGGGCTGCGGGTCTTCCCAAGGGGTCTGCCTACCGACACCGAAAGCTCACCAAGACGCAACTATCACGGCATCGTCGACCGCTACACTCGGCTCGAACGGAAGTAGGCAGCCCGGTGAGCCTTCTTGTCACCGACCTCTCGTTACAGGTATGGGCTGGCTGCGCACTCAGGGTCTTCTCACCGGTCTGACATGATTCGCTGGCTGCTACCCGCTGTATCGATCGTCCGAGACGTACCTGCCTGCGGGGCAGAACTACCTCGACTGCCGCGAGGCGTCCAAGCGGGCGGTCCGCCTCTCGACTCCTCGCCCAAGTGAGCCCGCCCCCCAACGATCAGCGCCGCCCGCCGATCCTGACGCCCAGGCTCGCGCGCAGGGTGACGTTCCTCGGCGGATTTGCGCTGGCGATGTTCGCGATCCTCTTCTTTCGCCTGTGGTTTTTGCAGATCCTCAACTCGCCAAAGTACGTGGCGGAGGCAGCCTCCAACGGCAGCATTCGATCGCTCGAGATTCCTGGGTCGCGTGGGGATGTGGTCGACTCGAATGGCGACGTCCTGGTCAGCAACACGCGCGCCCTCGACGTACAGCTCGCCGTGCAGCGCCTGCCGAGCTCGGCCCGCGCCAAGGCCACCGAGTTCCATCGGCTCGACCATGTGCTGGGGATTTCTTCGCGGCGGCGGCGTTGTCCTGTCGCGGTTCCGGGCCAGAAGCGTCCCGCGATCGAGCATCTGGCGACCATCCCGTGCGACGTCGCTCAGCAGCAAGCGCAGATCCCCTACGCCAACGTGACGATCAAGAAGAACGTCTCGCGTGCGGTGCAGTTCTACATCCTCGAACGCCTGAACTTCTTCCCCGGGGTGCAAGTAGAGCAGGTTTACGAGCGCTCGTATCCGCTCGGTACGCTCGCGGCGCAGCTGTTCGGGACCGTGGGCCCGATCACCCCGAGCGAGTACAAGAGCAAGGACCCGCGCTTCTCCGGCGCGTCCGAGCAGGACGTGGTCGGCCAGTCGGGGCTCGAGTGGTACTACAACCGCTATCTCCAGGGGACGGACGGGGCCGATCGCGTGCTCGTGAACGCCGACGGCGATTACGTCCGAACCCTGAAGCAACGCGCGCCGGTCGCCGGGCACGTCCTGAAGCTCTCCCTGGACATGAACCTGCAACGGGTTGGGCAGGCGGCGCTGCAACAGTCGATCGATGAGAACGCTCCCGGCCACGGCGGCGCCTTTGTGGCCATGGACCCGCAGAACGGACAGGTCTACGCGATGGGTTCGCTGCCGACGTTCAACCCGAACATCTTCACCAAGGCCATCTCCGAGAAGACCTATCAGCAGCTCAACAACCCGTCCTCCGACTACCCGTTGCTGAACCGCGCGACGCAGAGCTTGGGCCCCACGGGATCGACATTCAAGCCCATCACCGCCACAGCCGCGCTCGAGTCCGGAGTCTGGAGCCTCGATGAGACCTACGACGACACGGGCCAGTTCTGCCTCGGGGGGGAGTGCCGGCACAACTCGGGCGGGGTCGCCAACGGGGTGGTGAATCTGGTGCAGGCGATCAGGGTCTCTGACGACGTGTTCTTCTACAACCTGGGTGCGCTCACCAACAGCGAGCGGCCGCACGGAGGCGCGTTGCAGAAGTGGGCCGGCCTCTACGGGATCGGGAGGCTGACCGGCGTCGACCTGGGCGGCGAGGAGGCCGGTCTCATGCCCAGCCCCGCTTGGCGGGCGCAGCAGAACAAGTACCAGCTCCAATGCGAGCATCGCCAAGGGCAGTGGAAGCACTATCACGGTCCATGTCAGATCGCCGATGGGCGTCCGTGGTCGGTGGGAGACAACGTCAACTCGGCGGTCGGTCAGGGCGACGACTTGGTGACGCCGCTCCAGCTGGCGGTCGCGTACGCGGCGATCGCCAACGGCGGCACGGTCGTCCGCCCTCACGTGGGCTCGGCGATCGAGTCCGGCAACGGCACGGTGCTACAGCGGATCGACCCGGGGCCCGCGCGTCATCTGAACATCAATCCCGCGTACCTGGGCGCGATCCGCGAGGGCCTGCACGAGGCCGCCCAGTCACCCGGCGGCACCTCCGACGCCGTCTTCGGCAACTTCCACGAGCAGGTGTACGGCAAGACCGGCACTGCCCAGCAGGTCTCGCCCACCACGGGGATCGAGGTGGACACCGCGTGGTACGCGTGCTTCGTCCCTGCCAGCGCGACGCACAAGCCGATCGTGATCGTGGTCAAGGTCGAGGACGGCGGGTTCGGCGCCGTCGGGGCGGCTCCGGTCGCCCGCGAGCTCCTCTCGCAGTGGTTCTTCGGCAAGTCTGGGGCGTACGTCCCCGGTACCTCCAAGACGCTGTAACCGTCACCGCAGCATCTCGGCCTTCGCTTCCGGGGAAGCAGAACTGCACGCCGACCACGGGCCTAAACGACGTGTGGTTGACATAACTCCGCGCTGGATGCGGCTGGAGCGAAGAACCGGCCAATTGCAGGCACTTCAAATGGCCCGAGCGCGCACAAAAGAAGCATTCCGCGGCTCCACGTGATAGCTTGCCGCCGTCAACATAAAGCCGAGTCGCCGAGCATCCGTGCCCGGCGAGCGGGGGACCCAACTGCGATCGGTTTCAGATCGCTTGGGGCGAAGCGCCGCACGTTGCGGCGTAGCGCACCGCGCTAGCCCGTCAGCTAACTCCGCAGGCTTCCGACCCGTTCGAAGGGAGAACTGTGGACTATCCACGAGACCTTGGCCAGTTCGAGTTGTGGCAAGAATCCCTCGAGCGCTCGCTCGCTCGCCGGGGGCGGCCAAAGCGGGCTTCGGTCGAGCTTTTCCACCTGCGCGGGGAGCGGGATCTCCTGCACCAGGACGTGCTGCCCGAGTCAGCGCAGTACTCCCAGCTTCGCCGTCGAGCGGCCGACCGTCCTCACTTGCCGCGGCCCGTAATCGCGGTCGGTGGCGTCTCGGCGTTGACGCTCCTGGCGGTGACGACGCTTCCGGGCCTGCTCGGCGGCCGCAACGCAAGCAAGGAGCGGGTCACCTACGCCTCAAAGATGGGCACACGCAAACGAGCGCATATCGAGACTGCGAGCTCGGCGCTCCAGCCACGCTCGGTGTCGGGCCGCGTGCTCGCCGGCGACTCGACGGCGGTGGCTCTGCATACGGCGTCGGGGGCGTCGGCAAGGGCGAGCGTCCGACGGCTTCAGCGTCGCCTGGGCGTGGTCGCCGACGGCGACTTCGGGCCGATCACGCTGCGTGCGGTCGAGGCCTTTCAAGCGAGCCACAGGCTGGTCGTGGACGGGATCGTGGGCCCGGCGACGCGCGCCGCGCTGGGGCTGCGGGCCGGACCGATCTTGCGCGCGGATCCGATCTACTTCCCCAAACCGATCCAGCACGTGCGGGTCGCTGCCAAGCCCGCCCACCACGCGCCCAAAGTGGTCTCGGTGAGCGCGAGCGTCCGGCAGCTTCAGCATCGCCTGGGCGTGGTCGCCGACGGCGACTTCGGACCGATCACTTTGCGTGCGGTCAAGGGCTTTCAGGCGAGCCACAGGCTGGTCGTGGACGGGATCGTGGGCCCGGCCACGCGCGCCGCACTGGGGCTCCCGGCCGGTCCGATCCTGCGCGCGAACCCGATCTACTTCCCCAAACCGATCAAGCGCCACCACGTGCGGGTCGCTGCCAAGCCGGTCCACCACGTGACCGCGCATCGCGCGACGAAAGCGCTCTCGATCGGGGCCACGATTCGCCTGATGCAAGAGCGCCTGGGGGTGCCGGCCGATGGGCAGTTCGGCCCTGTCACAGAGCGAGCGCTGAAAGCCTTCCAGGGCCGCCACAGGCTCGTCGTGGACGGGATTCTGGGGCCGGAGACGCGCGCCGCACTGGGGCTCCCCGCAGGGCCGGTGATCCGGCCCGACGCGGCTCTCTTCCCTCGGCGCTCCGCGCCGGGCCATCGGCCGGCCCCGAGGCACTCGTCGCCGCCGGTCGCGTCCAACGGATACGTGAATCCGCTCGCGCACGCCAGCGTGACCCCCGAGCGAATCGATAACGGCGTCGACTATGCGGGAACCGGGACGCTCGGGGCGCTCGGCCAAGGCCGGGTCACGTACGTCGGGACTTCGGGCACGGGTTGGCCCGGCGCGTTCGTCGAGTATCAGCTGACCGATGGCCCCGACTCGGGTCGGTATGTCTATTACGCGGAGGGCGTCAGGCCTGCCGTCTCGGTCGGGCAGGTCGTGCAGGCGGGCCAGGCCGTCGCGTATCTGATTCCCGGGTGGTCGTCGGGGATCGAGATCGGGTGGGCCTCAGGGGTCGGTACCCAGACGCTCGCCGAGCAGGAGGGTGATACGTCGTTCCCGACGGCGGCAGGCGAGAACTTCTCCGCCCTGATTGCTTCGCTCGGAGCGCCGCCCGGAATTCCGTAGAGCGGGCCGAGAGGGAGCAGGACCGAGACCGTGGCAAGGATGAGTGCGGCATTCAGTTGCGCCGCGTGATAGCTTGCCCGCCGTCAAACATAAAGCCGAGTCGCCGGTCATCCGTGGTCGGCGAGCGGGGGACCCAAACGGCGGTCCCTGACCGCTGGGGCGAATCGCAGGCACCCGCCCGTGTAGCGCGAAGAGCGCGAGCCCGTCAGCTAACTCCGCAGGCTTCCGATGCCTACCTAAGGAGAGTTGCGTGGACCGGTCACGTGGCCTTGGCAGGATTGACGTCTGGAAGGAATCGATCGAGCGCTCGCTCGCGCGACGACCCAAATTGCCGCGGTTGGCGGCGAAGTGCTCATTCGTGTCTGTCCCCGTCGGAGGGCTTGCCGCGGTCGCCCTGCTGGCGGCGCCCCAGGCGACCGCAGCGGCGAACCGTTCCGCGTTCAAGCCGCCCACCCAGAATTCCCCGCTGACGGCGCCGGCGGCGAAGTACGTGAACCCGCTTGCCTACGCCAAAGTCACGCCCGAGCGAATCGATATGGGGGTCGACTACTCCGGTACCGGCTCGCTCACCTCCATCGGGTGGGCCAAGATCACCTACGTCGGGACGAAGGACACGGGCTGGCCTGGCGCGTTCATCGAGTACCGGCTTCTCCACGGGTACCGCGCGGGCCGCTACGTGTACTACGCGGAGGGAGTGAGGCCCGCAGAAGGAATCCACGTCGGCCGACTCGTGCGACCGGGCAGGGTCGTGGCCCGGCTGATCCGCGGATGGTCGTCTGGGATAGAGATCGGGTGGGCCGCCGGCGTCGGCACCGAGACGCTCGCGGAGAAGTACCACCAGAGCACTTTTCCCACGCGATGCGGCAAGAACTTCTCGGCCTTTATCAAGTCACTCGGAGGGCCCCCCGGAAAGCCGTAGAGCACCGTGGTCCCGGTTGCCCTCGAGCGGCGACTCGAACCCGGCCGGCCGGGATCGCCGCCCAGCGTTGGGGTCCGCTCTGCGCTATTGCCCGCCCGGTCCGTCGAGCGAGCCATCGCTCTCGACTGCGAGCACTTCGGGTGCCTTACGCCAGCCGCTGATGTGGCGCAGCGCCGCGATCAACCCCACGTGCCCGACCGCGTGCGCGAGCTGCCCGCGCCAGGCGGGCTCGAGGTAGGGCAACAGGTCGAGCTCGCCCCAGGCGTAGGCGCGGTGGTGCAGGCGACACAAGGGAACGCAGCAGGACGGATCGCCGCATCCGCCGAGAGAGGGCGGGATCAGCTGTGCGGGGTCGATTCGATGGTCTGTTCCACACACGATGCAACGCCGTCCAGTGACGGCTGCGCGCTGGCGCTCGGTGGGTGCCACTAGCTCTGCTCGCCCGATCTGTGTTCTGCTTCGAGATGAAGTCTTGGCACGCAGCGGCGCGCGCCGACGAACCCGGATTCGGTGAGTCGAAGCGACTCTCCTTCTTGGTACGGGCTCGGCGATGGCGCTCGAGGGGTGAGACACATCTCGGAGGAGCCGAGTCACCATGCCCTTCCTCGCGAACGGCCGGAGAGTCTCCGCATAATCCGGCCTCGCTGCCGCGAACGCACCCCAAAATGATTAGGGTGTCCTAATCGAGGGTGTGCCCGACCCATATCAGGAGAGTCGTTGACGGCGCCGGTGGCTCGCGATGGTGACTCCCCTGCTGGCTCTGAGGCAAGGACGCATGGGCGAGCGCGGCTCCCGCGGCGGCGGAAGACCCGATCCAGGCGCGGGAGATGGCGGTGGGTCCCGACGCTCATCGGGTTGGTCGTTGCGATAGTCGTGCTCGCCAGCCGCGGCGGCAGCAGACCGACCGCGGCCGGCGGACGCGCAAGGACAGGACTCAACGGCGTCTCCGAGCCGCCTGGACCTACACCAACCCGCTCGAGGCGGTTCGGCGCCTGCAGCCAGGTCGCATCGACATGGGCGTCGATTATGCCGGGTCGGGCTCGATTGTGGCGCTCGGCGATGGCACGGTCACGATGGCGTCGAATCATGACGCGGGGCCGCCAAGTTGCTATGGGAGGACCTGCTGGCCCGTCGGCGGGATCGTCGTCTACCGGCTCTGGGGCGGCCCCTTCGCGGGCAAGTTCGTCTACGTGGCCGAGAACATCACCGTCAAGGTGAGGGCGGGGCAGACGGTCGCGTCGGGTCAACCGATCGCCGTGGCCCACGACGCATCTCCGCATATCGAGACCGGGTGGGCGTCTGGCAAGGGTCCCGAGACCCTTGCGATTGCCGACCGGCACCAATGTCGGTGCGGCGATCCCGGAGGCTGGTCGACGATCGAGGGGCGGGGCTTCAACCATCTTCTGAAGGCGCTGGGCGCACCGTCCGGATATGTGCAGCCGAAACTACCCAAGCAGAGGATGCCGCCTGGGTGGCCAACGTGGCCGCAGACGAAGAGCACACCCAGCGCCGCGGTCACCGACGCCACTGTCGGAGGGTTCCACGCACATCGGGTGAAAGCTTGCGCTCGCAGTCAGGATGATGCACCGGGCAGCCCTGGACCTGTCGCCGACCGGTGCTCTAGAGTTAGCGAATCGCGCTGATCGCTAGCGCTCGTCCCACTGAGGTCGTAAACCCGCGCTCGTCGTGTTTACCTTGCTACAGCACCCGAGCCAATCGGGTGGCTAGAACGCATCGTCAATTCGGAGGCCCAAAACCATGCCCAATCTCCAGCAGGCTCTGAAGAACGAGTACACCAAGAAGCTCCTGCGTACAAGCGGCCTGCGCCCACCGCAGCGCCTCCCCAGGAGGGAGACGGGGCATTACCGCATGCCCAAGCTCGAGGCCAACGGCGGCTGGCTTGAGCTCGACGCCTACAGTGGCCCCGAGATCCCCGCCTCGGAGTGGGAGAGCCTGACGTACACCACGTACGCGAGCGACCCCTCTACGTATTTTGCGCCGATCACCTCGGCCACGGGGAAGATGGAGATGAAGCCTTTCGGCGACTTCGGGAAGTGCGACTTGGACCGGGAATGGACGCCGAACGCGGAGAAGTGCCCGACGATCGTGCGCTGGCTGGAGTCGATAGGCGCACGGTTCGGGAGGGTCCAGCTCCTGCGGATGAGCCCTAACAGCCTCGACGAGTGCCGGTGGGGTTTGCATCTGGACAACAACAACGAGGGCAACCCAGAGACCAACGGCTGGGCGGTGCGCATCTGGCTCGAGCTGACTCACGATGACTCCAGCCGCCTTGTGGTGCGTCAGGAGGAGTTCGATCGCGGCTCCGAGGCTCAGATACCGCTCCCGCGCGGCGCGCAAGTCGTGGTTGACTCCCAGCGCCTATACCACGGCGGGTTTCACCACGGAACCGCCACCCGCTATGCGCTGATATCGACGGTCGAAAGTAGCCCGGAGCTGGAGCGTTGGATGAGCAGCCAGCTCCTTACGCCTTCACCCGTCACGTCCTAGCCGGGCCCCACCGGCCGGGAGCACAGGACGACGAGACTAACTGGGCTCGCAGGCTGGGGTCGCGGCGGGCCCGTGGTTGGCCGCGCGAAGGCGGCCAAGGCGCCGGCGGTACGCCGCGGCTTGGCCCAAGAGGCCGCCCGTGCGTCGCGGCTGCCGCGACCTCGCTCGTTCGGCGGCGCTCGCGTGTGCCTGCCACTCCGTCGTGTCGTTGAGCGGGGAGAGCGCCTCGCTGCCATAGCGGCGTGTGATCGCCGCGCTGATCAGGTGGTCGACCAGGTGCGGGTTCTTCGGCAGCAGCGGCCCGTGGAGGTACGTTCCGATCAGGTTTCCCTGCACGCACCCTTCCCAGCCGTCGGTCGAGTTGTTGCCTTGCCCCAGGAGCACGCGACCGAGCGGGCGCGCCCCCGGGTGCAGGTACGTTCGGCCACCGTGGTTTTCGAACCCCACGAGCGTCTGGTCACCCCAGCTCACGATGAGATCGCCCACGGCCCGGACGCTGCCGGCCAGGGGGACCGTGTCGAGCGACACTCCCACTTCGGCCGCACGATGGACGGTATGGGCGTCGAAGACGCCCAGACCGGGCAGGTCGGTGCCGTCCGCGGTGCGGTAGTAGTGACCGAGTAGCTGGTAGCCCGCGCACACAGCCATCCCGGCGACTCCTTGATCCACGGCGTCGCGGATGCCGGGCCCCTTGACCTCGATCAAGTCCTTGCAGATCAGCCGCTGATGGGAATCGGCTCCGCCTCCGACGAGGAGGATGTCAACGCGGTCACTGTCCACCGGGTCGCCCAAGTTCAGGTCCTCGACCGTCGTTTCGACGCCCCGCCACGCGCAGCGCTGGACGAGCGTGAGGACGTTGCCCCGGTCGCCGTACTGGCTCATCACGGTGGGATAGAGATAGCCGATCGTCAGTTTCATGCCGCGGCCATGGTCGGCTGGCTCTGCTGCCAGAACTGCTGGAGGTGACCTTCGCGGGCCAGCCTTTCTCGCAGCGCCCACATCGCCGTATACGTGGGCAGCATGTACACCGTGCCGCCGGGAGGCGTCTGCTCGACGGCGGACCAGAACGCGCTCACGACATCTTGCTCGAGCTCGAGCAACGGCTCGGGGGCGGCATCCCCATCACCCGGGATCCCCGCGTATTTCAGTCGCAAGGCGAGGTCGTACGCCCGGGTGCCGCAGATCGTGATCCGATGGGGCGGCCGCTCGACGATGCGCTCGAAGTCGACATCCCAGATCCACGACACGTCGCGGCCGTCGGGGCCGTTGTCATTTAGCGCGAGGAGGAGGGTGTCGACGTCGCGATCCTCATCGCCGAGCACCAGGCGCAGCGCCTGGTTGTACCCCGTCGGGTTCTTCACGAGCACGAGCCAGACCTGCCGCCCGCGGACCTCGAACCGTTCAAGCCGTCCGAACGCCGGGCGGGCCGCAGCCACCGCCTGCTCCACCACCGCCGGGTCGATGCCCAAGGCCAGCGCGGCCGCGGATGCGGCCAACGCGTTGTAGACGTTGTAGAGCCCGGCGAGCGGTACATGAAAGAGCCGGTTGCCACACGGCGTTGTGGCTTCAAGCTCCGCCCCTTCGAACGAGGAGAGCTCCAGCCGCCAGCCCGAGACCCTTGCGGGGGGTCGCCGCCAGCCGCAGTGACCGCACGCGTAGTGCCCAAGATGTGCGTAGAACGTCCGCTCGTACAGCAGGTCCACGTCGCACCGCGGGCACCGCCGAGAGTCGGCGGCGTGTTCGAGTCCCTCCTGGGCATGGCGAACGTCGTCGAGTCCGTAATACGTGACGCCCGCCTCTATCCCCTCGCCCAGGTATGCGATCTGAGGATCGTCTGCGTTCAGCACGAGCGTGCTGTAGCCGGGCAGGTTCTTGAGCGCCTGGCGCCACAGGTGAGCGACGAAGTCCAACTCGAAGTAGCGGTCGAGCTGGTCGCGAAACAGGTTGGTGAAGATGATCAGCCGCGGGCGCAACGACGTGATCGCCATCGGAAGCGCGGCCTCGTCGATTTCGAAGATGCCGAGAGTCTCGGGCGAAACACGCAGACGTCCCAGGCGATCGACGTTCTGCAACAGCGCGGTGGCAACGCCGCGCGACAAGTTCGAGCCCTCCGGGTTCGAAAGCACGTTCCAGCCGAAACGCTGTGCAGCGTCGGCCAGGATGCGGGTCGTCGTCGTCTTGCCGTTGGTGCCTGTTACGAGCACGCACCCGTGGGGGAGGTCGGCGCTCAGCGACGCGAGGAGTCCCGGATCGATGCGCTCGGCCAGCAGGCCGGGGAGGCTGGTGCCCCCGCCACGGCCCAGCGCGCGCGTCAACGAGCGCGTTTGCTTGCCGACGTTGACGGCGGCGATGCGCGCAGCTGGCTCGAGCATGTCAGTCCTTGACCGGAGGCTTGTGCACAAACAGCGACAACCAGTAGGGCCGCGCGATCAAATCGACTGCGTGGCACTGGTCGACGAACGAGAGGCCGCGGACCCGCTCGACGAACTCCGGACTGGTCGAGTGCCGCTCGATGTCAAGGGAGATCTCGTGATCGTAGTAGTCGGTCAGTTGGCAGATCTCCAGACCTTCGTCCAGACACCAGGACACGACCTCGCGCAGCTCCAGCCAACGCTCCCAAACATGTAGGAACTCGTCGACCACCCAGTCATCGTCGCTGAGGTCCACCGGCGGGGCGGTGTAGTAGTTCTTGAAGTTGCGGTCGCCCCTGGCCCACTCGCGCACGACCTCGATTCGGTCATCGAGCGACAGCGAGCTGTCCGCGGTGACCGCGCGGACGATCTCCTGCTGGATCCGCCGCTCCCAGTTGCCGTAAAGGCCATACACGCCGAGGCGCATATACCCGCCAGGCCGCAGCGCCCGAGCCAAATTCCCGAAACCGCGGCGGGAGTCCCCGAGATGGTGGACGGTCCCCCAGGACAGGATGAAGTCGAACGCGTTCTCCAAGTCCAGCGCCATGATGTCCTGCACCTGCGCGCGGGCGTTCGTGACGCCTTCCTCGTCGAGGGCCTCATTGGCCCGGGCCACCGACGCCTCGGAGAGGTCAAAGCCGGTTACCTCGGAGTCCTGAAACTCCTGCGCGTAATCAAGCATCATCAGGCCGGTCCCGCACGCGATATCCCCAAATGCCTTGCCAGCGGGAACGAAGCCACGCTCCTCAAGGAAGCCACGCACGTAGCGAGCATGCCCGCGGTAGCTGTGCTTCCGTTGAAGGGGCGGGAACGGGTGATGCCGGTACATCTGGTGTACGGCATCGGTGACCTCTTCGACCGAGCGCAGCCCAGACTGAGGGGCCGAATCGCCCCTATCGCCACCGCCTGAGACTGTGCCGTGTTCGATGCTAGTCACGTCGCCACACCGCGCGGGAAGTCCGGGAACTGTTCGGAACTTCCCCTCGCCAAGAGCGGGTGACAATAGCAGGGCCCCCCGTCGAACCGCCGCTATGCGCGGTGCTCGATAGGGCCTCAGACGCGCGCCCGAACGGGCGACCTCGTGAGTGCCGGCTACTGCCCGAGCCGACTTGCGTGGTGTATACCTCCGCCGTGGGCACATCGGCTCAGGAACTCGAGCAGGCAGGGCCTCTCGTCAACGATGCCGAGGATGTTCGCCGGCTCGTGAAGGACCGCGGCATCGAGTTTCTGTTCGCCCAGTTCGTCGATTTGCACGGCAAGCCAAATGCCAAGCTCGTGCCCGCGCATCACCTCGACGATCTGCTGGAGGAGGGGGCCGGCTTTGCCGGTTTTGCGGCTGGGGACATCGGGCCAGGGACCGCACGACCCGGACCTCGATGGCGATGCCAGACGTTCGGAGCTTCACGATTCTGCCGTGGCAGCCCAACGTGGCGCGTTTCGCGTGCGACATGACGGTCGAGGGGGAACCGTGGCCGTACTGCCCGCGCACGATCCTCCGCAATGAGCTCGAGCGTCTGAGCACACTCGGTTACGAGCTCAAAATGGGCAGCGAGCTCGAGTACTTCCTCGTTCGCAGGACGGAGGACGGTGGGATTGAGGTCGCCGACAAGCTCGACACGCTCGAGCTGCCCTGTTACGACATGCGCGGGCTGACCCGCAATCTCGAGTTCGTCGTCCGAGGTCGCGAACGGAATCACGGAGCTGGGATGGGACAACTACGCGACTGACCACGAGGACGCAAACGGCCAGTTCGAGCAGAACTTTCAGTACGCCGACGCTCTCACGACCTGCGATCGCGCCGTGTTCTTTCGTTACATGGTCGAGACCCTCGCGCAAAGCGCGGGCTGATCGCGACGTTTATGGCCAAGCCGTTCGCGCACCTGACAGGCAGCGGCGCCCACTTTCACTTCAGCCTGTGGCGTGACGGCGAAAACGCGTTCGATCGCGACGTGGCCGAGGATCCGCGCGGACTGGGCCTCTCTGAGCTCGCCTACGAGTTCATCGGCGGGCTGAAGGCCAACGCGAAGGCCTACATCGCGTTCACCGCGCCGACCGTCAACTCGTACAAACGCCTGATCGTCGGCGCGCCCACGAGCGGGGCGACCTGGGCGCCGGCATACATAAGCTACGGCTACAACAACCGCACCCAGATGCTGCGTATTCCCGCGGCGGGACGGATCGAGGACCGCACTGTCGACGGGTCATGCAACCCGTACCTCGCCGCAACCGCGATGCTCGCCGCCGGGGTCGACGGGGTCCGGCGAAGGCTCGACCCGGGCGAGCCCAACTCGGCCAACCTGTACGAGCTGAGCGAGGCAGAGCGCGCCGCGCAGGGAATCGAGTTGCTGCCGGCCAACCTACTCGACGCGACGCGCGAATTGGAGCGCAACGAGGTCCTACGCGCCGCGTTTGGAAGGACCCGCGCCGGGGACTACGTCGACTACTACATCGCAGTCAAGCGGCGCGAGTGGCAGCAGGCCCACGAGCAGATCACACGCTGGGAGCTCGACCGCTACCTGCAGCTGTTCTGAAGCCACGGCTACAGCTCGCCGGTGGACATAACTGCTCGTGACATCCATCTTGCAGATTCGATAGGGTGGCGCGCCAACATATGCCCAGCCGAATCTCCCGGTCGCCCCTGTGCCGGGGGAGCGGGGGACCCTTTGGGGGGCCGGTGTGGCCGGTTTCTCGGGGCGAATCGCTTTGTGTTTGAGGCGTAGCGCGAGCTCTTTCAGCGCGAGTCCGACAGCTAACCCCGTAGGCGCAGGAAAGAGGAGGGTTCGTTGCGGTTTTTCTCGCGGGTGGTTGTCTGCGGTGTGTGTGCCGCGTTTTTGTTGGTGCCTGGGGTTGCGAGTGCGAGTGGCGCGCGTCCGGATTTGCATCAGGGTTCGCGGGGGAAGTGGGTGAGTGTGGTGCAGAATGACTTGACTACGGTGGGTTATCCGCTGCGGGTCACGGGGGAGTATGGGCCGGCGACGATGGCGGCGGTCGAGCGGTTTAAGAACAATCATCACCTGGATAAGAATGGGGGGGTTGGGCGGCCGATGTGGCAGGCGTTGGTGGCGCAGGTTCGTCACGAGCAGAGCCTTCCGTATCGTGCTGCGCACCTGAACTCGAAGGGGTTGGCGGTGGCCCCGGCCGACGCTCCGGCCGATGTCAAGCGGGCCATTCAGGCTGCGAATCAGATTGCGTGGAGGCCTTATTGCGTTGGCGGGGGTCACGCGAGCTGGAAGTCCCCGTGTTATGACTGTTCGGGTTCGGTGAGCTACGCGCTGCACGGCGGCGGGTTGTTGTGGTCGCCGATGGCGCTGTTTTATTCCTACGGCGAGGCCGGCCAGGGTAAGTGGATGACGATCTACACCAGCTCGTGGCATGCGTACATGCGGCTCGACGGCCTGTGGTTCGACACCGTCGCCCAGCAGTACGGCAGCCGTCACGGCGACCGATGGTCCACAAAACGCGTCGACAGCGCGTCGGGGTTCATGGTGCGCCACCCCTTCCGGTTCTAGCCGCGAAGTCGGCTCGGGCAGCGATGGCTTGTGCTCTCAGAGATCGAGGACGAGGTCGTCGCGCGGCGTCGAACAGCAGATAAGGACGTCGCCTTTCGCGGGAGGCTCGACGGGGTCGGGGTCGTAGTCGACGCCGCCGGCGATGAGCGTGCTTTCGCAGTTGTGGCAGACGCCGGTGCGGCATGACCAGCGAACGGGGACGTCGCAGGCTTCGGCGAGCTCGAGGAGGCTTGGGTAATCGTCGCTCCAGCGGACGGCGAGGTCGCTGCGCGCGAATTCGACCGTTGGACCGGTTCCCGGCTGGCCGGTTGGCGGATGGGGCGTCCGCGCCGTCGTCGAGGCGATGCCGGGAGTCAGACCAGGTGCGGCCCCGAACGGCTCGGTGTGGATGCGTGAGGCGTCGAGGCCCATCGCGGCCAGTCCCGCGCTGATGTCCTCCATGAATGGGGCGGGCCCGCAGAGGTATGCCTCAGCCTCGCGGGGCGGGTCGAGCTCCGCGAGGAGGGGCGCGGAGAGCCGCCCGACGGTGTCGAACTCGCGGCCCGCCAGGTCATCGGGGCCGGGACGGCTGTAGTACACCCGGGCACATACGTGCGGGAGCAAAGCGAGGAGGGCGCGCGCTTCGGCGGCGAAGGGGTGCTCGCGGCTGCTGCGCGCGCCCTGGAGCCACCAGACCTCTCGCTCGGAATGCTCGTTTACGAGCGCGTGAAGCATTGCCAGGACGGGGGTGGCGCCGATGCCGGCGCTGATCAGGAGGACCGGTGCGCGGGTGTGGTCGAGGATGAAGGTGCCGCGGGGTGCTCCGATCTCGAGCTGATCGCCGACGCTGAGGCGGGTGTGCAGATAACCGCTTGCGGCGCCGTCCGGTTCGCGCTTGACGGTGATCCTGTAGTAGCCGGCGTCGGGCGGCCCAGAGAGGGAGTAGTTGCGGAGCAGCGATTTCGGCGCCTCGTCGGGCCGGACACGGAGCGTGAGGTACTGGCCTGGTTGTGCGGCCGGTAATGGTGCGCCATCGGTGTTCTCGAGGCGGACCGAGATCACCGAGTCGCTCTCGGGCTCGATTGCGGCTACGGACAGCCGTCGGAAGCCGGGCCATGCAGGCGGCGGACTGGTTGCCGTCAGGCCGGCATTCCCGCTTCCGTCCCGGTCTTCGAGGAGGGCGCGGAACGAACCCTGCCAGCCCGGGCTGAGGGCGGGAATTCGCAGCGCTCGCAGCAGCTGCTGACGGGGATGCCCGGGAAGGTAGAGCAGCGTGTCGACCTCGACCACGGTCATCCGTTCCGAGCCGGGCGCGAGCTTGACGATCTCGTCTCCTGCCTGAACCTCACCCTCTTCGAGGACGCGGAAGTAGAAGCCGGGTCGGCGGCGGGAGACGAGCAAGGCCGGGATGCGCGGGTCCTCCATCCGGATCCCGACTCGGTAGCAAGTGACGCGCGGCTGGGTGACCTCGAAGACGGCGCTGCCGATTCGGTAGCGGTCACCGATGCAGACCTCGTCGTCGCTCAGCCCCTCGACGGTGAAGTTCTCGCCGAACTGTCCGTAGACGAAGTCGCTTCGGTCAAGCTCGCGCTCCCAGTAGCGATACGAGTCGATCTGGTAGACGAAGACCGCGCGATGTTCGCCCCCGTGCGCGGCGAGATCGCCCTGAGCGTCGCCCTCGACGTTGAGCTTGCCCACGCGCCGCGGTCCGGTGCCCGGGTCCTTGAACACGCTCGTGAACACGGTCTTCCCACGCCAGGACACGTCTTTCGGCACGCCGACATTGACCGACAACAACTTGCCCACTCGCTGCGGCGTGGCTCGGACCGGGTCGGCTCGCTGCGTGCCGGCATTCACACCGCCGCCCCCTCCGAGGTGGCGGGTTCGACCAGCTCCACTCCGCCGACCTCGTCGACGCTCAGGTTGCGGTCGGGGCCGTGGGGAACGACCGTTTGGCCTGGAAGTGGCTCGAGCTTCTCGCCGTCGATCGTGATCGTCACCTTGTCGGGCTCGAACGAGACCAGGTCAGCGATCCGGGCGACCTCCTGGAAGGGAGCGCGATAGGACCAGGCGGCGTTCCGTGCGTCGCCGATGTCGTAGTAGGACGCCACACCCTTGTAGGGGCAGAACGTCTGCCCCTCCACTGGGTGGAGAGCCTCGGCGAGCACGTCGGCCCGAGGCACATACCACCGCGGCGCAAAGCCAGACTCGTAGAGCACGAGCGGGGCGTGGGTGTCAGCGACGTCTTGATCGTTTCCTCGGACGACGAGGTGACGGGAGCTGCGGCGGATGTCGATCCGGTGATAGGGATCTGCGGCGTGGCCGAGAATGCGCTCGTCCTCTTCGTAGAAGGCGTCCATCGCGCGCCACGCGAACGCGACAGCGTCCCTCAACGCCGCGGCCGGCTCCGGGGGCTCGAGGTGCTGCCATGCACCCCGTCGCCTGGTCTGGCCATGGCCGCCCACGACGTCAAACCATTTCGTCTTGCCGAGGTCCGCGTGCGTGGTCTCCCGGTCCGTCGCCTCCAATGCCCCGGCGGCGATCTCGCCGAGGGGGAAGTAGGCAACCGGGTAGCGAGCCGGCTCGAAGAGAAGGATCGCGCCCTCGCCTCTGGCGATCGTGCTCCCGCCCAGCTCCACACTCATCATTCGCCGCAGCGGCTCGATGTAGAGCACGCGCTCGGGCATCGCGGTTGCGCTGAGGAACGTTCCGTGAGGATCGCGACCCAACGGTCCCTGCTGCCACGAAAGACCCATTGCATCACTCCAATCCTCTTCGATTGCCCGGTTGGGCCGCATCGAGTGTCGTTTGGACAGTGCGCGGCGCCGTGCAGTTCTTACCGGCCCTGACCGCGAGATTGACGCGCGTCGGTCAGTCGAGATCGGCGTCGCCGAAGCGGCGCGCGGCCTCGAGCAGGCCATCGTGATCTGCCTTGCAACCGGGGCAGCTCTGAATGTGGATCGCCGTGCCCGGGAACACGCCGGCCGGGTCCTTGCCGGCGAGCTCGAGCTCGACGTACGCGTCGAGAATCTCCTCGCCCGCGGTACAACCGGCGTCGCCGTCTTTTGCGCGCAGAAGCTCGTCAAGCTGGCGACGATCGGTCATGTGTTCGCGTTCTCCCCCGGTCATGCGATCGCGTTCTCCTCAGCCACCGCGTGGCCGGCAGCAGCCAGCCGACTGCGGAGCGTGCGTCTCGCGTCGAACAGGTTCTTGTAGATCGCGTTTCGGTTCGAGCCGAGCGCAAGCGCGAGCACATCAATCGGAACGTCGTTGAGGGCGATCGCAACGAAGACCTGCCGCTGACGGTCGGTCAGATCTCGGATCCCAGCCGACAGCACGTCGAGTTGCTCGCGCTGCTCGAGGCGCTCGCCCGGGCGTGGCGCCAACCAGTCCGGCAGCTCGTCGCACTCGAGCTCAGCGCGGCGCGGGGGCTGACGCTGCCAAGCGTGTCGCGCGACCTTGCCCGAGACCTCGAAGATCACGAACTTGTACGCCCAGGTGGTGAAGCGACTGAGGCCTCGAAACTCATCGAGCTTCCGGAGGATGTTTACCAGGGCATCGTCGGAGGCCTGGTGAGCAAGGTCGTCGAACTCCTGGCCGGCGATCGACCCGAGCTGGCCGCGGCGTCGGGAGAGCTCGTGGTACGCAACGCGGACGAGCACGCGGTGTAGCTCCCCGACCGCCTCCTGGTGTCGCGGGTGGCCGGAGCGGAGCTGTTCGAGCCACCGCCTCGACTCCGCATCGGGCAACACCCGACCGGTGTCGCCGGGCTCGGTGCTCACCGCGCGGATCATATGCGGCCAGGGCCTCTCGCAGCGCCCGAAGCCTCGAGTCAACGGCGTCACTGATGGCGGTCAGTCGAACAGACCGCGGGCGTACCAGTCGCTGGAGTCAGCGACTCCCGGCACGGCGAAGAAGTAGCCCCCTCCGATCGGCGAGACGTAGTCGACCATCGGCTCCCCGATCAATCTCTTCTGAGTGGCAATGAACTGGCGCGCCAGATTCTGTTGGAAGGCGTTGAAGATCAACCCCACGTCGAGGTTGCCGGCGAGGTCGACACCGTTGTCGAAGTTGTAGCCGCGGCGGAAGATGCGGCTGTCCTCCGTGTCCTTGGTGCGCGGGTTGGCGAGCCGAATGTGGGCCGTGCGCGGGATGACCTTGCCCTTCGGGTCGGCGGCGAAGTCCGGGAGTGCGGTCAGGCTGCCGCTGCCCAGCACGTTCCCGCTGGCGCGGTAGCGGCCGATCATCGTCTGCTGCTCGTTCAGCGATACTCGATCCCAGAACTCGATGAACTGCCGAATGAGCCGGCAGACGTGGTAGGTGCCCCCCATCGCCCAGTCGGGCTCACCGGTCCCCGGCACGACCCACATCAGTCGGTTGGCGACGTCAGGATTGGTGACGTTGGGGTTCGCGATCCCATCCATGAAGCCGAAATGGTTGCGCGGGACGCCGGTGGGCCGTGGGGGCGAGACGAAGCCGTCCATCCTCCACAGGATCTGCATCCCGCCGCGGGTGTGCTTGGCGATGTCCCGCAGTGCGTGGATCGCGGTGTCGGGACTGCCGGCGCAGATCTGCAACAGCACGTCGCCGCCACACAGATTTGGGTTGAGGCTGTCGTTGGGAAACGAGGTCATCTCGACCAGATGGACGGGCTTTCGGTGGGCGATCCCGAAGCGGCCATCGAACAGCGTCGAGCCCAACCCCAGCGTGACCGTCAGCCCGTCGGCGGGGATGTCGGGCCCGAGCGTGCCGCTGTCGGGGGGCGGCTGGACGGGTCCGGGATTGGGCGGGACGCCCCCGTGGGTCAGGGCGCGGGCGCGGCCCGTTAGTGTCTTGAGCAGGTCGACCAGCTCACCGCGGCTGGTCGCCGTGACGTTGAAGGACACGAAGCAGGCCGCGGGCGGCGGTGGGTTAAGGATTCCAGCCTGCCACGAGCCGTGGAACGGGACCGCGGGGAGCCGTGCCGCGGGGTCGGAGCCCACCGCATACTCGAGTCGCCCGTCGGCCTGAAGCGGATCCTGCGAGCCTTGCTGCGCGCGAGCGCGGCGCTCGGCGGCGTCGACTCCAGCCACATGAGCTCCGCCGAGCGCGCCGGCAGCGATCGCAGCGGCACCGGAGCGGGTCAAAAACTGCCGTCGATCGAGTCGACTCACAACCCTAAGCATGCCGAACCCACGCGTCGAAAGCGCCGCTGATGCGAGACTTCGACGTCGTGCCGGGGACTAGGCGCGCAATCTTGATCACCGTGGCCGCGACCGCCGTCGTCGTGGCGGCAGCGGTCCTTGTTCTGGCTGGGCCATTGGCCGCCTCCGGGAGTCGGTCGTGCTCGTCGTACCCCGCGGCCGGCGCGCCGGCCCGTGCCGGCACGAAGGTGGAAGCCAGCCTCACTGCCAAGTACTCCGTTTTCAGGCACCCCCAGCGCCCCGCGGATCGGCTTCGGCCCAACCAGGTTGCGTCGCTGAACGAGGCCGGTGTGATCATGTCGGGCATCAGGTTGCTCGGCGACGCAGCGTTTGGCGGCCGCATCTATCTCGTGCCTGCCGAGCACCTGGTTGCACTCGCGCCGCCGCGATGCCTGCGACCGACTCAGCGCTTGATCCAGCAGGAGTCATTGCCCTTTTTGCGGCGCGAGTACCGTCACGCCGGGCTGTGCATCGATGTGCTGTACAAAACCAGTAACACCGGTCTGCAGAACTGCGCTGCAGCGGCAGGCAACCCCGGCGCGCTGTTCTCGACGAACGCAACGCCGGCGTTCGGGTTGGTGCCCAACGGCGTCAGTGCGGTGACCGTGACCTTTCTCAGCGGTCCGCCACATACCCTCGCGGTCCACCGAAACTTTTTCGTGGTCCTCGGGTCGTCCCACGCGGCGCTGCCGTGCGGGATCCAGTGGCTCGATCCCACCGGAAACGTCAAGAAGATCGTCTACGGCTGCTCGTACCTGAAGACGGAGACCCACGAGCTGTCCGAGTATCGGGCTTACGTCGCGGGCAAGCTCTCGGCCCTTCGATCACAGGTTGGGGCGCTGGCCGCGGCGATCGGGTCAGGCAACGTCGGACAGGCGAAGTCCGCCTGGTTGGCGGCTCACCTGACGTGGCTCGACATCGGCCAAGACGATGGAGCCTACGGGTGCTTCGGCGCGCTCGGCGGCCAAATCGACGGCCTCGCCGCCGGCCACCCGCTGGGGACATCGGACCCCGGCTTCACCGGCTTTCACAGGATCGAGTTCGACCTCTGGACGAAGCACAGCCTGATAGCCGCAGCGACCGACACCGTCAAGCTCCAGCACCTCTTGGCAAGCCTAATGAAGACCCCGCTGTCGCGTTACCTGCCAGCCACCCCCACCGGCATCGGCAGCTGGCTGTTGCGTCCCCACGAGGTGCTCGAGGATGCGCTCCGCGACTCGCTGACGGCCAATGACAATTACGGCAGCGGCACCTCCCTCGCCTCAATTACCGCCGACGTCGCCGCCGTACGGAAACTGCTGAGCGAGCTCAAACCGACCCTCGACCCCATCGCGCCGAGCCTCCTCCGCCGCGCGACGGGCGAACTCGACGCACTAGTCAGCGCAGTCAACGCGACCCGCGTGCACGGTAGCTGGGTGTCCGTCGAGAGGCTTCCGACGAGGCAACGCCAACAGGTCGACGCCGACGTCGACGCCGCGCTAGAGACGCTCGCGCCGCTCCCGGAGCTGCTGACGAGCACCGGCCACAACGCGCCCGTGACCTGAGTGAACGGCGTTCTCGATTTTGCGATCGTGCGCCAACGTTGGGCTGGTTCGTTTGTTTGCCTGACGCACTACCAGGCGGGTAGACTCGCGGTGTTCTTGCGGCGGCCGGAGCGCCGCCCACTACAGGATTGGGGTGTCGGAGATGGCTTTCGGTGGGGCGCGCGGGTTTGGTCTGTCGTTGGTGCGCGCGCGTGGCCGCCTTGCCGTGTTGTTGGCGGCGGCGGGTGTGGCGACATTGTCGGGGACGGTGCTGGTGGGTCGGCGCGGGCGTTTCCGGCCGGCTGCTCGGGGTCGGGCGGCGGCACGGTCACGTGCACGTTTTCCCCCACCGGTTCGTTGCAACACTTCAAGGTGCCAGCTGGTGTGAAGTCGTTGGATGTGACGGCGGTCGGCGCGGCTGGGGGAGAGGGTAACGGCGGAGTCGCGGGTGGTTCGGGCGCCGCGGTTGAGGACACGGCGGTGCCGGTGAGCGCGGGGCAGGCTCTGGGCGTGGTCGTGGGCGGCGTCGGGGGTGCCGGCCTCTACATGAACGGTGGCGCGGGCGGTAGCCCGGGCGGCGGCGCCGCCGGCGGCGACTATCCCGACGGCAACAGCAACGCTGCGTATGACGGCGGTGGCGGCGGCGGCTATTCCGGGCTGCTCGACCCCTCCGGCGCTGCGCTGGTGATCGCGGCCGGTGGTGGCGGCGGCGGTGGCGGCGAGATCCCAGCCTACGGCGGTTACGGGGACATCGGCGCGGGCGGCGGCACCGGCGGCGTGGGCGGCTGCGGCACCGGCGCCGGCGGGGGCGGCGGCGGGGGCGCCTCGGGCGCCACGGTCGGCTCGCCTGGCACTGGCTCTGGCAGCGGGGGCGACGGGACTTCCGGAGTGAGTCTGGCCGGCGGCCAGGGCGGTGCTTCCAACGGGGGCACGGATTCCAGCGGCGGCGGCGGGGGCGGCGGCTACGCCGGCGGCGGAGGCGGCGGTGGCGGCAGCTGCGGCGGCGGGGGTGGGGGTGGCTCCAGCTACGGGGTAGGCCCCGGACTCTCGAACGAGATGACCGCCACCGGCGCGGCGTCGGTGACGATCAAGTACACGGCCGCGCCGCCCATCGTGCGGATCAGCTCCCCGCGCTCAGGAGCCACATTCAAAGTCGGCCAACGCGTCCGGACCACATTCACGTGCGTTGAGGGAAGCGGCGGGCCGGGGCTCTCATCGTGTACTGACTCGCACGGCGCCTCTCCCCCGCACGGCAAGCTCAACACGAAGGCGGTTGGCCGGCACACCTACACCGTGACCGCGACCAGCCTGGACGGGCTAAAGACGAAGGGAACGATCCAATACACGGTCAAGCGCTAGCGGCATCCGAGCGAAGGCGGGGAGTCCATCAGCCGGCGCGAGCCGATCCGCGTCCTCGACAGCGAGAGCGATCACGCTACGTGACGCTCGCTACGCGAGTGCCCGGTACTCCTCCTCTGTCAGCTCGATGTCCAGGGCGCCGAGGTTCTCCCGTAGGTGCTCTGGCGAGAGGGTTCCGGGAATCGGCAGCATCGTCGGCGAGCGCTTGAGCAGCCACGCCAGCGTGATCTGGCTCGGCGTTGATCGGTGTGCCTCGGCGATCTCCCTCAGCGCCGGCCCACCGTCGCCATGCAGTGGAAAGTACGGGACGAATAGGATCTGCTGCTCGGCGCAGTAGTCGACAACCTCCTCGTGCTTGCGCTGTGTGAGGTTGTAACGGTTCTGGACCGCCGCGATCGGCACGATCTCACGCGCCCGCTCGATCTCGTCGATATCGACATCGGAGATGCCTACGTGCCGGATCTTGCCTTGATCGCGAAACTCCCGGATTGCCGAGAGACTCATCTCCAACGGCGTCTCGGGATCGACCCGATGGAGGTAGTAGAGGTCGATCTCGTCGGCGCGTAGACGGTGCAGACTCTCCTCGATCTGCGCACTCAGGATCTCCGGGTGTCCCTCGCCCCGCGAGTACCCGCCCTTCGTCGCCACGATGCACCCCTCAGGGAACGGCGCAAGCGCGGCACCGATCGTCCGCTCGCTGTCACCGCCGGTGTAGATATGCGCGGTATCGATGAAGTTGACCCCGGCACTGAGCGCCTCCCGGAGAAGCGCCTGATGGTCCGGCGTATTCGTCAACCGATTTGTGCCCAGACCGACCGGCGTGAGCGTCGTCTGGCCGACTGTCAAGTCGCTGCCCATCGATTCCGGATCCTACGTGACTGGCGCTTCAGTCCGACCGAGGAACTGCTCGAGTCCCAGAGGCATGGACAGGCGTCGCTGAGGGTCGCGGGCTGGCGCAGATAGTCCACTGTCCCGGCTTCCCTGCTCGCGACGACTCGCAGTCGAAACTCTCGACCGTCCTTGACCGCCTGCCACTGTGATTCCGGGGCGGCCAAGACTCGATCGGCAAACGCGGGCGCCCATTGCGGGACGCGCGTTGGATCAGAAAGCACGTCGATCACGGCGGAGACGCTGGCGACGGTTTCGATGCTCTGCGTCTCGGTTCTCGGTCGCACCGGATCGCGCGAATCCGGGTCAGTTGTGCATCGAGGGTATGTACGAGATCCCGATGATCGAGCCTTCAGGCGATTGCAGCCGAGCCACCGTTTGGCCCCACGGCTCCTCGCGCCGGCCGTGCAGCAGCTCAAACCTGAGCTGACGCAGTTCCTCAACAGCGGACCCAACAGCATCCGCGTCGCGCACCTCGAACTCCAGACTCATTTGCGGGACAGGACGATCCGCCGGCCACTTCGGGACGCCGAAGCACGCCTGAGCCGCTTCTGAGAGCGGCCAGATCGCGAAATGCTTGCTGCCCTCGATCTGCTCGCTGTGAAAGTACTCGCTGCCGGGACCCGCCTCCAGAGGGAGGCCGAGCGCTTCGATGTACAGCTCACCGCTCTTCGGCGGATCGGGCGCGATCACCGCAAGCGTGGAGATGAACTGAATCTCCATCGGTCAGACGTTACGCCTCCAGTCGCGCGCGATCTTTGAGAAATCGGACAGGTGAGATGCCGGCCAGCGCCGTGACCTCGACGGTCATATGCGCCTGATCGGCGTAGCCGGCCTCCAGAGCCAACTCAACCAGCGGCGCCGGCCCGAGCGCCCGCAACCGCTGAAAGCGCAGCACACGCTGAAGCATCTTCGGCCCGTAGCCCACCGCGTCGTTGAGGCGTCGCTGCAGCTGCCGTGCGCTCACCCCAAGCTCCGAGGCCACGGCATCGACCCGCGCCCGTGGACGCCCCAGCGCCCGAACGGCCGCGGCGATGAGCGGTTCGTGCTCGCGCGACGCGCGCTCCGTCACCGCCCGCAGAAGCAGCCGATGCGGGTCCTCACCCGCCGCCAACGCCTCCAGCAACGCGACCGCCACGTCATGCCCGAGGACGGCGCCCGCATCGGCGGAGACGTCGCGCAACTCCGACACCGGCAGCCCCAGAACCGCGCCAGCTGCCCCCGGTCGAAGCCGCACGCCGACCAGCCGCGAACCCGACATGAGCCGCACAACCCGCGCGTGTGTATCCGGCCCGGCGAGCTCGAGCCGCTCGCCGATCCAAATTAGATCCACGCACCCGTCAGGCACCACGCGCTGCTCGCACCTTCCTACCGAGGCCTGCTCCCACGTGCACGCCACCAACGGCGAGGCGACAGCCCGCTCCATGTAGGCCACGAAGCAAACGCTACCCCTTCCAGCATCGGTGACCGTCACCGTCGCAGTGTTGCGAGGTCGCCGAGTATTAGTTCTCGGTCTTCGTCGTCGCTCACCCCGATCGGCTAGGGCGCGACGAGGCCGAGGATCTGAGTTCGCGCATTTGCGGGAAAGCACGTGCCTCGCCGGTCAGGGCCGCGCACCCGCTCTGGCCCCGGTCTAAGTCAGACGGGCGGCGCTCGGGGTAGTGCGGGAGTCCGTCATCTGGGATGGGTTCCCAGGAGGCCGCATAGGCGACGAATTGCCGAACCTCAGGACGGACTCCGGGGTCCCCATCGATGGCACCCAGGCGAACGGCGACCTTGGAGTGATCCTGGGGGTCGCGGGTGAAAATCGCCGAACTGCACTCGCCACAGAACCACTTCTCGTGTCCGTCATGAGGGATCCAGGCCTTCAGCGCATCCTCGCCGCGAAGGATGTGAAAGGTGTCATGAGCAGTCTGTCCACTCCGACGTGTAGGGACCTCCTCAGCTCAAGCGCGGAGCGTGTCCGCGCAGGCGTTCAAACCGTGGAGCTTGAGGAGGCCCCTTGTGAGCATCGTAATGGGACTTGATCAGCATCGAGCGCAGATCACCGCCGACTGGCTGGAGACTGAGACGGGCGAGGTGAAGCGCTCGCGGGTAGCGCCGGCGGACCGTGCTGGCGTGCGCCGGTTCCTGGAGCGTTTCCGCGGCCAGGAGTTGGAGGTGGCGTTGGAGGCGACGACGGGGTGGCGGTTCGTGGTCGAGGAGTTGCGTCGGGTGGGCGCGGTAGTGCATCTGGCCGAGCCGGCAGAGACGGCCGCGCGGCGGGGAAACAAGAAACGGGCG
The DNA here is from genome assembly GCA_963756105.1 of uncultured Solirubrobacterales bacterium. GTDB lineage: Bacteria > Actinomycetota > Thermoleophilia > Solirubrobacterales > Solirubrobacteraceae > Palsa-465. Next base: position 561,587 of record CAVWMM010000011.1, read on the forward strand.
AAGAACGACCGTGCCGATGCGCGGCATCTGCGGGAGTTGTTGATGATCAAGCGGTTGCCGGAGTCGTGGATCCCACCTGATCACATCTTGGATCTCCGCGCGCGGGTGAGGTTGCGTCACGAGCTGGGTGAGCAGCGCTCGGAGTGGCAGCAGCGGATCCAGGCGACGCTGTATCACCACGGCTGTCCGCAGCGCCGCTCGTTGATGGTCGGGGATGGGCGTGAGTGGCTCGCCGCCCAGCCGCTGCCGGCCGCCGCGCGTGAGCGGGTGACGGTCGCGCTGGCGATGATCGACGCGCTCGAGGTGCAGATCGCTCCGCTGGAGAAGGAGCTGCGGGCGTATGCGCGCCGCCAGACGGGGTGCAAGGCGCTGGTGGCCCACTACGGGATCGGAGAGCTGACCGCGGTCACGATCCTCGCCGAGCTGGGTGACTGCACCCGGTTCTCCTCCTCCCGACAGGCGGTCCGCTACGCCGGGATGGATATCACCGTGTACCAGTCAGACCAACACCGCGCGCCCGGGCATTTGTCTCGTCAGGGACCACCGGCGCTGCGCTGGGCGCTGTATGAGGCGGCCCAGGTCGCGCGGCGCCTCGGCTCGCCGGACCGCGACTACTACACCCAAGCAGCGGAGCGGATCGGTGGCAACCGGGCGTGCCTGTCGGTCGCGCGCAAGCTCCTCAAGCGGAGCTACCACACGCTGCGCGAGCTCGGCGAGGAGGCGCTGGCACCCGCATGACCTTCCCGGTGCGCGCCAAGCCCTTCGTCACACCGATGCGCCGCGGCCGGCTCCCGACAGGCTCCCGCCGCCACCTCCTCGTGGACGGCCTCGAAAGACCGAGCGGCCGCAACGCTTCCCCCAGCGGGATCACCCCATCAAACATCATGTCGCCGGCCCGGAACCAACCCGGGTCGCGGACCGAAGTAAGGCTGGGCGCCCGCGCGCACAACACCCGCACCGTCGACCGCGCCCGCGCGTCCCCTACCCGCAGCAGTACTACCCCGACAACCCCGGACCCTGCGCTTGACGCAAGGCCCCTGCACAAGTAAGGAGCCCGGCTTGACGCCGGCGCTGGCCGACGCCGCCGTGCCGGTCCGCCGCTGGCAGCGCGTGCAATGGCAGTAGCGCGCCCCGAAGAGCGGTTCCGTGACCTCAAAGCGCACAGCGCCGCAGTTACAACCGCCGGTCAAGGTAGGGCTCACCAAACCAGATCCTACGAGCTCGAGTGAGCGGCCGGGCATGGCCGCCCTGCTTTACGTTTTGACCTTGTGCGAGTTGCTCGTCTTCTTCGTGTGACCGGCCTCGTTTGTGGCTGTCACGGTGCAGGTGTAGGTTCCTGCGCGTGAGGCGCTGATCGACTTGTTGGTGGCGCCCCCGATCCGCTTCCCGTTTCGGCTCCAGCTGTATTTGAAGCTCACCGGACGCTGGTAGAGGAAGGACTCGAGCAGATCCGGTGCCCACTTTCCACGCGAGCACGAGAGCTTTGAGCCGACCTTGGTGCCGCCACTGATCTTTGGCTTGGCTGTGGCCAGCGGCGTCTTCAGCAGGGCGAGCCCCACCGGTCCGTCCGGGGTGGTGGCGCCGGTAGTTTTGAGTCGGCCGCCGCCGCCGGTGTCGTTGAGCTTGGCAAACGAGATCGTGTCGCCGGAGAAGTTGGTCCAGTAGAGCTTGCCCGCTTCGGGGTCGATCGCCACCTCATTGGCGGCGTCTGCCGTTGCGCCACTGATCTTGAGATTCCCGCCGTGGCCGGTGTCGTTGAGGTTGGCGAACGAGATCGGATGCGTGTTGTCGTTGTCGTTGGCCCAGTAGATCTTGCCGTTGGCAGGGTCGATCGCGAGTCCCTGGGGATCGACGACCGTGGCGCCCGTGGTATTGAGGTCTCCGCCATGCCCGGTCCCATTGAGGTTGGCGAACGAGATCTTGTTGGCGTCGCCACTGGTCCAGTAGATCTTGCCGGTGGCCGGATCGATCGCAATGCCAACGACGTAGTTCGGCGCGGTCGCTCCGCTGGTTGACAGATCGCCGCCGCCGCCGGTGTCGTTTAGCTTGGCGAAGGACAGCGGTCCGGAGTCGATGTCCGCCCAGTAGATCCTGCCGGTGGCCGGATCGGTCGCCAAACCGGCCGGGTCGCTCGGCGGGCTAGCGCCGGTCGTGTTTAGGTGACCGCCACCCCCGGTGTCGTTGAGGTTGGCAAATGAGATCGTGGTGCCATCCTGATCAGCCCAGTAGATCTTCCCGGCAAGGAGGTCGAATGCGACGCCGGCAGGGCCGTTCGGAGTGACGCCCGTGGTGCTGAGATTGCCGCCATGGCCTGTTCCGTTGAGGTTGGCGAAGGAGATCGCGTTGCCGCTCAGGTTGGCCCAGTAGATCCTGTCGGCCGCATGTGCTCCCGGCGCCGATCCCAACAACACGAGTGCTGCAGGCACGAAGACCGCCAAGCCGCGCCGGCAGAGCCTGTTCCTAAACCGCACACCATGCGCCCGACTGAAAACCGTCACCATCGTTCCTACCCTCCCGGATAGCGCCTCAGGCGGTCCCGCTCAAGAGCGAGAACGTACTGCACCCCAGCGGGCCGCGCAACGACCCAGCGCGCGACCACGACCCCGGCGGCCTGCCTCGGCTAGGGTGGCCGGGAACTCGCCGCAACGAGCGGTATGGCGATGATCGACCCGGACCCACACCCGGCGCCCGCGCTAGAAGCGGACGGATTGACGGTCGCCGACGAGCTCGTGCTGTTGCACACCCTCCCGCGCGCGAAACGCGATTACAGCTTGGGCTGGGTCGGCTACACGACCCTGGCTGGGCCCCACGCCGAGCTGGCGATGAGCGGCCACCTGGAGCTGCAGGAGCTAAATCTCGGCGAGCTCGGCTGGGTCCAGCGACTCCGCAAGCCCGAGGGGGCGCCGGGCGATAGCTTCCCGACCGACCTGAAGGACGGTCAGATCCCGACGCAGGCCGCGCCCAAACTCGTCCTCGCCGGCATCACGGCACTCGAACTCGACAACGAGGGACTAATCGCGAGGATCACCTCGGTCTGCGACTCGCGGCAACTCGAGCCCGATCGCAAGGCCGCCCTGATCGGCGCCGCCTTCGCCCCATAGCTCGTGGATTCTGTGCATCCGACCAGCGTCACCGTCGGTTTGCCGGTCAGGGACCTGGCCGGGGCCACCGCTTGGTACAACGCCGTGCTCGACCGCCGCCCCGAGCTCGAGCCGGTCGGCGGGATCGTGGAATATGACTTCGGTGGGACTTGGATTCAGCTGATGGGCGGCCAGCGCGGTTCGTCGGGCTGGATCTTGCGATACGGCGTCGAGGATCTCGAGTCAGAACAGGAGCGCCTGAGGGGGCTCGGTGTGAGCGTCGGAGAGGTCGAGACCGTCCCCGGCGTCATCAGTTTCTTTGACTTTTTCGATCCCGATGGCAACGCGCTCTCGTGCTACCAGATTTCGTCCGTCTGAACGGTCGCCGTCGGCTCGATCCCGATAAGCACCCTCGCCGAAGAGCGAAGAAATCTACGGGTGGCGCTGCTTCCCCAATAGGGTCTCTTAATGAGGGCGCGGACCCGGCAAACCGCCTGAAACTCGACCTCTTCTGACCTAAAGGTACGGCGCCAAGGCGGAACGGTCAGCAGTACGGCCGTCTCAGGGTCCGCCCCTCGCACCGCGGCCTGCGCGCCGGAGATCAGCCGCCGCGACCCTGAAGCGTGTGCGTGGGCGACGGCAAGCCCCCGTGGGCGCTTGTGGTGCCCGCGGCTCAGCCACCCTTCCACCGCTCGACAAGGGTACGGTCGGCGCTGCCGTTGTTGTAGTACCCGACCGCCGTGCAGGCGCTCCTCGAGCTACACGAGACGCCATACAGCTCGTTGTCCATGCCGCCGGTGGGGTTCGGGGGTTTCTGGATCGACCACTTGGTGCCGTTCCAGCGCTCAGCCAGCGTCACATCCGTGGTTCCATTGCCGTAGTAGCCGACGGCGGTGCAGGCGCTAACAGAGGTGCAATAGACCCCATTAAGCTGGCTCGCGGTGGCGCCGACGGGATTGGCAGTTGTCTGCAGCGACCATTTGGTGCCGTTCCAGCGTTCGCCCAGCGTCAGCGTGGCGTCGCTGAAGTAGTACCCGACGGCGCTGCACGCGCTAGCGGAGGCGCAGGAGACGCCATACAGCTGACTCTCTGTGGAGTCGGTGGGGTTGGGGGTCGTCTGCAGCGACCATTTGGTTCCGTTCCAGCGCTCGGCCAACGTCGCGTAGGCGTAGGCAAACCCGACGGCGATGCAGGCGCTCTTGGACGTACAGGAGACGCCTAGCAGCCCGCTGTCGGGGGCGCCGGTGGGGTTGGGGGTCGTCTGCAGCGACCATTTGGTGCCGTTCCAGCGCTCGGCCAACGTCACCTGGGCGGTGCCGCTGTAGTACTCCCCGACGGCCGTACACGCGCTCCCAGAAGTGCACGTGACGCCATCCAACTGACTGTCCGTGCCGCCGGTGGGGTTAGGTGGTTTCTGGATCGACCATTTGGTTCCGTTCCAGCGCTCGGCCAGCGTCACGTCCGTGGTGCCGTTGTAGTAGTAGCCGACGGCGGTGCACGCGCTCGCGGAGGTGCAGGAGACGCCCGTCAACTCCAGACCCGTGCCGCCGCTGGGGGTGGGGGGTTTCTGGATCGACCATTTGGTTCCGTTCCAGCGCTCGGCCAGCGTCAAGTCCGTGGTGCCGTTGTCGTAGTACCCGACGGAGGTGCACGCGCTGCCGGAGGCGCAGGAGACACCGTTCAGGTGGCTGGACGTGGCACCGGCAGGGTTGGGGGTGTGCTGCAGCGACCAACCCGAAGCAGCCGCACCGCGCGCACTCGCCGCCCCGACCACACCGACCAGCAGCAGCAGCCCAAAAAACCGTCCCATCTCGGTCCCTTCGTCTTCGCCCCACGACCCTTCCTAGGATCAGGCGCGCCTCACTCCTAAACGCCTTCCGAGGCTATCAGGAGGGGTCGAGGACGACGGGACTCTTGTGGCCCAGCAAGGAGTGGCTTGAGCTACCTGGCGTCGCTACGCCGTCACGACGTCGCGCCACCCGCCGCCAACCGGTCCGTTCGCATGCACGACGAACCCCTTCGCGTCACGTATCTGCCCGAGCAGCGGCCGCAGCCCGTCCATCATCTCCTGCGTTGCGCCAGGAATCTCAGCCGTCATCAACACTGCCATTTCCACCCTCCTCAAACGTCGACCCGGAACTCGCAGCCCGATTGTTCCACCACTCCCCCAGCGATGCCTCCGGGTAAGCCACCCGCCACTCGAGCGGCGACTCGACCGGCCGCTACGGGGCGGAGACTTTGACTTCGTCGGCCGGTACCCAGGCGACCCTGTGGTTGTACTCGATCTGGTACCACGTCTCGCCGTTTTCGACGCGCCTGAGCTGCGAGACGTACGTCTGCCCGGCTCTGCTGAATCCATACAGCGTGTCGGGGCAGATCCGGGTGTCTATGACGCTGCCGTCATAGGTCGGATTCCGGTCCGGACCGCTGTACAGCGTGGTGGGGTGGCGTCCGCCGCGGAATCGCACGAGCGCGCCCCAGCCGTTGCTGGTGTCGGCGTCGCGAACCCAGCCGACGGTCCCGTTGAAGTCGATCTTGTCGTAGAGGACGCCGCCGACGCGCTTTTTGCCGAGTAGCGCGAACTCCTCTCCCCAAGCCGCCTTGGCGCGCAGATCGCTGGCGGACACCTCCGAGATCACCGGCGATCCGTTGGGCACGATCGCCCACGGGAAGTTGTCGCACGAGAAGTCCCGCTGGTTGTAGTAAATCGGGGGATCGCCGAGGGTCGGCGACGGTAGGTAGGTCGATGGGTCGCTGGCTCCCCTGACGAGCGTGCTGGGCGCGGGCCGTCCGCCCTCCTGCGCGTACACGTTGGCGTAGTTGCTCTGGAGCCCCGACGTCCACAGGAACACGTCGCGAGCCGAGGCAAGGTCGTCACCCACCGAGATCACCCGGATCCTCGGGCTGGGCTTGGTGAATCGTGCCGCGATCTCTGGTTTGGGCAGCGGGGCGTTGTGTGACCAGCGCCTGTAGGCGGCACGAACCAGCGCCATGTAGTACGGCCAATCCCACGACGGCCCGGGATCCCAGTGCTGTGTGTGCGCCTTTTCCGTGGTGGAGCCTGGGATGTTGTCGTGCCCCAGGACGTGAGCGCGGTCGATCGGGATCCCGTACCTCCACGTCACCCACCCGACAAGATCGGCCGAACGCTCGTACAGCTGCTGGGTGAAATAGCCCGCCGGGGCGACCGCAAACCCGACGTGCTCGACCCCGATGGACGTCTGGTTAAACCACCAGTTGGCCACCTGAAAGGCCCAGTCCTTGTCGAGGACGAACTGCGTCACCGTGGGGTCGGACGAGTCGACCTGACCCGAGACGAGGTACTGCACGGCCGAGATCGCATTTGGCGCGGTAAAAACGTCCACGGCGCTCTGCCACGAACCCTCCGTGTCGTGGATCATCACCGAATCGATCGGAATGTCGAACGGGCGGTTGGCCTTTTGGGGGTTTGTGGCGGGGATGAACTTCGCCACCAACGGATAGTCGGCCCGGGCGCCCGATGCGGTGAAACAAACGACGATCAAGACCGCCGCCAGCGCCATCGACAATCGCAGCGCGATCCACAACCGCCGCCGCGGCTCGTCGGCCACGTCCGCCCCAGTGAAGATCATGCCAATCACCCCATCGAGAGCGCGGCCGGCCCTCCGCGCCACGGTCGTAAACCCCGCAAACCTACCTCACCCACACCGCGTTAAGCGAGCAACGTAACGCGCCAGGTTAATACCGCGGCAACGATCGGGATTCACCAGTCTTGGCGGCGCGAGGGATCAGGCCGGGTCCGGTCTTGTGGCCGGTCGGCGAATGAGCTCGTCGATCAGTGCGCCGCAGCGCTCGGGGTCGTCGAGGAAGGGGGCGTGGCGGCCTGGGATGACCTCGAGGCGCGCGTCGGGTAGCAGGGCGCGGGCGCGTTGGCCGATCTTTGGGCCGCCGTAGGGGTCCTCGTCGCCCCAGATCATGAGCACGGGAGCCATGAGCTGCCCTAGCTCGGCCTCTGAGAGGAAGTTTCCGGCGCGGGGCCGGCCGAGCCGCATCGCGAGCCGCATGTGGCTGAGCATCGCCGTCCGAAAGCCGGGCTGGCGCAGGCCCTCGTGGACGACCTCGAAGAACCCGTCGGGCGCTCGCTGCGCGGCGCGGGGGCCAATGACGCCGCGGGCCAGCGACCGGCGTGTCGTCGCGACGTTCGGCGAGCGGACCCTCGCGGCGAGCTGGCGCAGGCCGGGTGTGGAGAGCGCGGTGAAGAATGGGTCGCCGTGCACACCGGGCAGCGCCACGGCGGGCACTCCGAGCGACGCCACTGCGGCAACGCGATTCGGCGCGTCGAGGGCCAGGCAGAGCGCCCACATCCCGCCCAGCGAGGTGCCGACGATCGGCACGCGCTCGAGCCCCAGCGCGTCCAGCAGCGAGGTGAGCTGGGCAACCGCGTGCGCTCGCAAGGGTCGGCCGCTGTAATCGAAGGCGTCGCTGAGGCCGAACCCGGGGAGGTCGAACGCGATCAGACGGTACGTTCCTAAGAACGGCATCAGCGGCGCCCACGTCGAAGCGCTCATGCCACTGCCGTGCACCAGCACGAGCGGCGGGCCGTCGCCCGCCTCCAGGACGCGCACGGCGACCGGCGGATCAGCGAGGCGCACACGCCGGCTCGCGACCTGCACGCCACACGCGTCAAACAGCCGGCGCTCGGCCTGCTCGAACAACACGATCGCGTGATCGCTTGAACGCTGTGGCATCGCTCGGTCCCTCGGAATTCGATCAGCGAAGGCGAAAGAGGTGGTCGCGGACGGAGAGCTGCTCTACGAGTTCGTAGCGAGGTTCCAGCAGATCGTAGACCGGCGCTTTGCCACTCTGCTCGTCAAGGATCTCGATCAAGATGTATCTGGGGGCATGACGGTCGAAGTCGAGGCCCTTGAGCACGTCGGTCTCATGGCCCTCGACATCCAGCGAAAGGAGGTCGATGTGTCGCACGCCCGCTCGATCGAGCACCGCGCTTAGCGTTGAGGTGGGCACGTCGAGGTCAAAGGACTGGGCCTCGTAGAGGGCGGCGCCGTGCTCGGCATGGGCCAGCGCGTCCTCCATCCCGTCGGAGCCAGCGAGCAGGATCGACATCGTCCCGCCAAACCGCATCCTCACGCTTTTCTGTACGAAGTCGGGAGCGACCAGCGCGACCTCGAACACCTGGGCGAGGGGCTTTCACGTCGCGCTTCGGCGGCAAGCTGAGGAATCGGCTCGACGAGCACGCCTGACCACCCACGACATCGCTCGAACCATTATGTGTTGCTCTGCCAATACCCGTCGAAGGCGCCCGCCTCAACGAAGATGCCCCCCTTCTCGGGGAGATAGCCGGCAAGCTTGCGGTCCAGATCGTCGGCGGCTGGATGCGAGTACCGGTCACACCCGAACATCTCGAACGTCCGTCGACGCGTGCGCTTGACCTCACGCACCGCGCGCCGCAGCCGCACACGTCTAAGCAGGAACCGTCGCAGCTTGTAGTGCAAAGCCAGCCTATTTTTGTATCTGCCGCTGCCAGATTCGCCGGTTCAGCGACTCCGCTGCTCATAGCGTGCCGGCCACGACCTCGCCGACGGTGACCTGGGCTGGGTTGGGATACAGATCGCCTAGGCCTTCTTCGCGAATCCAGTCAACAGCCTTCCTGTTGGAGGTCTCCGCTCCGGACTGATCCTGGAACACGCTGGTAGAGACCATCACGCCGTTGCCGGCGTCTACCCAGAAGTAGGCGACGAGGCCCTCGATCTCCCTCAGCAGAGGGACGAAACCTTCACTGACGCGCCGCCCGGCCTCGGCAGGGTCGGTTATCCCCTCGTATCGGCGTACTGTCGCGTACATCGCATCTCCTCTCGTGAATTACACGAATGACGCAGGGACTTATCCTCCCCACCCCCGCGTGAGACAAGCAACCTAACGGACCAGCTTACCCCCGCCCTGAGCAATCCCCTCATGGCGCGGGCAGCGAGCGGGTGGCCCAACTGCTACGAGCTGCGCTTCGACCGCGAGCCGCCTGTCGGCGCGTTCTGGTCGGTAACGATGTACGACGACACCAACTTCTTCCTGGTCGCCAACCCGATCGACCGCTACTCGATCGGCGACCGCACGCCGGGGCTACAGCGGCTTCAGCCGCGTGGCCTCGACGTGCTCAAGCTTGGCCTTGAGCCTGCGAAGCTCGGCTTCCTGGGCGGGCGACCGGTGATACTCGGGGTAGGCAATGTTGGTCCGCTCGAGTGGATGGGTCTTGAGGTCGTACATCTCCCACTGGTCCTCGACGTCGGGGCGATCCGGGGCGTGGTAGCGAGCCAGCTTGTATCGCTGCTCGCGGATGCTCACGACGTGATTTGGGCACTGCGGGAACGGGCGCAGGCCCGGATACGGACCCTGAGCCTGTCCGGACTGGAAGTCGTCGTAGGTGAACACGGTGTAGTCCTGCGGCGGCTTGGGCGAGCGAGACAGGATCTGGTCGGAGTAATCGACGCCCTGCCAATTGGCCCGGGCGCGCTTGGGCGCCGCGACGAGGCTGGCGAGCGTGGGCAGGAAGTCGACGTGGGACACGAGCGCTTGACTGCGCCGCGGGCGCTTGAACAGCCAGGGGTTGGAGTAGACCAGGGGAACCCGCAGAGTCTCCTCGTAGAAGTTGAAGTTCTTCTGTCGCAACCCGCCGTGAGTGAGGCCCATCTCACCGTGGTCCGCGGTGACGATGATGAGCGTGTTGTCCAGCATGCGACGGCGTCTCAGCGTGTGCAGGATCTGTTGGAGATAGAAATCTGAGGACCTCATCAGGTTGCCGTAGAAGTTCAGGTAGTGGCGCTTCATCTCAGGCGCCTTCAGCGCGTTGTTTGGCACGCCGTTGAACAGCTCCAGGAACTGTTTTTGAACGGTCGGCTTGGTGGGGGACAAGTCTTCGTCCACCGTCGCCGGCAGCTCGATCTCGCCCTGAAGCCACTGGTTGCCGTACTGCGCCGCTTCGATTTGCCCCGGATAGAACAGAACGTCGTGAGGGTTGACCAGCGATACGACCATGTAGAACGGCTGCTGGCGGCGGGCGTCTGACGCCAGGTATTCGATGACGCCCTCGTATCCGGCCCAGGCCGGGCCGTCGTCGTGCATGAAGCGACCATCGTTGTCGTAGGTGCCGCCCGGCGGACCACCGGCCTGCGGGAGCGTCGTATCCGCCCCGGCGTCGGGTGGGTCCCAGCGAGTGAAGCCGTACTGATTGACGTCCGAGGGGACCCAGCCCTGCCCGTCCCTCTGCTTGACGCAGTGGAACTTGCCCTTGTAGACCGGCGTGTAGCCGGCTGCCTCGACCACGGTGGCATGGTTCTTGAACTCGGTGGACAACGGGACCTGCGGATAGCCGTCCGAGGCCGGCATGTTCTCCTCCAGCGTGTACTTGACGCCGTGCTGGGCGGGGAAGTAGCCAGACAGCAGGGTGGCGCGCGCCGGCAAGCACATGCATGCGTTCGTGAACGCGTTCTCGAACGTCAGGCCGGTCCTCTGCAAGTGCGACAATCCGGGCATGTTGCGCTGGACCCAGCCGCGAGGGAAGTGCTGAACGGCCCGCTGCTGGTCGGTGATGAACACCAGGATGTTCATGCCGGCGACAGGGTTCCGGTGGGCTCTCTGACCCACCGCCGCCGCGGCCGCTGCACCGTCGGCACCCAGGAAGACCGCTGGTGCCGCCACCGCAGCCGATTTCAGCAGCTCGCCACGAGTGATCCCGTCCTGCTCGCGCTCGGACGAGCAGTCAGACGCAGGCAGCGAGTCCGAAGAGTCGACGCTGACTTCGTCTTTGGTGTCCATACGTGCTCCTTGGTGTGGCGCGTGTGACACTCGCGCCGACTAGTCCGTGACTCGTCAGTGCCCCATCTGCCCCGACGCTGGCCCCCATGGCCAATGGCCACCGTACCATCTGAGCGTGAGCGCGACGCCGGTAGTGGATCAGTTACAAGAAACGCTCAGGGACGGCGTTCCGGCTGCTTTGGCGCGGCCGGACACTCGCGCGTCCGGGCCGGCCCTCGTCCCATACCGTCTGTAGCGGCGGCCGCCCGGGCGCCACGTCACCTGATCTGGATGATGCGACCCAGCCGCTCGTGGTCGAACGTTTGCACGGCCGCGTCGCCTGCCGTCCCGGGGGGGAGCAGGCGGCCGGCGCGCCGAGTTGAACAAGAAAGCGAGGTCGATAATGAGCTCCGGTACAAAGCCCGATGGTGCGGTCAGCTCCGCGTTCGTGGAGGAAGAGCTCGTGCGATGTCCTCACGACACGCTCAACAAGCGCGGGGTCGGGTCCGAGGTCGCATACGACCTGTTGTCGAATGAGCTGCTGCTCGACGGCAGCGCGCGCCTGAACCTGGCCACGTTCGTGACGACCTGGATGCCCCCGCTCGCCGCGAGGCTGATGGGCGAGACGGCGGACAAAAACATGATCGACAAGGACGAGTACCCCCAGACTGCGGAGATCGAGCGACGCTGCGTGAACATCATCGGCCACCTCTGGCACGCGTCGGGCTCGGGCGACGTCACCGGCACTTCGACGACCGGCTCGAGCGAGGCCGCGATGCTCGGAGGACTGGCGCTGAAGTGGCGGTGGCGAGAGCGGATGAAAAAGGCCGGGAAATCAACCGATCGGCCGAACCTCGTGACCGGGGTCAACGTCCAAGTCTGCTGGGAGAAGTTCTGCCGCTATTGGGATGTCGAGCCGCGGCTGGTGCCGATGGAGGGCGATCGCTACCACCTCACCCCGGAGGGCGCGGTGGCCCACTGCGACGAGAACACGATAGGCGTCGTCACCGTGCTCGGGTCGACGTTTGACGGCAGTTACGAACCCGTGACCGAGATCTGTGCGGCTCTCGACGAGCTCGCCGCAAGCGGCGGCCCGGACGTCCCCGTTCACGTCGACGCCGCATCCGGCGGCTTCATTGCCCCCTTCGTTCAGCCTGACCTCGAGTGGGATTTCCGCCTCCCCCGCGTGCAGTCGATCAATGCGTCGGGACACAAGTACGGGCTGGTATATCCGGGCGTCGGATGGGCGATCTGGCGCGACAAGGAGGCGCTTCCAGAGGACCTCGTGTTCAAAGTGAACTACCTCGGGGGGTCGATGCCGACGTTCGCGCTGAACTTCTCGCGTCCCGGGAGCGAGGTGATCGCCCAGTACTTCATGTTCATGGAACTGGGCGAGGACGGCTATCGCGGCATCCAGCGCGCCTCCAGCCAGGTCGCACAGCACATAGCGCGTGAGATCGCCGCGATGGGGCCCTACCGGCTTATCACCGACGGGAGCGATCTGCCCGTGTTCGCATTCACCACCGCGCCCGAAGTCCGCAACTACACCGTCTTCGACGTCTCTGCCCGACTGCGCGAAGAGGGCTGGCTGGTGCCCGCGTATACGTTCCCGGAGAACCGGCAGGACCTGTCAGTGCTGCGAGTGGTGGTGAGAGCCGGGCTCAGCATCGACATGGCGAATCTGTTCCTCAGCGGGGTGCGCAAGCAGACCGACTCGCTCCAGTCGCTGAGCGGGCCGCTGCCGCAGCGGCGCGCGAACGAGCTCTCGGCGTTCAAGCACTGATCTGTTGAACGAAGAAAGGAGCGGCCGATGTGTCGCTGGCTCGCTTACTAGGGCTCTCCGATCCTCGTGGAGAAGGCGCTGTACTCACCGGCCCACTCCCTAATCGATCAAAGCCTGCACTCCAAGCTCGGCGCAGAGACGACAAACGGCGACGGTTTCGGGGTCGGCTGGTATGACGACGCCCCGGCACCGGGCGTGTTCCGGTCAAATCGAGCCGGCATGGAACGACCGAAACCTGCGCGAGCTATCAGCACACGTGAGCTCCGGTCATTTCTTCGCCCACATCCGCCGCGATCGGTTCCGCCGTCCAGCAGACGAATTGCCTGGTCCTCGCGTTCATCCATCGGCCTCCTCGGGCAGGCCGCGACCTTTGGTCTCGGCGAGGCCCTGGTGTGCGCGCGCCACACTCGCGCTGCCCCAGCGGCGCACTAGACGGGAAGATCCCCGCTTGCGAGCGGGTCTTACACGGTGACTACGAGGTTTGCAGGGCCGGACTACGCGTTGGGTGATTCGAGAAGTGCTCATCGCTGCGACTGTCGATGCTGCCCAGCTCGCCTGAGCGAGGGACCTCGCAGACTCAAACCCCCAAACACACAAGGACCATGACTATGACAACGACTGCACCTTCACCACACAAGCATCGAGTCGGCCCCACCTGGCTCGCCGCCAAACATCCCTCAGTCATCACCCACGCCTTGTGTTACCTCGGCGCGTTGGCCGTCTTGGCGACCGGTGTTGACCACATCGAGCAGTACGTCGTCGACAGCTACTCCGTCGTGCCAACGATCGGCACCCTGTTTTTGCTGAACTTCATCGGGGCGATCGTCATTGCTGTCGGGTTGATCGTCCCCCTGGGCCGCATTGCCGGGCGCTACGCCGATGCCGTCCGCGCTGTCATGGCGATTGGTGGAATCGGGCTGGGTGTCTTCTCGCTGGCGGGCTTGTTCATCTCGGAGACAGCCGGCCTGTTCGGCTTCGTTGAGCACGGCTATCGAATGGCGATCGTCGTCGCGATCCTCGTAGAGGTTGCCGCCGTCGTGTTCCTCACCGCCTTCCTGCTCGCAAACGGCACCGGCCTTTCGAAGATCCGCACGAGTTCACGATGAGCGGCATGAGGCACGCCGGTACGTCTCTTGCGTCAGGGCGCTTGAGCCGCGGGTTCGGTGTGTCCCCCTGACTCGAGGCCTTGCTGTTTGAGTTGGTGGCGGGACTTCACTCCGAGCTTGCGGAACGCCTTGCGCAGGTGGTAGTCGACGGTGCTGGGGCTGATGAACAGTTGGGCGGCGATTTCTTGGTTGGTGGCGCCGTCAGCGGCGAGGCGGGAGATCTGTGCTTCCTGGGGGGTCAGGTCGTCGCGCGTCTCGACGGTGCGTTTACGCGCGTGCTCGCCGGTCGCTTCGAGCTCGACCCGGGCGCGCTCGGCGAACGCCTCCATGCCGAACTGGCTGAACATCTCGTGGGCGGTGCGCAGCTGCTCGCGGGCGTCGAGCCGGCGGCGCTCCCGACGCAGCCACTCGCCGTAGAGCAGATGAGCGCGTGCGAGTGCAAGCCGAACGCTCGTCCGGCCGAGCCGCTCGATCGACTCTCGGTAGAGCCGCTCCGCGGTGTCGCCGTCGCTCAGCAGCGCACGCGAACATGCCTGGGTCGCCGACCGGCTCTGCCGCCGCGACCAGCAACAAATGCTGAGTCTCGGCCGGCAGCCCCACAAACCGCCTGCGGAAGCTGTCCTCGATCCGCCCCGAGAGCCCCGGCGCGTCCGGCAAACCGAACCCGCCCGCCAGCTCACCCGGCGTCAATCCCCGCGGCAACTCCAACAACGCCAGTGGATTGCCGCGCGCCTCCCCGAGAATCCGCCCCCGCACCCTCTCATCCAACGGCACACGCAGTACCGATTCCAACAAATCGCGCGCATCACCATCAGGCAGACCCTCGACAAGCAGCTGCGGAAATCCCTCGAGCTCAGCTCCCGGATCACGCGTCGAGAACACCAGCGCGACCGACTCCGCCAACAAGCGCCGCCCCACGAACGCGAGCGCCCGTCCAGGGGCGCGATCAAGCCACTGCGCGTCATCAACGACACACACAAGTGGCTGCTGCTCGGCCACCTCCGCCAACAGGCTGAGCACCGCCAACCCCACCAGAAACCGATCCGGCGCCTCCCCCGCGCGCAGCCCGAACGCCACCCCGAGCGCGTCCTGCTGAGGGGCGGGAAGCCGGTTCAGGCGACCCATAAGTGGCGCGCACAACTGCTGTAGCGCCGCGAACGCGAGCTCCATCTCTGACTCCACACCGACAGCCCGCAACGCCCGAAACCCCGACGCAGAGCCGATCGCGGACTCCAGCAGCGCCGTCTTACCAACCCCGGGCTCGCCGCGCACCACCAGCACCCGGCTCTGCCCACCGCGCACAGCCGCAAGCAGGCGCTCCCAACGCCTCGCGCTCGCTGCGCCGGCCGTGCAACACCTCTGCCGGCCCCTCAGTGACCATGCAACACCGACCATACCGGGCCCTTGGCGCCTGTACGGCTCGCCGCGCCCTGCCGACACGCCGCGGCCTACGAGCTCGCCCGGTCGCTGACTACGTGTCGCGTGAGTCGAGCGAGCCGTAGCGCACACACGCTCCTGTCAACCAGTCCACCAAGCCTTAGGCCGACAAGCCAGCGCTTTGCGCAGCGACGTCGAGGCTTGCAGTTGGCCCTGATTCAGTGACCGTGGGTGGGCCTCGAGCGCACTAACACCCAGAGCAGTGTCGCGCATGCCAGGAATGCCATGATTGCGACGCCTGTGGACGCCGCGACGATTAGGCCCTCGTGTGGATCCGCGAGCGGGCCCGGAAGGCTGAGATGCCTGAGGTGCCCGCCGCCCACCACTGCCACGGCGGAATGCGCACTGGTAAGGGCGAGCATGCCCAGCACGCTGAGCACGAGCGTCACGGCGCCGACGGCGCCGACCCACGGTCGGATCCTCAAGCCCGGCTGTCCCTGCGAGCAAGCGACTGGTAGGTCGGCCACGAGGGCATCGAGGTCGCCGTAGGTTCGAGCCGCGTACAGCGCCTCAAGGCGCTCCTCGAGCTCGTCCCCGGTGAGGCGCCCCTCTGACGTCGCGCGCCGTAGCCGGTCGGCGACCTCTTCCCGATCGGAATCCGAAGCACGAAGCAACGGCAGATGCTCCACGGCGGTCATTTTTACCGACCACCCATAAAGCGGCCGTAACGACTAGGCCGCAGTGATCGGTGGCGCTACACGGAGCTGTCCGTGACGACCGTCCGCAGCTCTCTTTCGTGGCGGCCCGCGCAACGCGTCGCCCTGGGACGCAGAACACGGCAGGCCCCGTCCTCGAGTTCAGTGTCCTCGGGCCGCGGGTTCGGCGTGTGCGCCGGGCTGGAGCAGATGCTCTTTGAGTTGGTGGCGGGACTTCACTCCGAGCTTGCGGAATGCTTTGCGCAGGTGGTAGTCGACGGTGCTGGGGCTGATGAACAGTTGGGCGGCGATTTCTTGGTTGGTGGCGCCGTCGGCTGCGAGGCGGGAGATCTGTGCTTCCTGGGGGGTCAGGTCGTCGCGGGTCTCGACGGTGCGTTTGCGGGCGTGCTCGCCGGTCGCCTGGAGCTCGACTCGGGCGCGTTCGGCGAACGCTTCCATGCCGAACTCGGTAAATAGCTCGTGGGCGTCGCGTAGCTGCTCGCGGGCGTCGGTGCGGCGGCGCTCGCGGCGCAGCCATTCCCCGTACAGGAGGTGGGCACGGCCGAGGGCGACGCGGACGCGTGTGCGGCCCAGCCGCTCGATCGCCTCGCAGAAGAGGTCCTCGACGACGTCGTCCTCGCTCGCCAGCGCTCGGGACTGGGCCTCGACCCCCAGTGCCCAGTCGGTGCCACTGGCGCGTGTCAGCTCCGACAGCGGGCGCAGGGCGTCGGCGGCGAGAGCGGCCTTCTCGCTCCGAGCGGCCGCCTCAATTAGCTCGACCAGCCCCCAGGCGAAGAACGTCAGATCCTGCGGGTAATCGGTGGCCTGCCGGGCGGCTTCCAGCGCATCGTCGTACCGGGCGAGGCCGTTGTAGAGCACCGCGGTCGCGTAGTTGCCGACGCCGATCGTCCTGCCCTCGCCGCGGGCGGTGGCGTCCCGGTCGCCGGCCGCGGTCAGCCGTACCGTCTCCTCCCGCTGGCCACGCCAGGCCGCGAGGAACAGGCGGGCATGGGGCACTTGCGGGTTTGCGATCGCGTCGCTCACTGCGCGCGCCTCCTCGCTCAGCGTCTCCGCCGCGGCGAACTGGCCGGCGAACAATTGGATGCCTGCTCGCAGGTTGAGCGCCAGCGGTAGCACGGTCAGCGCGCCGGCATCGCGGGCAAGCTGGATCTGCCGGGCGGAGAGCACGAACCAGCTCTCGTCGTCCCACAGATCCATGGCCGTGCGGCACGCAAGCCACAGCCAGCGGATCCCGTCCTCTCTGGAAAGCTCGTCGCCGCGGAACGCCCGCAGTGCTCGCTTTAACATTGGCGTCCCAGCGGCATAGCCCTCCGTGTGCAGCACAGCCAGCCCATCGAGAAGGAGATCGGGCGCGCGCGGGGGCTCCGGCGATGCGGGTGCCCGGCGTGCGGCATCCGCGGTCTTGCCCACACCGTCGAGGGCGCCCAGGCGACCGGCGGAGATCGCGGCGGACAACGCCTCCAGGTAGGTCACGCGCGCAAGTCCGATGTCGAGCGGCTCGAGCCGCTTGGCGGCGCTGAGCAGCAGCGGGGGAGCGTCCCTGCCGCGGTTGACAGCAAACTCGATTTGACCGCGCAGGAGGGCCACCTCGGCGCGCTCGAGCTCGTTCAGCGGCCCGGACTCTGCGATCGCCACCAGTCCGAGGGCCGCGTCGAACGCGCCGGCTTGGTGCTTGGCCTGTGCCGCGGCGAGCGCGCGCCTCGCGCGCCGCGAGGGCTCGGGCGTCAGGACGGCCGCTCTTTCCAGGAACGCGGCCGCTGCCGCCCAACCTCCGCGCGCCTGCGCGCGGTCCGCCGAGCGCTCGAGCTCGGAGGCGACCTCCTCGTCAAACCCCGCCGTCGCTTGCGCAAGATGCCAAGCACGGCGATCCGGATCGATTGCAGGGTCGGTCGCGTCCGCCAGCGCACGATGCACGGCCTGCCTCTCCTCCGGCGACGCCGCGCGATACACGGACGAGCGGACCAGCGGGTGACGAAACGTCACCCGCGCGCCAATCGCGAGCAACCCGTCGGTCTCGGCCGCCGCCTGGACCCCGATCCCGAGCCGCTCCGCCGCGCGCCACACCAGCACCGGGTCGCCGACCGGGTCCGCCGCCGCGACCAACAGCAGCCGCTGAGTCTCAGCCGGTAGGCGCGCAAACCGCCTCTGAAAGCTGTCTTCGATCCGCCCCGACAACCCCGACGCAGTCGGCAAACCGAATCCGCCCGCCAACTCGGCTAGCGTCGACCCCCGCGGCAGCTCCAACAACGCCAGCGGATTCCCGCGCGTCTCAGCGACGATCCGTTCGCGCACCCGCTCATCTAACGGACCGCGGACCGCCGAGCGCAAAAGCGCGCGCGCATCACCATCGCGCAGACCCTCGACGACCAGCTCCTGAAATCCCTCGAGCTCGTCGCTCGGCTCCCGCGTCACCAGCACCAGCGCGACCGACTCCGCCAACAGGCGCCGCGCCACGAACACCAGCCCCTGCGCCGAGGCCCGGTCAAGCCACTGCGCGTCATCAACCACACAAAGCAGCGGCTGCTGTGCGGCCGCCTCCGCCAACAGGCTCAGCACCGCCAAGCCCACCAAAAACCGATCCGGCGCGTCCCCCGCACGCGACCCGAACGCCACCCCGAGCGCGTCCCGCTGAGGAGCAGGAAGCCGGTCCAGGCGATCCAGCAGCGGCGCGCACAACTGCTGCAGCGCCGCGAACGCAAGCTCCATCTCTGACTCCACACCGACAGCCCGCATCACCCGAAACCCCGACGCGGAGTTGATCGCAGACTCCACCAGCGCCGTCTTACCAACCCCCGGCTCGCCGCACACCACCAGCACCCGGCTCTGTCCACCGCGTACTCCCTCGAGCAGCCGCTCCAGCACCTCGCGCTCGCTGCGCCGGCCGTGCAACACCTCTGCCGGCCCGTCAGTGATCATTCAAACACCGACCATATCGCGCCCACGGCGAGTCGACACGCCGCGGCCTACGAGCTCGCCCGGTCGCGGACTACGTGTCGCGTGATTCGAGCGAGCCGCAGCGTACATACGCTCCTGTCAACCCTCGTTTCGGTAGATCACCGCCGAAGCACTCTCCCAACCAAGGAGCAATCATGATCAGAAAGAGAGCGTTTGGATTCGTGCCACTGGGGCTGGTCGCACTCAGCACGCTGGCGATCGCGGCATGCGGCGGCAGCTCGGGTTCAAACACCACAAGCAGTCATAACGCGTCGGCCACGGCGCCCACCCAGTTGTCGGGCACCGTCAACACAGCCAGCAGCAGCCTGGGAAAGATCCTCGTCGATTCCCAGGGCCGGACCCTTTACCTGTTCCAGGGAGACAAGGGGATGAAGAGCGCCTGTAGCGGCGCCTGCGCGGCGGCCTGGCCCCCGCTGCTGGCCAAGGGAAAGCCCACCGTCGGTGGCGGCGTTAAGGCGTCGCTGATCGGGACCAGTAAGCGTTCCAACGGGACCCAGCAGGTGACCTACAACGGCCATCCCCTGTACCTGTTCAAGGGAGATCAGTCAGCTGGCCAGACCAACGGCCAGGGATCGTCTGCCTTCGGCGCATCCTGGTACGTCCTCTCTCCGGCGGGCAATCAGATCACGGCCTCGCACTCATCGAGCGGTGGTGGGAGCAGCTCGACGAGCTCTTCTAGTAGCTACTAGCTCGCAGCGTAAGCAGGCCTCTCCCGCCCGGAGCTGCGGGCGGGGGAGGCGCCTGCTCTGGAGCCTTTGCTGAGGCGACGGCCGTCACTCCATCTGCTCCGCACGGGCAACGGCGCCCCGGGGCTACTCCGTCGCCGTCGCACACTACGCGTCGCGGGATTCGAGCGAGCCGCGGCGGACCTACGCTCGGTCGACCAAACCCCCAAGCCTTAGGAAATCCAATGACACGCTCAACGAAGATCTGTTGCAACACCAGCCGCGCCCTAGCCGTGATCGGCGTCCGGGTGCTCGACGACGCGCACATGACATGGATCGCGGCAGAGGTCGAGTCCGAGCACGCACTCAGCGCGTGGTTGAAAGCCGCGGCACCCGGTCGCGCCGCGGCGTACCTGGCCTACCGCGCAGCGGCCGACCGCGAGGAGGCCGCGGCCCGCGACCTGCAGCGGCTCTCTGAGCTGACACAGCCCTGCCAAGAGCGGCTGGCGCGAAGCGAGGCAGTCCCCGCGAGCGCAGCCCGACGGCGGATCCCGCAAGCACGGCCGTGATCCCTGCGGCAGCGGATGCGCGAGGTTTGAGCGAGCGGGCTTCTCCTAGGCGGTTCGGCAAGCCAACTCTCCACCGGTGCCTGTCGCCTTCCTCGAAGCAATGGCTGGTCCTGGCGGTCTGCCAGTGAAGATGCGTATTGAGTTGAGGATCCCGCGGCGGCTGGTGCGCTCTCCCAGCGCCCGCGCGCCCGCGCTCGCGCAAACCGCTCCGACTCGACCCCCCAAGCAGTGGCCATCGTCACCGAGTAAGCCCCGCGCCTGGGTGGCATTTAAGCGTTTGACTGCGCTGGGCTTTCCGAGACGCTTTCCGATCGTCCAGTTCCCGAACCTGCCGCTGATCGTCGCATTTGTCGCCGGCGAAGCGAGGAAGTTCGGGACGGGCTCCGGTCGCAGCTTCGCGGAGTCGGTGTCGTACCTGGCGATGACGATTTGGGCCTACGAGGAGCTCGTCCACGGGGTCAACTGGTTCCGGCGTGGCCTTGGGCTGGCGTATGTGATCATCTTGGTGGTGCGCGTCGCTCACGCCGTGCAGGCCTGATCCGCCCCCACGCACGTCTAACCGCGGTGCGCCACGGCGCAGTGCGACGCAGCTGTGTGAAGTGACACGCTGCGAGGCCGCCGTTTTGACACCGTGACTACGAGGTTGTCGGGGCCGGACTACGCGTTGGGTGATTCGATAGCCGCTCATCGCTGCGACTGTCGATGCTCCCAACCGAAGGAGCCAGCATGACTCGCAGGAGACCGATCACCTTGATCACCAGCGCAGCGGTAATCCCGCTTGCCGCCTTGGCTCTCGGGGCCTGTGGCGGTGGCGGCGCCGCCACGGCTTCGCAGCCGAAGAGTTCGACCGGCGCCTCGGCGAAAGTCGGCGTCGCGAAGAGCAGGCTGGGATCGATTCTGGTCGACTCGCAGGGGCGCACGCTGTACCTGTTCAAGGCCGACTCGGCTACCAAGAGCGCGTGCGCGGGCGCGTGCGCGAGCCGTGGCCGCCGCTGTTGACAAATGGCAAGCCGACCGTGGGCAAGGGCCTGAGCGCCTCCAAGCTCGGAACGATCGCTCGCTCGGGCGGCCCGCGGCAGGTCACCTACAACGGCCATCCGCTGTACACGTACGTGACGGACACAAAGCCCGGCGACACCACCGGCCAGGGCGTAGTCAGCTTCGGCGCCGGCTGGTTCACGCTCACACCCGCCGGCAACCAGATCTCGAGCAAGCCATGAAGCTCCGGCAGCGGCGGTAGCTCAGGCGGTCGCAGTGCCTCCGGCTACTAAACGAATCAGACGTCACGGCATGAGGAGGTACACGATGGACACGCTGCGCCGAAGGCGGCTCGTCGACAAGCTGGTTGAGTCGTATGTCGACTGGCTTGAGGCGTGTGCTCGAGTCAACGATTCCTATCGCTTCTGCTTGCGCGAGACTGGCTCCGCTGGCAGAGTCGCGTTCGGGCTGTATGTGGCGGCGCTGGACGCGGAAGAGCACGCCGCCGAGATCTACGCCGGGCTGGTCCAGCGCGCCGAGCAGCTGTCCTCGAGCGAGAGGCCGCCAGCCAAATCACTCGGAGGACCGGCGTGGGGAGTCGGCTCATGACGCCGTCCGGCACGGTGGTGCCCTTACGGCCTCTGCCGTTGCGCCGTTCCGCCCCGCGCTGGCCGTTCCCGGCCGCCGGGAAGGTAGGAGACCGGCGCCGGATCCTGCTGTGCGACGCCGACTCCCAGACCTTGCACGCGTTGCGTGTGGTGTTGCACGGCGCGGGCTTCGAGGTGGATGCCACACGCACGGCGGCGGAGGCGCTCAATCGTGGCGCCCTCCGCCCGCACATGGCCGCGATTATCGAGTTCGTGCTGTCCGACGGGAACGGCGTGGAGGTATGCCGGCGCATACGCGAGTGGAGCGCGATGCCGGTGATCATCCTGTCAGCCTTGTGCGATGAGGAGGAGCAGGTGCGTGCGTTGGAGGCCGGGGCGGACGACTACTTGACCAAGCCATTTCGGCCGCGCGAACTGGTCGCCCGAGTGCGTGCGAGCTTGCGACGAGCCAATCCCGTGTGCGAAGAGCCTTGCCTGGAGCTCAATGGTCTTGAAGTCGACCTCGCAGCACGCGCGGTCCGCCGCGCCGGTGACGAGATCCATCTCACACCGATCGAGTCCAAGCTGCTAGCGATCTTGGTAGGGAATCGCGGACGGCTGCTGACCCACAACGAGCTGTTGCAGCAGGTTTGGGGAGCGGCGTACGTGGACGCCAGACAGACGCTACGCGCGCACATCGCGAACCTGCGACGCAAGATCGAGCCGACCGGCGGCGGGTGCCTCATTCACACTGAACACGGGGTCGGTTACCGCTTGGCGGACATGCGCCCCGAGCGCGCAACACGAGGCACGGCGCCTTCCCCTGTAACGAACCGGGCCTGTTGACCGGCCTCAACGCGCGGGCCGCATCCTCACGGACAGCAGGATGAACTATCCGCCCGGAGGGGAGGGCAGCGCAGTGGCCGGAATGAGCTTCAGTTGTCGCGCGGGCATTTTGCCGATCGCAGCAGCAGTCGGAATATCGACTGCACCACTTGCGGCGCAGGCGGCGCCAAGCGGGGCCACGAGCCTTTCGGCTTCGACTAGCGGGTTAGATCACGCTCGCAGCAACAATGCGACCGCACACGTGGAGGGATCCCTGAGTGCGCCGCTGGCCAAGACGCATGCCCATTTTCTTTATGCGCAGGATGGGACGTGCCCGGACGGCATCGACGTCTTCACTGCCACGCGGTGGTGACACTCACCGGGGCGAATATCGGTAACCAGGGCGGTTCGACCGCGATCTTCACGCGGCCCTAGGTCTTCGGCCCGCGCACGAACGCTCGCGCTAACGGAGGGCACCTTGGGCGTAGATAGCCCGGACCAAAGCGGGTGGCCGCGTTCGAGCCGCGCGGCGGCATAGGATGGTTCTCTGAGATGACGGGAGACGAACACGGCGTCGGTTGGGTTGGCCGCTGGGCGCGTAAGCACTACAAGCAAATGATCGTCGTGCGCGCCCTTCTCGCGCCGTGGATCCTCTTCGTCACCGTGTTCCTCTGTGTAAAGGGCTACTGGTGGGGACTTGTGTTCCTTCCGTTCTTAGCCCTCGACCTCTGGCTTCTGCGTAGCCTCGTCCGTTACAGGCGCACGCAAGGCGTGAGGTAGCCAGAAGTCGCCGGTCGCGCGCGTCGCGTCTCGGCGACCTGCGCTCGCTGCGTCAACGACGGAGCGCGCACACCAAGACGCTGAGCGAGGCGTATCTCGCCTCACCCCAGGGTCAGGAGCACCTGGAATCCGTCTGGATCCGCATAGGCTTTGGCGTTCCGCCGCCAATACGGATTGACGGGCATCATCGGGATCTGGGCGATCCGCTCCGCGATCGCATCGATCTCGCTCTGGCTATCGAGGTACAGGACGAGTAGTGATTCGGGATGAGGAGCCGGCGCGTGGTGGTCGCCGCCCGTCGTGAACTCAAGGTGCGCACCCGTGCCGGGGATCTCCAGGAAAACTCCGTCGTAGCCGTCGTGATCCTGGAAGCTGCCGATCTCCTGAAGACCCACGCGATCTCGATAGAAGCGAACGACCTCGTCAAGTCGATCCGTGTGACGCGCGATTCGTAGCTTCATCGGGGCGCCTGGCTACGTGAGCTGGTGTTGGTGCGCGTAGCGGATCGCTTGGGCGCGGTCCCGCGAGCCGGTTTTCGCGAACAAGTGGTTGATGTGAGTCTTGACGGTGTGCTCGCTGATGACCAGGTCGCGCGCGATCTCTGCGTTGGAGAGGCCGGCGGCGAGCAGTTGGAGCACCTCCGCCTCGCGCGGGGTCAGATCGTCGGGCAGCTCGACCGGGATCGGTGCGCTTGGCTTGCTGGGCTGAGGCGCCACCAGCAAGTAGCATCGCCGTGACCTCGGGTGGCAGGATTGTGTGTCCCGCGGCGGCACTCTGTAGCGCCTGGGAGATCTC
Source organism: uncultured Solirubrobacterales bacterium (assembly GCA_963756105.1). Lineage (GTDB taxonomy): Bacteria > Actinomycetota > Thermoleophilia > Solirubrobacterales > Solirubrobacteraceae > Palsa-465. The sequence goes on from CAVWMM010000011.1 coordinate 585,588, forward strand.
GCGGCGGTCGGCGTTCTTGGTCAGGTAGCCGCGGGCGCCAGCCTTGAGCGCCGCGATGATCGTTTCGTCGTCGGCGTAGGTAGTGAGCACGACGATCGCTACCTCGGGATGCTCGCGGGTCAGTCGCTCGGTCGCGCCGACACCGTCGAGCACGGGCATGTGGAGGTCGAGCAGGATCGCGTCGGGCTGGTGCTCGGCGACCGCGGCGAGCGCCTGCTCGCCGTCGCCGACGGCGGCGACTACGTCCAGTTCGGGAATCACGTCGAGCACCATCTGCAGCCCTTCACGGACGACGGTCTGGTCGTCCGCGATCACGATCCGCAGACGTTCGCCGCGCACCGGGTGTACGGCGCTCACCTCGTCACCCGGGCCTGCACGATCCAGCGGTCGCCCACGGGGCCAGCGTGGAGCTCGCCATCGATCAACCGTAGCCGCTCGTGCATTCCGGCGAGCCCGTATCCGCCCACGGTGTCAGGATGCTCGACCAGTACCGTGTCCGCGAGCGCGTTCTCGATTCGCAGCTCGACGCCGGCGTCGGTGTACTCGAGCGCGATCATCGGCGGTTTGCCGTCGGCGTGCTTGGTGGCGTTGGTCACCGCCTCCTGGGCGACGCGCAGCAAGGCCAGGCCGGCGGCCGGGCCGAGCGGGTAGGGCTCGCCGCTGACCGTCAGCGCGCCGGGGCGGTCGTCGACCAGCGCGGCCAGCGCATCTGGCAGCGGCGGCGCGTCCGTTCGCAGCGCGCGTACGGCGCGTCGCGTCTCGGTCAGCCCCTCGTCGACGAGCCGCCGAGCGCTGGCGAGGGAGCGCAACGCGCGATCAATATCGTGGCGCTCGGACAGCATCGCCTCCGCTGCCTGCAGTTGGATCCCGAGCGCGCCAAGCGAGTGGGCGAGCACATCGTGGATCTCGCGGGCGATCCGCGAGCGCTCATCCAGCGCGGCGGCGCGCTCGGCCGCGGCCTGGGCCCGGCGGGTCTCGGCAAGCAGCGCCCGGGCCTGCTCGGTCTGGATCCGGTAGACCCGCCGGTAGCGTCCGGCGAGACCGGCCGCCGCGAGCACCGCCGGATAGCCGAGCACCGTTCCGAGATCCGTGTCGCTGTAGCTAACCGCGCCGATCTCGACCGCGAGCACGCCCGCGAGAAACACAACCACCAGTCCGGCGAGCGGCAGGTCAGTGCCGGCGACCAGCATGCCAACGATCGCCAGCGCGAGCACGCTCGTGTCGTGGTGGGAGGTCGCGGCAACGCCGCCGACGGCGGTGAGCACGATCAAGGAGGCAACCAGCGACCGCCCGGCCCAGGGCGCCGGCAGACGGGCGCTCGCCCACCAGCCGATCAACGCCGCCGCCGCGATCGCCAGCTCCGCGATACCGGCGGCGTGGCTGCCATGGGCGGTGAGCACGACCGCTGCGACCAGCGCGAACGCGCCGGCGCGCAGCCACCACTGCCAAGCCGTCAGCAGCGCGACCGGCTCGCCACGATCGGTCCGCTTCAACCAGCCGAACACCGTTGCCTTAACCCTCGCGTCCGGTGAAGCGGGAGAAGAGGTTGGCGCCGAATACGGTGCCGTCTTTTTCGGGGGCGAACGGGATTCCCGCGGTGATCGCGCGGGAGGCGAACACGAGCGCTTGGGCGCCGCGGTTGAGCCCGAGCATCAGCAGGATCGCGGTGGTGCCCGCGGCGACGTGCGCACCGGAAGCGTGGGCGATGCCGATGATCAGTAGGCGGCTGGCGATCAGCGCACCCCATAGCCATAGGCCTTGCTTGGGGAGCTGGCCCCAGAGGTAGCCGTCGCAGCGTTCCAGGCGCGTGATCGCGCCGAGGCCGAGGCCGATCGCGATAGCGATCACCGCGCTCACGATTAGCAACACGATATCCGTCGCGCCGGGGTGTGATCCATGGCCGCTGATGTCGAGGATTCCGATCACGGTCAGGACCGCGGGCAACACAATCAGGCGCTTGCCCGATACCGAGCCGCCGACAAGCTGGCGCCCGACCACATAGACGACGATTCCGATCACTGCCACTACTGTCAAGAGAGACATTTCTCAGGGCTCCTTTGCCGGTTGGTTGACGCCTGTCGAAGCTACGGCGCCAACGCCTCTGGCACATCGCCCCCGAGCTTGATTTGCCGGGTTGATTCGGGGTTAGATCGAGGTTGACGGCGGGTTGAGCTCGGCGTGCTGGTCAACCCACGATCAGCCGCGAATCGGCCTCTGCGGCGACGACAGACCGCCTCGGGGAGAGCAGCATTGACGGCGACACCGACCCCGTCGAAAGCGAGAAAGTAATGCTCACCAAAGCCCTCATCGTCAACGGACTCGTGCTGTTCGCCGTCCTGGAGGCAGACCTCGGGCCCGACTCGCAAGGTCAGCACCTTCCGCCTGCTGCGACCGCTTTTTCTGACCGCAGCGATCGTGCCCCTGTTCCTGGAGGCCGTCGCCACCCACGGCACCGGCCTCGCGCTCGAGTTCGGCGGCGGCGTTGCCGGTCTCCTGCTCGGCCTGGCCGCCGCCGGCCTGATGAGCGTCCGCCGCCAGCCCGACACCGGCCACGTCGTGACCCGCGCCGGCGCGGCCTACGCGGCGCTGTGGATCACCGTGATCGCCGCCCGCAGCGCCTTCTCGGTCGGCGCCACCACTGGTTTAGCCACCCGCTGACGACGTGGATGGCCAGCCACCAGGTCACCGGCGCCGCGATCACCGACACCCTGATCATCATGGCCGTCGCGATGACGATCGCCCGCACGCTCGGCCTCGCCGCCCGCGCCCACCAGATCCGCCGTCACGCCCCGGCGACCCCGATCGCCGCCTAAACAAACCCCATCAACACCACCAACGGCCGCGTTCCGTCACCGCACGGAGCGCGGCCGGCCCCGCTTCCACCGGCCTCGCCACCCACGACCGCCCCGCGAGGACCGTCGGCCCGTTAGCGCGGTGTCGAGGGATGGGGCGGATCCTGCGGCGTCGGGAACTCGCCGTCGATCAGCTCGATCCGATAGCCATCGGGATCGGTCACAAAGCAGATGCGAAACTCCTCCCGGCCGCCGGGGGCATATGGCGGGCGTTCTGGATGGATCCCGTCGGCCGCGAGACGTTCAAGTAGTCCGTCGAGATCCTCGACCACGAGCGCCATATGGTTGTAGCCGTCGCCGAGATCGTACGGCTGCTCACGCCCGAGGTTGACGGTGAGTTCGAGCACGTCGCCGCCGCCCGGGAGGCCCAGGTAGACGTTGTAGGCCGATTCAAAGTTGAGCCGCCCGCGGTGCTCGAACCCGAGCCGCCGGTAGAAGTCCGTCGACGCGTCGGCGTTCCGAACGCGGATGCAGCTATGCACGTATCTGGCGCTCATGGACAAGAGACTATGACCGAGACAGCCGCAACACCACGGCAGCCACGGCGATCTCCCGAATCGCGATTCGCTCTGCGTAAGCTGGTGTCAATCTAACCAACGGAAGGGAGCACGGCTGTACACGCGGACGGATGGTCTGCTCGGCGGTATCGAGCCGCAGCGTTGTAGGTGGTCCACGCAGTGTCGCGAGACGAACAGGGCCCGCGCCAGTGACCGCGGCTTCGCACTTCGCTAGCGAGCAGTACTGCTACCTGACGACGACTGGTCGCGTGACCGGGCGGCCGCACCGCGTCGAGATCTGGTTTGCGATCGACCAGCGCACGTTGTACATGCTCTCGGGCGGTGGCGACCGCTCAGACTGGGTCAAGAACCTACGCCGAGAGCCAACGGTCACGGTCGAGATGGGCGTCGCCAAGTTCAAAGGTACAGCGCGCGTTGTCACGGACCCGGCCGAAGCCGAGCGCGCCCGAACCCTCGTGCACGACAAGTACGCGCCCGAGTACCGAGGAGACCTCTCCGACTGGCGCCGTTCGGCACTGCCGATTGCGGTCGACCTCGCCAGCAATCGCTGACCGGGTCACGAAGCTTCAACGCGCCCGTCGGACGCAATTCCCGGCCGCAGCCGACCGATCGTGCAATCCCGGTGATGCAACGCTCGCAAAGAATTAACCTCGCCCCCTTGCATTCGTCTCCGGCTTGGGTTACTCTACCTATCCGCTCGGAGGACTCTTCATGACCGTCTCTTACCTACATCCCCTCGCCGCTACTGACTCGACCAAGTGCGTCGTGACTGTGTCGTTCACGCAGATCATCGACACGGCCGCCATGGGCGGAAAGATCGGTGCCCTCGCAGGGAGCCGCACGCACTAAGAGTACGTGCATATCACTCGAAGCGAGGGCGGCCCAGGGGCCGCTCTTTTTTTGCCCGGGCCACCGGCGACTTGCCTAAGCAAGTAACTGATTAAAAACGCTCTGTTAACGATGACGGGCCGCCGCGCCCGTAACAGGCCCCTGCACACACACACTGCCCACCCTACTGACACACACAGACAAACCACTACATCATGGAGGAGTCAATGAGAGGAGCTCTGCAGGCGAAAAGTCTCCGCCTGCCGCCCTCGATCCCCGGTGTTCGATGGTCCTCATCGATCGCTCGGCTGCGACTGTGGCGGCGCGAGCGTGCGATCGATCACCTCGAGCAGATCGAGCGGTTCCAGCGTGAACGCCGACGTCTAGCTTCGCTCGGCAGGCGCGATCCCGACTCGAGGCGCGAATGGATCCGGCGGTTCTGATCCGAGACGGGCCCGCTCCGCAACTCACCTCGAATGGCGGGCGGGCCCGTCGGGCGCTGGTCGGAGACGATCGCTTACGCCTCTTCGCCACCTAGGTGAGCTGCGATCGCCGTTGACGATGACGCGGTCGTCGCGGATCGGCCCTTGATGAGCGCCGCGTCCGAAGGGTTAGTGGACCTGGTAGCAGTTCCACGACCACATCGCCGTGATACTGCCGCTGAACTGCCAGTTCGTCACCCACCCGATTCCCCAGTACGACCATGCCCATGCACTGGTCGGCTCCACGTAGACCGCGGGTGGGTAGTAGTTGGCCAGAACTACTCCCAGGAAGCGAGGCTTCACCTGGCCGTCGTTGACCCACCCCGCCGGACAACTCTGGGTGGGCCCTGCACCGAAGTACGCGGACTGCCACGGCCCGAGATTGAATCCGGCGCCGTAGCAGTACCGCCACGAAAGCGAGTAACCCAGCAGCGAAAGAGTGCGTGGGTCGCTGCACGGCTTGACTGCGGCGACGCTCGTCGTCGTGGGGGACCCGGTCGCCGAGGAGGCGCTTGCCGCCAGCAGGTCGGCTGACCGGGTCGCCGCTGAGGGGTTCGGCGCCAACAGCCCCCCGACCGCGAGCACGCCCCTGGCGTCTGGCGGCAGTCCGCGACAGCTCACGCGCGCGCTGGCGGTGAACACATGTTTGCCGACGCGCCGCCCCGTCGGGGTGGCGGTGCACTTGGTCGCGTGGGGCCTCGTCGACAGCTCACCCAGCGGGACAGCAGTCCCGGGAAACTTGTCGAGCCGGATCTTGATCGTGCCCGTGCCGTTATGGAGCTTGAAGACGCGTACGTACGGCCGCCGGAACACGAGACGACCTCGCGCCGCACTCCCCAACTTGGCGCAGCGGATCCGCATGTCGAACGTGCCCTTCTTACGGATCGCGTGATACCGATAGCTCAAGACCGAGCAGCGGAGGCTGGCAGGCCTCGTCGACAGGAGGATCGCTGGCGGACGCGATCCGGTCGTTTGCGGAACGGTCAGCCTGACCGACGTGACGCGGTTCCGGATCGCGAACGTCTTGACCGTTCGCGCCGCGGCGGCCGCGGAGAATGCCGCGGTCACGATCGCAGCGATCGTGACCAGCACAGTCAGAGTCGCCAATCTTCCCTTCACTATCGTCTCCTTGCCCCGAGTCCAGCCCGCTGCCGAGCGAGCCCCTCACCCCAGCGACCCCAGAATAACCGACGCGAACACCGGGCGGTCTATTGCTTCCGCTGCTTTGCGTCGCGACTTCGTGTCACCCGATCAGTGGTCCTGCGCTCGCTGGGGGGCGTAGCCGGGGGGCACGTGAGTAGAGCGCAACGACGCAGGCCTCGATTCCTGCGATGCACATCAGGGCGGGACCCGGGCCGAGCCGGAGCAGAAGCGCGCCGGTCGCGCCACCGGTGAATATGCCAACGACGGTCGCAGCCCGACGAGCCCGCGCCAGTCCCGGCGCGCGGGCAGGGCCCGTGCGGAACGTCAGGACATCCACGAGTGCCTTCACCAGGCTGACCTGCACCGAGGTGGTTGGCATGTCCGGGATCCCCGCCTCGACGATCGTGCGGGTGCGCCATCCCATCGCGCCCGCGAGCAGCACGACCACAATCGCCGTCGCGTGCTCCGGGAGACTCTGCGTCCCGCTCACAATGACGGCGTACACCCCGGCGCCAGCGACCACGGCGACTTCGCCGGCGAGCGCGACCACGTACCAGCGCCGTCTCCGCAAGTTCACCGCTACGACGACGGCGTGGGCGGCGGCCACGCCGGCCACGAAAGCCGCTAGCGCCTCAGCTGGACTGGCGATCGATATCCCCGGCGCATTCGCGACCCCGAAACTCAGCAGCAGCAAGTTCCCGGTCGCGAGCGCGGCGAAGGCGCGCCCCAGCCCGAGAAAGGTGACCGCATCGACCGCTCCGGCGGTCGCGGTCAAGGCGAACATCACAATACTGATGCGGACCTCGCCTCGTGCGGCGTCGGCGTGCACGCCGCCATTCTGCCGATGGTTCGATCAACGCGCCATCTGACGCGCCCACCACGCCGAGCCAGCCGGCGTGCGATGGGAGCTCAGGTAACCGAGTCGACCTGAAGCCTGCGGACGCCCTTGGGCGTTGGCACTTCGATCACGTCTCCGATTCCGTGCCCGAGAAGCGCTCTCGCCACCGGAGAGGCGGACGACAGCGAGCCGTCTGACGGTCGCGCGTCGTACGGCGCCACGATCCGGAATGTGTGTTGGCGGTTCGTACTCCGGTCCGTGTAGGACACCGTCGAGCCGTGCTGCACACGCCCGCCCGACGCCGGCATCTTCATTACCGATGCGCTTCGAATCTGCTCGCGCAGCTTGGCGATCCGCGTCTCCAGGCGTGCCTGCTCCTCTTTGGCGGCGTGATACTCCGCGTTCTCTTTCAGATCGCCAAATTCCCGCGCGGTCTTGATCCGCCCGGCGATTTCTCGGCGGCCAGTGGTCTCAAGCTGGCCGAGCTCTCGTTCAACCGTCTGGCGCTCCTTGGCAGTCATCGTGATTTGGTCCACTCTTTGTCTTTCTCGTCGAGTTACTGGTTTTCCGCAGGGTCCTTGCCGAGCGCCGACTTGGGCTTCACGCCGGTGATCGGCTGTACGCGAATGTTGGAGGGCCCGCGTGCGGGCCCTCTCTAGCTATCGAGCGGCTCAGATTGTCTTGACGTTCGCGGCCGCCGGGCCCTTGGGCCCCTGCTCGGCGTCGTAGCTCACCTTCGCGCCTTCGGCAAGCGATCTAAAGCCGTTGCCCACGATCGCGGAGTGGTGCACGAACAAGTCCTTGCCCGAGTCATCGGGGGTGATGAAGCCAAAGCCCTTCTCGTCGCTGAACCATTTAACGGTTCCTGTTGCCATGTATTCCCTCCCGGGAGTTGAGTGCTGCGAAACGCGGGAGGTGCTAAAGCAACAACTACGGGACGCTCGCACGAATTCGCCGGCCCAAAATGCCCGGCACAGGCATCCAGCATAGCTTGACCAAGCTCCGATCGCTGTAGACCGCGTCGAGGTGTGGTCCGCGTGATGCCAGCGTTCGGCGCGAAGTGGGGCGGCAGGTGACGCGTTTAGCCGTTTTCGCGGGGCCCTACGGAGATTTATGCCGAACGATGTCGATTTGCCGCCACCCCTCGACGGTAAATCGACAAAGAAGACGCCAAGGACCAGGGGAAGCTCGATTCTGGAAACACATCGAGAACTGAATGACTCCAAATCTGTAGTAGCATTGGTTTGTGACTCAGAACCGTGTAGGCGGCGCCGCCGCCCTGCGGAGCGCCGGTCTGCGCGTCACCGGCCCTCGAGTAGCGGTGCTTTCGGAGATAACGGAGGCCGAGCACATCAGCGCTGACCAGATTGCGGAGGCGGTGCGCGAGCGCGTCGGGACGATCTCGACGCAGGCCGTCTACGACGTGCTGGGCGCGCTGACCACAGCAGGCCTGGTGCGCAGGATCGAGCCCGCCGGGAGCCCGGCCCGCTACGAGACGCGCGTCGGCGATAACCATCACCACGTCGTGTGCCGCTCATGCGGCGCGATCACCGACGTCGACTGTGTGATCGGTGAACCGCCGTGCTTATTGCCGCGGACGCGAGCGGCTTCGTCATTGACGAGGCCGAGGTCACCTTCTGGGGTCTTTGCCCCAGCTGCCAGACAACGTCCACCCCGCGTGAAGGAGAGCGCTAGATGACCGACAAGCCACCTCGCACGACAACCGACGCCGGGCATCCCGGTCGCGAGTGACGAATTCTCGCTGACCGTCGGCCCGGACGGCCCGATCCTGCTTCAGGACCAGTACCTGATCGAGCAGATGGCGAACTTCAACCGCGAGCGGATTCCCGAGCGCCAGCCCCACGCCAAGGGCTCGGGCGCGTTCGGCGTATTCGAGACGACCGAGGACGTGAGCGCCTACACCCGGGCCGCGCTGTTCCAGCCCGGCGTCAAGACCGAGATGCTTGCCCGGTTCTCGACCGTCGCCGGCGAGAGCGGCAGCCCCGACACCTGGCGCGACCCGCGCGGCTTCGCGCTGAAGTTCTATACGAGCCGAGGGCAACTACGACATGGTCGGCAACAACACGCCGATCTTCTTCGTCCGCGATCCGATGAAGTTCCAGCACTTCATCCGCAGCCAGAAGCGACGCGCCGACAACGGCCTGCGCGACCACGACATGCAGTGGGACTTCTGGACGCTGTCGCCGGAGTCCGCCCACATGGTGACGTGGCTGATGGGCGATCGCGGAATCCCCAAGACCTACCGTCACATGAACGGCTACTCGAGCCACACGTACATGTGGGTCAACGCCGGCGGCGACAAGTTCTGGGTCAAGTACCACTTCAAGACCGACCAGGGAATCGAGTTCCTGACCCAGGACGAGGCCGACCGGCTGGCCGGCGAGAAGCCCGACTACCACCGCCAGGACCTGTTCGAGGCGATCCGCGACGGCGACTTCCCCAGCTGGACGCTGTACATGCAGATCATGCCCTTCGAGGAGGCCAAGACCTACCGGTTCAACCCGTTCGACCTCACGAAGGTGTGGCCGCACGGGGACTACCCGCTGATCAAGGTCGGCACGATGACGCTCGACCGCAACCTGACCGACTTCCACACCGAGATGGAGCAGGCGGCGTTCGAGCCGAACAACCTCGTGCCCGGAATCGGGCTGAGCCCGGACAAGATGCTGCTGGCGCGCGGTTTCTCCTACGCCGACGCGCATCGCGCCCGGCTCGGGGTCAACTACAAGCAGATCCCGGTCAACACTCCGCAGGTGCCGGTTCACAGCTACAGCAAGGACGGCGTCATGCGCACGGTCAACGTCACCGATCCGGTCTACGCCCCCAACTCTTACGGCGGCCCCAAGGCCGACCCTTCGCAAACCGACCAAGCAGGGCTGTGGGCTACCGACGGCGACATGGTCCGCTCGGCGTACACCCTCCGAAGCCGACGACGACGACTTCGGACAGGCCGGGCACGCAGGTGCGCGAAGTACTCGACGACGAGGCCCGGGATCGGCTGGTCTCGAACATCGCGGGCCACCTGCTCGACGGCGTCTCCGAGGACGTACTGGCGCGGGCCTTCGAGTACTGGAGGAACGTCGATCACGAGCTCGGCGAGCGCATCGAGCAGGCCGTCGGGGCGACCGTCGGCGCCTAAGCGGTGCCGTCGAGGGCGCGTCCGGGCCAGGGCGCGCCTTGCCGCCCGGGCTCAGGCACCAGCGGACGGAGCTCGGGCTACGTCTCGAGGTCTGTCGCCGGCTCAAGGCGGCGGTCCGCTGCGCTCGGCTCTGTGTCGCTCCCGTACCGTCTGAGCGCCGGGAAAGCCGCGACGATCGCGGCTGTTCCGACTAAACAGGCCAGGCCTCCCGACACGACTGAGAAGCGGGCCCCGGCAGCGCCGGCTACGGATCCCGACTCGATGTCTCCCAGGCGTGGACCACTCGTCACCACCAGCATGTAAACGGCCGACATCCGGCCGCGCATCGTGTCGGGGGTCACTGTCTGGTTGATGGTCGTTCGGCACACGGCGCTGACCGAGTCGGCGGCACCCGCGAGTGCAAGCAATGCGGCGGCCAGCCACAGTGATCCCGCTAGGCCCGCAAGCGTGATTGCCGAGCCCCAGGCCACGACGGCCCAGATCACGATGATGCCCAGCCGCCGTGCGTGCGTGAGCCATCCAGTAGTCAGCGCCGCGATTGACGCTCCGACGGACACCGACGCGTAGAGCACTCCTGTCCCCGTGGCCCCCGCGTGGTAGATGCTCACGGACAGGACGGCGAAGAGTGCCCGAGGCATACCGAAGGTCATCGCGACAAGGTCGATCGCGAACGAACCGAGCAAAGCCTGATTCCTGCGGACGAACCTCAGACCCTCGGCCACAGAGTGCAGGACCCGTTGGTGAGGCTGATCAACGTGTGGCCGCTGCGGACCGATCGCCCAAGCGCCGTAGACCATTGCAAGGCAGCTGACCGCGTCCGCGGTGTACGCCCACGGCAAGCCGAAGGCGCCTATCAGCACGCCCCCGAGCCCCGGCCCCACGACCATCGTGACCTGGATCAGGCCGTAGTTCAACGCGAGCGCGGAGCGCAGGCGGCTCGGATCGACGAGGCTCGGGATGATCGCCGAGCGGGCCACGTTTTGAAGGGCGGCGAAGGCGGCGAGTATGGCCGCGAGCACGTAGAGGAGCGCGACCGGCGGATGTCCCACGAACGCCACGGCCGCGAGCGCGCCAGCGGTCAAGACCAAGCCGATCTGATCAAAGAGCAGAAGGCGCCGGCGGTCCATTCGGTCTGCAATCGCGCCGCCCAGCAGCGAGGCCGTGACCAGCGGCACGAGCTCGACCGCCCCCAGAAGCCCAACCAGCAAAGGCGAGCGCGTCTCGATGTAAAGCTGGTACGGGAGGGCTACGAGAGTGGCCTGCGTGCCCAGGTTGGACACGACATTGCCGAGCACCACCCGGCGCAGATCGCGACTCTCACGGAGTGCCGTGAGGTCCGGGCGGAGCTTGGCAAACAGCACTGGCCGACGGTAGCGCGGTGGGAGTGCGCCCTCGAATGGCCGCCCGCTCAGGCCGGCTGTCACCTGGACGGGTGCGAGCACTTCTCCCTGGCAGTGCAGCTTGTTAACGGTTGATGCCCGCGTGCCGCTCAGCGGCCAGCGCTACTGAAGCGCTCCGGTCATCCCAGAGGTCGTTCGTGCCCGAGTCAGCGCAGCGGCAAGCTGCGCGGACGATCCGCGAGCTCAGGGCCGCTTGAGGCGGTATTGGTGGGGTCACTCCGAGCGCGGTCGCGGCGGTCCTGATCGGTCTCACTGTCACGCTGCTCGATCAACTCGAGTTTGGCCAGCAGGTTCTCCGCCATGCGGATCGAGGCCGCGTCGATCAGCCTCCCGTCCAGCGATACCGCGCCCCTGCCGTCCCGCGCCGCCTCGCGCATCGCCCCAATGATCCGGTGAGTGTGCTCGATCAGATGGTCGTGGGGAGTGAACACCTCGTTGGCGAGCGGTATCTGTGAGGGGTGTATAGCCCACTTTCCCTCGTAGCCGAGAACTGCCGCGCGACGGGCTGAGGCGACATAGCCGGTTAGGTCTGTGAAGTCGCCGTAGGGGCCGTCGATCGGGCGGAGGCCGTGAGCTCGAGCGGTGACCGCAATTCGCGATAGGGGGTAGTGCCACTGGTCGCCCAGATCCGGCCCGACCGAGTAGTTGGGGTCGATCCCGCCGATCGAGGTCGTGTGGCTTTGGATCGAGGCCGCGTAGTCGGCCACGCCGAACACCATCGCTTCCATTCGCTCAGGACATGCAGCCGCGATCTCGTCGATGTTGACCATGCCCTCGGCGGTCTCGATCAGCACCGAGATCCCGATCTTGCGCTCCAGCCCCGTCGCCGCCTCGATCTGGCTGAGCAGCGTCGCGACGAGATGCACGTCACCGGCGCAGCTCGCCTTTGGGATCAGGATCGTGTCCACGTACTCTCCGGCCTGCTCGACGACGTCTACGATGTCCCGGTAGCAGTAGTGGGTGTCGAGACCATTGATCCGCACCGAGGTCGAGCAGCGCGAGAAGTCCTGTTCGCGCAACGCGTCGGTGACATTGCGCCTGGCCTGCTGCTTGTCGTCAGGTGCGACCGCATCCTCGAGGTCGAGCATCGCGATATCAGCACCTAGCTCTGGCGCCTTCTCCAGCATGCGGATGTTGCTGCCTGGGACAGCGAGTTCCGAGCGGTGAAGTCGGAGGCCGATCATCCGGCGACAGTAGAGCAAGCCGCGCCATAAATACATAAGCATCAACTTATGATTGGCAGGAATATTCTTATTTTGCACTTATACCTTCAGTCCGCCATGCTCCGGGGATGAGCACATTTCGGCCCGCGTTCAAACGCATCGACCCGCTCGCCCGCCTGCTGTGCGGACCCGGCCCAACCAATCCCGACCCTCGCGTGCTCGAGGCAATGCAACGCCCGATGCTCGGGCACCTCGACCCCAGCATGCACGAGATTCTGCTCGAGGTCGTCGAGCTTCTCCGGCTGACGTGGAGGGCGCCCGAGAACGCGCTGGTCATGCCGCTCTCATCCACCGGCACTTCGGCGATGGAGGCGGGCATCGTCAACCTGCTCGCCCCTGGCGAGACGATGGTTGTTGGTGAGTGCGGCTTCTTCGGTCACCGAATCGCTGAGGTCGCGCGTCGCCATGGTGCGATCGTCGTCGATGTCGAGGTCGAGCCGGGGCAGGCGGTCCCGAACGAGCGGCTGCTCGAGGCACTGGAAGAGCATCCCGAGGCGAGCGTGCTCGCGGTCGTCCACGCGGAAACGTCTACCGGCGTCGAGCACCCCCTCAGGCAGCTGGGTGCAGCGCTCCGCGACAGCGATGTGCTGCTAATGGCCGATTGCGTGACTTCACTGGGGGGAATCGAACTCGACTTCGACGCATTTGGAATCGACTACGCGTACTCGTGCACGCAGAAGTGTCTCGGCGCTCCCCCCGGGATGGCTCCGGTGGCGCTGTCCGCGCGTGCGCAGCGCCGGCTCGCCGAGCGCAGCCACGCGGTCCCGTTCTCGCTCGACTTCGACCTTCTGCGCCGCTACTGGGTGGAGCGTCCGGCGACCTACCACCACACTGCGCCGATCCTCCACATCTACGCCCTGCACGAGGCCTTGCGCCAGGTGCAGATCGAAGGACTCCAGGCAAGCTGGCGGCGTCACCAAGTGGCAGGCAGCTACCTCCAGCAGGGGCTGCGAGCGCTCGGTCTGGAACTGCTTGCAGAGCCGTGGCACCAGCTGGCACCGCTGACCGCGGTCTGCGTGCCGGACGGCGTCGACCTGGCTTCAGTCCAAGCGCGCTTGCTGCGTGAGTTCGGCATCGAGGTCGGAGGCGGACTTGGAGCCGACGCCCCATCAATCTGGCGCATCGGGTTGATGGGGCCGAACGCGACCGAAGAGATGGCTGACACCGTGCTGGACGCGTTCGAGGTCGCGCTCAACTGCAGTCCGACGGCGGTTGCCGTCTAGCCCTCGAGCGCACAGCGAGCCGCGGCTGCCGTGCCGGACCGCGCTGTCTGAACCGAGCGTGAGCCAATCGGCATTCGCGCCGGGCGCCGCGCGACAGAGTGTCCACCCAGCGCCCGATTTGCCGCATGATTCCGAGCATGAGTAGAACTGTGCTTCGCACAATCCAAATCACCGTTGGCCTGACGGCCGACCGTGCCGTGGCACTCTTCACGCCCGAGGGTGAACGCCGCTGGGCCGATGGCTGGAATCCTCACTATCCGGAGCCTGACCGCCGGGAAGGCGCCGGCGCCGTATTCATTACACGGCACGGCGATCAGGAAACAACGTGGATCATGGTCGACCACGGGCCGGAGAAAGTGCGCTACGCGCGAGTCACAAAGGGCATGACGGCCGGAACCGTCGCGGTCGATGTCGTCGGATCTCGCGAACACTCGACGGAGGTGCGCGTCACCTATGACCTTACTTCGCTCACCTCCGCTGGCGAACGATGGCTCGACGACTTCGATTCCCACTACGAATCCGCAATCGGGAGCTGGGCCACCGAAATCGCCGCTGCACTCCGGAGGGGAGACCGCTGAGTCCGCGGCCTCATCCTCCTCGTGAACGGGTAGCGGTCAGGGTTCGCGATGCTAACGATCACGGTGCAGCAGCGACGGCGTGCGATGGTCCATCGACACCATCTCGCCGGTGACGCCAGCCGTCCAGAGGCGGTGACGCGAGCGATCATCGCGTTGCACGCCACCGATCCGGCCTCGGCGTACCTGTCCGTGCTCGCGCGCAGCGCCACCTCGACGCTGAGCGCGGTAAGCGACGCAATGTATGAGCGGCGCAACCTGGTGCGCTGGATGGCGATGCGTCGCACGCTGTTCGTCTTCGCCCGCGACGACATCCCGACTGTTCAGGCCGCGGTCAGCACGCCCTTGGCCGCGATGCTTCGGCGGGCTCTGATCAGCCGATTGCGGCGGAACGGCAGCGAACCCCCCATCGACGGTGACGTCGGCCCTTGGTTGGCCGACCTCGAGGAGCGTATCGACCGATCGCTCGCCCGACGCGGGACGGCCACCGGAGCGCAGCTTGCCGATGACGAACCGGCGTTGGAAAACGCGCATCCTGGCCGGGGCGCCGTCCGATCGACCACAGAACGTCACGACGTCGCTGCTCACCCTCATGAGCGCAGACGGGCGACTAGTTCGCGGCACTCCGACCGGGCCCTGGACGAGCCGACAGCATCGCTGGGAGCAGGTCTCACGGTGGTGGCCGCGGGGCCTGCCATCAATCGACCCGGCGGAAGCGGAGCGAGACCTGGCCCGCCGGTGGCTGGCTCGTTTTGGACCGGCGACAACCGACGACCTCCAGTGGTGGACCGGGTGGAACAAGACCACCGTGCGCCGCGCTCTCCACAGCCTCGCGATCGAGGAAGTCGATCTGCACGGCCAGCCCGGGATAGCCCTCGCGAGCTTCGATCACGACCTCGCCGAGGATGCGGCGGTCGCACCGACCGCGACGCTGCTGCCGGCCTTAGACCCCACCCCCATGGGATGGAAGGCCCGAGACTGGTTCCTCGGGATCGACCCAGGTCACGTGTTCGACCGCGCGGGCAACATCGGCCCGACCCTCTGGTGGGACGGCGAGATCATCGGAGTCTGGACGACCGTCTCCACCGGGGAGCTGCAAACCAAGGTGATCGCAAACCGGGGAGCCGAAGCTCGCTCCGCCATCGAGCGAGTGGCAGCACGGCTTCACAGCAGACTCCACGGCGCAGTCGTCACCCCGGCGGTCCGCACACCCCTCGAACGTGCACTCGCGACACACAAAGCCTGCCCGTCACAGACCCGCAGCGGGCAATTCAAGATCGGCGTTGAGCGCGACTGATGCTTTTACCGGTGTGCGATGGAGATCATGCGGCGGCTTTGTGCGCTGAGCAATTCACCGTTGGCGTCGAGGAGGTCGACTGCGGCGAACCCGGCCTCAAGGAGCCAGTCTCTTAGCTCGGGGCCGACAAACATGCGGACGGAGAACGTGAAGCGACGGGGGCGGCCGTTGCGGATGAGCACGCGCTCGGTGGTCGCTCGACCAGTCGCCGGATCAAACCGCGAACGGTCGATCGCGAAGTCGCCATCGCGCTCTCGGACCACAGCGGGCAGCCACCGTGGCAGCAATTCGACGAGATTGTTGTTCTCGATCAGCAAGCGGCCGCCCTGACGCAACACCCGATGCGCCTCGCGCAGCACATGGCGGTTCTCTTCGTCGCTGAAGTATCCAAACGACGTGAACCAGCTCACCACGCGGTCAAAGCGATCCCTTGGCCACGGCAGCGCCCGCATGTCCCCTTGGACGTAGTCGACCTCAACTCTGCGGGCCCGAGCGTCGGAGCGAGCCCGGTCGAGGAACAGCGCCGTCGCGTCGAGGCCGGTGACTCGTGCGCCCCGATCGGCGAGTCGGTTCGCGATGCGGCCGTGGCCGCAGGCGAGGTCGAGGATCTCCATGCCAGGCTCCAGCTCGAGCAGCCGCCAAATCGCGTCTACGTCTGACTCCGTGACCTCAGCCAGCAACGGCTCGTAGAAGAAGAGATAGTCCTCGTCAAACACCTCATCGAATTCGAACGCCACGCTCACTGTCCGAGCCTACCCCGACGACAAGGCCGAGCACAGCCTGCGGCTCGTCTCCGAGTCACAGGGCTCGCGGCTAGTCATAGTCGAGGAGCTGACCGCCCGCGAGGCGGCGGTCCTCAGCCTCCTGCCAACAGGTCTCTCGGCGCGGGAAATCGGCCAGGAGCTCGGCGTCTCGTGCAAACACCGTCAAGACGCACAGCAAGAACCTCTACGGAAGCTTGGCGTGACAGGAAGGCGCGGAGCGGTCGCGCGCGGCCGCCAACTCGGCCTGCTCTGACCTCACCGTAGAAAGCGACTCACCCGGGGTGAGTCAGATCGGGGTGAAGATAGCTCACCCCACGTGGTCCGATCCTCGGCGTATGAGTCATCCATATCTGCTCATGCTGGTCGCCCGGGCTCGCGCCGACGATCTCTCCAGAGACGCCGCCGTCGCGCAACGGGCCGCGGAAGACCGACGAGCCGCAAAGCCGCCCCGGTCCGCGAGGCCGCGGGGTCATCGGCGTGCCGGTCTGTCGACCGAGCTGGCTACCCCCGAGCGGTCTGAACGATTGCTCGGTCGTAGCCGATCCCTTCGATCTGATTGCGGACCTAGCGGACTTGTTGCGTGCGTACGCGCGGCAGCTCGATGTGCAGCCGGGACCCCCGTCAGCGCTGACTCGTCGAGCAGTTCGCCGCCATGTCGTGCCCTGGACGCGGCCTGCCCTGACGTCCATCCGATTAACCCGCTCCCGAGGAGGAGCCAATGAAACGCAAGCCCCTGATCTTGATCTCGCTGCTGTTGGCGGCGTTTGTGATCAATCTCGATACGACGATCGTCAACGTCGCGTTGCCGTCGCTCGTGCGCCAGCTGCACGCATCGAACGCGCAGCTGCAGTGGGTCGTTGACGCGTTCAATTTGCTGTTCGCTGGATCCGTGCTGGTCGCGGGCAGTCTGTCTGACCGGTTCGGGCGCAAGGGGATGCTGCTCGCCGGCCTGTCGGTGTTCGGCGTGGCGAGCCTGGCTGGTGGGCTGATGGACAGTCCCGGCCAGCTGATCGCCGCGCGTGCGGTCATGGGCGTGGGTGCGGCGATGGTGTTCCCGTCGACGCTGTCGCTGATCACAAGCGTGTTCACCGAGCGGGGCGAGCGCGCCCGGGCGATCGGGTTGTGGGGCGCGATCACGGGCGTGGCGATCGCGGTCGGACCGATCGTCGGCGGCTGGCTGCTCGAGCTCTCCGGCTGGCGCAGCGTCTTCTTCGCGATGGTGCCAATCGCCGCCATCGCCGGTCTTCTCAGCGCACGCTACGTCCAGACCTCGCGTGACCCGCACGCGCCCCGCACCGACAGGGCCGGGTTCGCGCTGTCGACCGCGACAATCGGGCTGCTCGTCTACACGATCATCGAGGCCCCGAACCACGGTTGGGGCAGCGCCCGGACGCTCGGCGGCTTCGCGCTGACCGCAGTGCTAGCGGCGGCATTCCTGGCCTGGGAGCGGCGCACGAAGCAGCCGATGCTTGATGTGAGCCTGTTCGGCAACCCGCGGTTCACCGCCGCGAGCGCGTCGGTCGCGATCTCGTTCTTCGCGCTGTCCGGGTTCATCTTCCTGGCCACCCAGCTATTCCAGTTCGTAAAGGGCTACGGCCCGCTGTCGACCGGCGTGCGCCTGCTGCCGGTCGCCTCATTCGTCGCGATCTCCTCGATCCTCGGCACCAAGCTCGCCGTCCGGTTCGGCACGAAGCTCGTCGTCGGGTCCGGTCTGTTCTTGATGGCCGCGTTCTACCTATGGGTTTCGACTTCATCAGTCACGACCGGCTACGGGACGATCGCCGCCCAGATGGTCGTGCTCGGGACAGGGATGGGCCTCACCAGCGCGCCCGCGACCGAGGCGATCATGGGCGTCGTGCCGAAGGCGAAGGCCGGCGTCGGGTCGGCGGTCAATGATGCCACGCGCCTTTTGGGCGGCACCCTCGGCGTCGCGGTGATCGGCAGCGTTTACGCGTCGCTGTACGCCAGCCGGCTCACCGGCGCGCTCCCTGCGGGGTTGCCTGCGAGTGTCGTGCGGAACGCGCACGCGTCCGTCGGTGCCGCGCTCACAGTCGCAGGCAAGCTGACCCACGCCGGCCATCCGCTGCTCGCGTCAGCCATCCACAACGCCGCTAACTCCGCCTTCTTCCAAGGCTTCCACGCGGCCAACTACGTCGCCGCGGGCATCGCCGCCGCAGGCGCCGTGATGGCGCTGGCGCTACTACCCTCGCAGCCGACTGTCAGCACCGACGACATGCCGCAGACACGAGCACCCGGCTCGCCCGCCACAGCCGCAGCGCAGAGCTGACCCCGCCCAAGCGACAGGAGAGAGAACACCATGAGCACCCAGCAACGCACCCCTCGTGTGACCGCAGCCCCGCCCTCTGGGATCGGCCGGGCGACCGGGTTTGAGTTGACCAGCCCCGGCCAGCCCGGGGCCGCCAACATTGAGACCGCGCTTGAGCGCAACCGCGCCTTCGCCGCCGCCGGCGGTCACCAGGGCGCAGTCGTTTTCCCCAAGCTGCGCCTGTTCGTGCTCACGTGCCTCGACCCGCGCACCGACCCCGCGCACTTCCTCGACCTCAACCTCGGCGACGCGATGGTCGTCCGCAACGTCGGCGGGCGGGTCACCCCGGAGGTGATCAACGATGTCGCCTTCATCGGCCAGCTCGCCGAGAACCTCCTTCCCGACGGCCCGCTGTTCGAGGTCGCCGTGATCCACCACACCCAATGCGGAACCGGCGCGCTCGCAGACGACACCTTCCGCCGCCGCTACGCCAAGCGGATCGGCGCCGAAGAATCGACCCTGCGCGAGCACGCCGTGCTCGACCCAGCGGCGACCGTCACCCGCGACGTCGAGCGCCTCCGCTGCGCACCCGCGATCTCCCCGCGCGTCACCGTCTCCGGGCACGTCTACGACGTCCTCACCGGCCTAGTGCAGACGGTCATCCCCGCGGCCGCTGAGGAGATCGAAGCGTCCAACAACCCAACCACCCGAAGGAGGCAAACACCATGACAACCACCGTTACTCCCGACATCCAAAAGCAAGACCCCGCGTGGCGTATATTTGCGGCTCTGCAAGCGTAAAGGGGGCTGGCGTTGGTGCAGCGAATCCTGGTCGCCACGGACCGATCAGACACCGCGACCCAGGCGGTCGAATGGGCAGCCGAGATGGCCGGCCAGTACTCGGCCGAACTGCTTGTCGTACGCGTCGTCTCGCCCGAGCACGTGGTTGGCGGCGACACGAGCACCGCCAGCGCGGCCGCCGAGCTGACCGCGCTGGCCGAACGTCTCGCCGGGGTACGCGGCAGAGCGAGGCTTGAGTTCGACTCGCAGCCAGCTGAAGCGATTGTCCAGGTAGCGCAGGAGGAGCGCGCTGACGTCGTCGTAGTCGGGAACGTGAGCATGGGGGGGAGGACGAAATTCCTGCTTGGAAGCGTCCCCAACCGCGTGTCCCATGGGGCTGCCTGCACGGTGGTGATCGTGAACACGCGCGGGACCGACGCAGGGTCGGCTTCACCGCGCCGTGAGCGACAGGTATCCCGAGACGCCGCCAGCGAGGGCGAGGTGCTGGGACGGGCTGCCCGCATCGCCGCGGTCGTGGCCAAATACCGTCTGCGCAGCGTTCTGGAACGCAGAGGTGACCCCGAGGCCTCCGAGGATGCGCGCGCTCAACGCCTGCGCAGCGCGCTGGAAGAGCTTGGGCCGACCTTCGCGAAGCTGGGTCAGATTCTCTCCACCCAACCCGACCTGCTTCCACCGGCGTTCATACGGGAGCTTTCAGTACTACAGGACGACGTCACACCTCTGAGCGAGCCAGAGGTGGTGGCTGCAATGGAGCGCGAACTCGGCGTCCCGTGGGAGGACGTGTTCGAGAGCCTCGAGCCTCAGCCGATGGCGGCGGGAACGATCGCCCAGGTGCACCGAGCGATTCTGTTCGGCGGCGGGCGAGTTGTCGTGAAGGTGCAGCGCCCTGGCGCGGAGCAAGAGATTCTCCAGGACCTGGGCCTGCTCGAGGAGTTCGCTCGCAAGGCAGCGGGTCGGCGCGCTTTCACTGAGGTGATCGACGTCCCGGCTATCGTCGCGCACCTCTCGTCATCGCTTCGGCGAGAGCTCGACTTCCGCCACGAGGCGGGCAACCTCGAACGCATGCACTCCGTGCTCGAGCGGTTCGACCAAGTCGAGGTGCCCCGCGTCTACGGCGAGCTGTCCACCGCGCGCTTGCTCGTGATGGAGGAGGTCCAGGGTATTCCCGTCCAGCTAGCCCCGGAAGGCCAGGCGCGCCGAGCGGCCGCACGTCAGCTTGTAGAGGCTTACTACGAGCAAGTGTTGAATGAAGGGTTCTTCCACGCAGACCCGCACCCCGGAAACATGATGTGGTGGAACGACAAGGTCTACCTGCTGGACCTAGGAATGGTCGGTGAAGTCGATGGCGAGTTGCGGCGCGTGCTTCTGCTGCTGCTCTTGGCGTTCTGGCAAGAAGACACCGAGTTCGTCGCGGATCTCATGGCGTCGCTGTCGTTGGCGCCGCTGCCTTCCGGCCTGGACGAGCCGGCGTTCCGCTCGGAGCTCGCGGATCTCGTCGGCCGTTATCGCCACCTGCCGCTCAACGAGGTCCGCCTGGGACCGCTGCTCCAACAGCTCGCCGAGATCTCGGTGCGCCACGGCATCCGTTTGCCAGCTGCCCTGGCGGTGATCGGCAAGGCCTTTGGCCAGATGCAGCTGGCCGCGGCTGAACTCGACCCGTCACTCGATCCGTTTTCGGTCGCCGGCGCCTTCTATGTTCGCCAGCTTGGCAGCCGTCTGCGAGGCTCGGCCGACCCCCGCCAGCTGTTCTATGAGGGCCAGAAGCTCGTGGCGCGCATAGACCGCCTGTTCGAGAGTCTTGAGCGCGTCACGGGCGCTCGACCCGGCGCGGCGTTGAGAGTCGAGATTCCGGACAGCGAAGAGCTGACCAGCGCCATCGGCACGGCCGGGAAGCGGGTTGCGCTTGGCCTTACCGCCGCCACCGCGATGGTGAGCACGGCGATCACCGCGACCGCGCCTCGCGCGGCGAAGTGGACGACGCCCACGTTCGGAACCGCCGCGGCGGTCCTCACCGGAGCGCTGCTCTCCGGTGCCGTAAGGCGACGGTGAGTCGGATCGTCGCTCAGGGCTCGACGCGATCCCAACGGGCTCCGCAGGCGCCCCTGTCGGCGCGGTTTCAACGGGTCACACTCAGCGCGCTCATGACCGTCGCGGTCGCGCTGCTCGACCGGCGCATGCGCAAAGCGCTTGAACGCCGACGTCCCGTCTGACACCCTCGTCGCCGCGGGAAGTCTCCCTCGCATTCGCGATCCCCAGCCAAGCGGGTGGCGGTTAGGATCGATTCGTGGCGAGTGAGCGAGCGGCGGCTGAGCTGCTCAAGGCGGGTGAGGAGGCGTTGGTCGAGGCAGGTTTCTGCACGGGTGATTTCGCCCACGCGCGCGAGCTGGTCGAAGCAGCGCGAGCCGAGGCCGCCCGCGATGGCGACGAGGAACTCGAGGCGGCCGCGTCGGACCGGCTTGGCATGGTGCAGCACTACTTGAACATCACCCGGCTGATGGATGGTCTGGAGCTCGACGCGGGGGAGGTGGATGCCGAGGAGGAGCTCTTTCGCCACGCGCTGGCGGTCAGGGAGCAGCGGGGTGACCTGGCGGGAGTCGCCCCGTCGACGTTCGGTCTGGGTCTTGTCTTTCAGGTGTTGCGCCGGGAGTGGGCGTCCGCGATGCCGCTCTTCTGGCGGGCGCTTGAGATCGTCGAGGGTCTGGGAGACCGAGCGGATCTCTATACCCGCTCGGAGGTCCACAGGCACATCGGCTTCTACTTTCTGGTCGAGGAAGTCCGTCCCGACGAGGCGCTTGGGCATCTGCAGAGGTCCCAGGACTTGCGTGAGCGCCTCGGCGATGCTCGACGACTACCTAGCGGACTGGTCGCCCTTGGGCAGGCCGAGCTCGCGAATGGGAATCCCCACCGCGCCGTCGAGCTCCTTGGACGGGCGGTCGCGATCGCGCAGCAGGCAGGGCTCATGACGACCAGAGTCGAAGAGGCCGAGCGAGTGAGGCGGGAGGCCGAGGCCGCCTTGCCGCCCAGTCACGCCGCGCCAAGTGACTAACGAAGTCCCGCTTCGCTCGCGGTCGCGGCAGTGACCGTCGCCGCAAGATGGCGACTTCTACTTTCCCCAGCACGGGATCTTCGCGATCGGCCGCGTTTTCGTCGACACGCGCGCTAGCGATCACCACGACACCGAGCGTCAAACCTCGGCTTAGCTGGCGTGATCCCTGAGCGCAGCATCCCTCGGCGGGGAGAGCGACCGGTGGTTCCAACGTACACGCCGCGCTAACCGCGCGGTCAGTCCGGTCTGAGAACACACCGCTCCCGCGGCGGATACCAGCCCGGGGCGGGCGGGTGTCCTACCGCTCGGGGTTGCGCCCAGCGATCACAGGACGCCGTGGTCTGCACGGTCACCAGCGGGTTCGACCCCATCCAGGTGGATGTTCAGTGCGACGACTTCGCGGTGGCGCGCCATCCAGATGCTCGCTGGATCGCTAGGGCAGGTCCTTGCCAGAGGTCGCGTTGCCGGGAATCGCGCTCCAATACGATCGTCGCGTGTCGCTCCCGTCCGAGTTTCCCGAGCAGCCGCAGCTGCGGGCAGCCGCTGCCGCGCTCGAGCGGGCGCGGATGGTGGGCAGTGTGCTCGACCATAAGTGGCGGACTGTGTTCCTTTCCAGCGAGCAGGTCGCGGTGTTTCCCGATGCAGACCTCTCGACGTGGCTCGGGGTTTCGCAGATCGTCCAGACACTTGAGCATCGATATCCGATCGTCGTGCCGGTGGAGACGCGGTTGCGCTGGTGGGAGGCGCTTGGCCCCGCGATTCGCCACGACGTACCTCCTGACGATCCGGACTTCGAGGCCGTGTTCGGGCCGATGGCCAACGCTGCTCGCGACCTCGAGCCACGGCCGGCGGACTGGGCGGTGGTGGTTGAGCGCGAGCTGAGCGACGACGAAGCCCGCGTCCTTGTCTGGCACGGCCGCCTCACCGACGTCTATTTGCGCGTAGTCGCGCCAGGCGGTGTGCACGTCGGGACGCTGCATTTCTTCCGTCCGTTGCTGGGCGACGTGGTTTCTGCGCGCCTTCTGCGCGGTCACGCGCCGATGTACGAGCGGATGCTCGAACTGCGGGATCCTGCCCGCCGGCAGGCCGCGATTCTGTTCGCCGACGTGGAGGCGTCAGGGGAGCTCTCCCGACGTCTCTCCTCCCGAGCGTATTTCAGGTTGACTCGGTCGCTAACCGACCTCGTCGACGCAGCCGTAGTTGCCAACGGCGGGCTGATCGGCAAGCACGCCGGCGACGGCGCCTCGGCTCTGTTCGTCGTCGACGGCGCCGACACGGAGTCCGCCGCTGCACGTGGCGCGATCGATGCCGCACGTCGTATTCGCGCTGGCACAGGTGGCCTTGTCGGCGAAGCGACCGACGTTCTCGTCAATGTCGGCCTTCACTGGGGCGCGACGTTGACGGTCGGCCAGGTCTCGAGCTACGGCCGGCTGGAGGTCACCGCGATGGGGGACGAGATGAACGAAGCGGCACGGATCGAGGCGATTGCGACGAACGGGCGGATCCTGGCCTCAAAGGACCTCCTCGAGCGCCTTGCGCCGGAGGACGCACAGGTCCTGGAGCTCGACGTTGCCCAGATGCACTTCACGTCCGTCAGATCACTGGGCGCAGACGCCAAGGCACTGCGAGACGCGGGTGCGATCGCCGTCGCCGAGATCTGAACTGACGGTGCCCAGCGGTCCAAACGACCTAGCCGGTTAGCGGACAGTGGTCACGCAGGAAGGAGAGTGTCTAAGGTCAGCGGGGCGTGAGTTGGCATGTGGCTGCTGCTTGCTTGTACGCGGGCGATTGCCTCTCTTGCGCCGTTCCGAGTGCGAGATACCAGCCGTTGAGGCCGAGGACGTTGCCGCTGCTAGGCGGCGGTGGTGAGCTTGTCGGGTCGGGGAAGCTCGCCACCCCGTGCGAGCGCACGGCGAGCACGATCCCGAGCAATCCGACCGCAAGCGCGATCCAGCCCGCGGTGGCGGCGGCCCATGGTGGGGTGTTCCGGAACACGAGCTGAGAGATGGCGGCCGGGCCGGCGAGCGTGAGCACGCTCAGGCCGCCGATTAGGTGATCGGAGCTCTGAAACAGGGTCGCGGTCAGGCCCGGGCCGAGCGCGAGCGCGAGCCCTCCAATCGACCATGAGGACAGCGCAGCCAAGCCGGCGAGCGCGAAAGCTGGTCGCACGCCCGCTGGAATCGCGGGCCGCTGCGGGCGCAGCCGCAGCCGCCGTGAGCGCACCACGAACACCAGCTCCTCTCATCCGTTGCATTGCGCGGTTGGCAGGGCGTCGCCGCGACGCGTCTCGAAGGTCGCGTAGCGCATCGCAAGCGACAGGATTTGCAGCGCCGAGGAGGGCTCGGTAGACCTGTGCAGCGCGGGTGCACGCGTCTACCCTGACGCCCACGGATTTCGGTTTCCAGCACTACGATGGGTTCGCGGACGACTCGTCCGAGCGCTTCGGCGGTGAGACGGACGCGCCGCGCGTGCGAGCGGGCCACTGAGCTGGAAGGCGATCTGGAGAGGATGATGACGGATTCGGCAGGATATTCGCCTATCACGCCGCTATTTCGAGTGTGCGATGGAGTGCGCGTGCGGTTCGCTGACAACAAAGCGGACTCGTCGGCAGTAACGGTGTTGATGCTGAGCCCGTGGCCGGAGAGCCTCTGGGCATACCGCCGGATCTGGGACCGGGTGTCGGCGGTCGCTCGCGTAGTTGCGATCGACTTGCCGGGCTTTGGCCACTCTGACGGTCGGCCGGAGCTGATCGCGCCCGACGCGATGGGCACGTTCCTTGCGCGTCTCATCGACGAGTGGAGCCTGGACGCGCCGCATGTCGTCGGTCCCGACGTCGGCACCGCCGCCGCGTTGTTCTTGGCGGCCAACGCTCCAGACCGCATCACGAGCTTGACGATTGGCGGAGGCGCGGTGCGAGTTCCCATCGATGCCGGTGGCGCGCTCAAGGACGTCATCGAGGCCCCGAGCCTCGACGTCGTCCGACGGCTGGATGCCCGAGCCAACATCGGATTCGCCGTCGAGCCAGCAGCCCGTGCCGACAGTGAGCCCGAGGTTCATGAGGACTACGTCAGCGCGTATGACCTCGGGCGCTTTGCCGAGTCCGCACGCTTCGTTCGCCATTATCCCCAGCAGAACCCGGTGCTGCGCGAGCTGTTGCCGACGATCACCACTCCGGCGCAGATCGTGGCGGGACGCGACGACGACTTGGTGCCGTGGTCCAACAACGAGTACCTCGTTGATCTGCTGCCCAACAGCCAGATCCATCCACTGGATGCCGGCCACTTCGCGTGGGAGCAGGCGTCAGAGGACTATGGCCGTCTCATCGTCGATTGGGTCAGCGGCGGGTTCCAGCGGGTCGGTCGCGCGGCGACGCACTGAGAACCTCCGATGCCTCGACCACGTGGCAATCGCCGCCGTCCAGGGGAGGGCGGCGGCGCCCTTCGCCGACGCCAGCGATCCGCGCGTGACTGGGAGCGCCCCTGAGCGAGTCGAATGACAGCGACGACCTGGCGCAGCCGACGCTGACGCCCGAGCAAGCTTTCCGGCTGACGGGTCAGCGTACTCCTGCTCTCTTCCAGGAACGCGCATCTCGTCAGCGATCGCGAGCCACCTCCTAAGCGCGGCAAGCGCAAACGGCGGCGGCGTCGCGGCGCCGACCAATGTGGCGGTGACCGCTGAGCTCCCTATCCGCGCGAAGCAAGGCGCGGATCGCGGCGACGCAGATGCTTGCAGCCGAGCGAAAGCGTGACCCGCGCCTAGGGCCGAACGCCATCCGCGAGACGTGGTCACGCTCCTGTTTCGTCAGCCGAGCTGGCGGTCGAGGTTGACGGCGGCGCTGATCAGTGCGAGGTGGGTGAAGGCTTGTGGGAAGTTGCCGAGCTGTTCCCCGCTCGGGCCGATCTCTTCGGCGTATAGGCCGAGGTGGTTGGCGTAGGTGAGCATCTTTTCGAAGATCAGCCGGGCCTCGTCCAAGCGCCCGGCGCGTGCCAGTGCCTCGACGTACCAGAAGGTGCAGATCGAGAACGTTCCTTCGCGTCCCGCCAGCCCGTCGGGGGAGGCTTCGGCGTTGTAGCGGTAGACGAGTGAATCTGACACCAGCTCGCTTCCGATCGCATCGAGCGTTGAGAGCCAGCGCGGGTCTTGGGGTGCGATGAATTTCATCAGCGGCATTAACAGGACGGATGCGTCGAGAATGTCCGTGTCGTAGTGCTGGACGAACGCTTCGCGCATCTGGTTCCAGCCTCGCTCGTGGATCTGACGGTAGATCTGATCCCGGGCCGCCTCGAGGCGGGCCCGATCGGTCGGTAGCCCGCGGGCGGTGGCCATCCGCAGCGTGCGCTCGACCGCGACCCAGCATTGCAGCCGCGAGTAGGTGAAGTGCTGGCGTCCTCCGCGGGTCTCCCAGATTCCCTCGTCGGCCTGGTCCCAGTTCTCGCACACCCAGTTGACCATGTGGGTGATGTCGTCCCACGATCGGTGAGAGATGGGCGTGCCGTGCTTGTCGTACAGGTAGATCGAGTCGACCAGCTCGCCGTAGATATCGAGCTGGAGCTGGGTGGCGGCGTCGTTTCCGACCCTCACCGGGGCGGAGCCGCGATATCCCTCGAGGTGCTCGAGCAGCTGCTCGGGGATCTCGCGCCGGCCGTCGATTCCGTACATGATCTGCAGCGGGCTGCTCTCCTCGAGGTGCATTCCCGCCAGCCGATCGGTCAGCCAGTCCATGAACGCGGTCGCCTCCTCGGTGAAGCCGAGCCGGAGCAGCGAGTACAGCGAGAACGCCGCGTCCCGAATCCATGTGTACCGGTAGTCCCAGTTGCGCTCGCCGCCGAGCACCTCGGGCAGGCTCGTGGTGGGGGCGGCGACGATCGCGCCGGTGGGGGCATAGGTGAGGAGCTTGAGCGTCAGCGCCGAGCGGTGCACGGTCTCGCGCCAGCGGCCCCGATAGCGCGACTGTGCCAACCACCTCCGCCAGTACTCGATGGTGCGGTCTCCCAGCTCCCTCGTCTCCTCCGCGCTGTCACCGTGCATCTCGTACTGGCCTGGGACGTGCTCGAGGATGAACGTCGCGCTTTGCCCCGCCGCGAGCTCAAACGAGGCGTGCACGTCACCGTCGCGCACCTCGACAGGCGTCTGTGTCTCGAGCGCGACCCGCGCGCCGGGGCTCTCAAACAGCACTCCTCCCGACGTGGCCGCTCGGCGCGGTGTCGCTCGCGCCCGAAATCGAACCGCGGCGCGCATTCGAGCTCGAACCGCATCCGCCCGCGGACGCTCAGCACGCGGCGAATCAGCCGGTCACGGTGCGATCCCGCAAGGAGCTCACCAACCGGCATGAAATCCTGGACCTCCCCGACTCCGGCGGGAGTCAGGAAGCGGGTGATCAGCACGTTGGTGTCGGGCAAGTACAGCTGCTTATTCTGCGACTCGCCATCGGCCGGCCGGAGCGCAAAGTGTCCGCCGCGGTCGGCATCGAGCAACGCGGCGAACATGCTCGGAGAGTCGAACCGCGGGGAGCAATACCAGTCGATCGTTCCGTCCGTGCTGATCAGCGCCACCGTGTGCAGGTTGCCGATCACCCCGTGCTCGGCGATCGGCGGGTACCGCGCAGGGCTCACCGCTCACACAACGCTGGTTGCCATGTACGGGGCGGCGAGCCGCTCGAGGAGGTGGTCGCCGACGCGCAGGGCGTTGGTGATCGCGGTGAGGGAAGGGTTGACGGCACCCGAGGACAGGAAGAAGCTGGTATCGACGACGTACAGGTTGTCAAGGTCGTGCGCTTTGCAGTTGATGTCAAGCGCGGAGCGCCGGGGGTCGGTGCCGAACCGGATGGTGCCGCGGTTGTCGGCGATGCCAGCGAGCGGGATCCGCTGGCTGAGCGCCGACCAACGCGGAATTGTTATCTGATGGCACCCGATCGGAGCGAGCAGCGCCCTTGAGCTTGGCTAGGAGCCGCCGATGCGGCTCGATGTTGCGGTAGCTCTTGTCCAGGTGGATGTTCCCGCGACGGTCGACCGTGACGCGTTGTCGGGGTGAGGAAGATCCTCGGTGGTGAGCCAGAAGTCGAGCGCGTGCCTCGCGATGTAGTCGAGCGCGAGCCCGGCGCGGGGGCGCGCCGCCCGGAGACTCGCCGGGAGCCCACGCCGCACGGATCACGGTCCGTCGCGTCTCGGTGTCGTGGACCCGTTACGCGCCTGTGAATCGATACTCGGTCTGCCAGGCGTCGGCCGGGTCGGTGTGGGCGGTCCAAAAGAGTTCCGCGATGTTGTCCGGATCGAACGCCGTCCCATGCGCGACCGAGCCGGCGATCGTGACGGTCGCGGCATGGATGCCGTCCCCCTTGACACCGGCGGCGATCAGGGTCGCCGCCGAGCGCAACGCGGCCTTCCCCATCGAAAGGCTCGCCAGTGCGGGCACCGGATGGTCAGCGAAGCCGCCGCTGGTGAAGAGCAGGGTGCCGGTGCCGGCGGTCCGCAGGACGGGTGCGGCGACCTGTGCCGCGACGACGGCGCCGAGGACATCGACGTCATATGCGGTCCGGAGCCGTCCGACCGTCGCGTCGAGGATCTCGCCAGGATCCGGAAGGGCAGCGTTGTACGCGGCGACGCCGGGGGCGCCTGGGGCGCCGAAGATCCGCTCGAGCGTCACGCGGAAGCCGTCCAGATCTTCGATGTCCGCGCCCACCGCCTCGATCTCAAGCCCGTCGCTACGCAGCTCAGGGGCGAGTTGCTCGAGCGTTTCGCCGCGCGAGATCAGTGTGCTGCGGAAGCCTTCGCGGCCGAAGCGCCGAACGACGCTCGCGCCGACGCCGGGCCCGGCCCCGATCAGCAAGAGGTGACGAGGATCAACAGACTCGGGCATTTGCCGCCTCCCGGTAGACCTTTGCCCGGCTGTCGGCTCGGGCCACGTGCCCTCGAGATCCAATCACCCGGCAAACATTAACCAAGGACAGACGCAGCCACAAAGCCGTGCTGGCCGTGCCCGCGCAAGCACGAATGCGGGTCTCGACCCGCGGGTCCGACGCGCCTGCTCCTCGCCAGTTGCGCAACCGGCCGCGTCGCTGACCACCTGGGTGTCGTGAGCGACCCGTGTGGGGCCGTGCTTTTCCGCGGAAGGAGAAGCCGGTGCTAGCCGTATTCGAGCTAACGCCGACCACCCTCTTGGACGAGAACCATCCGTCTCGTCCCCGCGACGAGACTGCCGCGTCTGGCTGGGGATTCGAGAATCCGTCCCACGGGACGACGCAAGGCGAATGGGTGCGGCCTGTGGCGACGGCGATCGCCCGACAGCGGCCCGACGCCAATGCTCGCCTGACATCCCGCTGTCGCCAACTCGATGACGCGGTCCGTGTCTTCTCAGGCGGACTCGCGTTCCTTCCGTTGTCGGGAGCCGTGGTGATCGCCGCCGCGATCGCCAACGCACTGATCGTGCCTCGCACCGGTCCCCGACCGGTCGTCGCCTCGGGGATGGCGCTCACCGCGATCGCCATGGTCGTGATCCCCGAGCACGCACACTTCGACGATGCCAGACGAGCGTGGAACCTCGCGATCGAGCAACGACCCACGACGGTCGTGTATCCAGAGTCGCCGCGGGATGTCGCAGCAGCTGTTCTGTTCGCGCGCGAGTTCGGGCAGCAGATCGCAGCCGAAGGGACAGAGCACAACGCCGGGCCGCTCGGCTCGCTCGAGAACACGATCCTGCTCAAGACCGAGCGAATGCGGGGAGCGATCGATCCAGCTCGCAGGGCCGCCCGCGTCGAGGCGGGAGTGGTTTGTTTGGCTCGAGGTCGTCGAGGCTCCTCAACACGAGCAACAACGACTCGCCCGACCCATGGCGCTCCACAACGACAATCAGTCGTCCCGGTGGCGCAGCTCGCGCGTGCTCGCCATGTGGCGCCGAGGTTCCTCGTCGGCTATCTCCCGTTCGCCTATGGCCGGGCGTCCGCGTCTTCGGTGCCAGCAGTGGCCGCCAGCGCATCGCCCGTCGAGGCTCGACCATGCGGACCGTCGCTGCGGGGGCGGACTAGGAGCGCGCGCCAAGATCCGGCGAAACCGGGCACCGCTGATAACCCACCCGCGTAGAACGCGATCAGCCGCAACGCCGGCCATCCGATGCCCGTTGGCCGAAGCGGGTGAGGACTGGAGCTGATGTTATATCGACGAAGTCGCCTTTTTCCGTACCGCAAACGTCAGGAGTACAGCTGATGTCAACCTGGATCTTCGAACCGGGCCACACCGAAGTCGAATTCCGCGCCCGGCACATGATGGTCACTTGGGTGCGCGGCCTGTTCAAGGACATCCACGGACGGCTGGAGCTCGACTGGGACCGCTGCCTGGACGCGACGTTCGAGGGCGAGATCGACGCGGGGGGGATCTGGACCGGCGAGGCCGCCCGTGACGAGCATCTGCGCAGCGTCGATTTCTTCGACGTCGAGAATCATCCCAAGATCACGTTCACCGGCCGGTTCGCCGAGCGCACCGGCGCCACCACGTTCAAAGGCGAGGTTGAGCTGACAATCCGCGGCGTCACGCGAACGGTCGCGCTGGACATCGCTGCCCTGGGCGAGTGGAAAACACCGTGGTGGGATGGAGGCGAGGACAAGGGCGAGATGCGCCGGATCGGGTTCGAGGCCGCCGCCCGGATCGACCGTCGGGACTTCGGCGTCTCTTGGCAGGACGAGATCCCGGGCGGCGGCGTGGTCGTCAGCAACGAGATCGAGCTCGTCCTCGACGCCGAAGCGATCCTGCTCGAGGACCTTGAGCGAACCGGCGCGATCGAGTACTACCGAGCCTCAGCGGAAGCCACCTGAGCATCCACCGGTCTGGCAAAAGCTCCAGACCGCGGAAAGCGCGTGGACGGTATTGTTTGCTCGTCTTTTGACTGCTCAAGGAGGCCGAAAGATGGGGCAAGCAGTTCGCCGTGCCTGGTGTCGAGGCGTCGCTCTAGCCAGCGTCCTTTTGGCCGCCGTGGTGGGGTGCCTTGCATTCGCCGGTGCAGCCAACGCCTACGTCTATTGGGCTAACGACGGAGCGACCAGCACGACGATAGGGCGTGCCAACCTCAACGGCACGGGCGCGAACGAGAACTTCATCACCGGTGGCAAGGTCCCCTGTTTCGTCGCTGTCGACGCCAGCCACGTCTACTGGGCCAACACCAACGGCACCACGATCGGCCGGGCGAACCTCAATGGCACCGGGGTCAACCAGAACTTCATCACCGGCGCCAACGAACCATGCGGGGTCGACCTACGCGCCCCACTGAAAAACATCCCTGATCACCCCAATCCTAAACGCGACGGCCCCCAAGGGCGCCCCAGAAACAACCCCAGTCTTCCTGACGCACCTTTGTTAGGAAAAAACCTAACGGCCGAACGTAACGCTGCCCATAGCTTCGCCTCAACGCTTCCGCAATGATCGACCGATGAAAGTCGAGTCGGGGTTGGTCGGTATTTGCGGTGGTGTTGTTTTCCTTGGTCTTGTCAGCGTGCCGGTCGCGGCGTAGGTTGTCGGCTGGGCGCGAGTCGATGACGTAGCGAGGTGCAGACGTCAGGAGCTTGTGGTCTGCCGCGCGGCTTGTCCTCTTTGAGTGACTTATCTATGCGCGCTCCAGTGTCACGCTCGCGCCCGCTTTTCTTGCTGGTCCTGGGGCCTGCTGGTCTTGGACCAGCCGGTTGTAGGAGGTCTCGGCTTGGCGAGCGAGCTCGAGCTCGGCCGTGCGCATGAGGTCGTTTGTGGACCAGATGCCCGCGGCTCTGCGCGTGTACTTGGGCGCGCCGGCGGTGATCTCCAGCCGTCTGAGCTTCCTGCGTGTGAGCGAGGGCTGCTGATGGGCGTAGTCCTCTGAGCGGGTGAGCATGCACCAGAACAGAACCGCGAGCTTGCGGGCGGTGGCGACGATCGCTTTGCCGTGGCCGCGGCGGTTCTTGGTGCGCACGTAGAAGGCGTGCAGCGGACCGGGCTGCAACACCGCAGTCCAGGCCGCCTCCACGAGCGCCCAGCGGGCGGATGGGGAGCCGCGTTTTGAGATCCGGCCGCTGCGCGCCGGCCCCTCGCCGGACTGTTTGACCCGGGGGTCAAGACCGAGGTAGGCGACCAGGTTACGGCTGGTCATAAACCGGTTGGGGTTCCCAACCGCCGCGATGAACGAGGCCGCACAGATCAGGTTGACCCCCGGCACCGTCATCAGCCTGCGGATCTCGGGCCAGGAGAGCGCTTGCTTTGCGATCAGCCGCTCAACCGCCGCGATCTCTGAGTCCAAAAACTCGACGTGACGGATGCAGGCGTCGACCGATTCGCGCTCCTCGAGCGGCAGCTCCAGACCGGCGAGCCACTGCCGACCCTTGACGCCGAATAGATCCGAGCACGGAGGCCTGGGCTGCAGTCGGCGCTGCAGGGCCGCGTGGATCTCGTTCTTCGCGCGCGAGCGCGACCACACCAGCTGCTGGCGGCGCGCCAATCGCCGGCGCAGAATCCGGCAGCGCTCATCCGGCATCCACACCGCCTCAAGCTCGCCCCTCCACAAAAGATTCGCCAGCGCCCTGGCGTCGAGCTTGTCCGTCTTGGCCCGCGCGCTAGTGATCCCAGTGTCGTCGGGCGAGACCACCACCACCCGATTGACACGCGGCTCGAGGATCCGCGCAACCTCCCAGCAGCCGCCCGTCACCTCCAACGCCACCCGATCTGAACGCACCAGGCTGCGCGCCAAAGCCCCGATCCCCTCAGGCGTAGCCGGCACCCGACCCCCCGAACGCGTCCTCCCGTCCTCGCAGATCGCGACCTCGCAGAACTCACGATGCACGTCCAAGCCGATCGCGCGACCGACCCATCTAGACAAACCCAACGCTCTCACCTCCACAGCTCGCCATTTGCGCGGGAGAACCAGCGGGACACCGACACAGACCGATACGAGCTCAACCGCTCAATCCAGGCAAGTCGCAGGCGCGGCCGAACGAAAAGCACGAGCTCGAAGCCCATCGATCACTTACGGCCTACCCGTCTACGTTCTCCCAAACAAAGCCCCCGTCCCGGATCACCCGACCCTAAGGTCAGGCCCGGACAGAGCCTCCAACCAACAGTTTCATGCCTCGAACAGCAGCAGGCTTGGGATCCGTCTGGCTTCATCAGAGGCTCCCGCCCAGCAGCCGGAAGGGGGTCGCGCTGCTGCTGTCAGCCCGCACCAGCAGTTTGGTCGTCGGCGCTTGCCTGCTCGTTTGCACCGGAAGGCAGGAGCGACGTAGGCAGCCCGTGGGTGTTGCAGAGTGGCGAGTGGGCACGTTGCGTGGCAAGCCGGACGGCCGCCGCGGCCCGGCTAATGCCGATGTCGTCCGTTTCGGATGATGCACAGGGCCGCGAGGCCCTGCAACCTGATCGAACCGAGCACTCGATGGCCGCTGGTCCACCACCGGCGATTAAAAGAACCGAGCGCGGACCTGCGCTCCGGAACGGAGAACGACATCATGTCCAGCAGCTCCAACCAGTCTGACTCTTTCCCCTACCCGCGCGGAAGCGTCGTGGGGATCCTCATCGACGACGCGGCCTTTGACGATGCCCGCCAGCGCTTAGAGCGGGCCGGATTCGGAGCTGATCGCTGCGACGTGCTTCAGGGTGACGAGGGCCTCGCGCGCATCGACGTCGAAGGCGAAGCGCACGGGATGGGCGGCACGATTATGCGACGGCTCCAGGCAGCGCTGAGCGACGATGCCGACCACGTCCGCCGGTACGCGGAGCACCTGCGCGCCGGTCACTACGTCGTCGGCGTCGCGGTGGGCGACGATGAGGCGGCCAAGCAACGGGCCGCGGATGCGCTTCGTGCGGCGCACGCGGAGTCCCTCAACTACTACGCCAAAACCTACGTCGAGGACCTCGCCGCCAACGCCTGACCAAGGGCGCGAACGCGCGGAGAACCCTTGCGCGTGGATGAGCGTCGGGCCCGCACGGTTGCCACAAACCTCGACCGGAGACTGCTGCAAAGCCACCGAAACTCGACACCCTTGCCGTCGACGGGGGGTCGCTGCTCTGATCGAAATGCAGCGGTCTCGTGCTGACGCGCGCTCCTGCCGTTCAGCGCGAGTGGGCTCGCCGCTGCTTGTAGCCCACGGCGGAGGCGATGGTCGCGTCCGGGTGGTCGGGAACGTCGCTGGATTGGTCTCGCGTGTACCGGTTCAGCGGCCCGGTTCCCGCCGAAGGGGCCGGCCCCAAATGTCCGTGAAAGCCTCTCGCCCCTTCGTAGGCTGCGGCGACTCCTCCGGCCGGCCTGACGGAGGCTCGAACTCGTGACGAGGTTCCGAGACGAGCCAAAACGCGACCATCGAGGGGTTCACGTACACGTCGCGGTGACCGCCTGGGGCCGTTAGGCGAAACGGAAGACCTTGGGCGGACGTGAAAGCCTCAGCAACTTGACGCGGCTCCTCGTCGACCTTCACGCGCACATTCTCACCGGCGAAGTAGATGTCAGTCGGCATGGCTTGAGTGTCGCATCGATCGATTAGCGGCAGTCTCGGGCGCGATCATCCGGACGGGTGGCTGCGCTGCTGCTCCTAGCCCGGAGGAGCGCTCTGGCTGCCGGGGTCGATGGCCGCTGCTTTTGGCGGCTTACCAGAAGCATCCCGCTCCGCTGCCCTTTGTCGTCCCGAGCGGGCATGTGTTGAGAGACGCTGTTGGCTCGCGCAGCGCTAGGAGAGCTGAAGCAAGACGCCCTGCCCTTGGCGAGTTCCGGGCGCATGAAGGCGGCGCTGGCCTACCGGGTTCGGCGCTGAGGGCGTGAGCCGTTACGGCCGTGTTACGGCTCGCTGCGTAGAACTCGGATTGCATGGTTGTGATGTCACAGCAGTGGGCGAACTCGGCAACTGGGGACATATGAGCACAGCAGCGGCGGCGAAGGTCGCGATGCTCGGAGGCTCCGCCCGAGGCGAACGCCGTCGGCCGGGCAAGCCGGGCGGCTCGGCCTTCGTCAATTCGAGCGGATGTACCGGGGCAACGTCGACGTCGTGATGGCGTACTTCGCGCGGCGCTGTGCCGAGACGCAGGTGGTCGCGGACCTGACCTCGGAGACGTTCGTGCGCGCCGCCGGTGCGTTCGACACCTTCGACCCGGGCCGGGGCACCTCGCGGGCGTGGCTGTTCGGGATCGCCGGACACGTCTACGCCGGCACTGCGCGCAGGCGCCAACGGCCGCGACGCGGCGCCCGGCTGGCCGAGCGCGGCCGCTGGACATCGACGAGCTCGAGGAGCTGGCCGCGAAGATCGACGCCGAGCGGGCCGGACGGGAGCTGATCGGGCGCTGCTCGCAGTTGCCCGAGCTCGAGCGTGCTGCGGTCGAGCTGGTCGACCTCGCCGAGCTGACGCCCAAGGAGGCCGCGACGGCGCTCGGCGTTCGCGCGTTGTGCTGCGAAAGCGGCTGTCCCGGGCCCGGGCCCGGCTGAGAAAGGAGCATCCGGCGATGAGTAAGTTCAGGACCGCCTGTGGCGCGACCTCGTCCGCAAGCACGGGGCTGGTCTCGCCCAGATGGACGCCGCGCGGCCAAGCGCCCAGCGCGGCGGGCGCGACCGCGCCTGCTCGCCGGCACCTCGGTCGGCGTCGCCGGCCCGGCACCGCGGCGGCGCTGGTCCTCGGGGCGAGCAGCCCGCCGGCGTTCGCGGTCACCCCCAATTACGACGGCACCGTGACCGTCAAGATCAGCGGCTCGGCGGGGTCGCCGGGGCGAACTCGCGGCTGGCCGCGATGGACGTCAGGGCGAAGATCGTGCAGGTCGCGGGTCGCTGCGGGGCCGGGATCGAAAAGCAAGCGACGGGGGGCATCACCAATATTGTCCGAACCCCGCGCGCGGGCGTGCCGGGCCCGCGCGGGCGTAGAGTCGATCCCAAGCAGATCGCCGCGCGCAATACGGTCGTGATCGCGGCGTGGAAACACGGTAGGAAGGTCGAGTTGGAACGAACGCACTGTGAGGGGGGCCGCGCCCGCCGGCCCGCCGCCCCCGCCGCCCGGTTGCCCGGCCGGTGGCGCCCTCGAGCGGGGGCGCGCCGGCAACAGCGGTAACAGCGGA
Source organism: uncultured Solirubrobacterales bacterium (assembly GCA_963756105.1). GTDB lineage: Bacteria > Actinomycetota > Thermoleophilia > Solirubrobacterales > Solirubrobacteraceae > Palsa-465. The sequence goes on from CAVWMM010000011.1 coordinate 622,036, forward strand.
AGTTCGGCAGCGGCGGCAAGTCCGGCAACTCCGGAACCGTCACGAGTAGCGCGCCAGCGAGCGCGGTCCGGCCGCTCATTGCTGGCGCCCGGCCGCGGCGTCCGGCAACAGCGGCGACAGCGGCAGCAGAGGGAACGGCGGCAAAAGCTGACCTGCCCCGGGCCGAGGAATCGCTCGCCCCCGCGACCGGCCCCCGCCCAGCAGCGGGGGCCGGCCCCTTGCGCGCGCCACCGGGCCCGTGGCTGCTCGTGGCGGGGCCGTCGGAGATGACCGACCGACACCTCGCTGCTGCAGCAGGCGACATGTACAAGCCTCGACAACTCCAACGGCAGCTGCGGAGACTGGTGCATTGGCACCGAACTCGAGACTCTTGCCGTCCACCGGCGCGTCGCTGCGTTGATCGAGGAGCACGCGTCTCGACTGACTCTGTCGCTCACCCGGAATGCAGCAGCGCTGGTCGCGGGTCCCGGATCGCTGCCGCCGCCAACAGCAGGCGCTGGACGCGCCGGTGCCAAACAAATCGCTTTGCTCGGCCCGACGTCGCCGAGCTCACGATCCAGTTGGCGACAAACGCGTGGCGCGGTCCGGGCGCGTGAACGGGCCAAGTGATCACGCCGGGAGTGCAGCGACCGCACCGAGCAGGTTCGTCAAGAAGGCGCCAGCTCGGGCCGCGCCGAGCGTGAACCGGGACACCCTGATTGCGCCCGGTGCCGCTTGATCGCTGCCTCGACGAACGGTGAAAGTGCTCGCGCCGGTGTCACGCGCAGTTCGTCGCGAATCTCGGACAAGCGCCGTTTGAGGTCGTGCCGGTCGGCCATGCTGGCCGGAAGTTGGCGGCCGAGGCGGGCGGAGCGTCCGCCGTTTGCCAGAAGCGGCGCGCCTCGTCGTTCCGGAGGTCCGTCGAACCAGAGGTGGCGCATGCGAGGGCCTCGGCGAGACGGGCGCTGAATTGTTCGACGCTGCGCGCGCTTTGGAAGATTCCCTGAGCTAGCGGTGGCGGTGTTTTCCGTCGCTTGTGAGTATCGGGGGAAAGTGGACCGGGGTGATTCCGCGAGCCAGCCGGCGTGTCTTGGCCGGGATGGTTGGGCTAGCGCGTGATGCTGGTGGCGTCGGCGAACTATTCTTGGTGGGGATGCCCTACCCCCAGGCGGAGGCCCGCCAGGTACTTGATTCGCTTGCAGGTGCGACGGATGCTCTCGGCGAAGCGCTCGCCTCGTTGGGTGGCGCGTATGAGCAGCTGGATGACGAGCAGGCCGACCG